>JBGPPK010000002.1:0-642542 GCA_041488515.1 Terriglobia bacterium | reverse complement strand
GCGCCGCAAGGACATGGTGAAGCATTTGCATAAAATTCTGGAAGATCATCGTACCGCTGTCCGCAACGTCCGGCGCGACGGCAATGAAGCCATCAAGAAGACCATGAAAGACAAAAAAATCTCCGAGGACGAAGAGAAGAAGGCGCTGGACGAGGTCCAGAAGCTGACCGATGCGGAGATCAAAAAGATGGAAGAGATGTCCGCGGCGAAGGAAAAAGAACTCATGACGGTTTAGGGAATGCTTGGAAGCGAAAAAAGCCTGGCAACAATTGCCAGGCTTTTTCATGCCGGAACGCACATCACCCGCGCGGGAGAAATAGAGCGGAAAGGTCCAAGCAACTTTCGTAGCAATCCACCTGGGCCCGGGCAACAGCAGGCGTTTTTGGCTCCGCTTTACTTTGGCTCCCAATGCCTTTCTGGGCTGCTTGCCGCGGTCGCGTCTCCTGCGTGATCGCCGGACTGCTGGATTGAACTTCTTGTTCAGCTACTAGAGTCTTCACAATTTACCTCCTTTCAGCCGCTGGCTACAGCGGCTTGCAGATCATCAAAATGGGCCAAAAATTGAGGCCGGCCCAACTACTGCATCATGTTGACTTTTGCCAAAACCTTCGCGACCAGAGGCTTTGGCAAATCGGAATAGCCCTCCTGAATTGCAATGCTTTGTCCGTCTGAGTACGCCCAGTTGAGCAGGCCGACCAGCGCCGCGGTCCGGCGTTGGTCCCGCGCGCTGGGACGTACATACAGCCAGGTAAAACTGGAGATCGGATACGAGTCGGCTCCCGGAGGATTCGTCAATGAAGCTGCCAGCTTGTCCCAGCCTGGTGCTTCCACGGCAACACATGAAGCAGTGATGCTTGCCGCCGTGGCCTTCACAAATTTTCCCGCCGCATTCAGCATGCTGGCGTGAGTGATTTGGTTGTCCTCTGCATACTGAAGTTCCACGTACCCAAGCGCTCCAGGCGTACTTTTGACCTTGTCCGCCATATCCGAACTGCGCTCTGCCGGCTGCCCAATCGGCCACTTGGGTGAAGCGCTCCGTCCTATCTGGTCGCGAAACTTTGCGTTGACTTTCGAGAGATATTCCGTAAACACGTAATTGCTGCCTTTGCCGGCGGGACGATAAATCACACGGATCGGCAGGTTGGGCAGGGCCGTACCAGGATTGAGCTTCACGATTGCCGGATCATTCCAATGCTTGATGTGCCCCAGGTAAACCTGGGCCAGCACGTCGCCGGAAAGCCGCAGGTTTTGGATGTCTGGCAAGTTGTAAATGGGAACAATGCCAATGAGTACCACGGGCAGCTCAGTCAAGTTGCCGAGGCGGCGTTCTTCAATCGTGAGCGGTACTTCTCCGGCGCCGAAGTCGCTGGTGCCATGTGTGATCTGAGCGATTCCCTCAATGGTGCCCAGCGGCAGGTATTGCAACTGGACCGTCTTGCTGTTTTGATTGTAAAGGTCGGCCCACTTGCGATAGAGCGGCAGAGGGACGCTTGATCCGGCCCCCACCAACACCACGCCTTGCGGCTCGGCGGCAACAAGCGCCGCACACACGCCGGCTAGAATTGTGATCGAAATCAGCTTTACCCATCCCAGGCAGTTTCCGTTCCGTCGCGGTCTGCTGGATATCGACGATCGGGCAGTCTTCGGGACTCGGTCCCGAACTTCTACTTCTCGCATAAAACACCTTCGCCTTTTTGTACTGCACAGCGCCATTTGCCTTACCTGGGCGTGGCGCAGTCTGTGTGGAGAAGAAACAACATGAGTCGCTTCTTCCTCCTGATTGCCGTAACTTTAGGCCAGTTGGTGCGAAATTGATTGATTACGCTGGTAACAGGAAGTTACCCCTGTGGTCCGGTATGCAGGATGGCCGGAGGATTTTAAGTGAAGTCTTATTTTCGGTCGCCTGCCATTTACAACCGGCCAAACTGATGCCAGAATGTCCCCCGCCAGTCGATAAAATCATCTTCAAACTATGCCCGAAGCCGCTCCCACGCCAACTCCAGAAGTTTCTTCATCCAGCGCTTCAGATTCAGCGGGTGAACCCGCGCCTTCATCCCAGCCGGCGGAAGGGAGCTGGCGGCGCAGCTTCTGGTCGCTGAACATTACGCAGTTCCAGGGCGCGTTCAGCGCGAATGCGTTTCAGAATCTCTTGTCGTACATGGTGCTGGGCATGGGGCTCACCCACGAGCAGCGCGACAAAATGGTGCCGTTGATCCTGTTGTTTTTTTCGGTGCCGCTGGTCTTGTTCAGCATGGCCGGCGGATTCCTGGCCGACCGCTTCAGCAAGCGCCAAGTCATCATCTGGACCAAGCTTATTGAGATCGCCGCCATGGCTGCCGGCATCATTGCGCTGGGGACGGGATACTTCCCCCTGCAATTGGCTGTGTTGTTCGTGGTGGCGACGCAGTCCGCACTCTTTGGTCCTTCGAAGTACGGCCTGCTGCCGGAGATACTTCCGGAAAAATGGCTCTCTTGGGGCAACGGCATTCTGGAACTGCTGACGTTTCTGGCCATCATCAGCGGAATCGTGGCCGCTGGGTTGATGTCAGAGCGCTTTCACGGGCATGAGGTCTATGCTTTCGCCTTGCTGCTGGTTCTGGCTTGTGGCGGACTGATCTCCAGCCTGGGGATCGCCAAAGTTCCGCCGGCTGCGCCCGCGAAAAAGTTCCGTATCAACTTTGTGGCTGATCTGTTCGTGCAGGTCCGCCTCATGCGCAAAGACCGGACGCTGTTTCTGGCGGTCCTGGGCAACACTTATTTTTGGTTCATCGGAATGCTCTTTCTGCAAACGGTGTTTGTTTACGGAAAAGACATTTTCAATGCCCAGCCAAAACAGATCGCCCTGTTGCAGGCGGCGCTGGCAGCGGGCATTGGCATCGGCAGCGGCGTAGCGGGTTACCTTTCCGGCAACAAGATCGAGTATGGGCTCATCCCGCTGGGTTCTTTTGGACTCACGATCATGGCGGCGCTGCTGGGCGTGATGCCGCACTCGTTCGCGGGCGCGGCCGCCATTCTGGCGACGCTCGGCTTTTTTGCCGGCTTCTTCGCCGTGCCGGTGAACGCCCTGATCCAGCACCGGCCCGCGCCGGACACCAAAGGCGGCATCATTGCCGCTTCCAATCTGCTTTCGTTCATCGGTATTGCCGCGGCTTCAGGAATGTATTTCCTGCTGACCAGCGTTGGCCACCTGAATCCGCGTGGCGTCTTCTTCACTGGTGCGATCATCACTTTCGGCGGCACGGTCTATCTGCTGTATCTGCTGCCAGACTGGTTCCTGCGCCTGCTGCTCTTTTTCCTGACGCACACGCTTTACCGCATCAAGATCATTGGCCGCGATAACATTCCCGAAAAAGGCGGCGCGCTCTTCGTCTCCAACCACATGTCGTTCGTCGACGTGCTGCTGCTTCTCGCCTCAACCGATCGCCCTATCCGTTTCCTAATGTTCCAGGGAATTTATGAAAAGCCGATCATCAAGCCCTTTGCGCGGATGATGAAAGCGATCCCTATCTCGTCCGAGCTGCGGCCGCGAGACATGATCCGCTCGCTGCGCACCGCCAGCGACGCGATCCGTGATGGCGAGATTGTCTGCATCTTCGCTGAAGGACAGATCACGCGCACCGGCCAGCTCCTGCCCTTCCGCCGCGGCATGGAGCGCATTATCAAAGGCATCGACGCACCCATCGTTCCCGTGAACCTGCACGGCGTCTGGGGCAGCGTCTTTAGCTTTGAGCGCAACCGCTTTCTATGGAAGGTCCCACGCCGCGTGCCGTATCCCGTAACCGTGAGCTTTGGCAAGGGCCTGCCGCCGACGAGCGCGCCCGTTGAAGTGCGCCAGGCGGTGCAGGAGTTGCAAAGCATGGCCTTTGCCGCGGACCGCAATCGCAAGCTCACGCTGGACCGCGCCTTTGTGCGCAGCGCACGCCGCTACTTCTGGCGCTTCGCCATGGCCGATGGACGCATACCCAAATTGCGTTTTGGCAGCGCACTGGTGAAGACGATTTTTGCGGCCCGGCGATTGAAGCCCTTGTGGAAAGACCAGGAGATGGTTGGAATCCTGCTGCCGCCCTCGGTGGGCGGGGCCCTGGTGAACTATGCCGCCACGCTGCTGGGACACGTTCCGGTCAACCTCAATTACACGGCGAACAACGAAGTGATTGAGTCTTGCGGAAAGCAATGCAACCTGCAGACGACGGTTACCTCCAAGGCTTTTCTGGAGCGTTTCCCCAAAATTGAAATTTCCGGCCGCACGTTGCTGCTGGAAGACGTGCTGGATAAGCCGCGGCTTGCAGAAAAGCTGACAGCGCTGGCCCTGGCCTGGCTGCTGCCATACCGTTTGCTCAAAGCGGCGCTGGGCGCGGTGAAGCGCACCGACGACGATCTGGCCACGGTAATTTTCTCCAGCGGCAGCACCGGCGATCCTAAAGGCGTGATGCTCACCCACAACAACATTGTTGCCAACATCCGCCAGGTCACACAGGTGTTCATGCTGGACGGCGGTGACAAAGTGCTGGGCATTCTGCCGTTCTTTCACTCGTTCGGATTCACTGTTGGGCTCTGGCTGCCGGCGGTCCACGGCATCGGGGTGGTTTTCCATCCCAACCCGCTGGACGCAACCTCGATCAGCGAGCTTGTCTCCAAATACCGCGTCACATTCTTGATCGCGACGCCGACGTTCCTGCAAGCCTATATGCGGCGCTGCTCGCCGGAACACTTCGGCAGCCTGCAATATGTGCTGGTGGGCGCGGAAAAACTTCCCGAACGTACGGCGCTTCAGTTTGAAGACATCTTCGGTATCCGGCCGCTCGAAGGCTATGGCTGTACGGAATGCGCGCCCGTGGTGGCGGTGAACGGCCGCGATTTCCGCGCGCCGGGCTTCCGCCAGGTGGCGGCGCGGCGCGGGACTATCGGCCACCCGCTGCCGGGCGTGAGCGTGCGCATCGTCGATCCGGATACGCAGGAGCTGCTTGGGCTCAACAAACCGGGGATGCTGCTGGTGAAAGGGCCCAACGTAATGAAGGGCTACCTGGGCCGCCCGGAGAAAACCGCCGAAGTGCTCAAGGACGGCTGGTATACCACCGGCGACATCGCCGCCATGGAAGAAGACGGCTTCCTGACGATCACGGACCGGCTGAGCCGTTTCAGCAAAATCGGTGGAGAGATGGTGCCGCACATCAAGATTGAAGAAAAGCTCAACGAGTTCGCCGGGACAACAGAGCAGAGTTTCAGCGTCTCCGCCGTGCCCGATGAAAAAAAAGGCGAGCGCATTATTGTGCTGCACACGCTGACGGAAGAAGAATTGGCGCCGGTGCTGGCCAAGCTGGCTGAGTCCGACCTGCCGGCCTTATGGAAGCCGAAGAAAGACCAGTTCTTTCACGTCAATACGCTGCCGTATCTGGGCAGCGGAAAGCTCGATCTTCGAGCGTTGAAAATCCAGGCGGCGGAGCTGGCGGAAATGCCCGCATAAAACGCGCGCTCCGTGTGCCGCATCTATTCCCAAAATGGTATCGCGCTTCGTATTTGCGACCCTTTACATTGGACGGCAGTCAATGACAGAATATCCGCCGCCCCTGTAGCGTGGTTTATGTCCACCACGGAAACCACCCACGAAGACGCAAGGCCCCGGCAATCCATGCTGGTTCGCCTGGTCATTGCGTTGCCGAACTGGGGCCTGCGCGTTCTGTTGTGGTTCCTGCATCGCGTCATCTATCGCGTCAAGGTCCTGGGCAAAGAAAACATTCCGCGGCAAGGCGGGGCACTGCTGGTTTCAAACCACATGTCCTTTGTGGATGTGGTGTTGATCAGCGCGGCGGCCAACCGTCCCATACGTTTTCTGGTTTTCCGCGATGTGTACAACATCCCCTTTATCAAGCCGTTCGCGCTGCTCATGCGGGCCATTCCCATTCCCACGGAGATGCGTCCACGGGACATTGACCGCTCTTTCCGCGTAGCCAGTGAGGCCATTCGCGCGGGCGAACTGGTCTGCGTGTTTGCTGAAGGCCATATCACACGCACCGGTTCCATGCTGCCTTTCCGCAAGGGCATGGAGCGGATCATTCACGGCCTGGGCGCGCCCATCATTCCCGTGAACCTGCACGGCGTATGGGGGAGCATCTTCAGTTATGAGCGTGAGCGCTTCTTGTGGAAAGCGCCGCGGCGCATGCCATACCGTGTGACCGTGAGTTTTGGCGCGTGGCTCTCCTCGGCGGCAAGCGCCGCGGAAGTCCGGCGGTCAGTGCAGGCTCTGCATGCCGCCGCCTTTGAAGCAGATCGCGTGGCCAGCCTTACGCTTGACCGGGCGCTGGTCCGCACCGCGCGACGCTATCCCTTGCGTTTCTGTATGGGCGACGCCCGTTTTCCCAAAGTGAGTTTTGCCAGCATGCTGATCAAGCTCATCTTTGTCACGCGCCGGCTGCGCTCGCACTGGAAAGACCAGGAAATGGTGGGAATCCTGATGCCTCCGTCCGCGGGCGGAGCGCTGGTAAACTTTGCCGCCACATTGCTCGGTAAAGTCCCGGTGAACCTGAACTACACCGCCAGCACTGAAACTCTGGAATCCTGCGCGCAACAATGCGGTCTGCAAACCGTGGTCACGTCAAAACTATTTCTGGAGAAGCTTGCCGCGGTGAACAAGATTGAGGTTCCCGGGCAGTCGATTTATCTGGAAGATGTGCTTGCCGGGCCTAAATCCACTGAAAAACTATTAGCGTTGCTGGTTGCGGTTTTTCTGCCGTACACGCTGCTGAAGCGGGCGGTGGGTGCGCGGAAGCGCACCACCAATGACCTGGCCACTGTCATTTTTTCCAGCGGCAGCACGGGCGAACCCAAAGGCGTTATGCTGACGCACCATAACGTGCTCGCCAATATACGGCAGATGACGCAGGTATTTTCTTTCGCCAGCGACGACAAGCTGATGGGCGTGCTGCCGTTCTTCCACGCGTTTGGTTTCACCGTGACGTTGTGGCTTACCGCCACCTACGGCGTGGGTGTGGTGTTCCATCCCAGCCCGCTGGATGCGCAGATTATCGGCGAGTTGACGCGGAAATACCGCGTCACTTTCATGATCACCACGCCGACGTTCCTGCAGGCCTACACGCGCCGCGTTCCCAGGGAGGATTTTGCCAGCCTGCGTTGCGTGCTGGTGGGCGCGGAAAAACTTTCCGAACGCGTGGCCCGGGCGTTTGAAGAGCAGTTTGGCGTGCGGCCTCTTGAAGGTTATGGCTGCACGGAATGCGCGCCGGTGGTCGCGGTAAATATTTTTGATTTCCGCGCTCCGGGCATCGTTCAGCGCGGGGCGCGTCCGGGAACCATAGGCCATCCGTTGCCGGGCATGAGCGTGCGCATCGTTGATCCGGACACAGGCGAGCCGCTTCCGCCGGACACCCCGGGCATGCTTTTAGTGCGGGGTCCCAATGTGATGCTCGGTTATCTGGGGCATCCGGAAAAGACCCGCGAAGTTTTGCAGGACGGCTGGTACACCACGGGTGATATAGCCGCCGTGGCGGACGATGGTTTTCTGACCATCACGGACCGCCTGAGCCGCTTCAGCAAGATTGCCGGTGAGATGGTCCCGCATGTAAGGGTCGAAGAAAAATTGCATGAGCTGGCGGAAGCGGTGGACCAGGTCTTTGTGGTCTCATCCGCGCCGGACGAAAAGAGGGGAGAGCGGCTGATTGTACTGCACACTCTCACCAGTGAGCAGCTCTCGCCCATTCTTGTGAAACTTGCTTCCGCGGACCTTCCCCCGCTGTGGAAGCCGCGCAAAGACCAGTTCTTCCGCGTGGCCGCCCTTCCGTTTCTGGGCACCGGCAAGCTTGACCTGCGCGCGTTAAAAACGCAGGCCAACTCGATGGCTCGTTCCGTTTCTGCTTGAAGTATTGGTTACCCTCGGTTTTTTGTTGCCGCATAAAGGCTGATTCCCTCCAGACTCAAGCCCTATAATGTCCCTATGAAGAAGGTCGTTCATACCGTTTGTTCGCACGATTGTCCTGATGCCTGTGGAATCCTGGTGACGGTGGAAGACGGCCGTGCGACGCAGGTGCAGGGCGATCCGGCGCATCCGGTCACGCGAGGTTTTCTTTGCGCGAAGGTGACCAAATATCTGGATCGTGTCTACTCGCCCGATCGCGTGCTTTATCCCATGCGTCGAACGGCCCCCAAGGGGCAGGGCAAGGGCGACGCGAGCGACTTTGTCCGTATTTCGTGGGATGAAGCGCTGGGCGAGATCAGCGCCCGCTTCAAGAAGATTTCCGATGAGTCCGGCCCGGAAGCCATCCTTCCTTATTCCTATGCCGGCAACATGGGCGTACTGAGTTATTCGGGGATGGCGCATCGCTTCTTTTACCGGCTGGGCGCGTCGCAACTGGACCGCACTATTTGCGCCTCGGCCGGCGGCGCCGGCATGCAGACGGTGATCGGGCGGAATATAGGAACGGAGCCGCAGCAGTTTCGCGATTCCAAATACATCATTGCCTGGGGCGCGAATATTCACGCCACCAACGTTCATCTGTGGCCGTTCATCGAAGAGGCGCGCCGCCAGGGCGCCAGGCTGGTGGTAATCGATCCCTACAAGACCCGCACCGCCCGCACTGCTGACTGGTATCTGCCCATCAACCCTGGGACCGACGTGGCGCTGGCGCTGGCGATGATGCACGTAATCATCGGCGAAAAACTTTATGACGCGGGCTACGTCAGCAAATACACTCTGGGTTTTGAACAGCTGCGGCAGCGCGTGCAGGAGTATCCGCCGGAACGGGTGGCGGACTGGACGGGAATCAGCGCTGAAGACATTCGCAAGCTCGCACGCGAGTATGCCACCGTCCGTCCGGCAGTTATCCGGGTGAATTACGGTGTGCAGCGCTCGCAGAACGGGGGCTCGGCGATGCGGGCCATCGCCATGCTGCCTTGCATCACCGGTTCGTGGGCTGAAGTGGGCGGCGGCTTGCAGCTTTCCACCAGCGGCTCGTTTTACCTGAATATGCATGCCCTGGAGCGTCCGGACCTGATGCAGAAGAGCCCGCTGGGCCGGGCCGCACGCGTGGTGAACATGTCTGAGCTGGGCAATGTGCTCAACCACCTGAGCGATCCACCGGTGAAGGCGGTTTTCGTGTACAACTCCAATCCCGCAGTCGTCGCGCCGAACCATCATGAAGTGGTCCGCGGATTCCTGCGCCAGGACCTGTATACGGTGGTGCACGAGCAGTTTTTTACTGACACCACCCGTTATGCCGATATTGTTCTCCCTGCAACCACGTTCCTGGAGCATAAGGACCTCAACAAGGCATACGGCCACACGTATCTGCAGATATCGAACCAGGCCATGGAGCCGCTGGGGGAGTGCCGGTCCAACACTGATCTGTTCCGCCAGCTGGCGCTGCGCATGGGATTTGCCGATGACTGTTTCGAACAGGATGTGGACGAGCTGATCGATGCCACGCTGGCCAGAGCTGAGGACCACCAGATCCCGAATGGCTGGGAGAAATGGATGGAAGGCATCACGCGCGAGCGTCTGGAAAAAGAAGGGCACATCCGCCTGAACCTGGGCGAGGGGCCGTTTCTTCCTTTCGCGAAAGGCGGCTTTGCCACGGCCAGCGGCAAGGCGGAGCTGTACAGTGAAAGCCTGGCGGCGCGGGGAATGGATCCGGTGGTCTCCTTTGTTCCGCCGGAGGAATCGCGCCTGTCAGAAGGAGCAAAGAAGTTTCCGCTGGAGCTGCTCTCGCGGAAGGCGGACAACTTCCTCAACAGCTCGTTTACCAATATTCCCTCCGTGCAGAAGATGGAGCGCCCGGAGTTGCTGGAGATCAGCGCCGCGGACGCCGGGCCGCGCGATATTCACGAAGGCGACTGGGTGCGGGTCTTCAATCATCGTGGCGAGGTGCGCCTCCGCGCGCACGTGAACGGCGCTGTCCAGCCGGGAGTGGTGGCGGCACGGCTGAACGCAGCACGATTTGCCCCTGACGGCAACAGCATCAACGTTCTGACCTCGGAAACGCTCACCGACATCGGCGGGGGAGCGACGTTTTATTCCTGCCTGGTAGAGGTTGAGCCGATTTCGCCACGGGCGAAATTTTGAGCGACGCAAAGGACCAGCTCTTAATCTAAAAACAATCTGCTCTCAGTCAGAGTAACTTGAAAATCGCTGGCTGCGAAATCGAGGAGCCCATGAGGCATAACCTCCAGTACACAATATCGCTTCTCAGTGGCACCCCCGCTGCTCTCAATGCGTTCCTGCGTGATCTGCCGGCAGCGTGGACATTGGGTAATGAAGGTGAAAACACCTGGAGCGTATTCGATATCGTCGGCCACCTTATTCATGGCGAACGCACAGATTGGATGCCTCGGGCGAAAATGATACTGGAGTTTGGCGAGACGAAGGCGTTTGAGCCCTTTGATCGCTGGGCGCAGGAACGTGAGAATCAAGCTAAATCGCTGGGACAGTTATTGGATGAATTTGCTGGTTTGCGATCAGACAACCTCGACGAATTGCGAGCGCTGAACCTGCGCCATGACGATTTGGAGCGGCGTGGACGTCATCCTGCCCTTGGGGTAGTCACTCTGTCAGAACTGTTGGCGACCTGGGCTGCTCATGATTTAACTCATCTGCACCAGATCTCAAGGGTCATGGCCCACCAATACCGGGAGGCCGTTGGGCCGTGGAGCGCCTATCTTGGCGTGCTGCAATGCGCCGGCCACAGCTCGCCCTAACGAACCTCGTCTCTCGTTGGGACGCTGAAACCTTTTAGGTCCGGCGTTGAAAAATAATCTGCAAGTTTTGCAGTTTGGCCACGTTCCATGTCCGGGGAGTAGACCGTCCACAGGGGCGGTTGCTCGAAATTCAGGCTTTCCTCTAATAACTCAATGTTTAATAACTTAATGTCATCTCCGGGTCTGAGGATTTAGGGATTAGGGACATGTCCAAGTGGCACTTCGGCGATAACTCCCGTATAATCTGGCTTTTCCCACCTTGGTCTGAGGGTAGTCATATAGCTTCGTCGTTTTTTGAGGAAACCAGTCCTAAGCACGCCGCACGGATCGGGCCCTTGGCGCTGATCTTTGGTCTTTTTCTCATTGGATTGGTTCCCCTATCCTTTGCCGCGCCGCAAGCCGGTCAAGTCATTGAGAACATTGATGTCAACGGGAACCGCCGCATTCCCACGGAGACGGTCAAGTCACGCATTTATACCCGCAATGGCGATGTCTACGATGAAGCCGCCCTGCAACGCGATCTGCGTTCTATCTGGAACAGCGGTTATTTTGAAGATGTCAGAATGGAACGCGAGCAAACGGCCAAAGGCTGGGTTATCCATATTTACGTCCGGGAAAAACCCACGATCCGCACCATCGATTACAAGGGTTTGAATTCGGTCTCGCAAAGCGACGTATTGGAGCGCTACAAGAAGGTCAAAGTCGGACTAACAGTGGACAGCCCTTACGATCCCACCAAAGTGATCAAGGCCAAGGTGGTGTTGCAGCAACTGCTGGCCGAGCATGGCCGCCAGTTTGCCAATATCAACGTGCAGGTTCAGCAGGTGCCTCCGGCGTCGGTTGCGGTGACGTTCAACGTAAAAGAAGGGCCCAAGATCAAGGTGGGCAAGATCCGTTTCCAGGGCAATAAGCACGTAAGCAGCCGCACGCTGCAGGCTGCCATGAAGAACCTGCACCCGATCGGCATTCCCAAGTCTATTTTCCTGGAAGGCGTTTTTGCCAAAACGTTTGACGCCTCAAAATTGGAAGAGGACGCAGAGCGCGTCCGCGACGCGCTGCAGCAACACGGCTACTTCAAGGCCGTGGTGGACGATCCTAAGACGCAGCTGCGCGATACCTCGAGCAAATTCCATCTCCCCTTCGTGCAGAAAGGCCAAGGCAAGGTGATGGACATCACCGTGCCGATCGAAGAAGGCGAGAGATACAAGCTCAAGGCCATCACCTTCAAGAACAATAAGGCCATCGTGAACACGCAGCTTCTGCGCAATCTGTTTCCCATCAAGGACGGCGAAACGTTTGACACGCACCAGATCCACAAGGGACTCGACAACCTGCGCAAAGCCTACGGCGAACTTGGTTTCATTGACTTTTCGTCCGTGCCCAACACGGAGATCGACGACGAAAAGAAGCTGATCACTTTGAACGTGGAAGTGGAAGAAGGCAAGGCGTATTCCGTGCGCCGCATTGAATTCCAGGGAAATACCACGACGCGCGACCGCGTGATTCGCCGTGAACTGCTGGTGCAGGAAGGCCAGGTATTCAACAGCCGCCTATGGGACATCAGCATCCTGCGCTTGAACCAGCTCAATTATTTTGACGCGCTGAAGCCGGAAGACGACACGGAACGCAAACTCGATGCGCAAAACGGCACGGTCGATCTGATCGTAAAGGTCCATGAGAAGGGCAAGAACAGCATCGGCCTGACGGGCGGCGTCAGCGGCCTGGAAGGGTCTTTCATCGGCCTGAACTATGAGACCAACAACTTCCTTGGCCTGGGGGAGACGCTCCAGGTGCAAGCCAACGTGGGCAGCCTGTCGCGCGTGCTGCTGTTTGGTTTTACCGAGCCTTACATGTTTGACCGCCCGCTGACCCTGGGCTTTACCGTGTACAGCCGCAGGTTCGATTTCAATCAGGCGCGCCAGGCCTCCATCGCAGCCGGCCAGAACCTGAACCTGCCGCAATCCGTGCTCAACCAGTTATTGAATTACAACCAGTCCAGCACCGGCTTCACTGCGTCCTCGAGCTACCTGCTGGGGCACTCCTTCAAACGCCTGGGCCTCACCTACGCCCTGGATACCACCACCATCAACACTTTCAGTGATGCGTCCCGCAACCTGTTTCAGACCCTTAATTTCCGCAATATTTCCGGTCCGGACGCTCTCAACGGGATCATTACCAGTTCCGTCACGCCTTCATTCGGCTTCAGTACGATTGACAGCCCCATCCGCCCGCATCGCGGAAAGAGCCTCTTTATTTCCAGTGAAGTTGCCGGGCTGGGCGGGAACGTGAAGTTCTACCGGCCACTGCTCGCGTTCACGCAGTGGAAGCCGCTGTATCACCAGAACACGCTGGGCGTGCGCTTCCAGGCCAGCTTCATCAGCGGTTTTGGAGGCACGGAAGCCCCACCGTATCAGCGTTTCTATATGGGCGGAGAAAACGACCTGCGCGGCTTTGACGTGCGCACGGTGTCGCCTTATGTTTTTGTGAACACGGTGCAGAATTTCCCGCTGATCAATCCCGACGGCACCAACGTTCCCATTGATCCCACCAACCCGCGACGCGGCAACGTGACCATACCCTTGCCGGTAAACAACATCACGCTGCCCGGCGGCGATACCCAGTTTGTGAGCAATGTCGAGTACCGCATTCACGTGGTTGGTCCCGTGACCCTTGCGCCTTTCGCCGATTTCGGTATGGACTTTGTTACGCGCGATTCACAGCTCAAAATCAATACGGATTCGCTGACGCAGCTGAACAGCACGATCTACGGCTGCCCCGCGATCGTCAATTTCCAGTGCGCCGGCGGCGCTCCCATCACCATCAGCGGGAACCTGCAGCCTGTAGCGGGCACAAACTATGTGCCCCGCATGTCTACCGGACTGGAACTCCAGGTGCTGCTGCCCATCGTGCAGCAGCCGTTCCGTATTTATTACGCTTACAATCCGCTGACCCTGAATACTCTCGTAACATCGCCGAGCCCGATTACGCGCAGCATGTTTCCGCCTGGGGCCGCCGGCGATTTCACTTTTCAATCGGCGATTTCCGCGCTGGCGCCGGATTTTCACCTGCAGGAACCGCGTAAGACGTTTCGATTCACCATTAGCACGACTTTCTAAGGAGAATGCCTTGTTTGACGATGGCGGAGGCCACAACCTATAATTTAAGCACCGTTCCCTCCGCAGATTTCACGCATTCATGAGTATCGAACACGTGCCGTCGCGACGAATAGTTACGTAAGAACCACGAAGGAGTCCAATATTTCATGGCAAGCCACATCACCCCCCGCGCCCTTATTCTGATACTGGCCCTGGCCCTGGGCGTTAGCAGCGCGGCCCAGGCACAGGCGCCCGCCGCCGGACCAGCCTCCGACGCCAAGGTAGGCATCGTTAGCATTCAGGATGCCATCGCAAACACCAATGAAGGCAAGAAGGAACTGGAAGCCCTGCAGCAGAAATTTTCTCCCCGGCAAGCCGCGCTGCAGAGCCAGAATGACGAAGTGGAGAACCTGAAAAAGCAGCTCCAGGCCCAAGGCGACAAGCTCAGTGAGGAAGAGCGCAACAACCGGATCAAGGCCGCCACAGAAAAGCAAAAGAGCCTGCAGCGCAACTACGAAGATTTTCAAAATGAGGTCCAGCAGGCAGAGCAGGAGATCCTGAACCGGCTGGGCAAGAAAATGCTGGAGGTGCTGGAGAAATATGCGAACGACAACGGCTATGCCGTGGTGATGGACGTTTCCAGCCCGCAGACCCCGGTGTTGTATGCGCATCCTGGAACCAACATCACCAAGGGATTGATCGAAGCATACAATGCAGCGTCACCGGCGGCAGCTCCATCGCCCAAGCCGGCGGCCCCGCGGCCGGCCGGCGCGGCTGCGTCGCGTCCACCGGCGTCCGGCACCACAACCCCCAAAAAGCCCTGAGCTTTCGGCGTTTCCCGAGCGGACGCTGCAATCAATATTCAAGGAGCACGTAACCCATGAGCATGGCAAAATTCCCAATTCTGGCACTTGGTCTTAGTCTGGCGTTTGGCACGGCGGCTTTCGCCCAGGGAGCAGCAGCAGCAGCTCCGGCAGCCTCGCCTGCCGCGAATCCGGGACCAGTACCCACGAAGATCGGCATTGTCAACATTCAGCAGGCCATCGGCGAATGCGCCGAGGGCAAGAAGGAAATTGACGCGCTGCAGCAAAAGTTCAATCCCAAGCAGGTCGAACTGAAAAGCCTGAACGATGAAGTGGAGAACCTGAAAAAGCAATACCAGGCGCAGGCGGACAAGCTCAGCGACGAAGAGAAGGCCAGCCGCGCCAAGGCCATCGACGCAAAGCAGAAGGTCTTGCAGCGCAACTATGAAGATGCGCAGGCTGAGTTCCAGCAGGCCGAACAAGAGGTGATCAATCGTATCGGCTCGAAAATGATTACCGTACTGGACAAGTATGCTAACGCCAACGGTTTTGCCGTGGTGCTGGACGTTTCCAATCCCCAGACCTCACCGGTGCTCTATGCAATGAAGGGCACCGTGATCACCAAGGAACTGGTGGACGCATATAACGCCGAAAACGCAGTTGGTGGCGCGGCGCCCGCTTCCAAGCCGGCGGCCGGCGCAGCAGGAGCAAGCGCGCGTCCTGCCGCAACCCCGGCGCGCTCCGCTGTTCCCGCGCCGACACCGAAGAAACCCTAATAGTTCCTGAGAAACTCGCAGGCCGCCCTCACCGGCGGCCTTTTTATTTTTCCGCATTGCGGAACATCGCCTCCACTCTCCGGTGTCAAATCTCTTCATTGGAGGTGGGAGAAATGTTCGGAGATACCCTGCTCGAATCGTCATCCACACTGCGCAAGCGCAAGCGCTGGCCCATGGCAACAGCATTCACCGTGGAAGCGATCATCGCGGCGATTGTAGTGATAGTGCCTTTGCTCTCTACGGGCGTCATACCGGTTGCGGCGCGCGTGCCGTTGTATACACCGCTGAAGCCGGTAACCGTGGAGACGCTGGAACGCGCTCCTACCGATCGCGCGAGCGACTCCGGCGCCGCGGCCCCGGTGTCGCGAACGACTGTTGTAACTCTAGACAGCCCCAGTCGGAGAATCTGTCTCACATGTATTGCAGCAGACCCGACGCCAAACAGCCCCGATGAAGGACCACCCTACAACCCTTACACCGGAAACAAGAGCTTGCCCAGCAATCTCATTGGCAGCGGAGATGGTCATGGTCCCATTATCAAGCCCGGTCCCAAACGCATTATTTCTCAACTGACGGAAGCGCAGTTGCTGAACCGCGTGGAACCGGTTTATCCCCGGATCGCCACTTTAGCCGGCATTCAGGGCCAGGTGAAATTGCACGCCATTATCGCTCGCGATGGGACAATCCAGAGTCTGAGCGCAATCAGCGGGCATCCGCTGCTGGTACGTGCCGCTCTTGATGCGGTTGGACAGTGGCGTTATCGTCCTTATGTCTTGAATGGAGAAGCCGTGGAAGTGGAGACTTTTATTACGGTGAACTTCAGGAAAGATGCCCATTAGCAAAGATGGGGCTTATGTGTAAACGGCCTGCTGTGGAAAACTCTGTGCAAATTTGCCCGCGTCCGGCCGAACGGCGCAATGATTTTTCAATGACTTACCCATTCTGCCCAAGTAATGCTGCATGTTGTAACCTTTTTAATTTCATAGAGTTACAAAGCGGCATTTCTGGCCGGACAGCATTGCACAAGAAATGAGTAAGCGCTGGTACAGAAAAGAAGGGATTTGCACATTTAGCGCGCGCAACTTCCTGGTGTTCTTCAGCATCATCCACTTTCGCCAACTTTGAGCACCGCCAGGAAGGCCTCCTGGGGGATGTCCACTTTGCCAATGCGTTTCATGCGCTTCTTGCCTTCCTTCTGTTTTTCCAGAAGTTTACGCTTGCGCGAGATGTCACCGCCGTAACACTTGGCCAGCACGTTCTTGCGGATGGCGGCAACGGTCTCCCGGGCAATGATTTTGGCGCCGATGGAGGCCTGAATGGCGACCTCAAACATCTGCCGGGGAATGAGTTCGCGCATCTTCGAAACCAGCGCGCGTCCGCGATCATAAGCGAAGTCGCGGTGCACAATGATGGAAAGCGCATCCACCGGGTCGCCCGCGACCAGGATGTCGAGCTTCACCATGGGCGACTCCCAGTGCCCGGCCAGGTGATAGTCCAGCGACGCGTAGCCGCGCGAGATGGTCTTCAGTTTGTCGTAAAAATCCAGCACGATCTCGTTCAGCGGCAATTCATACGTCAGCATCACACGGCTGGCGCTCACATATTCAAATCCCTTTTGCTTGCCGCGCTTTTCTTCCACCAGCTTGAGGATGCCTCCCACGTACTCTTCATTGGTCAGGATCGTAGCCAGGATGACTGGCTCTTCAATCTTTGCGATCTCGCTCTGGTTGGGCCAGCGTGAAGGATTGTCGACCTCAATTTTCTCGCCGTCGGTTTTGGTGATCTGGTAGCGCACACCCGGCGCGGTGGTGATGAGTTCTAACCCGAATTCGCGTTCCAGACGCTCCTGGATGATTTCCATATGCAGCAATCCAAGGAAGCCGCAACGAAACCCAAAACCCAGCGCGGCCGAGCTTTCTGGCTCGAAGAAGAAGGAAGAATCGTTCAGGCGAAGTTTTTCCAGGGCTTCACGCAGCGCGGTATGTTCATGCGCGTCAACCGTGTAAAGCCCGGCAAACACCATGGGCTTGAGCTCTTCAAAACCGGGCAGCGGTTCGATGGCGGGCCGCGCGTCATCGGTGATGGTGTCGCCAATCTTGGTGTCAGAAACGGTTTTGTTGTTGGCGATCATGAAGCCCACTTCGCCAGCAACCAGTTCGTCAATTTCCACCGGTTTAGGCGTGAGCACACCCAGAGTCTCCACTTCCAGCACTTTTCCGTTCCACCACAGACGGACCTTCATGCCTTTGCGCAATGTGCCCTGAAAAACCCTGGCCAGAACGATCACGCCGCGATAGGGATCAAACCAGGAATCAAAGATCAGCGCCTGAAGCGGATTATCCGGCTCGCCCTTGGGCGGGGGGAGCCGCTTGACGATGGCTTCCAGCAGCTCCGGAACGCCTAGCCCGCTCTTGGCGCTTACCAGCATGGCGTCTTTTGTGTCCAGGCCAACGGTCTGCTCGATCATCTCCTTGGCGCGGGGGATGTCCGCGCTGGGGAGATCGATTTTGTTGATGACCGGAATAATCTCCAGGCCATGGTTGATGGCCAGATAAGCGTTGGCGAGCGTTTGTGCCTCCACGCCCTGGGAGGCGTCGACTATCAGCAGCGCGCCTTCGCATGAAGCCAGCGAACGCGAGACTTCGTAAGAAAAATCGACATGACCGGGAGTGTCGATCAGGTTGAGCTGGTACTCCTGGCCATCTTTGGCCGTGTACTTCATGCGCACCGCATGGGCCTTGATGGTGATGCCGCGTTCCCGCTCCAGGTCCATCGCATCCAGCACTTGCTCGTGCATCTCGCGCAAAGAGAGAGCTCCGGTCAGCTCCAGCAGCCGGTCTGAAAGCGTGGATTTGCCATGGTCGATGTGGGCGATGATGGCAAAATTGCGGATGTGTGTGCGGTCCATGAGGATGGGCTAACTCTTTAGTTTAACACTGCACGAAGGCAACAGGCCGAGACTGGTTGGCGCAGATTTGCGCAGATGAACCAAGATTAGGTCAGCCGCGAATACACGCGAATTCTCTCTGAAAGCTACCAAATTTCCAGTTGCAGCTTCTTGTAGCCGCTGATCATTTCAAAGTCAGCGCGGTTGCAACCGCACGCAGATGATCGACCAGAGCCGACGTATCGAAGATGACGAGGTTACCGGCCATGGCCCTCGAACTCGAGCTTGCCGGCATGCTTTTTCATCAGCTTCTTGAAGCGCCGGAGCGCCATAAATCTTCCGCAGCGCCGTATGCACAGCGTCTGTCCGGGATTTGGCGTCGAGAATCTTTGTGGCTTGATCAACGAGCTCGGCGTCGAGCCTTATCGATGTCATGGGTCTCACCGACCTTGTCCTTGTTTCTTATACACACTAACAGAGACGTATCCCCTTGCGTGGATGAAAACCTGCGATTATGCTGCATGGTTCCTGATCCACTGGAGGCTTCCTCTATGCGCTGTTTACTCACCGCTCTAACGTTGGTTTGCTGTGCCACGTGTTTAGCCCAGCCGCAAGCCGCTCCCACCATTAAAGACTTTATCCGCGTTCAGACGCCTGTTATCGCGCTGGAGCACGTGCGCGTAATCGACGGCACGGGAGCGGCCGCAAAGGCCGACCAGACTATCGTGATCGCGGGCGGCAGGATCACGGCCATTGGGAATGCTGGCGCAGTGCCGGTGCCGGCCGACGCGAATCGCATGGATTACACGGGCTATTCCGCGCTGCCCGGACTCGTCGGCATGCACGACCATCTTTTTTATCCTTCCGGCGGCGGGCTCTACCATGACATGCCGTTTACCTTCCCGCGTCTCTATCTGGCGCTGGGCGTCACCATGATCCGAACCACCGGCAGCATGGAGCCTTACACGGACCTGGAAATCAAGAAAGCGGTTGATGCGGGCAAGATTCCCGGCCCCAAGATCAACGCCACCGGTCCCTATATGGAAGGGGAAGGCATTCCGTTATTGCAGTTGCACCAGCTCTCCGGCCCGGAAGACGCCAGCCGGACGGTGGAGTACTGGGTGGCCGAGGGAGCCCGCTCTTTCAAGGTGTACAACTTCCTGACGCGCGCGGAGCTGAAAGCGGTGATTGACACCGCGCACAGGCACGGAATCAAAGTGACGGGGCACTTGTGCTCGATTGGTTTTCGCGAAGCCGCCGAGCTCGGCATCGACAATCTGGAGCACGGCCTGACCGTGGACACGGAATTTCATCCCGACAAGAAACCCGATGTCTGTCCCAACTCAAATCAAGCTGCTGCGGCCGCGGCCAAGCTGGAAACCTCCAGCGAACCGATCCAGACTACGATCAAGATGCTGGTGGAGAAACACGTTGCTGTGACTTCTACCTTGCCGGTCTTTGAGCAATTTGTTTCATCGCGGCCGGACGTACCGCAAAAAGTTCTCGATCTGCTCAGTGATGATGCGCGCAAGGCCTACCTGGCCAACCGGGCGCGCATCGCCCAGAACCAGCAGAGCCCCTGGCCAGCGATGTTCACAAGAGAAATGGAATTTGAGCGCGCCTTTGTCAAAGCCGGCGGAACGCTGCTGGCAGGCCTTGATCCCACTGGAATCGGGGGCATCATCGCCGGATTCGGCGACCTGCGCGAGGTTGAATTGCTGGTGGAATCGGGCTTCACGCCGCTGGAGGCAATCAAGATCGCGACCCTGAACGGCGCACAGTTCCTCGGCGAAGCGGACCATGTTGGCTCGCTCGTCGTGGGCAAGCAGGCGGACATCATGCTGGTCAAAGGCGATCCTACGTCCAAGATCGCGGACATCGAAAATGTGGAACTGGTGTTCAAAGACGGCGTGGGATGGGACTCAAAAAAACTGATCGACTCAGTGAAGGGGCAGGTAGGGACGAGGTAGCGCTTTCTTTCCGGAATCCCCGAAGCGAGCGAGTGGGCCCTATTGGGTTACAAAATTCCAGAGCGCTAAAAATGTAGCGACAGGGATCCCTTCGCCTTCGGTGTCAGGATTTCAAAAAATCCTTTTTTCCGGCCACGAAAACAGCCATCCGCTTCTGACAACGGACACGCCTCACCCTAGGGAGACAACCCGCGTCAACATCGCGAACTCTCATGTATCGGGCAGCTACTTGCCTTTCAGGGAGGGGTCGAAGATGTCGAGAGGGGTTTCAAGTCACACTAAGCTGGTTGTTTTTATATGTCTGACCGTCGCGGTCATTTGTATGGTTGCAGGGTGCGGCGGCATTAGCAGTGACAGTCCCAAACCCACGCCGACACCGCCCTCTGCCACTCCAAGCGGTTATCTGACATGGAAATTCAATAATCAGAGGACCGGCTTGCAGCCGAATGAGACCATTCTGACCCCGGTGAACGTGAACGCGACGCAGTTTGGGGAAAAATTCTCCAACCCCATCGACGGGTGGGCCTATGCGCAACCGCTGTATGTTCCCAACGTCACCATCGCCGGCGCAAAGCACAACGTTGTTTTTGTTGCCACGGAGCACGCGACCGTGTTCGCCTTTGACGCCGACAGTGCAGGTCCGCCGTTATGGAAAACAAGTTTCCTTGGCCCCGGAATCACCACGGTGCAAACCTCAGGCAACCCTGAGATTCCAGTGCAGCCTGAGGTGGGCATTACAGCCACTCCCGTCATCGACGGCTCGACCGGCACCCTCTACGCGCTGGCGCAGACGGTGGAAAATGGCGTTTTTGCCAACAAACTGCACGCACTGGACATCACCACAGGCGCGGAGAAGCCGGGAAGCCCGGCCGTGCTGAGCGACCCCGCATTCGTGGACAAGCAGGAGTTTGAGCGCTGCGCTCTGTTACTCGCCAACGGCAACGTCTATATTGCCTATGCCTCGTACGGAGACATTGAGCCATACAAAGGTTTTATCTTCGCGTTTAACGCCACAACCATGGCGAAGGTCGCCGTCTGGAATGTAACTCCTACGGGCGGCGAAGGCGGTATATGGATGGGCGCCGCAGGGCCCGCCGCGGACGCGAATGGAAACATCTTTGTCGCTGTCGGCAACGGGACCTGGGATGGCGTCACGAACTTCGGCCAGAGCGTGGTCAAGCTGGACCCCACGCTGCACGTGCTGGATTTCTTTGCTCCGTTCAATGCGAACCAATTGAATGTTGGAGATCACGACCTGGGCGCCGGAGGCGTACTGCTGGTGCCCGACCAGACCGGGGCATTCCAGCACGAAGCCGTGGTGTGCGGCAAGAATGAACCCATCTACGTTCTCAACCGCGATAACCTCGGGAAAAAGGGGGCGACGGACGACAACCAGATCATTCAAAGCGTGCACAACCAACTCGGAGGGAACGGACTTCAGGACGCAGACCACTGCTTTACCACGGCGGCTTTCTTCCAGCAGACGCTGTATTTTATCGGCAACAATGACGTCATCAAGGCATTCTCCCTCGATGCGGCCAGCGGGAAACTTTCAGTAACGCCCACGTCCCAGGGGAGTTTTGTCTTTCCTTTCCCCGGCGGACAACCGGTGGTATCGTCAAACGGTGCAAGCAACGGGATTGTCTGGGCCGTGGATCAAAGCTTCACGTCTTCCCTGCATGCCTTCGACGCCACGAACGTTTCCCGCGAGATTTTCCGGAGTCCCTCTATCGGGCAGGCCGCCAAATGGGCGGTTCCAACGGTGATCGACGGGAAAGTTTTCGTGGCCACGAAGACAAGGCTCGTGGTCTTCGGCTTGCACTAAAGGGGTTTGCATTAAAGGCTGGCGTCGAACCTGCCCTCAGCCTGAAGGCGGCGAGTCTTCGCAGAAATTGCGTGGAAAAAAAGAAGAGGCCGCGAATATACGCGAAGCAACACGAATTCAAGTTTTTTTGGATTGCGCTATTTGCATTGATTCGCGGCTAATTCCGATCTCTTAACTCTTTCACCGCGGATCCGGAGCTTCCACCCACACGCTTACGGCAAACCCGTCCGCCTCTTCGGCCAGCGCTTTGTCCCAGCCTGCGCCCAACCGCGGGAGTTCAGCCGACCCTTGAATGCGCGCAAAGACCTTGAGCGCGGGTTCCTCCCGGGGAAGCTGCATGTGAATTACGCCGTCAATCAATATGGTCTTGCAGGTGCGCTCGGAGCCGGTGACGTATTTCTTGCGCAGCGCCAGCAGAGATGCATACCAATCCAGCATCTGGTTTTCGCCTTGAGCCAGCTGCCAGTGCAGTTTTGAACGCGCAAAAGTTGCCGGGTCTTGCGGATCCGGGAGCTCGCGATGGGCGAAGTCGAAATCCTTGAATTCCTGCCGCCGGCCATCACTCACCGCTTTCTGCAACGCGGGATCGCCGTAATCGGTAAAGAACAGGAAGGGACCGGTCTCGTCATACTCTTGTCCCATGAAGATCAGCGGTGTTTCCGGGGCAAGCAAGAGCAGCGCGGCCGCGAGCATTCGAGCGCCACGCGGGACGAGTTCGGTCAGCCGCTCTCCCTGCGCGCGATTGCCGACCTGGTCGTGATTTTGCAGGCAGATCACATGCGCAGAGGCCGGCATGTTCGTGCTGCTGCCGCCGCGCGGACGTCCACCCCAGAACTGGAACGGCTCACCCTGAAAAACAAATCCCTCCTGCAAGGCCCGGGCAATTTGCTCGGGACGTCCAAAATCCTGGTAGTAGCCTTTGCGCTCGCCGGTGAGGAAGGCATGAACGGCATGGTGGAAATCGTCACTCCAGATGGCGTCGAGGGCGTAGCCGCCGGTCTCGACCGGCCGCACCAGCTTGGCATCGTTCTCGTCAGTCTCGGCGATCACACACACCTCGCGGCCAAGTTCCGCGGCCAGCGCGGCGACATTTTCCTTGATCTCAGCCAGAATATGCTTGGGAGAATCGTCCTTGATGGTCTGCACAGCGTCGAGGCGCAGGCCGTCCATGTGGTACTCGCGGACCCAGTAGAGCGCGTTCTCCACAAAATAACGGCGCACGCCTTCGCTACCCGCCTGATCGTAATTGATGGCCTCGCCCCAGGGAGTCTGGTGTTTGCCGGTGAAATATGGGCCAAAGAGCCGCAGGTAATTGCCTTCATTGCCAAGGTGGTTGTAAACCACGTCGAGCATCACGCCCAGGCCGGCTGCGTGCGCCGCATTGACCAACCGCTTGAGCCCATCGGGGCCGCCGTAACTGGCCTGCACCGCGTAAGGCGAAGCGCCGTCGTAACCCCAGTTGCGCGTGCCCGGGAAGGCGGCCACGGGCATGATTTCAAGGACGGTGATGCCCAGATTTTTCAGGTAAGGCAGCCTGGCGATCGCCGCATCGAATGTGCCTTCCGGGGTGAACGTGCCTATGTGGAGCTCGTAAATAACATAGTCAACGAGCGGCAGGCCACGCCAGCCTGCATCAGTTTCCATCCAGGCAAATTTTTCCGGATCGACGATTTCGGTCGGGCCGTGCACTCCCTCCGGCAGCAGACGCGAAACCGGATCGGGTACCGGCTTGTTTTGATCGACAATGTAGAAGTACCTGTCACCCGGGCGGGCAAAGACTTGCAATGCAAAGCAATGGTTGCCCGTATATTGCATGGCCCAGTCCTGGGAACCGCGCTCGTTGATCAGGCGCAAAGTAACTGTCTTTGCCGCCGGCGCCCATATACGGAACTCGCAGCTATCGCCGGCGAGGCTGGCGCCGAATGTATAGGGCATGGTTTTGCTCAAAATGCCGGTGTTCACGTATCTTGAGAAGGACCCTGGAACCCTGAGGATGCTTCTCGAAAATAAACCAGTATTGATTCTAGCTTCGTCTTCACTGCGGCGGCAGGAGTTGTTGCGCACTGCCGGGGTCCCTTTTGAGGTCCACTCTCCCAACATCAATGAAGATCAAATGGCGGGCGAGCGGCCGCTTGAATATGCGCTGCGGCTGGCGTGCGAGAAAGCGCAAGCCGTGGCGGCGCATTATCCGCAACACCATGTCCTGGGCGCGGACACGATTGTGGTGGTGGAGGGCGAAGTCCTGGGCAAGCCGCGAGACCACGCAGACGCGGTACGCATGTTGCGCCTGCTTTCAGCGCGCGGCCATGAAGTCACAACAGCAGTGAGTCTGGTTGCCCCAGACACGCGCACAGACACGCGTTCCCGTACGACGCAAGTTTATTTTCGCAAGTTGGCCGAGGACGAGATTCAGCAATATGTCGCCGGCGGTGAACCCATGGACAAAGCCGGAGCATACGCCATCCAAGGCGGCGCTTCGCGCTGGACCGACCGCATCGAGGGGGAATATTCGAATGTGGTGGGATTGCCTCTGTCTTTGGTGACAGATATGTTACGAATCAACGGATTACTGCAATGAAACTGCCATTTACTTCTTGTCAGCGGGCTGCGGAGGTGCAGGCTGTTCGCCTTCTTTCATCGCGCCCTTGAAATTCTTGATCGCGTCGCCCAGTCCTTTGCCCAGATCGCCCAGCTTGCTCGGACCAAAGAAAATAAGTGCGATCACAAGAATAATAAGAAGTTCCATCCAGCCAATTTTTCCACCTAACATGTTCTGCTCCATCCGGGGAAGTGGCTCATCGCATTCCCGGCTCTTGATTGTTTACTTTCAGTGAGATTGTAGGCCATGCAAACAGGGGAGTCAAAGAAACATTGGAAGCGTATGAAAACTAAGGGCTTGATAAACGGAACTCTTAATTTTCTTAATAAACCCTTGCGATTCATAGTGTTTGGATTAAACCGGCAAGCAGCGCCGTGCGCACAAAAAGCTCCTCCACCACGATAGATTCATTCGCGGCATGAGCGCCTTCACCCAGAGCGCCGAGGCCATCCAGTGTGGGGACGCCCAGGGCGGAGGTAAAGTTTCCGTCCGACCCTCCGCCGGTGGAAGATTCGTCCACGGCCATGCCCATGGACCGGCCAATCTCCTGGGCGATCCCAAACAAGCGGACGGTGCCTTCCGTTCGCTCCATGGGCGGGCGATTGATGCCACCGCTGAGCTCGATGGAGCACTCCGGATCAAAAGGCTTCAACGCGGCAAATTTTTGTTCCAGCAGGGAGGCGTCGGCGGCGCGGGCAATGCGCAGATCGACTTCAGCCCAGGCCTCGGCGGCTATCACGTTGCTGCGGGTGCCTCCGTGAATCACGCCGGGATTTACGGTGATTCCCCGGCTCAGATCGGTAAATTTGACGATCTCCAGAAGCTGGCGCGCCAGTTCAACAATCGCGCTGCGCCCTTTTTCAAAGTCCACGCCAGAGTGTGACGCCCGGCCGCGCACGCGGATGGTCATCTCGCCCACCCCCTTGCGGGACGTTTTCAAATGGCCCTGGGGGCCCTGTGAGGGCTCCAGCACCAGCACCGCTTCGCACTCTTTGGCCACGGCCTCAACCACCGGACGCCCTGTGGCGCTGCCGACTTCTTCGTCGGTATCAAGCAGAACCGTAACCGGACGATGCGTCTGCCCCGTCTCCTTCAGGGCGCGCAAGGCAAAAATCATCATCGCGATGCCGGCCTTCATGTCGTAAACGCCAGGGCCGTACGCGCGTCCATCCCGGATGCGGAAGGGCATTTTGGCGAGAGTCCCCATGGACCATACGGTGTCGAAGTGTCCCAGGAGAAGCGCAGGCTTGCCCGCGCCGCCGGCGAACTCGGCCTTCAAGTGATTGCCGGCTTCTTGCTGGGGATAGAAAGTGACTTTGCCGCCCAGGCGCTCAAATACCTGCCCCAAAAAAGCTCCCATGCGGTCCACGGCGGCTTTGTCGTCGCTGGGCGACTCGATCTCCACCATGTGCCGGAGCAACGCCATCATTTCCGCCTGGTGCTGCTGGCAGAAAGCAAGATAGGCAAGAGCGGATTGGCTGTCTGTTTTGCCGGTCATAGTTGGTCTTTGGTAGTCATATTCAAATGACAAACACTTTGGACATCACGAATGATTTTACTGTAGAGACGTAGCATTCAAATTTTGGCAATTTCCCGATTTTGGCAATTTTGGCAATTTCTCCCGCGACCCTCCCCCTCCCGGTTCATCCCACTCCATCCCAATTTGGCGTGGGGTTTCAGGGTTTTCAGATCACCCGATGTCCCGATCTCTTCCTCTGTGTTCCTCTGCGTCCTCTGTGGTAAGGGTGTTGGTCTTCCGATCACCCGATGTCCCGATGAACCGATCACCCGATCTCTTCTTCTCCCCCCTCCCCCTCCGATACCCATCCCAGATTGGCGTAGAGTTCAGCGGCATGCATCCCACTCCATCCCAATTTGGCGTGGGTTTCAGGGTTTTCATATCATCCGATGTCCCGATCACTTCCTCTGTGTTCCTCTGCGTCCTCTGTGGTAAGGGTGTTTGCTTTTCCGATCACCCGATCTCCCGATGAACCGATCTCCCGATTCCTGTAGCCTCTCAGCCATCGGCTGATGGGTCGTAGCCCAAAAACACGAACACCCGGCTCAAAGGCCGGGTGTTACCCACATGGAACTGTAGCGAAGTTGCTGCTATTTGTCAAGATTAGTTGTGTGAGCTTGAAAGAATTTCCCGGGCTTCAGTTGGGTTCTCGGCCAGTGGGCGGACCAGTAAAAAGATCTGACGTTGATCTGGTGCAGGCACCCAATATATTGCATCTCTACACGGGGTGGAGCAGGCATTTATGCCTGCGGTAAAGCTGCTGAAGAAATCGGCTTCAGCCGCTGAGGTAATGGACAGCGCGCAAGCGAGAAAAAAATGGGAATTCTGCCCAGTTCGAGCGCAGAACCCCAGAATAGCTCTCTAACGTTGATGTCCCGTTATTATTCTCCGCATAAATATTGGCAAAGGGTGGCCCACGCTTTTTGCCCGGCGTTGGCGAAGCGTGGGGAGTGAGCCCTGAACATCATGTGAACAGACGTGCGCCAAGGCCGCTTTTCAAAGCGGTAAGCTCTTGGGCTAAGAATTCATTTCGCCTTTCTGGAAGGTTCTCGGGGAATTGCGACAAAAGAGTCTTGAGCAAAAGGGGGTCGCCATCAAGCCAAAATTGCAAAAAACCGCTAAGAGGCTTCACGTCCATATATGGAAGCACCTTCTCAAGGCTTTCAATGTCTGTGCATAGCAGAGGCTTCACCTCTACGCCGGCCGCGCCCTCCGGTTTGAAAGAGAAATTTAATAGCTTGCTGATGAGCAGAGACGACCCTATTTCATCGAGAGTTATGAGAAGCGGGTAAACCCGCCTTATGCCGAGCGCGTCCAACCCCTCAACCATCCTCCGCTGGGGCTGCGAGAATATTGACTTGATCGCTGCCGCAATTTGTTCTACGCCTTTCTTTTTGTTCTCAGCGGCATCACGGACAAGCTTTTTCGTGATCTCGTCACGCAAGGCAATGTGATTTCCGCTGTACTTAGCCTCAGCGGTGAACATGCTTGCCTTGTATTCCATTACGACAAGCGAATCGCCTTCGATCAACAAACCGTCGCATACCTGCGCGTTCGGATTATCAATCTCATGCGGGTCAGGAATAAAAACAGCGCTGGATGGCCTCGCGCAATTTCTGATCAGGTCATTCACGTAAACCTCAAAGACAGCCCCCCAAAATTTTCTTAATTTGTCCCCGGTCGCTGTGCTGATGTAGTTCACCCTCCAATACGGCCCGGCATCAAACTTGGCAATCACCAAATTAACGTCAGTTGCGAGGCTGCCATATCCTCCGCTGATGAGTGGGCGCTTTTTGAGCTCAGTAAAATCATTTGTCCCAAAATCTTTGCCATTTGCCCGTGCTCTCCTGATAGCGGCAAGCAGCTCTTGCGATGTGCTCGCATATTCCCGCAGAAACGCATCTATGGTCGGTCGGGGGACGATGGTGGTGCCAAAATTCTCAGGGCGAATTACAGCGACCCCGGTATTTCGGCGCAGTGCGTCAAACGTCATCATCACAGTAATCCGCGCCAATAGGCCAAACGTGAGCGCTTCGTAATCTGGCAAAGCAAGGCCGCTCAGCCTCTCGTATTCAGCCGGAATGTCTATGAAATCCCGGTGGCCTCGAAGCTGGTTTGTGTATCGGGTCATCAAGAGATGTGAACGGGTAATGCGGAACTCCCACGCGGATGCCCCAAATTCATTGATTGGGATAAACTCGGCAACTAGACGGGAGATTTTGTCGTATTCGTCGTTCTCATCGGCTGCGGGATTGGGAAACAGCCCGAAATGGAATTGGTCATTTGCCATCAGCAAAATCGTGCCGAATACCCAGCGAGGAGCCCGCATCAAATCAAGGCCATGTTCGGGGCAGTGTTCAACGGCAAGTTTCAGCAGCAGCAGCAATTGCCTGCGATGGAAAACAAGCTCATGCTCGCCCGCCTTGAAAGCAAGCTTGTACCAGTCTGCGCGCAAGGGGTCGAAAACCTCGTCGATTGTCCAGGCGTATAGTTCCTTTGCCCAATCGTTGCCTTTCCAAAGCTGCAAAATGATCCCAGTTACAGAACATGCAAACAAGACTGACTTGCGGGAAAACGGCCTCAATCGGCTGATGAGATCATCAAGGGTGCTTTCATAACCGTGCATCTCCTTGAACGTAGCGTAAGTCCGTATCTGCATGGAATTGCCTATTTTATAATCTCACAACAATTTCTTGAGGAAAGCACCGTGACGATAGATAAAGATGCCCCGATTGTTACAAGGAAACTGGTAGTCATTTTTGATATCAGCTCCTCAACTACCATTCTTGAAGACCTGATGAGATGTGAGCGGCTCGATGCTTGGAGAAATGTTCTTATCAGTATCAAAGAAGTCTTGATCGACCACCCGATTGAATTTGAGATTTACAAATTCATGGGGGACGGCTGGATACTTTTATTTCCGCCTGACATTAGGAAAGACGACCTTTTCGAATGCCTAAATCAGATCAAAAATTGTTACTTGTACGACTATCAGGAAGAAGTTGAGCCACTTTTGCAGGTGAACCCCAACCCAATCGGCCTCACATTCGGAATTGACTCCGGATTTCTGATCAAACTGGAGATGAATGAGCAGACTGAATATTTGGGACGCGCAATCAATGTCGCTGCTCGCTTGCAGGGGCAGGCAAAAGGTCTGAGCAAGGACGGGTATTCAAATTTTGCCTTGATATCAAAGGCTTGTTTTAACTCACTCATGCCGGAAGAGACCGAATTTAGGACAAGCGAGAAACAGGTCGAGCTGAAGAACATCACGGGAGGGGACAGGTTTCAGTGTTTTGCGGTTGAGGTGCACGATTGACCGTCGAAAATTTAGGTAGTGCGGAAGGTCTGATTACTGCCCTTATCGGCTATTGGTTCCGCTAAGCCCCTGTGCAAATCCAAACTGAGCCACTACCAAAATTTGGCGACATGGTCTCCGCCTCACAATCTAAAGCATCCGCTTTACAAAATTCGTTTCTTCACAATTCGCTTCTTTTTCGTTGCATCGTTCCCCAAAATCAGTTACATAAAAAAAGACGGGACACGCCCGTGTTTACGCACGGACGGTCCCTGACCACAAATCACCTTTGTATAAGAAAGGCGGCCTATGGCTGACACTGATTTTAGCAGCGTACCTAACTCCAGCAGCGTACCCAAACCGCAGGTCTATGACCTCCTCCACCGTCTCAACGCATCTTTCGCCCGCGTCCATCACAACATGGCGGCATTGGAGCAGGTCGGCATTTTCGACCCGCTCATGATGCAGCTCCTGAACCGCCAGCATGAGAAGCTTCGGGCAGGCGCCAATTACCATCTGCTCGGGACCATGCGCGGCATTGAAGAACGCGACCGGGAGCGATTCTCGCAGCCACCCAACGAGCAAAATCCTTAACCAACAATCCAACGCAACCCGCCTCAAAAAAGGCGGGTTTCTTGTTCTTCACAAAGCATCATTAAGAATCGTCATGGTGAAGCATAGAAAAGGCCAGGGAGAAACGTGGCCACCCGCAAGCAGAGCTCCCGCATCACAGTTCCAAGTTCCCCAAGAACTGAGGGCCCCATGCGCGCCGGCAAGATCCGCACGTCGTTTACCGCTGTTCTGTTTTCCCTTGTCATCACCAGCTTCGCCGCCACCGGGCAGGCACAAACCATTTCTCCACCACCCACGGCTGCCGGCTATCCTTTCTGGAAGAGCTTTGATGCCGGAAAGATCACGCGCGGTAATGACGGCGCGGTCTGGTTTGCCGGAAACAACGGCCTGATCGGACGGCTGTCACTGACCGGATCGTTGAAGAACTTTACGGTCGAACCTTTGAATAGCCAGAACGGCGAAGGATCGCTCTGGTCGATTTATTGGGGCGTGGACAACAACGTGTGGTACGGAACGTTTTCCGGGATCTTGGGCAAACTGAATCCCACCACTGGCACGGTCACGCGCTTTCAGCTGCCCGAGCACCCCATATTTGATATCACCCGCGGGCCGGACGGAAACATGTGGGCGACGGCGGGCACGTCAGTGTATCGAATCTCCACGGCGGGAGCTTTTACGGCGTTCTCGCTCGGCGGGCGGGACACGGGCTCGATGCTGCGTCCGGGACCTGATGGCAACATGTGGATCATGGAGACGTTTGGCCGCCGCATCTTTCACATGAACACCGCGGGCCAGATCCTGAACATTTTCAGTTTGACTGAGCCACATGTCCCCAGTTGCGGCTTGACCTGCGCCGGCATCACCGCCGGGCCTGACGGCAACATGTGGTTCACCCAGAACGAACAGTTTCCGCAGATCGGCCGCATCACCATGGCGGGCCAGATCACGTATTTTCCTGTCCAGGGCCAGGGCGCTGGCGATATCGCCTGGGTGCACGATGGCGGCATCTGGTTTACTGATCCGGGCGACCGTCGTATTGCCCGCATCAGCCCGTCAACGGGCGTGATCACTTATTTCGAACCGATAGGCCAGGCCCAGTTCTTCCACGTGATGCGCGCCCTCTCTTCAGCTTCTGATGGCAATCTTTATTTCACCGGCGTGAGGACTGATCCGGTAGGCGGGTACCTGCCTGTGGTGGGCAAGATTCCGCTCTTTGTGCCCCAGCACGCCGTTGGGACCAATATTTATCCGACGCACGGCGCATTGTTTTCGGGTTCGGTGGCGAGCTTTGCGGATTTCGAGACGATTAATGGCGGCTTCTTCAACGCGACGATTCATTGGGGCGATGGCACGTCTTCAAAAGGTACCGTGACCCGGGTGTTTACCGGCAATCCCAATGAGTTCAAGGTGCGCGGCAGCCATACTTATGCGAAGAAAGGAAAGTTCACCGTAACCATCAACGTAAGCGAACCCGGCGATCAGTACAGCTTTCGCATGCAGGCGGTCGCAAGCGTGCAATAGAGCGGAGACCAACGGCCCCCCAAATAAAGCTCGCCTCTCGGCGGGCTTTATTAACTAAACAATAATCTATCTACTGCAGCGGATTCCCATCCGCATCTGTGTTTCGTCCCGCCTCTCCCAGAATTCCCAGGCTTCAGTTAGGTTTTCCGTCAGTCTGCTCGCCGTAATTCGGCTTGGGCAGCAGACGGTCGCGGTCGTAAGGCGGGTCTTCGTGCATGGGAATGGGATCATTGGGCCAATCCTTATGCCATTGCCGGCGCCAATCTTCGTCCGCGTAATATTTCAGGTAGAGCAGGTTATCTTCCTCGCTGCCGCTGCTGAGCAACTGGATGTGCCACGCGGAACCCGCAACCATCGGCATTGCCTTGCTTTCTTCGCGCAGAGTATCGGTCCAGAGATGTGTATAGAGCTCGCGGTCGCTGAGATGATCTGTCTGTTCGATAAACACATGAAGCAAGGCGAGCTTTTGGATTACCTCCCGGAGTTTTGCCGTCAGTTCCTCATCCTTGAGCGAATCCGGCGGTGGGAGTGACACGCCCGCGTTCTCAAGTTGCTGGAAGTGAGTCGTCCACGGAGCTTCCTCGTAGTCCACCACGTGTTTCCAGAATGCTTCTTCCACTTCGGCTGGGTAGTCGTCCAGGCTGCCAACCTCCATCTGGCCGCCACAAAGCTCTTCTGCGTGGCGTTTCAAATCTTCAATTCTCTCTTCCGGGATTCTCTTCTCCCGGTCGTCCTCAGCTTTAGGCTTTGCCACTTGTTTCCTCCCGACGCGGCTCCGCGGCGCACCGCGCCTGCTCCGCGCAGCCCCGCTCAGCAGTCAAAAGATAAACGATACGCGCCAATCCTACACGAGGCTCCGCCGGCTTTTTACCCGGCACATTGCGGGCCGTGATCACACGGAGCTCCGGCGCGCGTAAACAGCGAGCGCGCCGGGCCGGTCGAATTGCGGCTTTACTGAATCGATCTGCAGGGCGTTTGTGAACGGCTGGCGATGCCCTGGCAGAACAGACGATCGTTGGTGTTGGTAATGGACGAGCAGAAGGAAGCATTGTGCAACGCGATCCCCAGGCATTGCGCGCGCAAATTGCTGTCCACTACGTTATTGCAGTTGGGGACAGTTGTCTGGGCGCTGGAAACGCCATAGCAGTAGGCCTGCATCTCCGGGTCCGAGATGTCGCGGCAGTTCGTGGGAAACTGGGGCGCCTTCGACATGCCGTAGCAGGCCAGTTTCAGGTTCGGGTCCACGATGCTCATGCATGGGGTCTGCGAATTCTCTGACATCCCATAGCACATGTTCTGGTCATCCGCGTTCGTGATGTCGCGGCAGTTTGAGGGGAAGTTTGGGGCCACGGAAATTCCATAGCAGGCAAGCTGCTCGTCGCGCGGAATGTTGTACTGGAAAGGACTCGAGCTGCTGGTCGCCGGCGGCGTAGGAGGCGGCGCGACGCAATCGTTGGCGGAGTTGGAAAATTCCAGCTGCACCGTGTATGGCGTGCCGTTCGCGGTATACACAGTTTGCTGCTGGTTGCAGATGTCGCCGATTTCGCCGTGGTTTGAGTCGTACCAGGCAAGTGGGAACCCAACGGTGTTCGTGAGACCGATATCCGCATCGGTCATGGCTTCCACCAGTTCGTGGCTACTCGTCGAAGTTTCGTTCCCAAACGTTGTCGATCCACCGCAACCCACATCGCAACCGCTGCCGGCCTGCATGTCAGGCATCACGCCATAGAGAACGTGTTTCCCGTTGAAAAGAGTTGACGTGGTCCCGTGATAAGCGCAGAAACCAGGGAACGCGCAACTTGTTTGATGTTGTGGGTTGATGAGCGTCTTGCCCGGGGGAAAATAGATCATATAGAGCGTTTTGGGGTTGCCGCTGAAGTCGATAATCGGCGCTGGCAGGTTCCCGGCACTGATCTGGGCCAGAAGCTCTGACTGGATCTGCGCGTCGTTGATGGTGGACCCGTTGTTGCCGCCGGAGGGACTGATCTGGAACAGTCCGCTGAACGTGCCGTTCCCGAAGAACTGATTGGTGCCGCCTGAGATGTTCGTGTTGTATTGGGCCAGCAGAGTAATCAGTCCGCTGCCGCTGCTGGTAAAGTCGCCCAAGAACTGTCCCATGGTGGGCGAACTTGTTCCGGCCACGTGTGGCTCGTATGAACCGCTGCCGTACAACACCTGAACCACCTGGACGTTGGTGATGATAGGTCCCCCAAAGTAACTGAGGTGTGAGCCGGAAGGCGCCGAAAATCCCGTGGGTCCGCTCGGGTTGGGGTCCCGCCCCGGCGCGCCATGCTGTGTGGCTGCCACAGGCAGTACATTCAGGGCATTTGGCTCATTTCCTATGGCTGGTGGTTGGGGCTCTTGTGCATTTGAGCTGCCTGCTGCTGCGGATTGTGAAACCTGCGCCAGGGCGGGCAGGGTTGCTACTGCACTGAGAATTGCCAGGCCAAGCAACAGCCATGCGAGACGGATTGCATTTCGAGTCATTCGAGACCTCCTTGCTTTTTCCGAAGAATCGATCTTGTGGCGAGGTGGCGGAGCAGCGTCGACTGACTGGTCGCGGGGTAGATGCTATCCCAGAATGTTGAAGATTCGGGCCGAGAGCTTCAAGAAAATGTGCCAAGCTATCCCAAAATGGTTTTCCAGAATGGAACACGCGCGTAGATAAACCAGCCTGGCTACTCTCCAATTCCTTGGACTCAGCAGGTGCGGCTCGATAAACTCAGAAGAGTTTTTGGGCGCCTGGGCTCGCGCGTAAGCTCGCCTCATGGAACTCCGAATCCCTCAGCGGGCCTGGCACAGTCCAAACCACCGTTTGCACGGTGCCATTTATCCACGACCACCGTAGCCGCAGTGATACCGATCACTCGCTATCTTAAATAGAAAGTGCCGCTCCAGTGGCACGAGCACAACTACGAATGAAAGAAAGGAAAGATTATGAACGAAAACAACAGAGTCCTGAGTCGCCAGAACGCACGCGAGCTGACGCCGGCGGAAGTTGATCACGTCAGAGGCAGCATCAACACTTTGACAATCTGTTCCGCGAGGCCCGCTACCGGGACCAACGACTGCGATACGGTAGGCTAACCTCAACAACGGCTGACACGAAAGGAGAGAACATATGAACAATGACAAAAGAGTACTAGGCCGCCGGGGCGCAAAAGAGTTGACTCCTAGCGAAGCCGACCATGTGAACGGCGGTGTCACGACGCAGCTCAGCGTATGTACCATCCCCCGCCCGGGGACGCAGGGCTGCGATGGTGATGTGACAAGTTAATCTGAAGCTTGCGTGAGCGTCCGCCCCACGTGAGCGGCGGCATTCACACCCGTGACCGCATGCTTGTTCGATCATGAACCAGCAAAGACGGTGACGTTGGCGAATCCTAATCCAATCCTGCGCGGACGGGTGTCCAATCACGCCCGTCCGCCGCAGCTTGAGAGGAAAGAAGAAGTCATCCCATGAAGATCTTGATCACCGCCCCGGAAAATGAAAATCACACCGCCCCGTTGAAGTGGGCGCTGGAGCAAGCTGGATACTCCGTGGCCTGCTGGGCGGGCCTGGGATGGACGGAGGCCAGCCAGGCATCCATCTCTTTGCTCCCAGATATGCAGTTCAAAGATACGCAGCTCAAACTCGGCCGCCATTTGGTCGGGCCCGGCGACGTGATTTGGATTCGCCGGCCATTGGAACCTAAGCCCAATCCGCAAACGGCTCCTGAAGACGCGAAGTTTGCAGCCAATGAATACCGCTCGTTTTATGACTCTCTGATGTATCTTCTTGAAACCTTGCCGGTGCGCGTGGTCAACAAGTACACGGCCTCGCGCTTCATCAACAATAAGTCCGTCCAACTCGTGCTGGCCCGCGCCTGCGGCATGAACGTGCCTGGTACGTTGATGGCCAACTCGCCGCAAGCCGTGCGAGAGTATTTTTGCGGTAATCCTCAACGGATGATCTGCAAAACCTTCTCCACGCACATCTGGGAAAAAGAGCAGGGCGGCCCGATTGTGGTTACGGAGACTTTCGAACTCGGCGCGGACATGCTGCCCAGCGACGAAGTGCTCACCTACGCGCCCGCCATCTACCAGGAGTTGGTAGTCAAGAAGTTCGACGTACGCATGGTGCTGCTGGGCGCAGCGGTGTATTCCTATGCTCTCCACAATCCCAAGGGAGCACTCGACTGGCGCGGGGACGCCACACAAGGCTTGGTGAGAGTAGAGCCCATCATCACACCGCCGGAGGTTGAAAAATCCGTGCAGGCGTTTGCAGAGAAGGCTGGTATCGCCTGCGGCAGCTTTGACTTCGCCATCGACAATCAGGACCGCTGGTGGTTCCTGGAAGTCAATGAAGGCGGACAGTTCCTCTGGCTCGACGCGTTCAACGCTGGTCTTCATGTGCAGGAGAAATTCCTGGCTTTTTTGACCGCGCCGGCTGGATCGTCACGGCAGATGCTCGAAGCAAGGCAGTCTGCATTTCCTTCCTGGAGCGACTATCTCGCATCGCCGGCCAAAGACCGGCAGTTGCCGGAAGAAGCTGATCCAAATGCCAGTTTTGTTTCGATTGAAGCGTAAAAGTGGCGAATGAGTTGACACCACAGCGAGCGCCGCTCAAAGGCCCACCACCGTTGAGGCATTTCTGCACAACGAGTAAAATTCCCAATCCAACGGAACCCGCCTCAAAAAAGGCGGGTTTCTTATTGCTCACAATGAAAGAAGGAAAGTGCTCTCATCCTACCCTTGCTGCGCCGGGTGCCCATCCTTTCGCGTCTTTGCGAAAGATGGAGAGTTCTGATCCGCGTTCATCCGTGCCGATCCGCGGTAAGTTCTTGCCTTTGGTTTTCCGTGCTAATCAGTGTTATCCGTGTAAATCAGTGGTAAGGTTTTGTTTTTCCGGTCTTCTCCGCGTCTCCGCGTCTCCGCGGTGGATTTGCCGGATGGCGCATACACAAAAACGGCAGCCCGCTTGCAGGGCTGCCGTTTTTCCGACGAAGGAGCGCCCTCAGAGCGCTGTCGAGAGACATTACTTATTGCACATTAACGTTCTCCGTGAGGCGATAGAGCTTGCCGTCAGTATCCCATGCCTGGATCACCATGATATGCGTGCCCCTGGAAGCGTTGATCGGCTGGTCGAACGCCGGACCTGACGAAGCGCCTACCTGCGCGCCGTCAAGATATACTTTCATGGCCGTGATCGACGCGGTGTTGAACTCAACGCTGGCGGAAACCCGGAAGGGAGACTGCACATCGTCTCCATCATTAGGAGTGCTGGGGTAAATGCCGGGGTTGCATGGCTCATCGCCTTTCGGCGGGCAGCCACCCTCGTAATAGGCCTTGAAATTCACGCTGCTGCTGTAGGTAACGTTGTTCGTGTCCCAAGCCACAACGTTCAGAGTGTGATTGCCGGCGGTGGTACCGGCTCCAGCCCCCATGATCCACTGTGGCAGGAGGGCAGGGGGAAAGGTTCCCGGTGACGGTAAACGCTTCCTGTGCTTTGTACAGGCGGCCAAGGCTGTCCCAGGCGTTGACGACCAGCTGATGCGTTCCGTTCATGACGCCACCCTCAAACAGGCTGATCTCAGGCCCGCCATTCTGGAACACGAGCTTGTTATCGATATAGACCTTCATAGTAGTGATGCTTCCTGACGAAGGGTTGGCGACGGCTTCAATGTGGGGGACCTGATAAATGGTTGAGTTGGCGCTGGGCTGGCAAATGGCCAGACTGCCGCTTGCCGGCGCTGGGCATGCGGCTGAAGCTCGCGCCGAAAGACAGAATGCGGCAGCGGCGAGCGTGAGACTGATCTTTAGGGAATGCAGGGATGGGTACTTCATGATGATGGGGCCTCAGAAACAAAATTTTGGTCGAGCGGTATGGACTTATAGTGTGCAATTCTGAAGCCAAGCTGCTGCTCTCTCAAGAAGCCGGAAAGGAATGTCCGAAGCTGCAGAAAAAGGTCAAAGGTAAGCACGCGAGTACACAAGGAGAGTAGATGCCGGGTCTGGTACTCTTGCCAGCGTGATGAACGTGCTCCTTAATTGCGAGGTTTTCAACCTGACGCCAAATCTTCTATAATTCGCGCTTCAGAATGGACGAAACCACCAAGACAAACGCAGCCGAGCCCGCGGCAACCGAGGGCCAGTCCGCCCCGCTCGATATCAACCAGATCCAGGCCATTCTCCCGCACCGCTACCCGTTTCTTTTAATTGACCGGGTCCTGGAGAAGGAGCGCAGGAAAAAGATCGTCGCCATCAAGAACGTGACCATCAACGAGCCTTTCTTCGTCGGTCATTTTCCAAGCTTTCCCATCATGCCGGGCGTGCTGATTGTGGAAGCCATGGCCCAGGCCGGTGGCGTGCTGCTGCTTACGGAGGTGGAAGACCGCAACGACAAATTGATCGTCTTTACCGGCATTGAGAAGGCACGCTTCCGCCGCCCGGTGGTCCCCGGTGACCAGCTCCGTATTGAAGTTGAAGTGTTGAGCTGGAAAGCCATCTCCACGCGCATTGCCGTGCGCATGGAAGGCAAGGCGTACGTCAACGGAAAGTTGGTTTGCGACGGGACGGTGAGCGCGCAGATGGTCACCATGAATCGCGGCCGAATAGCTTCGGAATCTCCGGCCGAAACAACGGAATGATCCACCCCACCGCAGTCATTGATTCCAGCGCGCGTGTTGATTCAACCTGTTCGATTGGGCCGTATTGTGTTCTGGGCGCGGACGTGGAACTGGGAGAGCACTGTGAGCTGATGTCGCATGTGGTCATCCACGGCCCCGCGAAAATCGGCCCGCATAACCGTTTCTTTCCTTTCTGCGCGGTTGGCGGGGAGCCCCAGGACGTAAGCTTCAAGGGCGAGAAGACCCGGCTGGAAATCGGCGGCCACAACGTGGTTCGCGAATACGTCACCATCAACCGCGGCACGAGCAAGGGCGGCGGGCTGACCAGGATCGGCAGTCACACCATGCTCATGGCGTATGCCCACGTCGGCCACGATTCGGTGATCGGCGACCATGTCATGCTGGTGAATGCCGCCACGCTGGCCGGACACGTTATCGTAGAGGAATGGGCCGTGGTGGGCGCGCTTTGCGCTGTCCATCAGTTCACTCGGATTGGAGCGCACTCCTACGTAGGCGGGGGCACCATTATTACCAAGGACGTGCTGCCCTTCTCCAAGTGCGTTGCGCCGCGCGAGGCCCACACCTACGGAGTGAATGCAGTGGGCCTGGAGCGCCGTGGCTTCAGCAAGGATCGCATACACAAGATCCACCACGCATTCAGGGTGCTGCTGAATTCCAAGCTGAATACCACCCAGGCGCTGGAACGTCTTAAGCAGGAGGGTGATCTGGGCGAAGATGTCGCCTTGCTGCTCAAGTTTATTGAGGATTCAGAGCGCGGAGTGATCAAGTAGCAAGGGGTTTTGCTGGCGCTTTTCCCTCAGGCAGCCTTGCCGTCAGAGTCATCCTGCTCTGGATCGGGCATTGCCGTGACCTTGCTCTGGGAAGAATCTTCCTGCGGTGCATTGCGGAGGAGAGTGTCTGCATAAGCCAGATAATGGCGGACGAAGCCTTGCTCCTCAGGGCTCAGGTCAGGATCCACCTGGCCGGTCAAGTGCTCCTCTTCGTCTCTGGCCCCGCCCGGAAGACGATATCCGGTTCCGTTCTTCTTGAATGGAACCAGATTCTGGCTGTGCAGTGGGTCAGTCATACCGGATATTTACTCTTTAGTTAAGATGCCGGGATCAAGGATGAGATGTACTTACGGCCTCCGATTTAGGGGCCTTAGGGGCCTTCAAGACACTTGGTACACTGGTCAAAATGCCGCAAGATCAAAAACTTGGGTTGATCGCGGGCAACGGGACCTTTCCCTTGCTTTTGCTGGACGCAGCCCGGGCACAGGGCGCCCAGGTGGTGGTGGCTGCCATCAGGGAGGAGACTTCCCCTCTGATCGAGAACCGGGGCGCCGTAGCCGTGCACTGGATTTCACTCGGCGAACTGAGCAAGCTCATCGACACCTTCAAGCGCGCAGGCGTGAGCACCGCGATCATGGCCGGCCAGGTCAAGCACAAGCAGATCTTCTCCGCCATCCGCCCGGACTGGCGCCTGGCCAAAGTTCTTTTGTCTCTGGGGACGCGCAACACTGATTCACTGATCGGTGCGGTGGCCAAGGTGCTGGAAGACGAAGGCATTCACCTGATCAGTTCGACTTCCTACCTTGAACCGCTGCTGGCCCGGCCTGGGATACTTTCCCGCCGCGGGCCAACCGAGGCGGAGCAGAAGGACATGGAATATGGCCGTCACGTGGCCCGCCACCTGGCCCAATATGACATTGGACAAACCGTGGTCATCGCCGAATCCGCCTGCGTGGCGGTGGAAGCCATGGAAGGGACGGATGCAACCATTCTTCGTGCCGGCGAAATCATGCAAGGCGCGGCCCATGGCGGAGATTCCGTGCTCAGCCGAAAATTGACTGTGGTCAAAGTGGCCAAGCCAAACCAGGATATGCGCTTTGACGTGCCGGTGATCGGGCTCAAAACCATTGAGACCATGAAACAGGCCGGCGCAACCTGCCTGGCCATCGACGCGGGTAAGTGCCTGTTCCTGGATGGAAAGAAGATCGTCCAGGCCGCGGATGAAGCTGGCATCGCGATTGTGGCAGGAGAATCTTGATTTACTGCAAAGGACGCGAAGGACGCAAGAAATATTATTTGTCCGCAATATTTTTTCAGACGTATCATTTCGCCCATGGAGAGCGTTGACCAGCAAGTGCGGCAGCTGAAGGAAAATTACGAGCACATGACCGAAGACGAGCTTTGCGCCCTCGCCGAGGAGGCCTACGACCTTACGGAGATCGCCCGCGATGCGCTGCAGGCCGTCATCACGGAGCGAGGTTTCACCGTCAGGCTCAAGCTGGAGCCTCCTGAGCCTCCTGCGCCTCCATCGGCCGAGCCGCCCGAGGATGATGAGGGGCTGATCAACTTCAAATGGCTGTGGGATGCCGAGAATGCCAGGCTCACGATGGGAGCTTTGTCCGCGGCCGGGATTCCTTCCTTCCTTGGGCCGGACTACGTCATGCACCTGGAAGAATTTCGGGGCAGATTCAACGGCCCGGTCAGCTTGAAGATCCGGGATGTTGACCGGAATCGCGCGCTCATCGCCTTGAGTAGGGCCGCGGACGCAGGCTGGTGGGACAACGACAAAGAAGAAGACGATGACCCCGAAGAGAAGAAGGATTACGCCATCCTGTGCCCGAAGTGCCGCTCCGCGAAGGTGGTACTGGAAGGACGGGACACAGATGATCTGGAGAAGTCCCCTCCCAGGGACAAGCTCCAGTGGAGCTGCGATGCCTGCGGCCATCAGTGGGAGGACGAGGGCATCGTGCAGGAAGTTGCCGGCGGCCAGTCTTGGCCTGGCGAAGAGTTTCCCTCCCGTGACGAGGGTCTTCTGAAGAGTGGGAGCCGAAATGACGGCGAGCCCTAGACGCTCTCGCTGAAATCCTCTTCGTTTCCCGGTTCGGACTTCCTGCCCAGCATCTCCTCGATCACTTTGGCCAGCCGCCGCATGCGCGACTCCGGTTCGCGGTAATAGAAAATCGCCAGCAAGTGTCTCCGGCGATGCGACGGGGACAGGCCCTCCCATTTTTCTTTCGCGCGTGGATTCTGGCGGAAGGCCATCTCGATCATCGGCGGCAGCTCGCGCTCGGCCTCCATGGTCTCCATCAGTCGCTTGGCCAACTGCTGTGCCCGCCGCCGGCGGGTCTCCGGGTGTTTTCCTTCGCTAATCCGCTGGGCAATATCGCGCCGGATGGAGTTGTTGAAAGACTCGTAGAACTTCAACAGCCGTTTGGATTGCGATAGCTCGCGCAGCAGCTCACCGGAAGCCTGTGGCGCCGGCCGTGGCGCGAGGTCGGGCTGCAGGCGGAACTTCGCCGTCAGTCCCGCCGCCGTCTTCCCGCCGGATTGCATCTTCTTGTTGACGAGCAGGAAGTGCTCGCCTCTGCGCGTGGGAAAGAGCGTGCTCTGGAAGGCGAAGCCGTTGATCTCGCCCTGCACACGAAGCTGGCCGCGCTTGCCCCATGTCTCGGCAACATTGAAGGGTACGCGAATGATCACCCACCCCAGGTTGTTTGCGGTGCGCTCCAGCACCGCGGTGAAAGCCTTTGCTCCAGGTTTGGCCGGCATCTGCGATAGTCTAGCAAGATCGGCGGTCTAGAAAAAATTAGATATCAACCTTCGCCGCCCACTTGAGATTGCGCATTTTACTTGCCGCTCTTGGTCTTGGCCCGCTCTTCACGGCGCTGCACAGCCCAACCCTCCTTGGTGATCTGGCGGCTGCGGCCCAGGGCCAGAGAGTCAGCGGGAACATCTTCTGTGATGGTCGATCCAGCGGCCACGTAAGCGCCCTTTCCGATGCGCACCGGCGCCACCAGTGTGGAGTCACTGCCAATGAAGGCTCCGTCTTCGATGATCGTTACGTGCTTTCTGGTTCCATCGTAGTTGCAGGTGATGGTCCCCGCGCCCACGTTGACCCCGGAGCCGATTTCGGAGTCGCCGAGATAAGTGAGGTGATTGGCTTTGGAGCCGCGGCCCAGCCGGGTCTTTTTGGTTTCGACAAAGTTGCCGACATGAGCGCCTTCGCCGATCTCGCTGCCTGGGCGCAAGTGGGCATAGGGGCCGAGCTGCGCTCCGGCAGCAACCTGTGATTGGTCGATGATGCAGCCGGGCCTAACAAGCACGGTGTCCCCGATTTGCGAATCGCTGATGACGCTGAAAGAGCGGACACGACAATCCGAGCCGATGCGCGTGCGGCCGAGAACTTGCACAAATGGCTCAAGGATCGTGTCCGGGCCGATCTCGACCTCGGGATCAATCACACAGGTTTCCGGCCGGTAAATGCTTACGCCCGCGGCCATCAGCTCGTTGCATTTTCGCGCGCGCAACGTGGCATCGAGCCCGGAGAGCTCAGCCAGAGTGTTGGCGCCCAGCACCTCAGCGGGATCAGAGGCCTTTAGGGCGACGACCGTAGCTTTGCTTTTTACCAGCAAGGCGGCCATGTCAGTGAGATAGAACTCACGATGGGCGTTCTCCGTGGTGAGACGGTCGATGTTCGAGAACAATGGCTTTGTGGCAAAGGCGTAAATGCCGGAGTTGATCTCCCGTTCTTTTTGCTGCGCCGGGGTGAGCGCCTTCTGTTCAACAATGGCCTTTACGCGGTCGCTGCCGGCGCGAATCACGCGCCCGTAACCGAAGGGATCAGGCGGCGCGGCGGTGAGAATCGTCATGGCAGCTTTTTTTGCCTGGTGGAAGTCGCGCACGCGGGCGATGGTCTCGGGCCGGATCAGGGGCACGTCACCGGAGAGCACCAGGATGCTCTGGTATCCCTGCACCTGATCCCGGGCGCACATGATGGCGTGCCCGGTGCCGCGCTGCTCGGCCTGCAAGATAAACTTCACGCCCATCGATGCAACGGCAGCACGCACTGCCTCCGCATGGTGGCCGATAATCACATGGACGTCTTCGGCAGGAACAATCTGCCGCGCTGCCTTGATCACGTGCGCCAGCAGAGGCAGACCTGCAATCTCATGCAGGACCTTGGCGCGTTTGGATTTCAGACGAGTGCCTTTGCCCGCGGCCATAATCACGATGGCGAAATCGCGGGCGCCGGTCATTTTGCGGTTAGGCATGAAGCCATCATCTTAAAGCCTGTGGGGCCAAATCGGGGGTGCGTCCCGTGAAATTTGCCAGCCGCAACAACTCCTGGCAGAGGCGGTCGGTGGCGTGGCGGGCAAAATGCCTTTCCTGAATAAAGTTTCCGGCAATGCACTTCACCCCGAACTGCTCGATGGCGGGTATGTCCGCCTCTACTTGTTTGGCATGCTCTTCCGCGTAGCGCTCTCTCATGCTGGCCGAGACTGGCGCCGAGTTCACCAGAGCGTAGTCGAAAATCTTGCGCGGAGAATGGTCATAGATGGCCTTGATGTGGTCGGAGGCCTTCATGTTGAGGCTCTCATTGGCTTCCGTCATCAGGTTGCAGATAAAAACCCGGACGGCATGCGAGTTGGCGATGGCCTCTGGAATACCGCGCACCAGCAGGTTGGTAACCAGGCTGGTGAAGAGCGAGCCCGGTCCCATGGTAATCACGTCGGCGGCGGCAATGGCCGCAAGCGCCTGCGGCAGCGGCTCAGGGTTGGCGGGAACCATCTGGAGTTCGACGATGCGGCGCTGGCTGGCGTTGATATTGGTTTCACCCAGCACATGCGAACCGTCGTCCATGATGGCCTCAAGCTGGACGTTTGCCGAGGTCGCGGGAAGAATATGCCCGCGCGTGGCCAGGATTTCCGATGCCTGCTGAACGGCAACGGCGAAGTCGCCGGTCATGGCGGTAAGCGCGGCCAGAAACAGGTTGCCGAAGTTGTGCCCCTCAAGATCGCCGGAGCTGGAGAAACGATACTGAAAGAGCTTGGAAATAAGGTTCTCGTCTTCAGAGACGGCGACCAGGCAGTTGCGCACGTCGCCCGGCGGCAGCATGCCCAGTTCGCGCCGCAAGCGCCCGCTGGAGCCGCCATCGTCACTCACGGTGACCAGCGCGGTAAGGTCGGAGATGAAGGGGCCTGGGGGAGGGGTTTCACCGGCGCGGACCGTGTATTGCTTGAGACCTTTCAGCAGGGTCGATAACCCGGTGCCGCCGCCGATCGCGACCACACGAATCCCCGGAGCTGAGCGGCCGCGGTTCTGCTCTGCTGAGGACGGCATGTGATTTACTTTAACGTTTCCTTTGCTCGAGACTGGACGGCGGTGGATCCGTAGGCTCAGGATACAGCAACTCAGTGAATCGGGGATCGTCCGCCATGTTCTGAAAGTCAGAGTCGTTCCTGGCCTGAAACCGGTTCTGTGGATTCAGACGAATGGCCTCACTCAGGTGCTTCAGTGAACTTTCCACCTGGCCGGTAAGACAGTCAACCACCGCCATGCCATAGTAGGCGAAGTCGGCCTTGGCATTCTGCTTGAGGATCTTCTCCATGTGCCCGCGTGCCTGGTCAAACTGTCCGGCATTCATGAGAGAAACTGCGTAGTCAAAGTGCTCTTCATGAGTTTTGAAGGTTGTAGAAGCGCCGGCAAGCTGCTGGTTGCAGAGACTCAGATGGACGCGGGCGCGATCGATGAGTTCCTTTTGTCCGCCAGCCAGGATCTTCTCCAGAAGCCCTTTGGCGCGCTCAAATTTATGCTCCTGCATTGCCTTGAGAGCGGCCTCATAGTTTTGCACAGCTTGTGCAAATCCAGGATCTTCCTTGAAAGTCGACTTTTGCGGCGGGACAGGTGGTTTCTTCCCAGACATCGTCGTTCTATTCCTAATAGCTTGTTTTTTCTGAGGTTTAGCAGACGAACGTTTAACAGTTCCTGCTGCTTTTTTCTTCATTCTATTGTTTCCTTGCGGCCCAAGTCGGAATAGCGGTGAGTGCAGGCTGTGGAAATCGGAAGATCAGCTATCCCGCCAGCGACAGGGCTGCTTAGGGGTGCAGCCCTTTATACGCAGAAATTCTGGATGCGTCAACTGCACTAATTCCGGTGCAATTTACTTTATCGGAGGGACGTTCTGCAGGTCAACCAGCTTATAGTCGCCATGCAAGATGCCGTCGCGAATCATCTTGGCGGACCAGCCCTTCCTGGATTGCCGGTAAGAATAAAGAGCTTCCTGCATGCATGTGCCGCAGTTGGCGCCGTGCGTACTTTCAAAGCAGCTGCGCAGGCTTGCGTGGCCATGGTTGCGGTCACAGTAGCAATAGCACGGCATCTGGTAAACCACAGACGAAGCCCTGGCGGCAGCTTTATACGATTCCGTTTGTGCCGGAGCAATCAAGCCGGCGGCGGCCAGCTGCTGCTGCGTCAGGAGCGGCGGGAGTTTGTCAGCCGGAGCCGGACGGGTGGGATGGAACGCTGGAACAGCCGATTGCTGATTCAACTGCGCGTGCGTCATGCCAGCGGCAAGAATAATGGCGGCAATACCCAGAAAGTGCTTCATATCAGCCCTATTTTACTCCAGAATAGAAATGCCGGGGTAGGGATCTCTTTCGTTCAAAGAGACCCATTACCAATGCGGGAAATGACGGGCCAAAGTGGTCGCAATCTACGTATAATCGATGCGGGGAGCTGAACTGAATGGAGATGCCTGAGCAAGAGACCACGCCGGTGCAAACCGAAGCGGCCCCGCCGGCGCTTGAGCCCGCCGGTCTGCGCACGCTGCGTACCTGGATGCGCGACCTGTTCTTCTGCGTCGTGTTTTCTTTCCTTTTTATCGTGTTTTTCTATCAGCCGGTCAAAGTGGAAGGCGGCAGCATGGAGCCTGGCCTGGAAGACCAGGAGCGCATCTTCATCAACAAACTGGTGTACCGGCTGGAGAGAATCGAGCGCGGAGATATTGTGGTGTTCCATTACCCGCGCGACACGCGCAAGAGCTTCATTAAGCGCGTCATCGGACTGCCCGGCGACCGCATTTACATCTCCTACGGCCACGTATATGTGAACGGCATGCAGCTGGCGGAGCCTTACGTGCCATCGGATTACCTCGACGCCAGGTCATATCCGGAGTTGGTGGTCCCCAGCAATGCTTATTTCGTTCTCGGCGATCATCGCTCCATGTCCAATGACAGCCGCGATTTCGGTCCGGTCATGCGCAGTTATATCTATGGCAAAGCCGTTTTTGGCTATTGGCCCATGGAAAAAATGGGCATCCTGCACTAGACGCAATGCTGAATCGATTGAAGGTAGCGCTGATCCGCAAGCTGGCCAGGAAACGGCTGGGGAAAGATATTGCCCCGCTGGAAACGATTGCCACCCACCCCGGCGTCCTGGTTCCTTACGCTCAATTCAGCCAGGCGCTGGAAAAAACCAACCTTGTTCCGGCGAAGTTAAAAGTCCTGGCGCAGATCCGCGCGGCCAAGCTGGTGGAATGTCCTTTTTGAATCGACATTAACTCTGCCGGGGGCAGACGCGCAGGCATAAGCGACGACCAGATCCGCAACCTGAATTGGTATCCGGAAAGCGAGCTGTTCAGCCCGGACGAAAAACTCGTGTTGGAACTGGCCGAAGCCATTACGGCGACGCCGGCCAAAGTCACTCCTGAATTGCGGGAGCGTTTGCAGAAACGCTTCTCCACACCGCAATTGGTCGAGCTGGCCGCAGCCATTGCGTGGGAAAACTACCGCGCGCGGTCCAACCGCGTGTTCGGCTTTGGCAGCGAAGGGTTTTACCGGCCAAATGCCTGAGGCTGTTACTACCTTCGTCCACCACACCTGAAGAGGCAAGACAACAAGAGCGCAGTTTAACGGCGCACTCTTCAAATACCTTGCGCGCGAGTCTAGCCTCTGACAGCTTTTTTAGGTCTTCCGCCCAGTTTCCCATTCGCTCTAGACGCTGCCTTCTTGGCCGGGCTCCTGGACTGGCCGCCGGCTTGACCGAGCGTTGCTGCCATCCACTTCCTGGAGCCAAGAAAGCCCTCCAAGAGGCCCGGCACGTAGAGGTCCGCATCCAGTTTGGGGAAGTGAAGTCCAAAGCCCGATGGAGTAATCTCAATTTCGTCAAGCTGGGACGGCTTGGCGTTTTCGAGACCTTGTACATCCCGCGGCGAAAAACTCAAAGTCACCTTCGAACTCAGATTGATTACGATGTGTCCGCTCTTGCGGTCGTAGTGCGCAGAGACAGCCTTGGGGATGGACGCCTGAAGATCCTTAGCCCGCTGGTTTGCCGTATTGAAATCGTTACGCAATGCCATGAATTTCCTCCCATGCCCGGCAAAGCTCTTCCAGGTGCTCTGCCAACACAGTTTTAATGTGTGAAAGCTCTCGCCTGGAAAAACCGCAATTTTCACGAAGTTCCACTGGTCCCGCCAAACAGTTGAGATGGAACACTGCCTCACAGCCTCGCCCGATTACATGAGCCGGCCGGTGATCATTGGGATAGATCACCACGCGCAGCCCGTTAAATCTGAGAACTGTTGGCACTCGTTGATTTTAGCTTAAAATCCAAGCGCTTGGGTTATTTGTTTTATTCGCAGCGCAGCGAGATCATGGGATCGATCCGCGCGGCGCGACGCGCTGGAATGTAGCTGGCGAGCAGTGCAACCAACGCGAGCAGAAGAGCGATGGCGGCAAAGGTCAGGGGATCGGTTGACTGCACACCGAAAAGGAGACCGCTTACCAGCCGGGAGAACGCGACAGCGGCGACCAATCCAAGGCCCACGCCGCAAAGTGCCAGTACCATGCCCTGCCTGACCACCAGGCTGAGGATGCCGCGTTGCGTGGCGCCCAGGGCCATGCGGATGCCGATCTCGCGCGTTCCCTGGCTGACGAGATAGGCCATTACTCCGTAAATGCCGATGGTCGCCAGGACCAGGGCGAAGCCGGCAAACAGGGTGAGCAGGGCAACGAAAAAGCGGCGTCGCGCCAGAGACTCAGCCACGCGCTGCTCCATGGTGAGCACGCGATACATGGGCAGGTCGCGGTCCAGTTCGTGGAGTTCACGCTTGACGGCGGAAGTGAACGCCGCGGGATCGTTGCTGCTTCGCACGACTACGTTCATCGCGCGGCCCACATGCTGGCTCTGAGGCAGGTAGAGCGCGATGCGCGAATCGGAATCAAGGGTGTATTGCTTGATGCGTCCCACCACGCCGACCACGGTCGCCCACTCCGGCTTTGACGCCAGGTCACCGAAGCTGATGCGCTTGCCCAGCGGGTCCTCCCCCGGCCAGAGCTGCTGCGCCATGAATTCATCCACCACAATTACCTGAGTTTTGTCGGGCGTGTCTTGGTCATTGAAGAGCCGGCCTTTGAGCAGCGGGATTTGCATGGTTTCAAAGTAGTGCCCGCTGACCACGCGCTCGTCGGCGTTGATGAAGTTCTCTCCGGGCGGGGGAACGCGGCCTTCCACGGTGATCGGCCCCCAGGCAAACATCTCGCTGAGCGGCAGGGAAGAGACGCCGCCGGCGGCGGTGACGCCGGGCAGGCGCTCCAGCCGCTCCCAGAGCTGGCGATAGGTGGCGCGGACCAGCGGCGGATCTTTGTATTTGTCGCCGCTCATGGTCAGCTCCAGTGTGAGGACGTTGGCGGCATTGAATCCGGGAGAGACGTTTTCGAGGCGCACCAGGCTGCGGATGAGCAAGCCGGCGACGATGAGCACGACCACGGAGATGGCCAGTTCGGCGATGACCAGCAGGCGGCGCAGGTTGTTGCCGCGTCCCCACATGGCGCTGGTGCCGGCGGAGCCGCGGTCAGAGTCCTTGAGAGTGGTCAGCAGATCAAGGCGCGAGACACGTAGCGCCGGCGCCAGCCCGAACAAAATCCCGGAGAACACCGAAATCAGCAGGGTGAATAACAGCGCGTCGAAACGGATACCGATCTCGCCCAGCCGGGGAACGCTCCGGGGGCCGAGAACGTGGATCCAATGCATGCTGAAGACGGCAAACAGCACGCCCAAGGCGCCGCCGCAGACCGCGAGCAAGACGCTTTCCGTAAGCAACTGGCGAATGATGCGGCCAGAGCTGGCGCCGACTGCGGTGCGCACAGCGATTTCTTTTTGCCGTCCGACGGCGCGCGAGAGCAACAGGTTGGCCACGTTCACGCAGGCAATCAGCAGCACGCAACCCACGGCGCCGAGCAGGACGAAGAGCTTCCAGCGAACATCGCCCACAACCTGCTCCAGCAAGGGCACAATGTTGAACGTTAGGCCGCCATTCGGGGGATAGACCTCGGGATGGTCATGGCGCAGGCGCGCGGTAATGGTCGCCATCTCAGCGCGGGCCTGCGACAAAGAGACGCCGGGCTTGAGCCGGGCCAGAATGTTGTAGTCTTCATTGCTGCGCACCGTGGCCGCGCCGGCGGCGAGCGGCAAAGGCACAAAAATATCGGCTTGCTCCGTGCCATAGAGCAGAGGCAGAACTTCCTGCGGCAGGGCAAAACCACGCGGCAGCACCCCAACCACCTGGTACGTTGCCCCGTTCAAAGTGATGGAACGGCCGATGATGCGAGGGTCGGAGCCAAAGCGCCGCGCCCACATGCCATACGTCAGCACCGCCGTGGCCGGATGCCCGATGGAATCCTCGTCGGCCGTGAAGATGCGGCCCTGTGCCGGCTTTGCGCCCAGCATGGGGAGCAGGCTTGACGACACGCGCATTACGCCCACGCGCTCAGGGTCGCCTTCACCAGTGAGGTTGAAGTTGCCGCCAATGGCGATGGCCACCTGCTCAAAGCCCTGGTGGCCGTTCTTGATATCAAAATACTGTGCGGTGGAAAACCAGTCCTGCGTGATGCCCAGCCCGGGCGAGGTGTTCCACAGAATTACCAGGCGGTCTGCGTCCTGATACGGCAGCGGACGCAACAGCAGCGCGCTGGTGATGCTGAAGATGGCCGTGTTGGCGCCGATGCCGATCGCCAATGACAAAATCGCGGCAGCGGTAAAGCCCGGGCTTTTTGCGAAGACCCGAAGCGCGTAACCAAGATCGCGGGCCAGCGTGTTCATGGCAAAAATATCGTAGCACGCAGAGGCTACCAGCTTTGTGCGATGGCCGTGATGATTTTGCCCAGAGCTTCCACGTCGCGCACGTCGACGACTTCAGCGGGCGAGTGTGAATAGCGCAGAGGCCAGCCCAGGGCAACGTCCGTGGAGCCATAGAGCAGGAAGGCAGCGCCGTCATTGCCGCCGCCGGTCACGCCGTACTGCGCGGGAATGGCGCCGGTGCGGGCCATGGAGACCACACGCGCGGCGAGGTCGCGCGGAACAACGTTGGAGTTATCAACCGCTCGCACGACGAAGCCCTGCCCGAGGATGCCGTTGCCGAAGCGTTTGGATTCGAGCGGCGAATCGGCGCTGACGAAAGTGTCGACGGCGAAGACGTAGTCGGGCGCCTTGCCTTGCTCGGACATGCGCTTGGCGGCAGCGGCGGCGCCTTCCAGGCCAAGCTCTTCACTGGTAGACCAGATGAATGTAACGTCGCGGCCTTTGAGGTCCGGGCCGAGCGCCCAGGCCGCGGCGACCAGAGCCGTGCAGCCTACGCGATCGTCGAACGCGCGCGCCGAGGCGCGGCGTCCCATCAGTTTGTGATACTGCTTGGGAATGGTGACGAAGTCGCCGGTCTTGACGCCGAGCGCGGCAACGTCTTCAGGATTGCGCGCGCCGATATCCATGTGAAACATCATGCGCGGACCGCGCGGCCACTCAAAGCCGGGCTTGTCCCAGCCTTCCGGCAGTTCGAGCACTCCAGGAACCATGTGCGTTCCAGAATGGACCACGGCAGCGTGACCGAGGAAATACGCCAGCACGCCGCCGCCCTTGGATTCGAGTTCAAGCCGGCCATCGGGCAGAATGGCGTGGACTTCATAGCCGATTTCATCCATGTGCGCGACCACGGCGATGCTGGGCTTCCTGGGACCGGGAGCTTTGCCGGTAGGGCTTCCCGCCCAATGCAAAACCAGGTTGCCTGCGTCGTCGGTTTCAGGTTTGGCCCAGGCGGGAAGCAAAGCGCTTACCGCGGCGCGCATATTCTCTTCGTGGCCACCGCTCACGCCATAGGTCTCAATCAACTGCTTAAGGATGGACTCCGTCGCGGGAGCGGACGTTGGACGCGCTGGAGCGGAAGGCTCCGTGAGATTAGCGGGCGTAGCGGGTGGCTTCTGCGCTGATCCCGCTAGATATTGCTCCAGCAACATAGTGAGAGAGTTCAGATCGTTAGCGTCAATGATCTCAGCCGGCGTGGATGGCCATGCCGTAGCGATGGAAAGATGCACGGTGCGCTCCGGCAGCCTGGCCTGGGCCATGTATCCGCCGCGCGGGAGCAGCGGCGCGGAGAAATCCGTCGCGACAGGAACATTGATCTGGCCCGCAGCCTGCTTGAGGTCGGCAGCAAGACCGCTGAGATCGCCATCAGGTTTTTCTGAAGCAACGATCACGCCGCTGCCCAGGCGCTGCTTGAATCCTGGCGCTTCACGCGCAGCATTGCCTTGCGCATTGCCGGCGGGTGGAGCAGGCGCGCGCTGAAGCCGGCCGACATAGATCAACTCGTCCGGGTTCAACTGGTAAAGAATTTTCTGCAATCCGCGTGCGCCCAGCCATTGCTGCGTGACGAAGGCAACGGTGAGCGTGCCTTTGAGTTTGCCAGCATCGAGCGTGCGCAGCAGTTCCAGCAGCGCGGCTGCGCCAAAGCGATCGCCAATCGCGGGCGACGCATATTTTTTGCCTGAGTCCAGGGAATAGAGCGTGCGGTCGATCGCGAGAGGGCTCAGCACGTCCGCGCCGTTGGCGCGGGCCTGATCGGCCGAGGCGGCGCCCACGTCAACATACATATTGTCGAGATCGGCCATGCTGGGCGGATGCTGGCGCTGCGGCAAAAGATGAATGGAGATGCCGGTCATCGCGCCGTTGATCCAGTTTCCGCCGCGGCCCTGGAGTTTGACCGGCTGCGCGGCGTAGAGTTCGTTGAAAAGTGGGAGATTGCCGCCCTGCGGCAGGCGCTGCAGGGTGAGGTATCCATCGGGCGTGATACCGCTGACGACGAAACCGGGCTCGTCGATCGCCGCAACAATCAGGCGTTTGGGCGAGCCGGAGCCAAGCGTAACCGTGACGTTGCTCAAGTTGTCGACTCTGGCGTTGTAGTGCTGCGGCATCAATTCCAACTGCGCAGCAATCATCTTGCTGAGGGACTGCTCATAGCCCGAGACGGCAGGCGTATCGACGAGTCCGCGCAGAGTGCTGGTGATCGACTGCGTGCCAGGTTGTGCGGAAACTGGCTGCTGGGCCTGGATGAGCGCGGAGCTGCACAGTGGAGCGATGAAGATTATGGCGATCAGAGCAAGACGGAAAAGGAGCGCATTCATGGAACCCCCTCGTTGGCCGGTACAAGCAGGTCGATACAAGCAGGAAAGAGTAAATGAGAGGGCAAGAGAAAGCCAATGATCCTGAAGCGAAATGATAGTATGCGGAGCGGGGCAACACCACCATACAAGGAGAAAGCGGCATGACGCACGGTTTCAGAATCCCATTTCTTCTGACGATATTGGCTGTTTCAGCGTCCGCGGCCCTGGCGCAGACCACCATGACCTGGACCGTGGACGGAGTGCAGCGGCAAGCCCTGGTGTTCGCGCCCGCGCCCGTACCTGCAACCAACGCCCAGCCGGTCCCGCTGGTGTTTGCCTTTCACGGGCACGGCGGAACCATGCAGGCCGCGGCGCAAGGGATGCACCTGCAAACGTTCTGGCCAGGGGCCGTCATTGTGTACCCGCAGGGACTGAAGACGCCGAGCCAGGTCGATCAGCAGGGAAACTATCCTGGCTGGCAGGTGCGGGCGGGCCAACCAGGACTGAACGATCGCGACCTGAAATTTTTCGATGCCATGCTGGCCACCATGCGCCAGAAATTTCCTGTCGATAACACGCGCATCTATGCCACGGGATTTTCCAATGGCGCCATCTTCAGCTATCTGCTCTGGGCCGAGCGCGGCAAAGTGCTGGCGGCATTTGGAATCTGCGCCGGTGTGCTCGATCCCGCCGAGCATTTCACCTTGCCGCGGGCCGTGGTGGTGATCGGAGGGACGAACGATAACGTTTTGCCGTTCCCGCTCCAGCAGCAGACGATTGATCTTGATCGCCAGATTGACAATGCCACCGGGCCAGGCCAGCCGTGCGGGCCTATCTGCACGCGCTACCCTTCGACAAGCCAGACCCCGGTGGTAACGCGGATCCACTCCGGCGGCCACATCTATCCGCCATGGGCCGGCGCGGCGATAGTGGAGTTCTTGAAGCTGCATAAGCTGTGAACGGTTCACCGCAACGGACGCGAAGGTCAAGAGCGGGAACCTCAGCGGTTGAAGCCGGCGATGTACTTATTTCTTCGGGCAGGTCATCTCCCCGACCTTGTTGACAAGGCGCTCGGGGTTACAAGGCTTCTTCCAAACGTCAAAGACGTAATTCTTCTCCCGCAAGCCGCGGATTTTTTCCTGCCTGGCCTTGTCCTTGGTGAAGGGATACGAACCGGTCACGAACAGAAATGGGAGAGCAGGATAGAGGCGCAAAATTTGTTCGGCGGCATCGAACCCATCCATGGCGGGCGTGCCATCTTCGTTGGGCATGATGACGCCGCTGACAACAGCGTCGGGCCTGGTTGCGCGAACGGTTTCGATTGCCTGCAAGCCGCTGAAGGCCTCAAGTATATTGAAACCGGCTGCGTGGAGAATCGTGGAATAGAGCGTGACAACGTGGGGTATGTCATCCACCACCAGGACGGTCGGCGCGGCAGGCTTGGGCTCGGAAGGCGAGACCATGGCAGAGACAGTATAGTCCACCAGGTTCATCCTGGATTCGTACCACGCAGCGGACAAGAAGGGCACCGAGCAACGCGGCGCCCCCTGATGCTGGGCGGAGCGCGTGAACAATGTTCTTGCAATGGTGTTCTATGGCGCGTAGCCGAAGCACCCCTCCCAAAGCCTGCCGCCCCCGGGCGTTTATCCGACGGAAGTGGACGAGAGCGCTTTTCGAATCTTCCTGAGCAGGTCGTTTTTCGAAAAAGGCTTTTCCAGCAGCACGTCCTCAAGGCTGAGGCCACGCGCAGTGATGTGCTCACCGGCGTAGCCTGACATGAAGATGGCTTTCAGCCCCGGCCTGAACACGCGCAACAATGGGAGCATCTCGACGCCGCTCATGGTGGGCATAACAACGTCAGTCAACACAATATCGATAGGATTTTCGCCCCGCCGGACAAGCTCAATGGCCACTTCAGCCGAGCCCGCGGTCAAGACCTGGTAGCCGGCCCTTTCCAGTATGGCGGTTGTGGTCAGGCGCACGCCCTCATCATCTTCTACCAGAAGTATGGTTTCCGAGCCGGAGAGAGATTCGGCGGCTGTCTCCTGACTTGAAGGTCCGGTAGCGTCAGCAGCTCGTGGAAAATAAATCTTGAATGTCGTTCCGAAGCCAGGCTCGCTGTACACCCAGATATGTCCCCCGCTTCTGGTGACAATCCCGTAAACCGTGGAGAGCCCGAGGCCGGTCCCTTTGCCCGGCGCCTTGGTTGTGAAAAACGGTTCAAAGACCCGTGCCCGTGTTTGCGGGTCCATTCCGCATCCGGTATCGCTGACGGAGAGCATCACGTAGTTCCCGGGAGGAATGGAGGGGTGGGTTTCCTGATCGATGCGGTCCAGTTCAATGTTGGCGGTGCGCAGAGTGATGGTCCCCCCTTGCTGCATGGCATCACGCGCATTCACGGCCAGGTTCATCAAGATCTGGTCGATCTGTGCGGAATCGGCCTCAACCTTGCCCAAAGCCTTGTCAAGATCAACGTGCAGGCTGACGTCCTCGCCGATCATGGGACGAAGCAATTCCGCTACCGTCTCCACTGCCGCGTTAAGGTCCAGGACGTTGGGTTGAATGGCTTCCTGGCGACTGAAGGTGAGCAGCTGGCGAATCAACATGACGGCGCGCCGCGATGCCTGTCGTATGCGATTGATCTCTCTCGTGGCGGATTGGCCGGAAGCCAGAGAATCAACCAGGAGTTCGACCTGGCCAACGATGATACCCAGAATGTTGTTGAAATCGTGGGCGATTCCCGCGGCCAGCCGTCCCACGGCCTCCATTTTCTGGACCTGGCGAAACTGCTCTTCCAGGACGCGATAATTGGTGATGTCTTCAGCAGCGACCTCGAACACGGGTCCGAGAGATGCATCGTCCTCAACGATACGCCCGCTCAATTTAAGGGTGACAGAAGAGCCGTCGGCGCGCTGCCACTGTACTTCCGCTCCCTTGAAGCTGCGTTGCTTCATGAGCTCCCGGACTAAAGTGTTCCGCGCGTCCGGATCGACATATAAATCAGCTAGATCGAAACCCGTGCGTTCAAAGCCGGGATCATGGCCGAGCATTTTGGCAAATGCGGGATTGGCATAAAGCAACCGGCCATCACTGGTGGACTGATAAATGCCATAGGGCGAGTTCTCCACCAGCGACCTGTATTTCTTTTCAGAGGCTTCGAGTGCCTGATCCGCCTTCAGGTGTTCAGTCATCTCTTGTTCCAGAGCGCGATTGGCAGTTAACAGAGCGCCTGTCCGCTCTTGCACGCGCGTCTCCAGGTCCGCACGCTCGCGTTGGAGCTCCTCCTGGGCCTGCTTGAGCATGCCTTCATGGCGGTTTAGCGTTTTGGCATTCCACCAAATAAGAACGCCAAGGAGCAGGACAGTGGCGAGCGCGGCACCGGCCCCGCCAAACTCTCCCCCAAACAGGCCCTTCATCTCGCCTTGCATCGTCAGCCAGGCCAGAGCAATAGGAATGACCACAGCGGCAGGCAATAAACGGCGGAAAGCCTGACTGCCGATGCCCTGGCCGGCGACGATTGCGGGCAATTTGCCGGTGCGAGCGAGAGGTATGGCGATGGAGCAGGCCACGAACATCAAGCAGCTCAGCAGGCCTGTCTCGCTGTAAGAAACATCGGGCAAGAGAATGGCGTCCATGGCACAGATAAAAGCCAGGGAGGCGGAGCAGAAGCAAAGGAATTTTGTGACGGTCCAGGAGAAAGGCGGCTGAAGAGACGCAATCATCAATGCCAGGCCCAGCAGGATGAAGATGCCCGCCGATGTCGCTGACATAATGATTGTGTTTGTGCCGGCGGCTGGATGGGCCCATTGCAAGAGCGAGTGTTTGAGGGCAGGTCCTGTTAAGGAAATGATGTGGATGAGTGTGATTGCCGCCCACAGCACAACGACCAAAGCGCCCATCTGGGCGAAGATACGCTTCCATCGTTCTTGCGGCCACCGCGACAGAACTCCCAGGGAAATGCCGAGTAGAACGAAGGCCACGCCGGCATCGGCGGCAGGTATCAACGGTCCGCCGCTAAGACCGGCCCCACCGTTTAACTTGCTGTATACAACAGCCAGCAGCCCCAAAAGAACGGCGGCGGCGCTGACTCCATTCACATACAAAGTTGTATTGCTGGTCGTCCACGTACGGGATTCTTTCTGCATGTCACTGACCTCGGGACCTTTGCAGCTCCGGAGAGCATGCAATCCGGCCGTAAGACGCAGCCGGGTGATTTCTTGCAGAAACCGATCATTGCCGCAGGGCGATAAATGAACAAAGAAAAGAGAGTCGAGGTCTAGCAGAGGCGGGTACAGATCAGATCAAGCTTCGCGGTCGTGGGGAGAATCTGCGCACGGGAAAATACAATCGAGCGGGTTACCGCAAGGGCAGGCAGAAAAACTGCCTGAGCAACAAGAAGGGATATGACGAGAAGATGGCGCTTCTCCAGCCGAACCATGACCCCGGCGGGGTCATCGCTTGGGTCCGGCGTCAAAAGCACGCCGGAAATCGTAAGCAGCAGCAGGACGATAACCCCGGCCTGAAGGAGCTGCTTCATTTGCTCATCATAGCACCGTATTAGACGGCAAGCCTCGGGACTAAGGTCAAAGGCCCCGCTTCACCTTCCGCTACGGCCCATTCTTCAATTTGGCCGCCTTGGTTCTGGCAATCCCTCTCTACTCAATCTTCACCACGCGCTCGCTCACTTTGGGAAATTTTTCGAACACGGCGGGGTCGTGGCCGGGGACGATCAGGCGAGGCGAAGCGGCGAGCTGTTTCATGCGGTCCTGGGCGCGGAGGTTGGAAGCCGCGTCGAGGGTCTGGGCGATGGGCGCGTGTTTTTCCAGGTTCTCGTAAAGATACATGTTGTCGCTGGCCAGAATCACCGTGCCTGCTTTGGTGTTGACGCCGACGAACTGCGACTGAAACGTATGCTTGCCGCCGGTGTAGCAGGTGATGCCGGGAAGAATTTCCTGGGCGTCGCCGTTCACCAGGCCGACGCGGCCGGCAAGGTTGAGCTTGACCACGGCGAGCACATCGTCAGGATCGATGCCGCCGTGGGTGCGCGGCTGCTGCCAGGCTGGGCCGGTGTAATAGGCGTATTCGTCTTTTTGCAGCCAGATGCGCGCGCGAGGAAACAGGTCCATGCCGTCGGCGTGGTCCCAGTGCATATGCGTGATGACCACATCAGTGATGTCATCCGGACTGAACGCGGGCTTCTGGCCGGGAGCGATTCCGGATTGGGCCACGGCGTCAGAAGGTTTGAGAAAGCCTTCGACTTTCCAGTCCTTGAAGAACTGCGGGCGATAGAAGCCGGAGTCGACCAGGATATTACGGCCGTTGCCGCGGATGAGCCAGACAGTCATGGCGATGGAGAGTTTGCGCTGCGGGTCGGCGCCTGCGACCAGCGCGTTGACGGGAAAGTCGGGAATGGAAGCGTAGCGGATGGCATAGACTTCGTAAACCGGCGTGGCGGCAGCCGTGGCAGTTCCAGTTTGAGCGCAGGCCACAAAAGCAGAAAAGCAAACAAGAATGGCGGCGACGCATTTTGTTATCATGTACTCCCCCCTGGCAAGCCATGATCCGGCATGGCGGCGAAGTTCTCTGAAGGAATTAGAGTGCATGAATAACGAAGGAATGTCGAGAAGCGTGCAGGCGCCTTCTCTGCTCCGCCGAGTCGGCTTGAGTTTCCTGCTGGGATTCAGCTTGTTTGTGCTGGGCGCGCTGCTGCAAGGGCTGTTTCATCAGCGCGGCATTACCGGAATCAGCATTTATATGGACGACCTGGTGCTGGGCGTGCTGGCTGGATTGGTGGTTTTTGCTTACGAGCAACGCCGATCGCGAGACATGCGGCAGAAAGTGGCCGTGATTGCCGCCATGAACCATCACGTCCGCAATGCATTGCAGGCGATCTCCTATGTGCCGTATGCGGAGCAGGCCAAGCAGATCCAGGTGATCCAGCAGTCGGTCAACCGGATTCAGTGGGCGTTGCAGGAGATATTGCCCGGAGGGTCAGCGGAGGAACAGAAACTTCCGCACACCACGGCCGGCGAGACGAAAAAGCAGAAGGATGACAAACCAGCAGGAGCCTCGACCAACGCCTGAGCATGAGAGCTGAGAGACGGACGGCGATTGTCTGGGCAAGCGGAGGAATCTGGCGTGGAGTTCAATTTAGTTTTCGGCGAAACCAGTGGTGAAGGCGAACTGCTGCAAATGCCCGTACGCTGATACAATACTGTAAGCCGCAAACCTCCGGAGAGGTGGCCGAGTGGCTGAAGGCGGCGGTTTGCTAAACCGTTATAGGGGCTAACACCTCTATCGGGGGTTCGAATCCCCCCCTCTCCGCCATGACCTTCAAGGTCCCCGCTTTCGCTCAGAATTTCGCCTCGCGGCTCAGACGCCGCGAAATCGGTTCAAGTTCGAATCCCCGCTCCGCCAGACCGTCCGCCTGCTTCCCGCTATTGCGTGGTCCCGGCAGGCAGAACATCACAGAACCAGAAGCCATCGCGCTCAACCTTCTGGCCTGTTTCGACTGTGACTTCCCGGCTGAACATGGGCCCCGCATACACGAAGGAATGAAACTCCCCGTTCTCTCCGCAGGGATCAACCCCGGCAGGAAGATCGTCGAGAAGATGCTGGTCGAAGTCGCGACCGACGAAGCTGGGCGGGAGCTGTTTGGGATCAACGCAGACGAGTTTGGCGCGAAGACCGGCGGCGACCATCTGGCGCGCAAGCTCATGCGTTGGACAATCCCAGATTGGAAAAAGAGGTTCCAGGCCGGTGCCTTTTAGTTGGCGCTCACGATAGGCGCGGACGTCGGCGAGAAAAAGGTCCCCGAATGCTATGGCTGAAATCCCCTGGGCCAGAGCCTGATCGCAGACCCGCTGCATGGCCGATTCATAATCGGCGTTGGAGCAAGGCCAGGGAAGCGGAACGATCGTCAAGGGCAGTCCGGCTGCTTCGGCTTGCATTTCCACCAGCGCGCGCCGCGTGCTGTGCATGGCAACACGATCAAAGGCGGAGTTCATCGTGGTGAGCAGGCCGGCGATCTCATGCCGGTCTTGTTGACGCAGTACGTGCAAAGCCCACGCACTGTCTTTGCCGCTGCTCCACGAAAGCAGGATCTTCTTCATGACGTTCAATGATAGCTGCTGGAAGAGGGAGAAGAGTGGAATTCGAACATCAGCGCCCGCAGGCCACTCAACTTGCGCTCCAGCTTTTCAAGCCTGTCAGTATTGCCAGTTTCAGCGCCCTCCTGGATTGAATACATTCACATAATTACTACGGCGTCAGGTTCAGGTTTTGGAACGGGGAGTATCGGACTGATTTCAGCCCGGACAGGCTTTGGTCGGGCTCGTACCAAACCACAACAGTTTGCCCGATTAATTATTTGAATGAAGAAGACGAGACCACATCGTCGACTTGATTCACAACACCACTCCCCGCCGGCATCAGCAGGATCCGCAGACGGGTCGAGTTACCGATTAATTTTTATCATAGGAGGATTTGTCATGGAACGGTTGTTGGCTGTGGTCTTTAACGATGAAGGGAAAGCGTATGAAGGTCTGCGCGCGATTAACCAACTGGACGCTGAAGGCAGCATTACAGCTTATGCAGCACAGGTAATCAAGAAGGAGCCTGACGGAAGGATTTCCGCAAAGCAAACAGACGGCAACTTCCCGCTCCAGACCAGCAAAGGTTTGCTGTTGGGCAGCCTGATCGGGTTGCTGGGTGGGCCTGTGGGCGTAGGCGTTGGCGCTGTCGTTGGCACATCTGCCGGCACGATCGGGGATTTGAACATTGCCGATGTCAACTTGGACTTCGTCCAGGAGGTCGCTGATGCACTCACCCCCGGCCTTTACGCTCTAATTGTTGACGCTAACGAGGAGTGGGTGACACCAGTGGATACGCGCATGGAAGCGTTGGGTGGCGTAGTATTTCGCACCGGAAGGCAGCACTTCGAAGCGGAGCAGCGGACCAAAGAAGTGGCAGCTCTCAAAACCGAGATTGCCGATTTGAAAGCCGAGCACGCTGAGGCCAAGGCCGACCGCAAGGCCAAACTGCAGGCGAAGATCGACAGCGTCAACACAAAGCTGCAACAAAAGTTACAGAACGCGAAACAGCGATCCGAACAAATCAAGAATGAGACCGACGCCAAGGTGCAAGCCCTGAAAGGCCAGGCCGCAAAAGCGCGTGGCGATGCCAAGGCAAACATCGAAGCAAGCATAGCCAAGATGCGGGAACAATACGACCAGGCTACGGCCAAGCTCAAAACATTGGCTGCCTAGTCAGGCCGCGACTCCTTAATCGCGTTTGCTCCAGCTTTCACCGGCCCGTGATAGATTTGAAGGGACGATGTCCGCTCCCAACTCAAGGTTTGTCCGGGCCTGCCGCTGTGAACCGGTCGATGTGACGCCGATCTGGCTGATGCGCCAGGCCGGCCGTTACATGGCCGAATACCGCGCGGTGCGCAAGAAGCATTCGATCCTGGAAATCTGCAAGACGCCGGAAATCGCGGCCGAGGTCACCATCACCGCGGCGGAAAAGCTGGACGTAGACGCGGCCATCATCTTTGCCGACCTGCTGCTGCCTCTGGAAGTCATGGGGATGCCGTTTCGCTTTGAGGCCGGTGAAGGCCCGGTGATCGAGCGGCCGCTGCGCGCCCGGAAGGACATTGACGCGCTGGTTACCAATCGCAGCGCCGAACTGGGCTATGTGGCCGAATCGGTGCGGCGCGTGGTGAAGCACTTTGGCGACAAGCTTCCCGTGATCGGTTTCTGCGGCGCACCCTTCACGCTGGCCAGCTATATGATTGAGGGCGGCGGCTCGCGCAACTACGTCCATACCAAAAAAATGATGTACACCGAAACCGCTGCGTGGCAGGTCCTGATGCGCAAGCTGGTGGCGGTGCTGGCCGCGTATGCCGCCGAACAAGTCACTGCCGGCGCCGACGCGCTGCAGATCTTCGATAGCTGGGTAGGATGCCTGAGCGTGGAAGATTACCGCCGCTACGTTCTTCCGTTCGCCACTGACCTGGTGCAGAAGCTCAAGCAGACCGGCGTTCCCATCATTTATTTCGGCACCGATACGGCGACCCTGCTTCCGGCGATGAAAGAAACCGGCGCGCAGGTGATGGGCGTGGACTGGCGGTTTCCGCTGGACCAGGCCTGGAGCAGTTTGAAGTTTGACGGCGCCGTGCAGGGAAATCTTGATCCCGTCCTGCTCTTTGCCGGGCAAAAAGAGCTGCGCGCGCGCACCGACGCCATCCTGCGCCAGGCCGGCGGCCGTCCCGGACATATCTTCAATCTAGGCCATGGAATTCTGCCGGAAACGCCAGTGGAAAACGTTCGCGCGCTCGTCGATTTTGTAAGAGAATTAAGCGCAGGAAATTCCGCTGGAGCGGCCCCATGAGCGGCAACCAATGAGCGGCACAAAATCAGCAGTCCTGCTTCTTGCCCACGGCAGCCCTGATTCGCTGGCCGAAATTCCCGAATTCATGCATCGCATCACCGGCGGCCGTGCGGTCCCGGATTCGGTGATGCAGGAGATTTACCACCGCTACTCGCTCATCGGCAAATCACCCTTGACGGAGATCACCATGCGGCAGGCGGAGGCCCTGCAATCCAAGCTCGGTCTACCGGTCTATGTGGGCATGCGCAACTGGAGGCCATTTATCGCTGACGCGGTGCGGCAGGCGGTATCCAACGGAGTAGACAAGGTGGTCGCGATCTGCCTGGCGCCGCAAAACTCTTCCACCAGCGTGGGCTTGTATCGCAAGGCGCTCTCCGCCGAGATCCAACCGGGTATGGCCGTCCAGTTTGTGGAGTCGTGGCATGATTACCCGCTGCTGGTCCAGGCGTTTGCGGAGCTGCTTGAGCCGGTCTGGCGCCAGGCGAGCGCCGAGGCCGGGGCCGCACTGCCGGTGATCTTTACCGCGCACAGCGTCCCTATGCGCACTATCCAGGCGGGCGACCCTTACGAGAAACAAGCCAAAGAGACGGCAAGCCTGGTGGGCAGCAGGATCGGGCTTCCGGCGGAATTGCATCACTTCGCGTTCCAGAGCCAGGGCATGTCCGGCGGCCCGTGGCTGGGACCAACCGTGGAAAGCGCCATGCTCGAACGGAAGAGGCAGGGACACAAAGGCGTGGTGATTGCCCCAGTGGGCTTTGTGTGCGATCACGTTGAAGTGCTCTATGACATTGACATCGGCTTCCGTGAGTTTGCCGGCGAACAAGGTCTCAGGATGTGGCGGCCGGAATCACTGAATGTGTCGGCGACGTTTGTGGCGGCGCTGGCCAAACTGGCGTCAACACGGCTGGCCCTGGCGTCTGGGATCGTCTCCCTGGCATGAAGCGGATAGCCATCATCGGTGGCGGCATTGCCGGTCTCAGCGCGGCTTACTATCTGGAGAAGGCCCGGCAAGCCGGCGCTGCACTGCAATGGACGCTATTTGAAAAGTCTGACCGCCTCGGCGGCGTGATCCGGACCGAGCGCCGCGATGGTTTTGTTCTTGAAGCCGGCCCCGATTCTTTTCTGACCGCCAAGCCTGAGGCCGCGCGGTTATGCCAGGAACTGGACATCGGCGACCAACTCATCAGCTCCAATGACGCCGAGCGCAAAACGTACATTCTGGTAAAGGGCAAGCTGGTCGCCATACCGCAGGGGCTGGAGTTCATGGTGCCGACGCGCGTTTGGCCCATGACCACAACGCCGCTGTTTTCCTTCACGACCAAGTTACGCATGACGGCGGAATTATTTTCCGCCGCGCGGAAAAACGCGGGCGATGAATCGGTGGGTGATTTTGTGCGCCGCCATTTCGGACAGGAGATGGTGGACCGCGTAGCTGAGCCACTGCTGGCGGGCGTCTACGGCGGCAACGCAGAACAGCTCAGCATTCGCGCCGTGCTGCCGCGCTTTGCCGAGATGGAGCGCGAGCACGGCAGCCTGGTGCGCGCGACGCTGAAGGCCAAAGCCCAGGCCAGGAGCAAGGCCGCAGGCGAAGGCAAGCCCAGCGGCAAACCGCAGCCGCTATTCACGTCATTAAAAAACGGCATGCAGCAAATGGTCGCGGCACTGGTGGCTGCGTTGCCGCAATCGTCGCTTCGCTTGCAGCAGCAAAATCTTCTGGTCCAGCCAGTGAATGACGACTGGCAGATCGCGAGCGCCGGCATCAGCGAAAGATTTCAGGAGGTTCTGCTGGCGGTCCCCGCCCCCGCGGCCCCCGGACTCCTGCGGCAGTTTCATCCCGCGCTGATCGAGGGACTGGCCCGGATACCATATACCTCTTCGGTAGCGGTGGCCCTGGCCTATGACCAGGCCGATCTGCCTCCCGGACATGGCTTCCTGGTCCCAAAATCAGAGGGGCGCAAGATGATGGCGTGCACGTTCGTGCATAAAAAGTTCCCGCATCGCGCGCCGGAAGGAAAGAAGATGCTGCGCTGTTTTTTTTCCAGTTCGCGCATGCCCGACCTGCTCAGTTATAGCGATGAAGCGCTGCAGCAGATTGCGCGCGAGGAGCTAAGGGAAATTCTGGGGTTGAACGCCGAACCCGAATTCGCACGCACGTTCTGCTGGGAACGCGCCATGGCGCAGTATGAGACCGGGCACCTGGATCGCGTGGCGGAGATGGAAAAGATCCTGGCGGGGATCCCGGGCTTCCATATCATCGGCAATTCTTTTTATGGAATCGGAGTTCCCGATTGCATCAAGTCAGCGCGGAAAGCCGTGGAGCAGATTATTTCCGGCGTTTCGCAGCCCGCAACGGTATAGCTTTCGGCGGCTGGGCGGGAGGCTTCGCGCTGGGCGTTGCGCGCAAAGCAGCCTGGGTTTTCTTCGGGAGTTTTTCCAGCACCAGTTGATACGAGCTTCGAATCAGTTCCTTTACTTCGTCTTGACGCAGCGCGTTCAACTCAATCATCGCCACCCAATGGTTCCGCGCCATGTATGGCGCAGGAATGATGCCTTCGATTTCCACCAGCTCGGCAAATTTTTCCGGAGTGCATTTGAAGGCGATCTTAGTCGGGCTGATGCCCGGCTCGAGATTAGCGACGCAAAACATCTTGCCGGCAATACGAAAGAGCAGATCATGTTCCCACTGAACATCTTCCGTGGCATGAGGAAGGGAGAGGCAGAAGGGGCGGACCCAGTCGATGAATGAGGCCATCGAGGAAATATACTCGGGCAAAGCCGGGGGAGTAAACGTCTCTGTAAGCCTCACTCGTATGGGTGTGCTTTCGAAACGGGAAGGGTTTGCGCTGGATCAGCCGGCGAGGGCGAGCAACGCGCGGGCAATCTCCGCTTCCTCGGTGGGGCCGAAGACAGTCCGCAGGTCAAGAAGCACGCGGCCATCTTCCACACGGGCTGCAATGGGCGGATGGTGTTGACGGAGCCGGGTAGCCAGCTCGTCGGCGCTCAGCGACTGCGCCGTTACCGCCAGCAGGAACGTAGGCAGCGCGGAGGTAGGCGCGGAGCCGCCGCCGACCAGCGATTCGCCGGCGACGATTTCGGTCCTGAGATGCGTGGCCGAACTCAGCTGTGCCTGCAAGAGTTCCGCACGAGCGCGAATGTCCTGGGCGGGCAGGCGCATCATGCGGGCAAAGGGGATTGCGTCGTAGTTCTGGCGAATGTATTCCATCAACGTGGCTTCGAGAGCGGCGTAGGTGAGTTTGTCCACACGGAGCGCGCGGAAAAGAGGGTTGGAGCGCACGCGTTTGATCAGGTCTTCACGTCCGCTGAGCAGGCCGGCTTGCGGGCCGCCCAGCATCTTGTCACCGCTATAAGTAATGAGGTCGGCGCCGGCGCGGAGGCTCTCCATCACACCGCTTTCGTTGATGCCCAGAGCGCGAAGCGGCAACATGGCGCCGCCGCCCAGGTCTTCCATGACCGGGATGTTGTGCTTGCGTCCCAGAGCAGCCAGCTCTTCCAGAGATGGCTGCTCGGTGAATCCGATGATGGCAAAGTTGGAGCGATGCACGCGCAGCAGCAAGCGGGTCTTGTCGGTGATTGCGTTCTCGTAGTCTGCCAGCCGCGTGCGGTTGGTGGTCCCGATTTCGCGCAGGACCGCGCCGGACTTGGCCATGACGTCCGGCACGCGGAATGAGCCGCCAATCTCAACCAGCTCACCGCGCGAGACAATGACCTCTCCGCCTTCAGCCAGCGTGTTCAAAGCCAGCATGACCGCCGCCGCGCAGTTGTTGACGACCACTGTGCGAATGCCGTTAACGCCTTCCTGATTGAGCAGCCGGGAGAAGAGACGTTCCACGTGAATATCCCGTTTGCCGCGCTCTCCGGCGGCGATATCAAATTCAAGATTGGAGTATCGGCCGGCAACTTCACGGATGCGTTGAATGGCGGATTCGGCCAGCGGCGCGCGGCCCAGGTTCGTGTGCAGGACCACGCCGGTGGCATTGATGACGGGCCGCAGAGAAAATTCCATGGCGCTGCTCAGATGGCGGGCGATGGCCTGGTGCAAATGCAACACTGCGAGTCCCACGGCCGGCTGATTGCGCAGCGTTCCGGAGCCGATCTGTTCACGCACGCTCGCCAGCACAGCGCGGACTGACTCCGTGACAGCGGCCTGGCCTTCACGGGCCAGGAGTTCCGCCAGTTCCGCACTCTTCAGCAGCTCGTCCACGGAGGGGAGCAGGCGGTAGAGATCGGATTTGGAGACGGTGGTCATTTTTCTTGTCCCGAACAAAGCGAGGGAACGCTATCGCCGCGGACGCTTCAAATAGCGAGCGTGGACCCGCGCTTGCCATCCTCATTCATACTACCCTCTGCGCGCATTTTCGCAAATCAGCCGAGGATGTAAAGGCGCAAATGCTCAACCTGACATCCAGTAAGCCGAAAGGGATCCCTTGCTTCGCTCGGGACAAAACAAACCCTAGCCCACTTCCACCAGCCCGTACCTTCTCTGCCAGTGCCGGCGGAGATGCTGCATCACGCGCTGGCGGTCTTCCAAAGAGACTTCCGGATCAGACTCTTCCACCAGCTTTGCCGCTTCCGTCTTGGCCAGCTCGAGCAGGTTCCGGTCGCGAAGAATATTGGCGACGCGCAGTCCGGGCATACCGGCTTGCCTGGTGCCGAAGAACTCACCGGGGCCGCGCAGCTCAAGGTCGAGTTCGGCGATTTCAAATCCATCCTGCGTGCGCACCATTTCGTTGAGGCGGCGTTCGGCTTCGGGCGAAACTTTGCCGCCGGTCATCAGCACGCAGTAGGACTTGACGGCGCCGCGGCCGATGCGCCCGCGAAGCTGGTGCAACTGCGAGAGACCGAAGCGCTCGGCGTGCTCCACCACCATCACAGTTGCATTGGACACGTCCACGCCGACTTCAATCACCGTGGTGGATACCAGCACGTCAATCTCGCCGGCTTTGAAACGGCGCATGGTTTCTTCTTTTTCTTCCGCGCTTAGCCGGCCGTGCAAGAGTCCCACGCGCAGGTCAGGGAAGATTTTTTTTCGCAGCTCGTCATACATGTGCAGCGCGGCCTTCAATCCGGTCTTTGATCGCGAGCCGGCTGGCTCAGCCGCAAATTCCATCTCCTGCTGCTCCGCCGGAGCGCCCTCAATCACGGGATAGACAACGTAGGCCTGGCGTCCCAGCTTGACCTGTTTCTTCACGAAGGCCCAGACCTCGGCGGCGCGCTGGTCGGAGATTTTGCGCGTGGTGATCGGCGTGCGCCCGGGAGGCAATTCGTCGAGCACGCTGGTGTCGAGATCGCCATAGAGCGTGAGCGCGAGTGTGCGCGGGATGGGAGTGGCGGTCATGACAAGAGTGTCCGGCTCGGCGGCACCTTTCTTCATGAGCTTAAAGCGTTGCATCACCCCGAAGCGGTGCTGCTCGTCGACGATGACAAAGCCCAGGTTATGGAACTCAACTTTTTCCTGGATCAAGGCATGAGTGCCGATGACCAGATGCACGTCACCGCGCGCGATGTGGCGGCGGGCGTTGCGCTTGCGGTCTTCTTCCAGCGACCCGGTGAGCAGCACCACGCGGTAACCGGCATCTTCCAGCGTGCGCCGCGCGGAGAGATAGTGCTGCGTGGCCAGGATCTCGGTGGGCGCCATGAAGGCGACCTGGTACCCATTTTCAATGGCAATCACCGCGGCCTGCAGGGCGACGATGGTCTTGCCCGAGCCTACGTCCCCCTGAAGCAGACGGCGCATGGGCGAGGGGTGCTGCATGTCCCGGGCAATTTCCCCAAGCACGCGCTTCTGCGCCGTGGTGGGATGGAAGGGCAGGGTCTTTTTGAGCGCCGCGCGAACGCTCTCCGTGAGCGCGAATGAGATGCCGGGGCGGGAGCGCATCCTGCGCCGCTTCAGTTCCAGGCCCACTTCAAGGAAGAACAGTTCTTCAAAGATCAGGCGGCGGTGCGCGGGCGTGGAGAAGTTTTGCAGAGCGGTGAAAGCCTCGCCTTCAAGCGGAAAATGCGCCTGGTGGAAGGCGGCACGGCGGTCCAGCAGATGAAGGCGGCGGCAGAGCGCGGGCGGAAGGCCGTCAGGAATCTGCGACGCCAGGGTCTGCAACGCGCCATGGATGATGCGGCGAAACCAGCGCGAGGTCAGCCTGGTGTTGGCGGCAGACTCGTAAATGGGAACGATCCGGCCTACTTCCAGAGATTCGATGTCTTTGGCAGTTTCCAAATCAAGCTCGCCCTCGCCGCCGGCACCGGCTCCGTCGAGGACCTCAAACTGTGGCTGGTTGATCTGGAGGCCGCGGCCTTTCCATCCTTCTTCCACCTTGCCGTAAAGCGCGACGAGCTGTCCGGGCTGGAAACGGTCGCGTAGATATTCGCCGTGAAACCAGATGCATTTCAGAGTGGAACGGCCCTGGCCGGCGACCAGTTCAAAGATAGGCATGCCGTTGCGCGTGCGGAAGACCGCGGAGTTGCGCACTTCAGCAATGACCGTTGCCATCTCTCCGGCGCGCAGTTCGCCGATGCCGCGCGGGTTCAGGCGGTCCTCATAACGGAAGGGCAGGTAATAGAGCAGGTCCTCGACGGTGGAGATGTTCTTTTGCTCCAGCCACTCGGCAATGCGAGGGCCGACGCCCTTGACGTATTTGACTTCTGTATTCAGGTCCAACACTGAGACGATGATAAATGGAGAAGCCAGGCCGGGCTAAAGCAGGCTGAATCTATTGGTCTTCCGGTTGCGGCTCACGGAAATCAACGTACAGAGTAACGGCGGCATTACGGTCATCGATACAACGCAATATTTCTCCGGCTGGATGCGCCGCCTGGAAACGCTCAATGGATTCGGGATTCAAGATATTCCCAGGTTCCAGGCCAGAGTTCTGCAGGAGTGCCTTGGCCGAGACCGGGTCAAGACCAAGAACCTTAATTTCAGAAATGTGGAACTGCTTGCCTTCAAAGAGATCGATTTCGACGGCGATCCGGCCGTGGGCCTCGTCGTCAACCGTGTCCGGCACGAAAGTAAAATCCACGAAACCTTTTGCGCCATACGCCTTTCTTAGTGCTGCCAAACCGTCGCGAATTCTACTCGTGTTAAACAGGTCATCCGTTTGCAGCGGAAACAGTGAGCGCATTTCGCTGGAGGAGAATTGAGTGCCATGGAGAAAGCGGATTTCTCCCAGGTAATAGCGACGGCCAGACTCAACCTGGGCCATCACGACAAAGGCTTTTTCTTCCGGCGTGCTGCTTATTTCGCGGGCCTTGGCCGTGATTTGGGCCTTGAAGTAACCGCGCTCGCGCCAGGCATCCAGCAGCCTGTTCTCAAACTCTTCTACCCACTTAGATTCATCGTTGCCGGCTTTGTCCTTTACCGACTCAGCGAGATCGGCCTGCTCTATCGGGGTGAGGCCTGTTTGACCTTGAAAGATAAGTTTCTCGATTCTGAGCTTTGGAGGAGCGGGGCTTCGAGTCAGCGTTGCAGTTTTGGGTCGAGGTTGGGCGGCGGCCTCACATTGGCCGGCGGCAGTATTCGGCCACATCGAAACGAACGCCAGGACCAGGGCGGAAATCACTATTGTCTTACACCCGATCATCGCTCTCGAATCGATTATGCCTTGTTAAACCTCAATAAGCAATGGCCTGGCTGCGTTCGGTGGCGGACGTCGGCGGCTCGGCATTACCTCGGCATACTGTGGATTGCATAGTTGCTTTATCGCTTAGTCACCTGCTCCTGGCGGGAGCGTCTGGCGGTGGCTTTCCTGGGCCGGGAAGAGGCGCCTGCCTTGTTGCTGAAGAACTGCGGCATGCTGAAATGGTCAATATTGAAAGTGAACTTATTGGCGCAGGAAGAGCAGGATGTGCTGTGCACACCCTCCTTCACCTGGCTGGGATCGACATCAAAAGAGCGCAGGCACTTGGGGCAGGTGACGATAACCTGCCCGGAACCGTTGAGCGCGATCCAGATGGGAGAAGTGTTGCGCTTGCCCTGTACCGGGCGTTCCGGGGCTTTGCGCACCATCTCCTTTACCTTGACCAGCAGGTCAGGCACGGAATACTCACCCTTCTGGAAGAAAGTGTCGGCCAGAAGAGCGTCAGGGATATTATCGGTAACGTATTCACCGCTTACAGCAATGGTGGGAATCTGCGGAAAGCGATTGCGCACTACGGCGAGAAACTCAAATCCTGACATGTTGGGCATGCGCAAGTCCGAGATGATGAGGTCGGGCAGGGCATCGTCCAGAGCATGCAGGCCCTCCAGTCCGTCCGCGGCCGTAAGCACTTCATAGCCGGCGGCTTCGAGTACGGCGCTGCCGGTAGTTCTTACCGCGGGCTCGTCATCGACAAAAAGGATACGAAAACGAAAGGTGGACATAGTGGTTCCTTGGAACTAAGTGCTATGAACTTGGCAGGTGTAGCAACTATGTTGAGTATAACAGCTGCGCTGATTGCAATTCGAAGAGCTGCCTCTTGTTGCTACGGAAAAAATGCGCCTTGGGGATGGCGTCTGACCGGGCGAAATCACGGCCTTTTGGGCAAGCGTTGATTGAAGAAGGCAGCCGCCTTGCGAGAACACGGGCATTCCGCTCGTCGCCGAGGAGAGTTTTTACACAGATGAAAACCGACCTAGTAGTGTGTCTTGATGTGGTGAGCGTTTATCTTAACTTCAGGCTCTTTGAAACTATTGAACTATTCAAGGGCGCATTTCCGATGACATAGCCAATGTGTCATTTTGGTATTTTCTGTTATCAGAATATCTTCGTAGCATACCGCTATAAAGCATCAACCGGACATATACTTTCGGCTCCATGTAGTCACTTTGGCAGAAAGGACATATAACCATGTCACAATGTTTAAAGACAGTAATGCGGTTCTGTATTCTCCTTGCGCTTGTCGCGACCGTATCGCTTCTTAGCAAGCCACCGAAAGCATTGGCCTTCAGCTGTTTTACTGATTGCTTCCATCAATACCAAGCCTGCGTTGCAGAATGCAATAGCCTTCCTGGAAATGATTTTTGCCTAATGGATTGCTCCGAACAAGAATCCGAATGCATTGCGGGCTGTTAATATTTTTACGAATTACCTTGGGTGCAGCTCAATGCAAAAGTAGGGGAAATAGCACAGTTCGTTAAAAAGTCAAGATGTTGGTGGTGTTGTGATGCTTAGATCCATCTTGATCACCTTTTTTCCTGTCACAGGCACTCTGAAAGCATGCAAACGAGCTGCGCCCAACCATCGCTATTTCCCCCAAAGACAACATCTTCGTAGCCTGTAGCTTCACCACAGCTTGGATGCCTATGTTGTAAGATAATGGCGTGCCCAAGCTGAGCAAAGGTCCTGTCACTGGCATGTTGGCCAGCGTTTCCATGATGGCATGCAGGTTTCAGTCCACGTCAAAAGGGCTTTTCAAAATTGGCTACGCAATCTTGATAGCGGTCTTTTGCGTCACAATCCATGCGCAGCAGCAAGCTCCGGCGGCCAATACGCCGGCGGCCCAGAGCACACCCACGCCCGCGACCCAGCCATTGGCCACGCCGGAAGAGGCGATAGAGAGCCATGCAGAACGGCTCCCTCCGACGAATGATCCGAGGGAGATTGTGCGGCGGTCCATTGAGATCGACCGGCGCACCCTGGAGCTGGCGCGCACTTATACCTGCCAGCATCGCGAGGTGGTGAAACACCTGGACAAGCACGGGAACGTGAAATCCATGGAGATCAAGACCTACGACATCAACTTCTACTATGGTGAAGATTACTCCAGGCTCATCATGGTTGACGACAAGCCGATCAGCGAGAAAGAGCAGAAGAAAGAAGATGAGAAGCTGGAAAAGTTTCTGTCCAAGTACCGCAAAGAGAGCGACGAGGACCGGCAAAAACGCCACGACAAGGAGAAGAAGGAACGCGCCGAGGGCCGGGCCTTCCTGCGGGACGTGGTGAATGCGTACGATTTCCGCATTGTGGGAGAAGAAGAGCTGGAAGGCACGGATACGTGGGTGATTGAAGCCACGCCGCGGAAGGACTTTAAACCCACACAGCCGCATGCCGACATCCTGAAAAAGATCAAAGGGAAGTTGTGGATCGACAAGAAGGAGTACAACTGGGTACGAGCGGAAGCGGAGGCCACGGACACGATTTCCTTCGGCCTTTTTCTGTTTCGCATTCATCCGGGATCGCGCTTCAACTTTCAGCAGTTGCATCTGAACAACGAGGTGTGGTTGATGCGGCGGTTTTACATCAATGGCGGAGCCAGGATCGCGCTGCTGAAAAACGAGGCCATTGAACAGGAAGACACGTTTTCCAACTACAAGAAGTTCAGCAGTTCGGTGAAGATCCTACCCGGCGTAAGGGAAGTGCCGGCGGAGGAGAAACCGGCGGCTTCACCAAAGTAATGCAAAACCTCACCACTGATTACACGGAAACCACAGGTGGTCGCGGATCAGCCAAAGGCTAGTCCATTCCCGCCCACTCGATGGCGTTGAACAGCATCTGGAACGTGCCTTCAGTCTGGGCGCGGTGCTGCACACGGAAGCCGAACATGACGACCTTGCCCTTGCCGCGGGTAAAGCTCACGACTGCGGCCTTGCGCTCCAGACGCTCCGCGCCGTGAGCGTAGCCGGAGAGCAGCATGTCTTTCGCATCGTTCGGGTACCAGGCGATGACGGAGCGCTGCGTATCAGGCGCAGGAGACGAGGTCTGGAAGGCGAGCGGCGCGTCGACAAAGGCGGCGACTTCTTTGGGCATGCCGTAGCCGACGGGATGTTGTTCGTCCACGTAAACGCGCAGAAGTGAGCCAGGAATGTTGAAGTCAGACGCGGGCAGGGGACGGCCGCCGGCGCCGGCCAGGGCGTTGCGCACAGGCAGATTGAATTCTTCGCCCATTGCCACCTCGGAGGCGCGAGCCAGGGTGATGAGCGTGCCGCCTTTGTCGACAAAATCCCTGAGAGCGCGCACACCTTCCCTGCCGATGCCGCCGGTGTATTCAGGAGGCAGCTCTTCCTGGTAACCTTCGCGACCCGGCCGGCCTTCGACGATCACTTCACGCGACGAATCCGGGAGAATGATCACGTCAAAAGCTGCGTTGAGGTTTCCGGCGCGCACCTGTTTGTTCTCGACGTTCTTAACATCAAAGCCGTATTGCTCGAGAACGAAGCGTGTCCAGCCTTCGTCAATGGAGGGGATGAAAGATTTGTAGAGAGCGACACGCAGCGGCTTGAGCGATATGGCGCCTTTGGGCAGAGCAGGCACGGCGTTCAGTTGCAGGTGCAGCTTTTCTGCGTTGGCGGCAAGCTGCGGGAAAGCAGCAAAAATCAGGAGCGGGAGTTGGTCAGCGACACGCTGGAGAAAAACCTGCGCCCCCGCCTTTTGCGCGGCATGGACCAGGGCAAAAGCATTGTTCTGATGGTCGACCACCGAGTAAAAGCTGCCTTTGCCGGTGAGCCCGCTTTGCGGCCACGCCACCTGGGTCATTACCTTCGCCGACTGCTGCTCGGCGGAGGAGAGCTTTCTTCTCTCCGCTTTAACGCCCATCATGAGCGGCAGCGACCAGGCAGCAACGTCATAAGGTTCGAGGATGCCGCTGTTCGGAGCCGGACGGACCTCGGGATATCGCTGGATGCCGAGCATCTCATCGACGAAGCGTCCGTACGGCTGGGCGGTGGGAATGAGAAAGCTTTTGTCGTCGGCGGAGAAGCGCACTTCGGCACCGTGCTCGAGCATGAGCGCTGCGAGCCGGGCGGCGACCACGGGATCGCGCTGTCCGGCAGCCGGTATGCTCCAGAATTCGGAGGCATCGGCGGAGCGGACGGCCTCCCCGGCCATGCCGGCCACGCCGCGCAGCAGCTCGTGGCGATATTTGCTCATGGTCTCAAGAGCAGCGTCAGAGACAAGAAGCTCGTAGTCCATGATGTCGCGCAGCCGCCACGTGCCGCCGGGCCACGGATTAGGGAAGTTGATCTGCTGCTGATACTGGATGAGCCCCTTGGTCCCGCCCTGAAGTTCGGTGGGAGCGATCTGCATGGGCGTGGCGATGCGTGCGGACGCAACCTCGGTGAGCACACCGTACATGTTTTTCCACCAGCCGGTGTTGCGGGTGCCGCCGGGCCAGTAGGCGTCAAACGAGTAGTTGTAAATCACGCCGGACTTGCCGGCTTCTTCCAGACGCCAGCCCATGGCCGCGCCTACAAGATTGTTGCCGCGATGAACGAGGGGGTTGACCAGCTTGGCGACGGGATCGGCGTTGGGCGGAATATAAATACGCGGGCCGTAAAAACCCATCTGGTGCTCGTCCAGCCAGAACTGCGGAAACCACTCGTGATAGACGGCCTGGTTCACGTTCTTGGTTTCAATTTGCGTGAGCATGTACCAGTCGCGATTGTTGTCATGCCCGACATAGTGATGGTAGAGATACGGAAGCGCGCCGCCCTCATACTTTGTGCCGAGGTACTTGCGATACCACTCGGTCACCATGATCTGGCCGTCAGGGTTGAGCGAGGGCACCAACAGCACGATGACATCGTTGAGGCGGCGGAGTGTTTCCGGGTCGGCGGCGGTGGCCAGCTTGTGCGCCCATTCCATGGCCATCTGGCTGGAGCCGATTTCCGTGGAATGGATATTGCATGTGAGCAGGAAAATGCTCTTGCCGTCATTGGCCAGAGCGTCAATTTGCTGCTGCGAGAGACCGCGAGGATCGGCGAGCTTGCGCGCCATCTCCTGGTATTTGGACTTGTTGCGCAGGTTGTCCGGCGTGGAGATCACGGCCATGAACATTTCTTCGCCCAGAGTGGTCTTGCCCAGAACTTCAATCTCCACACGGTCGGAAGCAGCGGCCAGAGCTTTGAAATACGAGGCGATCTGGCGATAGTCGGCGAGCTTGCGGTCCGCGCCGACTTCGAAGCCCAGGAACTCAGAAGGCGTGGGTGCGTGCGCGTTCTTCTGAGCGAAGGTCTGCGTGGCGGTGGCAATGAGAAGCAGGGCCAGGACGAAGGCGGAGCGTTTCTGCTTGAGCATGGTCGGTGATCTCTATTTTGGGAATGAAAGAAGCGTAACAGTATAGCCGCAATGGGGGCGCTTTGCTCCAAGGAGGCAAATCGGCGGCGATGGGAGGCTGAACCCAGATCAGGTCGAGCGATGGCAAGGCCGGGCCTCGGCTGAGGGCAGTGCAAAGGCGTGCATTGTACAAGCGTGTCAGATCGGCACTGGAAGTTTCATTTTCGGATATGGAAATGATTGCGTCGTTCGTATTAGTCAACATCCTGCGGGATATAGTTCTCCTCCAGACCCAATTTTGCGAGGAGGTTGATGATGTCTAGTTATAAAAAAGTAGCGTCGCGATTACTCATTCTCTGTGCGCTGATCGTGGGTGCATTGTCCCTGTCACAGCCTACACGTGCCTATGCCTTATCATGCCAGGAGCTGTGTGACATTGACTATCAGCACTGTGTACAACAAGGGGCTCTAGGCTGCGACGAGGTCTATGCTCTTTGCGTGAGTCGCTGTCCCTAGAGCGACTGTCTAGGCATTGGGAAATTTCCAAGTATCGTTCTGCTCGCATTGAGCGGTAGTACGCTGCGGCCGCGCAAGAGCGATTTCTATTTGGACATTGCAAAAAAAGGACGCCTTGCGGCGTCCTTTGTGTTTGCGAAGGAGAATCTAGCGCGGCGGTCTGCCCATATTGCCCATATCCATCTCAGCGAAAGTCTGTTCCATTTTTGAATCTAGCAAATAATAAAGTTTTATCTTTCAGGAATTCATTGCGTGATAGGATGCGCGCTAATTTAAGCGACTCTTCAGCTTAATTCAGGAAAGGAAAATTTAAGATGCCCAGCTACAAAAGAATAGCTTCTAGACTTCTCATCCTTAGCGGGTTGTTTGTTGGCGTGCTATTCCTATTACAACCTGCACCCGCTTTCGCATGCGATCAGGCTTGCGTGGAATGCAGATCCCAGTGCTCTGCTGATTACGGGTTCTGTATCCAGTCCGGCGCGTTTGGATGCAGTGAAATCTATATAGACTGCCTGAATAGTTGTCTAAATTGACGGTGGACCCATCGCGCAGGGTTTTCACGCAGCAAACAAAAAAGGACGCCTTGCGGCGTCCTTTGTGTTTGCGAAGGAGAATCTACCGCGGCGGCCTGCCCATGTTGCCCATATCCATCTTGCGGAAGCCGTCCGGTATTTTGAAGAGCGAGGCGTCCTGCGGGCCTTCTTTGATGTTGGTGTAGTTGGTGGTAATGTCGCCGACGATTGCTTTGATGACGAAATGGATTTTCTGGTCGATCCAGAAGGTCTCTGTTTTGCCGCTTTTTTCGGTGATCAGCCATTTATCGCAGCTGCGGTCGTTGACGGTTTCAGTCCCAAGCTTTTTGCAGGTAGCGCCCTCGCGTCCGGCACAGGGATCGTTTCCCTTGAACAAATCTTCAAATTTGGGCATTCGTTGTGTCATAGGACTGTTCTGGTCCATTGAAAACTCCATATACATGTGTTGCTCGGTCATTAGCATGTACATCATCTTCGCCGGCGCATCGATAATCATGCTCGTTTTGCCCCCAAACGGGCCAGCCGCTTTTCCGTTGCCGGCATTGTTCATATCCATGCGCATCCTGGGCAGGGAAATATACATCTTTCCCGTCATATTGAGGTTGCCAGTAGCGGACGTGGTTGAGACATCGGCGGAAAAAGGTGGGGGCGCCTGATAGGCAAACGCCGAAGAGACGGCAAGCAGCATCAGCAGGCCAAAAACCAGCCGAAAGCAGAGACTATTTTTCACAAGTTATCTCCTTGAAGACAATGTGCGTTGTTCCAACAAAACGGTTGGTGACGTGCACGCAAAAATTTGGGGGTAGTGTCCTGACCAGGACAGTATCACATTCCGGCGATATTGCGTTGTGGTGTTTGTGAAATCGGGTAAAGCGAAAGACGGCGTCCTTTTGGGACGCCGCCTTTTCTTGCGGGGAGGGTAAGTTGTTACTGGTTGACCGGGATCTTGATGATCTTCTTCTGAATCGCGTACGTTACCAGCTGAGCTTTGTTGTGAATATCGAGCTTGCGCATCAGGTTGAACTTGTGCGCTTCTACGGTCTTCACGCTGAGTCCCAGGATCACGGCGATTTCCTTGACCGAGTTTCCTTCCGCCAGCAGCTTCAGGATTTCCCGTTCGCGCGGCGTGAGCGTAGAGATACGCGGACGCATCCTGGTATCGCGGACGCGCGAGCGGAAGTCTTCCACCAGCTTGCCCAGCACCTGCGAACTCAGATACTTTCCGCCTTTATAGACGTCCTTGACTGCCGTGAGCAGCTGAGGCGCGGGCGTATCTTTCAGCACGTAGCCCGACGCTCCGACTTCCAGGCACTGGACCAAGTAGTCTTCGTCTTCATACATGGTGAGGAAGAGGATCTTCGTCTCCATGCGGTTCTTTTTGATCTGGCGCGCCGATTCGAACGACGACAGTCCCGGCATGCCGATATCCATCAGCACGATGTCCGGCCGCAGCTCGCGCGCTTTCTCGACGGCCTCTCCGCCGTCCGCGGCTTCGCCTACTACTTCAAAATCGCTTTCGCTTTCCAGCAGCCTGCGTACGCCCTGGCGAAACAGCGTGTGGTCATCTACGAGCAAACATTTGATCTTCGGCATGGGGGAGTATCCTTTATTTTAATTCGGCCTTTGCGCGGCATGCGCCGCCTGTGCCAGCGGGCGTTCCACGACTTGCGCCGCTTCGCCCGCGGGTACACTGATTTCAATACGCGTCCCTTTCCCTTTGGCCGAGATCACGCGTGAGATCCCGCCCAACATGGCGATTCGTTCCTTGATTCCGGCCAGTCCAAACGATTGGTCACGCGAACCGCCACGCGCGTGGATGCCAATGCCATCGTCTTCCACCACCACTTGCACCAACTCGTTCGCGCGCGTCACCTGCACCGTGACGTTCCGCGCCTGCGCGTGCTTGGCCACATTGTGCAGCGCTTCCTGCACCACGCGATAGATGGCCTGTTCCGTTCCCGAAGCCAGGCGGCCAACGTCTTCCGCGATCAGCACGCGCGCCTTCACTCCGGCGTTCCGGGAAAAATCCTTGGCTTCCTTGCGGATCGCCGCCACCAGTCCCAGTTCTTGTAGCACCAGTGGTGAGAGCTTGCCAATGATTCTTCTGATTCCTTCAATCGTGCGGTCCACCACTTCCACGGTCTCGCGAATTTTGCCGCGCACGTTTTTTGCCGTGATTCCGGTCTCCATCATGCCCAGGTAGAGCCGGATCACCATCAGCGCCTGTCCGGTTTCATCGTGGAGCTCGCGGCTGATGCGCTTGCGTTCTTCTTCCTGCACCCGCAGCAGATGGCCTGAGAGTTCCGCGATCCTCTGTTCGCGCTCGCGCAGCGCGTCCGTCATGCGCGCGCGTTCAATGGCCAGCGCGGTTCGGTCGCCGATGGCGCGCATCAACTCGCGTTCGGTCGGCAGCCACTCATAAGGCTTGGGGAAACCAATCACCATCACGCCAATGGTTTCGCCATCGGCCTTCAGCGGCACGCCCCACAGGGACTTGGCTTTAATGCGGATCATCGGCCGCAGGGCGCCTGTATCCACACTCGTATCCAAAATCATTCCCGGCTCGCCGCTGACCGCGATCTTGCCGGAAAATCCGCTGCCCAGTTCGATCTTGAAATCTTCCGGCAGCTTCATGTCCAGCCCCGCGGAAGAGGAGATCCGCAAAGCGCCGCTTTCGTCGCGCAGCAGAATGATGCCCACCGAGGCCTGGAACGTCTGCATCGTTATGTCCAGGACCATGCTCAGCAGCGCATTCAGGTCCGCTGAAACCAACTCCGCATCCAGCAAACGCAACAGAGCGGAAGATTCAAGGGTCTTGGAATCGAAGTACGCGCCTGAGATGATCACGAAGGAAACCGACGAGAGCATATCCAGCGCCGCTTTGGCCTCAGCTTCGCGCTCGGGAAAAAGTCCGGCAATATAGGGTTCGCAGCACAACTGGTAGAGTTCCAGCGCCCGCGCTACCGCGCGCGTATCCACCTGGAGTTTAGAGAGCCGCGTGCCAAAGTACTGTAGATTTTCCTGGAAGCCGGGGTAATCATTGTGGCAGAAATAGGAGCATCCTGCCGCCAGGGTCAGGCGTTCCACCGCGGCCAGTGTGCGGCCATCAAAGCCGAACTCCCTCGCCAGTTGCTCACGCCACTTATTGGTGATGTCGGGGAAATAGGGCTCCAAAGCGCGCGCAACTTCGGTGATCAACTCCCGAGACGATTCCTTGAACGGCGGTACAGCGGTCACTGGCACTTCCTGAGCGTTTGATTGACGAGGCGGCCGTTCCCCGGTCATCTTACTACTTCGATAACCGGAAAAAACCTTATCTCTAATCTCTAAGGTATTTTATCGCGCCCCGAACTCGCTGTGAACTAAATAGTTACTATTTCCCTAGCCAGCAGTGAAAGACCTTATACATCTAAGAGTTAGACCCTAGCCGGCTTGCACCGCCAGAGGGGCTTTTAAACCTCCACTGCCTTCTGTTTTCCCGCCCGCTCCAGCTCAATCGCCTCTTTAAAGTATGCGATGGAGCGCTTCAGCCCGGTCTCAAGATCGATCTTCGGTTCCCATCCCAGCAACTGGCGCGCCTTGCTGATGTCCGGACAGCGCTGTTTCGGATCGTCCTCCGGCAGGGGTTCGTAGACAATTGGACTGCTCGAGCCAGTGACCTTCAGGACAAGCCGCGCGCACTCCAGAATCGTGAACTCCGTGGGGTTGCCGATGTTGACCGGATCGTGGGTCTCCGCGCGTGAGAGACGCAGAATGCCATCCACCTCGTCGCTCACGTAACAGAAGCTTCGCGTTTGGTTGCCCTTGCCGTACACCGTGAGCGGCTCTCCCTTGAGCGCCTGCTTCATAAAGTTGGAGATCACCCGGCCGTCGTTCAACTGCAGCCGCGGCCCATAGGTGTTGAAGATGCGCAGAATGCGCGTGTCCACCTGGTGGTAACGGCGGTAGGCCATGGTCACCGCTTCGGCAAAGCGCTTGGATTCGTCATAGACGGAGCGCGGGCCAATCGGGTTCACATGCCCCCAATAGGTCTCTTTTTGCGGATGCTCCAGCGGATCGCCATAGCACTCTGAAGTCGAGGCCACCAAATATTTTGCATTGTATTTCTTGGCCAGTTCGAGCGAATGGAACGATCCCAGCGAGCCCACTTTCAGGGTCTCGATCCCATGCTCCATGTAGTCCACCGGGCTGGCCGGCGAGGCAAAATGAAAAATGTAATCAATTCGGCCCACGTCATAGGGCTCATTCACGTCTTTCTGCGCGAACTCAAACCGCGGCTCATTTTTCAGGTGGGCAATGTTGCGCAGGCTGCCGGTCAGCAGGTTGTCCACGCATACAACGTCGTGCCCCTCCGCCAGCAGCGCATCGCACAGATGAGATCCGATGAATCCCGCCCCGCCTGTCACCAATACCCGCATAGTTTTCCTCTCGACGATCGAAATTACTTGTCATCCTGAGCACTCCGAGGACCCTGAGCGAAGCGAACGGGGACCGAGGAGGAGTCGAAGGACCCCGAGGATGCTTCGTTAGTCCATGCCGCGTCAGGGAGTCCGCCTTCGACAACCGGTACCCACCATTCTACTGCTGTCCCGCTCCGGCGCTATGAATTCCTGTGTTGCTGTCGCAGTGACCGATGCTTCTTTCCACGTCGGTCCCTTCTTCGTAGTCGTTCCAGGTCTCCACCAGCAGATAGGGAGCCGCGTTCTCTGATCCGTAGTATTTGCGGAAAATCTTCAGCCCGTCTTCAAAGGTCTTGCCGCAGCGGTAGGCGATGCGGCGATTGCGGCTCCATGAGGCCTTGCTGTCGTCAAAACCCGGCCACACCGCTCCCACCGCGATCTTGTCACGATGGTTTTCCTGCATGTGGCGGTAGAAATAATCCAGGTAGTCTTCGCCGTAGTTGCTGCCGTCGCGCGCCCAGCCGTTCTTGCCCGGCTGCACCCAGGCGTAATATCCGTCAAACGCGTTGGGATATTTGTTGTTGATGTCCTTATAGATGAGAAGCGGCGGGTCCGGCCATGACCGGGTCACCTGGCGTACCCGGTTCCAGTCCGTGCCGGAGTCCTTGGGAAAGATAAACACCACCGGGCGCCCCTGATAGCGCAGGTAGCCGTTGCGTGACGCGCCGGCCTGCGGCCCGATGTAGCGGTCGTAAAGATATTGCAGGTCCACGATCACCGCGTCGGTGTCATAGCCCGGGTGGTCGATCGCTTCGTCGTATTGCACCGCCACTCTAAAGCTAGAGTCCTCGCTCGCCGCCTGCTGCATCAGCGCATAACTCTGGTCTTCAAACTCCTTGCGCGGGCCATACCAGTTCACCACAAACCCGCTGATGTTCAGTTCTTTGGCTTTAACAATCTGCTGCCGCAGCACCTTGGGATCATGGCAGGAATAGCCCACGTCAATGTGGTCCTTCTGCCCGAACCACGGCTGGTAGACCGCCAGCAGCTTCGGGCTGCCCTCGGGCGCTCCCTGCACTGCCGCCAGCGACGCGCGCGGGTTCAGCCGCCGAACGCAGCCGGTGACCAGGCCAATGGCCATTGCGAAAAGAAAAAGAAATGCTATGGGCGTAAGAGTGCGCTTCATAATCTGGGTCGTTACCCCTGGTTGGATGAAGCAGCAGCAGTTTGGGATGGATAAGGGCCGCGCCAGGAATCTCCGATCTCTTTGCATTATCGCATTGGAAAAGAAGGTGGAGCAGGCCTTTCAGGCTTGCATTAAAGGTATTTTAGATATTGGACTTTAACCCCTGAGATGCAGTGCGGCGCAACGCCCGAACATCTTTCCGCGCAAGATTTTTCTCCACTGCCGTTCCAAGAGCATCTGGAACCGGTCAAGTCCCATCGGTGTCAGATGTTCCTGTGCGGTGCCTTATGAAGAGCCGTTGCCTTCTGCTAGCACTTCTTTCGGGAATCCCTTCCTACGCGTGGCAAGGCACCACGCCGCAGGCCGCGCTGGAGGAGATCGCAACCGCCACGCAACCGGAAGTCATCGCCCGCCATCTGCCCGAGCCGGTGCAGAAGAGCATTGAAGTCCTGCCCAAGCCCAAAAAACAGCAGGTCCTGGCCCAGCTTCTGGAGATGAAGGCGACGCAGCTGGGCGGCTGTACGGTCCGTCCCGCGCATGACTCGGAAGGCTGGGAGCTTATCGATGGCGACGGCAACAGCAAAGGCAAGGTCAAGGTGGCCAATGCTTTCATCTCCGGTGTGGACGCGCTGTTGCCGCTGGAGATTGACCTGGCCGACGGCCCGCAGGCTTACATCGTCACCATGCACCTGGAAGGCGACGAATGGCGCATCGACAATTTCGGCCCGTGGGAGAAGAACGATCTCGGCCTGGGCAAACTGCTGCACGAGCCTACGGAGATGGAGAAGAATGAAACCGCCGCGAAAGAGACGCTGAATACGTTGATCAACGCTCTGCGGCAGTATGCTTTTCGCTTTCCGCGAGACGGTTTTCCTTCCGCTCTCAGCGCGTTGACCGTGCCGATGGAACCGGAGAACCCGTATATGACAAAAGAGCCGCTGCTGGACGATTCCTTCGTTGCCGATCCCTTGATCAAGAACGGCTACCAGTTCCGCTATCTGCTGACCAGCGTCGGCAATGGAGAGCGGAACAATTTCGGAAGCTATGAGATCACGGCTTTTCCTGTAGAGTTTGGCAAGACCGGTTCCAGGAATTTCTTCGCCAGCCCGTCGGGCATCCGCGCCATCAGGCAGAACCGTCCGGCCACGGAGGAAGATCCGAATCCTGACGATTAGGCGGACCGGTTATTTTTTCGCGGTCAACACCAGCGATTGCGAATCGAGTGTGCCGACTCCGGCAAAAAACTTGCGCAGCTCCGCGTAGTCTTCCTGTTTGAAGGCAATCCCTCCCATGCCAAAGTCGCGGCTGATGGTGATGGTGTTTCCGTTCGCGCTGTATTGGACTTTGCAAATCGAATAGTCGGTCCGAATCGGCTGCGCTTCCGGAAGGGTCTCCATTTGCAGCGTCTCCGGAAACGTGATCTGCGTTTCATCCATGCTGTAATAGGGGAAGTTGAAATACACCGGCTGTTTGCGCTCGCCGTGGGCGAAAGGCTGGCGGCTCCGCGACTGAAAGAGGTTTGTGGGCACCAGCATCCGCTTGCCTGCGCCGCTGGCGTACGAAGGGATTTCCACGCTGAAGTTCGCCGTCAATTGGACGTCGGAATTTTCCCATCCGCTGGTTGCATCAAGCTGCACCAGGGCGCCGGCCGGGAGAACGGCCTTCAACTCGTCTTCCAGCTCTTTCTTCCTTCCCGCGGCGTCCGTCTTCAGGCCGCTGAGGCGGTGTACCAGGGCCTCTCCGCCGGCCCAGGCGATCCCGATCTTTCCTTTGGCGCTGCCATCCTCGCTTAGAACCAGACGGCCAACGCGTTTGCTGATGGCGTCCTTGTAGTTCGCGCTGGGAGTCGGCGCCAGCGCCGTGCCGCCGTCAGAAGTCTGGCGCATGCCCTGGCTGGAAGTGTGCTGCCATGCCAGCTGCCCGAAAGGACAAAGCGGCGTGCCTGGGTCAACGAAGATCTCTTTCCCATCCACCACGACGATGGCAATCTCAGAAGTCAACTGCGAGAAATTGGGAATGGCCGCTTGAAAGAAAAACTCGTCCCGGTCAGAGACGCGCATCAGGTAGACGGGAAGGCCGGCTGCCCGGCCCATAGCCCAGAACAGCCGCACGATCTCGTCGCGATACCCCTCCTGCTTTTGCAGCACATCGTCCACCGACCGCTTTTCCTTGCTCTCCCTGGTCAACAGCTCTTCCAGCCTGCCCTCTTCCTGGGTAAAATTCAGGTTTTTGATTTTCTGCACGAACGCATAAATCTTGCGCGCCTTTTGCTCGGCGGTGTCCGATGGGCTGGTGACCTGGCCCACCGCCGTGGCCACAGCGCCGGAATGCCCGGCAAACTTGTCGACATCCTTGGCCCAATACTTGCCTTCACCTTTCCAGAATTCCTGGGGCTTGCCCATCTTGTCCGAGCCGTAGTAAAAGTTCACGCGCATCTTCATCATGGCGGAGGGCGGCGCAAAATCTTCTTCCACAAAGGCCGGAATGTCTTTCAGTTCCAGCTCCATCCGGTTGTTGGCCGTCGTTTTGATCTCGGTTTTTTCAGGAAGCCCGATGAACATGTGGTAAACGCGGTCCTTGATATCGCCCCGGCTGTCTTCAATGTAGTGCCCGGCTTTTATCATGGGCACAAAGGTGAACTTGGCGCGCTTCTGAAAAAGATCGTCTTGCACGACCCAGTGCGGCGCAAACACATAGTCTTCCCAGTACTCGGTGTATTTCCATTCAATAATGCTTCCCACCTGGACGTTCGGCAGGGTAAAGGTCTTGGCCAGATACTTGACCCCGTGGGCTTTCACAATCGTGCTGGTAAAGGCCTTGCCCGCGAACGGCGTGATCGTCCCGTCCGGGGCGATGGTCCTGGCCCTGATGTCGGCTATCCCAATGTAAGTTGCGTCATAAGGAATTTCGACGTTGGCGCGGTCTTTCCCTTTCTCGGTGCACACCTTTACGCGCATGTAAACAAAACGGTGGCGCGTCATGTCGTCCGCGATTTCTTCGTGATAAAGAACGATTGCATCGCCCGGATGGGCGGGATCCACGGTCATCTTCAGTTCATCCGGATTGATAGGCTGCCAGTCATCGAAGGCGTGGAGCGGATAGGATGAGCATAGACAGATCACTGCCAGCACAATCAAAAGCTTGGCACGAAACATTCAAATACCTCGCGAGAATTGGGACCTAGCCTGGGTGAAGCAGTTTATATAACACTACTTTGGAAGACCGCAAGACTATTTCGAAGGCGTTTTTCTTGCATCCGGAGCGGAGCGAGGGAAGCATGTGGTCACGATTTTGTTGGCGATGGATTTGATTGCCGCAATCGCCCGTAATTGCCCGTAATCGGGAAAAGCAAAGGCTTTTACCGCGGATTTGCGCGGATGGCCGCGGATCAAAAAAAATGCTTACCACGGGTGAAACACAGATAACACGGATTAACAACAATGCGAAAGAGTGAGCTTACTGCACGACATCCGGTTCGCTGGCCTGGGCCTTTTGCTTGATCCTCTCGAACACGGCCTTCACGACGCGGTCGCAGCGCACGGCGTGGAACTGGTAGAGATCGGTGGCGCGGCCTTTGGCGCGAGCGTAGAGGTCCTTGCGCAGCATGGCATGGGCGCGGTGCAGGCGCGTCTTGACCACGGCGTCGCTCACGCCGAGGCTTTCCGCCGTTTCCGCCACGCTCATCTCTTCCACTTCACGCAGCATCACTACCGTTCGATAGGCTTCCGGCAGATGGTCAATGGCTTGTTCCAGCAATGCACGCGCTTCAGCGGTGGCGGTGCCGGCTTCCGGACTGGGCGCTGAAGATTTCATTATCGGCATGAATTCTCCGTTCGAGGGGAGGGCGTCAAGTTCGTCCATGCGGCCGCGGCGGCGCTTGCGGGCCAGAGCTTCATGAATGGCGATACGGGTAAGCCAGGTGGAAAATGCCGCTCTCCCGGCAAACTGGTTCAGGTGTTCGTAGGCGCGTACGTAGGCGTCCTGCATCACATCTTCGGCCTCGCTGTCATCGCGCAGGATCACGCGGGAGACCCGATAGAGCCGCTGGTTATAGCGGCGCATCAGGATCTCAAACAGGGCGGTCTCGCCGGCGAGCACACGGCTCACCACTTCTTCGTCTCGAAGTTCGTTTTGTGCGGTCACGGGGACCAGCGTCGTACTCACCTGGGTTCCCTCCACCTTGAATAGAGGTATTTGCGGGCCAAAGGTTACAATTCTAAGTCTTTGGGATATAAGTCGTTTGGGAGCATAGAAATGCGCGCGTCTGCCGCTGCCTTCAGCATAGCACTGGTTGTTTCGTCCCTGGCCTGGGGACAGAAGCCGCAAAACAGCGGGACGGAGGTGCAGCTCCGCGGGATCAGCGCTGTCTCAGACAAAGTGGCCTGGGCCAGTGGCGCCGGCGGAACCGTGCTGCGGACCGTCGACGGCGGCGAGACCTGGCAGAAGCTGGAAATCGTCGGCGCCAGCGCGCTCGATTTTCGCGATATCCAGGCCTTCGATCAGAACACCGCGTTCGTGCTCAGCATCGGGCCGGGCGAGCAGTCGCGCATTTACAAGACAGCCGACGGCGGCAAGATCTGGCAGCGGCAGTTCACCAACAAAGATCCCAAAGCTTTCTACGATTGCTTTGCCTTCTGGGACAGTACGCATGGGATCGCACTGAGCGACTCAGTCGATGGCAAGTTTCCGCTGATCGCCACAACGGATGGCGCGAACTGGACGCCGGTTGCGGTCAAGACAATGCCGGCGGCGTTGCCCAATGAAGGCGCTTTTGCGGCCAGCGGGACCTGCATTGCGACGTACGGCAAGAACGATGTCTGGTTCGGGACAGGCGGCCCCGCAGCGCGCGTGTTCCACTCTTCCGATCGCGGCCAAACCTGGACTGTGGCCGAGACGCCGATCATCCATGGCGCAGCCTCGCAGGGCATTTTTTCTCTCGTCTTCTGGACCAGAAAAGATGGCGTTGCGGTAGGCGGAGACTATAAGGAACCTGAGAAAGCGGAAAAAGTGGCCGCCTTCACCCACGACGGCGGCAAAACCTGGACGCTCTCAAAACATCCGCCGTCGGGGTACCGCTCAGCCGTGGCGGTGGTGCCATTCTTTTCCGGACCACCCATTTATATTGCGGTTGGCACAAACGGGATCGACCAGGCGCAGAACTGGGGAGAGTCATGGGGAGCTCCCCATTTTAGCAACCAGAACTTTAATGCCATCAGCTATGCCGATCCGTCCGCGGGGTGGGCCGTGGGGCCGTCGGGGGTGATCGTGCGCTTTCCCGCCTTTGGCCCGGCAAAATTGAGCATGCACTAAATGGCCCGGCGCAGGTCGCAACAGCTTCCCATCCTTTTTCTGATCGCCATTACGCTGTTTGTGATGGTGAAGCGTTACCTGCACCGGCCGCCGCCGTTTACCTGCGGCGCACAATGCGGAACGGAGCGCTGGCGCATCAAGACTATCTTTGACAACGACGCTAAGCGCATCAACTTCATCCCGCGTCATGCCACGATTTCTGAACTCGTCGCGCTGCGCGCGCCCGCGGTCCTGGATGACGAACGCTCAGACGCAGAAAAGCAAGTCTACTCGGTTGAGGCTGTATTGCTCGGGTGGAAGCAGGAGGCCGGCCAGCACGGCGACCAGGATTTCCACCTGGTGCTGGCTGATCCCGATGACCTCAGCCGAACGATGATTGCTGAAGTCCCTTCCGGCGAATGCCGGGGCGCGTGCAGTTCTTCGCAGGCACAACACTATGCGGAAGTCCGCCAGATACTGGTGAGCCAGCTGAATGAGCCGGAGGCGCATTTCCGGCGCTTCACTCCGGCCTGGGTGGTGCGGGTGGAAGGAGTGGAGCTGCATCCGGTCTTGAAAGTCGAATTCGTCCGCCAGTTGGGCCCGGCGTTCCCGTTGCCGCGCCGTATTGAGCCGCCGGCCAATCATCATTGCGGCCGGCTGGATCGTGACGGCCGTTTTGCCGACGAGGAGTAAGCGCGGTATCATTCCCTCAAGCGGTCGGGAGGATGGTCTTGATGGCGCCTGCATCTGGCACAGCGGCAATCGTGGATGTAACAAGTTATGCCCCGCAGCAGGCTCCCTGGCATTGTGACCAGCTGGAGCGCGGCAAGGTGTTGTTCTTCAGCCACGTGCCGTTCGATTTCCCTGACGCTGACCGTGAGTTCCTGCTCTCGCAGAAGCAAACTGGCTCACGCTTTCACAAAAACATTTCCTACCGCCCGGGCAAAGACATTCTGAAAGGCGTGGACGACAACTCTCCCGACCGCGAGCGCATGAACGCAATCATGCGCAATTTCTCCGCAGCGGTGGCGCAATTCGTCTCGCGGTTTCTGGCCCCGTATGCCGGCAAGATGAAGCTGGACTTTGCCAGCTTCCGTCCGCTGGAAGAACAGGGCCGCGATCTGCCCTTGCACAAACGCAATGATCTGCTGCATGTTGACGCTTTCCCCACGCGGCCCACGCATGGCGGACGCATCCTGCGCGTCTTCGCGAATATTAATCCGTCGGTTGGCCGCGTATGGAACGTGGGCGAGCCGTTTCATGACTTCCTTCCCAAGTTGATGCAGGCGAGAAGAATTGGCCCATCGACTGGAGGTGTGGGCCGGGCACTGGCGCATTTTGCCAGCAAGATCGGCCTGCCCGTGCCGGATCGCTCGCCCTATGACGAGTTCATGCTCTACCTGCATGACTGGCTCAAGGAAAACTCTGATTTCCAGCGGAACTCGCCCAAGCAGGAATTGATCTTCCCCCCCGGCAGCTCGTGGATGGTCTACACCGATGGCGTTCCCCACGCCGCGATGTCCGGCCAATATGCGTTGGAGCAGACATTTATTGTTCCCAGAGAAGCGCTGGTCACGCCGCAGGTGGCGCCGTGCCAGGTGCTGGAAGATGGCAATTACGTGCCCCGTGCTCGTGCGGTTTAGGAAACGTGCCGCGATCGCGCCATCTTGCCCAGGTTCATCCGTAAATTGAAGACGAAACTATTGAGGTCAAACGTGGCGCTGCGCGTGAACCCAAGCTCCACGCGCCACACCGGCGTGGGATCGAAGGCAATCCAGCTGTTGAACCCGTTCTCGCGGGTCAGGCCGGTCCCGCTGGTTTCCGCTGCCAGGTCAAAGCTGTTCTTGCCCTTGCCGCTCCCGCTCTGCCCTTTGCCCACAATCTTGCTGAAGATCTTCTGGTTGCCGAAGGGCACGATCTCATAGCCGGAGCCGCCCACGGCGAAGTGCTTGACCACTTCAAATTCGCCGCCCTCTTCAAGATGCGTCAACAGACCCAGCGAGGTGAAGGGCCGTGTGAACAATTGTGAATCGGGCACGGCATTGCTCAGGCCGCCTTCAAAGAAGGGCGTCAGCCGGCTGAAGGAATGTTCGAAGCGGTTGCTCCAGTCGATGTTGGCCCGGCCGCTGCTGAAGCCTTTGGAAGTGCTGCCCGTGGGCGCGGCAAAGGTGAGCGTGGAACTGTAATCCAGCGTTTGATTCGGCGCGCGCAACGCCAGGCCGAAGTATGCGTTGCCCAGGCCGTTATTGGTTACGTCTTGCGTGGTCGTGGTGGCATTGCCGTTGATCTGCGTGGTGACCGTCTGCGTGTTGGCAAAATACACCGGCATGCCCGCGAACACGCCGAAATGCTTGTTGAAATCATAGCCCGCGTTGGAATCGAGCTTGAACATCTTGCTGTCAGAATTCAGCGAACCCTGAAAAGCTTCAAAACCGGTAAAGCCCTTTTGCTCCGATGGCTGCGGCTGAAACTGGCCGCGCCCGGGGATTGTGGCCATCAGCAAAACAAGAAAACACGTGGTCTTCAGCAGAGCAGAGTTCATGGCAAACCTCGCGGAAATTTCCAGGAATATTCTTGCCGCTTGCCCGCGCCCAGGCAATTGCCGTAGGTGTATTGTCCTTGCGAGGCAGAGTCCCCGTCCTTTTGTTTGCAGCCTGGGCAATCGGGTGGCTCGCGCGGCTCGCACGCGGTCAAAAATTTGCGGCTGCAAGTTCAACGAACCGGGTGCGCCGGCATTGAGTACAATGCTCGGTTCTTTTCTGAGGGCCCCTCGGAGGACACCGTCTATGAAACCAATCAGGCTGGTTATTTTCTTACTGGTATTTTCGTTTCTTGCCGCGGCGCAGCAGGTGCCGGTCGTCATTCGCGCCGGAACGCTGCTGGATGGCAAAGGCCGCGCGCTGCACAACGTCTTGATCGTGGTGCAGGACGGCAAGATCGTTCGTGTGGACCCGAATGCAAAAGACCAGCGCATTCAGGGATCGGCCTTTTACGATCTCAGCCGGCTCACCGTCTTGCCGGGATGGATTGACGTCCACGATCACATTACCTGGCACTTTGGCCCCAACGGGAGATTAGAAGACAAGAGCGAGACGCCCGCGCAGGCTGCGCTGGCCGCCGCAGGCAATGCTTATATCACGCTGATGGCCGGCTTCACCACGATCCAGAGCGTGGGATCGCCCGAGGACAAGGAGTTGCGCGCAGCCATTGCCGGAGGCTCGCTTCCCGGCCCCCGGTTGCTGACGGCGCTTGATCCGATTGAAGACGCCAAGCTCACGCCGGAACAGATTCGCGCGGCCGTAAGAAAACTCAAAGCCGATGGCGCCGACGTGGTGAAGATTTTTGCCTCGCGCAGCATCCGCCAGGGCGGCGGCCAGACGTTGAGCGACGAGCAGCTTCAGGCGGCTTGTGCAGAAGCCAAAGCCCAGGGACTGCGCAGCGTGGTTCATGCGTACCGGGCAGCCGTGCGCGCGGCGGCCAACGCCGGTTGTACACAGGTGGAGCACGGCACATACGCCACCCAGGAAGACCTGGACGCGATGGCGCAGCACGCAACGTTCTTTGACCCGCAGATCGGGCTGGTGATCCACAACTATCTCGATAACAAACAGAAATTTCTCGGCGGGGGGACTTACACCGAGGAAGGCTTCGCCAAGATGCAGGAGGTGTTGCCGGGGATCGCGGAGATGTTCAAACACGCGCTGGTGACCAAAAATCTGAAGATCGTCTTCGGTACGGACGCGGTGGCCGGGGCGCACGGACGCAATGCCGAGGAGTTTATCTATCGCGTACAGGCCGGCCAGGACCCGATGGATGCCATGGTGGCGGCCAACGCGCGCGCGGCCGAGTCCCTGAATATGCAGGGTGAAATCGGTGCGATTGCTCCGGGCCTGCAGGCGGATATCATCGCGCTGGACGGCGATCCGCTCAAAGACATCACAGCCGTTCGCAGAGTAGTGTTTGTGATGAAGGGTGGAAGAGTTTATAAGAACGAGGCGGCGCACTAAGGACCGGTTAAAAATCAGGTCAGCTCGAATTCGCCTTTTTTCCCGCCAATGCGGGCATGCAGCCGCGGCTGTTTGCCAGGCTGTACGCTGAAATCGAGGCCCAATTTGGCTGCTGCGCCTGCAACATCCTGCGCATTGGGAGACTCAGCGGAAAATTGCAGCAGCGTGCAGCCGGCAGGCGCGTCCTGCGAAGGATGGACCGAGTCGCGGCTCCATTCGATGAAGAACGGGAGCAGGCCGTCGTAATCGTTTTTCAGGCTGAAAGATTTCCAGCGCAGCGTTTTGCCATCGGGACGTGCGCGTGAACCGTCGCGTGAAGCTTCAATAGCGATGCCGGCTGCCATGGCTTTTTGCACGATCGCAGCAAGGTCGCTGGTATGCGCCGCCCAGTGGATGAGACGCGGTTCCTGAAGTGCCTGCAAGCGGGCAGCCCAAAGCTCCCGGCCCGCCGCTGAACCAACTTGCTGTGGATCAGGAGCAATGATTTCCAGGTAACGCCGCGGCCCTAGAGACAGCAGCGCGTTGCGCGTGCCGCGCCCGGGATGGACTCCGCCAAAGACAGCGCGAACGCCGCTGCGCTCCTCGAGCCAGGCGATGCCGTGGTCCAGATCGCTCACGCCGAGAAGAATGTGGTCCAGGTCGGTGGGCACGCTGGACACGCTTTCCGCCCCAAAGCCGCGCCGCGCGACGATGGCCGCTCCGGCCAGAGCGAGAAACCATCTGCGGGAAATAGATGAGGGCATGTTTGTCTGTCCTGGGGAGATTGTAACCTCGGCAGGGTCCGGCCACGAAGTTGCGAATACTTGCAGACGAGAATCAGCGGATATCGTCCGTCCTAGTGTCCGTTCTTGGCGTACTGTGACCTGACAGCGAAGAGTTTTTCCAGTTCGCGGCTGTCGAGCGAGCGCGCGCAACCCAGCTGCCGGGTCGCCAGCACGATCTTGGCGTAGTGCTCCACCACCTCCATCCTCATATAAGCGCGGCAGAGGTCTTCACCATAGGTAACGACCCCGTGGTTCGCCATCAGGATGGCGTCATGGAAGGGGATGAAGGGGCGCAGAGAATCGCTCAGTTCCGAAGTGCCGGTGGTGGCGTAAGGCGCAAGGGGAACGGCGCCCAGAGTGATCACGATTTCCGAGCATAGCGGTTCGTCCAGCGCGATGCCGGCGGAGGCAAAGCCGGTGGCGGTACAGGGATGAGCATGCACCACGGCGCCCACATCAGGACGCATGCGGTAGATGGTCAGGTGCATCACGATTTCGCTGGAAGGATTGTAGGCGCCGCTGAGCTTTTTGCCGTGCACGTCCACCACGACCATGTCTTCCGGCTTCATCATTCCCTTGCTGAAGCCCGTAGGCGTGACCAGAACACGTTCATCGTCCAGACGAACGGAGAGGTTCCCGTCCGTGGCAGCGACAAAGCCCTGGCTGTGCAGCATCTTGCCGAAGTGGGCGAGGTCCTTGCGCAGTGCTCGCTCTCTGCCGCCAAACGGTAGAGTTGCGGTTGACTTGATCAGTTCCTTGAAATAGCTCATGACTACACCTTCCAAGATGGTTCTTACGCTGCGCGTTTTTTTCGTTTCAGTGCCTTGCTCAGAGAGTTTGAGGCCCAGTAAATGTCGCCTGCGGTTACGCCCAGCGCCAGGGTGTAATTGCCCACCGCCGCCAGGCCCATGGAGGCTATGCAACCGCACTGCGAGCAGTCCGGATTGCCGCCAAACTGGCAGGGCGTGACCTTGCTCTTTAGATCAGCAGAAATCGTGTGCGTTGTCTGTGCAAAAATGCACTCTTCCGGTGATTTTGGAGGGTGCAGGAATTCCTGGATAAGTCCTTCCGGCATGTCCAATTTGGGAAACAGCTGCCGCAACCGAAGCAATTCTGCCACAGCCTGCATGCGCTCTTCCCGGGTCAGGATCTCGTGGTCCTGGGCGCCAACCTGGGGTGTAAATATACTCATCCAGATCTTCCTGATCTCCGGCTTCGCGCTCCAGAACTCGATGAACTCCTGCAGGTATGACGCGCGCTTCATCATTTGTCCGGTAATCGTGCAATGGACGGTCACCTGGTGGCCGCGAATGCTTTCCAGAATGCGGGCGTAGGTGGCCGGCTTGCGGCGGACGTCATGCTCCGGTTGCAAACCGTCGATTGAGACGACGATGTTGAGGCGCTGGATCGCGGTCCACTCTTGCGGGATCTCGCGGAAGGCGCTGGTTACCACCTGAACGTGAATACCGCGAGCCTCCAATTGCGGCAGCAGGGTCGTGACCTCGCGATACCGCACCAGCGGATCTCCACCTACCAGGGAGAGATGCAATGGCCGGTGCTCATCGACCAGGGCCAGCACGCCCTGGACGAGATCATCGCCGCGTTTGTCCTGAAGCTGCCGCAGATTTATGCCTCCGACATGCCCTTCTTCGAATGCGTAACACCCCGGGCAACGCAACGGACACTCCCGCGTAATTTCAATGGCGAGAGACGGCCGCCTGCCGCTCAGGACACTCTTCCATGCCTGAATGACTTCGCTCGTCTTCATTAGCTCTCTTTTTTGGCCAGCGATCAACGTGAGATACGCGCCATGTTGGCTAAAGAATGATCAGAATGCTCTGAAGGTTGCCAAGCAGGCGCGAAGGCCGTCGCACCATAAAGAGAGACCTAACAAAGCCTGACGCAGATCATGTTGAGAACATCATCGTGCGCAGTGGCGATCCATTCAATAGGACGTAAACGCATCAAAAAAGTGAGAAAGAACAAGCCTAAGAAAGCGTGTGTAATGAGGATGAAATGACTAAGAGCGGTTTTTCCGGAAAAAGTGGCGTCCACTTCGGGAAGCGGCGAGATCAGCACATACAGAATGCCGAACACCACTGCCAGCGTAATCATGCACTTGAGGAAAGTGGACACGCATCTCATATTATCCGATTTTCAGGACACTTCAAAGGATTTAACGGAGCAGCTGATTTCAATTTTGCACCGCATCTATCGCTGTACGAAACGTGGTCATTGCACCCAGCGGAGCCTTCAAGATGAAGTCCTCCGGCTTTACATTTCTTTGCAAAATGCAGAAAAAAAGCGCTTTACCAGTCCCGGAAGCCGGCGGCAAACTATCATCGATCGCACAAGATGAAGCAATCCATGTGGTCCACTTTCCCAATTCGGAGAACCGTGTAGAACCACTATGGTCCAGTTGTCTGCGACCAATTGGCATCATACCAACCTGGGGGAGCAGTAATTGCATCGATTAGCGGGTGAGTGAGCAAATTCCAGCGGGTTAACTTCACCTCTACGCAAAACTTGTATGGCCCTGCTTTACAAAAGCCCGGATACCATTCCTGTGAGCGGAATCTATCGCGTCATTCACGCGCAGCATCGCCTGCCCCATGAGGTAACGCTGATCGCCGGACAGGTTTTTCCTCCTTGCGCAAAATGTCATGCAGAGGTCAGGTTTGAACTCTTGCGTGAACTGCCGGACCTGGCGCGCGAACGGCGCGGCAGCGTCTCACTCTATAGCCTGCCGGTGCTCGACGACGATGAAGACTCGTCGGCCTGAAAGCAAGGCTGGTTCATTCATGGCGCAACGCCACCAGGGGATCAACCCGCGTTGCGCGTCGCGCGGGAACGTAACATGCTGCCAGCGCGACCAGAAGCATGAGCGCCACCACGCCGGTTAAGGTGGCAGCGTCGGTTGACTTGATGCCAAACAGCTGGCTCTTCAGCAGGCGCGTGAACGCCAGGGACCCGAGGACACCGGCGATCGCGCCGCCCACCGCCAGACGAATTCCCTGGCCCAGCACAAGCCGCAAGACATTTCCCCGCTGCGCGCCCAGTGCAACGCGAATCCCGATCTCTCTGGTGCGTTGTCCCGCCATGTAAGAGACCACGCCGTAGATGCCCACAAGAGTCAGCGTCAATCCAGCCGCTGCGAACACGCCCAGCAGCCATGTGCGAAAGCGTGGTTCGGCAACGGACTCGGCGATCACTTCCGTCATACTTTGCACCCGGCTCACGGGCTGGTCTTTATCGATGGTCCACACAGCTTTCCGCAGCTCCGCCGCCAGGGCCAGAGGGGCCGCGCTGGTACGAACAAAGAGATGAATCGACGGGTCGGGGTTTTGCAGCATAGGCAAGTACACTTGCGGCCGTGGTTCCGTTCTCAGGTGGACATCGCGTGTATCCGCCACCACGCCGGCGATCTGGGGTTGATCGTCAGGTTCGTGACCGAATTTCAGTATCTTACCCAGCGGGTCCTGCCCGGGGAAATACCGCCGCACCATGGCCTCATTGATGATTGCGACCCGGGGCGAACCCTTGCCGTCGCTTTCCTTGAACAGCCGCCCGGCAACCAGCCGGATGCGTAACGTCTCAAAAAATTCCGGCGCAACGGACCGCATTTGCAGGGTGGTGGAATTGTCGCCTGCGCCCAAAGTGCCAGGATCGAACATCATCATCTTCAGATTGTCAGTCAGAACGGATGAATCGCTCAGGGCCACGTTCTTGAGCCGCTCATGGGCGTGGAGGATGTCCAGCAGTTGCTGCACAAAGATGCGGCGCGCATCGGGCGTGGCATAGCGGGAATTGGGCAGGTTCAACTCCGCGGTCAGCACGTGGTCGGTGCGGAAACCGGCGTCCACGCTGAGCAGGCGCACCATGCTCTGCACCATCAGCGCAGAGCCGTCCAGCAGGACCAGGGCCAGCGCGACTTCAACCACCACCAGCGATCCGCGCAGCGAGAAGCGCCTGTGCGTGGTGGCGCTCCCGCTGGAGATGCGATCTTTCAAGGCCAGGCTCAGGTCAGGGCGCGAGGCGTGGAGCGCCGGAGCCAGCCCGCACAAAATGCCCGCCAGCGACGATAGGACGAGAGCGGTCCATGCGATCGCCGGGTCTACGTGCAGTTCACTGAGCCGGGGCACGTCCGCGGGCGCGAGCGCGCGGTAGGCGTCCACTCCGTATACGGCAACCAGCATGCCCGCGGTCCCGCCAAGGCAGGAGAGGACCAGGCTTTCAACCAGCAACTGCCGCAAAATCCGCGCACGGCTTGCGCCCAGCGCGGCACGGACAGCAATTTCGCTTTGCCGCTGCACGCCGCGAGAGAGGATCAGGTTGCTCACGTTGGCGCATGCAATCAGAAGAAGGAACCCTACTGCTCCCAGCAGCAGCATTAGCCCTGATTTTGCTCCGCCGGTTACTTGCTGTTGCAGCGGAGTCAGCTTGAACTGGATACCTTTGTCCTCCTTGGGATATTGGCCGGAAAGCCTTGCCGCCAGACCGTCTAACTCGTTTTGGGCGGTCTGTATGCCTTGTTCCGGCCGGATTTTTACCAACACGCTGAAAAACCAGTCCCCACGCTTGTTGTTCTCCGGGGTGATGATGAGCGGCGTCCATGCGGCAGTGCTTTTTTGCGGGAACTCAAAGCCGGCAGGCATCACACCAATCACCGTGTAAGACTTTTGCTCCAGCATGACTGACTTGCCCACAACGTTGGGATCGGATGCAAAGCGCTCGCGCCACAAAACATGGCCCAGTACAACCACGTCGCCATTCTTCCTCTGTTCATCGTCCGCCAGGACCCCACGGCCCAGGGCCGGGGAGACCCCAAGCAGGGGAAAAAATTCGCTCGAAATAGTTGCCACAGCGATCTGTTCCGGCTCGCCCGGCCCCGTCAAATTGACCGCTTTTTCCTCATACACAGCCACGGCCTCAAAAGAGCGAGCGCCGGACTTGATGTCATTAAAGTCGGGTATCGATTCACCCAGTTGAAACTCCGGAAACATGGGAGAGATGGTTTGAATGCGTGCAATCCGCTGTGAATCCTTGTACGGCAGCGGCCGCAGCAGCACGGTGTTGACCACGCTGAAGATGGCGGTGGTCGCGCCGATTCCCAGAGCCAGAGTAATCGCCGCTACGGCGGTAAAGCCGGGGGCCTTGCGCAACCCGCGCAAGCCGTAACGCACGTCCTGCAGCAGGCTCTCCAGAAAGGGAAAGCCCCAACTCCGGCGGCTCTCTTCTTCCATGCGCGTCAAGTTGCCCAACTGCCGCTGCGCGGCATGGCGCGCTTCCTGCTCGGCCATGCCCGTGGCGATGTTCTTTTGCGTTTTCAGTTCCAGGTGCTGGCGCATCTCCTCCGCCAGTTCGCGGTCCATCTTGTTGCGCTGGAAGAAAAAGACGGTCCGCCGCCACAATTCGCTTAATTTCGCCATGGCCGGCTCCTTATGCGGTCTGCATCACGCGGGCAATCGCTTGCACCATGCGGCTGAAGTTCTCCGCTTCCGCGCCAAGCTGCTTCTTGCCTGAGCCGGTCATGGTGTAATAACGCGCCCGCCGGTTGTTGTCGGAGGTGCCCCATTCCGCTTTCACCCAGCCCTTGACCAGCAGCCGTTGCAGCGCGGGATAGAGCGAACCTTCTTCCACTTGCAGCACTTCATCGGAAATTTCCTGGATGTACTGCGCGATTCCGTATCCGTGCATGGCGCCCCGGGTCAGCGTCTGCAGGATCAGCATGTCCAGCGTTCCTGGGAGCAGCTCATTTTTCGCGGCGGCACGTACCATAGATCCTCTTCATAGATAGTCTATGGGAGATTAGACGCTCCGCTTGCAGGTTTGTCAACGATGTTGGTGAAAAATGTGGTGGTCCCCGAGTCAGCGTACGGCGAAGGTGACGTCGGCGTAAAAGCGGTCGGGCTTGCCCTTGTTGATGTAGGGACGGAAGCGCCACCTCTTCAGCGCCGTGGACCCGGCAGAATAAAGCGCCGGCGCCGTGTTGTTCGGGTTCTGAACGGCCAGCACTTTGCCGGATTCGTCCACGGAGGCCCGCAGAGTGAAGCTAGTCCCCTTGCGCGCCTTGCCGGCCGCGATGACCGCTTCTACCACGCGCGTCGCCAGCTTGCGGGCTTCCGCGTCATTGAGCACAGGGACCGGGTTCTCAATGCGGGTAGCGAAGGCAAAGGTCAGCACCGCTTCCATCTGCGAGGGGCCGCTGTTGCTATACGGTTTGTATTGCCAGCGGAGCACCTGCTCGCGGGCGGCGGCGTCCAACTCAGGATTGTCCGAAGCCAGCGGCCAAACTTCACGCGCGTGCCCGGCGCGATCATTCGATATGTACACGCTCAGCATGCCTGTGGTCTTGCCTTCGCGCACTGCCGGCCACACAATGGCCGGAGTGTTGAGCGCCAGTACGCGTGCCGAATCCTCTCCTACCTGGCTGGTTTTCATCTCCTCGGCCGCTGGCGTGGCGTTTTCGATCGTGAACAAAGCCTCATCGGGCTTGACGAGTTCGGTAAGCTCGGTGATCCTGGCCGCGATGGTGAGTCCCGGCGCGAATTCAGCGGAGATGGTCCGCGCCACCATTTTGCCCTTGAACGCCTGGTAACCGGCAAACTGCGCGCGATAGCCAGGCGTCAGCGCCGCTTGCACCAATCCCTTCTGCCCGGTGAAGCAAAATATGAAAGCCAGGGTGTTCTGCACCGGAGCAATGCCGGCTCTCGATTGCATGTTCAGGCACGTATTGGATTGAGCCGAGTCCTCAGGGATGACAAGCTGCGTATGCATGCGCTTCAGCTGTTCCGCCATGGGCAGCGGATCAAAGAGCGCGGTCACCAGATCGTGCAGCCAGAAGGGATAATAGTCTCCCGTAAGTTTTTCGGAGAGATTGCCCCCGTTAACGATCAATGTCTGCGAAAAATCCGCCGACCTGACCGTGCGGCGCCACTTTTCCGGCGAGACCCAATACTCTTCCACGTCGGCCGAGTACTCCGGCCCAGCGCCGCTCGCGCCAATGTGCGCTTTCAGATGGAAGGGCGTGCCGCCGGGCATCGTGAGCTTGCTTTGCTGCAATGCGTGTTCCACGGCCTCGCCGATCGAAACCTGCCTGCCGTCCTCCTGCGCGCGGAGAGCGGCTGCCGAAAATAGGCCGAGAAAAAAAACGAGCCCCAACATCAGAAAGACGCGCGCCCTGCGGCTGTGGGATTGGTTTGCTTGAGGCATGAATCTGCAATCGTTGTTGTCTTGCTTACTGCACCAGCTGAGGTCCGGGCGTGGACGCGGCCGCCGCAACCAGCGCCGGCCCATCCGCCAGTATCTTGACTGCACGTTCGAAGTCAGAAGTCACTGCCTGCAGCCGGCCCTGCTTGAGCACCAGAAGCACATCACAGTTTCTGACAGTGCTGAGCCTGTGGGCAATAATAAAGGTGGTGCGGCCCTTCACCAACTGCGCCGTGGCGTCCATGATTTCCTGTTCCGTGAGGATGTCCACCGCGCTGGTAGGCTCGTCAAAGATCAGCACCGGAGCGTCCTTGAGAAAAGCGCGGGCAATGGCGAGCCGCTGGCGTTCACCGCCGGAAAGCCGGCAGCCGCCTTCTCCGATCGGCGTGTCATAGCCCTTGGGCAGCGCCATGATGAAATCGTGCGCCATGGCGGCGCGTCCTGCATGCAGGATGTCTTCGCGGCCGGCTTCCGGGCGGGAGTAGGCAATGTTCTCCGCCACCGTGGCGGAAAAGACCATCGGGTCCTGGAGAATGATGGCGAACTGCCGGCGCAGGTCGTTCAGCCGGTAAGCGCGCAGGTCGCGCCCATCGAGCAGAATCTGCCCGCTGCCGGGATCGTAAAAGCGGGTCAGCAGATTGACCAGCGTGCTCTTGCCCGATCCGCTGGACCCGATGATGCCGACGCGAGCGCCGGCGGCAATATCAAACGAAACCTGGTCGAGTGCGCGGCCTGAAGCAGGATAGGCGAAAGTTACGTCGCGAAAACTCACATGCCCCTGGACGCGCTCCCGGGAAGGCGCGTGGCTGTCTTCCATCAGCTCCGGCGCTTCTTCCATCAGCGCCAACGCCCGCTGCACGCTCACCAGCCACGACTGCAATTCCGGAAGCTTGCTGCTGATGGTCCTGAGCGGCTCATATAGCTGGCCCATGTAAGCCATCACCAGCAGGAGTTCACCCAGGGTGAGCAGGCCGGCGGCGACGTGATGCACGCCCACCCACATGGCGGTAGCCGTGCCCGCGGCGATGATGGTGGCGATCAACACATGAAAGCTGGCCTGAGTTGAAGCCACCTTCACTTGCTCCATCATGCGCTGGCGCGAACGCATTTTGAAGCGCTCGTCCTCGAAATGTTCCTGGCCGAACGCCTTGACCAGCCGGATGGAAGACAAGGCTTCATAGAGGGCCAGCATGGCGGAGCTGTCGAGCTTCTTGATGCCGTCCCAGCCGGCGCGCGCCCGCCGCCCGGACTTGCGCGCCAAAGAGAAGAGCAATGGCGAGACGGTTACGGCGATGGCGGCCATCACCCAATCGATGCGCATGGTCACGTAGACAAGGGCCAGGAAGCTCAGCGCCGAACTGAGCACGGGAACAAAGCCTTGGAGGAAGATGTACTGGATCGCGGGAGCGTCATGCTGGATGCGGTAAGCCACGTCGTTGGTGCCGCGCCGATCGTGGAAGAGCAACTCCATTCGCTGCACGTGCCAGAAAAGCAGCGTGCGGAAATCGAGCACCAGTCTTTCGCCGGTGTAGGTCTGGAGCAGCCACGAGACGAACGCCTGGAGGTTCATGATCAGGCTCAGCGTCAGCAGGAGTCCCACCGCCAGCAGCAGTTCCGCGCTCTTGGAGGATTCGAGCGCGGCCGGCAGAAACCCCCGCAGGATATGAGGCAGAGGCTGGTTGCCGATGACATTATCGACGGCGATCTTCAGCGGCAGCGCCAACAGCAATGAGACAGGCGCAGCGATTACGCTCAGCGCCAGAATACCGGCAAGGTGGGGCCAGTACGGACGAGCCAGCAACAGCAGAGGACGATACAACTTGTTGATCCTGTCCAAACGCACTTCGGCCACGGCTCCAGGAAACCTTCAAATATGAGGAAGTTAAAAATTGGGGGAATGCGAACGGCATTCTAGCAGCCTGCAACTCCAACGTAAGTTCCGTTTTCACCTTAGTGGAGCCGCTCAGGATGCCTTAGACAAGTGGGTGGATTTGTGACGAGGCAGGTAAGGGCGGGGCGCCAAACTAGCGCGGCTGGTTGAGGTTGGCCAGAAACGCCACAGCTTCGCGTTTGTTGTACGTCTTGTTATAGATCGGTGAATCCGGCTGCTGCAGGCGGCCGCCTTCACGCAACGATCCGGTATCGACCGTGGCGAAACCTATTTCTTCAATCAGGCCCGCCACCAGCTTTTTCGCTTCGGCATCATCCCCGGCCACGTAGATCGTGTGGCGCTCATCCAGCGGCAGGTCCTTGCGCCCACGGGTGGCCAGATGCACGTAGTAAATGGTGTTGAAGGCCTTCACCAGCCGGGCGTCCGGCATGCGTTTGAGGACCTCTTCCGAAGAAGTGGACTCGCCCAGGTCGTAGAAACCGCCATCAGGGCGGTAGGGATTCATGGCATCCATCACGATCTTGTTGCGCAGCAACGCCGGCTCGGGCAGGGCCTCGGGGGCGCGCCAGGGAACAGCCAGCAATATCACGTCGCCAAAGCGGGCGGCGTCGCGGATGGTCATAGCATGCGCCTGGGGGCCGAGTTCCCTGATCAACTCGCGCAGCGTTTCCGGCCCGCGTGAATTGCTGACCGCGACTTCATGTCCCGCGGCCACAAACAGCCGGGCCGCCGCCGCTCCAATATTGCCTGCGCCCAGAATCCCAATCTTCATCAATGCTCTCCGTGCACATGAAAGCTGTGAGCGTGACCCTCTTCCGATGCAGCCGCTGACGCTTTCTCCCTCGGTAATGGCGACCTTCACCGCCGATCAGCATCGGATGGGGGTCACCGCCGAGCATTATATATGGGGAAAGCGTACGTCCATCTTAACGTTGTGCCAGTGCGCAAATTATTAGAAACGCTGGTCTTCCTCGTGCGGAGACGGAACTCGTCATATCTCTTTACAATTCTTAATTTTTTTCTTGGCAATACTAAACATATGCGTATAATCGCGACAACGTTTTCGAATCCATGTGGGGAAAAACTGCGTGAGTGTGGCTGAGGTGACCGCAGAGTAGGGGCTCGCTCCGGGGCGGTCAAATCAGATCATAGAAGTACGTCCGTCGGGACGGATAGACTCTCACATTCTTCTGCCCGAAGAAAGCAACACATCCATGTGTGGCATCCTCGGGTACACGCACGTTAACAAGCGCCTGCCGCGCGGCGTGGTGGAAGCGGCGCTTCAGTCCCTCACGCACCGCGGGCCGGACCAACAAGGTTGTTTCAACTCAGAGCTCATCTCGCTCGGCGCCACCCGCCTGCGCATTCTCGACCTGGAGAGCGGCGACCAGCCACTGATCAGCCCCGACGGCGACGTGATCGTGGTCTTCAATGGCGAGATCTTCAATCACCATGAATTGCGCCAGGAGTTGGAAAGCCGGGGCGTCCGTTTTGAGACCCGTTGCGATACAGAGGTCATACTGCATGCGTTCCTCCGCTGGGGCAGCGAATGCTTTTCCCGTCTCCGTGGAATGTTTGCCATCGCCATCTGGGTGCAGTCAGAGCGGCGGCTGATCCTTGCGCGCGATCGGATGGGCATCAAGCCGTTGTATTACTGCCTGCATGACGGCGAACTCTATTTCGGCTCCGAGCTAAAGTGCATCTTCGCCCACTCGGAGGTCCCGCGCAATATCTGCATGGAGGGCCTGAACTGCTATCTCAGCCTGAACTACGTGCCCGCGCCCCACACTCTGGTGGAAGGCATCAGCAAGCTTCTGCCCGGACATGTTCTGGAATGGCACAACGACAGCATGCGCGTGCGCTCCTATTTGCAAAAGGAAGAGGCGGCGCGCGCTCCGCGCTCCATCGAGGAGGCATGCGAAGAGCTGGACGATCTGCTTCAAAAATCGGTGCGCGAGCAGCTTGTCTCTGATGTGCCGGTAGGCATCTGGCTCAGCGGCGGGCTGGATTCCTCGACCATCCTGCGTTACGCCGCGAATGCCGGCAGCGCGCGGCTGCGCACCTTTTCCATCACATTCAAAGGGCGCTCTTTCGACGAGAGCGAATCGATCCAGGAGATTACGCGCCACTTCGGCAGCCGGCACACCGAATTTGATCTGGATGAAAGCGCAGACCTCGAAGGCACGATCCAGAAGATCGCTTACTATTCTGACGAGCCCAGCGCTGACGCCGGCGCGCTGCCGGCCTGGTTCCTGGCGCAGATGAGCAGCCAGCAGGTGACGGTGGTCTTGACCGGCGAAGGAGCGGACGAACTCTTTGCCGGCTACCTGACCTACAAAGCCGACCGCTATTCTGCGGCCGCGCGCAGGGTGCCCGCGGCGCTGCGCCGGGCCGCTCTCAAGAGCGCCGCCTGGCTGCCCGTGTCCGACGACAAGATCAGCTTTGAGTACAAGCTGAAGCGCTTTCTGCGTGGATCATTGCTGGCTCCGGAGATGGCCCACGTCTACTGGAACGGGACATTCACGGAAACGGAGAAGCGCGAGTTTTTCCGCTTTGCCGATGCCGGCCCTCTGGCGGCGATCCTGAGCAACATGGGCGCCGGACCGGGCCTGCAACGCTATCTGGATTTCGACCAGCGTTACTATCTGGCGGACGACATTCTTTATAAGGTCGACCGCATGAGCATGGCGCACTCACTGGAGGCGCGCCCGCCATTTCTCGATCCGCGGATCGTCGATTTTTCAGCGCGCCTGCCCGAGCAGTTCAAACTGCACGGCGCGCAATCCAAGTACGTGCTGCGCCGCCTGATGCAGGACAAACTGCCGGCAAACGTACTACGTCGGCCAAAGATTGGTTTTGACATTCCTGTCCACAATTGGTTCCGCGGAGTGCTCCAGCCGATGTTGCGGGACACGCTCTCAGAGGAGGCCATCCGCGCGAGCGAGCTGTTTCGCTGGGGCGCGGTGGAGCGGCTGCTGCGCGACCATATGGAGCGAAAAGCGAATCTGGGGTACCACCTATGGGGTTTGATGGTGTTGTTGTTATGGATGAAGCAGTGGAACATCGGTCCGGCGAGCAGAGAGCCGGCGCCGAGCGAAGCCGTACCCGCCGTGCTCGACCAGGTTGGATCGTTGTAGCCGCAGCCTGCTTTGTCTTTCTTATTAATATCGCCAGCCCGCCGCGCCTTATGGATGACGTGGACGCGGTGCAGGCACAGCTCGCGCGCAACATGCTCGTCTCCGGCGACTGGGTCACCGCGCGCCTGGACGGCGTTGCCTATCTGGAGAAATCGCCGCTGGTCTACTGGGTGATGGCGGCCTCTTATGCCGTGTTCGGCGTGAATGACTGGGCAGCCCGGCTGCCGCTGGCGCTGGCCGTGGTGCTTCTCTGCTGGATTACCTACCGCTTTGGGCGATGGGCCTTCGACGAAGAAGCGGGCATGTTTGCGGGAATCATTCTGGCCACTTCGGCCGGGCTCTTTCTCTTTACCCGCATCCTGATTCCTGACGCCATGCTGACTCTCACCATCACCGGGGCGATCTGGGCGTGGCTGCGCCTGCTGGAACCGGACGAACAGCACCCGCATCGCTGGGCCACGATCATGGGCCTCTGCTTTGGCGCTGGACTGCTGTTAAAGGGCCTGATTGCCGTCGTGTTTCCGGTAATGGCGGGCCTGATGTATATGGCCAGCACGCGCCAGCTGTTCCGGCGTGCGGCGTGGAAGAAACTCGACCTCTGGCTGGTCGCGGCCATCGTTTTGCTGGTTGCCGCGCCCTGGCACATTCTGGCGGCTGTCAGGAACCCGCCTGCGTTCGCATTTTCCCTGCATAGCGGTCCCGGCGAATATCGCGGTTTCTTCTGGTTTTACTTTTTCAACGAACACCTGCTGCGCTTCCTGAACCTGCGCTACCCGCGCGACTACAACACGGTTCCGCGTCTTTGGTTCTGGCTGCTGAATCTGGTTTGGCTGTTTCCCTGGTCTGCGTATCTGCCGGCGACGATGCAGCAATCTTATAGCGCCGCCAGCCGCGCCAGCCGGGCCAGGCTGATGGCAGTCTGCTGGATCGGCGTGGTCATGGTGTTCTTCACCTTTTCCACCACGCAGGAGTACTACTCCATGCCGATTTATCCGGCGCTGGCTTTGTTGCTGGGGTCGGCGCTGGCATCAGGCGCCACGCGCTTGCGCGCCGGCAGATGGATGTTGCAGACCGTCTCGATCCTGATATTCACGGCGCTTTCGTTTGCTCTGCTCATGGTGTGGAGACTTCCGGCACAGGGCGATATTTCCCAGGCGCTCACACAACATCCGGAACTTTACACATTATCCATGGGTCACATGGGAGACCTGACGCTCAGTTCCTTCGCTTATCTCAAGCTTCCGCTGGCGCTGGCCGCGGTTGCGTTTGCCGGCATCGCACTGGGACTCTTCCTCTGGCGCAACAACATCGGCAGAACCGTGCTGGTGGTTGCCGCCGGGATGGTCGTCTTTCTTCAGGCAGCCAGAGTGGCGCTGGTCCGCTTTGACGGTTATCTGGGTTCCTATCCTCTGGCACAGGCGCTCATGAAGGCGCCGCCGGGGCAACTGGTGGAAGCGAATTCTTACTACGCTTTCTCCTCGGTCTTTTTCTACACCGGCCGCGACGCGCTGTTGCTGAACGGGCGCAACAACAACCTTGAATATGGATCGTATGCGCCGGGCGCACCCGATGTGTTCATCGACGATACGAAGTTTAGCCGGCTGTGGCAGGCGCCGTCGCGCTGTTACCTGCTGGCGTACGGAAGCGAGACCGCGCGTCTGGAAAATCTTGTCGGCAAGGCGAACCTTCACGTGGTAGCCGAGAACGCCGGCAACTACCTGTTTACCAATCGCGCGATTCCCTGAGGCCATACAAGAATGATGCATTGGGGAGAAAGCATACGGCTGGCACTGGACGCGCTTGGCGTGGACAAGGTGAAGGCATTTCTGACCATGCTGGGCGTGATGATCGGCAGCGCGTCGATCGTGCTGGTGGTGACGATCGCTTCCACAGGGAAAGCTTACGTGGTGGGCCAGATCGAAGGCATCGGCGCAAACCTGGCATACGCCCAGCTTGATCGCAATGGCGTGCCCACGGTCCCCGGCGACGAACTCTCACCCGGCGATCTGGCCGCGATCCGGCAATCCATTTCCATGGCGAAAGCCGCTGCCGGCACCTATGACATCCCCTTCGACTTCAGGCTTCGCGGCAAGGTGGTGCGCGCGCGGCTGGTGGGCGTGACGGAAGAGTTTCAGAAAATCCGCAACCTATTCATGGCGTCCGGGCGGTACTTCGATGCCGAGGACTTTGTTTCCCGCGCGAAGGTTTGCCTGGTGACCGAACATATTGCGCGCAACGTCTTTGGCCACGAGCCCGCAACCGGGCACACGATGCAGTTGGAGCACCTGCGCTGCACCATCATCGGCGTGTTCAAGGAAGGCGTGCCCACGTTCGGGCAATCGGAGATCCAGGAAGAGACCGTGCTGGTGCCCTTCCCGCTCATCAAGACCATCACCGGCGACGATTTCTTCCAGGTCATTTATGTCCAGGCAGTCTCGTCCGATGAAGTGCCGGTGATGACCACGGAAATGGACCGCCTGGTGCATAGCCGCCATCGCAAGGTGGCGCGCTACATCGTGCAGAATCTCTCGTCGGTGCTGGAGACGGTGCACAGCGTCTCCCTGGGCATGAGCCTGGTGCTGGTGGCGGTGGCCGTTCTCACCCTGATTACCGCTGGCGCGGGAATCATGAACATCATGTTTGTGAATGTGGCCCAGCGGACGCATGAGATCGGCATCCGCAAGGCGCTGGGGGCGCGCACGGCCGAAATCCGGCTGCAGTTTGTGCTGGAGGCCGCGTTTATCAGTTTTAGCGGCGCGATCATCGGCGTTGTCATTGCCGTGGGACTGGTCTGGTTTGCCACCAGCCTGGTGGAAGGCGGCGTTCCGCTCTCGATTTCGTGGATCGCCGTATTTCTTGCGCTGCTGCTTTCTACCGGCGTCGGCGTGCTGTTCGGATATCGTCCGGCCAACGCGGCCGCACAATTGAATCCGGTGGAAGCGCTGCGCGTGGATTAGCGTGCATTCGACCCGAAAACATCACGCTGCCTGTCCGGCGCAATAACCTGACGCCCAGGCCCATTGAAAGTTGAATCCGCCCAGATGTCCGGTCACGTCCACGACCTCGCCGATGAAATACAGCCCGGGCAGTTTGCGGCTCTCCATGGTCCTGGCTGAAAGTTCATTCGTGTCCACGCCTCCCGCGGTGACTTCGGCTTTCGCGTAGCCCTCGGTGCCTTCAGGGACGATCTGCCAGTTGTGGACGCGGCGCTCAAGTTCCTCAAGCGCGTGATTGCTCCAGCCCAGCGGAGGATGCACTTCAAGCCAGCGGTCGGCGAGCCGGCTGGGCAGGGCGGCGCGGAATGCCGTTTTTGCCGAGGCCAGGTCGCGCCGGGCTTTTGCATCGCGCAGCACGGCGGTCAACTCCTGGTCCGGCGCCAGATCCAGCGCGATGGACGTGGCAGGTTTCCAGTAAGAGGAAATCTGCAGGATGGCCGGGCCGCTCAGCCCGCGGTGCGTAATCAGCATCTTTTCGCGAAAGCGCTGCGGACCGATAGACGCAACCACTTCCGTCGAAACGCCGGCGAGACCGCAGAAATGAGCGGAGTCGTCCTTGTTGAAGACGAGCGGAACCAGCGCGGGGCGGGGCTCCACGATCTTCAGTCCAAATTGCCGCGCCAGATCGTAGCCGAAAGAAGTCGCGCCCATCTTGGGGATGGAGAGGCCGCCGGTGGCAACCACCAGCGACTCGGCATGAAACTCTTGCTCGCCGGCGCGGAGCAGAAAGCCATCTTCGCGCGATACATGCGTGACGTTTATGTTGGTCTGGATCCGCACACCCACAGCACGGCATTCTTCTTCCAGCATGGCGACGATCTGTTGCGCCGAGCCGTCGCAGAAGAGTTGGCCCAGAGTTTTTTCGTGGTAGGCGATGCCATGCTGTTCCACCAGGGCGATGAAGTCCGCGGGGGTGTAGCGGGCCAGGGCTGACTTGGCAAAGTGCGGATTGGCGGAGATGAAGTTTTCCGGACGGCAGTGCAGGTTGGTGAAGTTACAGCGCCCGCCGCCGGAGATCAGGATTTTTTTGCCGATACGTTCGGCGCGCTCCAGCACGGCGACGCTCCGGCCGCGCTTGCCTGCCGCGATGGCGCACATCAGGCCGGCAGCTCCGGCGCCGAGAATGATCACGTCAAAACTTTGCATAAGAAGGGGGCCAAGCAAACCGCTGAAGAATTCAGCACGGCATGGTGGCGCGTCTGTGCGCCGCTTAGCGGCGCAGGGCGAAGACCGCCAGCACCACCAGGCCCAGCGTCATCACGATGTTCCAGACCAGCAGCGCCAGCAGCCATTTGCGCATTCTCTCTTCGCGCGCGGCGATGGCGTTGTTCAGGAGATCGAGATCGGACTTGAGCTGGAGCGCGTACCCCTTGAGCTGATCAACGTCGGCTGCCAGCAGTTGCAGCGGATCGGGGCCGGAGGCGGCTCCCGCCTGCGCTTGTCCCTGAGCGGCGCGCGCCCTGAAGGAGTCGCGGAGAACTTGCCCGCCGTGTTCCACCGCGATCGGCGCCAGCATGCGCAAAATAGAAGATAGCCATCCCATGCGAAGAGCCCCCTGGTGCAACTGTTTCAGGCCCTATTAGAGCATATCAGGGGCGTGGCTGCTGTTCGCCACGGGACGGCCTTGTGCTAACCTATTTGTGCCTCTCCTCAAAGCCGGGATGGCGGAACTGGCAGACGCAGCAGACTCAAAATCTGCCGAGGGTCACCCCTCGTGGGGGTTCAACTCCCCCTCCCGGCACCACCTACCAATTTAAATATTCGTGATAGAGGTCCTTCGCGCTATGCGCTCAGGATTTCGCCTGCGGGCTCAGACGCCCGCAAGACGGCTCAAGTTCAACTCCCCCTCCCGGCACCACCTACCAATTTAAATATTCGTGATAGAGGTCCTTCGCGCTATGCGCTCAGGATTTCGCCTGCGGGCTGAGTCCACCCCAACACGCGAAACCCGCGCGTGTCTGGGGGCCCCGGTCAGACGCCCGCAAGACGGCTCAAGTTCAACTCCCCCTCCCGGCACCATTACTTTCTGTCGCTTCGCTCCACACCGCTACAGAGTGTCGGTGGCATTGCGATCAATCTGCGCCTGTTGCAAGCCGCTCGCCGCGCGAGCCGGGCTCGCGGGCTGGCCGGCAGATCTGCCTTGAGCGGAGGTTATGCCTGCACTTTCTTGGTGCCGCTCTCTTTTTGGCCTTTGTATTCGCCTTTTCGGGGCATACGGTTCGGTACGGGGATCTGCGTATAAAGCGCGGCGGGCCGCACTTTCAAGATAAACGCGAGTCGCATCATAGATTCAAAAGAGATCACCCGCTCACCGCGTTCGATGCGGCCGACATATTGCCGGTTAAAGTCGCAAAGTTCTCCTAGCTTCTCCTGGGAGAGGCGACGGCTTAGCCGCAGCTTCTTCAATTGTTTGCCGAACAAAACCAATGCGCTGGGCACGCTATAGGGTCTTGCGGCGGTCCTCCAAAATAAACGCCCAAGCTGGTCTACGACCACACTGGTGTTATAATTAGCTTCCCTTGATTGGGACGAATATACCAGACGTGCATTACATCGCTTGTTTCACCGAGGACGACGGCATTTATTCCTGCGGCCATAAGCATCGTACGGTCGCAGAAGCGATGAACTGCATCGTCCCGGACGGCGGGAGTTTCATCCGCGCAATTGATTCAGGGTCTTCCCGATCGCTCTATCAGGGAGAGTTCATCGTTTTCCTTGAGGCATTGAAGAAGATGCCCTGGAGTTCCGCGAGGATGAAGCCTTGGGAATGATCCCGCCAACCAAGGGGGCGCGGAGGGGAATGTTTCTCTCCGCGCGTTTTTTTTTGATCCAGCAGTTGCTTCAACGGCAGGCCGACTGCAAACTCCGTTGGGCTGTTTCAGCTGTTCTGAATTGGAAGTCTGTGACAGTTGTCACTGGGGCCTGTGACCGATAAGGTTGGTTTGCCCGACTTGGCGGCAACAGGAGCCTGGGATCGATTGAATCGATTCCGGCAGGAACACCGGAGTACGTACACTTCAGCTTGAAGCACAAAGCCTGCGGGCCGTGCGCCTCGGGCGATTTCCGGTAAGCTAAAGAAAATACAGTAGATGCTCGGCGTAGGGGGAACTCCCGGGAGACAATCCTGAGCTGGCGCTATAAGGGAACTCATGTCGCCATTGAGGGAGCGGCTGCTCTGGAGAAAGCTGCCTTGGCACCGGGGTTGTGCATCATAATCATTGCTCGGGTTGAACCATCCGTTCAGACCTTTCAGGGACTGGGGTTTAGAATGTGTGCCGAAATGGAAAGCCGTCAAATCGCAAAAATCCAGGAAATTCGTCCGCCGGTAAATCAATGCTGCGGCCATGCTGTGCAGTTCTATGAGAATGACCCGGCTTTGATCTGGGCCCTGGGGCAACATCTGGGCGCTGCGCTGGAATCGGGAGACACGGTCATCGTGGTCGCTACCAAGGAGCACAACAGGGAACTGGCGGAAGAACTGCGCTTGCTCGACATAGATACGGCGGCCGCCGTGAACGCAGGACGCTATCTTGAATTCGATGCCGCCGATACCCTGGCCAGGATCATGACAGGGGAAAGGCCCGATCCACAGAAATTCGAAGACACGATAGGAACCCTGGTCCGCCGTGCCGCAGCGGGAACGCCGGGACACCGCGTTGTTATTTTTGGGGAAATGGTGGCGCTCTTGTGGGCTGAAGGCAAACAGGATGCAACTGTCCGGCTGGAGGAACTCTGGAACGATCTGGCCCAGCGGAGCACGTTCCACCTTTTGTGCGGATACCCGACCAGCGCTTTTGACAGCCTGGAGCATCGCCAGCATTTCTTCAACATCTGCGGGGAGCACACCCATATCAACCCAGAAAGTTATGCTGCCGAGGCGAGCGAGGCAGAGTGGGAATACGACATGGCCCCGCTGCAGCAAAAAACGCGTACCCTTGAAAACGAGATCCGGATCAGCCAGGAACGCGGGCTGTTGGCGCAAAAGGTCACCAAAGCCGGGACCTGGGAATTGGATGTGGTGAACGATACTTTTTCATTTTCCTCGGCCGCAGCCAAGTTGCTGGGGCTGGAGCTTTCCGGCCACGCGCGTTTAAGCCAGCTGATGGACCTGATGTATTACTCGGGCGATCGCGATGCCGTGATGACGCATCTGCAGGCGGCGCAACGCCACCGCAAAGACTTTGCCACGACCTTCCGGGTGAGACACGGGGACGATACCCGCATTATCGCAATCCAGGGAAAAACCTTCTTCAACAGAGGGACGCCGATCATGCTGGGCGTGCTGTCCGATGTGACGCCCGCAGCGGCGGAGACAAGTGGCGAGATAAAGGCGCGTCCCGCAAAAACGGCGCTGAGTCATTAACAAACGCCTTCCGGAACAAGCTCCGCACTCGCGTACACGCACGCGCCAGCGACCAAATTCGCAGTGTTCCCAACTCATAGAGCTGCTAGAGACCGTCTGGAATCCTAGCAGCACAACGAACCCGGCTTGCATCTTAACCAAGGTTGGTGGGGACTCTGAAATGCGGGCCAAGAGATCGTCGTTGTTTCTGGTAAAATCCGCTCCGGGCAAAATGGTCAAGAGTCCCAAATTCCACACCGATGAAGTCATTCCGCAGAGTGGAATCTACAGGGTCCGGCACCGGAAGCATCGCCTGCCTCACGAAGTTACCCTCCTGAGAGACCAGAAATTTCCGAGATGCGCCAAGTGCGAGCAAGCAGTAGTTTTTGAATTAGTACAGGCGGCGCAGCCGCAAACAGATGTTACGACGGATTATTCAGCTCGAATCCTCCTGTACGAACTTCCCGTACTTGATGGCGATCAAACTGAGCTCGATGACGATCAAAAAATCGCGGGCTAGGCTTTTTTCTTGTCAGAGCGACCAAGGGCTTCCAGGCAGGCAGTGACGGCGGAGCGGGCGTCCTCAAACGTGTATTCCTGGCCCCCGTGAATGATGGCGGGGGAGTCCGCACGCTGCAAGATCCAGTGGTAAATGGCGCCGTTTGGACGGGCATCGAGCAGAATGTCTGCGATGTAATCGCCAATCGTGAGCCTCGTAGTAGAAGGCTCTGGAGCTTGTTTCGCTGCAACCAAGTGGAGGGTCGTCCTGGCAACCCAAGCTGGCTCTCTGGGACGAGAGCTGCTCAGCTTAAGATTCATTAAGAATCAGATTGGTTGTCCAGAGCACCGAAAAAATAACATTTCCAACCTGCCATTGGGCGATGGTTACAAAAGTCATAGAGCCGGTCGACCACGCTCACGAGAATACTGCATCTCAGGTTAGAGTTTCTGAAAGTGAGGTCGAAAGAGCGCGATGAGCATGACCCGAGAAACCCTTTCCGCTGACCTGCGGCAGTCCTCTTCGGAACTTAGGCGACTGGAAAAGCGTCTCCAGTCCGAGGCTGCTCCTGATTCTGTGGCGCTGCATGAATTCCGTCAAGCCGTGGACAACGTGCGCTTGACCGCCTGGAGCGTTAGCGAACTGATTAACGCACAGCACACCAAGAAGAACCCCGATACGGTCCTGGCCTTCCTGGCCGCGGAACGCTTGCGCCGGTTCGATCAAATGGTAAAAAATCTCTGCGCGGATATCGAGCGGCGGGCGATTACCCTTCAAACCAACGGCATGGAATCGCTGCTTGATTCTGTTGAGACGCTCCATATTCGCCTGAGGGAGCGTTTCAGCGAACGGAAGTACAAAGACGCAGCCCGGTAAAGGCCACGAAGCTTCTAGCTCGCCTGTAATGGGCCAGGGTGGGACCTTGAGCGTTGCCATCCTTGGTGAGACAGGCCAATGGGTTCGACGAACCGGCGGAGCGTGCAATACGCAGCGGCAAGAGCCTTGAGGATGGGGAGAATTCCCTGAAGCAGCGTGATAAAAGATGTTTTGCCGGAGTCCTTCAGCTCCTCGTTTAGTCGCGACGCGCTCCCGCGGAGTCACTCAGGAAGACAAATTAAAGCGACTTTTCGCGGCCATCCATGGCCGCTCTTCCACCAAACGAGCAATCAGCAGTCAGCGCTTAGCAGCAAGCCAAACAACTGTGCGAAAACGAACGGTCCGGAGGGGTCGGTTTGTCAAGAGGCGCGAAAACGGATGGCTCGGTGAAGGTGGTTTTGTCAAGATCCTTCGGCTTCGCTCAGGATTTCGCCTGGCGGCTCAGACGCCGCCAAAACGGCTCAAGATGTTCGAAAACGAACAGCGGGGCGGGATGGCGTTGTCAAGATGGCCTAATTCGCAGTGGATTCGAGAAAAATAGTGCGCTAGAGTGACACGAAGGATTTCACCACAGAGGGCACAGAGGAGCACGGAGAAGAGGAAAACCCTTACCACTGATCACACGGATAACACTGATTTGCACGGATCGGAATTGGGCAGGCAAACATTGAGATTTTTTCCGGGCGGAGAAAAGAGCAATGAGAAATGAGTTACTGGATCGTAGATGGACGCAAACTGACTAACCAGGAGTACGAGGAGCTACAGAGACAGGAAGAACTGAACCAACAGAGAGCGCGGGAAGAGGCGTCGCGGCTGGCGAAGCAGTTGGGCCAGGCCTACGCGGCGTTGCAGGAGCATCTGCGGCGGAACCCGGGAGTGGACGAAGAGATTACCGACGAACGGGAGCTGGACCAGCAGATCTATGACCAGCTGAGGCTGAACCTGGAGCGGGCGGACCAAGCGCCCCGGTGCCAGAAGATTAAGGCAGACGGGACGGGCTGCGGGTCGCCCAAGATGAAAAACCACATTTATTGTTATGCGCATTACCAGATGCTGGAGGCGCGGGCGGAGAAGCTCGTGTTGCCGGCGCTGGAGGATGCCAACGCCATCCAGATGGCGGTAATGCTGGTGCAGCGGGCGCTGATTGACGACGAGATCACGGAGAAGAAAGCGGGCCTGCTGTTGTATTCGCTGCAGATCGCGGCAACGAACGTGAACAAGACAACGTTTGGGGAGGCGGCGCACGAAGAGCTGGTGACGGAGATGGAGGAAGAGGAAGAGTTGCTGGGACGGCATGAACAGGCGATAGAGAAACAGAAGAAGGTGGAAGAGATTGCAGGTCGCCGCAGATCAGCGCAGATGGGCGCAGATAAAACCTTGCCACGGATGAACACGGATAACACTGATCAGGAGAAAGCGGAAAAGCAAAACGTACCGCGGATGGACGCGGATGAGCGCGGATCAGGAGGGAAAGCTTTACCACTGATGGGCACTGATGACACCGATCAGGACGGAGTAGGTGGGAGGATCTTGCCGCAGTCGGCGGGCGGGGGTGGAGGAGGCGCGCAAAGTGGCGAAACCCACGCCAATCTGGGATGACTGGGATACCGGTCGATGAAACCTACGCCAAATTGGGATGGCTATGGGAGGGGGAGGGGGGAGAAGAAGAGATCGGGTGATCGGTTCATCGGGACATCGGGTGATCGGAAAACCAACACCCTTACCACAGAGGACGCAGAGGAACACAGAGGAAGAGATCGGGACATCGGTGATCTGAAAACCCTGAACCCCACGCCAACTTGGGATGGGTTAGGGAGGGGGAGAGCGGAAGAGATCGCCGAGATCGCACGTTATCGCCGAAATCGCACGTGATCGGAAGCCCTGAGCCTCTTCAGCGTATGAGGGACGCAAGAGAAATCGCCAAAAGGAATCAGGGGTCGGAGTCGCCAATCCAACCCCTTACCCCACGGAGGATCACAGAGGCGACTCACCGCCGAGGCGCGGAGACGCGGAGAGGGGCAAGATAGACTGCTTCGCGTTGGGAACAGGTTTGCCTGCGGGGATCGGCTCCTGGCGATAGAGACGCATGGTGTTGTGCACGGCCGAGATCACCATGATGAGCAGCATGCCGGAGATGCCGATCGTGCCGGCGACGTCAAAGAGCCGGTGGGCGCGGCCGGCAAGGTGCACGGTCGATTTCCAGAAGTAAAGCACCACGTTGCCCAGCGAGAGGAGCAGGCGCAGCTCGGTGGGGCCCATTTTGAAGTAGGAGATTTTGAAGTCGCCCAGAGTGTAGCTGGCGAGATAGACCTCAACGGAGAGCATGAGGTAGGCGACGAGCAGGCCAAGAGCGACAGCGGGAGACATGTATCCGGAGAGGCCGAGTCCGCCGAGCAGGAAGAGGGCGCTGAACGCGTCGACGACGTGGTCAACGTAAAAGCCGTAGCGCGGACGCGAGTGGTCGCGAAAGCGGGCCAGGGTGCCGTCGAGCGAGTCACCCAGCCAGTTGAGAACGAGGCACAGGACAACGAGAAGCAGTCCGGCGGGATTTGTGCCGGACCACCAGTAAGCCGCGCCGGCGCCGGCCATGGAGAACAGGCCGAGCAGGGTGAGATGGTCAGAGTTGATCCAGGAAGGAGTACGGGCCGCCAGCCAGATCAAGGTGCGCTTTTCCAGGTTGGCCAGAAAGCTCTGCTGGATGCGCTTAGCTTCGCGAAACTTTGGATTGGGCGATGCTTGCGTGACCGCTTGAGTAAGTTGCATGAATTTCACCTCCGATACCGATTCGCTATTTCGAGGGGGGTGCGGAAAAGCTTTGGAAAGAGCCAACCGATTGCGCTTTTCCGTGAGCCCGCTCGAACCAGCCGCTTGCTATGACGCGACTCTGCCGCAGCGGCGGATCAACTGGCAATGCACGGGGGCTCAACTGGAGGTAAAACAGATATCAACTACTAAGCGATTGATAACACGGTGCGGAATTGTTCTGGAATAGCCGTGATGCTGCGACATTCGACGACAATTGCGATTCATGTTTTGTACTCTGAAGAACGCAATGCCGGGACTATCGATCGGATTGCAGGGCAGTATTGACTGAAACCAATGCGGGGAACGTGTGGGGAGCGATCTGGGTAGTGACAGCAATGTGCCGAAAAGGGACGGAATAGATGTCGCCTTTGTGGTTCCAGAAGAGGAATGATTGAGAGTTTGCTAATCAAACTATCCGAGATAGTTGCGGTGTCTAACTATTCTGCACTCAGATTGTTGCAGTCCGCAGATAACAATTGTTTTAGCTGTGACATTCGTGTGCAAAACGTTGCAGAAATTTTGAGATTAGAAAGAAATTAAAAAGGCTAACAACGACAGTCAGAGCTTGACAGGAGGTGGCTGGCGGCGGAAAATCTTTGCCAATAAAGGAGCGGTAGCAGTTGGGCGTAATCGTGGCAGGATGACCTCAGTAAGAGAAATGGTCGACGGAGAAGACATGGAAAAGGTAGAGCCCAGCGCAGTGGAAGCGCCTCGAAATAAGAGCGGCCGCGCGGCGCGCCATGAACTGCATATCCCCCTGCGCTACCGGCTGGAAGGCCAGGAAGACTGGGCGCCCGGCGAAGCGATTAATATGAGCGAGTCGGGGTTGCTGTTTACCTCCGACCGGCTGCTGGAAATCGACGATCGGGTCCAGATCACATTCCAGAACATCGATACGCCGCAAGTGAAGTCGAGCACGCGCCTGGCCCGGGTAGTACGCCGCACGCTGAGCAACTGGCCGGAGACACGCGTCAAGTTTGGCGCGCGCTTCTGTTCGTAAGTCCGGTCGAACACCATCCGCATTGTTTCTAATTGCCCAGCAATCGCTTCGAAAGCAACGTCCCGTCCCAGGTAAACCCTTGAAAGCTCGAGCCCATGGCTGTGACGTACAAGGCATTTGTCGCGATTGGGCAGTGTACAAAAAACCGGGTTTTGCCGGCTCGGCAGGTATCATCTAAGGTACTGAGAGAGCACCTCGTTTGCGGGTAAGTTTGAAGGGAATGAACCGGAGGCGGGGCGCGAATCCAGAATCTTGAGCTGGCCACCGTTCGGTTGCGATGGTAAAACAGAGCCATGAGTACACAAGACGATCCCAAGACAAAACCGCGGTTCGAGAATTTTGGGCGCAAGCTGGACGCCGAATTCGGCGAAGCAGCGGAGAAGTTCGAACGGGAAAAAGAGAAGGTCATTACATATTTGAACAACGAAGTGGTGCCGGCGATCCGCACGCATTCGACCAAAGCGTTGCGCGTAGCCGCGGAACAGCTCAACAAGCTGGCCGAGTACATGGACAAAAATCGCTCCAGCTAGCGGCGCTGATTTGCTTTTTGCTGTTGCTGGCCGGCTGCGGGGGCCATCGTGAGCCGCCGCCGAAAATGCCTGCGCCTCCGCCTTCGCTGCCGCCGGCGCGTTTGCCCACGCCAACGCCGACCCCCGTTCCGCCTGCGCCATCGCCGTCGCCAAGCGTGAGGCCGAACGCGGAGATCGATGTCCCGGAGATCCGTGTCCCCAGGAATGCGAAGGTCCTGTACACCGAAGTTGGTTATGCCAGCTGGTATGGACCGGGATTTCAAAAACGCAATGGGGCCAACGGCCAGCCGTATGACATGAACGCCATGACGGCCGCGCACCGCACGCTGCCCTTGAATACGATCGCGCGCGTGACCGACGTGAAGACCGGTGACTCAGTGCTGCTACGCATTACCGACCGCGGGCCGTTCGTAAGCGACCGCGTGATTGACCTCTCCCGCGCTGCCGCGCGCAAGCTCAGCGTGTACCAGCACGGCACGGCGCTGGTGCGGATTGAAGTGTTGGAAACGCCTGCGTCCATCAAAGACGGTGGCCGCTGGTGCGTGCAGATCGGCGCATTCCAGGATTCACGCGATGCCTCAAAGCTGAAGGAAAAATTGGCCCGCCGCTACCGCACCGCGAAGGTGCTGCAATTCAGCAGCCCCGTGGGTGGAGACTGGATCCGTGTGCGCGTGGCCGAAGACGACAAAAAACGGGCGCAGGAGGTCATGCGCGAAACACACACTGACGCCGGTGTTTATCTGGTGAGGCTGGATTGAACCTTGATGTGGCCGTTGTTCGCGCGCGGGAGATTTGCATTTGTTAAGATTCAACAGCTATGACTGACTGCCTATTCTGCAAAATCATCGCCGGCAAAATACCGTCAAAAAAAGTTTATGAAGATGACAAGGCCTTTGTCTTCGAAGACATCAAGCCGCAGGCTCCGACGCATGTCCTGATCGTTCCCAAGAAGCATATCGTTGGGATTGACCAGGCGACGGAAGCCGATGCGGAGCTCATCGGCTATTGCCAGCTCGTGGCGGCAAAAATTGCGCGCGAGCGCGGACTCCAGCACGGCTTTCGTACGGTCTATAACGTTGGCCCGGACGCGGGGCAGACGGTCTTTCATTTGCATCTGCACCTGCTGGGCGGAAGACAGATGAGCTGGCCGCCCGGATAAGCTTTTTCTGCATCCCGAGCGGAGCGAGGGAACCCTATCACCCGAAATTATTAAGAAGCCTTCACCAATGCAGCCGGGGACGATTTTGAGCGACGAGTGTTCCCCTTGCTGTTTTCTCTTGATAGGGGTCCCTCACCCGCTACGCGGGATGTGGGACAAGGACACTACGCCGCCCCGATCAGCCTTGATGCGCTGGGAAATGAGCGCTGCCAGACCGATGTCAGCAGAACGAACTGCGGCAGCAGACGGGCAAAGCCGTCAACAGTTTCTTCGATTTCCTGCCACTGTGAGGGATTGAGATCTTTCAGCAGACTGCGATGGTCCTTTACCGGCAGGCCGGTCAGGAGCGCTCGCGCGCGGCGGTTCAGTTCTTCATGCGCGCCGATGAATGAAGGATCGGCCAGCAGCCGCTTGCTGTCGAGCCAAGCGGAAGCCAGGTAGCTGGGAAAGGGTGAAAGCGCGCGATAGATGCTCAGCACGTTCTTCGCGCCGGTGGTCTTCTTGATGTCGGAATAGATCAGCCAGACGCGCAATCCCGCTTCACGCTCGTTGGGAATGTGCACGCGCACCATCTGGGCCAGCGCGGCAACCTGTTTTGACCGCGTGACTCTTCCTTTCTGGCCGCCGGAATAGCCGCGCTGCACCAGTCGCGCAAACAGGCCCGACTGTGCCGTGGCCCGCGCAAACAGCCCGACAATGCCGCCAATCACGCGGATATCGGCGTTGGAAAATTTGTCCGCGGCAAGAACGCCCGGCTGATCGGAAAAGGTCCAGCCGCCGCTGACCGCCATGGAATGCGCGACCTCATAGAAGGCCCGGAAGGCCGTTTCAAACTCATGCGACCCCACCACGCTCTCCAGGTCTTTCCAAACCACCTTCAGATATTGCGGTATTCCGGCTGCGAGCTTGAAAATTGTGGGAACAAACGGAAGATCAAATCCGGAGCGGATGCTTGCGTACATCCGGCGTATTTCGGGCGGGACTTCGTGCTCCTCGTATGCGCGGGTAAGAGCCATGGTTGCTGCCTTATGCATGATTGGACGTTCAGGGCTGCGGCTCAGTTGCAAGCAGGAGGGGAAATTTATCCCCGGTGGTACGCCCCGGAAAGCCAGGAAAAAGTAAAGCGCAATAAAATGGCTGCCATTTTTCAGAAGGATGCGACAATTTTTCCGGTTGAAATGGTTGTCCGGCAGCCCTGGGAGTCACCCGCCAAAAGAGATCCAAATAGAGATATACACCTATGCAACAAGCAGAAGAGGGTCCGGGTCAAGAAGGCCAGGTTCAGGAAGTCCGACATGCCGGCGGCATTCACTGGGTTACCGATTCTTCGTCTCTCCGGTGAGCGGGCGCCACGCTCAAAACCGCCAGGCCCTTTCGATTACCAAAGGGCATGCGTTGGATGTTCACTACCGTCACGTTGTGTTTGCTGGTGCGCCGCCGTATCAAGGGTAGGTCGGTGGGCCGCCTAAGTTGTCTCTGTCTGAGACCTGGAAATCCCAAAATGAAAGCCACCTATTATCTCGCCTCTTACGCCGAAGGCAAATTCCTTGTGACTTGCTCTCATGCACACCTGGCAGTGCATTCCGCCGTGGCCTGCATTTCCACAGCCGGGGGTTATGTCGTCGCTGTCGAGGATGGGCTGCTGCGCGCCTTGACGGACGCCGAAGAGGTGGAATTTCAAAAGGCGGTGCGCGGACAGAGAGCGGAGTTTAACGCGCACTCCGATTGCAGATACCTGATTCGCGCCAAGCGGAGTTTCAGGCCCATCTAGTCTTTATCTTCCTCAGGTCTAAGCGTTGAACCTGCCGCCGCGACTTCTTCTGTACTAAGCCGCTTCCACGACCCGGTCCACCACTGTCAGCCCGGCGACCCCTCCCATAGGCCTTCGAGTGGTCTATAATTTTTTTCGGTCTTTCGCTCGCCAAGACATTCGAGGGGAGTCTAAACAAAACCATGGGGAAGAACAAACCTCCCGCCAGCCAGGAGATGCTGCAAGGGACCCTGGACATGCTGATCCTGCAGACGCTCATCATGGGCCCGGCCCATGGCCATACCATCGCCCACGTGATCGAGCATGCCTCAGAAGACGTGCTGCAAGTGGAGCAGGGGTCGCTGTATCCCGCGCTCCACCGTCTGGCGGACCGAGGCTGGGTCAGTTCGTATTGGGGCGCCAGTGAAAACAACCGCAAGGCCAAGTATTACAAGTTGACCGCGAAAGGCCGCAAGCAACTGCTGGCTGAAACCAGCCGCTGGCAGCAACTGGTGGAAGCCATTGGCCGCGTACTGGCGCGGGCCAATCAATAGCACCCTTTCGATCGGCAAGGAGCAGGAATGGGACTTCGGAGATTCTTTTTTCGCCGCCAGGAGGATGTGGACCTGGCACGGGAACTGGAGGCGCATATTGCCCATCAGGTTGATGAAAATGTCGCATCCGGCATGTCTCAGCAAGAAGCTCGACGGCAGGCCCATCTTAGCCTGGGTAACCTGCAGCGGCTGCGCGAAGATGTTTGGCAGTGGAACACCCTGACATTTTTTGAAAGCATGTGGCAGGATCTTCGGTATGCCTTGCGCCGTTTGCGCGGTAATCCGGGCTTCACTGCAGTCAGCGTGCTTACGCTGGCCTTGGCGATTGGCGCAACTACTGCAATCTTCAGTGCTGTGAATCCAATTCTGTTTGAGTCCTTGCCGTACCCTCATGCGGGCCGGATCATGGCAATCTGGGAGACCACCAGCGAACACCCACACAGTAGTGGAACGTTTGGCATGTATCGCGGCCTTGCGGAACGGAGCCGCTCATTTGCAACCATCGCCGTACTAAAAGGATGGCAACCAACTTTGACCGGCGGTTACGAACCGGAGAGATTGGAAGGGCAGCGCGTTAGCGCGAGCTACTTCCAGGTGCTAGGCGTATTGCCCTTCCGAGGGAGAGATTTCCAACTGTCCGACGATCGCTTGAATGGGCCGAACGTCGTGATACTCAGCGATGCGCTATGGCGCCGCCGTTTCGCGGGCGATCCAGAGATCATTGGGCGGCAGATTATGCTCGATGACAATTCCTATGAGGTTATCGGCGTGATGCCGCGCGATTTTGAAAACGTACTGTCTCCCGCGGCCGAGTTGTGGGCGCCTCTTCAGTACGACGTGTCGCAAGGCCGGGCCTGGGGGCACCATCTCCGCACCATCGGACGCCTGCATCCGGGTGTCAGTGCAAGGCAGGCGAGGCAAGAACTCAACGTCCTTGGTCCCGCCGTGTTGACGGAGCAGCATCCGGAAACATACGGCGGCGATGTCAAATTCCTGGTGTCATCCCTGCAAGACGACATCACCAGCGGCGTGAAGCCTGCGCTGCTGGCGGTCTTTGGCGCCGTAATCCTGGTGTTGACGATTGCTTGCGTGAACATGGCGAACCTGCTCCTCGCCCGCGGTGTGCAACGGCGCAATGAGTTTGCCGTGCGGGCCGCCCTCGGCGCCGGAGGTAGCCGTTTGGTGCGGCAACTTCTCACAGAAAGCCTTGTCCTGGCTGCTTCGGGTGGTGCAGCCGGCATGGCTCTGGCCATGCTCGGCATCAAGCTTCTCGTGGCTCTCATGCCCGCGAACCTGCCGCGTGCCGGCGCTGTCGGAGTCGACGGCACAGTCCTTATTTTCGGCTTGGCAATTACGGCTCTGGTCGGCTTTGCGTTCGGTCTGATACCTGCTCTGCAATCGGCGTGGAGCGATCCGCACCAGGGCCTTGGGCAGGGTTCGCGCCAGATCGCCGGCACACACACGGGTACCCGCAGGGCGCTGGTGATAGCGGAAGTCGCGGTCGCGCTTGTGTTGCTGGTGAGTTCCGGCTTGCTCCTCCGCAGCCTGGGACGCCTGTTTGCCATTGACGCAGGCTTCGATGCCTCACACCTGCTCACCATGCAAATCCAGACGACCGGCCACAAGTATGAGGACACTACGGCCGTTCATCGCTTTTTCGATGCAGTGCTTGAAGCAGCGCGGCAAGTGCCAGGTGTCAGCACGCTTGCGCTGACCAGCCAGGTTCCCTTAGGCGGCGATATTGACGAGTACGGAGCACGTTTTGAGGCGAATTCAACCCGGCCCGCCGAGAGTTACAGCGTGTTTCGTTACGCCGTAAGCCCCGGCTACGTTGCTACCATGAACATTCCGCTGCTCAGTGGCCGCCAACTCGACGAGCGCGATATCGCCGGAGCTCCGTTGGCAGCGCTGGTCAGTGAATCGCTTGCGCGGCGCAGGTTTGCGCAAACGGACCCCATCGGTCAACGCCTGCAACTCGGTCCAACGGGGCCCTACACGATTGTCGGCGTGGTGGGCGATGTGAAACAACTGTCCCTCGCTCTGAACCAATCAGATGCCGTGTACATCACGACGAAACAATGGCAATGGGCCGATGCCACGATGTCTCTGATGGTGCGGACCCGCGGCGATGCAATAGCATTGGTTCCCGCTATTCGGCACGCGATCTGGTCAGCCGACAAAGATCAGCCGATCGTTCGCGTTGCCACGATGGACCAACTGGAAGCCGCTTCCGAAGCAGAGCGGCATTTTGTCCTTATCTTGTTTGAGGCTTTTGCCCTGACGGCTCTGGTGCTGGCCGCCGTGGGCATCTATGGAGTTCTCTCAGGCAGTGTTACTGAGCGCATGCGAGAAATTGGTGTACGCTCCGCGTTGGGAGCATCCCGAAGCGACATTCTCGGAATGGTGTTGCGTCAAGGCCTCTCGCTCACCGGGCTAGGCGTCATCCTGGGACTAGCCGGAGCGGCGCTTGCCAGCCGCGCGCTGGTCACGTTGCTTTTCGGGGTATCACGTCTGGACCCCATTACATATCTTGGGGTGGTGGCCCTTTTGTCCGGTGTTTCAGTGATTGCGTGCTGGCTGCCTGCGTGGAGGGCTGCCCGGGTCGATCCTGTAATAGTGTTGCGGACAGAGTAGGAGCTTTTCCATTTGGGTCTTGACCTTGCGCGAGAGGTCTCCCCTTCATCGACGCAGGACTGCTCAGGTCAAGCGCGATTAAAGTTGTCTTCCACCTCGTCTTCCGCGCCGTGCCGGCGGAGAATGCTGACAAGGTTCTGGGAGAAGGCCGAGCGCGGCATGACCACGTCACATCCAGCCTCCTGGGCCTTGACTTTGAGGTCTCCCTGCACGTGCGAGACAAAGCCAACGATGGAAGTGCTCTTCTTGTACTTCGAGCGCATCTTGGTGATCACGGGAATGGGCTTGATGCTGTTGCTGTTCAGGTCCACGATGATCAGCGAAGGTTTCTCTTCAGAGCTTTCGGTCTTTTCGGCGATCTCTTTGTCGGTCTTGACGAACTCAACCTTGACGTTCAGCTTGCGCGAGATCTCCTGAATCTTGGCGACAAAGAAGAGGTCATCGACAAACGCAAAGATGCGGGTGGGGGCGTCCTGGCGCTGGGTCAGAGGCTCCATGTTGGGTGTGGCCTGGGCGCCGTTGTGGAAGCGCGATCCCTGCCCGCCGGAACCGTTGCCCTGATTGCGATAGCTGTGGTCCATGGGGCCCACAAAAGCCGACCCGCCGCCGCGGCGCGGTCCGCGATTGCTGCGGTTCTGGCGGTTCTGCCCGCCCGGGCGTCCCTGGCCGCCGGGGCCGTTCTGGCCCTGGCTCTGAGAGCCGAAATTGCGTCTGCGTCGCCGCGATTTGCGATTGCGCGGTGGTTGCGGCTGGTTCAATCCTTCATTCATTCGTATACCTGTGAGCTTTGATCTATCCGCCGGATGTCCAAGAGGTGACCTGGTATGAAACTCTTCAAGGGTCTGGTTGGACGTCAATCGGCTAAGTTATCGGAAAATCTTCGTTTATATCAGCGCCTTAGTCTTTGCGCGAAACGCCGCACCGGAACGGGCGGCTACTGAAGACTTCGTGATGTTACCACGAACCGGCGCTGGCGCAAGCAAAAACTTGTAAATTTCCACCCAACCCGAGTTCCTAAACTGGTCCAGTAACTTGGAACCGGAGGTGGTGGGCGCTACAGGATTCGAACCTATGACTTCCACCGTGTGAAGATGGCACTCTACCGCTGAGTTAAGCGCCCGCTGCGTTTGCTTCCTTGTTGCGTTGCTTTCGGGGTGAATCGATTCTACCAGAAAGACTTTCCCGGCGGACACATCATCAGGGTCTTGGAATTACAGATGCGCGAAAGCCACGTCTGGAATAAACTCTTGGTGGGGCCCTGCCGGCCCTCCCAAAGACCCGCAACTTTTTGGTTGCGAAGGGGTTTAAGGGGGTGTGAGCAGCGTGGCCTTAAAATCGGGGTTGTTCATGCCCACAGCTACCGGCAGGATGCAGGGTGTTGCGGAGATGGCAGCTAGCCACGTTCCTTATGATTCGCTCAGCGATGCGGAGGTCATGCTCCGCGCCGGCACCGATGATGACGCGGCCTACGAGTATCTCGTAACCAAGTATCACCGGCCCATGATCGCTTTCATGTACCGCATGTGCCGGAGCCAGGCGCTGGCGGAAGAGCTGGCGCAGGAAGTTTTCCTGCGCGTCTATCGCTCGCGCAAAACTTATGCCGCGGAAGCCAAGTTCAGCACTTGGCTCTACCGCATCGCCACCAACCTGGCGGTGAACTACGCGCGCGACCACAAGGTGGAACGCAGCGGCAAGGTAGTGAGCCTGGACGAGCCGGATGAAGAATCGGGCACGACCCTGGACGTTGCCGATCCCACGCTGAATGTGGAACAGAACATTCTTCGCCGGGAGCGGCTCCAGGCCATCAAGAAACATGTCATGGCGTTGCCGGAAAAACAGCGCGCCGCCGTATTGATGCATAAATATCAGGGGATGGATTATCGCGAGATTGCCGGAGTTTTGAAATTGAGTGAGTCCGCCACCAAGTCTCTGCTGTTCCGCGCCTATGAAGTGCTGCGCGACCGGCTCAAGGAATTTGTATGAACTGCAATGATGTTCGGGAAAATTTGATCGAGCTTCTCACCGACGGTCCGGCCAACCCGCAGGTGCAAGCTCACCTCAGCCAGTGCGGCGACTGCACGGAAGAGCTTGCTTCCATGCGCAAGACCATGGCGCTGCTGGATGAGTGGGAGGCCCCGGAGCCTTCTCCTTACTTTCTTACCCGCCTGCGGGCGCACGTGAAGGAAGAACGGGAGAAGGCGCCCGCCAGTTTGTTCGGCTGGTTGCGCCGGCCTGTGCTGGCGGCTTCGCTGGCCACTTTGCTGGCGGCGGGAGCCGTAGTGTTTCGCCTGGTTGGAACTCCACCGGCCGATAACGAGGGAGGAGTGCCGCAGGTTGGCACCGCCGTGGCCGATATCGAGTCTTTGGACAAGAACCACGATTTGATTATCGATACTGACCTGGTGAATGAACTGACGGGCGATCCGTCGGACGATGTAGCGGAACCATAATCTTCCGCTCGGGGGAGCAAATGGTGATCGGGGCCAAGGTAGTTTCCGTCTTCCTGGTATCGGGGTTGATGACCCTGAACGTTCCCTCGCGTGTGAACCCAGGCAGCGCCAAACATGCTCCCGTCGCGTTCTTGCAGGCCAGTCCCGCGCAAAAGAACTCCGGTAACGCCAATCGTCCCGGCCAAAAAGGCGGACGGAAGATGGGCGATTGGTTGCAGGCCCACAAGGACCTTCCGCCGGACCAGCAATTGAAACTTCTGGAGAGCGATCCCCACTTCAAGAAACTCCCCCCGGCGCGCCAGAACGAATTGCGCGGGCAGTTGAAGGACTTCAACAGCATGACGCCGGAGAAGCGCGCGCAGGCTTTGCACCGGATGGAGTTCCTGGCGAAACTTACGCCGCAACAGCGCGAGCAACTGCGCAACGCCAGCCGGCAACTGAGAGGTCTGCCTCCGGAGCGCCAGGTAGCCGTGCACAAGGCCGTGCGCCACCTGCGCCAGATGCCTCCGCAGGAGCGGCAGCAAATCATCCAGTCAGACCGTTTCCGCACTACCTTCTCCGACCAGGAGCAGAGGCTCATCAGTCAGCTGGCGGAAATGAATCCTGACGAAGGCGCGCAGAATTCACAGCCGAAATAGACCTCTCGTCCCGAGCGTAGCGAGGGAACCCCTATAGCTACGATGCAATCAAGGTTCTGACATGTCGTATTTGCCGGTTGTGTGGGCAACAGCACTCTTGCCTGCATTGCCTGCGAATTGATTCTGACGATAGGGCTCCCTCGCTACGCTCGGGATTTCAGAAAATCAGTTCATCATCGCCATCGACCGCCGCAGTGACAGCGCGGTCTGCCGGATCTCTTCCGCATCGGAAGCGTCAGGCGACATCTTGACGTACTCGTCAAAGTCGCTGAGCGCGCCGCGATAATCGTCAAGGTTGTAGCGGAGCACGGCGCGCTGCTTCACATCTTCCGGTGAGCGGGGATAGATGACCAGGATGAGGTCCACCACCTGCACGGCGCGGCGGAAATCGCGCTGCGAAAGATAGATGGAACGCAGGTTGTTGAGCATGCGGGTGAGCATCTGCCGGCGCGTCACGGGGAGCAGAAACTCCGGCTGCAGCGTCACCTGGCCGGCGTAGATGCTCTTCAGCTTCTGGCGGCAGTCTTCTTCGGTGACTACCTGGCCGCGCTCAAAAGCGTCAATCAGGATGGAGCGTCCGTCCACGTCATAGTGCTTCAGCAGAAAATGTCCGGGCATGCCCACGCCAAACAGGGGAAAGCCCACGCGCCGGGCCACTTCCATGTACACCAGCGCCAGGGTAATGGGAATGCCCAGGCGGCGGTCCAGCACATGGTGAAGAAACGAGTTGCGCGGACTGTAATAATCCACGGTGTTGCCGCGGAACATCTCTTCCTGAAAAAGCACCTCGTTCAACGCCGCGATCACCTGGGCGGGATCGTCCAGATCCTGGATCCTGGCCGCGACGCGGCGGGCCAATTCTTCCACGCGGTGCATGTAATGCTCCAGATCGAGCTGCGGGTCTTCAATCCGCGCGAAGGTGAGTGCCGCGCGCAGCAAGTCAACCCGTTCGTCTTCGATTTCCGAGCGCACCAGCGCGGCAAAAGCCTGAGTCACATCGGAACTGGCCCTGGATACCACAAGAAAATTGTATCTGAAGTCGAGGCTATTTTTTGGTTCCAGAGTGGTCCTTGGCCTTCCACAGCCGGTGGGGAAGCAGATAGGTAAAACCGGCAAAGCCCGCCCACTGCGTGGACGTGCTGGTGAGCCCGCGATTGAAGCCCGCGTCCACCACCAGGTTGCGTCGCACAGGATATGAAACCTCCCACAGATTGCCCACCGCGTTGCCCTGGAGCAACGGCTGGGTAAAGTGCCAAAGCTCTGCTCCGAGAATGAGCTTCTTCACCGGGTGCGAAATGGAGATTGTCTGGCCGAACTGCGCCCGGCGCACGCCATTATCAGTCTGCTCGTTGAAGAAGCCGTTCAGATCTAAATGGAAACCGGCAATATCTCCGCTGATCAGCAGCAGCAGGCCGTTCTCCAGTGAGCCGATATCGAGATCAGGAGCAGATCCGGCGTAAACGGACTTGAAATAGCCAAGAGAAACGGTGGGGCGCTTTTCATGGCCGGGCAGCATAACAACTTGCAATCCCGCCAGCACGCCACCGGGATTGAATTCCTTCACCGCGCCCAGTCCGCTGTGAACCACGGGCTCGCTCCCTACCAGGAACTGAAGCCGCGGGTGCACGGTGAGTTTGGTGACCTGATTGACGGCGAAACGGCTGGAGAAACCCAGCGAGTCCGCGGCGTAGAGTATGCCGTTTTCAAATTGCAGGTAGCCGACCGGGGTGAGGGTCGCGGGCGTGGCCACGGTGGGCCGCGCCGGATTTGCTTCTGGAACGTCGTCTGCCGCGTTTTGCGTCGTGTTCTGCGCAGATGAGACCCCGCAAAGCAGGCAAATCCCAGCAATAACGATCAGGAATTTCATAAGGCGATACTATGCTATCGCCTCGCTTCCTGCGTTGTTGCGCGGTCTGAAGAACCTTTACGTTAAATCCCTGGCCGGCATCGCCTGGGCCCGCTCAGGCTGTTCCTGCCGCACCCTGAAGAAAACCGCTTTGACCACGGCCATTACCACCAGCACTGCGCCGAAAGTACACACGATGGTGGCGCCCGTCGGGGTATCAAAGAAAACGGAGCAGTAGCAGCCCAGCGCAGAAACCAGCGTTCCCATGGTCCAGCCGATGGCCAGGCGCGTTCCGATGCGGTCGGCAAACAGCATGGCGCCCACGGACGGAACCACCAGGTAGCAGAAGACCAGCAGCACGCCGGCGATGGCGACCGACGAGGTTACGACGAAACCAAACGATGCGTAGAAGAGAAAATCCCAGAGCCGGACGTTCAGGTTGGGTTGCGGCTCGGAATTATTGTGGCTGAGCGAAATCGCCAGAAATTTTTTGCGGAAGATAAAGTGGAACAGGCCGATGGCGCCGTAGAGCAGCGCGGTCTTGATCACGTCATGCTGCGAGACCGCCAGAATATTGCCCACCAGCATGTCTTTCAGGTGCTCGGTTTCGCCGGTGGCCTTGCTCATGGCGATGATGGCTGCGGCGGACGCAACCGCATAGGTGATGCCGATGAAGGCCTCCAGCGGTATGCGTTTCTGGCGCGAGCGCACAAAGGTGAAAATGCCGGCTCCGACGAAGGTGAAACCCAGGCTCATCCAATACGCGCCCGTGCCGTGCGGGTCCATGCCGATCAGGATGGCCGTGGTGGCGCCCAGCGCGGCAATCTGCGCCAGCGCCAGATCGACAAAGATCACGCCGCGTTCCACTACGTGTACGCCAAGGTAGGCGTGTATGCCAGTCAATATCAGACTGGCGAGAAAGGGAAGAATCAGAAATTGGAGAATTTCCATTCGCGGTCCTTTATTTCGTCTCCTCAAACGCTTTGATGAGGAGGGCAATATCGTAATCGAACAACTTGAAGTAATCGGTAATCTCGGGCTTGCCGCCTACGGAAGGCATCAGCACCACCACCTTGCCATTCACCATGCCGGCGATCGAGTTCGGCGTCTTCGAGTCAAAATAGGGCTCAATCAGCTCGAGCTTCACATTCTCGCGCTTCATCTGGTTCACCAGTTCAATGGTGTGCGAGGGCGTGGGCGGAATGCCCGGCCGGGGTTCAATGTAGCCGATCACGTCCAGCCCGAAGTGCTTGGCAAAATTAGGCCAGGAACGATGGTAGGTTACCACTTTGCGATTGCGATAGGGCGCCATCTGCGCCAGCCACTTTTTGTCGGCTTCGGCCAGCCGCTTTTCGAAGTCCTGCTCGCGTTGCTGGAAATAGGCCTGGTCCTGCGGGTCCATGGCGCTGAGTTTTGCGGCAATGCCTTTGGCGATGCGCCGTCCATTGTCAGGGTCCAGCCAGTAGTGCGGATTGCCCAGCGGATGCACGTCTCCTTCCGCGCGGGTCACGTTGCCTTGCGGGATCTCCAGGATCTGCGCAAATTGCGATGCATCAAGATATCCCTGGCCGCCGGGCTGGATCTTGCCGTTGCCGCTCTGCGTGATCAAGGGCGGAAGCCAGCCGATCTCCAGGTCAAGGCCGACAAGAATCAGCACATCGGCATTGCGCAGCTTAAGGAGAAAGCTGGGCTTGGGCTCCACGAAGTGCGGGTCCTGGTAGCCCTTGGCCAGCGCTTCAATATCCACCTTGTCGCCGCCAACTTCCTGCGTGAGCGACGCCAGGTCGGTCAGCGTGGTAATTACCTTCAGCTTTTTCGCTTCCGCCTGTGAAGGCAGAAGCAGCGTGGCGGCCAGCGCCGCGCTAAGAACAATACCGAATAATTTCGAACGTAATATCATCAATTTCTCCACCATCCGTCGCTTCCCGATTTCTCATGCACACACCGCGGTAAATGCCGCGGTTAAAAAGGATGCGCGCCGTGCGCGCCGAGCGCGAACTGTAACTGTACAAACGCCTCATGGGCGTCAAAGTTCTGGGCGTAACGTGTAAATCTATACTGGCCACGGAGTTGCGCGAACTCGCTCGGCATATAGGTCAGCACGAAGGAGGCGCCCTTGTCCGTCAGGGCAGCGTCAAACGGGCGGTCTGAGCGGTCCAGACGCCCACCCACAACCCAGCGCCGGGCAAGCTGATAGTCGCCCGATGCGTAAAATCCAAAAGCCCGCTGAAATCCCGAGGTCACAAACGCCGGACAGGTAATCGCCCCGCAGACTGTCACGCTGGGCTGGCTCTGCTGCCGCCAGATGAATTCGCTGCGGGCAACAAAAGACCGGTAGATCGCCCTTTGCAGCGGCTTCCAGCGGAAGGTCGCGTCCACTCCGTAAAGATGGGTAATAAAATCTGTGCCAAACAGGTTGTGCCCGCGCGAGTAGGAAGCGCCCACATCCATGTTGGTGCTTTCGGTCAGGTCTTTGTAGGTGCGCAGATGGCCCACCACGCTCACGTCGTTTTTGGTGAAGGCCCGGTATACGTCGGAAGAGTCTCCGCGGAAGGTCTGCCCGGTAAATTCGAGAAACCAGTTCTTGGGCGCGGGCAGGATGCGGGTTACAGAAACGCCGGCATCATCGATACCATCTTCACCTCCCACCAGGTTCTGCGTGACCAGCGGACGGTCCACCCACGGCAGCACGTGATTGTGCAGGGTGTTCACCTTGCCGAAGGCGGCGCGCATCTTGCCGGCCCTGGCTACAAAGCTGGCGGGCAGCGCGGTGAAGGTAATGTACCCTTCCTCCAGGTCGACGCCTTCTTCGCCGAAAGAGAGGAAGAAGTCGCCGCGAGCGTAGGGATCGATGATGGCCTGGATTCCAAGCTCCGACTCGTGCATCTGAAACGAAGGCGTCGGATTGATGGGATTGTGTCCGGCGCTGGCAATGAAGTCGCCGATCATGCTGATGTCCGGGTTCAGGGCCTTGGAAGCAGCTCCGCCGGCGCCGCCAAGTCGCACGGTTTCGGCCTGGGAAGCCGGAGTGCTGGCCGCCGGTTGCTGCGCGCCGCCTTCTGGTGGCGGGGCTGGCGCCGGCTGGCTGCCGGCGGTGGTTGCCGTGCCCGCTGGCGGTTGCGTTCCCTGCGCCTTGAGCTGGCGGATTTCGCCCTCCAGCATGACGATACGATCTTCAAGATCGCGAAATCTCTGCTCCATTACAGCTTTGTCGTCGGCGCTGGTTTGCGCCTGGGCATTGGACTGCGGCACGGCGTTGGCCTGTGCCGGGGCCTGCGTCTGCTGCGCCGTTGCAGCAAGAGCGGATGCAACCATCCAAACCATCAAAATATGAATACGTCTCACATGATCCTCCTCTAGCTCACGTGGAAACCCTGGGGCTACCCTTGGGAACTGTCCTGCGCGAAGACCAGCAGGACCGGGCATCAAGAGCAGCAATAGGCTTGAATCAAATAGCGCGCTTTGACGCCAACGGGGCTAAACGGACGGAGGAGGACGGATGAACAGGCTCAGTTCGGCTGAGGCGCTCTTGCCTTGCGATTCATACGTCACGGCCACTGTTTCCACCGCATAGACGAGCGGCAATAGCTGGACCGTAATCGTAGGCGCCTTGGCGTGCGCGGAGAGACAAATGGCGCAAGGTGCAGAATTGCGCGAAATGGCCGCTTCAGAATGCGCGTGCGTCGCTTCCACCTCGGTCATTACCAGGGCCAGCAGCACGCAGACCAAGGCGATCCAGCGCATCAGACTGCGGTTCTCGAGTTGTCCTTGATGGACCACGCGCAGCACCATTCTATCGCCGTTCGGACACAGAAACCAAATCTGCCGCGGGAAACTCGCCGGCCGCAGGCCGTCCGGAGCATGAACATCTTACCAGAATCAGGGCTTTTTCCCGGGGCAGTGGCTTGACGAAATTGCATGGTCAGGGCTGCTGTGCTAGCGTTGGTAGGTATTGAGAGGCGGTTTTGCGTACCATTCCTTCGGGGCTGGACCGAAAGGAAGCTGAACTCTATAGCCAGCTTGATCCTAACCAGTTCCCAAAACATATCGCGATCATCATGGACGGCAACGGCCGCTGGGCCAAACGCCGCCACCTGCCGCGCGTGGCCGGGCACCGCAAGGGCGTGGAGGCCGTCCGCCTGGTGGTGGAGACGGCGGCGCAGATCCACCTGCCCGCGCTGACTCTCTATGCATTCTCGGCGGAAAATTTTGTGCGCCGGCCGGCCACGGAGATCCACTTCCTGATGAAGCTGCTGCACCGGTATCTCAAGAACGAGCTGCCGCTGATGCAGCGCAATAACATCCGCCTGTCGTTTATCGGGCGAAGCCAGATGTTGCCGCAAGAGGTGCAGGAGCGCATGGCCTGGGCCAAAGAGCAGACTTCGCGCAATACCGGCATGGTCATGACGCTGGCGCTGAATTACGGATCGCGGTCAGAGATTGTTGATGCTTGCAAATCGATGGTGCACGCGGCGGCCAACAATGGCGGCCTGGAGCATTTCAAGATCGACGAAGAAACCCTGAACCGGCACATGTACACCAACAACCTGCCGGAACTCGATCTGATCATCCGCACCAGCGGTGAAATGCGTCTGAGCAACTTCCTGCTGTGGCAGGCCGCTTACGCCGAAATCTTCGTGACCAAAACCCTCTGGCCCGACTTCAACGGACTGCATTTGCTCGAAGCCATTCAGGAATTCCAGAAGCGCGAGCGCCGTTACGGCGGCCTGAACGAACCTACTCCCGGCAGTTCCAACTAAAGATGAAACGCGTCCTGACCGCGGTACTGCTGATCCCGGTAGTGCTGCTGATCGTGTTCAAGGCGCCCCTATGGCTGTTTACGCTGGTGGTGGCCGCGATTATTGTGCTGGCCCTGCATGAGTATCTGGGGATCGTTGAGGCTGCGGGGATCAAGCCGTTTAAGTGGCTGACTTATGTGGCGAGCGTACTGCCGATCTCCCTTTTCTTGTATGCGTTGTGGCGAGGGCGGCAACTGATTTATCCCTGGTTGATTTCCCTGAATTGGGGGATGCTTGTTCCGCTGATGGCGGTTATTTTCGGCATTCCGCTGGTTTTCCGAAAAGACCTGCGTGGTGGACTGGCTTCGGTCGCGGCATCCATTTTTGGCGTTTTGTATATTGGCATCTCCCTCTCGCTATTGGTCAAATTGCAAAGCGATTTTGTAATTACTCTTTTTCTGTTTCTCCTGTTCTCGGTTTGGGCAGGGGACATCGCGGCCTATTACGTCGGCAAAAACATCGGCAAACATAAACTCGCGCCTATTGTCAGTCCCAACAAGAGCTGGGAAGGTGCGATCGCATCCGTTGTCGCAAGTGTCGCTGTGGCTTATTTGATCTTGCATTTCCATCTGCAACTCATCGACTTTATATTGAGAATCGAGAGCGCCAGCCTGGACGAAAGAGCGCTCTTGGTCCGCTACCTTAGGCCGGTTCATTCGATTCATATTGTCTGTCTCGGCATACTCACCAACGTTGCTGCCCAATTCGGAGATCTATTCGAATCAGCGTTGAAACGCGGGGCCGGTGTCAAAGACTCGGGGACTCTCATTCCTGGCCACGGAGGCATTCTCGATCGCATCGATGCGCTCCTCTTTGCCATTCCTGTCGTGTGGTACTATGCGACTCAAACCGGACTTCTGCTGAAAATAAACGACTAAATGAAGCGCATTGCCATCCTGGGTTCCACCGGCTCCATCGGCCGCAGCACGCTCAACGTGATTGAAAATAATCCCGGGCGGTTCCAGTTGCTGACCATGGCTGCGGGTGGGAACACGGAAACAGCTTTGCAAGACGCGCGCCGCTGGAAGCCCAAAGTTCTTTCACTTGCTTCAGAGCAGGACGCGGAAAAAGTTGGCAAGCAGCTCAAAGCCGAAGGGCTGGGTGAAATCGAAGTCGTACATGGGCAAGCGGGTACCGTGCGCGTGGCGACGCATCCGGAAGTTGATTTCGTGGTGAGCGCTATTGTCGGCGTGGCGGGACTCAAAGCGACGTACGAAGCGGTGCGCGCCGGCAAAGAAGTTGGGCTGGCGAACAAAGAATGCCTGGTTGCGGCGGGCGAACTGATTACGGCGGAAGCCCGCAGGCAGGGTAAACCGCTCTTGCCCATCGACAGCGAGCACAACGCGGTGCATCAGTGCATGCGCGGCGGCCGGCTCAATGAAGTGGAGCGCGTGTGGCTCACCGCCAGCGGCGGGCCGTTCCTGAACACGCCAAAGTCGGAATTCGAAAAGATCACGGTGGAGCAAGCGCTCAATCATCCCACGTGGAAGATGGGGCAGCGTATCACCATCGACTCGGCCACGCTGATGAACAAAGGTTTTGAGGTCATTGAGGCCTGCCGGCTGTTTGACCTGCCGCCAGCCCAGGTCAGCGTGGTGGTGCATCCGCAGTCGACGATCCACTCACTGGTCGAGTTCAACGATGGCAGCATTCTGGCGCAGCTCTCGGTCACCGACATGCGCCTGCCGATTCTTTATGCGCTGACTTATCCGGAGCGCATCGCTTCCGACCTGCGCTTCAACGTGCTCGACCTGAAGCGGCTGGATTTCTGCCCGCCGGACCTGGCCAAGTTTCCTTGTCTTCGCCTGGCCTATGAGTCGGCGGAGGCCGGCGGCGCCAAAACGATCGCCCTGAATGCCGCCGACGAGGTGGCCGTGGCGGCTTTCCTAAAGCGGGAAATCGATTTTATGGATATTTCTAAAGTCGTGGAGCGCACGATTCTTGAAACTAAAGACCGCCATCCTGAATCTATAGAAGAAGTCCTTGCTATTGATGCCGAGGCCCGCCGCCTGGCACAGCATGGTTTGTCGCGCCGGGTAACCCTGTAGCAGCCTCCGGCGCTTTACAGTTACAATATCCAAGTCATTCTCTATGCAGTCACTCATTTATCCCGCGGCTTTCATTGTTGTTCTGGGCATATTGGTTTTTGTTCACGAGTTTGGCCACTATGCCGTGGCCAAGCTGTTCAAGGTCAGGGTGGAAGTCTTCAGTCTGGGCTTTGGCAAGCGTTTGATCGGCTTCCGCCGCGGCGATACCGACTACCGCATCAGCCTTCTTCCCCTTGGCGGCTACGTCAAGATGGCGGGCGAGAATCCCATGGAGGCCCGCACCGGAGATCCCGGTGAGTTCATGAGCCATCCGCGCTGGCAGCGCTTTCTGATAGCGATTGCCGGGCCGGCCATGAACATCGTGCTGGCCATTGCGCTCTTAACCGGCGTGTATATGGTGCACGGCAACGAATACCCGGCTTTTAAGGACGAGCCGTCGGTCATTGGCTGGGTGTTTGAAGGCTCCCCTGCGGCCCAGGCCGGCATCGTGCCCGGCGACAAAATTCTTCGCATTGACAACGTAGATAACCCTACCTGGGAGCAGACGTTAATCAGGGCGGTCATGAACCCCGGACAGAAACTCGAGCTGGTGATCCAGCGCGGGGGCGAGGTATTGCGCAAGACGGTGTCGATTCCCCAGCCAACCGGCCGCGACCAGTCAGTGGATGTGGGCTGGATGCCCAGTGGTCCAGCGGTGGTGGGAGAAGTGGAAACAGGCAAGGCTGCGGACAAAGCGGGCATTCAAGTGGGGGACGAAATTCTTACCCTGAACGATATACCGGTCAAGACCGGCAATGCCGCCGCGCTTAACGCCATGCTGCAAAAATCCAAAGACAAGCCAGTCCAGGTTGCGGTGTCGCGGCATGGACAGCAGCTCAAGCTCTCCATTCAGCCTTTTTACGATGAAGCGGGAAAGCGATTCAGGATCGGCGTATCGATTCCGGAATCCGTGCACGTGGAGAAGCTGGCGTTCAACGCGGCCCTGCGCCAGGCCGGACTGGAGTGCAAGAACAAATCCGGGTTGATTTTCGAGCTTGTAGGAAAGATGTTCGAGCGCAAGGTGTCAATCAAGCAGCTCGACGGGCCCCTCGGCATCATGCGCGTCTCCGGTCAGGCTGCACTGCAAGGCTTGGCCACATATCTGCAGATCATGGCGCTCATCAGCCTGAACCTCGCCATCTTCAACCTCTTTCCCATTCCCATCCTGGATGGCGGCCTGATGCTGATGCTGCTGGTGGAAGGTGTCATGCGCCGCGACATCAAGCAGGAAGTGAAAGAGCGCGTCTACCAGGCAGCCTTTGTCTTCCTGGTCTTGTTTGCGGCGGTGGTGATTTTCAACGACGTGGCCAAGACGCTGCCACATTTCAAGTAAGCAATCAGCCGGCTCTCAAGTCTTCGCCAGTGTTTTTTTCTCTTCGTCCCAGCGCCACTGCGGCTGCGCGCCGGTCAAGTGGACGCCGCCCAGCCAGCGATCGACGCCGCCACGCAGCTTGATCCAATCGGCTTTGCCTGCGAGCAACTGGGTCCCGGCGTCGGTGATGGCGAATTCGTTCTTCTGTGGTTCCACCAGCGCGGGATTCGGCCCTTCGGCGAGCCAGGCCATACGCAGATAGACTGAGCCATCGCCCCACGGCACATCTTCCGGTTTGCGCGACTCAAAATAGATATCCTGCTTCTTGCGCTTGCCGGACGCGGCCGCCTGCAACACCTGGCGCTCCGTGCGCGAGAGGCCGTCAGTAGTCCACGGATATTCTTCAAGAAAGCGCGACAGCGCCGCGGCCAGGAAGGGCATTTCCGGATGTGACTGTCGCGTGAATTCAAGCAGCGTGGCGGGGTCGGAGGCGCGGAAGGCCCGCCAGGCCTCTCTGCCGATGGCCAACTGCTCCGGGGTCACCCGTTTACGCATGGGGAAGAGCCGTGCCAGTTGCGGACCGCTGAGCTGGCCCAGCCCATAAAACGGCCGTACGCCGGGGTAAGAGTCGATTTGAATCAGGTCCAGATTCACTCCAGCCAGGTCCTGCTGCGCGAACCAATCCAGCAACTGGAGAAGCTGCAACTGGTCATACAAATCGTGCTCGAACCAGAGGACGACGTCCTGGTGCTTGCGGAAATCTTCCAGCGTGCGGTCGCGGGCTGCAAACCCAGCGCGCATCTCCTCAAGGTCGCCCCAGCCAAAGCCGGCCAGCGCTTGCGCGCGAATGTCAGACAGCTCTTGCAGCGTTCCGGTCTGGGGCACGGGACCGTCATGCAGAACGTCCTTCCAGGCGAGATAGCTTCCCGGAAATTTGACCTGCCGGAAGGTGCCGGTGACGGAATCTCCATTGGTGATGTGCAACATCATAAAGAATTGCCAGAACCGCCAAAATTGCCAAAATCGCTGAAATTGAATGTTAGCAACCTGACGAACGCGGATCAAACTCGCTTTCCCATAGCAAGCTCTTTGAGTTTCAATTTTGGCAGTTCTGGCAACTCTCTTCATCGGCTAAACTGGTTGCCACGGCATGGCATGGTGTTCGTTCTCGACAACTACGATTCCTTTACCTACAACCTGGTGCAGTATCTGGGAGAGCTGGGGCAGAAGGTGGAAGTGCGGCGCAACGATCAAGTTACGCCGCTGGAAGTTGAGGCCATGCAGCCCGATCACATCGTTGTGTCTCCGGGCCCATGCACACCGCAGAAGGCGGGCATCAGCATCGACCTGATCCGGCATTTTGCCGGCAAGCGCCCGGTGCTGGGAGTTTGCCTGGGACACCAGGCGATCGGCGCCGCGTTCGGCGGCAACGTGGTCCGGGCGCGGCAGATCATGCACGGCAAGACCAGCCAGATCACACACGATGGCAGGACTCTATTCCAGAACGCGCCGCTGCCGATGACAGCGACCCGCTATCATTCGCTCATCGTGGCGGAAGAACAACTTCCCCCGGAGCTGGAGATCAGCGCGGAGACACGCGAAGCCGACGGCACGCGCGTGATTATGGGACTGCGGCACCGACATTTTCCGGTGGAAGGCGTGCAGTTCCATCCGGAAAGCGTGCTGACGGAGTCAGGGCGATTGCTGCTGAAGAATTTTCTGGCGCTTTGATTTTGTCGCTTCGCGCCAAACCGCTTGAGAGCATCGCCGCAGATGAATTCTCAAGCGCTCGAGGCGGACGGCTCGGCGCGCAAGCCGGCCTCGCCGTCTTTAAAATTCAGTCTCGCCCGTGCTCAAAAATGTGGTCGGATACGGTTTTGTGTTTGCCAGAATATCTCATCGAAATTCCAGCTATTTGGGCTAAAATCAGGCCAACGGGTCCCAGCATCTGGAGGCCAGCTATGGCACAAGCGCAGCCGGAAAAACGCTCCACCCGGCGGTTTCCGCTCGATTTGCCGATCTCCGTCAAGTATCTGGATAACGACAGACGGGAGCTGGCGGGACACACGCGCGATGTGAGTTCACGCGGCGTCTTCATGTATCTGGATACGGAGATCGTGGCCGGCGCGCCCATCGAATTCGTCATGACTCTGCCTACGGAGATAACCTTGTCCGAGCCTATCCGCGTACGCTGCACGGGAAGGGTCCTGAGAGTGGACAAGCCGGCACAGGACCAAGGCATTGCAGTGACCATCGATAAGTACGACTTCGTGAGCGAGGATTAGCATTCTGTCAATCTACTTGTCCGCCATCCTAAGAAGGACATCCTGGCATCTTTGGGCTGCGTTCTTCGCACTCAGCGCTCCGACGTTCGGCCAAGCTCCGGCGCCGATCGGCGAGCTGTTCGCGTCAGACACGGGCAGCGCGAGCTCGATGCAACTGGCGGGCTCGGGGATGAGCGTGCTCTCCGGTTCGCAGCTCTCGGCCGGAATTGCCCCGGCAACGCTCAAGCTGTTTCGCGGCGGCCAGGTGCGTATCTGCCCGCACGGCGGCCTGAACGCGACCACCAGCGGCCAAGGGCTCATGCTGGCCACCGGAACCGGCGCCATTGAAATTGATTACGAGCTGAAGCAGCAGGTGGCCGACATCTTGATCACGCCGGACTTCAACGTGATGCTGGTCGGGCCGGGCACATTTCACTTCGCACTGGGCGTGAACAAGCAGGGCGACACCTGCGTGAAGCCTCTTCCAGGAAACGCTTCCGCGGTTACTTTTTCAGAGTTATTGGGAACACGCATGTACCAGGCCCAACCGGAGGAGGCGCTGATGTTCCGGGGCGGCAAGCTGGAGCCTCGGGCAGCATTTGCCGGCGAGTGCGGCTGCCCGCCTGGAGTTCCGGTCATGCGAGCGGAGGCATTGCCGAGCCCGACACCGGTTCCGCCCAAAGACGATGCCACAAATTCCAAACCCGGAGAGCGTGTTGCAGTCGCCAGCAACGAGCCCACCACGCCACTGCCACCGGACCGGCCCGGACAAGTCCATGTGCAGGTTGACGCTCCGTTCGTGTTCAGCGCCCGGACGACCGGGGGAAGGCCTTACTCCGTAGCCAAGGTGCAATTTTCTTCGCTGCCCAACGTTTATTTTGTGCAAGAAAGGGTCGATCCGGTCGTTCTTATTGAAAAGCCGCCAGAAGTGTCTCTAAAAGCGGAGGCAAGCGCGCCCAAGCCCGAGGAAAAGCCGAAGAAAGAAAAAAAAGGATTCATGGGCCGTATTAAGGGGTTTTTTGGAGCTCTGTTTCATCGTTAAGTTGTTGCTCGTGGAGGAATTAGGTAGACTAACTTTAGCCTATACACCTTTGTGAAACTTTTACAGCAGCAAGGCGTCTATACTAGATAAACAAAATATGTCTTCGCCCGACCCCAAAAAGCAAACGAACCCGGAAAACCCAGCCGCCGGTGAGCAGCAGCCTCCTCAGCAGTCGGTGGTGAAATTCGCCAAAGAGCAGGCGGCCAACGCCGTCATCATGCCCACTTTGATGGGCGTGGGCTATGGCACGTATCAGGTGCGTCCGGAAAACTTTTTGTTGTCGGCGGTGACTCATACCGCAGCCATTGCGCTGATGTTGTGGATGCTTCACCTGGCGGTGCCGGCGAAGATCATTCCGCCCACAACGGCGAACTCGGTTGAACTGGCGCCATACATTCCCATGAAGGTGGGCAAGGGCGGCCCCAGCGGCGGCGGCGGCGGCGATGCCAGCAAACTGAAAGCGTCCGCGGGAACGCCTCCAAAGGCGGCGAAGCAGCAATTTACTCCGCCCACAGTGTTGCCGCAACAGAAGAGCAAATTGATGATCGAGCCGACCGTGGTCGCGGATTTGAGAACTCCACCCACCGCGCAGCTGGGCGATCCGCTCTCCAAGCTGATGACGCCCTCGAACGGCGTAGGCGTGGGCGGCGGAATCGGCAGCGGCAGCGGCGGCGGCGTTGGCTCCGGGCACGGCGGCCCCGGCGTTGGCCCGGGAATCTTCCACGTAGGTGACGGAGTGAGCGCGCCTCGAGCCATCTATACTCCCGAACCTGAATTCTCCGAAGAAGCGCGCAAAGCCAAGTATCAGGGCGTTGTGGTGCTGAACATCATCGTGGGCACCGATGGCCGCGTGCACAGCCCCCGGGTAGTGCGTTCGCTGGGCATGGGCCTGGATGAAAAAGCCCTGGAAGGCGTGAAGACCTGGAAGTTCGATCCATCCAAGAAAGACGGCCGCGCCGTGGCGGTGGAGATGAATATTGAAGTCGCCTTCAACCTGTACTGAACAGGCTGAAAGGTAAAAAAGGAGATGCGTTTTCGCATCTCCTTTTGTTTTGTTAAAAATCCAGAATCCCGCGGCCTCCAACAGGTACGATTCTTGTAAACCGGAGCGGGTGAGGGATCACTATAGCAACGAATATGCCGTCTGGCAGCAGATGTTTACAAGTAGCGAAGTGTCAGTTATGACAACCTCAGGCTGCCCGTGTCTATATGGGGTTCCCTCGCTCCGCTCGAGATGTTGACACTACTCGTGGGCTTCTTCCAGCTGGCCCTTTTCCAGCTTCTCCTGGCACTCAATGCAATAGCGCGTCCAGGGGACTGCTTCCAGCCGCTTGGCATTGATCTCATTGCCGCAGCTCACGCATTCGCCAAAAGCGCCTTCACGGATCCGCAGGAGCGCGGTTTCCACCATTTGCAGGAGCTGGCGGTCATTGTTGCTCTGGGAAAAAAGGAACTCTTTGGTATAAGAACTGGCGGCGCGATCGGCAATGTCCTGCGCCGTATCCTGGTCGGCAATGCGGCCGTCCTCTTCGGTACGGCTTACCGCCTTGCGCAAGCTCTGCTGCCGTTCTTCCAGTCGTTTTTTAAAGGCTTCCAGCTTCTTCTTGTCCATGTCTCTTGATAAATGATTAATCTTAGTCGCCATATTTATAACCGTCAAATGCGGAAGGAACGAGGATTAGATGCACTCGAGACCCAACTTGTCTCCGCGACTCACGAAGAATGATTCAGTACCAAAATGAAAAAGCGGCCGGTGAAGGCCGCCTTTCGTAAAGAGGCAAAGGGGGTGGGAAAATCTCTCAGGGAAGGCGATGCACGATGCAGTCCCAGCTTGCGCCAAGACACACGGAATGAAGAAGTCTCACAACTTGGAAGAGGGTTGAAGTCATTTTAAGTTTTACGGCCTCTTTTGTTTGCTATGTACTAAGCAACTCGCAAACCAAAGGAGCTACAGGACACTGTGGAACGTATTTCCATTTGATTAAGATTTTTATTTTCTTGCGATTAGAAATGAATCGAGCTAATGATTTGTTTGTGAAAAGGCGAGGAGAGTAGCAGGAAAGGACTAAGGAATATGGTATCGCGATACCACTTCTAGCCCTCGTCATGCTTAGGCTGTGCTTTGGATTGCTCTTCCATAGCCTTGAGTTTATTGAGAAGGGCTTTGTAGCTGATCTTCAGGATCTTGGCGGCCTGGCGCCGGTTCCAGCGCGTCTGCGCCATCACGCGTTCAATGGCTTCACGTTCCGCCTGCATGGCGGCGCGGCGCCCGATCTCCAGCAGCGACGGCATTTCCATTTCGGCACCATTGCTGGACTGCACCGCCGGAACCGCTGCCGGCGCAGCGACAGGTTGGGCCGTCATTCCGCCAAAGGAAGCAACGATCGGCTTGTGAGTGGAGAGCTCACGGATGATCTGCGCCTCATTGCCCACAATCACGTAGCGCTTGACCATGTTTTCCAGTTCGCGGATGTTTCCCGGCCAGGGATATTCCATCATGCGGGTGACCGCATATTCGCTGAACATGGACGGCTTCTTGCCGTAGTGCTCGCTGTATTTTTCCAGAAAATATTTCAGGAAGACGGGAATCTCTTCACGGCGCTCGCGCAGCGGGGGGATGTGGATGGTGACGACGTTCAGGCGATAGAAAAGGTCCTCGCGAAACACGCCCTCTTCCACCGCGCGCTCCAGCGGTTTGTTGGTGGCGGCCAGAACGCGCACATCCACCTGCACATCACGCTTGCCGCCGAGCCGGGAGAACTCATGGTCCTGCAATACGTGGAGCAACTTGGCCTGCAATGCAGGATGCATTTCACTGATTTCGTCGAGAAAAATAGTGCCGCCGTTGGCCTGCTCGAACTTGCCCAGTTTTTGCCGGTTGGCGCCGGTGAACGCGCCGGCTTCATAACCGAAGAGCTCGCTTTCCAAAAGTTCGTGCGGAATGGCAGCGCAGTTGACCTTGACGAACGGCTTGTCACAGCGCGACGACTCGGAGTAAACCATGCGCGCCACCACTTCCTTGCCGGTGCCGCTTTCGCCGCGAATCAGGACCGTGGCCGTGGTGTCCGCCACCTGCTCGATGGTCATCTTCACCTCCATCATCTTCGGGCTGGTGCCGAAGAGCATGGTGAAGTCGCTCTGGCGCCGCACCTGCTCGCGCAACTGCGTGACTTCAGAATAGAGACGCTGGTTGTCCAGGACTTTGCCGATGCGCACATCGAGATCTTGCGGATCCACGGGCTTGCTGATGAAATCGTCCGCGCCGAGCTTGGAGGCACGGAAAATTACCTCCGGGTCTTTGCTGGCGGAGAGAACCATGATGGAAACGGTGGGCTTGATCTGTTTCAGACGTTGCAGAGTGTCAGAGCCGGCTTCGCCATCCATGGAGGTTTCCACCAGAACCAGCGCGGGATCAAAGGAACGAAAGATGCGCAAAGCTTCCTGCTCGCTGGATGCGACCGTGACTTCAAAGTTTCGCCGGGACAGATGCGAGGCCAGATACTTCGCCATGGTCACGTCATCATCGACGATCAGCACGCGGGTCTTCTGGTTCATGCCTACTCCTGGCGGCATAGCCGTTTGTCCCTGATCCGAGACAAACGCAAGCTGGAATGGATGTACTCACCGGGGCCGGTCAAATGCCCGGAGATATTGTACTCCGATTCCATTTTCGAGCATTTGGATGCCTAACTGGAGCTTCTTCCTGGCAGATTTCAGTGGAAAAGAGGGCAAGTCAGGGCCGTGTGGTCCTGGAATGCTTGAAATGCAATGCTGAACTAGGAGGAACGCTTGCCGGTAATAAAGTGGTATGGCGGCCAGGGGCCACTCATCACAACCTCAATGCCGGGCAAATGCCGGGTCGCCATCTGGTAACGGTTTTGGTACTTCTCGACTTTCTTGTGGTCAATCAAGTGGGCGATGTCAATCAGCATGCCGCCGGAATCGATCTTGCGGCAACAGACGTCCTGGTCGAGCGGAGAGAAAATTTTATGGACCTGGACGGAAAGTGCCCGCGCTTTGGTCTGGCGCTCGCGCTGCCGGACCGCTTTTTCCCGCAGCTTGCTCAAATACTCACTGCCGACGGTGGCGGGAAGTTCGATTTCTTCCAGCGCTTCACGCAGCGAACCGTCTTTGATCAGGAGTTTCAAGTGCATTTCGGCCTTGCCCTTGAGCTTGGTCACGCTCTCCAGGAATGCTTTGCGATTGAGGCGGACGGCGCGACGCAGCGATTCATCGGTATCAAACACGGTCCCAAAGCGAAATGGCAGCACGGTGGTGCGCTTGAAGCATTCGCTGACCACGTGCGCATGCTGGAGCAGGGCCTTCTGCCCGAGATCTCCGGTGGGAATGTACTCGCTCACCAGGACAGAAAAATCTCCGCTGGGATACGCGAATATCTGTGCATCGGCGATGCCTTTAAGACCTTCTACGGGGACGGGGCGGCGCGCGCGAATACCACCCTGGACTGCCTGCTGCTCAACGATGCAGTATGCGTACCATGCCATGAGGAAGCTTCTCCTGTCGGAAAAACGTTTGGGCCGGGCGTGAATTTTTTAAAAAACGGGCGAAGTTTTACAGCGAAGAGCTTTACACCAGCGCCAGCGGGTTTTCCAGCGCTGAACGTATCCTAAGCTGAGAACGGAAGAAATGCAACAGAGAGAGTGCCTGAAGCGTAAAAAATCTTGTGAATCGCCGGGTTTGACCGGCAAATCTTAAGCTGCGGAAGCTACATCCGCGCAAGGCTTGAGGGTATAACCCCATTTGTTTTCATCGACTTGATTAGGGTTTTTTAAGATAGCAGAGATGCGAGATACCTCAGCATCGGCAAGCCTGAGATAGCGCTTCGTCTCAGGATCATGGGTCCGAACAGCCGCCAGATAAAGCGCGTTGCGGATAGCCGCCAACGGGCTATTGATTTCATGATTCAACTTGCCGATAAGCTCCTTCTTCGTAATCGCCATCTGTCACCTCCGTTAAGTCTTTGATATGCAAGCGCCCAGCCAAGTAGCCGGTTTGCAACGGATTTCACCAAATTGGAGCCAAGTTATGCAAAACAGCGCAGGAAAGGTGTACCTATGTTCCATTGATGGTGCCGGCAGTTCCACTTGCCGCAGCTCCATACGGTCGGCCAGACCTGACCTACTCTGTACATTTGGCCATAGGCGAGTAAAAACAACAGAGATACTTCCGTAAGTTTCCTCCAGACAGGCAACGGCATCTCACAAATGGCTGCATGGAGCCTGCTACCGCCGTGAGTTCCGTAAAGAAAATGTTTTCGATGGCATCTCCTGAACCCACTGATCCGGCTTCGTCTCCACCGGAGAAATTTGCCGTGGAGGTGTTCTCGGAGCTGTGCGCGGAAACCATCCAAAAACGATGGAAAGACCTGAACGTTATCCTGCGCATGAGCATGCTCACCGGCTTGCAGATGCAGTTGGATGCCACGCTCAATCTGCTGTGCGACATGGTTGCCGAGATCACCTCCTTTGATAAAGCCATGGTTTATTTCTGGGACGAAGGCCAGGAATTAATGGAGCTCAGGACCACGCGCAACGTCGAAAAGAAAGCCGCGGAGGAAGTCGCCAGCGGCAACATCCTGAATTTCTGGGCCATCAAGTATGGCCGTCCGTTGCTGGTGGAACCCAGACACAACGCGCAGGCGGACGCGCTGTTGCAAGTGATGGACTCTGGATCGGCGCTGGCTGTGCCGCTGTTTGTAAGCAACAGAGTGATGGGATCATTGCAACTTTTCTCCTCGGTCGCCAACGGCTTCAGCAAAGAGGACGCACAGCTCCTTTGGATCCTCTCGCTGGTGGCGGAAAACCTGCTCACGCGCGAATATGCCAATGAAGGCCTGCTGCGCTTCGCCTTCACCGACTATCTCACCGGACTGCGCACGCGCGGCTACTTCGAGCAGCAACTGGAGCTGGAGTTCAAGCGCGCCGAACGCAAACAGCAGAAGTTCGCCCTGCTCATGATCGATATCGACCACTTCAAGATGCTGAATGATACCTTCGGCCATCACGTGGGCGACCAGCTCTTGCGCGACCTGACCTCCATCCTGGTGAAAGACATGCGCGAAGTGGACACGGTGGCCCGCTACGGCGGCGAAGAGTTTGTCATCATCCTGCCGGAAACCACCGAGACCGGCGCGGTGTTCGTGGCGCAGCGCCTGCGCCGCGCCGTGGACCAGGCAAAATTTTTTGCCGGCTCGCCCCACTCCGTCCAGCATCTCACCATCAGCATTGGCGTTGCCGTCTACGATACTGACGCCCAGTTCAAGCGTGACCTGATCGAGTTTGCCGATGCCGCGCTTTATGCCGCCAAGCACGAAGGCCGGAACCGCGTCGTGTGCTATTCCGGCCTGGCGCGAAAGGGAAAAGAAGTTTCATAGTTCGTGGGTTCATTGGGTTCATGATTAGGTTCAATATTATGACCTCAAGCTTTCATGTGGCGCATCAGCGCGGACTGTCCAGCGGAACAGGAACCGTGTCCCGCAGCGGCCGGACGCGGCCCTGGCGCGTGATCCACGCCTGCGAATATGCCCGCGACGTGCTGCCCATTGTGGAAGGACAGGTTGCGGCGGGAATGCGGCCTTACATCGTGACGCCGCAAGGCGCGGGCAGCGCCGAGCTGTATCTTTCCGGCGGCAACCATGACCAGCCGCGCACGCTCTCGCTGCTGCGCTCCTGGCAGGACGTGCGCAACTGGCGCAAATCTCTGCTCGACTGCGCTCCGGAAGCAACGTCCGATCTGGTGCACGCGCATTGCTTCGCCGCCGGCATGGCCGCTGTCCGCAATTGCAGCTGCGTGGTCTACGACCTCGGCGCCTGCATTGAAGAGCTGGCCATCTCCGCCGCTCTCTGCGAACGAGGCAGCTGGATGGCGCGCTCCTTCCGCGTGGCGGAGCAGTTTGTTCTTTCCCGCGCGTCGGCCGTGGTGGTCCACTCCCAGGGACTGAAAGAGGCGGCGCTCGAACGCGGCGCGCCGGCGGAAAACATCTTTGTGGTCCCGCAGCCGCTCGACGCCGAAGACCCACCGCCGCTCTTCGTTCACCGCGACTCCGATACGGCTTTCCTGAGCCATCGTTTTGGCCTTTCGCCCGGCACAGTTTCTTTCTTCGTGCCGCAGTTTGCGCCCGAAGGCGCGGAACAGCTTTCCCCGGCCGCCATCTCCCTGCTGGAGGGCTTCGCGCTGGCCTCCAGCGAGCTGCCGCAGTTCAATCTGCTGCTGGAAGCGCCCGAGACCGCGCGCCGCGCCGTCAACGAGCACGCCGCGCGCCTGGGAATTTCGCCGCACGTGGCCCGGGTGCACCAGCTTGACGTCCCCGCCACCATGGAAAGCGCGCACGTGATTGTCGCCCTGGGCGAGCTCCCCGCCGATCCCGTGGCCGCGCGCCGGCCCGACGAAATCTGTCTGAAAAGCCTGTGGCGGGGAAAGACCCTGCTCGCCGCCGACCTCCCGCGCAACCGCGACGCCAGTCCCGAAGGCCGCGGCTGCCTGTGGTTTGAAGCCGGAAACCCGCGCGACCTGGGCTATCGCATGGCCTTCCTGGGCCGTAACCCCGAATTTCGCGCCGCCCTGGGCGCCGCCGGCCGCATGTACATCTTTGAAACCCGCAATACCACCGCCGTGGGACGGAAGTACGACGACGCCTATCGCTACGCCGCCAGCCGCAGAAAATCCGGCGGCGTCGGGCCCGCCATGGTGCGACTGGAGCCGGCAGAAAACTGGGGATAGCCACCCAGGGTGTGGATCTATCACGAGTGCGGGGATAAAAAAGAAACGCTGGATATGCAGATGAAGTGAAGTCGTCGGATACACCTTACCGCGGTCAACCACATACCACTGATTTAACGGATTGTACTGATTTTCACGGGATTCTTTATGCAGATTGTATTGAGATCCGTGTCATCCGTGTTCATCCGTGGTGAGATTTTTCTGTTTTCGCCCCACGACGGCAAGTTTTTCCTCCTGTTAACTACTTTGCTACTCCCATGCGGGGCGGAGAACCGTTATGCTGCGGTTCAGTGGCGATGCGTATGACAGTCCTGGCGAGCGGGAGCAGAGGAAACTCTACGGTGCTCTCCAGTTCCAGCGCCAGCATCCTGGTGGACGCGGGGATCTCCTGCCGAGAGACGCTCAAGCGCATGAAGGCGTCGGGAGAAGACCCGCAAAAGCTCCGAGCGATTGTGATTTCGCACGAGCACCAGGACCACGTGGCCGGCTTGCAGGTGCTGGCACGCAAGCTCGAGATTCCGGTCTACATCACCGAGACCACGTACCATAGCTGGCGGCGGTCGACCAGGGACGCGGAGGGCAGGCCGGCAAAGCTGGAGCGTCGCGAACACTTTGCAGTGGGGCGCAGCTTCAATATCGCCGACATCACGGTGACGGCGTTTACCATCCCGCATGATGCCGCCGACCCGTGCGGCTTCACGTTTAAGGCGGATGGAGTGAAGATCGGCGTGGTTACCGACCTGGGCTACCTGCCTTACAGCGTGAAAGACCACCTGCGTCGCTGCGATGGGCTGATGATCGAGTCCAACCATGACCTGGAAATGCTGCGCAACGGGCCTTATCCGTGGATGGTGAAACAGCGGGTGATGAGCCGCGTAGGGCACCTGTCGAATGCGGCGCTGGCCGAGTTCTTTGAGAACGATTATGACGGGCAGGCGGCTTTCCTGGTGCTGGCGCACCTCTCCGAGCACAATAACCACCCCGAAGTGGCCCGTGAAACGGCCCATAAGGCGCTGGGGGGCAAGCTGAATCTTTTTCAGTCCTGCGCCCTGACCCTGGCCCAGCAGGACCACCCATTGCAGCCTCTCTGCCTGGGGTGAGAATATACCTGTACGAAACCCTGATCTGGGATGAGAATAGACTCATCACATTACAACTATTTGAGGCTCGAAGGTTTGAGTAGTATCCAGGCAAGTCGATGAGCAATATGTGCAGTGACCGCGTCGTCGGAGAAATACTAGCCGGGTGGCGGTACGATATTTCTGGATTGGCCGTGGAAATGCGCGGGGACTACGAAGCGCATCTGGCCGAGTGCGCGCATTGCCGGTCACGCCAGTCTCTGCACCGCACCATCGACATCGGATTGATGATTGTTGCCGGCGTTTCCGCGGTGATGTTTCTGGTGGCCTTCGGCGCAGTGCGGCACTTTTCTCCCCGGCACGCGCTGGTGCTGGAGTTGATCGCCCTGGCCGGCTTTCTCTTCTTTAGCGTGGTATGGCTGATCGTTGCCGTGGCTACTCCGGCGCCGGTAGTGGTGGCCGATGTGGCCCGCATTCAGGCCCGGCGCATCCATGACAAGCTGCCCAGCCAGATTCGCGAAAAACTTCCTGAAATCACCCAGGAGTTCCTGCGTAAGGCAGAGAAAAGCAACTAGCAGACGCGGCCTGGTCTCGACACGCTAAGTTCCCTCGATTCGCCGATCAAACTTTGCCGCAGCTATCGGCTTCCGATTTCTCTCTTAAAAAAGCCACAGCCGCCGGAAAGGCGGCTGCGGATCGTTCATCAAAGCGTTCCTGGTTTAGCGACTACTGCCACACGTAGCCAAGCACGCCTTCATCTTTGAATCCGGACTGGATCACTTGCTGCCGTTCGGAACTCGAGATGGTGTAAAAGTGCTGGCCTGTGGCCGGGTTGAAGAGACGATACAGCGGCTCGGTTCCCGGCTGCTGTGACGTGGCGATGTAGCCCACAGTCCCCTGATCTTGCAGCCCCTGGGACATGGCGCTGGCGCGTTCATTCGAGTCTCGCGTCAGGAATGAATCTCCGCCCGCCGAGGAAAGCCGGTACACCGCGGCCGTTCCCCCTGCCTGCGAACTCATCAGGTTTCCTACCGTGCCTTCGGATTTGTAGCCGCCGCGGGCAACGTCATTCGCGTCTAGGCTGTACAGATGACCGCCTTGCGCGTTCACTCCGCGATAGAGCGGCACTCTGGTTCCTCCGGAGGTATCGCCCGCGCCGCCCTGTGCAGGGCCGCTGGGCGCTGCTGGAGCAGTCCCACCGGCATTCACGTCAGGCGCCGTGCCGCCAGCCGTGGCTGCCGACTGAAACTGTCCCGCGGTGCGCAGGTCGCCATCGCGCGTCAGAATCTGCCACTCATACGATTTTCCCGGTTCCAGCCCGGTGAGTTGCAGAGAGTGGCTCGTTCCGCCGCCCGAATGGTAGGCCGACTTCCATCCGCTGTTGCTGCCCGCCACGCGATAGCGTACATGGTTTGCGCCGGGCGAGTTCGTGGTCCAGTTGATTGTGGCCGAATTGCCGGTAATGTTGGTGATGGTTGGCCCCTGCGTAATTTTGACGTTCTTTTCGCTGGCCTCGTCCATTGGTTTTTGCGCGAATGCCGCCACTGCCAGAAACATCAGCGACAGCCCTATAAGCGTGAGTGTGCGTTTCATACTTTTCTTCTCCCGTTTAGAAAAGGTAAGGTCATTAAGATTGCAGTGACGAAGCGGCTCTGCTCGTGAGCACCCGCATCCGCCGCAAAGGCATGAATGCGCACGATTTCGAAACTTACTTAATTCGAAGGTGGTAGACAGGCGGGGGTTGCACGTTCAGAGCTCGATAGCAGAGCTGCTGGAAGCGGTACTCGGCAGATTCGCGTAGAGCCTCTCGAAATCACATAGAAGTTCCTGCGTTCAGCAGAGAAGGGCAGCCGGCAGCAATCTAGGACGCTCTGCTTCAACTTTGCCAGGATTTACAACTTTTCTTATATCCGCTCTCGTCAAAAAAACCACAGCCGCCAGAGAGGCGGCTGCGGATCTTCCATTACCATGCGTGCCTTCGCGATTACTGCCACACGTAGCCGACCACACCTTCATCCTTGAATCCGGACCGGATCACTTGCTGCCGTTCGGAACTTGAGATGGTATAAAAGTGCTGGCCTAATCCCGGGTTGTAGAGCCGGTACAGAGGCTCGGTTCCCGGTTGCTGTGACGTGGCGATGTATCCCACGGTCCCCTGGTCGTGAAGACCCTGGGACATGGCGCTGGCGCGTTCATTCGAGTCCCGCGTCAGGAATGAGTCCCCCCCTGCGGAGGAGAGCCGGTACAACGCTGTTGTGCCCCTTCCCTGCGAGCCCATCAGGTTTCCTACGGTGCCCTCAGACCGGTAGCCACCGCGGGAAACGTCATTCGCATCAGGGCTGTACAGATGTCCACCCTGCGCATTCACTCCACGGTGGAGCGGTACCTGCGCGCCGTAACCCCGGTCGCCCTGGCCATAGCCCCGATTGTCGTTGCCGTAGCCTCTGTCGTCCGCGTCGTGGTCCCTGTCGCCCGAGCCGCCCCCTCCCGGATAGGACCCTCCATTGACGTCGGCCGCGTGTCCGTGGCGTTTTTTTGCTGTCTGGAATTGACCCGACGTGCGCAGGTCGCCATCGCGGGTAAGGATTTGCCACTCATACGTTTTGCCCGGCTTTAATCCCGTAAGCTGCAGTGAGTGGCTCGTTCCCCCGCCCTGATGGTAGGCCGACTGCCACGGACTATTGCTGCCCGCCATGCGATAGCGTACGTGGTTCGCGCCATTGCTGCTGGTGCTCCAATTCATGGTTGCCGACTCACCCGTGATATTGGTGATGTTCGGGCCCTGGGTAATGCGGACGGCCCTTTCATTGGCGTCGTCCATTTGTCTTTGTGCGAATGCGACTGTCGCCAGCAACATCAGCGATAAACCTAAAAGCTTGACTATGCGTTTCATACTCTTCGTCTCCCGTTTCGAATGGAAAGTAAAATTGAGAATTGCGCGATGAAGGGGCTGTGAATATCCGTACCAGCCGGAAAGACGTGTATACGCACGATTTTGAGGCTTACTTAGTTGGAGGCGGGTAAGCAGGCCCGAGTTGTACGTTAGAGTGCAATAAGCAGAGCTGCTGAAGAGAGTTGCTCAGGTTGAAAATCGGGCAATTTGTAATCGCCGGAATTTCAGGAGGAGTGACCTTCATGCGGTGTGCCCGATGCGCCTGCACTTCAATTTTGGCAATTACCGGATTTTGACAATTTCGGCGATTTTATGTCTCCAGCGTTCCGATCAAATCGGTAATCCGCTTCACCCGGTTCTCAAAGCACCAGCGCTGTAGCCCGTCCACAATCTTTTCGGTGGCGCAGGGATCCCAGAAGTTCGCTGTTCCCACCTCGACCGCGGCTGCGCCCGCCAGCATGAATTCCACCACGTCTTCCGCCGTGGTGATGCCGCCCATGCCGATCACCGGGATCTCCACCGTGTGCGCGGCTTCATAGACCATGCGCAGCGCAATCGGCTTGATCGCCGGTCCGCTCAGCCCCGCCGTCAGGTTGGAGATGCGCGGCTTGCGCGTCTTGGCGTCAATCGCCATGCCCACAAAGGTGTTGACCAGGGAAATCGCGTCGGCGCCCGCGTTCTCCGCCGACTTGGCCATGGCCGGGATGCTGGTCACGTTAGGTGAGAGCTTCACAATCAGCGGCCGTCGCGCCGCCGCCTTGCAACTGGCCACCAGCTCTTCCAGCAGCGCCCGGTCGGTGCCAAACACCATGCCGCCATGGCTGGTGTTGGGGCACGAAACATTTAGTTCGTAGGCGGCAATGCCTTCGGCTTCATTCAGGATGCGGATCGTCTCCTGGTATTCCTCCCGCGAGTAGCCAAACACGTTGGCGATCACCACCACGTTCTTCTTTGCCGCCAGCCGGGGCAGCTTGTCTTCGATAAACGCCCTCGCCCCGATGTTCTGCAGCCCAATCGCGTTCAGCATGCCGGCGGCGGTCTCAAACAGCCGCGGCGGCGGGTTGCCCACCATGGGTTCGCGCGAGAGGCCTTTGGTTACAAAGCCGCCCAGCTTTTCCAGCGTGACAATGTCCTCGAACTCCACGCCGTAGCCAAACGTGCCTCCGGCCGCAATCACCGGGTTCTTGAAGGTGATGCCGGCAAAGCTTACGCTCAGGTCGGGCTTGCGGCTGGTTGGTTTGTCCTGGGTTGCGGTAGCCATTGCTCCTAGTGTAAACGCATCGCCTGCGTGCGAGAAAATAACGCCAGGACACGGCCATTTTCACCATGGAGACACGGAGGCAACGGAGAAAAGCAAAACCTTTGCAACGCAGAAAAATGGAGAAGCGGAGGATAAAATCTTTTGCTCTCAATTTCGGCGATTTTGGCAATGTCTTCTGATCCGTGTTCATCCGGGGTAAGGGTCTTCCTCCGCGTCCTCAGTTCCTCTGTGTTGAGGTCTTGGGGTTTCTCCGTGTCTCTCTCGAAAATGCCACCACCCCTGAGAGTCGCCATCCCGAGAGGTCCGTAATTTGGCTGCGCTTTCTTCAGCAGCCAAATAGGACCCGAGGGACCTGCTCCGCTGCCGTATCGGGATCTGAGTATTCATTTCATCCTAGTTTGCGACCTCTCTCCTGGTCATGACGACTCCGTGGTAGATTTGCTGCTTGCCATGCTCCCCGTCATCGTCGTCTATCTCGGGTTGATTGCCATGTTCGTGGGCGGCGTGTCGGTCATCAAGCCGCTGAAATTCCTCGCCGTTCAATCGCGATGGCAAGCTCTCGCCGTCGTGGCGGCTGGCTTGGTCATCGTGATCATCGGCGCGTCGTTGCCGGCCGAAGAAATCCGCGTGGCGCCGCCGCGCAGCCGGCTTGATCAATTTATTCCCGCTTACCAGTTCAACGAATTCCACTCCATCCGCATCGCCGCGCCCAGGGAAAAGGTTTATACCGCGCTCAAGCAGGTCACCGCCGGCGAGATTACATTCTTCCGCACGCTGGTCTGGCTGCGCCGCCTGGGACGCCCAGGCCCGGAGAGCATCCTCAACCCGCCGCCTGAAATGCCGCTGCTCCAGGTCGCCACCAGAACCAGCTTTATCCTCCTGGCGGAAGAACCAGACCGCGAAATTGTTCTGGGGACGCTGGTGGCTGCTCCGCGTGGCTGGCGCCCCACCGGCAAGCCAAGTCCTGAAGGCTTCAAAGCCTTATTGGCTTCGCGGCAGCCCGGCTTCGCCCCGGCCGCCATAAACTTCCGCCTTGAAGATTGCACGGTCACGAAGAGTGGGCCGCCTTTGTCATCCTCGCTGCCATCATCTACCTCAACGCCCGCCTCATCCTCCCCATGCACCCTGCTCACCACCGAAACTCGCATCTACGCAACGGACGCTCCCACCCGCCGCCGCTTCGCCCGCTACTGGCGCGTGATTTATCCCGGCAGCTCGCTGATCCGCAGAATGTGGTTAAGGGCAGTGAAGATGAGGGTGGGTTAGCGGCCAAAATGAATGCAAGCCCCTTTTAAGGGGCGGCATAGCACCCACTCCGGGGATCGTTCAACGTAGATAAAAACAAGCAAGTTCAGGTTTAATCAGAATGTTCACCACGCTTGTTTTCTTTGCTCTCCAAAACCGTACTCGGTAAACTCGAGCAACGACCATGAAGAAAGCCCCCCGATTCGCATTTGCCGCGCTCTACTGCTCCATCGTAATGATTCCTGCCCGCGCGCAGCAGGGTCCATGCGCCGGCAGTGAGGCGGCGGACGTTCAATTCCAGGCGCGAACATTTCCGGTGCAGAAGATCGGCAGGGCGGTTCTTTTTCATGCCGGAATGTCCGTGGATGCGGACGGAGCGCCCAACGCCTACGCTCCGCGCAACAAAGGTCTGGACTTTATCGCCAACGCCAAGAACGGCGGCAGGTTCGTCGGCGTGGCCACCCGCGCCGATGGCGAGCCGATTGTCCAGCGTTCGGGCCGTTTCAAAGGTTTCTACGTTTCCACTACCTCGCTGCGCAACGCCGCCGGCAGCGTATCAGCAGCCGGTACGTATGTTGATGCCACCAAAATACCGTATATCGTTCTTCCGCCTGAATTCATGGAACAGTTTGGTGTGGCTTTGGGCGATCTGGCCGTGGTCATCAACCGGAAGAATGGAAAATCGTCGCCCGCAATATTTGCCGATACTGGCCCGCGCGGCAAGATCGGTGAAGGCTCAATCGCGTTGGCCCGCGCTCTGGGCCTCGATGCCAACCCGCGCCGTGGCGGGACCAGCACCCCCAGCATCGCCTACCTGGTGTTTCCACGGTCCGGCCTTGGTCCGGGCAAGCTCAGGACTGCGAAAGAAATCAAAGGCTCTGCATTGAAGGCGTTCCGGGAATGGGGTGGCGCGAAGAGGCTTAAGGCGTGTTCCACGGAACGATGGATAACGGAAAAGTTGAAACGAAGTCCCGGTGAGCGGTATAGCGGTAAATCCTGATTGAAGCTTCGTTCAGGGCGCAAACGTTAAAACTCTTTTTGAGCCCTGACGAGACACAGTATCGGGGCGCGACTTGGATCGGCCTCCAGACACAAAAAACCTTCCTCACGCCATAGGCCGGCGCGCGGCATAGCGGTTCGACTGGCGTCCCGAAATGAAGCGTTGACACACCCTCGATAACCGGGTAATTTTGCTGCCGTTTTCAGAGGAGGGAAGAATGAATAGGGTCCTCTGCCGCTTGCTTAGCGTCTCCGCGGGCATACTGCTTGTTGCAGCCACTGCTCTCTGCCAAAGCTCCCAATCCGGTGCCATCTCCGGCTCAGTCAAGGATTCCAGTGGCGCCGTTATCGTCGGCGCCACCGTTACCATCGTGAATGATGCAACGAAAAATGTAGAGCGGACCGTCGTGACCACGAGCGATGGCCTGTTTACGGTTTCACTGCTTCCCCCCGGCGACTATACCGTTACCGTAAAAGCGCCTGGCTTTAACGCGAGCACGTCCAGAATAGAAGTCTCGCTCAATAAGACAACGCGTGTGGATGCCCTGCTTCGCGTGGGCGCGGTTGCGGAAACCGTGGAAGTTACGACCAGCCCGACCCTGGTGAACACGGAAAGCGCAACCACGGGACAACCCATTAACGCGGAAACGCTGCGCGCGCTTCCACTGCCCGTGCCGAATTTCATGTTTCTGCTCTCCCTTTCGGCCGGGACTGCCGGTGAGTTTCCCGATGTCCGCTCTGCCAATCGCGGCATCGTGGACATCAACGTGAATGGGCAGCGGACCAGCAACAACAGCGTCACGCTGGAAGGGATCAATGTCAACGATTTCAACCTTGCCCATTTTGACACCATACCTCTGCCCAACACGCACGCCATCGAGGAATTCAATGTTGCCACCTCGCTGTATGACGCTTCCTCCGGCTCCAAGGGCGGTGGCGCCGTGGCCCTGGTAGTCAAGTCGGGAACAAAAGACTGGCATGGCGAAGCCTACGTCCAGCATCGGAATGACTGGCTCAATGCCAACGAATGGTTCTTTAATCACAACGGGCTGCCGCGGCAGAAATTCCTGCAGACGGTCCTGGGGTTTAGCGGCAGCGGCCCCATGCCATTCCTGCACGGCTTCTGGTTCGGCAACGTTCAGGGTCTGCGCGCGCGCAACGGCGTGAGCCCCAACGGTTCCAGCACCACGGTAAATTCGCGGCTCTTCCCCACCAATGCTGACGGTACAACCTCGGCCGCCCTGCTGGCCTCCGACCCGGCGCTGGGCGTGACCGCCGCCCAGGTCGACCCGACGGCGCTGAACATTCTGAACCTCAAGAACAGCTACTACGGCGGACAGTTTCTGGTTCCTCGCGCCGGGCAGACAGGGTGCGCTCCCAGCAGCGCAACCAACCTGCGGTGCAGCTTCGCCAAGGTGGCGCCACAGGAAGACACGCAGTACGCCATCTCTTACGAGCGGCCTTTCTTCAACGGAAAGTCGAAGATCGCCGGGCGCTGGTTTTATGACAACGGCAACACCAGTCTTCCCCTGGGCACCGCCTCTTCCCTGGCGTTTCCCCAGGTCAGCGTGCAGAACAATCGCTTCTTCTCGCTGGCGCATACTCACCAGATCAGCAACCGGCAGTTGAACGAATTTCGTTTCGGGTTCAACCGCTTCATCTCTTCCTTCGCTCCGAACGATCTGGTCAGCCTCTCCGACGTCGGGGCCTCGCGTCCGAACTCCGGCGCTGTGCCCGGCATTTTCCAGGTGACGGTGACAGGAGGATTTTCCATCGGTACTGGCGTGAACGACGAGCGCGGAACCGTAGCCAATAGCTTTGACTATAGCGATACCTGGTCCATGGTCATTGGCAAGCACAGCCTGAAAGCGGGTGGCGGCGCCACGCGTTACCAGCTCAACCGGTTCAACCGTTTCGCCATCCGCGGTTCGCTTACCTTCAACAATTTCACCAATTTCCTGAAAGGGCAGATTGATTCCCTCCAGGCCGCCTCCGGTGATCCGCAGCGCTACTTCCGCGCTCTGGATTACGGCGTTTTCCTCCAGGATGACTATCACATCCTTTCCAACCTGAACCTGAACCTGGGCCTGCGCTGGGATTCGCTTGAATTCGCGCATGACCTCTTGCTCCGCAGCACGATCTTCGATCCCTCCCTGGTGCCCAACACGAATCCGTTTCTGTTCGCCCAGGACAGCACTTTGCCGGGCATCGTAGGCAACAAGGGCATCGGGCCTTGTGGCGCCAGGCAGTGCCGCGACAACAATAACTTCGGCCCGAGGATCGGCTTCTCCTGGGACCCATTCCATAATCACCACACCGTGGTGCGCGGCGGCTACGGAATCTACTTCCAGCGCTTGTCCAACCAGAATTTTCTGCAAGGCTCGCTGGGACCGCCATTCTTTGTCCAGCAGGTGGTGAACAACCCCGTTGGGATTACTCTGGCCAACCCCCTGCCCACGCAGTCTGCGGGCTCGGCGGTGGACCCGAATTCCATTCCTTCGAACTCGCACTTCGCCGGTGTCAGCGGCAACGGCGATCCCAACAATCCCAACAACGTCCCCATCTTTGTCAATGATGCGGGACAGCGTTGCGCCAACTTCGGCGGCACTGCCACGAACTGCTCCATTAACCTGGCGTCGTTCTCCAGCGTACCGCCGGACGCGCACGCGCCTTACAATCAGCAGTGGAACTTCACCATCCAGCGCGACCTCGGCCACTCCTGGGCCGTGGAAGTCGGCTACGTGGGATCGCATTATGTCGGCGGGCTTGGGATCTACACCCCGTTTCTGGCGGCGCTGGCCAGTCCTGCTAACCCGATTACTGTTACGGATATCAACGGCAACAACTTCACCATCACTACCAACACCGTGAATAACGAGCCTTTGCGCGTTGCCGCGCTGGGCCTTTCCCGCAGGCGCGGCGCCCGCGTCGATGGCAACATCGGCCAGGCCCTGTATCACTCCGGCCAGTTAACGGTCTCCCATCGCTTTACCCGCGGACTGTTCTTCCAGGCCGCTTACACGTACTCCAAAGAGATCGACAATGTCAGTGGCTCGCAGAGCACGGACGAGCTGAATGCGACGCAGGCCGGTCAGGGCGGCGCGAACATCCTCAACTTCGGCAACAACCCCGCCGCCAACCGTTCTGTTGGCGATTTCGATCGCCGCCAGCGGCTGGTGGTGAGCTATAACTATCTGCTCCCGGTGCCCAAGGGAGGTATTTGGGGGACCCAGATCTTCCAGGGTTGGAGCATCAGCGGCATCAACACCTTCCAGGACGGCCTTCCTTTCTCGGTCACCGATCCAAACGGTGGCAGGGCTTTCGGTGGCGGGGTCTCAACCGGCGTATTTACCTGCGGCTCTCCGGGCAACGCATACACCTCAGGCGATATTCAGGACCGGGTGAACAGCTACCTGAATCCCGCTTGTTTCACGTTCTCTCCTCTGGTGCCTAGCATCGGTGCCAGTCCAACGGCTGTCACCAACTCCCTTGCCCCAACCGGCTACGGGACCATACCGCGCAACGCTTTCCGCGGACCGTTCCAGCAAAACTGGGACCTCGCCGTGGCCAAGAAGATCAAGCTGTACGAAAATCATGTTCTGGATTTCCGGACCGACTTCTTCAACGTGCTGAATCATCCGTCGTTCCGGCAACCCTCGACCGTGAGCATTGGCTCGCCAACGTTTGGACAGATCAACAGCACGGTGAATCCGGCGCGTTTGATCCAGTTCGGGCTCCAATATTCGTTCTAAGCAGCTGTCAGAAACAGATCCAGCCGGAACCGCGGCCGCGCGGTTTCCGGCTGGGTAATTACTCCGTAGCATTTGAGCAGCCGCCTGCCTCAGCCCAAAAGCTTGACCTCTCTTTGTCCCGGAGGCGATCAGTGTCTCATTCGGTGTTCATCGGCGGCATGGGGCTCCTCACCGCTTCCTCGTTCCTTCTGTGTTGCAAAGGTATTGCTCTTCTCCGGCCTGCGCGGTGAACTGGAATTTCCTGAAAAGAGCGCCTGCCCGCCTCATTCGCTGGCGCATGCTTTCTGTAGATTTGCAAAAATAAAGCGCAGGGAACTGCCATCCAATTACGTCTTTAGAAACGTAGCCGGGAATCAGCTTCCTCTGGGCTTTAAATGCTAGGATGCTTAGTCTTCAGCAGGCTCGGTTCTCGCTGATGTCGAAAGGAAAGAAATTATGCCGCAATATGTTCTGGTAAATCGTCGCGCAGGAAAGTTTACGCCGGAAGCCAAGCATGCTTCTCGCGCCGCGGTGGCAACTACTCTGATGCGTCTGGAGGGCAGCGTCCGTGTAGTCCATGACAAGGACCCGGCTGACGATCTGGCGCGCCGCGTGGTGCTGCTTGACGCTGATGCAGCCCAGGTCGCAAAAATTCGCTCCACCATGCCGGCCGATGCCATTCTGGAGCCCGCGGTCCGGCGGTCTCTCCATCATCACACCCCCGTTGAGGTCAAGACCTCGCTGCCGCTGTCCGCTGCTCTCACTGCCCGCACTGCCCGCACTGCCCGCGCCACAGCTTCATCCTACCGGGTCACTATTAAAGGTGGAGGCAAACCTCTCTCCGGCATCGACGTGATGTTCTATCTTCAGGATCGGGCTGGCCAGACACACACGACGGACACGACCACCAACAGTCTTGGCCAGGCCAGGATCAACGTTCCCGCTGGTCATCAGGTTTTATTCGTCGAGCCTATCCCGTATGCAGGGTTCTGGATCATGATTGCCGAAGCCCCGCCTTCCGGCAGCACCATTGACTGCGCTCCCATCGCCAAGGCAGGCTCCAGTGGAACCGGATGGTGGCATACCGTGACGGGCGTTTCCACTTCGGGCGGTAAGCGTGGCGCAGGAATCAAGGTTGGCGTGATCGATACCGGATGCGGTCCTCATCCCAACCTCGCCCATGTAAACCTGGTGGGGGTCTTCGTCGATGGCCAGACTCTTTCCGGCAGCCAGGCCGGTGACGTGGCGCAACATGGCTCGCATACTTCGGGCATCATCGGGGCCCGGTCGACCAAGTCGGGAGAGTTCGCCGGCATGGCTTCTGCCTGCGATCTGTTTCACGCGCGTGTCTTCAAGGGCGAAGGCGAAAATGACGGGCCTACCCAGGCCGACCTTATTAACGCCATCGATTCGCTCTCGCGCGACAATGGCTGCGACCTTATCAATATGAGTCTGGGCGGCGGTCCGCGGTCGGACGCCGAAGAGGACGCCATTCGCGATGCCGCTCAACGCGGCACCGTATGTATCTGCTCCGCTGGCAATGAGGCCGGGCCCATCGATTTTCCTGGAGCGTATCCCGAGTGCATCTCTGTTTCCGCCATTGGCATGGTTGGCAAAGCGCCTCTGGGCACATTCTCCGCCGGCAACCGGCCCAAAGATCCTTCGCAAATGGGAAAGAACAATCTTTTTCTGGCCGTGTTCAGCTGCTTTGGAGACACTCTGGGCTGTTGCGCGCCGGGTGTGGGCATCGTCTCCACCGTACCCGCCAAACCTGGTTTTCCCCGTCCTTACATGGCGATGGACGGGACCTCCATGGCGAGTCCCGCTGCCTGCGGCGTGCTGGCCGCGATCCTTTCCCAGGACACCCATTACAAATCGCTGCCCCGGGACATATCGCGCGCCAACGCAGCTCGTGACCTGCTCAACCAGCACTGCAAATCCATCGGATTAGCGGTAAAATTTGAAGGACGAGGATTGCCTCACGTCTGAGGCCGCGTGGCACGGTATCTGGTTACAACCCGGCGCGATGCTCGCTCAGAAGACGGGCCCACGGCGCTTGCCGCCGTCTCTTCTGAGCCGGGTGTGACCGTGGTGTCTTCTGCTGATCCGCACATGGTCACCGTGGAGATGTCACCCGATACCGCGGACCGGTTGCGCGACAAACTTGCCGCCACCACTTTCGTTGAACCGGAAATTCGGCGGGGATTGCACTGACCGCTGCGCAACGAATCAAGCGGTCCGTTCTTACTTGCAGATCACAACGTGGACCGATCCATGTTCCTGCGCGTCCTTAAAGTAAGCCGCCGGTGCTCCGCTTACCGGCATGGGAACCCGCTTGCCCTGCGCGGCATAAACGGACACGTACGCCGCGGCATCACTGTTTGCCAACGTGGATTTCTTCTTGGGTTTAGATGCCTGGCGGAATTTCTCCCAGTTGAAAGTCTTCGCGTCAATGGCCCCTGTGGTCTTGACCAGGTAAAAATGTGATGCCAGCTTGGCATGGATCTCCTCGGCATACAGGTAGAAGCCGTGGAGGTTCGAGCCGATTTCCTGGATCCCATGCTCGCGCATGGTGAAATCATTGGCGCTGTTGCATCCAGCAGGCGCTGCCGATGCCGGGGCGTCAAATCGCAGATGGTGCGTCAGGCTCTCGCTATGACCGTCATTAAAGATGACCTTGACCGGAATGTCGAAAACACCCCATCCGTTTCCTGTAAGGGGAAAGGGCTGGTCTGCTGTCTGGCCCCGTTCGCAAACCATCCGGTCGCGGTTGGGAAAGGTCGGGTGAAGCAGGTACTCGACGCACTGAATTTTTGCCACCGTATCCGGAGGCGCTTTCACGAATACCGTCCATTCCCAGCGATTGTTGCCGATATACTTCGAGGTATTGTCCGTGGTTACGCCTGATTGCGCTGTTAATAGCACGGGCAGCATCAACGCTAATGAAGCCAGAGCAAGCCTAATCGACATCCAAGTCTTCCTATTGTTGTGAGATAGGGCTCATGGACAGTTGCCCTTCGGGAATTACGATGTCGTTGCTGCGCCATCGTCCCGTGGGCGAATCGACAATCACATAGATCTGATCGCCGGCTGCCAACTTGCCGAAATCAATTCTGAAGCCTGCTTCTTTCGTTCGGGTCACTTTGATCGTCGCATCCCGGCTTGGGTCTTGCAGCTGGAAGACAGCCTTGTGCGACGGCACCACGTCGGCTTTTACGACTTTAGAGTTCGCGAAAATATAGACATCGGAGTCGAACGGGCTGCCCGGCGCCGAGCTATCAAAAACTAAAAAAGTATTCATGACAAAACTGGAAGGAACGGGTGTTGCCTTGCTTGCTCCGAAGTAGAAGACCACGGCGAGCACACCCAGTGCGCCGGTTGCTTTTAGCCACCGGTTGATCTCCACATTGATGGCCCCGGGAAGCAGCGCCGCGGCCCCTGCGGCGGCCAGGGCCAGCAACGTCAGATAGATATACCAATTTGTCTGGGAAGGATTGGGATCAAGCCTGGTAATCAGCAGCAGAAATCCAAAAGCGCACACCGCAAAAATGAATAGAGTAATCAGCTTCCACGAACGCGGCGCTTCTTCCTTTGCTTCCTTTGCTTCGTCAGGCGCTGGGACGGATACTTGCGGTCCGCTCATGTCAGCGAATTATAGCATTCCTGCTTCCCGCGCTGTGAGCTGCATAACCGCTTCAGCCCAAAGCACTTGACCTGCCGTTCATCCTCAGTTGATCTGCAATTTACCCGCCGTGCATTGTGGGCTTTGCGCGCGGGGAAACATGATGGCCGCAGGAGGAACCAACCCATGCGGTTTCACAACAAAACCGGCTTTGCCAAAATGACGTCTGCCAAAATGACGCCGGCGAAATTGACTTTTATCCTTATTCTGGCCGGCGGGTCCGTCGCCGGCTTCGCGCAGAACCGAACCGCGGCCCAGGTTAGGCCCAACGTTTCCTACCAGGGCTACCGGATTCTCAACGACAGCCTGCGTTGCTCTGCCCAGGGACACTATCCCGGGTCGCCCACAGGCGCGCCTTGCTACTCGATAGAGACGAACTTTGCTGCGATTAACGACGCTGTTCGCGGCGAATCGCAACAGTCGAGCACCTATCGCGAACTCGTGGAGCGGCAGCGCATCCGTGCCGCCCAGGAAGCGGCCATACGCTCCAGGACCAACGAGGATGGCATCCGCTGGTACGAAGAAACCGAGCCGCAGTCCCAGGCCAACCCCGACGCTCCTGACCAATCCGAGCTGCTCAAGAATTCCCGGGACCGCGACTTCATCCTGCACAACTTCCGCACCATGTACGTTGACGCCCGCGATGCCAAATACTTTGGCAGCGACCAGATGAAAGCCGCCCTGGGCAAGAACAAGGAGTTCGAGAAGCTGAATATCCGCATTGTGGATGACCGGCGCGTTGCCGACGTGGTGCTTACGGTCAGCTATACCTTCGCCTGGGACTTTCCCTTTGAACTGATGCACCAGAACACCACCATTGTCCTGCTCTCCGGTAAAGGCGAAGGCCCGTTCTCCGGCCCGCTGGGCGCCGCCGACGTGGCCCGCAATTTTGTGAACGTGGCAAAACCCTGGCGCGAGGTGAAGAAAGCAACTGGCAAATAGCAACTAGCGATTAGCCAACCAGAAGCAAACTTCATTACCGCGGATTGACGCAGATAAACGCGGATGGGGGTATCAAGCAAGAAAGTCAAAACCTTTGCAATACAGAAGAACCGAGGAATCAGGGAAAAAGAAAATCGATTGAACGTGTCTCAGCAGGAATGGCTTTAATCCGCGCTCATCCGCGTTTATCCGCGGTAAAGGTGTTTTCTCCAGGCCTCTGTGTCTCAGTGGTAGGTTTTTTGATCTACATATAAATGACGTACGAGCTATGCCACAGGGCGCTGGGCAGGCTGCCGGGTTTACGTGCGGTCAGGATCACATTGTAGTCCTGCGAAACCGGCAGGGCGTCAAGAAATGAGGGATCGCGGCTGTCCGGCTGGATCGTCGCCAGGTAGCGGAGATAATCCGCCAGATGCAGGCCGCCGTCATAACAGGAGCCGGCGAACGACAGGTCGACGTGCTCGCCGTTGAAGTGGCACGCCAGCGATGCCGCCAGAGAGACGGCACGCTCGTACGCCGGCGGCGAGACGCGGCCCGGTTCGGGATTATCAAACACCAGCCGCAGCCGCCGCTCGTCTTCACGGGTGAACTCGCGCACCTTGAGCGACCCGGTCTTGGCCGTGGCCTTCCAGTCGACGAATCGTCCCGGGTCCTGCGGCGTATGCTCGCGGATGAGGTATAGCTCGGTGCCGCGCCCGCGCACGAAGGAGACGAATTCGCCCGTGATCATGGGCAGGATTTCAAGAAAATCGTCCGGCTCCAGCAGCGCGGGATAAACCAGCAGCTCCCGCTCCAGCGTTACCTTGCGGCTCTTGATCAGGAAGGAAAAAGGGAAGCGCGTGGCCAGGCTGAACCCTTCCTGCGTGTAATAGCCGCGGCGCGGGAACGCCAGCTCCACGTCCGCTCCTGCCGTGTTTCCAGGGGCAACGAAGGTGAAATAAACCGGCCGGGTCAGGATCTTCGGCTGCCATGGCGCGGGGTCTTTCCTGCGCAGCGTGTAATCCGGCAGGCGCAGCCATCGCCGCCGCCGGGGAAAGACAAATTCTGTTTTGCTCCACTCCCATCTGCGGCGTTTCTTCTTTTTGTCCACGGGACTGAAGACTTTCACCGAAAACGCCGGCATCCATAGCCGCGGATTGGTCAGGTTCACGCGCAGTTGTACCGGCTTGGTGGCAAATGCGTTCCTGGGGACGATGACGTCCAGTTCCAGCCGCCGCAGTACCGCCGCGGAAGCAACGCCTGAAACCACAATCGCCGCCAGCATCGCCGCCAGCACGATAAAGAGCAGGTTGTTCGCGGTATTGAGGGCGGCCACGCTGATCACCAGCGAGACGCCCAGGTAGGCCATGCCTTCGCGCGTCAGCTCATAGTCGAAAGCGTCTTTCATCCGCGCCGCGGCCACGCGTCGCGCCAGGAAGGGGACCGTCAGCAGGCCGACAATACCCGCCAGCAACAGCGCGGATGTGGCGAAGATGGCGGTGGCCAGCGTGTTGCCGCGTTCCCGCGCCACCGACGAAAACACCGCCGCCGTAAAAGCCAGCCCGAGCCCGGCAACGGCCATAAAGAACCGTTGCCACGCCTCACGATCAATGCTGGCCAACACCGACTTCAAGTACTCGCGCATTTCCTGGTCTTGTTTCCTGCCTGGTTTCCTGGGATTAGTGTGGCACAACCCCGGAAAATCCTGTTAGTGCCTAAAGTGCTTCCAGCATCATGCCGGCCCGGCGGCCCTTTCCAGGAAATCCAGCACCAGCCGGTTGAATTCATCCGGCGTTTCCTCAAAGGGCAGGTGTCCGGCGCCCTGAATCAAGGCGCGCTCGCATCCCGGCAGCGCCCGCATGAGAGCATCGGAGGATTTCAGGTCCACCGCGCCGTCGCGTGTTCCCCAGATCAATAGGGTGCGCGCCTGCACCCGGGCGATCGCGCCGCGCAACGCATTCAGGTCTTTTTCCCAGCTGCGCAAAGTGTTCAGAATGTTATGTGCTCTGCCCGGCCGCATCAGCAACCCGGAGTAGCCCTCCAGAGTCCCTGGCGGAATGCGCCCGGGATCGCCGTACATGCGCTCAAGCGCGATGGGATGCAGCGGCCGCGAAACCCGCATCGCCAGGCGAAGCAGGGTTCCTCCCATCCGCCCACTGAGAAACCTTACCCGCCCGGCGCCAAAGTCTGACCAGGGATTGACCGGAGCTGCCAGCACCAGGGAACGCACTCTGCTGCTCATCGCTGCAAGAAAAATTGCCACCGCCCCGCCCCAGGAAGACCCCACCACGTCCACCGACTCCAGGCGGAGCTTCTCCAGCAGGCAGGCGAGGCGGTGACCTTGGGTTTCCATGCTGCAATCCAGATCGCGTGGGGCGTCGTTCTCGCCAAAGCCGGGCAGGTCCAGCGCCAGAGTGGTATGCCGGCGGGAAATAGCGGCAACATTGAAGCGCCAGCAGAAGGATCCACCCAGCAACCCGTGCACAAGAACCACAGGCGGTCCCGAGCCGGCTTGAAGATACCGGAGTTGCTGTCCGTTGATTTCAGCCTCGCGTTGCTGCATGGATGGATTCCTGGTCCACTTGGACGCTTTTGTGGACAACCACTTTCCCGATTCGGGCACTCAAATTAAATGTTATCGCCTCTGTCGCTTCTTTATTGCGGGACTCCTCAGGGGAAAGTCCCGCAATTTTTTAAAAATCCAGCCTTCCCGCACTGGGCAATTTTCCCTCAAAAATATCAAATACAAAAATTCACAGGGAAATTCCAATTTACGTAGCTTTTCTCCTTAAATCTGTTTATAATTTCGTAAACGTAGGTAAATAAGGAGTTTATTCATCCCGAGAGGGAACAATCATGGCATCCCACTTGCTCCAATCTAGCCCAACTCCTCTGGTTCCGAGCTACGGGCCAAGGGTGGAGCGATACGGAAAGCAACGGATGCGAAAAGATTCTCTAGTTCGGTTTTCAGCCATCGTGCTGGCTCTCCTCACGGCGACGACGGTCGTCTTTGCCATCATCAACTGGCAAAAAGAGGGGCAATATACCACTCCAACGGATGGCGTGTGGTGGAAGGAAAATGCCGGCTCCCTGGTGGCCAAAGGGCTCATTCCCAACGGTCCGGGAGAAAAAGCGGGAATCAAAGTCGGTGACCGTTTGCTGCGGGTCAACAATCTTCCGCAGGACCAGACGATCAAGAACATCATTGAGTTTCAAAAATACCTCTACCGCAGCGGCGTGTATTCCCGGGCAACGTATCTTCTCGACCGTCAGGGCGTGAACGTGGAAGTGGGACCGGTGATCCCGGTGCCGGCGGACAACACCTTGAAACTGGGTCAGCGGATCATCGCGTTGATCTATCTGGGGATTGGTTTGTATGTGCTCTTCCGCCGCTGGACCGCCCCAAAATCCACGCATTTTTATCTCTTTTGCCTGGTTTCATTTGTTCTGTACTCGTTTCACTATACCGGCAAGCTGAATGCATTTGATCAGACGATTTACTGGTCCAGCATTGTCGCATGGCTGCTGCAGCCGGCGCTGTTCCTGCATTTTGCCCTGACTTTCCCAAAACCGCGCAAGCTTCTGGCCAGGTATCCATGGGCCATTTCCCTGGCCTACGTGCCCGGAGCTGTTCTGCTGGCGATGCAAATTGTAGCCGTCGCCCTCCTTGAGTTCACTGAGTCGCTGCGCTGGGAGCTGGACCGGCTACAGATGGTCTATCAGACGTTCTACTTCGCCGCTGCCGCCGTGATCTTGTGGCGCCGGTACAGGCAGGCCACCACTCCGCTGCAACAGCAGCAGCTCAAATGGATCTCGCGCGGAACCGTGCTGGCTATCGGCCCATACACGCTTTTCTACGTGTTCCCGTACATCGCTGGGGCCCTGCCCACCGCGGCCATGAAGATCTCCGTGCTCTCGCTGGTCTTTTTGCCCGTCACCTGGGGTTACGCCATTGTGCGCTACCGGCTGATGGACGTGGACATCATCTTCAAGCGTGGCGTCGCTTATACGCTTGCCACCGCGGCCATTGTGGTGGCTTACTTTGTCGGCATCGGAAGCCTGGCCGGCTCCATCACCACCAAGTTCCCCGGCACGGGCACGTATGGGTTGATTGCTGTCATCATTATCACCGCGCTGATTTTTGAGCCGCTGAAAAACTGGATCCAGGTCCGGGTCGATCGCTTTTTCTACCGCAAGCGCTATGACTATCGTCGCACGCTGATCGAGTTTGGCCGCGAGCTAAGCTCTGAAACCGACTTAAGCACCATGTTGACCTCGGTGATTGACCGCCTCTCGCGCACGCTGCTGGTCGATCGCATTGCCATCTTCCTGGCCACTGACGCCAATGCCAACGATTTCGTCATGGCGAAATCCTTCGGCATCAGTTACACCGGCTCGCTCGATCTGGGCTTCCTGGTGGTGGAGCGCCCCGAACAGTACGCCGGGCACATCTTCTTTGACAACACGCGCAAGGCCTTGCAGGAAAGCGTGACCGCGCGCGAGACCATCGCCAAGCTGAATTTGAACTATTACATCCCTTGCACCGTGCAGAACCGCACCATCGCCGTGATGGGCCTGGGCAAGACCATGGCCGGCGACTTCCTCTCCAGTGAAGACGTGGAGCTGCTGGAAACACTGGCCGGCTATATGGGCATCGCCATTCAGAACGCCCGCCTGTACGCTTCGCTGGAACAGAAAGTCAGCGAATATGAGCGCCTGAAGGACTTCAACGAAAACATCGTCGAATCCATCAGCGTGGGCGTGCTGGCCGTGGATCTGGAAGACCGGATTGAATCCTGGAATTCCCAGATGGAAGTGATGTATGCCATGCCGCGCTCCCAGGTGCTCGGCGAGCGGCTGAGCGAGGTTTTCCCTGCCGCGTTCATGGAAGAGTTCTACCGCGTGCGCCAGAACCCGGGCATTCACAACCTGTACAAGTTCCGGCTCAACACCCGCGCGGGTGACACGCGCATCGCCAACGTGGCCATTGCGCCGCTGGTGACGCGCAAGTTCAGCGTGATTGGCCGCATCATCATCGTGGACGACATCACCGAGCGGATCGAGCTGGAATCGCAATTGAGCCAGGCGGAAAAACTTTCCTCCATCGGATTGCTGGCCGCGGGCGTGGCCCACGAGGTCAACACGCCGCTGGCGGTCATTTCCAGCTATGCCCAGATGCTTTCCAAGCAGATCAACGGCGATGCCAAGCTCGGTCCGCTGCTGGAAAAGATCACGCGCCAGACTTTCCGCGCTTCGGAAATTGTCAACAACCTGCTGAACTTCTCGCGCACCAGCGCCACCGAGTTTAGCGCCATCGATCTCAACAAGATCATCACGGAAACCCTCACCCTTCTGGAGCACCAGCTGAAAACCTCGCACATCAAGGTTGAGACCGATCTCTATCCCGGCCTTCCGCTCATCCACGGCAACGCCGGCAAGCTGCAACAGGTGTTCCTGAACCTGTTCCTGAACGCAAAAGACGCCATGGCGGGCAAAGGCGGCACGCTGAGCATCAGCACGGCCAACGGTGATGCGGTGCAGGTCAGCATCAGTGACAGCGGCGCCGGAATCGAGCCCGAGAACATCAACAAGATTTACGATCCGTTCTTCACCACCAAAACCGCCCCTCGTGAGGGGCAATCGCGTGGAACGGGCCTGGGCCTGTCCGTCACTTACGGAATCATTCAAGAGCATGCCGGCAAGATTCGCGTGGACTCGCAACCTGGCCAGGGAACCAGGTTCCAGCTGGAATTTCCCATGAGAAAGGCAGTCAATGTCTGAAGCCGCGGTCTTAACTCGCCCCCGGACCGTTGGTAGCGGCGGTTCCGTCCTCATTATTGACGATGAAGTCGCGATTCGTGAGTCGCTGGAGACCCTGCTCGAATTCGAAGGGTACAGCGTGGAATCGGCCGAAACCGGTGAAGATGGATTGGCCCGCCTGAATGAGCGGACCTTCGATCTGGTCTTGCTTGATTTTGCCTTGCCCGACCGCAACGGGCTGGAGATTCTGGGCGACATACGCGCCCGCGATTCTCATCTGGCGGTCATCATGATCACCGCCTATGGCACGCTCGATAACGCCGTGCGCGCCATGCAGCAGGGCGCAACCAACTTTATCCAGAAACCGTGGGATAACGAAAAACTTCTGGCCGACGTCCGCGCCGCGGTCGCCCGCCGCCAGGTGGAAGAAGAAAACGAACAGCTCAAGCGCGCACTCAAACAGCGCTACAGCTTTGAGCATATCGTCGGCAAGTCCGATTCCATGCTCAAGATCTTTGATCTGGTCGGGCAGGTCGCTCCCAGCCGCTCCACTGTGTTGATCCAGGGTGAAAGCGGCACAGGCAAGGAACTCATCGCCAAGGCCATTCACGCCAACTCGACGCGCAAGAACCATCCCTTTGTCCCCGTCAACACCGGCTCCATGCCCGCGGACCTGCTTGAGTCCACGCTGTTCGGCCATGTGAAGGGCGCTTTTACCAGCGCCGTCTCTTCCAAGAAAGGCCTGTTTGAAGTTGCCGACGGCGGCACCATTTTCATGGATGAGATCGGCACCATGAGCCTGGAAACGCAGGCCAAGATCCTGCGCGTGCTGCAGGACCGCAAGTTCATGCACCTGGGCGGCATTCATGAGTTGCAGGTCGATGTTCGGGTCATCGCCGCCACCAATATTGATCTGGATGTGCTCGTGCGCGAAGGCAAGTTCCGTGAAGATCTTTTCTATCGCCTGAATGTGATCACCGTAGACCTGCCGCCGCTGCGCAGCCGAGGCGAAGACATTCCTCTTCTGGTTGGCCATTTCCTGGAGAAATTCGCCCGCGAGAACGGCAAACCCGCGCTGCATATCTCGCCCGAGGCCTTACGCCCCTTGATGGATTACGCCTGGCCCGGCAACGTCCGCGAGCTGGAAAACGTGATTGAACGCGCTGTGGTGCTTTGCAACGGGCCGGTGGTCGGCATTGAGCTGATCCCTGACCACATTGTGGGCCGCGGCTCGGAAGGCAAGATGTTTGAACACCGCCCGGACGCGTCACTCTTTGAAATCGTTGAAGACTGCGAGCGCCGCCTGATCGTCAACATGCTGGAGAAATGCAACTGGAACCAGACCGATGCCGCGGAGCGGTTCCACATTCCGCTCTCCACCCTGAACCAGAAGATCAAGCGCCTCAACATCGAGATCAGGAAGAAAGGCGCTCGGGATTCGTAATCTGCTTGCGGTACGAAATCCTTTGCCAGATTCGCAACCCCAATAAGGTGAAGATAAAGGCGTAGGACCCTGCCAGAGGGCTGAAGTAAGAGGCCACCATGGCCGCGCCCAGCCCGAGGGGGAAGAATGTGAGCTGCTGTCCCATCAGCCGGCTTGCCCGCGGATCATCTTCATTGATCAGGTTCTTCTTTTTCGCCACGATCCAGTGCAGCCCCATGAGGGCCGCGGCCACGAACATGTTGCCGAAGTAGATCTCCTGGGCGGCGCGGTTGCGCAGGTAATGCCCCAGCAGGCCGCAGGAAAAAGGCATGACGGCAATCGACATCAGGAACAACAGGTTCAGCCATACCAGAGCAACCTGCAGATGACGGACAAAATGCATCGCCAGGTGGTGCATTACCCACAGCAGGCCGCAATAAAGAAACGAAATCAAAAAACTGAAGAAAGCCGGCCCTTCCTCGCCGATCTTGTGCAGCAGTTCGCCGGTGCCCACCTGCTTGGGCAGGTCGGGGACCTTCAATTCCAGCACCAGCAGCGTCATGGCGATGGCGAAGATTCCGTCGGTGAGCGCCTCCATGCGTCCCTTGGAGAGCAGAATACTGTGCAGATATTTTCTGGGCGAGGTGGAAAGTACGCTCATGGGGCAGAGATTGTAACGGAAGGCATTCCCGCGCACAATCCGGTGTTTGCCGCCAGTGTGCTTTGGGCGCGGGCATGGGCTCTGCTATATTGCCTCTTGGATGGAACTGATCTCTCCGTTTGATTTCGTGAAGCGCAGTGTCCTCGCGGTCCAGGATTACACCCAGCTTTCCCTCCGCGCGGTCACCAATACGTTCCGCAAACCGTTTTACATGGCGGACGCCATCCAGCAGGCCGACCTGATTGGCGTGGGCTCCTTGCCCATCGTAGTGTTGACCGGAATGTTCACCGGCATCGTGCTGGCGCTGAATACCTCCAAGACCCTGGAGCAGTTCGGCTCGCTGTCGCTTACCGGACAACTGGTCTCTTTCTCCATGGTGCGTGAGCTTGGCCCTGTGCTCACCAGCCTGATGGTGGCCGGCCGCAACGCTTCCGGCATGGCCAGCGAGCTCGGCTCCATGAAAGTGACGGAACAGATTGACGCCATGCGCGCCCTGGGCACGGATCCATACAAAAAACTGGTGACCCCGCGCGTCCTCTCCACCGTCTTCATGATGTTTTTTCTCACCATCATTTCCGACCTCGTGGGCCTGGCCGGCGGATGGATCATCTCGTTTTCCATGCTGGGCCTCGACAGTTACCAGTACTGGAACAGCGCCTACCAGGTGCTGAAATACAATGACGTGATTACCGGGCTGGTCAAGCCGCTGGTTTTTGGTTTCATCATTGCCACCGTGGGCTGCTATTACGGCATCAACACCAAGGGAGGCACGCAAGGCGTGGGCCGCGCCACCACGCAAGCCGTGGTCGCCTCCTCCGTGCTCATCCTGGCGGTGGACGCGGTGCTCACCCAACTCTTCATCACCATGAGATGACCTGACATGCCACCGTTTGATGACGACGACAGGTCCATGGACACGGTCCACAAGGCGATCATCTTCGAGGATGTTTCCATCGGCTTTGAAGGCCCTCCGGTGCTCGATGGCGTCTCTTTCGAACTCAGGCGCGGTGAAACCAAAGTGGTGCTGGGCGTTGCCGGTTCGGGCAAGAGCACCATTCTGAAGCTCTGTCTCGGCCTGCTGAGGCCGGACCACGGAAAAATCTACGTGCTGGGGCACGACATCACAACCATGTCGGAAGAAGAATTGTTCGACCTGCGCAGCAAGGTCGGCATCGTCTTCCAGGAGAGCGCGCTCTTTGACTCGCTCAACGTGCGCGATAACGTGGCCTTTCGCCTGGTGGAAGAACACCTGCCTCCGGCGGAGGTGGAAAAACGCGTGCGCGAAGCCCTGAGTTTCGTGGAACTGGAAGAGGCCATTGAAAAGCTGCCTTCGGAGCTTTCCGGCGGCATGCGGCGGCGTGTCGGCATCGCTCGCGCTATCATTACCCAGCCGGAAGTGCTGCTGTATGACTCGCCCACCGGCGGCCTCGATCCGATCACCTCAACCACGATTATCGAGCTGATCATGAAGCAGCGCGATGTCTACAAAACCAGCGCTCTGCTGGTGGGCCATCGCCTGCAAGATGGCTTCATGCTCGCCACGCACTACTATGATCCGGCCCGCAAACACATGATGCCCGCCGACGGCCTGCCTTCCCGCGATATCCATACCCGCTTCATGATCCTGCGCGACGGCAAAGTGATCTTTGAAGGCCCCGCGGCGGAATTGGGCAAGATGGAAGACCCCTATATCAAGGAATACATTTCGTAGGATGCGCTGATCCGAACCTGCTGGCAGCGTGTAGATTGCCTGCCGCTCAGCCTGCGCGAAAGCACCAGGCAGTGGCTTTGCATCCAAATTTGAGGGGCTGGTAGTAGCCGGCGTGCGATTGCAGGAGAAGTCATGACCCAGCAAAAGTATCGCGGCCTGGCCCATTCTGAAGCCACGAATTGGTGTCTGTTCTGTGTGCTGTGTGGATTGACGCTGCTCGTGTTCGGGTGCGCATCCGGGACCACCAAAAAAGCCTCATCGCTAAAGTCCGCCAAAAATGTCGAATCTTCCGCACAGGAGCTAAGCTCGCGGAACCACTCCTTGCTGGCGGTTTTCTCCTCGGAAATCGAAACCGCCGCCGACCGGATCATTCTGCAATCACCCTCTGCCGGCGCGCGAAGACAGGCCCTCGAGTGGAAAGCTGAGGCGATTCCTATCCTGCAAACGTCCTTGCTGAACGATGATCCAGTCTCTGCGATCCTGGATGCCTGGACGTTCGTTCTCCAAATGATGTCGTACATGGAGCAGCCTGCCGTGAAGCAGGGCTTTGCCGGGTCCTACCCCATAGTCGACGCAGCCCTCAAACGGATGGATGCCGAGATGCAGCAGCTTGTTCAGGTAGCGGCGCCGACAGCCAAAGTCGCTGTGATTCGCCAAAGCCTTGCTTCCTGGGCACAGGCGCATCCCCTCCAGAACAGTGTGGCAGGCCGGCCATCGTTCGACGCGGAATGGATACGCAAGAGGGGAGAGTCTGACCTGGGGACCATGGCGTCCATCAAGGCGCTGGGCGAGAGCCTGGGTGACCTTACAGCCCGCCTGGATGCATACAACGCCTATCTTCCCAAGCAAGCTCGCTGGCAGGCTGAGCTCCTGCTCAGCGACGTCGCGCGCCGCCCCGAGTTTGGCGCCGCTATGGCCAATGCCAAGACCCTTTCCGATGCGCTGGCCAAGACCTCGAACACCATGGAACATATGCCCGAACTGGTGGCGCAGACGCGGGTGGGCGTGATGGCCGATGTTGAGAGCCAGCGTCTTGCCGCCCAGGCATTCGTGCGCGAGGAGCGCATACAGGCCTTCAATGCTCTGAGGCAAGAGCGAATTGCAATAGCGGCAAATATATCCAGGGAGCGGCAGGCGGCCACTGCCGGCATCCGGGCGGAGAGCCAGAAAGTGCTCGGGGTCCTCCACGATGAGCGCATGGCGGCCGAGAGTGACCTGCGCGCTGCCGGCGAAAAAACACTCCAGGATTTCGACGACCGCGCCCGCGTTTTGACTAACCGTTTTTTTCTCATGGCTCTTGGATTCATGCTGCTCACGCTGGTCTTGTGTTCACTTGTGGCCTGGCTGCTGCTCCGGCGTTTTGCCGAAGCGCGCCCTGTCAGCGGCCAGACGCTACATGACCGCGCCGCCTGAGTCCGGCGACCGGGCCTATTCTGCCGCAAGCGCAATGAGCAGCAACTCTCTCATGCCGGAACTTTCCTGCGGTGAAAATATGTGGCACTCGTTTAATCAGGAAGAACCGGGGTGTTGTTCATCGCCACTGAGCACGCCGCGGAGCAAACCGCCATGATTCCCAATCTCATCCAACGACTAGGAGAATCTGAAATGAAATCCCCCGACTGGTTACGCAATGTCACCCTCAAGCTGTTGTCAGCAGCCTTCGCATGTACCGCCCTTGTTCTGGCGATGGCCGCGCAGGAAACGTCACAAAGCAAGACTGCCTCCGGGCAGACGCAAGTCCAGGTCCAGGTAGACCGCGGAGAAGTCTTTTACGTCGAGGGCAACGATCTGATTGTCAAAATGGACAACGGTGTGTTGCGGCATTTTACCGTCCCTGACGATAGGAGGATCACCGTGGAAGGGAAAGAACTCTCGGTCCACGATCTTAAGCCGGGCATGAAGCTGGAACGGACCGTCACTACCACCACCACTCCGCAGGTGGTCACCACTATCAAGACCGTTCAAGGCAGGGTTCTGCTGGTGAACCCTCCTGAGACCGTGACTCTGCAACTTGAGGACGGCAGCACCAAGGCCTACAACGTGCCCAAAGATCAGAAGTTCATGATTGAAGGACAGGAAAAAACTGTTTTTGAACTCAAGAAAGGCATGGTAGTTTCCGCCAATGTCATCACCGAAGCCCCGGAGACCGTGGTGGAGCAAACAAGAAAAGTCACTGGAGAGATGCCACCGCCTCCGCCGGCCGTAGGCGTTATTTTGATCGAGGCAGCGCCGGCTCCTTCTGCCGCTGTGGCCCCGGCGCCACCCACGGAAACGGCCAAGGCAGAGCCTGCCCCTAAGAAGTTACCGCAGACGGCAAGTCCCCTGCCTCTCATCGCGCTGCTGGGCACACTGATGATGGCGGCTGGGTTGGGTACGCGGACCATTCGGCGTCACGAGCGCTGATTCGGAGTGGGTTTCTGCTATCTTCGCTCCACCCTGCTGGATCGGCGCAGGGTGGAGCAGCCATTCACGCCAGCGATTCAAGCTGAGAGATCCCCGGCTTCAGCGTTTCCGATTGCAATCAGCGTTTTTGTAGCAGCGCGTTGGCTTCATCAAAGCGACGCGCCATCTTCTCGCCGCTGCATTGCTGCTCCAGCAGCGTTTCGGCATCCCACTCGCTGCGGGGAACGCCAAAAAAGTCGCCGCCGTAGACGTGCAGCGCCCCGGTCAATCTCGCAATCGGATTGCTTACCGAATGGATGACGTCCCGCCCCAGCGGTTCAGCGTCTTTCTCTCGCAGCGTTCTCGCTCCGGCTGCTTCCACCAGACCCTGGCTCCCCGGCACGCGGCGCCAGAAGATGTTGTCTTCGCGGCCGGTGTACAGGCCGATGATGGCCCACATCTGGTGATTGTGCGGCAGCAGGTTCATCCATGGCGCCCAGATCACGTTTAGGATTGTGAGATCGTCGGAGCGATAGAGGGTTTGCATCTCCGCTCGCTGCGGCTCTCCCAGTGACTTCAGCACGGCTTCGGGAGTGGAGACCGCTCGCGCCACCACTTCTCGTACCGCCCGCTGCGGCGCATCTTGCCGCAGCGCGGCGCGGCAATCGGCAACGAACTGGTCGAGTTCAAACATAACTACTTGTCGGCTTTGGCTGCCGCCGCTGCTTGCGCTCGGCGTGCAACCAGACGCTCTTGCAATCCTTGGATGCGCTTTTTTGCTTTGGGCGTGGATGCCAGCTTTTCCAGGTGCAGCAGAAATTCGCGGTCAATGTATTCTTTCCTCGCCAGGGGAATATACTCGCCAAATTTCGCCCACAGGAAATAGGGCTCGCCATTGGTCGCGAAGAAAAGTTCTTCGTTCACCGCTCCTTGCAACACCATGGCCGCCGCCATGTTCCAGTAGGTGAGGGCCTGGCGAAACCACGCGTTCGGCTCCGTGCCGTATGCGGTAAGCACGGCTTTGAATTCGTCGTAATTCTGCGGCCAGAACTCTGACACCATGAACTTTCTCGCCACCCGCATCACCGGTTCCCGGCGCAGATTGTAGAGCTGCAAGATGAGCTGCGCGTCGTTTGCATTGGGCTTTTTTGCCATGATCGCTCCTGTGATGACTGCTCCTGCTTAGCCGGCTTCCCTCTGTGCTGCTTCCGCTTGCCCCTGCGTGATCCATTCCGGCGTGGGAATGGACCGCGAATAATCGCACTTCACCACTGCCGCTAATCCATTCATCTTCCCATTGATCCAAAGGAATATCAAATTTTGCCTGAAACGCTGTTAGCGCAGCCAGCACTATCCTAATAGGCGGTGTGGGAATCGGCCTTGCATAAGACGAAAGCCAACCGTACAGAAAAAAGAGAATAATAAGGAGGGGATATGTACCGTTTCTCATCACTCTCGAGATCGGTTTTGTTGTACGGAACTGCGATCTCCCTATTGCTTGTACCTTTGTCCTACGGGCAAGCGCCCAAGCCGCCAGCAAGAATTACGCTGAGCCAAACGAAGGCATTGCTTGCCAAGGATACGACACTGTCAAGCGGCTTCAAATCGCCTAACAATGCCATCGTGAAGATAACAAAGCCTGTTAGAGGAGGGGTAGCGTTGCATTTTGAGCGCGCGGATGGACTAAAAGGCAATTTCACCGTCGTCGGTCCACCAACTGTGATGGAGCAGGATTTTTTGGGACGGCTCATCGATCTAGCGGGGGCTGTCTGGGACAAAATCAAGAGTGGTGGCGGAGACGGGAGCGGCGGAAGCGGGAGCGGCGGAGGAGCCAATAACAATAATGGATGCGTCAACATCAATTTCAACGGAAGTGTAGGTTCGGGGAATGTGATAGTCGTCCAAGGCCCTGCGTGCCGTAGTTAACGCCAAGGGTGCGGTGATACTTGGCAAATTATCTGTGTGTGGTCTGGCCACCACGATTATAACTGGACGTTACGCTGGTCGGTACCTGCAACCGATTTGCACGCAGGGGTTTGCCAGGCAAAAAAGGCGAGCCTGCTCAAGGTACAGTTATTGTCCGGGGACGGGCCAGGCCGGGGCTTGGGCCGCGCAACTTAAACGCCAGAATCGATTTAGGCCGGTGCCGGCATCACGGGAGTAATCACACTTGACAGCCGCGGGCTTGGCTTCCTCCGTCACCGAGGCTTTGCTCCTGCTTAGCCGGCTTCCCTCTGTGCCGCTTCCGCTTGCCCCTGCGTGATCCATTCCGGCGTGGGAATGGACCGCGAATAATCGCACTTTACCACTGCCGCAGCGGGCTTGGCCTCTTCCACCGCCGCGCCCTTCTTGCCGCGTTTCTTTGGTTTTGGCTGGTCTTCTTCTTCGACCGATTTCTTGCTGTTGTTAGGGCAAACCAGCACCGATCCCGATTTCAAGTGCTTCTCCAGCAGATACGGGCTGCCGCACTGCGGGCAGGCTTCCGCCACCGGCTTATACGCCGACGTGAACTCGCACTTGGGATAATTCGAGCAGCCATAGAACGTGTTGCCCCGCCGGCGCGCCTTCTTCTCCACCAGCTCGCCGTCTTTGCACTCGGGGCATTTCACGCCGATGAAATTCTGCTTGATGTACTTGCACTCCGGATATCCGCTGCACGAGATGAACTCGCCGTAGCGCCCGTGGCGCAGCACCATGTTGCGTCCGCACTGCGGGCAGATTTCTTCCAGAGGCACGTCAGGCACGCGCTTGCCCTGGTCCAGGCGCCGCGTGGTCTTGCAGTCAGGGTAGCCGGTGCAGGCCATGAACTGCCCAAAGCGCCCACGCTTGAGCACCATCACGCGCCCGCAGTTCTCGCAGTATTCTTCCTGCGATGTCTCCGGCATCTCGGCCGTATCGAACTCCGGCAAATTGACCGGATTCTCTTTGGTGAAGGTGCAACTTTCCGGATCGTCTTTCTTATATGAGCTGCAGGCGTAGAAAGACCCGTGCTTGCCCCACTTGAGCACCAGCGGGGAGCCGCACCGTTCGCACTTCTCGTCGGTGGGCTTCTCCATCCGCTTCACGTTCTCCATGTGCTTTTCGGCGTAGCGGAGGTCCTTCTCGAATTTTTTATAGAACTCGCCCAGCGCGTCGGTCCATTTCTCCTTGCCCTCTTCGATCTCGTCCAGCTCTTCTTCCAGCCGCGCCGTGTACTGAAAGTCGAAAATGTCCTCGAAGTTTTTCACCAGCAGATCGGTGACGACCAGTCCCGTTTCCGTGGGAATGAACTTGCCGCCGATCTTCTGCACATACTGGCGTTCCTGGATGGTGGACAGGATGGTCGAATACGTTGACGGCCGCCCGATGCCGCGCTCTTCCAGCTCTTTCACTAATGAGGCTTCGTTGAACCGCGGCGGCGGCTCGGTGAAATGCTGTTCCGGTTTCAGTTCGCGCAGTGTGAGCGCCTGGCCTGCTTCCAGCGGGGGCAGCTTGTGCTTGAGCGCCTCGTCTTCCTCGTCCTTGGCGTCCTTGGATTCTTCATAGACTTTCAGGAAGCCTTCAAACTTCAGCACCGATCCGGTCACGCGGAAGGTGAACGACTCGGCCGCGTTCTTCGCCTCAATATCCACGCTGGTCTGGTCAAAGACGGCCGGCGTCATCTGTGAAGCCACAAACCTCTGCCAGATCAGTTTGTAAACCTTGTATTCGTCTTCCTGGAGATATTTCTTGATCTCGTCCGGATGCCGGGACACGGCGGTGGGGCGGATGGCCTCATGCGCTTCCTGTGCCGCCTTCTTAGATTTGTATACGTTCGCCTGCTCGGGCAGGAAATCTTTGCCATAGGCCGACTCAATTGCCTGCCGCACCTCGGTCAGCGCATCGTTCGAGACGCGCACTGAATCCGTTCGCATATAAGTAATGAGGCCGACCGAGCCCTCGTCTCCCAGCTCCACGCCTTCATACAGGCGCTGGGCGATCATCATGACGCGCTTCACGCTGAAGCGCAGCTTGCGTGAGCCGTCCTGCTGCAGCTTGCTGGTGGTGAACGGCGGGGCCGCGCTGCGGCGGCGCTCCTTTTTCTCAACGTTCCGTACTTGCCACTTGGCCTGCTCCAGTGCCCCGGTGATCTTCTTGGATTCCTCTTCGTTCGGAATCTCGGTCTTCTCGTCGCCGCGACCTACAAAACGCGCGTCAAAGCTTGGCTTGCCGGCGGCGAGATGAGCATCAATCGTCCAGTATTCTTTTTTCTCGAACGCCTTGACCTCGCGCTCGCGTTCCACGATCAGGCGCAGCGCCACGGTCTGGACGCGTCCGGCGGAGAGCCCGCGGCGGACCTTGTCCCACAGCAGCGGAGAAACCTGGTAGCCCACGATCCGGTCCAGCACGCGGCGTGTCTGTTGCGCGTCCACCAGGTTGCGGTCGATTTCGCGCGGATGCTCAAAAGCCTCCAGCACCGCCTTCTTGGTAATCTCATTGAAGGTCACGCGATGGAACGGGGTTCCGCCCTTTTTTTTCTTCTTGCCCGCGCCGTCGCTGAGCTCCTCTTCCAGGTGCGCGGCAATGGCTTCGCCTTCGCGGTCCGGGTCGGGCGCCAGATAAATGGCATTTGCGCCCTTGGCCAGCTTCTTCAGCTTGGCCACAACCTTCTCTTTTCCCGGGATGACCACGTACTCGGTGGTGAAGTCGCCTTCCAGGTCCACGCCCATCTGGCTCTTAGGCAGATCTTTGATGTGCCCAAGCGAAGCCTCGACCTCATAGCCCTTTCCCAGGTACTTGTTGATGGTCTTCGCCTTGGCCGGCGATTCGACAATAACTAACGATTTGGACAATGTTTCTCTTTTCCCTTGATTTCAGTTGAAGCTAACACGAATTGGCCTGGATCGCCAATTACCGATCGGCCACTGGCTAGAAAGCCTTCACAAAATTCTTGCCCGGAAGCTGACGTACCTTCCCGCTCATCTCCAGCTCAAAGAGCGCTGTAAAAACTTCTGACGATGAGATCTGGCCCTCCAATTTTTCCATGATTACGTCAATGTGGGTGGACTCATCCTGGCGCAGGAGCGACAACAATTTTTTCTCTGCCGGACTCAATTCGTCGCCAAATAGCCCACTGGCGGACTTCTCCTCTGATGCTTCCGGACCCCGTTCGGATTCAAGCTGGTGTTTTACCGTAGCCGGCAATTCCTCCCAAACGTCTTCCCATGTTGCAGTTAGCTTGGCTCCCTGCTTGATCAGCGTATTCGGCCCCCAGGAGTTCCGGGAGATCACATTGCCCGGCACGGCAAAAATTTCGCGGCTCTGCTCCAGGGCGCAGCGGGCGGTGATGCGCGTGCCGCTGTACTCGCCGGCCTCCACCACCAGCACGCCCAGGGAGAGCCCGCTGATGATGCGGTTGCGGATGGGAAAATTCTGCGGTGCAGCAAATGAGCCCAGTGCAAACTCGCTCACCAGAGCTCCGCCGCACTCAAGAATGCCCTCCGCGATCTTTTTATTTTCGCGCGGATAAATCACGTCCACGCCGGTGCCGAACACGGCCACGGTCTTGCCCTTGGCTTTGAGTGCTCCTCGATGTCCTGCCGTATCCACGCCGCGCGCCATGCCGCTGAAGATAGTGAGGCCGCGCGCCGCCAGGTCGCAGCTCAACCGCTCCGCCATGCCGATGCCGTATGGCGTCGGGTGGCGCGTGCCCACAACGGCGATGCCCGGACGGGACAAGGCTTCCGCATTTCCGTGCACGTACAGCACCAGGGGCGGATCGTAAATCTCGCTAAGCCTCGCCGGCCAGGCGGCATCTTCGCGGCAGAGAATCTGCACGCCTGCGGCGATCGCCTTGGCAGATTCGTCATGCGCCAGCTCCAGCGACTTGCCTAGCGCGATGTGCTGCGCCGACTGCGCTTGCAGGTTCTCCGCTTCCAGCTCCGTGAGCGACGCGTGGAAGACGTCCTGTATGCTGGCGAAGCGCTCCACCAGCTTGCGCCCGCGCGTGGGCCCAAGGCCGGGCGTCAGTGAAAGCGCCAGCCAGTAAATTGAGTTCGAGGTTGCCGCGTGCGCGGTAGCCATAACGATCCTTCCCGCTGATCAGCAAACTTGGCGGACTGTACACGGATTGCAAAATGCCTGTCAACTCCCGCGCCGGATAGGAACGTCCGCCGTAGCTCTCAATTTGGAATTTTTGGGTGTTGTAGTTCGCGGACCATCTGGCGCAGGACCTCCAGTCCAGCCTTGCTGCAATAGTGTCCTTTTTCAGCGGTGGGGAATTCCTGCGACAGGCCGGCACAGCGCAGTCGAATCGCGTCAAGCTGCGGGTCCCTGATCGGTACGGTGCAAAAATCGTCCCAATCCCAACGGCGGCAAATGCCGTCCAGGAAGCGCTCGATCGTGTCCGCTATTTCACCGCTCGATCTGTCAATTTTTCTCACCAGCAAGTCTCCGTGCTTCTCCGTTTTTCCTGTGACTCAGCCGCTTCTTGCAACCCAGCGCTTATCGGCCAAATCTGCCTGCATCCTGCTGATGGAATGCACCTTGCTAGAATAAAGATACATGCCCCCGCTCCGCATCTCCGCCATTAGCTTTTTGAACACCGCCCCGCTCATGTGGGACTTTGAAAACGGCGAGACCGCGCCGCGGCTGAGAGAGCATTTTGAAATCAGCTATACCATCCCGTCCCGCTGCGCCGAGCAACTGACAGAGGGCTCGGCCGATATCGGCATTATCCCCGTCGCTGCCTATACCACCATCCCCGATCTCGTCATTGTTCCCGACGTGGCCATTGCCGCAAAAAACAAAGTGCGCTCGATCCTGCTCGTCAGCAAAGTTCCTCTCGATAAGATCCGCAGCGTGGCCACCGACGATTCTTCCCGCACCTCGGCCGCGCTGGTCGAAATTTACCTGCGCAAATTTGTGGGTACTGATCCCGGCTTTACGCGGCAGAAGCCATCTCTCAAAGAGATGCTGCAATGGCATGATGCCGCGCTGCTGATCGGGGATCCCGCGCTGCAGGCGCGCACGGACGGCTACTTTGTCTACGACCTGGCTGAAGAATGGCGTCGCTGGACCGGACGCCCTTTTGTTTTTGCTTTCTGGGCGGTGCGCAGAGCGGCCTTGCAGGGACGCGGGCCGGAACCCAGAGTTGCGCAGGTTTTCCAGCAATCGCGTGACAACGGGCTCCAGCATATCCCGGAGATTGCCTCCGCTTGGGCGCCCAAGCTCAATTTATCGGCCAGGCTCATTGCCGAATATCTGACTGACAATGTTGATTACTCGTTGGACGCCGAGAACCTCGAGGGCCTGCGCCTCTTCTATCGTTATGGCGTGGAATGCGGTGTCTTCGCCAGTGTTCCTGACCTGGCATTTCTGGAACAGCCTGTAGCCAACCCGGCTGCACGTTCTTGACAAGGACTTTACCCCCTTTACAACTCTCAACCGGTGCTGCCGCCGAAAATCAGCATCCAATTGATCTGTGCCAGTTCTTATCGTTGTTACGATCGGCGCCTGGCTGGAGCGGCTGGGCGGGCTCGGCTTGGTCCTGCTCGGCTTGGCCGATAATTCCGTCATTCCCATGCCCGGCAGCATGGACGCGCTTACCGTGGTGCTTTCCGCCCACCAGAAGGACTGGTGGCCTTATTACGCCGCCATGGCGACCGTCGGCGGGATCGTGGGCGGCTATGCGACCTATGCCTTGGGCGCCAAGAGCGGTGAAGGAGCTCTGGAAAAGAAGCTGCCTAAGAAGAAAGCCCAACGAATTTACAGCTTGTTCAAAAAATATGGCTTCTGGAGCCTGTTCGTGCCTGGGCTACTGCCCCCGCCGGTGCCGTTCTCACCGTTTTTGATCGTCGCCGGGGCTCTGAAATATCCCAAGCGGAATTTTTTCATCGCCGTGGGCCTGGCCCGCGCAATTCGTTATGGACTTCTGGCATGGCTGGGATCGATGTACAGCAAGCAAATCTTCGGTTTCTTCCATCACTACTATCAGCCAATGCTGTGGACGGTCATCGCTCTGGCAGTGATCGGCGGAGCTGGGGCACTGTTCTGGACATGGAAGCGCAAGCGCGAGGGCAAGCCAGTAATCCCGGACGCCAAGGGCCCGCGCACGCGGACCGCCTAGTGCGTGCTACGGACGGCGACGCATGTCTGCATGCTCAGTAAAGACCTTGTCATCGTTCATGTGCTCGGCCACGAACTTCTGCAGATCGCTGGTCGAAGCGGTAAGGACGATGTCCTTTTTCGTCGCATCTGATGCGCCCGTTTCTCCCGCGCCGATCAGGGCATTGCCGATGCGCACGGTCCCTTTGAGGACGGCTTCTTTCAATTTGTCATCGTCGATCCAGTCAAGGCGCAGCTTCTTGCCGTCGGCTGTGACCTTGAAGAACCGATGGGCATTCCGCAGGTGCGCCACCGCGGCCGAACCTTTGCCCTCCACGGCGAACTCCATGTAAGCCGATTCCCCCAGCTTCAGCAGGTGTGGTTCAACCTTTTGCTCTCCCTTGCTGCCGCCAACGCGCAGCGGATAAGAAGCCTGGGAAGCGCTCCACTCCTGCGCCAGCACGTCGAGAAACTTTTGCCCGGAGAGGCTCAGCAGTTGCGCGTTATAAAACGTGGTCTTCTGCTCTCCGTTCGGGCCATCCTTGTCCGTCATCACGATCACGTAGGCATTCTTGCCTTCTTTTACAAATTTCATGCTGCCCGTATCGTTGGTTTCCGGGCCCACCCATTCGCCGAGCAGAGACTCGTCGAAGACAATTTCCTTGTCCGTATACAGCGGGTTGAGGGAATCCACCGGGACGCAGCCGGTCAGCCACGCCAGAAGCGCAAAAAGGACCAGATATCTTTTATTCATAGCGCCAATTCTATGTCTCTGGCTGGCGGGAAGCCAGAAGTTCCATTGCCGGCCTGTTTCCGCTAAAATTTAAGGGTTCATGTCCCTGACCAAACAACAAGCGCTTGACCTGTTCCGCTCGGACGACCTGATCGGCCTGGGCATGGAGGCCGACTCTCTCCGCCGCAAGCTCCATCCCGAGGGCGTGGCCACTTACATCATCGATCGCAATATTAATTACACCAACTTCTGCACGGAATATTGCACCTTCTGCGCCTTTTACGCGCCCATCAAAGGCCCGGGCCGGGCCAAGGGCTACGTCCTTGACCGGGAGACGATCTACGAGAAGATCCGCGAGACCGTGGAACTGGGCGGCACCGGCGTGCTCATGCAGGGCGGCCTGCATCCTGATCTCAAGATCGAGTGGTATGAGGACATGCTGCGCGGCATCAAGCAGCGCTTCCCGCAGATTCATCTGCACTGCTTTTCCGCCTCCGAGATCATTCACTTCGCCGACGTCAGCGGCCTTTCGATCGAAGAAACGATCAAACGGCTGCGCGATGCCGGCCTGGATTCCATTCCCGGCGGCGGCGCGGAAATTCTGGACGACGAAGTCCGTTACAAGATCGCTCGCCTGAAATGCCTGACCGACGATTGGCTCAATGTCCATCGGACCGCGCATAAGCTGGGCATGCGCACCACCGCCACCATGATGTTCGGCGTGGGTGAGACCATTGAACATCGCATCAACCACTTCCAGCGTGTCTTTGACTTGCAGGAAGAGACTGGCGGCTTTACTGCGTTTATCCCCTGGAGCTTCCAGCCCGGAAACACCGCGCTGGGTGGACGCCACTGGGAAGAAGCCACGGCGGTCGAGTACCTGAAAGTGCTCGCCATCGCGCGGCTTTATCTCTCGAATTTCAAGAACGTGCAATCCAGCTGGGTCACTCAGGGCCTGAAAGTCTGCCAGCTCGGCCTGCGTTTCGGCGGCAATGACGTGGGCTCGGTGATGCTCGAAGAAAATGTGGTCCGCTCCGCCGGTGTCACCAACTGCACCACGGAAGAAGAGCTGCGCCGCATGATCCGCGACGCCGGCTTCCGTCCCGCGCGACGCGACACGCTGTACCGGCAGTTGTTCTTGAACTAGCCCTTTGGCCGGCGAATGATCGCGAATCTTACTGAGGATGTTTGTCCTGATTCGCGTTGATTCGCGGCTAAACCACGTCTTTTGCCGGTGTTGGTTAGCCGGAGCTCTTTTCTGAAGACCATTCTCCATTTCTTCGCTATGAATGATTTACAATCTAATATTTCGAGCCTTAGTTCCATCGGAGTCTGTATTTGAACGCCTTTGCCGGTTTTGCGATGCTGCTCTTTGCCAGCTCCCAGAAGGGGCTGGTCCACTATCTCAAGAGCCAGTTCCTGGATAAGACCTTCAAGGGCCTCTATTCGCCAAATGGTTTTGACCTGGCGCTCCTCATCCCGTATTTCATCGTGATGATCATCCTGGCCGGGTACGGCCTGCATCGGTATGCGCTGGTTTACATGTACTACCGGAACCGCAAGAACCGCACAACCGAGCCGCCGGCTCAATTCACCGAGCTTCCCCGCGTCACTATCCAGCTGCCGATTTATAACGAGCAGTTCGTGATTGATCGCCTGGTCGAGTCGATCTGCAAACTCGACTATCCCAAAGACAAGCTTGATATTCAGGTGCTGGATGACTCTACGGACGAGACCGTGAAAGTCGCCCAGGGCGTGGTGGATCGCTACGCCGCATTGGGCCACCCCATCACGTACATTCATCGCACCAATCGTGAAGGCTTCAAGGCGGGCGCCTTGCAGAATGGCCTGCTGACGGCGAAGGGCGATCTGATCGCCATCTTTGACGCTGACTTTGTTCCTCCGGAAGACTGGCTGATGCGCGTGGTGCACCACTTTACCGATCCGAAGATTGGCATGGTGCAGACGCGCTGGACGCATCTCAACCGCAATTACTCGTTCCTGACTGAAGTTGAAGCTATTCTGCTTGACGGCCATTTCGTGCTGGAGCACGGCGGGCGCTCGCGCAGCCAGGTCTTCTTCAATTTCAACGGCACGGCCGGCATGTGGCGCCGCCAGGCCATCGCCGATGCAGGCGGCTGGGAGCATGACACGCTCACAGAAGACACTGACCTCTCGTATCGCGCCCAGCTCGCAGGATGGAAATTCAAATATCTTCAGGATGTTGAATGCCCCGCGGAGCTGCCGATCGAGATGACCGCATTCAAGACGCAGCAGGCGCGCTGGGCCAAAGGCCTGATCCAGACCGGCAAAAAAATCCTGCCCAAAGTATTCAAGAGCGAGGCGCCTTTCCACGTAAAGGTGGAGGCGTTCTATCACCTCAGCGCCAACCTCAGCTACCCGCTGATGATCGTGCTTTCCACGTTGCTCATGCCGGCCATGATTATTCGTTCGTTTGGCGGCTGGTTCCAGATGCTGGTCATTGACCTGCCGCTGTTTCTGGCGTCGACGTTTTCCATCTCCAGCTTCTACCTGGTCTCACAGAAAGAACTTTTTCCGCGACGCTGGCCGCGGACCTTCCTCTTCCTGCCTTTTCTTATGGCGCTGGGCATCGGCCTGACGCTCACCAACACGCGCGCCGTGATTGAGGCGCTGCTGGGCATCAAGTCGTCCTTCAAGCGCACTCCTAAATACAATGTGCAGGCGAAGGCGGACAAAGCGATGGGGCAAAAATATCGCCGCCGCCTTGGCCTGGTTCCGTGGCTGGAACTGCTGGTAGGGACATACTTCGTTGGCATGTGCCTCTACGCCTTCACGAGCGGCAATTACTGGACCATTCCGTTCCTGCTCCTCTTTGTGCTGGGATACTGGTACACCGGATTGATGTCGTTGCTGCAAGGCAGATTTGAGCGTCACAGCGGCACGGCCCCTGAGCCAAGGACTAAGCCCTTCCCTGTAGGAGTCTAAGAGTTTTTTGCGCCGTTGATGGGGAGCAGCTCTGGTATCCTAGCCGCAATGCTGATGAAGTTTTTGTATGTTCTCTTAGCGCTTTCCATTGTGGCCATCATAGTGGCCGTGGGAGCCATGTTCTGGCGCCTGCGCTGGCACCTCCGGCGGCCTCATGTGACGCCGCCAACCCCGATGCTTGAGGTCCAGCCCGAACAGGAACCGGTGGAAAAAGCGTAATCGAACTAAGGTCCTGAAGCTGGACAAGATAAGAAAGTTCTTTTGGCTCCGCGGCCCCCTTACCCGCATAGAACTCAAGAGTGTTGTAGGATTTTAAATATGTCATCTTCGTCTGTTTCTGCTCCCGCTCGCGAAATCACGATCGCCCATAGTCCTGACTCTGACGATGCTTTTATGTTCTATGCGCTGGCGACGAACAAAGTCCGGGTGCCCGGCTTGAAGTTTTCCCACACGCTCACGGACATTGAAACCCTGAACCGCAAAGCCATGGAAGGCTTTTACGACGTGAGCGCCATCTCCTTCCACGCGTATCCCTACGTCCAGGATAAATACGCGCTCATGCCCTGCGGTGGAAGCGTGGGTGAGCAGTACGGCCCCATGGTGGTTGCGCCGCGCATGTTTGGACTTGAAGAGCTGAAGCGCATGAGGGTGGCCGTGCCCGGCACCATGACAACGGCCTACCTGGCGCTCAAATTGTTCGCGCCCAAAATTGAAACCGCCGTAGTGCCGTTCGACCGCATTATTCCTGAAGTTGTTGCCGGCAAATATGAAGCCGGACTCATCATCCATGAAGGCCAGCTCACGTATGAGCGGTCAGGTCTCAATCGCATCCTGGACCTGGGCAGGTGGTGGCATGAACTCACGGGACTTCCGCTGCCTCTGGGCGGAAACGCCATTCGCCGCGAGCTGGGGCAGGAGTTGATGGCGCAGGTCACGCAGGCGCTGCGTCACAGCATCCAGTTCGCGCTCGACCATCGCGAGCCCGCGCTGGCCTATGCCATGCAGTTCGCGCGCGATCTCGATCCGCAGATGGCAGACCGTTTTGTCGGCATGTATGTGAACGAACGAACGCTCGATTATGGCGAGGATGGCAAAGAAGCCGTGGCAAAACTTCTGGACATGGGATACCGCGCCGGCATCATCCCGCACAAGCCGAAGGTCGAGTTCGTGTAAGCCGCTCTTGATGCAAATGCAAAAAACGCAGGCTGGGCCTGCGTTTTTGCGTTGAAAGATTTTAGTATTTGCGGAAGCCGCCGCCGCTGCCCCCGCGGCCGCCACCACCGCCGCGATTGCCGCCACGCCCTCCTCCACCGCCACGGCCGAAGCCACCGCCTCCTCCGCCGCCGCGACCGAAGCCGCCGCCGCCCCCGCCGGTTTTGGGCCGGGCTTCATTCACATTGAGCGCGCGCGATCCCAGTTGGTATCCGTTCATCGCGTTGATGGCTTTTTCCGCCTCTTCATCGTTGGACATTTCCACAAAACCAAAGCCCCGTGGCTGTCCGGTATCACGGTCCTTCAAAACAGTGACGTTATCGACCTGCCCGTAAGCTGCAAAAGCCTGCCGAAGTTCATCTTCACTGACGTTAAAATCCAGATTGCCTACATAGATATTCTTCATGCGATCCTTCTTTACTGGAGTGCAGGCGCTTAGCTACGGGCGAATCATTCGGTTGGTTGACATGACATAAGACAATCAATCTTTTACCTGCCATTCGCGCCTGTGACCCAATAAGCCTACGCCTGGAGGGTGAGAAGATGCAAATGAGCCGGGCGCCAAATTTTCCCATTCCTGAACGGAGCCATCCGCCGGTTCCCAGGCTTGGTTTGCCTCGATCGAAGCTGACTGGACTATAATTTTCGCCAGGAGGACTTACAATATGTGGCCTCTTGGTTTTCTCTTGCTTTTTGCGACAGCCGCACCGCAGCAGGCTTCGCCGGATACAGCTCGGATTCATCTTCAGCTACAGCAGCATAAGCTCTCGATCATGCAGAAGCTGCGCTCCAGTAATATGACGTCGGAGGAATTGCAGCAGTACCTGCAAAGCAATACCTGTTACACCATGCGCAGCTACTTCTTCCGTCGCCAGGATGGCCAGGCGCCGGTACCAGCAGGCATGACCACATGCACCCCTGCAAGCATTCTCCAGCAACGGCGGGTATCGCCCGCGCCGGGTGTCAGGTTTGTTCCACTTGGCGCGCAGCAGGACGAACAAAAGTGAAGCGAGCGCACGGTTAATTCGGCCGGTGCTCCATCTGAAGATACAGCTGGTCTTCACCGGTGCGGACAAAGCCCAGGCGTTCGTATAACCGCAAAGCAGGATTGGTCTTTAGCACCTGTAACCTGAGCGTTGCGCCGTCATGCTTGCATTGCTGAATCAACTCAAGGACCAGCCTGCCGCCAATGCCGCGCCCGCGATGTTCGGCGAGCAGGGAAATGTCGACCAGCAGCACGGAACTTCTTTCCCGCAACATCATCAGGCGGCCGATCGGCTGTCCATCCTGCTCCACGATCTGGTGCTCGGACTGCCCGTAGGCCGATTCATACCAGCGTTGCTGCGCGGTAAATTGCATGCGCAAAAAGGCTTCCTGCTGCGCCGCGGGCCAGCCAAACGGGGCTATCTCATCCATGCGCGTACTGGAATAGAGCTTGAACAGGAAGTCCTGGTCGCCGTCGCGGTATGCTCGCAGTGAAATTGCCATGATCGGGCTGCACGCATTCTAGCCCAACGAACGGGCAGCCCGTAAAAGCCAATCCGCACGATCTCTCATTTGGCCATCGCTTCCCAGAGTCCGTGCCAGATTGCTTCTAGGTATGTTGCTGAGCCATGGAAACCCTTTGCCGCTGATACCACAGATAAGCGCAGATCAAAAAATGCTTACCACCGATGAACACGGATAGCACGGATCGAAACCAACCCTGAAAATCAGTGTAATCCGTGTTTATCCGTGGCGAGGTTTTCGCCTGGTCTACTTAGAATGTATCGCTGCGTCCGCTGTTTTCACACTCCCTTAACATTCGCCTTGTAAGCTGGGGACGTTATGGGCGCACTCAACAGGACTTTGTCTGGATCGGATCGGGCAGCACAGGAAAAGCCCGCTGCGGAAACCACGGTGAACGACAAGCAGAAGATCTTTGTGGTGGAAGACGATTCCGATATCTCGCGCTTGGTGCGCCATCATCTGGAGGCCGCCGGCTATCGCGTGCGCAGCTACTCCACCACACATGCTGTCCTGGCGGATGCTCTCAAGGAGCGTCCAGCTCTGATGCTGCTGGATATCATGGTTCCCGGCGGAGATGGCATCGAGCTTTGCCGCCAGGTGCGGCAATCGGGACAGGTTCTGGGCGCCACGCCTATTGTTTTTCTGACAGCGCGGACCAGCGAAGCCGATCGCATCCGTGGACTGGAAACCGGCGCCGACGACTACATTACCAAGCCTTTCAGTCCGCGCGAGCTGGTGGCCAGAGTGAAGGCGGTCTTGCGCCGCTGCGAGGCGCCGCTGGCTCCCGGCGTGATTCGCGCGGGAGACCTGGAAATTGACTCGATGGCCATGACTCTCACGGTACGCGGCTCTGTCATCACCGCCACGGCCACAGAGTTCCGCCTCCTGCACTATCTCGCCCAGCATGCCGGCCGGGTATTCACGCGCGACCAGATCCTGGACGCCGTCTGGCGTGAGACCACCTTCGTCAGCCCACGCTCCGTGGACGTCTACGTGAGAAAATTGCGCTCCAAGATTGAGCTTGACCCGGAACATCCCCGGTATTTACGGACCGTTCGCGGCGCCGGGTACCGGTTTGAAGCGCCAAAAAAGTGAATCTTCCATCCAGAGTGTTTCATCTACAGTTGTGAGCACCCCCTGCACGGCTTTACTGGAGATTGTTTAGTTTTTGACCCGTTGTTAACCAGTGCGTGGTACGTTCCGTCTAACCAAGTAACGCTACAGCAAAGGTGTTCCATGACGATCCAGGCGGTAAAAGCGCAACCTGCGCAGGATAAGATCAACAACCTTCTTGTAACCATGGGCCGCACGGTGGATGAAGCCGTGGGCCGGGCGATCACCGCCCTGCTGGCCTCGAATTCGCATATCGTTGCCGGCATCATGGAAAATGCCGTGGCCATCCAGGAACTGGAACTGGCGCTCGATCAGGCAGTCTTTTCCGCTCTAGAGCGGGGCGATCTGGCGCCGTCCGAGCTGCGGAGGGCCACATCGGCCGTCAATATCTGCAAAGACCTGACCCGCCTGGGCAAGCTGTCGGCCAACCTGGGCCGCAAGGTCACAGAAGTGGGGAAACACAACGAGCATGAGGACTTTTCTCGGCTCCAGCCGCTGGCCATTGCCGTCTCTCACCTATGCCATCAAACCCTGCGTTCGCTCAGCCGGCTGGATCCCGTTCTGGCGCGCAATGCTGCCGCGGGCGGCGCCACGGTGGATGCCTATCGCGACTACGTGCTGCGCGGGGTTAAGCAGCAGGGACCGCACGTCACTGACGAACAGGACCTCCATCTCATTTTTGCATCGCGGTGCCTGGAGCAGATCGCGGACCACGCCGGCCATCTGGCTGAGAACCTGGTTGTTTTCCTGGAAGGCAATGAAGGACCGGAAGAGGGCCGGCCCCTGGCTTCCTGAGAGAAAGCGGGCCCAAAACCCCTACCACTGATCACACACTGATCTGAAACAGTTAAGGGCAGCAGTGCTGGCCACTGCTGCACGCTTATGACACAGATCAAAACAGAAGGAAAAACCAGCTGTGCAGATCGGTGTTATCCGTGAAATCAGTGGTGAGGTTTTTAACGGTGTTTTGCACAGGATTCACGGCGTTTTAACCTTGCTTTCACAATCGCCCGTTATAACTCCAATCAGACGGGCACAGCAGGTGCGAATCCAGGCCGTCCTTCTGAAAACGAAGGCGCGGCGGACAAGGTAAGCAGCGGTCATGAGTTCCCAAGCAGCGCTCCTTCCCCACGAATCCTCAGCACGGTCCCATCTGGTTGACCTGACCATGGGCGCTTGCTCCGTAGCCAAGGAGGAAGTGACTTACGCCATAGATGGTTTGATCAACGGTTCGAACATGGCCCTTCTCGCGGTCCGCAAGTGCGAAGAACGGCTGGACAGCATGGACCGCGAAATGGACCAGGAACTCGCCGCGGTGATTACGCAAGTCACGCCGTCCCAGGCCCGTGAGTTGCTGGCTTGCATGAAGCTGATGCTCGATCTTGAGCGCATCGGCGACCTCGTCGCCAGCTTTGCCGAGCGCTCCTCCATCGTGCGCAACCGGATTGACATGGACGATATTGAGCAGTTGACCCGGATGGGCTGTCTGCTGGAGAACATGCTGGCCTCCATGGTCCGGGCCTTTGCGGCACGCGACGTTGAACAGGCCATCCACGTGTTGCGCACCGATTCCGAGGTCGACCGGCTGCGCAATCTTGTTGTCGTCCGCCATACAGAGAATGCCGAAGGACTCAAGGGCTTGGAAAGCCTGCATGTGCTCTCCATGGCCAATGCGCTGGAGCGGGCCGGCGACCACATCAAGAATATGGCGGAGGAACTCTGCCATCTGGCCACCGGCCACACCATGCGCCACCTTATCCGCGCCAAAGACAAACCCATTGAACAGCTCTTTCTAGACTGGCTGGCGAAACAAAGCTCGCCGCAGGCCGGCTAATAAAATCCAAAAACGTCGAGCTTGCGTGCCGAGCCGTCTGCATCAGGGCTGGAGTGAGCCGTCAGGAGATGAACTGCGGCAGCGGTTTGGAGCGCAGCGACAGAGAATCACGTGGGGCATATACGAGGCGAGGCCGACTTGCGTGCCGAGCCGTCTGCATCAGGGCTGGAGTGAGCCGTCAGGAGATGAACTGCGGCAGCGGTTTGGAGCGCAGCGACAGAGAAAAAGCAGCAGTTTCCAACCTTGCATCGCGTGCATCTCAATACATGGGCCAAGTGTATCGGAAACGTACCTGACCTAAAGGGGGAGAGCATCCATGCGTTTTGTAGACAATCTCCGTAAGGCTGAAGAAAAAAGCGTCAGAACGATTCGGCGCGGCGTGGAACGTGTGCGCGATGAGTGGTCCGATGTAGAACGTCGGATTCGACAGCGCATGCGCGTCTATCCGCAAAAGCGTACCGCTTTGCAAGAACAGCGCACCATGACGGCCGCTGCGCCCGCTGGCCAGCCAAGCCTGGAGCATGAAGTGCCTGAGGACCGGACGGAATCCGGCGAGCCGCGCAAGCCCATCGTCTCCGTCCATGGGCACGACCTCAACGATACTTAAGCGCTTCAGTGTTAATTCCTGAAAATGGGGATAATGGAAGGGCCTCAAAAGGCGGCCCTGTGCCTGACAGCTCTGAGAAATTCGCATCGCGGCAGCCGTCGCGGACTATTTTCGTTTATCTCGCGGGGCCACGTTGATGGTGGGTTTGCGCAGGGGGATGATGGCTCCCTGGCGGGGATCGGCCTGGGCATGGCTGGCACGGAAGGCAACTTCTTCCTGCACAAAGTGGACAAACTCCTGCATTTTCCGGTTCATCTCTTCCATGCGCTCCCGCATCTGCAAAATGATGGCGATGCCGGCGATGTTTACGCCCAGATCGCGGGCCAGGTTAAGAATGAACTCCAGCCTCTGCAGGTCTTCTTCCGTGTAAAGGCGCGTGTTGCCTTCCGTGCGTGAAGGCTTAAGCAGCCCTTCGCGTTCGTAGAGGCGCAGCGTCTGCGGATGGATGCTGTACATCTCCGCGACGGAAGAGATCATGTAAGCGCCCTTGGATTTGCGTTTGGCCGTCATGGAACGCTGGCTCCGATGGCCTTCCTTTTTGAGAGCCTTCTCACTAATTCCGGAAGAAAAAACCCCAAAAGGCCACTACATCCAAGTCCTATGATCTGCAACCAAAGAGGCATTCGTCCTTTATTCAGATACTCCTGATTGCTCAAAAGCTCTAAATTCTTCGCTGCGAGCTCTACTCTTGGCGGCTCAGCATGATCATTGGCGACAATTACTCTAAAAGCTTTATTGGTTTGGGCAGTTAAAGGACCAATATGGCATTTCAGCCCATCAGAAATCGTGCTGCAATTTATGCCCTGTACAGAGGTAGGAGCAACAGTTTGCGTTCCAAAAACACGAGTACCTGTTGGGAAGATAATCGCAAAATCAGTTTGCTCGACAAAAGGGCCTTTGGGAACGCTTAGATCAATTGTGTGAGTGTAAAGAGAATTGATGTTCTCATTTCCTATTTGAATTCTAAGATTTGGAACAACACTCACAGCCTCAGAGGATCCAAACGGTGTAGTTGCGATGTTATAGGTTAGAATCGTCACATCAGGCCGGTTCATGTACCAAGTAAATACGGAACCTGCGAAACCACCACCCAAAAAAGAGGCGATAGCCGTAACCAATGTAACTGCTGGAATCTTACTCATATTTTATCGTCTCGAATATAGCGCAGTTCGCACCACTCCGCGCTTCACATAAATGCAATGATCGTACCCGCGCCAAAAAACAACATTCTCGCACGTCATTCCGTTCTTTTCCGCTACCCGGCGCGACTGCATGTTCACCGGGCGAATCATCGAGATCACCCGCGCAACCCCAAGCCTGGCAAATGCGTACTCCATGCACGCCCGGGCGGCTTCTGTGGCATAGCCGTTGCTCCAGAGATCGCGCCGCATGTGGTAGCCGACTTCAACCTCATTCTTGCCTTCCACTTCCTGCAAGGTGCAGCCACAGTCGCCGATGAGTTCGCTGGAGTCTTTCAGCAGCATCGCCCACAAGCCGTGCCCATCGCGACGATAACGCTCAAGGTTGCGCTCGATCCACTCTTCGACCGCCCTTGCGGTCAAAGGCTGCGGGATAATACCGCATCGCAATGGGATCGCCCAAAACGGCTTCCAGTGCATCCGCATCGGCGGAGGTGAACTCACGCAGATGCAGTCGCGCCGTCGTAAGGATCACACCTTGCTCCACAGCTCGGCCCGTGGATCTTCTGTATGCAGCTTTTGCAACTCTTGCCACAGCTCTCTCGCGCGCATATCGTGCGCGGCCGGGACCACGATCTTGATCTCCACGATTTCGTCGCCGCGCTTTTCTTCGCGCGTGGCCGAAGGTACGCCTTTCTCGCGCAGCCGCAGCTTTTGCCCGCTCTGCGTTCCTGGCGGGATCTTCAACTGCGACCGCCCGTCGATCGTGGGCACTTCAATCTTGGTTCCCAGTGCGGCTTCCCAGGCCGCCACCGGAACTGTGACGTAAATGTCATCACCTTCGCGGCGAAAAACCGGATGGTCGCCCACGCGGATGATGATATAAAGATCGCCTGCCGCTCCGCCGTGCGTTCCGGCGTTGCCCTTGCCGGCCAGGCGAATGCGCTGCCCGTCGCGTGTGCCCGCTTTTACGCGGACTTCCAGCGGTTCAGCGCGCTCCACTGCGCCTTCACCGTGGCACACCGGGCAGGGAGACTGCACCTTGCCGCTGCCGCCGCACCGGGGACACATGACGTTGAACTTCATCCCGCCGCCGGACTGCGTGATCTGGCCGCTGCCGTGGCATTGCGGGCATGTGGTGGGAGTTCCCACCACGCCGCTGCCGTGGCAGTTTGCGCAGGTATCAAGGCGCGCGATGTTCAGGCGCATGACCGCTCCGCGGATCGCATCCCAGAAACCGACGTTGACCTGGTACTCAAGGTCGGAGCCTCGTTCCGGTCCGGTTTCCGCGGCCGCGCCGCCCCGTCCGCCAAAGATGCCGGAGAAAATATCGCGGAATCCGCCCGCTCCCTGCCTGCCGCCGGCGCCGCCGAGATCGGAGAAATCGAACCCGCTGAAATCGAAGCCCTGACCCCCGCCGCGCGCCCCTCTGCTCCCGGACGGCCCGGCGCCGAACCCGCCTGCGCCAAATCCGCCGCCGCGCGAATATGCCTCCGCCGCCGCGGGATCGATATTGTCTGAGTAGAAGCCAAGCTGGTCGTAGATCTTGCGCTTCTTGGGGTCGCTGAGGACGTCGTTAGCCTCGGAGATTTCCTTGAACTTCTCTTCGGCCTTTTTGTCGTTGGGATTTACGTCAGGATGGTATTTTCTGGCGAGCTTGCGGAAGGCCTTGCGGATCTCCTCCGTCGAGGCGGTTTTCTTTACGCCCAAGAGGCCGTAATAATCTTTTTGTTGTGTAGTCGCCATTTACCTAGTTTGGGTTCCCTCGCTGCGCTCGGGATTTCTCCTGCGGGCTCCCGCTCCCCTCACGCCCGCAAACCGGCTCAACTTTTTGTTGTGTAGTCGCCATTTACAGACTGCTAGTTGCTATTTGCCAATTACTACTTGCTGGGTTCCGGCACCTTCGTCGCCTGCCAGGCCACGGCCTGCCATTTGCCGTTGCGCTTCAGGAACGTCCCCGTATTGCGGAAGTAACCAGTCGTCGGCTTGCCATTCTCTATGTTGTGCATGATCAGGCGGAAGTTCACCACCGCCGTCTCCCCGTAGGGATGGACGGTAAAATCGTCCGCTTCATACGTTGCCTGCGGCTCGTTAGCCGCGCGGACATCGATGTTCTTGATAATGTCCGATTTGGTGATGGTCACGCCGACAGCGCGCGTGTAGATCACGTCATCGGCGAAAAAATCCTGGAAGACCGCGGGATCGTTTTTCGGCACATTAGCCAGGAAATTGCGCACGCGTTCGGTGACCTGCTGGATGGTGGCTGTGTCCTGCGGGCTGGCGGCAGGCTTATTGGCCTGCGCCAGCGCCATCATGGGTACAAGGGCAGCAACGGCAAACATCCGCAGGCCACGACGTCTCATGTATTTCATCTGCTCTCCAGGGGCTAAGCCCGTTCTTTAGAGTTAAGCGGCGCGGCGAAATGTTCTTACGCCGCGCCCACTTCCTGGATCAGGAATTTTGCTTCGGGCTCGTTGGCGGTGGCGCTGTTCACAAACTGCTGCGCCGCCTCCAGGGTGTATAGCCCGGGCATGGCAATCCAATTCACCACGTGGCTGAAACCTTCCGCCACTTTTACTACTAAATATTTTTTCACTGTTACTCCCCTCGCATAGGCTGAAGGCGGCTTGATCGCCGCCTTCCCCCAGTGCAATCCAATTGCGGAGAACTTATTTTTTGTCCTCCACGTCCACGTACTCGGCGTCAATCACGCCTTCATCTTTCTTCTCGCTCTGTCCGGCGGCGCCATTTTGCGGGGCGCCTGCCTGCGGGCCTGCACCCGGGGCGCCTTCCGGCGGCGCCTGCGCGGTCTTATACATAACTTCGGCCAGCTTGTGCGAAGCCTGGGTCAGCTTTTCGCGGGCCGAATTCATGGCTGCCGCGTCCGTGCCTTCCAGCGCCTTCTTTGCGTCCGCCACGGCCGATTCCACTTGCCCTTTCTCGTCGGCCGAGATCTTGTCGCCATGTTCTTTCAGGGTCTTTTCCACCTGATAGACCATGCCGTCAAGCTGGTTGCGGGCCTCGATCTCTTCGCGTTTGGCCTTGTCTTCCGAGGCGTGGGCTTCGGCTTCTTTGGCCATGCGCTCCACCTCTTCCTTGCTCAGTCCGGAAGAAGACGTGATCGTGATCTTCTGCTCTTTGTTGGTGGCCTTGTCTTTCGCGGTCACGTTCAGGATTCCGTTGGCGTCGATGTCAAAGGTCACCTCAATCTGGGGCACGCCACGCGGCGCCGGCGGAAGGCCGGTCAGGTGGAACTTGCCCAGAGTGCGGTTGTCCTTGGCCAGCGGACGCTCGCCCTGCAACACGTGGACCTCTACGGAAGGCTGGCTGTCAGCCGCCGTGGAAAACGTTTCCGTCTTCTTGGTCGGAATCGTGGTGTTGCGCGGGATCATCTGCGTGGCCACGCCGCCCAGTGTTTCAATCGCCAGAGTCAGCGGAGTCACGTCGAGCAAGAGCAGGTCTTTCACGTCGCCGGCCAGCACGCCCGCCTGGATCGCCGCGCCGATCGCTACCACTTCATCGGGGTTTACGCCCTTGTGCGGCTCCTTTCCAAACAGCTCTTTTGCCAGCTGCTGGATACGCGGCATGCGCGTCTGTCCGCCGACCAGGACCACTTCATCGATCTTGCTGGCGTCGACGCCGGCATCCTTCATCGCCTGCTTGCACGGCGCGATGGAGCGCTGAATGATGTCATCCACCATCTGCTCCAGCTTGGTCCGGGTCAGCTTCTTCACCAGGTGCTTTGGCCCGCTGGCGTCGGCAGTGATGAACGGCAGATTGATCTCGCTCTCCATGGTGGTGGAAAGCTCGATCTTGGCTTTCTCCGCGGCATCACGCAGACGCTGCAACGCCATCTCATTGCCCTTGGCGCGCAGGTCCAGCCCTTCATCTTTCTTGAACTCTTCCACCAGCCATTCCACAATGCGCTGGTCGATATTGTCGCCGCCCAGGTGCGTGTCACCATTGGTGGATTTCACCTGGACCACATCCCCGCCCACTTCCAGGATGGAAATATCAAACGTGCCGCCGCCAAAGTCGTAGACGGCGATGATTTCGTCCTTCTTCTTGTCCAGACCGTATGCCAGCGCGGCCGCCGTAGGCTCGTTGACGATGCGTTTTACATCCAGACCGGCAATCTTGCCCGCGTCTTTCGTCGCCTGGCGCTGCGCGTCGTTAAAATAGGCGGGCACGGTAATCACGGCTTCCGTTACCGGCTGGCCAAGATAGTCTTCCGCGGCCTTCTTCAGCTTTTGCAGAATCATGGCCGAAATCTGCGGTGGGGTGTACTCCTGCCCCTGCGCCACCACGGCAACATGGTCTCCCTGGCGCACTACCTTGTAGGGGACCATCTTCATTTCTTCACTCACTTCATCAAAGCGGCGGCCCATAAACCGCTTGATGGAATAAACCGTGTTTTCCGGGTTAGTGATGGCCTGCCGCTTGGCGACCTGGCCCACCAGACGCTCACCCGACTTGGTGAACCCGACCACAGACGGTGTGGTGCGGCCACCTTCCTCGTTGGCGATGACTTTTGGCTCACCGCCTTCCATTACGGCCACCACAGAATTCGTGGTTCCGAGATCAATTCCAATAATCTTGCCCATGGCTGCCCTACCTCCCTGCATATAAGTGCTTCAAAATCAGTGCGTACTGCCTAACAATAAGTCCATTATTAGATGTGAGTCACTTATTGTCAAGCAATTAGATGGTGGATTCGGGGTCCAGGTTGCGGCAAAAAGAAGAGCGAAAATAAAGAAAACAGCCCTTTGAAGCTGTGCGTTATCAGAACAGGTGCGCCACTGCGCTACACGGCCAATCAGGCGGCAGGGCCTGCCGATTTGCGCCATGGTTCTTGTACTGCGATCGCCGGCGCATCGCGTTCATACCTGGGCAGGACTTCCCGTAACGCCCATTCAATGCGGTCCACTGAGTCATTGATGAGTTGCAGTTGTACCGCGTCCAGCCCGTGGCGCTGCTGCCCGCCCAGAAACCTGATGACCTGCAGGGCATTGCGAATGTGATGATTGAGCTCGGCAATGGTCTTCATGCGCGCGCGGACCAGTTCGCGGCTGGCCTTTTCTTCTCTGGCCAACTGGTAAAACAGCCCGCCGGCAAAGATGCCGGTCAGGCCATTGCTGAAGATGAGCATGTCAAATCTGGGCAGGCCTTCTTTGACCAGCACGTGATCGAGAACAAAACCGATTGCGGAAACGATGACGGCAACAATGATGGAGAGCAGGCCGCTGCGGCGTGACCACAAGGATTCCAGCGGGGGAGTATCTTTTTTCACAACAGATCAATTTTAAAACAAGCTGCCACGGCCTGGGGCAGCGAAGATGCTTACTTTACCAATCTTATCGGACGAAGAAACTTGGCCTTTTTTACAAGAACCCGGCATATGGAGGTTGATGTCGAGCGCGGCCGAACGCGGACGCGCCGCGTTACTCCACGGTGACCGATTTGGCCAGATTGCGTGGCTGGTCAACATCGCATCCGCGGCGCACGGCAATGTGATAGGCCAGCAATTGCAGCGGCACCACTTCCAGGATAGGCAGCAGCAACTCCGGCGCGTGCGGAACGTAGAGCACGTGGTCCACTGATTCCCTGATCTCCTCGTCGCCCTCGGTGGCCACGGCAATCAATATGCCCGACCGCGCCTTTACCTCTTTGATGTTCGACATGGTCTTTTCGTAGCGGAGCACGGAGTTGGGATCGTTCGAATCCTTGGTAGCCACCATCACCACGGGCAGGTTTTCGTCGATCAGCGCATTGGGGCCGTGTTTCATCTCGCCCGCGGGATAGCCTTCGGCATGGATGTAAGAAATTTCCTTGAGCTTGAGCGCGCCTTCCAGCGCAATCGGATAGTGAATGCCGCGGCCCAGGAACAGGAAGTCCTGCACGCGGTAATACTGCTTCGCCAACTCCTCGCACTCTTCATCGCGGCTGAGCAATGATTCCAGCTTGGACGGGATCTTCAGCAGTTCGTCGATATATTTTTTGGCTTCTTCGGCCGTGGTCGCGCCACGCAACTCGCCCAGGTAAAGCGCCAGCAGGAACAATGCGGTCAATTGCGCGGTGAAAGCCTTGGTGGAGGCCACGCCGATCTCCGGTCCGGCGTGCGTGTAGACAGTGCCTGAGGCCTCGCGTGCGATCATAGCGCCCACCACATTGCAGATAGCCAGCGTCTTGGAGCCTTTGGCTTTGGCCTCGCGCTGCGCGGCGATGGTGTCCGCGGTCTCGCCCGATTGCGTGATGAGCAGGGTGATTTCCTTGTGGCAGGTGATGGGATCGCGATAGCGCCATTCGCTGGCGTAATCCACTTCCACGGGGATGCGCGCCAGCCGCTCGATCATGAATTTCCCGGCCAGCGCCGCATGCCAGCTGGTGCCGCAAGCGGCAATGTTGATCTTCTGCACGTTGCGCAGCTCGTCTTCGGTGATCTCCATTTCTTCCAGGAAGACCTTGCCGGAATCGAGAGAGACGCGGCCCAGAGTTGTGTCCCGTACGGCGCGCGGCTGCTCGTAAATTTCCTTGAGCATGAAGTGCTTGTAGCCGCCCTTTTCTGCCATGATGGGGTCCCAGGTCACGTGCTGCACTTCGCGCACCACCGGTTTGCCGTCAAAGTCGGTGAGTTGCACGCCGGATGGCGTGATCATCGCCAGGTCGCCGTCATGCAAGAAAAACAGGTCGCGCGTGTGATGGAGGATGGCCGGAATATCCGAGGCGATAAAATATTCGTCGTCGCCCAGGCCGATCACCGCCGGCGGGCCATTGCGCGCGGCCACAATCTTGTTGGGCTCTTCTTCAGAAATCACGGCCAGTGCAAATACGCCGGTAAGCTGCTTTACCGTCTTGCGCACGGCTTCTTCCAAGCTGGGGCGGTGTCCGTTGGCCTTGTGGTAAAAAGCCTTCTCCACCAGGTGCGCGATGACTTCAGTATCGGTCTCGGTGGAAAATTTGTGCCCTTCTTCGATCAGTTTTTTCTTGAGCGAGAGATAGTTTTCGACGATGCCGTTGTGCACCACCACGATCTTGCCGGTGCAGTCGCGATGCGGATGCGCGTTCTCCTCCGTGGGGCGGCCATGCGTGGCCCAGCGCGTGTGGCCGATACCGTAGGTGCCGTCCAGGGGCTTGAGGCGGATCGCCTCTTCCAGGTTGCGCAGCTTGCCCTCGGCCCGGCGCACCTGCACCGCTCCATGGTTGCCGTTGCCGGCCACGGCGATCCCGGCGGAGTCATAGCCGCGGTATTCCAGCTTTTTCAGCCCGTCAATGATCACGGGCACAACGCGCTTTTTGCCTACATAACCTACAATTCCGCACATATAGAAAATCCTGTCGACTGAGGCTGCTTGTTGAGGGTTTTACGTGCAAGCCAATCGCCAAATCGTCATTTTTGGGAACAAGCCATTGGACTCCGGGCTTCTCTCGGGGGATGCTGATTATTCTACTCCCCAATGGTTAGAGTTCCTGGTTACCTGAGTGTGTTCCAGCGAATATGAAAACCTTTGCAATGGGAAGGGAAAAAGCTTCGGTGGTGCGCAAAATGGCGGCTGGGCCACGGGTATCTAGTCCTCAAGGCGGTAAGAGAACTCTTCAATCACAGGGTTGGTGAGCACCTCTTTGGCGATCCGCTCGATCTCGGCTTTGGCGGCTGTTTTGTCCAGGCCGCCATCCAGCGCCAGCTCAAAAAACTTGCCCTGGCGGACCTCTCCCACGCCTTTGTAGCCCATCTTCTTGAGCGCGCCGTGAATGGTTTTGCCCTGAGGATCAAGGACAGTGGTCTTCAGCATGACTGTGACGTAGGCCTTCATGGATAAGAGGATTATACCGAGTTCAGGCGAACGGATCAGCTGGAGAAGATCGCCGGCATGGCATCGCAAGACAGCGCAAGACTCTACTCGGGTCCGCTGTGGGGGATAAAAATGCTGAAAACCGTTCCATGATGCCGGTCTGAAGTGCTGCTCCGTACCTTTACGTGGCCTTGATGTTTCTGGATGATCTCCAGGCTTACCCACAGGCCCAGCCCTGTGCCGGTCAAGCCTTTGGTGGAGAAGAAGGGCTCAAAAATATGGGCGAGGGTTTCCGGCGACATGCCGTGGCCTTTATCGGCCACGATGACGCGAATGCCTTTGCGTCCGGTGCGCCAGTCGGTGGCATCGCGCTCGCGTACGGTGATTTGACCGCGGTGGCGCGAAGCATCCAGCGCATTGCCGATCAGGTTGGTCAATACCTGGCGCAGCTCGCCTTCAAAGCTGAACACCGGTCCGGTCCCTCCGTACTCGCGCACCACATGCACGCCGGCCGAGGTGAGCCTGCCTTGATAAAGCTTGAGCACCGAATCGAGCAATTCGGAAACACGCACCGCGCTCCGGGCCGTCGATTGCCGGTAGAAGCGAAGCGTCTGCGTGGCGATCTGGCTCACGCGCGCCAGCTCCTGTTGCGCCATGCGCGTAAAATCACGCACCGGCCCGGGAAGCTCGCGCTCCTGGTCGATCAGGTAGAGAAGGTTGGTGACCGCCTCCAGCGGATTATTGATCTCATGCGCGATTGAAGCCGACAAGCGGCCCACGGCGGCGAGTTTTTCGCTCTGCAAAAGCGCGGACTGGGCGCGCTTCAGTTCGGTGAGGTCAGTGAGAAAGACGGCCACTTCGCCCCGCGCGCGGTCCCCGCCCACGATCATGGTCGCGCCTACAAGCAGCGGGATTCTCTGGCCGTTCTTGGCCATGTACTCCGTCTCGTAAGGGTCGCAGGTTCCCCGCTCCCGCAGCTGCCGCACCGCCCGGGCATCGCGATCGGCAAACTCCGGCGGCGTAAGTTTGTCCCAGCGCAAGCGGCCTTCGCGCACGTCGTCGGTGGTATAGCCGAGGAGACGCAACATACTTGGATTGAGGTAGGAGATCTTGCCGGCCAGATCGCCGATCGCTACGCCGACGTTGGCCTGCTCGATCAGGCGGCGGAAGCGCGACTCGCTGGCACGCAGCGCGGCTTCCGTCTTCTTGCGCTCGCGTATGTCGCGCGTTACCGTTGCCAGGCCCATGGTTTCGCCGGTCCGGGGATCAACCACCGGGAAGATGTGGTAGTCCACCAGGAGGCTCTCCCCGGTTTGGAAATGGCGGAAACGAACTTCACCGTGCCACAGTCCGTCGCGGAGAACGGTGGCGATGACCACGTTTTCCAGGAAGGGAATATCCTCAGGAAAAAAGAAGTCTTTGATTCTGAGCTCATGAACGTCACCCGCGTCACTTAGCCCGACCAGGGCGCGCCCCCCCTTGTTCACGTACAGTACGTTGCCTTCCAGTGTGGCCAGGCCGATAAAGTCGGTGGACTGGTCCATCACTTCCAGAAGCCGACGCTGCTCCCGTTCCGACTCCCGCAACTCACGCTGCAGCCGCGATTCTCTTTCCACCGTTTCGTGCCGGAAGCGCGCCATTTTGATGTGAGCGTCTACTCGCGCGATCAACTCGCGCGCGGTGAAAGGTTTCACCAGATAATCATCGGCGCCCGATTGCATGCCTTCAATGAGAGAGTCTTCACCGGCCCGGGCTGAAAGCAGGACCACCGGGATGGACGACGTAGCCGGGTTATTCCGCAGCGCTGCCAGGAGCTGGTAGCCGTCCATTTCCGGCATCATCACGTCGCTCAACACCAGATTAGGCGGTTGCTTTGTTGCCTTCTGTAATGCCTCCCGGCCATTGGCCGCAGTAATAACTTCAAAGCGGGTATTGAGCAGACGGCGAACGTATTCGCGCATATCGCGATTGTCGTCCACCAGAAGCACCCGGGACTTTCCCGCCGTTTCCGCGACCAGCCTGGGGAAGGTGGGAGATGCCAGATCAGCAGGGCTGGTGTATTCATCAAGGTCTTTGGCGGAGGTTTGTTGGCCCGGCAGCCAGCTCAGTGCTTCCTGCAGGAATGCCTCACGCGCCGTGCTGGAGAGAGCGATTTCTTCTTGCATCTGGATGCGGTCCTGCGGCAGATGGTGACGGCCGTAGGGTATGGCAACCGTGAAGGCCGTGCCTTTTCCCATCTGGCTCTGTACGCTGATCTTGCCGCCATGCATGTTGACCAACTCATGCACCAGCGCCAGTCCTATCCCGCTGCCTTCGTGCGTGCGCCGCCGGGCATTCTCGATGCGCCGGAAACGCTCAAACAAATGGGCGATCTCCTGCTCGGGGATGCCGGTCCCGGTGTCGCTCACAGTCAACTCTGCGTAGTCTGACCTGTCTGTGAGGTGCACTGCAATGGAGCCATCGAAGGTGGATTTCAACGCGTTTGAGACCAGGTTCAGCACGATCTTCTCCCACATCTCCTGGTCCACAAAGACCGGATGTGGCAGAGGCTTGCAATCTACGATATAGGCCAGCCCGGCTTTCTCCATGGCCGACCGGAAGACGCTGGCCAGCTCCAGCGTGTAGGCGCAAAGATCGGTGGACTGGTAGCTTGCCGTCACCCGGCCTGCTTCCAACCGCGAAAAATCCAATAAAGTGTTTACCAGCTTGAGCAGGCGCAACTCATTGCGATGAACGGTCTCCAGTTCCGCGCCACGCAAAGCTTTTTCCGGAGTGGCCAGCGCGTTTTCCGTGGGCCCAAGCATCAACGTCAAAGGCGTCCGGAACTCATGGCTTACGTTGCTGAAGAATGCCGTCTTGGCTCTGTCGATTGCCGCCAGAGCTTCAGCGCGCTTGCGTTCCTCGTCATAAGCCCGGGCATTCGCAATACCGGCGGCGATCTGTCCGGCCACCAGGCCGATGAACCCGGCATAGCCGTCATCCAGCTGTCGAAAGGGATTGAGAGCGGCCACGAATACGCCTGCCGGGGTGACCTGGCCCTGGCCCGTAATCGGGACCAGGAGAGCGCGCACCGGCGCTTTCTCCCATCCTCCGGTTGGAATGGCGCCGAAGCGTTCTGTAAGGACCTCAATGACTAGAGAGTTTTTGCGGTCCAGGAAATTGCCGATTGGCCATATGCCGTCTTTCGAACCGGTCTCAATCATCTCCGGAGCTGCCGGATGGCCGGCGCCGATTCCGGTGGCGCGAGCCAAAGCGGCCCGGTCTTCACCCTCTTCGAAAAGGTAAGTGAGCGTAAACGGCAGGTCCTGCCGGTTTGTTTCCAAACTTTGCCCGATCGCGGAGAGAACTGCATCCTCCGTGATTTTCGCGCTCAGGCCGGCCGCCAGGCTGCGCAACGTTCTCAGCCGGCGCTCCCCGATGATGCGTTCGGTCTCTTCCGTCACCACGCAAAGCAGACCATTGATCTGGCCGTCGTCCCCGGTCAGCGGGCTATAGGAAAACGTATGGTAGGTTTCTTCGGTGTAACCGCTGCGCTCCAGGAATAAGAGCAACCCCTCATCCCACGTAGCCTCGCCCGTTTCCAGGACCTTCCGTATGCGCGGGCCTATGTCCTGCCAAATCTCCGCCCATACTTCGCGGGCAGGCCGGCCCAGCGCCCAAGGGTGCTTCTTGCCCAGCGTCATGTGAGCGTATGCATCGTTATAGAGAAAGGTGAGATCCGGCCCCCAGCCCAGCCACATGGCGTAGCGGGAAGTGATCAGGATGCGCACCGCGGTCTTTAGGCTTTGCGGCCACGTGGAAATAGGGCCCATCGGTGTGCTAGACCAATTGAAGGCGCGAATTCTGGCCCCTAACTCGCCGCCACCGGTAAAGACTTCTTCGCGCGCTTCACCGTTGGTCCCATCAAGAGTTGGTTCGGTGGCTTCCAGGAAATCGGGTTGTTGTCTGCGCGTGTTCAAGGATATTTGTCTGTGAAACCTTCTATGGAGAATTTCGGCGTGCTCTGGATCCGGTTGGAATGAAAGCTGGGATCAAATCATCGAAGGGGCGCCGGGTCGCGTCGGGTCGAGCTGTTTTCGCCGCAAATATATAGCGCGTGATCCGCCAATCACGATTAGATCCGCTGTTTATCTGAAAACGGCCAGTCAATTCCAAAAGAAGTTAGAACCCTGCTCAGGTGACCAGCGCCAAGAGGCGCCGAATAGAGTGCATCACTACCAAATACTTTCTATCAGGCCAAATTGGATGCGGTTTCCCGTCTGTCAGTTGCCGGAAACGGGCTCGTGGCGCGCTACGCCTCTGCATAGAGGGTTCTGCTGCAGGCTAGATCCACCAGCACAAGCCTGTGTTTCTTTTGCGGAATACAATGAGTCCCCACAGTGTGGCAGGGAGTGCAGAATTCGAGGCAAGAACGTTACGGCGCACGAGTGACTGAGCGGCGACAGTCAAAACAGTCCAGGAAGCAGATGTGTGCCCGCCCTGTCAGCCCAGTCCTTCGAACAGTTCCATCATCTCAATCTTGAACCCCTTGGCAATTTTCTGAATGCTTAAAAGGGTGAGATTCCGTTCGCCGCGTTCGACCTGTCCAATGTAGGTCCAATGGAGTCCGGTGGCCTCCGCTGTCTCTTCCTGCGACCAAGCCCGCGCGGCCCGCAATTCGCGGACTCGATGACCGAATGCACGTTTTATGTCCCCTTGTGTCACTCCTTTCAAGTCTTATCGGACAATACTTATAATTCTAGAGACACTAAGTATTATTTCTGATATCGTTTTGCACCATTGGAAAATGGAGGTTACTCCCCTGGGAGAGGAGAAGGGCCATGATTAAGTACCTCCGCAATACTCCTTGGAGGGAGTCGCACTGGTTTCTGCTGGGGCGTTATTGGCACGTCTGATACACCCAAGGGAAGAAACTCTGCGACATGCCTGGGTTTGACGGGGCGATTTAATCGAGGAAAAGATAAGGTCCGGAACCGCTATCCGGGCCTTTCTTTTGTACACCCAAAGCGCGCTCCTTTGCGGCAGATTGGAATTGTCTTTCTAAGGGGACTGGAAGCGCTGCTGGGCAAAGTCTCGCCCCTGACCCGGACATACAACTTGGGCACCCGGCTCAGCCATGATTTTCCACCCTTTGTTCCGCTGTCATACAATTCATCTCCGGAGGGTTCCTTAGAATGGCCAGGTTCTACGAAAATGTGCCGATCCAATGGAAAGAGGGTGATGAGACCCAGGGGCGCGGACTCGGCAATCATGTGGCGTGGATCTGTAAATGTAACAACCTGATGCTGGCGCCGCATGAGGAGCTGTACTTTGTTCCCGCTTGCCCGACGTGTGGCCGGAAGTTCAGGGTCCTTAAAGGCAAAAAGCCGCGGTATGTGAAACGGGTCATTGAGCGGGTGGAAAGACCCGTGAAGCCGAGTTAGCATGCTGAGGCTGAACATTGTGATTAGGTCACCGAAATTTCAGGGTGATGTATTTTTGCGCAGTTTGTAAGGCAAAGAAAAAGCGGCATGATGATGCCGGAAACCCAAGCTTGCATTAGAGCCTGTATTTTTTGAGGTCGGGACGGGGAGATTTGTCCGCAGGTATCGGAGTCACCGTCAGGACGCACTAAGATAAAGAATATGAGCGAAGCGAATCCCAGTCCGAAAGTTGTTCCTGCCGCAGCCGCGCCACCCGAGCCGGCGCGTCCCTCCAACTTTATCCGCGACACCATCATCGACGACCTGAAGACCAACAAATACAACGGACGCGTGTGGACGCGCTTTCCACCGGAACCGAACGGCTATCTGCACATCGGCCATGCCAAGGCCATCTGCCTGGACTTCGGGCTGGCGGACGAATTCGGCGGCGGCACCAACCTGCGCTTTGACGATACCAACCCGGAAAAGGAAGAGACAGAGTACGTCGATTCCATCATGAAGGACGTGCGCTGGCTCGGTTTTGAGTGGGAAGGGCTCTACTATGCGTCGGACTACTTCCAGCAACTTCATGACTGGGCGGTGCAACTGATCAAGGCGGGCAAGGCTTATGTCGACGATCTGAGCGCCGATGAGATCCGCAAGTATCGCGGCACGCTGACCGAGCCGGGAAAAGAAAGCCCGTACCGCAATCGTACGGTCGAAGAGAATCTTGATCTGTTCGCGCGCATGAAGGCCGGAGAGTTTCCGGATGGCTCGCGCGTACTGCGGGCAAAGATCGATATGGCTTCGCCCAACCTGAACATGCGCGATCCGGTGATGTACCGCATCCTCCATGCCGAGCACCATCGCACGGGCGACAAGTGGTGCATCTATCCCATGTACGACTACGCGCACGGCCAATCGGATTCGCTGGAAAACATCACACACTCCATGTGTACGCTGGAGTTTGAGGACCACCGGCCGCTCTATAACTGGTTCATACAATCCCTGGGCATCTTTCCTTCGCAACAGATGGAGTTTGACCGGCTCAGTCTTACCTACACGCTGCTAAGCAAGCGCAAGCTACTGCAACTGGTTCAGGAAGGCCGCGTGAAGGGTTGGGACGATCCGCGCATGCCCACGCTTTCCGGAATCCGGCGTCGCGGCTACACGCCGGAGTCGCTGCGGAACTTCGTCGCCAACATCGGCGTGACCAAGACCAACGGCACCATTGAGCTGGCCATGTTGGAACACTTCGTCCGCGAAGACCTGAACCGAAGCGCACAGAGGGTGATGGCGGTGCTGCGACCGTTGAAGGTAGTGATCGATAATTACCCGCAAGGCCAGACGGAAGAGATGGACGCGGTCAATAATCCTGAAGACGAGACCGCGGGCGCCAGAAAAGTTCCTTTCAGCCGCGTGCTGTACATCGAACAGGACGATTTCCGCGAAGTACCGCCCAAGGGGTACTTCCGCCTGTCGCCGGGAAAAGAAGTTCGCCTGCGCTATGGCTATTTCATCACCGCGCAGAACGTGGTGAAGAACGAGCAAGGCGAGGTGGTTGAGGTGCACGTGACCTATGATCCCGCGACGCGAGGCGGCAACGCTCCCGACGGGCGCAAGGTGAAGTCGACCATCCACTGGGTTTCGGCGGCGCACGCGATCCCTGCCGAAGTCCGGCTGTACGACAATCTCTTTAGTAAGGAAGACCCGAACGACGTGGCGGACGGCCAGGACTTCACCGCCAATTTAAACGCGAATTCGCTGGAGGTTGTACCCAGCGCGAAGCTCGAGCCATCTTTAAAGACGGCAGTGGCAGGCGCCCGATATCAGTTTGAGCGCCTGGGATATTTCTGTGTCGACCCGGACTCGAAAGCAGGAGCGCTGGTGTTCAATCGCACAGTCGCATTGAAGGATACTTGGGCAAAGAAGCAGGCAAAGTGAGGGGCCGTTTGAAATACCGCAATCGGATTGCTGGGTTAGCCCGGATTACTGGGTTAGCCCGGATTACTGGGTTAGCCCGGATTACTGGGTTAGCACGGATTACTGGACTAGCCCTTTGTTTGTTCGCGTCTGTGGGCGCTTATGCCGGACAGATCACCGGGACCGTCACTAATGGGACCACCAACAAACCTTCTTCAGGTGACGAGGTGGTGCTGCTCTCGCTGGCCAGCAGCATGAGCGAGGTGGCGCGGACTAAAACGGACAGCCAGGGCCGCTACACGCTGAACGTCCCGGACGAGGGCGCTCCGCACCTGGTGCGCGTGGCGCGGCAGAGCGTGCACTATTTCAAATCGGCGCCGCCGGGCGCCGCCACGGCCGACGTTATGGTCTACGACGCGGCCACGCAACTGAACGGCGTTGTCTCCGATGCGCGCGTGTTTCATCTCCAGGCGAGCGCCGGCAGCCTGGAAGTGAACGACATGTACGTGCTGGACAACCAGTCGCTGCCGCCGCGCAGCCGGATCGGCAACCAGACTTTTGCCGTGACGTTACCCGAAGGAGCCGAACTGGGTGAAGCGTCCGTGACCGGCCCAAGCGGCATGCCGCTCACGGTAACGCCGGTGCCTTCGGGGGTGAAGGACCGGTACGCATTTGATTTTCCTATTCGTCCGGGCCAGACGAGGTTTGACGTTTTTTACAAGCTGCCCTACCGCGGCACGTATGAATTCTCCATTACTCCGGAAACGCGGTTGAATGAACTGGGAGTGCTGCTGCCGAAGAGCATGCAGTTCACCGGCGTCTCCGGCGGCTTTGCCCAGGATTCCGACGAAGCCGGTCTGGCAGTCTTTTTTGCCAAGAACGTGGCGGCCAACCAGCCAGTCAAGTTCTCGGTCACGGGCGAGGGGCTGATTCCACGTGACGGGGCGAGCGCCGGTGAAGTGCCGCCTTCCAGCGCGGGCAATGCAGGTGCGTCACAGAGCGGCTCCGCCGGTACGAGCGTGAAGGAGCTGCAAATCGCGGGCGCGATTATGTTCCTGATCCTGGTGAGTGCTTTTATTTTGTGGCGCCGGATCGCCGCGAAAAAAGCAGAGCTCGGCTCAGAGGTCATAAAGCCTGTGCCCCAGGCGCGCTCTCAGCCGCAGAGTCAATCGGCCAAACCCGAGCCCGGCGGCATGCTGGAGGTGCTGAAGGACGAACTCTTCCAACTGGAGACTGACCGCATGAATGGCAAGATCTCCCAGGAAGAATACGAGAAGACCAAGGCCGGCCTGGACACGCTGTTTCGCCGGCAGATGAAGAAGAAATAACGGAATGTGACCAAAGAAGAAGCACGCCTGAAGGAATCGCAAGATCGCACCGCTCACTGGAAGCGTTGGGGCCCGTACTTGAGCGAGCGCGCCTGGGGCACCGTCCGCGAAGATTACAGCGCCTCAGGCGAAGCCTGGGAATATTTTCCGCACGAGCAGGCCCGTTCGCGCGCTTATCGCTGGAGCGAAGATGGGCTGGCCGGAATCTGCGATCGCCACCAGCGTCTTTGTTTCGCGCTGGCGCTGTGGAACGGCCGCGATCCCATCCTCAAAGAGCGTCTTTTCGGCCTCACCGGCAACGAAGGCAATCACGGCGAGGACGTGAAGGAGTACTACTTCTATCTGGACTCCACGCCCACGCATTCCTACATGAAGTATCTGTACAAGTATCCGCAGGCGGAATATCCCTACGAAAAATTGCTGGAGGAAAACCGGCGCCGCTCCAAGAGCGATCCAGAGTTCGAGCTTTTCGATGCCGGCGTGTTCAACGACAACCGTTACTTTGACATCTTTGTGGAATATGCCAAGGCGGACGTGGACGATCTGTGTATCCGCATTACCGCGGCTAATCGCGGGCCGGAAGCGGCGGAGATCCACCTGTTGCCGACGCTATGGTTCCGCAACACCTGGGTCTGGGCTCCGGGCAAAGCCAAACCGGCCCTGGCACTCGACAAGAGGACCGGCGCCATTCTGGCGCAGGAGCGTGAGATTGGCGATTACCGTCTTCTCTTTGAAGACGGCGCGACCCCGTTGTTCACTGAAAACGAGACCAATAACGAGAGGCTCTTCGGCGCAAAAAACGCTTCGCCGTACGTGAAGGACGCGTTTCATCGCTTTGTGGTCCATGGCGAGGCAGCGGCCGTGAACCTGGAGCGCCGAGGCACCAAGGCTGCCGTGTACTACAAGCTCGCTGTACCCGCGGGCGGCGAGGTCGCAATCAATCTGCGGCTCAAGAAGGGCACGCAGGAGATCGCGGGGGCCGATGCGCTGGGCAATGACTTTCAGCGCGTGCTTACCGAGCGCAAGGCAGAGGCGGATGAATTCTATGCCAGCGCGATTCCTGAGACCGTGGACGATGACACGCGCAACGTGATGCGCCAGGCCTTTGCCGGTCTGTTGTGGACCAAGCAGTATTACCACTATGTGGTACGTGACTGGCTGAACGGCGACCCTGCGGAACCCGTCCCGCCCGAGTCGCGGAAGAGCGGGCGCAATCATGCCTGGGGACACATCTACAACGCTGACATCATCTCCATGCCCGACAAGTGGGAGTACCCGTGGTACGCGGCCTGGGACCTGGCATTCCATTGCGTGGCGCTGGCGCTGGTCGACCCGGCCTTCGCCAAAGACCAGCTCGTGCTCATGCTGCGCGAATGGTATATGCATCCCAACGGGCAGATCCCCGCGTATGAGTGGGCGTTTGGCGACGTAAATCCCCCGGTCCACGCCTGGGCCACCTATCAGGTCTATCTGATTGACAAGGCCAAAAATGACGGTGTGGGCGACACGCAGTTTCTGGAGCGCGTATTCCACAAGCTCCTGTTGAACTTTACCTGGTGGGTCAATCGTAAAGACCCGGAAGGCATGAATGTTTTTCAGGGCGGCTTTCTCGGGCTGGACAACATCGGCGTCTTTGACCGCAGCTCCATGCTGCCCACTGGTGGACATATTGAGCAGTCGGACGGCACGAGCTGGATGGCGATGTACTCGCTCGACATGCTGGCCATCTCGCTGGAACTGGCTGCCGGCGACGCCGTGTATCAGGATGTCGCCAGCAAGTTCTGGGAGCATTTCATCTATATTGCGCGGGCCATGAATCATCTGGGTGATAACGGACTGTGCCTGTGGAACGAGGAAGACGGCTTCTTTTACGATGTGCTGCATCTGCCGGACGGATCGCAGATGCCGTTGCGTGTCCGCTCGATGGTGGGGCTGATTCCTCTTTATGCCGTGCAGATCATGGAACCGGACCTGCTCGATTCCATGCCGGGATTCAAGGTCCGTCTGGAATGGTTTATTGAAAACCGCCCTGATCTCACCGAAAACATGGCCTGCATGGAAACTGCCGGTCACAAGCAACGCCGCTTGTTTTCCATCGCTGACCGGGAGCAGTTGCAGCGCATTCTTAAGGTCATGCTCGACGAGGATGAGTTCTTCTCGCCGCACGGCATTCGCGCGCTCTCACGCTACCACCGGGACCATCCCTACATGCTGGATGTTGACGGCGTGAATCATCAGGTTGACTATGAACCCGGTGAATCCACTACAGGGTTGTTCGGCGGCAATTCCAACTGGCGCGGGCCGATCTGGTTCCCCGTGAACTACCTGCTGGTCCAGGCGCTGCGCCGCTTTCATGAGTATTACCACAACACCGTGCGTGTGGAGTGTCCCACCGGCTCAGGCCGGCTGATGAACCTGGACGAAGTCGCCGACGAGATCAGCCGCCGCCTGATCTCGACCTTCCAGCGTGATGCCCGCGGACGGCGCCCGGTTTTCGGCGCTAATGAGACCTTCCAGTCTGATCCGCATTGGCGCGATTACATTCCCTTCCACGAATACTTCCATGGCGATAGCGGAGCGGGGGCCGGCGCCAGCCATCAGTCGGGCTGGACCGCCCTGGTGACAAAAATGATCGCCGAACTTTCCTCGAAACAAGAGGCGGGCGGAGGAACCACGTTGAAAGCAGTGCAAGCAGCTAGCGCACCAGGAAAACGCACGTGAAAAGCGATGGCAAAGTTCTTCGATAAAGCCGCATCCGTATAAGAGGAGATGCGACATGATCAGCTTGGACAAGACGATCTGCGGCGATCTGGAAGCTGCGCTCAGCCGGGAGTGGCTGGAGACCAACGGCCTGGGCGGCTTCTCCAGTGGTACCGTGGCCGGCGCGAATACACGGCGGTATCACGGGCTGCTCACCGCGGCGCTGAATCCGCCGGGCGGGCGCATGCTCCTGCTCTCCAAATTGGAAGAGACACTTGTGTTGGGCGAGCGGCGGATTGATCTCTCCACCAACGAGTACGACGGCGCAGTTCACCCGAACGGATATTTGTATCTATCCGCTTTCCGTCTCGACCCGTTTCCGACTTTTACTTTTGAAGCCGAGGGCGTGAAGCTTGAGAAATCCCTCTTCATGCTGGCCGGCGGTAACACAGTGCAGATCGAGTATCGGCTGCTGGAGAGTCCTGCGGGCAGCAAGCCGCAGCTTGAGCTTCGGCCGTTGATTGCGTTTCGCGACTACCATGCCACCACGCATGAAAACGGCGCTCTCAATCCGCAAATCCAGAACCAGAGCAACCTGGTCAGCGTGCAGCCATATGGAAGCTTGCCGCGCCTGTATTTTGCCCATAATGCGGAAACGGCTGCGCCCGAAGGCTATTGGTACCGCAACTTTTTTTATCGCCAGGAGCGCGAACGCGGCCTGGACGCGAAAGAAGACCTCTTCAACCCGCTGGTGCTGCGCTGGAGCTTGAACAAGCGCCAGGCGGCCGTCGTGATCGCCTCAACTGAGGCGCAGGACATTCGCAGCGCAGCCAAATTTCGCAGGAAAGAACTGAACCGGCGCGCAGCGCTGGAAGCGAATGCGCCCAACGCTGATCCCCTCATTCGGGCGCTGACCGCGGCGGCTGACCAGTTTCTGGCCCGCCGTGGCGATGGCTGGACCGTGATTGCCGGCTATCCCTGGTTTACTGACTGGGGCCGCGACACCATGATTTCTCTTCGCGGCCTTACTTTGTTCACCGGCAACGCTGAAATTGCCAAGCAGATCTTGCGCAACTTTGCCCGGCACACAGACATGGGCATGCTGCCCAACCGCTTTGTCGATTCCGGCGAGACCGCCGAGTTCAACACCGTGGATGCGACGCTGTGGTTCATTGAGGCCGCGCGCGCTTATGCCGCCGTGACCGGCGACTACAAGTTTGTACACGAAGAGCTGTACCCGGTCTTTACCAGCATCGTCGATTTTCACATCAAGGGCACACGGTACAACATCAAGGTGGCGGAGGACGGTTTGCTCAACGCCGGCGCTCCCGGCGCGCAGCTTACATGGATGGACGCCAAGATCGGTGACTGGGTGGTGACGCCGCGCAGCGGCAAGCCCGTGGAGATCCAGGCGCTCTGGTACAACGCGCTCAAGATCATGGAGGACCTGGCGCAACGCTTCGGCGACGAGGAGCCGCGCAAGCGTTATTCCACGCTGGCTTCCACGGTGGTCTGGACTTTCAACCGCCTCTTTTGGAACAAAGAGAAGAATTGTCTCTACGATGTGGTGAATGGCGGCCCGCCCGATCCCACCATCCGCCCTAACCAGATTTTTGCCGTAAGCCTGTATTACTCCATGCTCTCCCGGGAGCGTGCGCGCGCCGTGGTGGAAAGCGTGGAGCGCGAGCTGATCACTCCGGTCGGCTTGCGCACGCTTGCGCGGTCCGATTCGCGCTATCGCCCACGCTATGAGGGCGACCAGTACAGCCGCGATTCGGCTTACCATCAGGGCACCGTCTGGCCCTGGCTGCTGGGGCCTTTTATTACCGCCTATGTGCGGGTGAACGGCGGGACCGCGGCGGCCCGAGAACACGCGCGCGGCCTGTTGCGCGGATTGGAAACCCATCTCAGCGAGGCCGGGGTGGGACAAATTTCCGAGATCTTTGATGCCGATGCGCCTCATCTTCCACGAGGCTGCTTTGCCCAGGCCTGGAGCGTGGCGGAAGTTCTGCGCGCTCTTTGCGAAGACGTGTACCAGATCGCTCCCGCAGGCGTTGTTCCCGCAGCCCAGCCGGTGGCGACCGCAAGCTGACGTTCGATCATAGAAGCTGATCGAGCACATAAGAAAAATGAATCGAAGACTTGAGCGCTTCGGCAGTATCATGATTGGTAGCGGTGCGCGAGCGGCTTGCAATGCCCCTCCACGCATCCGGCGGCGGACCAAAGATGTGCACGCTGACCTTTATCCCGAAGCCCCAGGGATACCTGCTGGGCATGAACCGCGACGAGCGGCTTACCCGGGAGCTTGCGCTTCCACCGACCACCGTCACGGCTTCTGGCTTGCCCGCCGTTTATCCGCGGGAACGCGGCGGCGGTACCTGGATCGGCTCCAACTCCTCGGGCATTACGTTTGCCCTGCTCAATCAGAACCCCGCCCCGCACGCGCCGGTAAAGGAGCGCAGCCGCGGCATGATTATTCCCGTGCTGCTGGGATCCTGGCGTTTCCCGGAAGCCATGCGGCGTTTTCAGCGCACCGAATTGCGCGGCCTGCTGCCTTTTGCGCTGGTCGGAATTTTCCCCGCGGAACAGATCATCAGCCATTGCCAGTGGGACGGACGAGAACTCGAGTTTTGCCGGATCGGGTGGGATGTTCACCACTGGTTTTCTTCCGGCGTCTCCGATGAGATGGCGCGCAAAGTCCGCGGCTGCACCTGCCATGCAGCTTGGCGCCGCCGGGACGCTGCATCCGCCGAGTGGCTCCGCCGCTTGCACGCCTCGCATTCGCCCGTGCGCGGCTCGTTCAGCATCTGCGTTCATCGCCCGGACGCGGCCACGGTCAGCTATACAGAGGTTGCGTTTACAGAAGGCGAACTGACCATGCGCTACCATGCTGGACATCCCTGCCACGCGCTGGGGCGCTTTGATGCCGAAATCACCCTGCATGCTCCTCCTGCCATCGCCGTGGCCAGCTGAAGCGGCCACTTTTTAATTGCGCTGAAAGAAAAAGCTCCCGGCGTTTTCGCCGGGAGCCCAAGTGCCTCGCTTTGCCTTATTGAGACATTCTTACTGCACGTTGGCCGCGACTGACGAATTTGCATTCAACGTCAGCTTGCAGGTTCTGGTCTTGGCGCCGCCACTGGAGCAAGCGCCGCTCCAGATAGCGTCGCGTCCGCTGGCTACGCTGAGCGTCACCACGGTTCCAGGTGCGAATTGCGCAGAGCCGGTGCTGCCGCTTGCCACGCTCAACCCTGCGGGTGAAGACACCACGCGCTCACCGCTGCGGCCGCCCGCGGTCACCGCTAGTGACTTGGTGGTGGGCGCAACCACCGGATTCAGTGTTAATGTTGCCGACCGGGTCACGCCACCGCCCGAAACCGAGATCGTCACAGGCGTCTGCACGCTCACCGGCTGGGTGGTAATGATGATTCCGCCCGTGGTGCTTCCCGCTGGTATTGTTACCGAGTTGGAGAGGAACGCCACTGCCGGGTTGCTGTTGGTGACCTGGAAGATCTGATCGTTAGCTGAAGGCGCGGCCATGGTGACCGTTGCGAACGATCCGCCGGCGCCGGTGACCGAAGCCGGGCTCAGCGCGATCGAAGCAGGCTGCCCCTGGGGGACCAGCATGAGCGGAGATTGCACGCTGTCTCCGTTCCAGCTAGCGCTGATGTTGGCTAGCGTGTTGGCCGCGACCTGGTTCGTCGGGACCGTAACGGTAACTGACGAATTGCCCGCCGCGATGGTTGCCAGCGCCGGAGGCATTGCTGAAGCCGAATCGCTGGTAAGGCTCACAACAGCTCCGCCTGCCGGGGCCTGGCCGTTGAGCATTACGATGGCCCCTGCCCCCGCCCCGCCGCTGATGGTGCCAGGAGTAAGAGTGATGCCCTTCAGCGATGGCGGCAGCACGTTGACCTGCACGCTGGCCGACCCGGAGTTGAGCGACGCCGTGATCGTTACCGGGGTGGGAGAAGTCACTTGTCCTGCCTGCATCTGGAATTGCATCCATGCGGTGTTGCCCGGCATGTTCACAGTTGCCGGCACGGGCGCGGCGGCTGGATTCGAACTGGTCAGGTTAATCACCGCGCCGTTCGCCGGGGCCGCTACGCTGAGCTGCACCTGGATCCAGGTTGTGTTGCCGCTATACAGCGGGTTGCTGGTAGGCACGATCGAGGCGGGCGCCGGAGGCGCCGGATTCACGGTGAACGTTCCCGCGGCCGACCATGCGGTCACGGCCGCCGTTGTGGGTGAAGCATCTCCCTGGGCGGAGCGCACGCGCCAGAACTTTTGCCCCGGCGTGAGAGAAAGCACGGTGCGGCTTGCGTTGTTGAGCTGCGGCGCGTCTTCCTCGATTTGTGAGAAACCTGAATCCTTGGCGATCTGCAATTCGTATCCACTGGGCTGCGGGTTGGCAACGTTGGTCCATGCCAGGTTGATGGGCAGCGTCAGCGTTGAGCCGTTCGCGGGCATCAGCGGCGCCGGCGGCGCCCCAATCGGATTGTTATAGAAGACCGAGTAGCTAATAACGTTCGAAGGCACGCCGGCAATGCCGCTCGCGCTCACCGCATACACGCGGGCCGAATAAATGCCTTCATCGGGCGTGGAGAAAGAATAGGTCGTATCCGGAATATTGTTGAAGCTGATGCTCGTGCTTACCGGAAAGCTTGGGTCCTTGGAGACCTGCAATACATAGCTCGCTGCGCCGGCAACCGCCGACCAATTGAATGTGATGACTTCGAGCGGGTGGAACGTAGAATAGCCCTTGGTCGGTCCCATAGCGGGCGTACCCGGTTGTCCTTGACCCGCGCCGGTAATATTGAAGCTGCGCCCTGTCGACCATGCGCCCTGCACGAAAGCGTTGCTCACCGCTTGCACGCGCCAGAAATACGTCCCGTTCGGCAGTCCGCTCACGGTGTCTTGTGTCTGGCCGTTGGTTGAGTTGTGCAGCACAATGTTGGCAAATGTCGATGATGTGCTGACCTGCCAGTTGTAACCCAGAATCCCACTGGGGTCGCTCGCGGCAGACCAGGAGATCGTCAGCGGCGACGTCAGGTTGGTTCCCGCGGCCGGCGCAAGCAAAGTAGGCGTTGTTAAAGCAGCAGCAGCGGGGCCGGTGACGAGAAGCATCGTAAAGACACACAACAGCATGATCACAGAACGGACCTTCATGGGATATCTCCAGTTTTCTTTTTTTAAGGGAGCCGGAGGATCATTTGTCCCGGATGGAATGATTCAGCCGCACTTACCTTGATTTGTTTACAGCTACATACGTTCGATGTTCGGCAACTCCGAGATGTTGTCGCCGCCGCAACATTGCCTAACTCTGGTAAGACACGCGCGGAGATAACGCAGAACAAGTTCGCGGTACATGTCCTTTACCCGGCGACTGCCATCACGCGATATGTACTCAAGGACAGCTCTCGGCAGCAAAGGTCGTACGTGTGCGACCTCGGGGTGGCGAACACAGATGGACGCGACGGATATGTCGCTGTGCCCTGCGTACATTTACTCCGGCGAACACACTTGTCATGTTCTGCCGCCCCATAAGCCAGCAATTCCTCGGCGCGGCCTCGGGATTTCGCCTGCGGGCTCACCCCATTCGCTTGCGCTCAGGGTCACGCCCGCAAAACGGCTCAACAGTAGATCCCTCGGCGCGGCCTCGGGATTTCGCCTGCGGGCTCACCCCATTCGCTTGCGCTCAGGGTCACGCCCGCAAAACGGCTCAACAGTAGATCCCTCGGCGTTGCTCGGGATTTCGCCTGCGGACTCACCCCATTCGCTTGCGCTCAGGGTCACGCCCGCAAAACGGCTCAACAGTAGATCCCTCGGCGTTGCTCGGGATTTCGCCTGCGGACTCTCGCTGCGCTACGCCCGCAAAACGGCTCAACTTAACAAAACTTTTTGCTTTCTTTTTACCGAAATGGACTGTCTTTTTGAGATCATTATCTGCAACAATCGCTCAGGCTAAAAAATAGGGACTAGGCCCCAAGGCATAAGTGCCAGAGTGGGTCTGTGGAATCAGGTTCTTGATCCAAGCGAAACAGCGGTTTCCACGGGTCTAGAAGATGATTTTCAAAAATTCTTTGCAGATGAAGATCGGGGAGAGTACTGATTGGCCACTGGCAATAAGCTGTTTGCAAATTATTTCACACCGCGACTAACGCTGATCACGCTGGCCGGCGCTTTGTTTGCGCCCGCCGTCATGCAAGCGCAAGACCGCCCCCAACCTCCGGAAGGGCCACAGGGAAATTCTGGAGTAGTGGCCAGGAACGTCGGCGCGGTGAAGTCGATCAGCGGAAAAACTCTGGTTTTAAAAACCGACGCCGGCCCTGAGGTCACCATCACTCTGCTTGACGGTACGCGCATCATGCGTCTGGCGCCGGGACAAACGGACCTCAAGAATGCCACGCCCATGACCCTGCCGGAACTGCAGGTTGGCGATCGTATGCTGGTGCGCGGCCGGCCCGGCGAGAACGACACGATTGTGGCGATGTCCATTGTCGTGATGAAACAGGCCGACGTGGCCCAGAAACAACAGCAAGATCGCGAAGACTGGCAGAAGCGCGGCACCGGAGGAATCGTGAGCGCCGTCGATCCAGCCACCGGAAGCATCACCGTAGCGGTGACGCCCACGCTTAGCGTTGTGGTCAAGACCTCAAAAGACACCGGCTTTCTGCGCTACGCGCCTAACTCGGTGAAATTTTCCGAAGCGCAAAAAGGGACAATCGACCAGATCAAGACCGGTGACCAGTTGCGCGCCCGCGGCACCCGCAGCGCCGACGGCAAGGAACTGGCGGCGGAAGAAGTGATCTCCGGAAGCTTCCGCAACATCGCCGGGACTATCAGCTCCATTGACGCGGCCAACAACACCATTACGGTGAAGGACGTGCTGGCGAAAAAATCCGTCGTTATCAAATTCAATTCTGATTCGCAGCTGCGCAAGCTGTCGCCTCCCATGGCGCAGCGGCTGGCTTTCTTCCTGAAGGGTGGCGCCCAAGCCGTGCAGGGCGGGCCGCCTGCGGCGGGTCAAACTCCGGCGAGCGGCGGCGCACCAGCGGCGGGTGGCCCTGGTCCGGGCGGCAATGCCCAGGGGCGCCCTGGAGGCGCGCCTGATTTCCAGCAAATGCTGAGCCGTATCCCCAGCGTAACCTTGGCCGAGCTGCAGAAAGAAGATGCGGTCATGGTTGTCGCCACGCAGGGAAATACCGGCGGAGAGGTCACTGCCATTACTTTGCTGGGCGGCGTGGAGCCGATCCTTACCGCGACACCGAACGGCATGAGTGCAGCCGCGCTGTTTTCCGGCTGGAACCTGGGCGCTCCGGGCGGCGATGCCGGCCCGCAATAGGCTGGTTTGCAAGAAGACTGGTCTGCACGAGAAACGACTGTTGAGGAGAAATTGATGAAATTCTGGCCGTCGGGGACACGCGCGTGGGTTTCCGCTGTAGCAGTTTCCATTTTTCTGGTTTGTTCCGGTGCTCTGCTCGCCCAGACCCCCACGGGCCGTCTCCACGGACAGGTCACCGATCCAACCGGCGCGGTCATTCCCGGGGCCGGCATCACGGTAAAAAATTCCAGCGGCCTGGTGGTCTCCGCCACTTCAGACGGCGTAGGCTCGTACGACGTCAGAAACCTGGCGCCGGGCAAGTACACAGTGACTGTAACCGCCAAAGGCTTTGCGCCGACCAAACAGGAAGTTGAAATCGTCGCCGGGCAGGAGAAGAAAGCCGATATTGCGCTGGAAATCCTGGTCAAGGAAGAAAGCATTGATGTCCAGAGTGACGCGGCCAAGGTCAGCACCGCGTCTGACAATAACGCCAGCAGCGTGGTCCTCAGCGGCAAGGACCTGGACGCGCTCTCTGACGATCCCGATGAGCTACAGTCGGAACTGCAAGCGCTGGCCGGTCCGTCGGCCGGACCGAACGGCGGCCAGATCTACATCGACGGATTTACCGGCGGTCAGCTTCCGCCCAAATCGTCCATCCGCGAAATCCGCATCAACCAGAATCCGTTTTCCGCGCAGTATGACCGCATGGGTTTTGGCCGCATTGAGATCCTCACCAAGCCCGGCACGGACAAGGTGCATGGCCAGTTCTTTTTCAATGACAACCACTCTTTCATGGACGCGCTGAACCCCTTCGCCGCCACCGAGCCGGATTTCAGCACCCAGATGGTCAGCGGTAACGTAGGCGGGCCGCTTAGCAAGAAGGCGTCCTACCAGATCAACGTGGAGCGGAGGAACATCAACGAGGCCGCCGTCGTGCTTCCGGCGGCATTTGCCGCCGCCAACGTGCCGGTGGTTGGCGTGCTCAATCCGCGCGTGCGCACCAACCTGAGTTCGCGTTTCGATTATCAGCTCACCGCGTCCAACACTCTCATGGTGCGGTATCAATTCACCCACAACCACGAAGAAAACAACGGTATCGGACAGCTCGCGCTGCCCTCGCAAGGCTTCAACCAGACCGGGAACGAAAACCAAATTCAGGTCAGCGACACACAGATCCTGAGCCCGCACGCCATCAATGAGACCCGCTTTGAGTGGGAACGCGGCAACACCGACCAGAACGCCCTGGTTCTCAGTCCCACCATCAGCGTGCTGGGACAATTCACGGAAGGCGGCAACCCGCTCGGCCTCAGCTCGGTCATCACCAATCATTACGAGCTGCAGAACTATACCTCGATCAACAAAGGCAATCACTTTCTCCGCCTGGGTGGACGGCTGCGCGCCACCGCGAACTCCAGCACTTCCACGCAGAATTTCAACGGGACATATACGTTCGACTCGCTGGCGGCTTTTCAAAGCGGCACGCCCAGGCAGTTGACCATCCTCACCGGCAACCCGCTGATCGAAGATACATTCGTTGACGCGGGTCTTTATCTTGAAGATGACTGGAAGGTCCATCCCAACATGACGCTGAGTTACGGGCTGCGTTTCGAAACGCAGAACGGCATCCAGGACCATGGCGACTGGGCGCCGCGCATCGGCTTTGCCTGGGGCCTGGGCGGCAAGAAAAATGCCGCGCCCAAGACCGTCATCCGCACCGGCTTTGGCATGTTTTATGACCGCTTCTCCCAGAACCTGATCATGCAGGCGGAGCGGCTCAATGGCATCAACCAGAAGCAGGTCACGATCACCGTCAATCCAAACGATCCTATCGCTGCGCAGGCAGCTACCCAGGCGCTGTTGGCTTCGCTGTTCGTGTCGTATCCCAATCCTCCGTCGTCAAGCGCGCTGGCGGCAACGTCGACCTCAACTTACGCCATCGATTCCGGGTTGCGCACGCCTTATACCATTCAGTTCGCCGGCTCCGTCGAGCGCCAGATCGCCAAGACCGCAACTCTTACCGGCACGTATCTGCATTCCCACGGCGTTCATCAGCTTTTTTCCGCCGTGGTAAGCACCAGCCCGGTGCCGCAATACCAGTTTGAGTCGGGCGGCGTTTTCAATCAGAACCAATTGATTGCCAACTTCAATATGCGTGCCGGCGCCAAGCTGACCATCTTCAGCTTTTATATGTTCAGCCACGCGAACAGTGACACGGCCGGCGCCAACAGTTTTGCTTCCGATCCCGCAAAGGGTATTTCAGCCGACTACGGGCGCGCGGCGTTCGACGTCCGCCACAGGCTGTTCTTCGGCGGAACCGTATCCTTGCCGCACGGCTTCCGCGTGAGCCCCTTTATGGTCGCGAATTCGGGAGCGCCGTTCAACATCATCGCGGGTCAGGACCTGAATGGCGACTCCATCTTTAACGACCGGCCGTCTTTCGCTTCATCAGGAATTCAGACGGAGTGGGGCACGTTCAACCCCACGCCGGCTGCGAGTGACCCGCGCATCCCCATGAACTTCGGCACCAGCACCGCTCAGTTCACACTGAACATGCGTCTCAGCAAGACGATTGGCATCGGACCCAAACTGGAAGCGTCCAACGGCAACGCCGGGCCGCAAAACGGGCAAGGTGCACAACGCGGCGGCGGACCGGGCGGAATTCCCGGAGGCGGCCGTCCCGGTGGAGGCGCCCCAGGTGGGGGTGGGCCGGGAGGCGGAGGTCCGGGAGGCGGAGGTCCACGTGGAGCCGGCGGTCCATTTGGCGGAGCTGAAAGGTCGAATCAGCGTTACAGCCTGACCTTCAGCGCGAACGCGCGCAATATCTTTAACAACGTGAATCCGGCGCCACCCATCGGCAACTTGAGCTCCGGGCTGTTCGGCAAGTCAACCGCCCTTGCTGGAGGGGTCTTCAACACGCAATCAGCCAACCGGCGCATTGATCTGCAAATGATGTTTTCGTTCTGAGCTCGCCAGGGGCAGGCACCTTTGATTCGGTCGGCGTACGATGACCCGATGTAGAATTGTCGCCGGTGTATCCAAGGGCCAGAATTGAAAAAGGATTGGACCCCCACTCAGGGATCGTTTCGGGATTTTCTTCATTGGCTGGATCAAGGTGTCGACTCCGGCGGCGAGAAATACCTGGAGATACACCGCAGGCTGGTTGCTTACTTCGATCGCAAAAACTGTCTCTCTGCCGGCGAATTGGCGGATGAGACGCTGGCCCGGGTGGCGCAAAAACTTCAGGAAAAAGGAGAGATCACCGGCCTCCCGCCCGCGCACTACTGCTATGTCACCGCGAAATTTGTTTTCCTCGAGTATGTGCGCCACGCCAAACATGGCCAGCTGGGTCTTGAAGAATTTTCCGTTTCCGGACGGCCCGGTTCGGCCACGGCCGTAACTCCAGCGTCTGACTCTGCTCCCGATGATAGAGAGCAACTGCTCGATTGCCTTGAGGGCTGCCTGAAGAAACTCTCCGCGGCCGATCATGAGTTGATCCTTGAGTATTATCAGGGAGAGCGGCAGGAAAAAATTCAGCGGCGGCGGCAACTTGGGCTTCGCCTGGGGCTTTCGGCAAACGCGCTGACCATCCGCGCATGCCGGATCCGCACCAAAGTTGAGGAGTGCGTGCAGGAGTGTTGCAAGCGCCAGTGAAGGGTTTTTCTGTTTTTTGTCTTACATAGATGTACGAACATGCCAACCTCTGAAGAAAACGTATTTGATGATCAGTATCTGGTTCGCTATCTGCTTGGCGCTTTGCCGGCGGACGAGGTCGAGCGACTGGACGAACTGAGCATTGCCAACGATGATTTCGCGTGGCGCCTGCGCGGAATTGAAAACGATCTGGTGGATGCCTATGTGCGTTCTGAGCTGACTAAAGAAACGCTTCAACAATTCAACGCGTTCTATCTGTCTTCGGCGAAGAGACGCCATAAGGTGGAATTCGCCGAAGGGTTGCGCCTGTTCCAGGCCAGGAACCAGGCCGCGGAGCAAACGGCCGGCCAAAAATCCGGTAAGAGGTCTGGATGGAGCATGTTTGCGGCGCCGCGTCGTGCGTTGCAATTTGCGATGGCTGCCAGTGCGTTTCTAATATTGCTTGTCGCCGGTTACCTGCTTTTCGATAACGCTCGCCTGCGCCGCGAAATCACTGATGCTCGTGTGCAGCACGACTCCACCGACCAACGTGCGCGGGAGCTTGACCAGCAACTGAGGGAGCAGCGCGCGGCCAACGCCGAGATCCAGAAGAAACTTGCCCCTGAGGGCAAGTCCGCGCCCGATCTCACACGGCTCAAAACGCTTTCTCTCATATTGCCGCCGCCAACCAGAGGCATGGCCGCCATTAAAGTAGTTACCGTTCATCCCGGCACTGACCTTGTTATCCTCACGCTGACCCTTGAGTCGGCTGACTTTCCCCGATATCGCGTCACACTGAAAGATTCCTTCACCGGCAAGGCGGTCTTCAGCAGCCCGGAGCTTGAACCCGGACCCCTGGGCGACAAGTACGCGGTCTCAGCAAGCCTTGCCGCGGAACTTCTCAAGCAGCAGAATTACATCGCAGAGGTGGTTGGATTGTCGCGCGGAAACGGGTCCCACGCCATAGGCGATTACCCCTTCCGCGTTGTGCTAAGATAGCGGCCCAAATCGGCCTTTTTTCCGGCGTAGACAGGGAACTCCCGCCATGGCCCGAAGGTTACATTGGAATCCTGCAATCGGTATCGTCGCCACCGGTGTGTTTGCGGCGGCTGTCGCGATAGCCTTTCCCCTCATTCTGAATGCCGCCAGCGAACTGGCGGGACAAAACCCAGTAGCGCCCGCAAGTGGCACGCCTGTAAATCAGAAAGAAGGTGTGGCGCTTGAGCTGGGCAAAACCATCGAACGCGAGCTTTCAGCCGGACAAAGGCACGCATACCTGATAACCGTCCCGGGCGGCCAGGTGATGAGGCTGGAGATCAGGGACCACGGCACGGACGTAGGGGTTGTACTCACGTCGCCGAGCGGTGAATCCATCTTGCCATGGCAGCCGGTGGGGGAGCGGTTTGATGTAAAGCCGGTAACCGCCGTGGCCGACACACCCGGCGTTTTCCGCGTGGAGGTTTACGCTTCATCGATAGCTCCTGCCGGCCGGTATGAAATCCGTCTGGCCGAACTGCGTCCCGCCAATGACGATGACCGCGCGCTGCAGGAGGCGCGCAATCTGATGACCATATACCACCGCCTTCGCAACCAGGGCCACTGGGCGGAAGCCGGACCATATATCAAGCGGATAACTGAGATTCGCGAAAGAGTCTTGGGCCAGGACAATCTTCTGTTCGCAACTACGCTTGGGTTTCTCTCGAATTACTATGACAACATCGGTGACTACGCCAATGCCGAGACCGTTGCCCTGCGAGCCGTAAAGATCAAAGAGAAACTGCTGGGGCCGGACCATCCTGACGTGGCCCACGACCTCCATGCCTTGAGCGTGACCTATCGTTACCGCGGCGAAGATGACAAAGCTGAAGCCGTACAGCAGAGGGCACTGACCATTCTGGAGAAGGCGCATCAGGGAGAATCGGCTGCGGCGGCGGGGGAGTTGGAAGGCTTGGGCACAATTTACTATGCCCGAGGGAACTATCGTCAGGCTGAAGACTACGCGCAGCGAGCGCGTGCCATTTGGGAAAAACTCCTGGGCGCGAACCACTACCACATTGCACCTTCTTTTTCTTTCCTGGGGCGTGTTGCCTATGACCAGGGCGATTACCCGAAAGCCGAAGAGATGTTTCAACGGGCGCTCATGCTCAGTGAGAACGCTCTGGGGCTGGACAACCTGAACATCACCAGATACCGCAACGATCTGGCCATGCTGTACTGCACCGAAGGTAACTACGCGAGTGGCGAGGCCATCTATGGGCAAGCCCTAGCCCTCCATCGGCAGAAAGGGGTCATGGGCGATCGCGTGGTGCAAGACACGCTGTTCGGACTTGCCCGCTGCTATGCGGCGCAGGGCAACACTGCTGAAGCCCTCAATTTGCAATCGGAAGCCGGCGAAATCGAAGAGCGCTTCCTCGCCGTGAATCTTGCCGCGGGCTCTGAACGGGAAAAGGAGGCGTTTCTCGAAAGCCTGTCTTCACGCTCGTGGCGCAACATCTCCCTGCACGTGCAAAGTGCACCGGATGACCCAACCGCCCTGAACCTTGCTGTGACAACGGTGCTGCGAAGCAAGGGACGGGTGCAGGATGCAATGTCCGCCAGCCTCTCGGCCTTACGCCAGCGTTTTGGCAAGGACGACCAGAAGGTCCTTGATCAGATGAATGATGTTACGTCCAGGCTGGCATCACTGGTGCTGAGCGGCCCGCAAAAATCGCCGGCGGAGGAATATCAGCAGAAGATCAAGGCTCTGGAAGAACAACGCGAGGCCCTCGAAGACGACGTCAGCCGCCGCAGCGCGGGCTTTTACCGGGCTTCCAAGCCCGTGACACTGGCCGCTGTTCAAGCGGTGATTCCGGCGGACGTAGCGTTGGTTGAGTTCGCCGTGTACCATCCATTTGATCCCCGATCGGCCAACGAGAAGAAGTCCTACGGCAAAGCGCGCTATGTTGCTTATGTGCTTCGCCACCAGGGCGCGGTGCAATGGAGCGAACTAGGTGAGGCCGATGGCGTGGATCGGGCGATCGGAAAGCTGCGCGGGGCACTGCGGGACCCACAGCGAAAAGACGTGTGGCGGCTTGCCCGCGCCCTGGACAAGCTCGTCATGCAGCCGGTCCGCTTCCTGGCGGGTGATGCAACCCACCTGCTGATCTCGCCTGATGGCGAGCTGAACCTGGTCCCGTTTGAGGCATTGGTGGACCAGCGGGGCAACTACCAGACTCAGAACTACTCCATCAGCTATCTCACCACCGGTCGCGACCTGTTACGCATGCAGGTAAAGCGCGACAGTAAAAGCGGGCCCGTGGTGGTCGCTGATCCGCTGTATGGCGAGCCCGGAGCCGCAACGGTCGCCACCGCGGGGCCGGTCCATTTGAAGCTGCCGGCATCAGCGGCCAGGCACAGAAGCGCTACCGTCGCAGAGGACCTCAGCGACGTCTACTTTGCTCCGCTTCGGGGGACTGAGCAGGAAGCTCAAGTGATTCGTTCGTTGTTTCCGGATGCACAGGTGCTTACGGGCGAGCAGGCCACCAAGAGCGCATTGAACCGCGTGGTTGCACCGCGCATTTTACATATCGCCACGCATGGTTTTTTTCTGGAGGGTCCCGCCTCCGGCGAAGCGCCGGATTCCACCAAGCTCCAGGCAGCCAGCGGGAGAAGAGCGCGGGTCAAACTCAGAATCGAAAATCCGCTTCTTCGTTCCGGACTGGCCCTGGCCGGAGCCAACCTGAGCAAGGGCGGAAGTGGAGAAGGCATTCTCACCGCCCTGGAAGCATCCAACCTGGACCTCTGGGGAACGAAGCTGGTGGTCCTGTCGGCCTGTGAAACGGGAGTGGGCGAAGTGAGGGACGGCGAAGGCGTGTATGGCTTGCGGCGCTCGTTCTTCCTGGCCGGCGCGGAAACCCTGGTGATGAGCCTATGGGCCGTCAGCGACCAGGTTACGCGTGAAACCATGACCGCCTATTACGCCGGCCTCAAGCAGGGACTTGGCCGCGGAGAGGCGCTGCGCCGCGCCCAACTGGCAATGTTAAAGCGCAAAGGCCGCGAGCATCCATTCTATTGGGCCAGTTTTATCCAGTCCGGTGACTGGACCGGCTTGGACGGTAAGAAGTAAACCACCTGTACCCTTCCCTTCGTCTCCAGCCCAGTTCCGAAATGTTTTCCGTGAATCCGTCTTATCTCTACGAAGCGTGATTACGTCCGCGATGCTCGTTTTTAACCGGCCGGAGACCGAACCTCAACTCGCCATAAGTTGTTTTTCATTCCGGCGGACCAGATAAAACGAAATGCAGCTGACGTTCACAAAAGACCATAAGGAGAAGGGGTGCGTATGAGGGTCCATCCATTGAAGTGGGTCAGTCTGATCGGCCTGCTGGTGTTGCTCTCTCCGATCGCTGGGGCGCAGCTGGTAGACAACAACCTAGCCCCGAACACGGCCAAAGCGGGAATCAACAAATCTCTGGCGGACGAAATCGGTCCCGGACGCGGCGACATCATGACGCCGAACTCGTCGCTGTTCATCATCAACCGTGATCCCTTCCGCTCGGTGCGTCGCGGACGGCAGATTTTCCAGCGCAAGTTTACCCGCGCACAGGGCCAGGGCCCCAACAACAGTGATGGCACGGGAAACATCAACGTGACGGGCGGAATTGGCGCCGGGCTTTCAGACAGCTGTGCCGGATGCCACGGGCGTCCACGTGGTTCGGCGGGCGCGGGCGGCGATGTGGCCACGCGTCCTGACAGCCGTGATGCTCCGCACCTGTTTGGTCTTGGCCTGAAAGAAATGCTGGCCGATGAGATGACCAGTGACATGCGCGCCATCCGTGCTCAGGCCCTTGCCGATGCCAAGAAGAAGGGCCAATCGGTTACGCGGCAACTGCTGACCAAGGGTGTCTCTTTCGGCAGCATCACGGCTAATCCTGACGGCAGCGTGGATACCTCCCAGGTCAGCGGCGTAAATCCTGATTTGCGTGTGCGTCCGTTTTTTGCCGAAGGCAGCACCATCTCCATCCGGGAGTTTCTGGTGGGCGCTTTTCGCAATGAAATGGGCCTGATGGCCGCCGATCCTGATCTGCTCAAAGCCAGTGCAGGAGGCAGGGTGGTGACTCCTTCAGGGATGGTCCTGGATGGCTCTCTGGACAAGATCGAGGCCCCGCCGCTTTCCGACAATGGCGCCGATCCCGATGGCGACGGCATCAACAATGAGCTGCCGACCAGCCTTGTCGATCACGAAGAGTTTTATCTGCTCCACTATTTCAAGCCCGCGGTTTATGAACAGACTGAAACCACGCGGCGAGGACGAAAGCTCTTCGACAAGATCGGTTGTAGTTCATGCCACGTGGCCGACATGCTGATCGAGCATGACCGTCGCGTTGCCGACATGGAAACTGTCTATGATTCCGTCCGTGGCAATATGAACCATCTTTTTGCCACGGCGGCAGCCTCCCTGCATACGATGGATGACGGTTCCGGCTTCCCCTCCATCAAAGTCTCCAACGGCGGGCCGTTTCTGGTGAAAGATATTTATACCGATTTCAAACGGCATGACGTGGGCCCGGACTTTTATGAGCGCAACTACGATGGAACGATGCAGAAGCAGTTTCTCACGCGTCCGCTGTGGGGCGTCGGCACCACCGCGCCGTACGGGCATGACGGACGAAGCATCAACCTTCATGAGGTGATCCTGCGTCACGGTGGAGAAGCGCTGGCATCGCGGAAAGCGTACGCACGGCTTGAATCGGAAGAGCAGAACGCAATACAAGCCTTCCTCAACTCGCTGGTCCTTTTCCCGCCGGACGACACCGCCTCAACCCTGGATCCCGGAAACCGGCAGGTCCCGGGCTACCCGCAGTTTGGTCACGGCAGCATCAAACTCACGGTCTTGTTCAACGATCCCACGGACCCGGAATAACGAGCGGATGAAGAAAGGCGTATGAGTCGAGCTTAGCGGCTGTGGCCTCAGCCGCTAATCAAAAGTGGGCCGTCATGTGTATGGCGGTCCACTTTCTTTTTTTGATTGTGAACCTCAGGCCACGGCGTTTGGCTGGACCACGGGCGCGAGCGAATGCGCTTTATTGCCCCCTTCGGCGCGCGCGATTTCCAGGGCGCTTTCCACGCGATTGATCACCTCGGTGACCATGTCCACGGCATCGTAGCGTTCTTGCAGCACGGCTTCCGCAATGCCGACACTGATTGGCGGCGTGCGCTCTGTGCCGGGGACCTTGGTCGGCGCCAGCACTTTGCGCATTTTGTCCACCACAAGGAAGGCGTTTTTCTCAGTGGTGTCAGAGAGCACCAGCGCAATGGTGGTGAGATCGTAGCGGACAGCCACGTCATTCTGGCGGATATGCGAAGCCAGCGCCTGCCCTATCTGCTGCATCATGCTTTCCACCTGGGCCTCGCCAATCTCCTTGGCCAGCGCCGACGCTTTGCCGAAATGAAGCAGCATCAGGGTCATGGGAGATTTCTGCTGCAGCGATCGCCGCACCTCGGAGAGCAAAACGTCCAGATAGGAAGAGCGCTTCAGCAGCCCGGACTTTTCGTCCGTGACCGCCAGCGTCTTCATCAGGGTGCGCAGACGGACATTGCTCACCGCCAGCACCATTTGCTCGGCGATGGTCTTGAGCACCACAATATCGGTTTGCTGCCATTGCCGGGGTGACGTCTGCTCCAGGATCAAAATGCCCGATTGCTCTCCGGAATCGATCAGCGGCACGGCCAGCAGCGACTCAATGTTCAAAGCATGAATGTGCTCCGCCGCCGGAGCCAGCTCACGCGCCGCTTTGGCGTTGGAAATCGTGACCGGGCCGTTCGCCGCCAGTTGCTGGGTCAGCCCGATGATCTTCACGATCGCCATCACGTCAGACTGCTTCACGCCCGGCGCGCAATATTCCAGCGCGGCCGAAGGCGGCTTGCCAATAGTGCACAGTCCGGCGACGCAGCGGCTGGCGTTGAAGTGGCGGCCGATATCGTTCACTGCGGTGAACAGCACGCTCTTCACGTTGGCCTGGCGATAAATGTTGCGTGTGATCTCCGTGACGCGGGCAAAATTGTCGACCGCATTCTCTTCGTAGTGCGAAGGGGCGGCCGCGGGCGGAGGAGCAGGCTGCGTCTTTTCCGCGGCCGGTGGGACCGGGGCGGGCGAGGACGTTGTCGCTTTGGCTACCGCGGCGGCAACTTCATAGACCGGCGTGAAGCCGGCCGATATATAGAGGTAGCGCAGCTTCTCGTTTTTCTGCTCTTCCCGCGGAAACAGCTTGCTCACGCGCTCCAGCCGCTCCAGGGCCTTTGACCGCATGCCGTACTGCAAGTAAATCTCCGCCTGGAGGATGAAATCCTCCAGCACGGTTGGTTCCGATTCGCGTACGGGCGCGGACGGCGCGGGCTCCGGCGCAGCCGCGCCCGCCTGGGGTTTGCTGCTGACGCGATGAAAACGATTAGCGATGCGGTTGTACTGGTGGTCATCAATCCGGCCGCGCAGCATTTCCAAGCGCTTCCCATGGCCTGGCTCGTAGGGGTCAAGCTCCGCGGCGCGGTCCAGCGTCTCCCCCGCCTGCCCGTACTTGCCAGCCGCATAGTAGAACTGGAACAACTTCAGAAGCGTGCGGCTATATTCGTGCTCGCGATTGGCGGTGTCAAAAAGCTTGACCAGGTATTCGGTGAAGCCCAGTGAGCCCAGCCTGCGGTCAGACATTTCATACATGCTGGTGATGAACTCGCGCCGGCGCCCCGCCACAGTTTCATGCTCTTCCAGTTTTTTCGCCAGTGCCAGAGCGCCGCGCGTGTCATTTACATCCAGGTAAACGCCCACCAGGGAGGCAACCTCTTCCAACTGCTGCGGGTCTTTCTCAAACAACTCCCAGGTGTAAGGCTCGGCTTCCGCTGGACGTTTGGCCGCCATCAGAGCGTGCGCGTAAAGCTCCCGCAACTCCGGCAGTCCCTTGACCCGGGTAACCACCGTCTCCAGCACGGCCAGGCACTCTTTGACCGCATTGCGCGAGAACAGGCCGCGACCGTACAGGAAGATGGCCTGGAAGTTCAGCGGATCAAAATTGTAGGCGCGCTCATACGACTGAAATCCGGAACCCGGCGATTCCTGGTCCTGTAGAAGTCCAAGCTGAACAAAATTCGATGCCGCCGTCTTGCCTTCGCTCAGCGCGGCAGCTTTTTCCGCCGTCAGCTGCAGATTCTCAATCGTCGGAGAAAGTTCAACGATGCGCTTGCAGGCGGCCAGCGCCTGCTTGTCCTTCTTCTGCCGCTCAAAGCCCTTGAGCGCGCTTTCGTACGCTTCCAGGGCCTCTTTGCGGTCACGCTTTTCCGTGAGCTGGGCGTAATAGAAGGTCTGCATCGGTGTGGGCGTGGTGATCTTGCAAAGCTTTTTGTAGGTGATCGACCCTTTGGCGCTCTCACCGGCTTCAAACTCCTGCTCGAATAACGTGCTGAACAGCTCCGCGGCTTCTCCGCGACGGTCCAGGGCCAAGCAAAGATCTGCTGCCGCCTGGCGCACCTGGTCGTTCTTGGGGTCTTCATCAAGAATGTTCAGGTACTCTTCCAGCGCAGCCTCAGGCTTGCTTCTTTGCAGGTACTTTTCCGCTTTTTCCAGTCGTTTGGAGATGTCCGCCATGGAATCAACTTCCTCAGGATGCTTCCGGGCAGGCCGGTCCGGGGCACGCTGAGGCTGAGTATGCAATTCTATGCGTAATTGACGGAGTGCTCAATCCTTCATGTTAACAAGCGAAAAATCTCCGAAGTATCAATGGAAGGTGGCAATCTGCCGTAACAAACGATATAACTTCCCGCAATGACTGAACAAGAGCAGGGATTGAAAAGAGAATTGACCGCCCGCCAGATGGCTATGGTGGCCGTGGGCGGCTCCATCGGGACCGGTCTGCTGCTGGGTTCCGGCGCCGCCATACAGGTTGCCGGGCCGGCCGTGGTCCTCACCTTCGTGCTAAGCGCGCTGATTTCCTGGACTGTAGCCATGGCGCTGGGCGAAATGTCAGCCGTTCACCCGGCGGCGGGATCGTTTGGCGTTTATGCAGAACTCTATCTCAACCGTTGGGCAGGTTTCGTCGCCCGCTATGGATACTGGTTCTCCGTGGTCATCGCCATTGGATCGGAAGTAGTAGCCGCAGCCACATACATGCGCCAATGGTATCCCGCTGTGCCGCCGCTGGTGTGGATGGTGACGTTCGGCCTGTTCCTGCTGGCCATCAATCTCTTCTCCGTGGGCCATTACGGCACATTTGAATACTGGTTTGCCCTGCTGAAGGTGGTCACGATTTTCGTTTTTATCCTGATGGGAGCGGCATTGCTTTTTGCCGGCAAAGTCCACCCGCAATACGTCGCCAACGGCGGCTTCGCTCCCAAAGGATGGTCCGCTCCTCTCATGGCAATTTCCTTTGGACTGTACAGCTTTCTCGGCATTGAGATGGTGGCGATCTCCTCCGGCGAAGCCCGGTCAAGCAAGGAGGTGGCGCGGGCCACACGGATCGCCTTCGCCATGCTGGCGTTTATCTATGTCGGCGCCATGGCCGTGCTGGTGGGAGTGATGCCGTGGCAGAACGCGGGCGTATCGGAAAGCCCGTTTGTTACGGTCTTCAAAGTGGCAGGCATTCCAGCGGCCAGTTTCATCATGAACCTGGTGGTGCTCTCGGCGGCGCTTTCCGGAGCGAATGCCAGTCTCTATGTCACCTCGCGCATGTTGTTTTCCCTGGCGCGCTCCGGATACGCGCCCCAGCGGATGGGTGTACTGAATCAGCACGGCGTGCCCATGGGCGCCCTGCTGGCGTCGATGCTGGGAATTGTAGCGGCCATCGTTTTGCAATTTGTGACTCCACAAGGCGCTTATTTGTACATTATCGGCGCGGCATTGGTTGGCGGGATGCTGGCATGGCTGGTTTCCCTGCTGGCGCACGTACGCTTCAGGAAGAAGATCTCCCGCGATCAACTGGCGGCTCTTCCTTTGCGTGCGCCGTTCGGCGCGGCCGGATCGGTTTTCGGATTTGTCGCGGTCATTGCCGCCATCGTGTTGACCTGGCGCGTCGAGCAATCGCGCATCACGGTGCTGAGCGCCGGGCCCTATCTGTTGATCTTGACCGCGGCGTACTGGCTGGTGCGAAAGAAGCCTGAAGCGAAACCCAGTTCGGGAAGCGCGTAGCGTCGTTTGCCCGTTAAGAAGCCTCTTCGCCCCGCGTCGCTGTCTTGAACTTCGGAGACGGTCTTCCTGCCACAAAATAATAGACCACGCCCAGCGCCATCAGGACCAGTCCAAAACCCAATTGGCTCACAGAGCCCAGACGCCACAGGTCAAGGTGCTCGCCGCGGTTCTTGACCAAGGCGATTACCAACAAGGCTGTCGGTCCCACGGCCAGGGCGATTGCGCCCGGCAGACCGCCGGGCACGCGGAATGGGCGCGGCAGTTGCGGCTCGCGAATGCGCAACACGATCAGCGCCAGAAACTCCAGCACCAGGCTGGCGCCGTAGAGAAGCAGATCGAGCATGATCAGCTTGTCAAAGGGCAAGCCCAGCGAGGCGGCCCACGCGATGCCAAGGATAATGATGGCCACCCACGGCGCTCCGTCTTTCAGCTTGTGCGTGAAAATTTTGGGCAGATGGCCGTCTTCGGCCATCGCGACCGGCAGACGCGAGTACGACATCACCAGCGAGTTGAAGGTCCCGAACTCGCTGATCATGGCGGCAGCGACAAGGGCGTAGCCCAGCCAGGGCCCCACCACCATGGTGGCGATGCTGGCCCAGCTTCCCGTGGCCCATATATCGGCTTGCACGTGCAGATGCCAGACCGCGAGCACAGGAATCGCGTAAGAAAGAAAAATCGCCGCCAGCGTCAATAGCATCACGCGGGGATAGGTCTTCTGCGGGTTCTCAACTTCATTGGCCACGGTGGATGCGTTATCCCAGCCCATGTAGTTCCACATGGCCACCAGGATGCCGGTGAGGAAACTTCCCTGGACCGGCGGAGCAGCGCCAAGCGTGAGATGGCGGAAGAAGGCGTAAGCCGTGATGAGCACAAACGGGCTCAACATCAGCGTACCGAGAAGAATGGATCCTTCGCCCACGGCCTTCGCGCCCAGGAGGTTCCACGCCAGGCAGACCACGATCATCGCGCCGGCGATCGCCACGCCTCTATGGCCGGAGGTAGCGGCGGGCCAGAGTCTTCCCAGGTAGAGCACGAACACCGTGGGATAGATGGCCATATCGAAGATGCTGGCCACCAGCGAGAGCCATGCTTCCTGAAAGCCCCAGAAGGGCCCCAGGGCGCGGCGCACCCAGACGTAAAAGCCGCCTTCGGCGGGCATGGCGGCTGCCAGTTCGCCCACCATCAGCCCCGTGGGCAGGCTCCAGATCAGGGGAGTGACAAATAGAATGACGACGGCGAGTTTGTAACCGGCATCCTGGACCAGTTCCTCCATCCCATAGGGACCGCCGGAGACCATGAAGTAAGTGGCCGCTGCCAGTGACAGGACCGTCAGCTTGCGGCGCGGGCCAGAGCGAGTTTTTTTCATTTCAGTGAAATGCAATATAGCATCGCAGCGAGTTTGCACAACAAAGAGTTGCAGCGGAGCAGAATTTTTTTTCCGGGCTAGCGTGGAACCTTCGGCAAGGCGCGCCGGTGGCGGCGTGATCAGGTACACTTTATTCATCAACACCGGAGACACAATGACCGACGATCTGCTTCGCTTTCGCGCCGAATTCCCCATCCTGGAGCGCACTACTTACATGATCAGCAACTCGCTGGGCGCCATGCCCCGGGGCGTGTACGACTCGGTCAAGACCTACTGCGACGTCTGGGCCACGCGCGGCGTGCGCGCCTGGGAAGAACAATGGTGGATGATGGCGCGCGAAGTAGGCGATGCCGTGGGCGTGCTGATGAACGCCGAGCCCGGCTCGGTGAGCGTGCACCTGAACGTAACCAGCTGCCAGGCCGTGGTGGCCAGCTGCTTTGACTTCAGCGGCAAACGCAACAAGATCGTTTACAGCGACATGAATTTTCCTTCGGTGATGTACTTCTGGGAGGCCCAGCGCGGGCGCGGGGCACGCGTCCAGATGGTCCGCACCGATGACGGCGTTCACGTACCCACCGAGCGCCTGATTGAGGCCATCGACGAGGAGACGCTGCTGGTCCCCATCTCGCACGTGGTGTTCCGCAGCTCATATATCAAGGACGTGAAAGCCATCGTCGAAAAAGCGCACCGCGTGGGCGCGCGCGTGGTGCTGGATTGCTTTCAGTCGCTGGGCAACGTTCCGGTGGACGTGCAGGCGCTCAACGTCGACTTTGCCGTGGGCGGCGTGCTCAAGTGGCTGTGCGGGGGACCGGGCACTTCTTATCTTTATGTCCGTCCGGATCTGGGCAAGACGCTGAAGCCGGGATTTACCGGCTGGTTTGCCCATGAGCATCCGTTTGAATTTGAGATTGGCGCCAGCAAGTACGGCGAAGCGCCTTTCCGCTTCATGCAGGGAACGACCAACGTGCCCGGATTTTATACCGCGATGCCGGGGTTGAAAATTATCCGCGAGGCCGGCGTCACGCGCATTCGCGAGAAATCGAAAAAGATGACCGCGCGGCTGATTGAGCTGGCCGACCAGCGCGGCTGGCGCGTGAATGCCCCGCGCGATCCCGAACGCCGCGGCGGGACGGTGGCCATCGACATGCCGAATGCGAAAGAGGTCTGCCAGGAGTTGCTGCGGCGGGACGTGCTGGTTGACTACCGCCCGCTGGCGGGCGTGAGATTTTCTCCTCATTTTTACAACACCATGGAAGAAATTGACCGGGCCATCGGGACGGTGGACGAGATCCTTAGCCGGATCCCGGCCGGCGTGGCGGCGAAATAGGGCCAGGTTGTAAAAATGGTTCCGTTGCACCATTTCTGTTGACGGTTCGCCTTTAGTTCGTTAAAATTTCGCTTGTATGGCTATTACGAAGAGACAGCGGCAGGTTTACGACTTCCTCCACGACTTTATCCAGCGCAACGGCTATTCGCCTTCGTTTGAAGAAATCGGCGACGGTCTGGGTTTGAGTTCGCTGGCAACCGTGCACAAGCACGTCTCCAATCTGGAGAAAAAAGGGCTGCTCAAACGGGATTACAATCGCAGCCGGTCCATTGACGTGCTTCCCGTGCGCGGCATCTTCAAGCGGCAACCGCCGAAGGAACTTGCGCTGCCTTTGATGGGGCGCATCGCCGCCGGCCAGCCGATTGAAGCCGTGGAAAACCCCGAAACCATTTCTCTCGGAGACATTACCCGCTCCAAGGATGTATTCGTCCTGCAGGTCAAAGGCGAGAGCATGAAGGACGAGCACATTGTGGACGGCGACTATGTCCTGGTGGAGAAAACCAACAATGCACGCGATGGCGAAATTGTGGTGGCGCTGGTGGAAGGCACCGATGCCACGCTCAAGAGGCTGTTCCGCGAAGGCGTGAACATTCGCCTGCAGCCATCGAACACCGCCATGAAGCCCATCATTGTTCCGGCAAAATCTGTGCAACTGCAGGGCAGAGTGATTGGCGTGCTGCGGAAATACTGAACGAAATTGGTAATTGAGTAATTTTGTAACTGGGTAAATTCGCCGTCTGTTGCGCTAGGCAGACGTGTTTGCCCATTTACCAAATTACTCAATTACCAAAGTTATCAATGAAGACTGTTGCCACGTTATTCCCCTGCTTTCTTTTGCAGCGCGGAAGGACAAAAAGCCCGGCTTTTGCGGCCGGGCTTTGTCATTGCAATCTCGCTTTTAGCTGACGTGCTTCTTCAGGGCTTTCTCAATCACTTCGCGGGACACGTAACCCACAATCTGTTCCTGCACCTGGCCGCCTTTAAAGATCAGCAGCGTGGGGATACCGCGTACGCCATAGCGCTGGGGCGTTGCCGGAGAACTATCCACGTCCATTTTCCCAACTTTGACTTTCCCCTGATACGCCGCGGCCACCTCATCCACAACCGGCGCCAGCATCTTGCAGGGCCCGCACCAGGCCGCCCAGAAATCGATCATTACAGGCTGCTCGCTCTTGAGCACTTCCTGGTCAAAATTGCCGTCTGTTATTTCAAGAATTCCAACGCTTTCCATTAAATTCCTACCTTGGTTAGATTTGCCCCGACCGGAAGCTTAGTTCCTGGAACTTACCATCCTAGCAAATATATTGGATGAAGCTGCCCCAATAAGGATGCGAAGCAGCTAAATGATTGCTTGGGAAAGAGATATTGGCAACGGCAAAATGTTACTAAAGTGACGTGGACGGAAGGCCAGTACAGTTCTAGACTCTCCCTCGGTGGTAAGGCAGTTCTGGGGGAGGGCTGCCGGGCGTCCTGCGATTCGTCGCAGGACGCTTGTTATTTGGCGGCAAGTTTTCGCAACCCTTCCATCCCTTTGATGGCACGGGCCATACAAAGCACCCGCATTCGATTGACTCCCGCTCAAAGTGTTATCCTCAAGGATTAGGAATCCTCAGGAACTACCGCTAGAGCAGTTCCCTGCAAAATCGGGATCACACGAGATGAGTACCAAGAGCGCACAACTATCGACCAGCGAGGCCAGCCTCGAGCGCGAACAGGTTTTTGACACCTTCCGCCGCTGGGGATATCTGGATGCCAGCCTGAACCCATTTGGCGGGCCCATTGCCGGAGGTTACCCGGACGTTCGCATCGAGGGCGAAGGCGCAGAAGAGGCGCGGCGGATTTACTGCGGCACGATCGGCGCGGAATTCATGCACCTGCCCCAGCGCGACCGCCGGTCGTGGATCCAGGAGCAGATGGAGAACCCCCGGCCTCAACAGGTGGACCGGCGCTGGCTGGCGGAGCGCCTGCTCCAGGCTGACTTGTTCGAGCAGATCCTGCAGACCCGTTATCTGGGAACCAAGCGCTATTCCGGCGAGGGCGCCACCGCGCAGATCCCGCTTCTGGACGTGGTCCTGGAGACCGGCGCCGACCTCGGTGCGACTGCCACGGTGGCAGCCATGAGTCACCGCGGACGGCTCACGGTGATGACGCTGATCATCGGCATTCCTGCGGAAAATATCTTTGCCGGGTTTGAGGATGTTGATCCGCGCTCTGTGCTGGGCGGCGGCGACGTGAAATACCACCAGGGCGCCACGGGCGAATTCCATACCCGTAACGGCAAGGTGGTGCGCACACACCTGGTTTCCAACCCCAGCCATCTTGAGGCTGTCGATCCGGTGGCGCTGGGGCGCACGCTGGCCAAGCAGAAGCACTCCGGAGAAAACGGCGTGAAGGAAATCCTTCCCGTCATCATGCATGGTGACGCCGCTTTTGCCGGCCAGGGCATCTGGGCGGAAACGCTGAACTTTGCCGGGCTGAAGGGATATTCGGTCGGGGGGGCGATTCACGTAATCGTGAACAACCTGATCGGCTTCACCACCAATCCGCGCGAACTGCATACGTCGCGCTTCTCGTCCGATCTGGCCAAGCGCCAGCCCATTCCGATCTTCCACGTCAACGCAGAAGACCCGGAAGCGGTGCTGCGCGTGGCGCGCATGGCGACTGAGTATCGCTACAAGTTCTTGAGTGACGTGGTGATCGACCTGATTGGCTACCGCCGCCACGGTCACAGTGAAGTCGACGATCCCACCATTACACAACCGCTGCTCTATAAGCAGATCAATGCGCACCGCCCGTTGTTTGAGATTTACGCCGCCAAGCACAAGATTGACACCACGGAGATGGCGCGAAACTTTCGGGCGAAAGTGGATGCTGCCTACGATCAAGCGGCACAGATGCAGAAGTCCCCGGTGCTGCGCAAGCTGCCGGCTTACTGGGGCAAATATTCCGGAGGCCGCTACAAGCCGGAGTATGAAGTGCCAACGGCGGTTGCCCAGGACAAGCTGCGGCGCATCACGGAAAACCTCACTACATACCCGCAAGGTTTTGCCATTCATCCCAAGGTCAAGAAGCTGCTGGAGCAGCGCGAGAAGATGGGTTCGGGCAAGGCGCCTCTGGATTACGGCATGGCGGAGGCGCTGGCCTTCGGTTCGCTGTTGGTGGAAGGCATTCCTGTACGTCTCTCCGGGCAGGACGCGCGACGCGGCACCTTTAATCACCGCCACTCGGTGCTGATCGATACGGAAAACGAGCAGGAGTACGTGCCGCTCTGCCATCTCACGCCCAACCAGGCGTGGTTTGAGGCCTACAACTCGATTCTCTCTGAAGCAGCAGTGCTGGGCTTTGAATACGGTTTCAGCCGCGACTATCCTGACGGCCTCACGTTGTGGGAGGCGCAATTCGGCGACTTTGCCAACGGCGCGCAGGTCATCATCGACCAGTTTATTGTGGCCGGCGAAGACAAGTGGGGACTGCTCTCAGGGCTGGTGATGTTGCTGCCCCATGGTTATGAAGGCCAGGGACCAGAGCACTCCAGCGGGCGCATTGAGCGCTACCTCCAACTCGCCGCCAAAGACAATATCCAGGTGGCCCAGCCTTCCACGGCGGCCCAGTACTTCCACTTGCTGCGACGGCAAGCCTTACGGAGCTGGCGTAAACCGCTGATCGTGTTTACACCGAAAGGCATGTTGCGGCATCCGGATGCCGCCAGCCCGCTCGCCGAGTTCACTCAGGGCAGCTTCCAGAACGTGGTTCAGGATCCTGAGATCACGAATGCGGAGCGGCTGATTGTCTGTACGGGCAAGATCGGCCATGAATTGCGCCGCGAGCGCAAACGCCGTGGTGACAGCAAAACGGCCATCATTTTCCTGGAGCAGCTCTTCCCGCTCCCGGAAGCGGAACTGGAAGCGGCGTTTGCCCGGCACATGAATACGCACGAGTTCCTGTGGGTGCAGGAAGAGCCGGCCAATATGGGTGCGCTGAACTTCCTGGCGCCGCAATTAGAGCGGCTGGTCCGTGGAGCGCCGTTCCGTTCGGTGAAGCGCTCTCCGTCGTCGAGCCCGTCCACAGGTTCGCATACAGCCCATGAGATGGAGCAGAAGACGCTGCTGGAGCTGGCATTCACGGCGTTTTAATCCAGCAACGTTGCAGCATCGCAAGAGAGACCACGGTCATCCAAGTTTGAGTCCGGTACTTATATAACGAAAGGTGGTTGAAATGGCACAAGGAACTGTAACGGCACATGAAGTCCCGGCGCTGCCATACGCGTACAACGCGCTGGAACCGCACATCGACGAGCAAACCATGCACCTGCACCATGACAAACACCATGCGGCTTACGTTACCAAGCTGAACGGTGCAATTGAGAAACATCCTGAACTGGGAAGCAAGAGCGCGGAAGAGTTGATTCGAAATCTGGCCGCGTTGCCGGAAGACGTTCGCGGGGTCATTCGCAATAACGGCGGCGGGCACGTGAACCACACCATGTTCTGGCAGATCATGGGACCCGCGAAGGGCGGCAATCCCACGGGCGCCATTGCCGACGCAATCAATAAGACTTTCGGCGGCTTTGACGCGTTCAAGGAAAAATTCGAGGCTGCCGGGGTGAACCAGTTCGGCAGCGGCTGGGCCTGGCTGGTGCGCACCAAGTCCGGTGAATTCAAAATCACCTCCACTCCCAACCAGGACAATCCCATCTCCAACGGTGAATTTCCCGTCCTTGGAAATGACGTATGGGAGCACGCTTATTACCTGAAATATCAGAACCGCCGCCCGGACTACCTGAAGGCGTGGTGGAACGTGGTGAACTGGGACGAAGTGAACAAGCGTCTGGCACAGGCAGACAGCTTCTTTAAATAAAATTTCTTGTTCGAGTAAATTCTTTGATTTTCAATGGGCCGCCCCGAACAGGGCGGCTTTTTTTGCTCGCTTAGTAACGTTACTGTCTTGAGTCTCACTACCTTGGTGCGGGACGGGTACGGCGAAAGCTGTGCTATAACATTCGTGCAACCCCCCTGAAAAAGCCAAAAAATTTCGATCGACAGATGAGGTGTGTTTTGAAGAAATTCTTAGCGGGAACCTGTGTACTTGCCTTTGCTCTGGTCGCGCTTGGTTCTGCGAAGGCACAGGATTTCAAGGGTTTCTATGTTGGCGCCAATGCTGGTGAAGCTTTTGGCCGTGCCAGCATGCAGACCAGTCCAATTTTCAGTCCCACCGGCTATTTTGCAGCTACGAGCACGCCGGCGATCACTGCTGCCAGCACCCAGCAGGCAACACCCAACGGTCTTACCGCCGGCGGCGGCGCGGGCTACAGCTATCAATGGGACAACTTTGTTCTTGGCTTCGAAGTCGATTTCGGCAAGATGGACCTGAGCGGAGCCACAACCGTCACGCAGACGTATCCCTGCTGCGCCCCGACAGCTTTCACCGTGCTCCAGACCACGGAGACGAGCTGGCTATTTACCGCGCGCCCGCGGATGGGCGTTGCTTTTGGCCACTTCCTGGCCTACGGGACCGGCGGCCTGGCCGTGACCAGCGTGAAGTACAACGCGCTGTTTACTGATACGTTTGCCACCGCGCATGAAAGCGCCAGCCTGGAAGAGAAAAGGCCCGGCTGGGCAGTCGGCGGCGGCGGCGAATTCAAATTCTCGTCCCATTGGTCGATCAAGGGCGAATACCTTTATATGGGTTTTGGCCGAGCGACCGTCACCAGCACCAATCTGACGGCTTTCACGCCCCCCATTCCATTCCCGACCAACGTTTTCACCCACACCGTCGACCTCAAAGCGCAGATTGCGCGCGCCGGCGTGAACTTCAGGTTCTAACTGCCAGTACCGGTTGTTTTGGAACAGGCCGCCCTGAAACAGGGCGGCTTTTTTTTGCGCGCTAGTAACGTTACTGCCCCACGTCGCACTACTTCCGTGCGGGACGGCTGCGCCAGGAAGTGTGCTATAAGAGTCGTGTAAACCCCCCGTACAAATTAAATTCCAACTTCCGACAGATGAGGTGTGTTTTGAACAGATTCTTGGCAAGAACCTGCTTACTTGTTTTTGCTCTTGCGGCATTTGGCTCAGCCAACGCGCAAGACTTTCAGGGTATTTACGTTGGCGCTTATGCAGGAGGCAATCCCAGCCACTCTGACGCCCATACATTCACGGTTTTCAGTCCTACCGGCTATTTTGCCACCACAAGCCCGCCGGCAATCGCGACTGTTGGCAACCAGAAGATAGACCCGAGCGGTTTTTCCGGTGGTGGTACGTTTGGCTTTAACCTGCAGCACCATGCTTTTGTCTATGGCGCTGAGATGGATTTCGGTTCCATGAGCATGAGCTCTTCCGCGACCGGAACCGCGACCTACCCGTGCTGTGCTCCCACCGCGTTCACAGTCACCCAGACCGTGAGTACGGATTGGCTGTTTACAGGCCGTGGGCGGATCGGTGTTGCCGTGAGCAAAGTGCTGTTTTATGGAACGGGCGGGCTGGCCGCAACCAACCTTAACTACAAAGCCCTGTTTACAGACACGTTTGCCACAGCGCATGAGAATGCCAGCATTGAACAGAAGAGGAAAGGCTGGATCGCCGGCGGTGGCGTGGAACTTCGGCTGACCAAGCACTGGTCGGTAAAAGGAGAGTTTCTCCATGCCGACTTTGGGCAGGAGCAGGTTACCAGCACCAACCTGACGGCCTTTACTCCCCCTATTCCGTTCCCATCGAACATCTTCACCCACAACGCGGACTTGACCTCAAATATTTTCCGCGGCGGCCTCAACTTTCGATTCTAGATTGCAGCTTACCGGTTCCAGATTTTTAGCCCCAGCCGCCGAAAGGGCCGCCTTGAATAGCGGCCCTTTTCTGTTGCATCAAGGCCGGTTGCTTATGGCCTGGCGCTGCTCACCAGCCACGCCGCCCAGCCAGTAAGGATCGAGAGCACGGCAGAAAAGATTACTGGCGGCGGCACAAAATACTTCCAGCTGAGAACAATGCCCGCTAGTTGCAGGATGAAGAAGACCCAGCCCAGAGCTCCGATCGCCTGCGGAGTATTGCGCGCCAGGCTGCCCAGATGCCAGGCGAGGAATGCCGCGAACAGCAGATAGGCCGTGCAAAACAGGCCGAAGCCGCGATAGAAATCCCCGTAGGTATAGCTCTTGCTGCCAAGCTTGAACTGGACGTTGTCCATGGCGTCGCGCACGGCAACTCCTTCTGGAGTGGGAGGCTGGAACTTCAAGAACCCAAACGTATGTCCAGCGGCAAACAGGAGCAGCACAACTGCTGCGATCCGGTAGAGCAAAGTGGCGGTCATTCGTGTTCCTTTTCCTGGTGAGTTGTGCCGCGCTATTGTACGCGAAGCACCAGGGCTTGGCGCTCACCGGTACGACGCGCCAGAGCTCGAGAATCGACTGCATCCAGCAATCTTTGTCGCAAGGTTCTATTCAGTTTTCAAAGAGCATGCAACTCCGCCTGAGCGGCCCGTAGGTTCTTCTTGCCTTTCAATTAACAATTCTTTGGCAAGGCCGGCGATCTTGGCAATCTTCCTGCCCCCTCCCCCTCCCATAGCCATCCCAGATTGGCGTGGGTTTGAGAGGCCTCCATCCCAGGTCATCCCAGATTGGCGTAGACTTCAGCGATCTGGTATCAATTGGCTGGGTTTGAGCGCCAACTTCGTGTTCCTTTGTGTCCTTTGTGGTTGAAGCTCTTCGCCAAATACGAATGACCGAAACACCAAAAGTCGCAATCCCTAAATTTACCTTTTGTTCGCCCTTTTGTCAACGACAAAAAGTGTCAAATCGCTCTCGTTTCATCGCGTGTCATAAATCCTTAAACAGCTCCCCCAGCGGCGTCTTCAGCCATTGCCTGTCTATGGACATGAATATGATCTATCAGTCATTTGTTTGAAAGGTCACGGGGTGCACAATGCAAAAGGAGACGCAATGGCTGACCTTGATGCTGCCCAAAAGGCCCAAATCTATCGCACTCTGTATCGCCTGAATCTTTCGTTTGTACGAATCGTGAACTGCTGCCGCGAATTAGAGGGAAGTGGCGTCTTTAGGTCCAAATTTACCAGGCTGCACCAGGCGTTCGCGCAAGAGCTGGAGGCCCAGATCAACGAAGAAGTGCTGAGCATCCTGCTCGACATCGAAAGCGACGACCTGAACCGTTTTGGCAAAGTCAGGGATGCCTGGGAAAAGGAACTGCGGGACCCTGACGATGTTTTCTCTCATGCCGAAGGCCGCAAAAAGCAACTCGCCAAACAGCGCAAGAAAAGACTGAGGGGCAGAAAGCCAGCAGGCTAAAAATCATTTTCTTCCGCAAAGCCCAGGATGCCTGGTCCTCAGTTGGTGTGTTTCACCAACAACTAACCAGCCGATCTCACGGAAGAGGTTAGGCCTCGCTGAGCAGTTCTTCAATTCTCTTTTCTGAAAAGCACCAAGCGTCCGGGATCCTCTCCACTGTACCTGCACCAATTGCCCGGCCTCCCCAGGTGTGCGATTCGTACAGAATCGTATCTCCTCGCCCTTTGGCCGTGGCTCTCAATCTTTCTGCTATCTCCCTTGGCCGCGCAAGATAAACTCGGGGGAGATCATTTAAGGTCGTATTCTTGAATTGTACAAAGCAAAACACTGTTCGGGAGCCGTGGCGTTTCAGCCATTCGTCAATTGCTCCGTGATAGTTAGCATTGCGCAATTTGCTTAATTGCGACTGCGCCAAGCCCCAACTACCGTCTTGGCTGCCTTTGACAGACACCTTGAGCAGAAGATCACCGCGTGCGACGATAAGGTCATACTCGGGTTGATTTGCGCCGTATTGGACCGAGATATCAAACCCACAACGAGCGAATTGAGCAGCAGCGATGGCTTCAGCAGCTACAGAGACTTGCCATGAATTCATTGTGCTGGGGAGTATAAGGCAAAATCCCGAGAGATATGCTTCTCCGATATACCACAAATGTGCCTTGCAGAATCCAAGTTAGGATCCGACGCTTCAGGCGGATCGGAAGCGCAGCAGCCACCACCGGAAGTGGTAAACTAAAAGGTTTGCCCCCTACTTCTCAACGCTTCATATAAGGTCTCTTTATGGCACAAACTACCGATATCGCAATTGTCAGCGGCGCGCGCACGCCCATGGGCCGCTATTGCGGCAAATTGCGCGACTTTTCCGCCATGGACCTGGCCGCCGTGGCCAGCCAGGAGGCCATCCGGCGCTCGGGTGTCGATCCCAAAGAATTCGATCACGCTGTTTTCGGCAATGCCCAGCAGACGTCCGGCGACTCGCTCTATGGCGCGCGCCATGTGGCGCTGAAGGCCGGTCTGCCCATTGAAGCCCCGGCTCTGACGGTAAACCGCCTGTGCGGGTCGGGCATGCAGTCGCTGGTGAACGCCGCGCAGATGATCCAGCTGGGCGAGGCGAGCACGGTTCTGGCCGGCGGAATGGAATCGATGTCGCAGGCGCCGCACGTGATTCGCGGAGCGCGCTGGGGCCTCGGCCTGGGCGAAGGCAAGATGGAAGATTCGCTGATGGTGGCGCTGCTCGATACCTACTGCGGCCTGTACATGGCCAACACCGCCGAACTCTACGCGGAGCAGCAGGGCATCACGCGGGAGAAGATGGACGAGTTTTCGCTGCAGTCGCAACAGAAGGCCGGCGCTGCGCAGAAGGCCTGCCGCCTGGCGGAAGAGATTACGCCCGTCGCGCTGAAAAACCGCAAAGGCGAGCCGACCGGAGAGATGTTCGAAAAAGACGATCATCTCCGCCCGGAAACGACCATGGATGTGCTGGCCAAGCTGAAACCTGCCTTTGGCAAAAATGGCACGGTCACCGCCGGCAACGCCAGCGGCATTGTCGATGGCGGCGCTGCCGTGGTGATGATGACCCTGGACCAGGCGGCAAAGCGCGGCCTCAAGCCCATGGGACGCATCGTAAGCTGGGGCATTGCCGGCGTGGATCCAAAAATTATGGGCAGCGGCCCGGTGCCTGCGTCGCGGCTGGCGCTCAAGAAAGCCGATCTGAAGCTGGAAGAGATTGACCTGATCGAGGTCAACGAAGCGTTTGCCGGACAGTACCTGGCGGTGGAAAAAGAGCTGGGGCTCGACCGCAGCAAGGTCAACGTAAATGGCGGAGCGATCGCCCTGGGACATCCGCTGGGCGCGACCGGTACGCGGCTGGTGATCACCTTGCTGCACGAGCTGCGGCGTCGCAAAGCCAAGCATGGGCTAGCAACGGCGTGCATCGGCGGCGGGCAGGGGATTGCGATGATCGTGGAGAATTTGCAGCGGTAGGAAAAAGCAAACCACAAAGGACACGAAGGAACACAAAGGAGTTGTGTTTGAAGGCGACACAATCCGGCGAATTCGTCATGCAGTTTCCAACGGCGATTTGAGAGAGCCCTTCCGCGCGGCAGATGTGAATCGTTTGCTGAGTATCGATTGGGCTGGCACTTTCCTTCCCAAGCACTGCGTTGGCAACGGCTACACCACAGAGCATTTCGTGAGGGTAGGAAAAGGCCAATACGAGCTTAAGGATAGACCTTCGTGATCCTTCGTGTCCTTTGTGGTTAAGAGTCGAGGAGAAAAATGACCATCAAAAAAGTTGGAGTGCTCGGCTGTGGCCTGATGGGTTCGGGCATCGCCCAGGTCAGCGCTGTAGCCGGTTATGACGTAACCGTGCTGGAGCAGGAGCAGAAATTTCTGGACAAAGGCTTTGCCGGAATCGACAAGTCGCTGGCCAAGTTTGCCGAAAAAGGCACGCTGAAGGAGCCGGTGGAAACCGTCCGCGCGCGACTGAAGGGCGTGACCACGCCGCAGGCGCTCGCCGATTGCGACATTATTGTTGAAGCCATCATCGAGAACGTGGAGGAAAAGAAGAAGACGTTCTCCGGGCTGGACGCGATTGTCAAGAAGGAAACGATCTTTGCCAGCAACACCTCTTCTATCTCCATCACCGAGGTGGCTGCTGCCACCAAGCGCCCCGACCGCTTTGTCGGCCTGCATTTTTTTAATCCTGTGCCGCTGATGAAGCTGGTGGAAGTGGCCCGCACCATCGCCACCGCTGACGCGGCCTTTGAAGCCGCCTATGAATTCGGCAAGAGCCTGGGCAAAGTCCCGGTGCGTACCAGCGACAAGACCGGATTCATCGTGAACCGTCTGCTGGTGCCCTATCTGCTGGACGCGATCCGTGCTTATGAAGAAGGCGTGGGCTCCATTCCGGACATTGACAACGGGATGAAACTGGGCTGCGGATACCCCATGGGACCGTTCACGCTGCTGGACTTCGTGGGGCTCGATACCACCTACTACATCACGCAGGTGATGTTTGACGAGTTTCGCGAACGCCGCTTTGCTTCGCCACCACTGCTCAAACGGCTGGTGATGGCGGGGTGGTACGGCAGGAAGAGCGGGAAGGGCTTTTACGATTACGCGGACCCGAACAATCCCATTCCCCAAAAATTTTAACCGCGGATCAACGCGGATAACCGCTGATCAGAATTGTTCTATCCGCGTAATCCGCGCGAATCCGCGGTAAAAGGTTCTTCGATGACCCTCGAAAATCTAAAACTCGAAAAGAAAAACCAGATCGCCTACGTCACCATCGATCGCCCCAAAGTCCTGAATGCCTTGAACATGGCCACGATGCAGGAGCTGTGGCAGGTCTTCAGCGAACTGAAAGATGATAAGCAGGTTCGCGTGGTTATTCTCACGGGCGGAGGAGAAAAAGCTTTTGTCGCCGGCGCCGACATCAATGAACTGGCGAAAAACAATCCGGTCGAAGCCAAGGCCTACACGCACAAGGGCCAGGCTACGCTGGACCTGATTGAGAACCTGGGCAAGCCGGTGATCGCCTGCGTGAATGGATTTGCTCTGGGCGGCGGATGCGAGATCGCCATGGCCTGCACCATGCGCCTGGCCAGCGAGAACGCCAAGCTCGGCCAGCCGGAAGTGAAGCTGGGCATTATTCCTGGCTACGGCGGCACGCAAAGACTTCCGCGGCTCGTTGGCTCGGGGCTGGCGATGCAGATCCTGCTGACGGGCGAGATGATTACCGCGCAGGAGGCGCACCGCATCGGGCTCGTGAATGAAGTTGTTCCCGTCGACCGGCTGATTCCGCGTGCGGAAGAGATCGCGCAGAAGATCATCGGCATGGCGCCGCTGGCTATACAGTACTGCATGGAAGCCGTGAACCAGGGCATGAACATGACTTTGCCGGAAGGCCTCTTCCTTGAAGCCACGCTGTTCGGCATCTGCTGTGCGACAGAAGACAAGAAGGAAGGCACCACGGCTTTCCTGGAAAAACGCGCAGCTAATTTCCAGGGCAGGTAAAATGCACCCCGACTGGGAGCCCGACAAGCTTGCCACCGCCGCGATCTTCTATAGCCTGCATGAGGCGGACGTGGCCAAAGGCCTGCTGGACTCGTGTGGCGTAGACTGTTTCCTGTGCGATGAGCATATGCATCGCGTGCACCCCTTGGCCAGCGACGTGATTGGCGGGGTGCGGCTGCAAGTCGCGGAGAAAGACGTGGAGCTGGCAAAACAGCTGCTTCAGGAATTCACGCCCGCTGAAGAGCCTTCGGGCCCCGGACCGATAGAATGATTGCTTGAAGAATGATTGCTTGAAGAACGACCGCTTGAATGATTAAGGGCATTACAACCATTCGCCATGCCGGCAGCGCCAGGGAGTTCAAGGCGCTCAGCAAGCTGTTTGACGCGCTGGGATTCGAGCCCGGAACTCCGTGGAAGACCGCGCGCGGGCAAGGAATGCCTTTCAAAGTTCCTCTGGGGCAGATTGAATTTGTGGAAGGTCTGGAGGCGGTGCACGCCGATATCTGGGTGGAGGTCACGGACCTGGATTCGTTGCGCGAAGTTCTCGGCAAGGAGAAGGCCAGGATCGCAACTGAGGTGCAGCAGACCTCATGGGATTCACGCTTTCTGGTGGCTGAGCCGGCCAAGGGTCTCAAGGTGCTTTTCTGGCAGAAGAACCGCCCCGCCCAGGACGCGCTGGAAGGCAGCTTAAACGCGCGTGGAATGCGCTTTGGCGTGGTGGTGAGCCGGTGGAATTCGTTCATCACGGAGCGTCTGTTGCAGGGCGCTCTGGACGCGCTGCGCCGCAGCGGCTGCCGTGAAGAGGACATTACTGTAGTGCGAGTGCCGGGTGCATTTGAAATCCCTTCGCAGGCGCGCACGCTGGCGCAGAGCGGCAAATATGACGCCATCGTTACGTTGGGCTGCCTGATTCGCGGCGAGACCACGCACTACGAGCATATTTCTACTGAGGTCACGCGCGGCATCGGGCAGTCTGCCCAGGATACCGGCGTGCCTCACACCTATGGCGTGCTGACCTGTGAAAACCTGGAGCAGGCGCTGGATCGCGCCGGCCTGAAGGCCGGGAACAAGGGCTTTGAAGCGGCCATTTCCGCGGTGGAGATGGTGAGCTTGCAGCGCACGACCCGCGGACACGCGAAGAAGAAAGCTGCATCCAAAAGAAAGGTCAGGAAGCGGTAAGCCATGGGAACCCGCCGCAAATCCCGCGAACTATGCTTGCAAATGCTCTTCCAGTGGGACATGGGGAAGCAGTTGCCGGAGCACGTGCGCAAGACTTTCTGGGCGGAGCGCGGCGAGGTGGATGATGAAACGCGCAACTTTGCCAACGATATCTTTCAGGTCGCCGTGGACCGGCAGCAGGAAATCGACGAGCTGATTCAAAAACATGCGCAGCACTGGCGCATGGAGCGCATGGCCGCGGTGGACCGCAATGTGCTGCGCACGGGCGTGGCCGAGCTTCTGGGGCCGCACCACACGCCCCGCCCCGTGGTGATCAATGAAGCGCTGGAAATCGCGCGCAAATTTTCCGCGCCCGAGTCGGTGCAGTTCATCAATGGCGTGCTGGATTCGGTGGGAAAAGACCTTGCAGCTTCTGTAATCCCAAAGCGAAGCTGAGGGTCCCTATCCTCTCAAGAGCGTTCCGCTCCGAACAAGAAAGCTGCAACTTTGTCGGCCTGGAGGGAATTTTGTGGCCATAGGGCTCCCTCACCCGCTGCACGGGATTCGGGATTTCAGAAAAAGCAATGCTACAATAAAGCACTCCGACGCCCCTGGTGCCCGTACTAACATAAATACCAACGGACCTCTGCATTGAAAAAGACTTCGATCACATACGCCGATAGCGGCGTTGACATTGACCGCGCCGACCGGGCCAAGCAGCGCATCAAGTACCTGGCTCACCGGACATTCACTCCAGGCGTAGTGAGCGAAATCGGCGGCTTCGGCGGCATGTTCGCCATCGACAAGAAAAAATTCCACGAGCCGGTACTGGTCTCAAGCGTGGATGGAGTCGGCACCAAGCTGAAGGTCGCTTTCATGATGAATCTTCACCACACCGTGGGCGGCGATTTGGTGAACCACTGCGTGAATGACATTGCCGTGCAGGGCGCCACCCCGCTGTTCTTTATGGACTACCTGGCTACGGGCTCGCTCGAGCCGGACATCGCGGAAAAGATTGTGGAAGGAATGGCCGAGGCGTGCCGGCACAACGGCTGCGCCCTCATCGGCGGCGAAACAGCGGAGATGCCGGGCTTCTATCCCAAAGGCGAGTACGATCTGGCCGGCTTTATCGTTGGCGTGGTGGAGAAGAGCAAGATCATTACCGGTGAAAAGGTTGAGCCCGGCGACGTGCTCGTGGGCCTGCCTTCGAACGGGCTGCATACGAATGGATATTCTCTGGCGCGCAAATTGTTTTTTGAGATCGCCAGGTACACGCCCGATACTTACGTGAACGAGATGAGAGCCAAAGCCGGCGCCGAGCTCATGCACACGCACAAGAGCTATTGGCCGGTGCTGAAAAAATTGATCGCGGCTGAAGTGGTGCATGCCATGGCGCATATCACCGGTGGGGGCATCACGGACAACCTGCCGCGCGTGCTGCCCAAAGGCACAGCCGCCGTGGTGGAAATGGGCACCTGGCCTATTCTGCCGGTATTTGCCCACATGCAACATATTGGAGACGTGCCCCAGGACGAGATGATGCGCACTTTCAACATGGGAATTGGCATGGTGCTGGTGGTGCCGGCCAAAAAGTTCAAGCGCGTGCAGGGCATGATCGAAAAGGCGGGAGAGAAAGCCTACCTCATAGGGCGCATCGTCAAGGGTGAGCGCAAGGTGCAGTACGCCTAGACATGGCTGCCATCAAAAAACTTGGCATCCTGCTTTCCGGGCGCGGCTCAAACTTTGAGGCCATCGCCGATTCAATCAAAGCCCGCAGGCTGCAAGCCGAAATCGCGATTGTGATTTCCAATCGCGCCGATGCCCCGGGGCTTGAGTCCGCCCGGCGCCGCGGGCTCAACGCGCAATTGATTCCTTCCAAAGGCCGCGTTCGTGAAGAGCACGATGCCGAGGTTGTGGCGGCGCTCAGTCAAGCCGGAGTTGACCTTGTCTGCCTGGCCGGCTATATGCGGCTGCTTTCGCCGGAGTTCATACGAGCATTTCCAAATCGCATTGTGAATATTCATCCGTCCTTGCTGCCTGCGTTCCCGGGCATGGACGCGCAGAAACAGGCGCTGGACTACGGCGTGAAGGTCACGGGTTGCACTGTGCACTTTGTCGACGAGCATCTTGACCACGGGCCGATCATTTTGCAGAAGGCCGTGCCGGTGCTGGAGAGCGACGATGTGCATTCTCTCTCGGCGCGGATCCTGGAGCAGGAGCACCTGGCGTATTCGGAAGGAATAGGGCTGGTGCTGTCGGGCGAAGTGGAAGTGATTGAGCGAAGAGTGTTACGCAAAAGTTCACACACGGGGGGCCGGTAGATGTTGCGGGTCAAACTCCTCACGGCCGCCGCCAAGGCTCCCACGGTCGCGCATCCCGGCGAAGACCTGGGCTATGACATCTACTCGGCGGAGACGGTGACGCTTGAGTCGCGCGGCCACGCGATTGTCTCCACAGGCATTGCCATTGAATGCACGTCGCCATCGGGAGAACCGATGGGAGCGCTGTTGCGCGACAAGTCGTCGATGGCGGCGCGGCGGCTGGCGCTAACTGGAGGCGTGATTGACGCCGGCTATCGTGGCGAAATCAAGGTCCTGCTGGAAAATCTGGGCGACCTGCCGGCTACGGTCCGCGCGGGAGACAAGATTGCCAACCTGATTCCATATCCGGTGCTGACCGGCGAAGTGCTCGTCGTGGACGATCTTAATCAGTCCAGCCGCAAAGCCGGAGGGTTTGGGTCGAGCGGAAGGTAGTAGGCTTTTACTGAAATCCCGAAGCGGAGCGAGGGATCCCTTTGGCTACGATGATTTCCTCGCATGGAGTTTGTCTGAATTTTCCTTTGATGGAATCCTTACTATTTTTGGTGACTATAGCGATCCCTCGCTGCGCTTCGGGATTTTAGAAAAGGTTCTCTATAATCTTTCCTGATGGCAAACTTTCCTCCTGTTGACGAACAACTGGCTTACATCAAGAAGGGCGCCGCGGAGATCATCCACGAGCGCGAGCTGCGCGAGCGCCTGGAGAATTCACTCAAGACGGGCAAGCCGTTGCGCGTGAAGGCCGGCTTTGACCCCACGGCGCCGGACCTGCACGTTGGGCACACCGTGCTCATCCGCAAGCTGAAGCATTTTCAAGACCTGGGACACACGGTGATCTTCCTGATCGGCGATTTTACGGGAATGATCGGCGACCCGACGGGGCGGTCGGCGACGCGGCCGCCGCTGACCAGGGCGGATGTGGACCGCAACGCGGAAACCTACAAGGCGCAGGTCTTCAAGATTCTCGACCGCGAAAAAACGGTCATCGACTTCAACTCCCGCTGGTTCTCCAACATGGCGACGGAAGATTTCATCCGCCTGTGCGCCAGGTTCACGGTGTCCCAGATGCTGGAGCGCGAAGAGTTCCACAAACGTTTCCAGGAAGAAAAGCCCATTCACATTCACGAGCTGCTCTATTCGATCTGCCAGGGCTACGACTCCGTGGCGCTGGAGGCCGACGTGGAACTGGGCGGCACCGACCAGAAATTCAACCTGCTCATGGGACGCAACCTGCAAAAGGATTACGGGCAGCCGTCGCAGATCATTCTGACCATGCCCATCCTGGAAGGCACGGACGGCGTGCAGAAGATGTCGAAGTCCTATGGGAATTACATCGGCATCAGTGAGCCGCCGCAGGAGATTTATGGAAAGGTGATGTCGGTCTCTGACGATCTGATGTGGCGGTACTACGAGCTGCTGACGGACGTGAAAGTGGCAGAGATTGAGCAGATGAAGGCCGATGCGGCTTCTGCCAGGCAACATCCGATGGAGTTGAAGAAAGCGCTGGCACGCAGGATTGTACAAGACTTCCATGGAGAGCAGGCAGCGAAGGCAGCCGATGAGAACTGGGCCAAACAGTTTCAGAAGGACGAAGTGCCGGAGAATGTCGAAAGGGTAGTGATGAGCATTGCTGAAGTTGGGTGGTCAATAGCGAGCGAGGCCGGTCATCCTGTGATTCAAGCAGGAGGCCCAAATTACCCTGGAGTTCGCCTTGACAAGGTGTTAGTGAAATGCGGCCTAACGCCCTCGACCTCTGAGGCTGCTCGGAAGATAAAAGAGGGGGCTGTACGCGTTGGAGGAAATGTCGAGACAGCGACGCGCATCTTGATTAAATCTCTTCCAGCTGAGTTACCGTTGCGTTTAGGTAAGAGGATGAAAATAGCTGTAATTCAATAAATAATCGTGGACCGCAGGCGCCCTCGCCTGCGTCCCCAGAAACCTTCCGCGCAGCCGGGGGCGGCTGCGGTCCACAATTTTGAATGAGTACACTGGCCGGTCATGAGCACTTTCTATCGAAGAAATCTCCCCCATATCGAAAAAGACGGTGCTACCTATTTCGTCAGCTTCAGCACTCGCAAGGAACTTGTGCTTCCTGAAGAAGCCAGGACGCTGGTCTTTGATCATTGTCTCTTCGAGAATGGCCGAAAAGTTCATATGCATGCCTTTGTGGTAATGCCAGATCATGTTCACCTGCTGTTTACACCACTGGAAAGCGATAGAGGAGAGCCTTATTCTCTGGCTGAGATTATGAAAGGGATCAAGGGAGCATCTAGCCACAGCGTCAACAACTGTTTGAAGCGCAAAGGCCGTCTCTGGGAACCGGAATCTTTTGATCGCATCACGCGATCGGACGTGGACTTTGAATATCGTGTACTCTACATCGTGCAGAATCCCATTGCTGCAGGATTGGCGCAAGGGCCTGACGAGTATCGCTGGTCTTGGCGTGAATTTACCCAGCCGAGGGCGGCTGCGGCCCACAAGTCTCAATGATCGAAGCGGTAGCCCTGCTTCACCCCGATGTCTCGCCCAAGGTCGTTGAGCGTTTCCGAAGTAGCGGGGTTGAGATACGAATTCAGGACACGCTTCAAGACAGTATGAACTGCTCCGCCGCGCTGATCTTCGGCGGCGACGGCACTGTCCATCGTCATCTTTCCGAGCTCCATCAATTGAAAATACCCATGCTGGTGGTGCCCGCCGGAAGCGGCAATGATTTTTCCAAAGCGATGGGAATCGGCAACGTGGAAACTGCGCTGCGTGCATGGAAGCAATTTTGTGCGGAAGGGCAGAACGTAAGAGAGATCGACCTGGGAGTCATCCGTGCCGGCGGCGAAGAAATACCGTTCTGCTGCGTGGCAGGGGTGGGGATGGATGCGGAGGCCAACGCGCGAGCGAACCGCATGCCGGTGTGGCTGAAACGCGCAGGCGGATATTTGCTGGCCGCGCTACGGTCGCTGATGGCGTTCCAGCCGGTGGAGATGAATATCACTGCGGGCGGAAGGGAAATCCGGCGGCCGGCGTTCTTTGTTGCGGTGGGCAATGCGCATCGGTATGGCGGGGGAATGAAAGTAACGCCGCGCGCGCTGCCCGATGACGGATTGCTGGACATCTGCCTGCTCAGCAAGATGAACAAGCTCAAGCTGTTGTGCTGGGTGCCGACGATTTTTTTCGGCCAACATCTGCGGCTCAAGCAGGTGGAATACTTCCAGGCGCAGCAGTTACGAATAGAAACAGGGCGTGAACTGGAGATATACGCTGACGGGGACTATGCCTGCCGTACGCCGGCAGAGATCAGCGTGCTGTCCCGGGCTTTGCAGGTAATTGTGCCCGTCTAATGCCCCTATCGGCCCCTATCTCGCTGTAAGTAAAACGGTTCTTGACGCGGAGGCCCATTTCAGGTGGAATAAAAGCCATGACCAAAGCCGATTTGATTGAAGAGGTTTCACGCTTGGCGGAATTGACACGCAAAGACAGTGAAATCATCGTGGAAACGATTTTTGACAGCGTCGTCCGCTCCTTGCGGTCGGGCGACAAGATTGAGATCCGCGGCTTTGGCAGTTTTCGCACGCGGCAGCGCAAGCCGCGCGTGGGCCGCAATCCCAAGACCGGCGCGCGCGTGGAAGTGCCGGCCAAGAAAATCCCCTATTTCAAGCCGAGCAAGGAACTCAAGGACGTGATCAATCACGGCAAGCCGGGAGAAGCGGCTGCGCCGGCGGCCGAAGGGCAGAGTTCGTAATACAGGACTCGGACTCAGCCGTCATTCCCGGCCTGAGCCGTTGCTTCACTCCCCAAAAAGGCGTCTGATGGTCGCCGCGATCAGCTTTATTTCCTGAACCTCCGAAACCACAGTCCAATCCCACCGCTCACCGCACCCAGAATGCCCAGCAGCGGCAAAAAGGTTGAAGTTGCCGGCAGGCGGTTGTTTCCCTGGGTGTCATTCGATTGCGGTTTCTGATTGATCTGTGGCGTGGTGGCGCTGGAGTTAGCCTCCTGACCTGCGGGTGCGGGAGGAGGTGTTCCGGCCTGGGCGGTCGCGCCCTTTTGTCCCGGCTGATTCGTAGTAGCATTCTGCGTGGGGCCGGCTTGGGCGCTGCCACCTTGTGGCTGTCCCATCAATACGGCGACGGACGGACCCAGCGGAGGCATGTTTTTTGCCAGCGTGACGCCGGTCTGCGTGCTCACGATCGCCACGACTTCCTCATTGGTAAGCCTGCGTGCGTTGACTGCCGGTTTGGATGCTTTGAACTGTCTTGCCACCTCGCCCAGGCTTACATTGCTCGCTGCAGGCAGTGCATCCGCGTAGTAGGAAGGTCCCATGTCATTGATGAGCCTTCCTCCTGATTCATTCCCGGCGGCTTCCGGAGGCGCATTTGCCGGAGCCGGTATCGCAACCTCCGGCTGAACATTGGTGTAGACCATGGTCGAGGGCGGAAGCGTGCTTGTCAGTCCGGTGTTCACTGGATTGTTCACGCTGATGCCTGCGCGCCCCGCGTTGCTGACCCCTGCCGTGGGCGGCGGACTGTCAAAACTTGCCGTAGGCGTCACCAGCATAGGGACCGGCTGAACGCCGCTGGGGTAGAGATAGTAGGGATTCAATTGCATGGGCACGACAGTTTGCGGCTGAGCGGCGCCCGGAGGCGGCGTGTTCTGCGCGAACGATGGAGTGCTGACGAAGAGGCCGAAGGAAACGGCGAGCGCTGCTAGCAAAGCCTTGCGAGACATACATCACCCCTGACGGGACATACACAGAGTTGGATACCTGGAGAGTTAACAGAGGATGCCAGCCGAAAGCCGAGCTTTAACTTCCCACAAACCTGGCGTACAGGCTGCGCGCCACAGCGGTGTCATTGGTCCCCTTGATGATGGCCCGGCCGTCGGGAAATAGGGTCATCTCGTAGGGATCGCGCCAGAACTTGAGCACGAAGGCGTTGTGTTTGACCGTGCCATGCGCGCCCAGCCGCGTGGACATTTCGGCAAAATCCACCGGCCGGCTGCGCTCGTGGATCTGCACTGAGTTCCTGCCGCACAACGTAATCTGCGGACGGCGCTCGCCCGCCAGGTGGATGAACTCTCGCTTTTCGCAGGTCTGGCATCCGGGGCGAGGACGGGCAGCGGCGATTTCAGCCTGCTCGTTGTTCCAGACGTCGAAGGAAAGCAGCGTACGGCGCAGCTTGTCTTTGGCGCCGACCAGAAATTTGACCGCTTCAGTGGCCTGGATGGATCCAATCAGGTTCACCGCGCTGTTGAGGATCCCGGCGGTATCACACGTTTCCACTGTGCCTTCGGGCGGTGCGGGGAAGACACAGGCCAGGCAGGCCGTTTCACCGGGAATAATGTTCATGGTCACCGCGTAGGCGGCAACGGCGGCGGCATAGATCCAGGGCTTCCCGTTCTTCACGGCAAAGTCGTTGATGAGGTAGCGGGTCTCAAAATTGTCTGTAGCGTCCAGGATGAGGTCGGCCCCGCCCAGCAGCGCGGCTGCGTTCTCCGGCGTCAGGTCCGCGACCTCGGCTTGCGCCTGCACGTCAGAATTGAAAGCGGCAATCTTGCGCGCGGCAGCCACGGCCTTGGGCATGGACTCGGCGGCATCGGCTTCGTCAAAAAGTGATTGTCGCTGCAGATTGCTGGGCTCAACGTAGTCGCGGTCGATAATGAGCAACCGGCCGACTCCCGCGCGAGCCAGCAGGCCGGAGACGCAAGCTCCTGTGGCGCCGCAACCCACAATCGCCACCCGGCCCTGGGTGAGACGGGCCTGGCCATCCGGTCCGATCCCGGGAAAAAGCACCTGGCGCGAGTATCGGTCTTCGAACTTCATCGCCATTTATTATAGGTGTTTGAAGGCGAAGGAGTTGCCGCGCTTGGCTGCGGGCAGCTTACAATGCTCAAAAAGCTTGAACGTGCAACTAAGGTCCAATCTGCCGCCATCGAAGTACACAAAGCGACTTCCAAATAAGGGGCTTATATTGCCGCGCTGCCGATCAGTGTGCCTGGCGATTGTGCTGTGCCTTGGTGTCTGTGCGGCCCAGGAAGATGGCCCTGCATCGCACAATCCTGCGCCCCAAAATTCCACGACGGAAGGTCCCTTAAACCAAGATCCCGCCACGCCTCTGCCCGCGCCTGCCGGAAAGGGCGTGGTTATCAAACCGCCAACCGTCAATCCGATAACCGTCGATCCTCCAACCCAGGTCGCGCCGCCTTCCGCTACGCCGCCTGAACCGGCCGCTATGCCCCCGGCCCCGCGTCTCTCCGATGGGCTCAACAGCTTGCAAGGGCTTAAGGTAGCGCTCATACAGATCAACAGCCCCGCCGTCGACAGCCCGGAACGGCTGCTGCCAAACCTGCCGCAGAAGGTCGACGAACCGCTCGACAAATACAAGGTCCGGCAGTCCGTGCAGGTGCTTTATAACACCGGCCGTTTTGCCGAAATCCAGGTCGAGGCCCAGCGCAATCCGCGCGGAGAAGTGATATTGGTGTTTGATGCCCGGGAGAATTATTTTTTCGGTTCGATTCTGGCAGAGGGATCGGCGGCGCACCCCAGTGACAGCCAGCTCGTCAATGCCACCAAACTGAATCTGGGCGAGCAGTTTACGGAAGAGAAGATCGCCGCAGGCATCCAGGGAATGCAGCGGACCCTCCAGGAAAACGGCTATTATCAGGCCACCATCAAACCTTTCTATGAATGGGATTCACGCAATCAGCAGGTGAAGGTGCAGTTCGTGGTCGATCGCGGCAAGCCTGCCCGCTTGGGGCCGGTCAACGTGATTGGATCGCCCGGCTATAGCGCGGAAGAGGTGCGCAATATCGCCAAGCTGCGGTCGGGAGACAAGGTGACGGCCGCGGGGCTTACACGAGCACTGCAGCGCCTGCGCAAGCGCTACCAGAAACAGAACCGCCTGGAAGCCCAGGTAACCATGACGCAGCGTGTCTACCATCAGGAGACCAATCTTCTGGATTACACCTTTGAGATCAACCGCGGGCCGGTTGTGGACGTTAAAGTGGAAGGCGCCAAACTGCGCCGCGGGCTGGTCAAGAAATTCGTTCCCATTTTTGAAGAGAGCGCGGTGGATGAAGATCTGCTCAACGAAGGCGCGCGCAATATACGCGACTATTTTCAGTCCAAGGGTTATTTTGACGTAAAGGTAACGTACGAGCTGAAGCAGGACCCGGGAACGGAGAAGCGCGATGTCGTTTTCAACATCGAGCGTAACCAGAGGCACAAATTCGTGGACCTGACGATCCAGGGCAACCGCTATTTCTCGCGGGAAGACCTGCGCGAGCAGATGATCATGCAGCCGGCCGGCGGTTTGCTGCTGAATGGCCTGTTCAGCCAATCCATCCTGGTGCGCGACGTGCAATCGATTGAAAACCTTTACCGCAACAACGGCTTCCTGCAGGTAAAAGTCACTCCCGAGGTCGACGACAACTACGGCAAAAAGGGTCACATCCGTGTGGTGCTCGGTATCGCGGAGGGACCGCAGAGCGTGGTGGGCAAGCTCACCATCGAAGGCAATGAAGCCCTGCCTGAGGGCCAGATTCGCGGCATGATTTCCGCTTCCGACGGCCAGCCTTACTCCGACTCCATGGTGATTGCCGACCAGACGGTTGTCCTGGACGGATACTACAACCTTGGGTTTCCCAAGGTAACGTTCGAATACACTACGCATCCGGAAGCCGACGATCCCAACAAGATTGACGTAACCTACAAAATTACCGAAGGCCCGCAGGTCTTTGTGGACAAGGTGCTGACCGCGGGGCTGAATTACACGCGACCATTCGTGGTGGACCGGGAAATCAAGATCGGCAACGGCGACCGGTTAAGCCAGAACCAGATGCTCGATTCCCAGCGCCGCCTCTATGATATGGGCATCTTCAATGAAGTGAGCGTGGCGGTGCAGAACCCTGAAGGCGAGACCACCAGCAAGAGCGTAAACTTCCAGCTCTCCGAAGCGCGGCGCTATACCTTCAATTATGGACTGGGCCTGGAGGTGCAGACGGGCCAGCCAGGCAGCAACTCCAATCCGCAGGGAGACACGGGCGTGAGTGGCCGCGTGTCGTTTGACGTAACACGCCTGAACTTCCGTGGCCGCGACCATACCATCACGCTGAAGACCCGTTACGGCAACCTGGAAAAACTGGCGTTGATCGGTTACGGCGCGCCGCGCTTGTTCGATTCGCAGAACCTCACGCTCGATTTCACGGCCTTCTATCAGCAAACGAATGATGTGCGCACTTTCACCTCGAAACGCCTGGAAGGTTCGGTCTCCGTCAAGCAGAACCTGAATCGCGCCACCACGCTGCTCTATCGCCTGATTTACCGCCGCGTGATCGCCGATAATCTCAAGATTGACCAGAACCTGGTGCCGCTGTTTTCCCAGCCCGTGCGCGTTGGCCTGCCTGACTTCAGCTACATTCGCGACACGCGCGACAATCCCATTGAATCCACCAAGGGCACGTTTTCAACATTCGATTTAGGCGTGGCTTCCGGCGTGTTTGGTTCGCAGACCAACTTCGTCCGGCTCGTGGTGCAGAATTCCAGCTACTATCAATTTCACAAGCGCCGCTGGGTGTTCGCACGCTCCACCCGCGTCGGGGTGGAAGAGCCTTTTGCGGATACCGCTTTTGTTCCGCTGCCGGAGCTATTCTTTGCCGGCGGCCCCACATCGCACCGGGGCTTTGGCATTAATCAGGCCGGCCCGCGCGACCCTGCCAGCGGTTTTCCGGTGGGCGGAGAAGCGCTTTTCCTGAACAATCTTGAGCTCCGCAGCCCGCCGCTGCCTTTTCCTTTTGTTGGCAATAACCTGAGTACTGTGCTGTTTCATGATATGGGCAACGTTTTTGCCACGGCACGCCAGATGGCCAACGGCTTTCTTAAATACTCACAGCCGAACCGTGACCAGTGTTTGAGCCCGGGCTCCGGAGTTTGTAACTTCAATTATGTCTCTCACGCGATTGGCGCCGGGATCCGGTATCGCACGCCCATAGGGCCGGTGAGTTTTGATGTGGGTTACAACCTGAACCCGCCGGCATTCCCGATCAACGTTCCCGCTCCCCCAGCCACCCCGTCATCACAGGTATTAAGACACCTGAATTTCTTCTTCAACATAGGACAAACCTTCTGATGATCCTGCGCTTTCAGTTCGCGATCGTGCTCTTGCTGACCGGGTTTGCCCAGGCCCAGGTAGTGGACCGGATGGTGGCGGTAGTGAACAAGCGCGTCATTCTGGAAAGTGAACTTGATCAGACCACGCGCGTGGAATTTCTGCTGCAAGGCAAACCCATCGGCACGTTGACCCAGGCGGACAGGGCGGCAGTGCTGGAACGTCTCATCGACCGCGCGCTGCTCGATCAGCAAATTGTGAACCCGGCCATGCTCGATCCCACGCCGGTAGAGCTGGCGGCAAAAATCAAGGAGATCCGCTCCGGCATGCCCGGCGCCGCTGCCGACGAGCGCTGGAATGCCGTCCTAGCCGGCTACGGGTTGATCCAGCAGGACGTTGAAGAACAGCTGGCGTCGCAATTTCGCATCCTGCGGTTCATCGATCTGCGTTTTCGCGGACTGGTTCGGGTGGAGAAAGACGCCATCACGGCCTACTATCAGGACCGGTTCCTGCCGGAGGTGCGCAAGCGCAACGGCGCGGAGCCCAAGTTGTCTGAGGTCTCAGACAGAATCGAACAGATCCTGGCGGAACAGCGCATTGACGACCTTCTGGGCAATTGGCTGAAGACCTTGCGCGCACAGGCCCACATCGAAAGGATGCTGCCGGTCGCGCCGCTACCGAATGCAGGGGCCACGCCATGAGCACCAACACTGACGCAAATAAAGCGCCGCCTTCAGGCGGGAAGCGCAAGCTTCGGCGACTGGCAGTCATTACCGTCCTGGCGGTGGCAGTGCTGGTTGGGGCGGGCTTTTACCTGAACAGTGATTCCTTCCGCGAGACCATCCGCCAAAGAGTGATTGCGGAGTTGCACCAAATGACGGGGGGAAAGGTGGAGGTAGGCGCGTTTACCTGGAAGCTCTCCACACTGCACTTTGAACTGCGCGACGTTACCATCCACGGGCGGGAGGCCGCGGGCGAAGTGCCGTACGCGCACGCTGACCATATTGCTGTCGACGCGAAAGTCATCTCCTTCTTTTCCCGCAAGATCTCGCTGGAAAATGTGGCTATCGACGGTTTTATCGTGCATTTAATGGTGTATCCCGACGGCACCACCAACCAGCCTTCTCCCCAGGCAGCCAGAAGCGCCGATGAAGCGCCGGCCCAGAGCCTTTTCGATCTGGCGGTAAAGCAGATTGCCGTGCACAAGGGCACGCTGATGCTCGACCAGGAGAGAATCCCCTTCGATCTGGACGGCAAGGACATATCCGCCGGCATGAGCTACGTTGCCGGCGAACAAGCCTATGACGGCCACCTGGATATGGCCCCGCTGACCGTCACCTACCGGAATGCAGCACCTTTGCTGGCGGAGGTGCATCTCAGTTTTCTGCTGCGGGCCCGGGAAGCCCAGATCAAGTCAGTCAAGCTGGCCACACGGAACTCCACGCTGGAGGCCAGCGGCACGATCCGCAACTACAACAACCCGGAAGTCACGCTGCAATACCAGGCTTCAGTGGACCTGTCTGAGGTGGCAAAGGAAGCCAGGCTGGCGCAGCTTCGCGCTGGGCGTGCCGAACTGAAGGGCGTGGGCAGCTACCAGAATAAACGCTACTCTGCGCAGGGAAGCCTGAATGTCCGCGATCTTGAGTGGCGCGATGCCACGGTGCGGGTCACCGGGGTTGAAGCCGCTTCGCCTTTCTCCCTGACCCAGGAAAAGATTGTGCTGTCACGCCTGGTGGCGAAAATATTTGGCGGCACGGTGCAGGGCGATATGCAGATCGCCAATTGGAACCCCCCGCCGGTAGGGAAGAAGGGGCCGCCGCCGCGCGGAACGGCCAGACTGCATCTTGCCGGCGTGCAGATCAGAAAAGTAGCGGCGGCTATCGCGACCCGCAAGTTGCCGTTGGACAAGATTGAATTGGCGGGGAACGCGTCAGGCGACGTCAACTCTTCCTGGACCGGTTCTCCGGAAAAAGCAATCTCGGAGCTGAAGTTGGAAGTGTCTCCGCCGGCGGCCGCGGCGCCCAGCGAAGTTCCCGTCACGGCGCAGTTACAGGCCACCTACCACGGTGATGCACGCATGCTCGACGTTGCCGGCCTTACTCTCGCCACCCGCGCCATTCGTGTGAACGCCACCGGCACTCTTGGTTCGGAAAAGGCCCAGGCGCGCGTCTCACTGAACGCCACTGACCTGCGTGAGCTTCAGCCCGCGCTTGATGCCCTTGATCCCGGGACGCGAATTCCAATCTCGCTCGAAGGCCGGGCATCATTCAATGGCGCGGTGTTCGGCAAGCTGGATGCGCTCTCGGCACGCGGCCACGTGGAGCTGGAGAAGTTTGATACCGAATTTCACCTGGCGAAACAATCGGAGGCCAATGCAGGCAAGGCCCCGCGGCTCCACTGGGACGCGCTCTTGGCCGACCTGGACTACACGCCTTCCGCCGTGTCCTTGCAACGCGGCACCTTGCGCCGCGGCGCGGCCCAGTTCGGGTTTTCCGCCAGCGCTACCCTTCGCCAGGGCAGCTTCGACGAGAACACGAGCCAGCTCAACGTTAATCTTCATGTCCAGAATGAAAACGTGGAGGACATGCAGGCCCTGGCCGGAACAAGCTATCCCATCACCGGCCTGGCGAACGCCGATCTGCAAGCCGCAGGCACCCTGCGCAACCTGCATGGCGGCGGCAAACTGCAGATCACAAAGTTGACGGCCTATGGCGAGTCCTTTAAGGGCTTCACAAGCGATATCCGGTTAAGCGGCACTGAAATGCGGATGGAAAACATTGTGCTCGCGCATAACGGCGCGCGACTTACCGGCTCTCTGGCTTTCGATGTGGAGAGCAAGCGCTACCGTTTCGATCTCACCGGGGCGAACATTGAATTTGCCAACCTTCGCGGTTTCGAGTTGCCGCGTTTGACGGTGCAAGGCCAAGCCGGCTTCCATCTGACCGGTTCCGGCATCGAGAACGCCGCGGTAATCAACGGCCAGATCGAGCTCCGCAATATTGTGCTCAACCGTGAGACCGTGGGCAGCATGACGATCGTGGCGGAGACGCAAGGCGAAGATGTTGTTCTGCGCGGACGTTCGCATTTTGAAAATGCCGATCTCAATCTTGACGGCAAGATCCATCTGCGCGGCGACTGGCCGGGGCAGATCACGCTTAAGTTCTCTCATCTCGACTTCGATCCGCTAATTCGCGCCTACTTTCAGGGCCAGATTACCGGCCATTCTTCCATCGCCGGCGCCATTGACATTCACGGTCCGATGAAGCGGCCAGGCAGGCTCGTGATTTCGGGTGATGTAAGCCAGCTTTCCGCCGACGTGGAGAACGTGAAGCTCGAAAACCAGGGGCCCATCCATTTTGGTCTGGAAAACGAAGCGCTGAAGGTGAACGAGTTCCGGCTGGTGGGCACCGAGACCGATCTTGCCGCCCAGGGCACCGTGCAGCTTGTGGGCGAGCACGCGCTCGACTTGCGCTCCCACGGGCGGATCAACCTGAAGATGTTGCAGGTGTTCAATCCCAACCTGCTGGCCTACGGGCCGGCGACGTTCACGGTCAACGTCACCGGCAACTCCGCGCGCCCGCAGCTGAGCGGAAGGCTGGAACTTACGGACGCATCCGCCTCATTGCTCGATCTCCCGAACGGGCTCAGTCATATCAATGGATCGCTGGTGTTTGCCCAGGACCGCATGCAGATTGAAAAACTCACGGCGCATACCGGCGGAGGAGAACTGAATGTCGGCGGTTTTATTACTTACCGCAACGGCCTTTACTTTGATCTGACCGCCACGGGCCATGAGATCAGGCTGCGCTATCCGCCGGGCGTGAGTTCCTCCGCCGACGCCAACTTGCGCTACACCGGTTCGGCAAAAAGCTCGCTGCTCTCCGGTGACGTGATAGTTACTCGCTTTGGCATGAATCCCCGTTTTGATTTTGCCAACTATCTGGCGCAGAGCAAGAAGGCGCCCGTGATCTCCACGCTGAATCCTTTTCTGGACAACATGCGCCTGGACCTGCACATAACGTCCACGCCGGAGCTGCGCGTGGAGACCTCGCTGGCCAAGCTCTCCGGCGACCTGGATCTGCATGTTCGGGGCACTGCGGCGAGGCCCGCCATCGTCGGCCGCGTAAACATCGCCGAAGGCGACATCTTTTTTAACGGCACAAAGTACCGGCTGGAGCGCGGCGACATCACCTTCAGCAACCCGCTCACTATCGAGCCGGTGGTCAACCTTGATATGTCGGCGCGCGTGCAGGGTTATGACGTTACCATCGGCCTGCACGGCCAGGCGGTGGGCGGCAAGGGGCTCAGCATGACCTATCGCTCCGATCCTCCGCTGGCCAATTCCGATATTATTGCTCTGCTGGCCTTCGGCCGGACGCGCGGCCAGGGTCTGTACACCGCAAGCCAGCCCGGAGCGGGGGCCAACGATACCGCCTCCGCTTCCAATGCCATCCTGGGTGAAGCGCTGAATGCCACGTTCAGTGACCGCGTGCAGCGGCTCTTCGGCGCCAGCCGGGTCAAGATCGATCCGCAATTCATCGGCACGGAAAACAATCCGAGCGCGCGTGTGACGATTGAGCAAACAATCAACAACAACATCACCTTTACTTACATCACCAGCCTCACGCAATCGGCGGAGACCGTGATTCAGGTGGAATACAATATTGATAAGAACGTATCGGTCGTCGCCGTACGGGACCAGAACGGCGTGTTGGGTTTCGACGTTCACATACGCAGGCGAAAGAAGTAAAGGCATGAACGGAAATGGGACACAGCCGTTCGCCGCTGAGCGCAGCACCATGGTGGAACGGCAATTGCGCCAGCGGGGCATCCGCGATGAACGCCTTCTCGCCGCCATGAGCAAGGTGCCGCGGCATGAATTCGTAAACCCGCAGAACTGGGGTGAGGCATATGCCGACCGGCCGGTTGCCATTCCTGAACAACAAACCACGTCTCAGCCCTACATGATTGCCGCCATGATTCAGGCCGCGGAGATCAAAGCGGAAGACCGGGTGCTGGAAATCGGCGCCGGGTCGGGATACCAGACGGCGCTCCTGGCGGAGCTTGCCAGCCAGGTCTTTGCCGTGGAGCGCCACGCTTCACTCTCTGAAGCGGCGCGCAACACGCTGGAGCGTCTCGGCTATCGCAATGCCAAAGTCGTCACCGGCGACGGCTCATTGGGACTTCTTGAAGCCGCGCCCTTCGACGCCATCATTGTCGCCGCTGCCGCTCCGCGGATTCCTCCGGCGCTGGCGGAACAACTGGCGTCCGGCGGCCGTCTGGTTATTCCCGTCGGCGACTCCGACCAGCAGCAGCTCCAGGTTGTCCAGCGCCACGCGGATGGAAGCACCAGCGTGCGCACGCTCGAAGGCTGCCGATTTGTTCCGCTGATTGGACAGCAGGGGTTTGCAGCGTAAAGACAGTTTCCTGAAATCTCTCGCGGAGCGAGAGATCCCTACCGTTACCACTAGTGTTTCAGGGAATCATGAATGGCCTGGAGACTGCCGACCTATGGGGGTCCCTCGCTCCGCTCGGGATTTCAGAAAGGGCAGCTGCTAAAATATTCAGTGCCTCTTCTCGCCAACATCAAGACCACGCTGGAGATGATCAAGTGGGAGCACTCGATCTTTGCGCTCCCGTTTGCCCTATGCGCGGCTATGCTCGCTGCCGGAGGCATGCCCGCCGCAGCCAAACTGGGCTGGATCGTCCTGTGCATGGTCTCGGCGCGCTCCGCGGCCATGGCGTTCAACCGCATAGCCGACGCGCGGATTGACGCCGCCAACCCCCGCACCGCCATGCGCGCCATTCCGGCAGGCGCGCTTTCACAAAAATTTGCCGTGATCTTCGTCATTGTGGCCTGCGCGTTGTTTGTGCTGGGCGCGGCCCTGCTCAACCGCATGACCCTATACCTTTCGCCGGTAGCTCTGGCGGTGGTGCTGCTCTATTCCTATACCAAGCGATTCACGCGCTGGTCGCACCTGGTGCTGGGCTTTGCTCTTGGCATTGCTCCTGCCGCGGCCTGGATCGCCGTGCGCGGCTCGCTCGATACTCGCATTCTGCTGCTCACCGCCGCGGTCACCTTCTGGGTGGGCGGCTTCGACGTTCTCTATGCCTGCCAGGACATCGAGTTTGATCGCGCATATTCTCTGAATTCAATTCCACAGGCCATGGGTGTTCCCCGCGCGCTCATCGTTGCCCGGACGCTGCACCTGCTCATGCTGGGCTTGCTGGTGGCGCTGGTGATCGTGTTTGGCCTGGGCAAGCTGGCCATGGCGGGAGTGGCAGTGGTGGCCCTGCTATTGGCTTATGAGCATTCGCTGGTTTCTGCCCGCGATCTCAGCAAGCTCAACGCGGCTTTTTTTACGATGAACGGAGTGATCGCCATGGTCTTCTTCGTGTTCGTTGCCGCCGATTTGCTGATCAGAACGTCTCACCCCTGAGCAGCTTTTTCCCCAACATTTTCCCGGCAAGATCTTTACCTTGCGGCGTTCCTAAGACGGACGATAGTCGCGTTCCATGGGTATCTGCCGCTAACCATCGTGAAACTATCAAGATGATTGCGCTCGGGATGGGTTTGGGCTACTTTAAACGAGGCCGGGCTTCCTTTATGCTTCGCTACTTGTACTTCATGGCATTGATCTCGCTAGGCCTGGCCGTTTCCGCGCAGCCTGGCATGGCGACGCAGAGCACAAATTCCGCCGATCCGGGTGTCCTGTATAAACTCGAAGGGAGGGTGATCAACGCCGAAACCGGGCGTCCGCTGCCACGTGCCCTCGTCGAGGTGTACATGGAGAGAAAGCTGGCCATGCTGACCGGCCCGGAGGGAGAGTTTGCCTTCGATAAAATTCCCAAAGGAACTTACATGGTCAGGGCGCAGAAGCCTGGTTTCTTTGACCCCAGCGGGAGAGGCCAGCAATCGCCGCTCGCGACCGTCGAAATAGGGCCCCAGACGGGGAAGATAGCACTGAAGCTTGCGCCCGAGTGCGTTATCTCCGGCGCGGTAGTAAACGATGAGGGAGAGTCGATCGAGGGCGCGGTGATTGACGTGCTCATCTCCAGCATCGTTGAGGGCCGCCGGCAGGTGGTGCCGGTGCGCAACAGCGTTCGCACGGACGAAGACGGCAATTTTCGGATCGCCGGCTTGCAGTCCGGAAAGTACTTCGTGAGCGTTAAGGCGGGACCGGCATCGCGCCGCCTGCTGGGTGAGCTTGCAAAGAACCGGGCCGAGGCTTATCCGGCAATTGTCTATTTTCCATCGGCGGGAGATCTTGCTTCAGCCACGGCATTTGACCTGGCCCCCGGACAACACGGAGAAGCCAGGTTCGCCCTTTCGCTGGTCCCGGCGTTTAAGCTTGCCGGCATGGTTGCCGGCACTGCCGGATATAAGCAGGTTTCCAACCCGGTCATCATGGATGCGACAGAGCGTCCGCTGTTTGGCGCCAGCCGCTGGGACGGACAGACTGGAGCGTTTGAATTTCCAGCTCTGCCTTCCGGCACATATACCCTTCGCGTCTATGCGATGGCTGAGGACAATCATCCTTCCTGGGTGAGGCAGAGCATTACCCTCAACCGCGACATTCCCAGCCTGAACCTGGCGTTGCAGCCGGGCGCCACCATCCCGGTATCGGTGCGAACGGAGTTGAACTCCAAGCCGTTGCCCTCGAATTGTTACGGAGGGTTCATTGGCATTGACGGCAAAGCGCTGGATTGCTCAAAAGTTTCCGCCATGGTGATGTTGTCACCCGCGGAGATGAGCCACATGAAGTTTCGCGCCGAAGCTGAGAGCGACGATCCTTCCGCCATGGCCGTGCGCGGCGTGATGCCGGGAAGGTATCGGGTGGAAGTCATGCCGATGATTTCAGCATATGTGCGCTCCGTGCGCTGTGGTGGCGTGGACCTTCTCCGGGAAGAATTGATCGTGCCGGCGGGCGGGAATGTGCCGCCCATCGAGGTCATACTGCGTGATGACGGGGCCACGGTGAAGGTCCATGTTCAAGGAGAGTCGCCGGAACACGCGCGCATCCTGCTGCTGCCGGACTTCGCTCCCTATCAGCGGCCGCCCATGCTCGACGTGAGTTCAGCAGGCGACAGGGAATATGGAGGATTGGCGCCGGGCGAGTACAAGGTGCTGGCCTTCGACTCCATGGAAGGGATTGAATATGGCAACCCTGAATTTCTGGCCAAGTATTCATCCAAAGCCGCGCGGGTCACGCTGTCCGCCCACGCCACCTCCAATGTGACGGTGGAGTTGGTCCACACCGGAGAATGAGCCGAATGTTTCTGCGAACAATCTTCTTCTTCTGTCTCGTCACTCTGGGCATGCCGGCGCAGCGGGTGAATTCCACGTCTCCCGGCGCAGAGAGCTTTCAGATTGCAGGCAGCGTGATTGATGCGGCCACCAGCCAGCCCCTCGCGGACGCGCGCGTGGCCATTGCGCCGGTGAGCAAACGTGACGCATACACGGTGGCGCTGACCGGCGCGGATGGGCGGTTCACATTCTCCAATCTCTCGCCGGGCAAGTACACGCTGGCTGCGCAGCATCGCGGATACCTGACGCAAGGCTTTAACCAGCACGGCCAGTTTGCAACCTCCATTGCCACCGGACCGGGCCTGGATTCCAGCAACTTGGTCTTTCGGATGACCACAGAGAGCGCTATCTCAGGCACAGTGCTGGATGATGAAGGAGACGGAGTGCGCGACGCCCATGTCATGCTGTTTCAAAGCACTGTCGCGGAGGGCAGCCGGGAGACGCGCCAGCGCGCCCAGGCGACCACCAATGATGAAGGTCGTTACCGCTTCGCGCATCTGCCGTCGGGAAAGTATTTCGTGGCTGTCTTGGCGGAGCCGTGGTATGCGCAGCGCCCTCAGCCAAGGATCGTGACGGCACAAAGCTCGTCCACGCCTGGCGGTCTTGCAGAGCGCGCACCGGGAGGCGAGGACAACGAGACCAAGGTGGACGAGGCGCCATCGCCCCTCGATGTGGCCTATCCGCTTACTTTTTACTCCGGGGTAACGGACGCTTCAGCAGCCACGCCGATTCTTCTGGGCAAAGGAGAAAAAGTTTCCGCGGACATCGACCTGCATCCGGTGCCGGCAGGGCACATTCGCCTGGCCATCGAGAGTTCCGAAACGCTGGAGCACTCTTACGCAGTCCTGGAGGAGAGACTCCTTGATGGAACGCGGATCACATTGCCCACGCGCAGCACGCCAGTGGCGCCTGGAGTGTGGGAGATTTCGGGCATTCCACCAGGACATTACACAGCAAAGATCAATTCCTGGGGCAACAACAACCAGCAAGTGCTGCAACAGCGCGAGGTAGATGTTGCCGGAAGCGGCGTGATCGAAAAATCGCCAGCCAACCTTGTGCCGCTGAGCGCGGCGTTTCGCATTGAGCCGCCGGGATCTGCCCCTGGACAACTTGCGCTCCAGCTTCGCGACAAAAATTCCACGCAGGTCTTCAGTGAGCGCGTCACCGGCAAAGGCGATATCGAATTCAAACCAGGAGTGCCGCCGGGCAACTATGAAGTCTCGGTGCAGAATGGGCAGGATCTGTTCATCCAGAGCATTCGTGCTACCGGCGCCAGGCTTACAGGCCGCACCCTGGAGATTAAAGGCGCTGCTCCCGTGAAGGTGACCGTCCTGGTGGCCCAGGGAATGGGCGAGGTCACGGGTGTGGCGCTGCGCGAGGGCAAGCCCGTGGCCGGGGCCATGATTGCGCTGGTCCCCCCCAATCCCGCGAACAATCGTGTTCTCTTCCGCCGCGATCAAAGTGACAGCGATGGCACTTTCCGGCTCGCCGACGTGGTGCCGGGCCAGTACACGCTGCTGGCAATTGAGGACGGCTGGGACCTGGAGTGGGCCAATCCGGGTGCGCTCAAGAAATTCATGGCACAGGGCGAAGCAGTAACCGTGGAGATAAAAGGAAAGCACTCGGTGAAGGTGAAGGTGCAATAGCGGTTGTGATTTCGACTACACTAATCCCTGATGCGCGACCCGGTTGAACTGGAAATCTTCAAGAGCCTCTTCCACTCCATTGCGGAAGAGATGGGCGCGGCGCTGCGCCGCACCGCTTTTTCCCCCAACATCAAGGAGCGGCGCGACTATTCCTGCGCTGTGTTTGACGGCGTGGGAGAGGTAATCGCCATGGGCGATCACATGCCCGTGCACCTCGGGTCGATGCCGATGTCAGTGCGCGCGGCAATCGAAAGGCTCAAGCTCAATCCCGGCGACGTCGCGATCCTGAACGATCCTTTTTGCGGCGGGACGCACCTGCCGGACATCACGCTGGTAGCCCCGGTCTTTCTTGGCGGCAAGAAGCGAAAGCGATTGGCCAAGCCGGCATTTTACGTCGCTTCCCGGGCCCACCATGCCGATGTTGGCGGGACGTACGCGGGATCGATGGGAATTTGCCGCGAAATTTACCAGGAAGGAATCAGGATTCCGCCCATCAAGCTGATTGCCGGCGGTGTGCTGCAGGAAGATGTCTTCCACCTGTTGCTTAACAACGTGCGCACGCCGGAAGAGCGCGAAGGCGACCTGAACGCGCAGATCGCCGCCTGCCACACCGGCGCCGCGCGACTGCTCGACATCGTGGAGCGCTACGGCCTTCCGCGGGTGCAGCGCGTGCTCGACGAATTGCAGGAGTATTCGGAAAAGCTGATGCGGGCATTTCTGGGCAAGGTGCCGCACGGTCGCTATGAAGCCGAAGACTTTCTCGACGATGACGGCGCCGGTTCCGGACCGGTGCGCATTGCGGTGGCGCTCACGTTTCAGCCGGCCCCCGCGGGTAAGCCGCTAGTCACGGTGGATTTCACCGGCAGCTCGCCGCAAGTTGCCGGCAGCATCAATGCCGTGGATGCCATTGCTTACTCGGCGTGCTTTTACGTCTTCCGCTGCCTGCTCCAAGAAGACGTGCCGGCGGCAGCCGGGCTGATGCGCCCGGTGCGGATGATCGCTCCTTCAGGAACCGTCGTTAATTCCCGGCCGCCTGCCGCCGTGGCCGGCGGAAACGTTGAGACCTCGCAGCGCATTGTCGACGTGCTTTTGCGCGCGCTCGCCCAGGCCATGCCGGACCGCGTGCCTGCGGGATCGTCCGGCACCATGAACAATCTCACCATCGGCGGCATCGACGAGCGCACCGGCGAGCCCTTCGCTTATTACGAGACCATTGCCGGCGGCATGGGCGCGCGTCCGGACCGCCCGGGCGTGAGCGGCGTCCACACGCATATGACCAACTCGCTCAACACTCCGGCGGAAGCGCTGGAATATGCTTATCCTTTGCGGATCACGCAATATTCGCTACGCAAGGGAAGCGGCGGCGTGGGCAAGTTCCGGGGCGGCGACGGCATTGTCCGGGAAGTTGAACTGCTCGCCGACTCTGAGGTGACTTTGCTCGCCGACCGCCGCAGCCGCGGGCCATATGGCTTGCAAGGTGGAGCCGATGGCGCCGCTGGACGAACAGAGATCGTCCATCGCGACGGAACAAAAGAGGTGCTGCCCGGCAAGACCAGCGTGCGCCTGAAAAAAGGCGAGAAGGTAAGGATTGAGTCGCCAGGCGGGGGCGGATGGGGCAAGCCTTGAAACAATTCTCATTGTGGAGACGCGGAGAAAAAGCCAGGGCGGAGGCAGTTCGCTGCAACCGTGCGTTGGCTCATTTCTGTGGCGTAGGCGTCGGACTCGGCTCTTTCTTCTTCTGATTTAATACCTGATTCAACACGTCACCGAAACTTGGCTTTGGGGTCGGCGTGGCTTGTGGCTGCTGGCCCTGGTTCGTTCCGACTCCTGGCTGTTGCTGCTGGTTCTGCGGCTGTTGTTGCTGCCTGCCGCCCAGCGTGTCCAGAATGCCGCCGATGCCTCCCTTCTGCTGCCCAGTTCCGGTCCCGCCCTGGTTCTTGTCGCCAAGAATTGCTCCCAGAATGCCGTTCGTCAGCTGTCCGGGGTTTTTGCTGGTGGGGAGCAGGTTCTGCAGTTTCATCTGCGCCAATTGTTGCAAATCCGGCGCAACCTGGGGATGCTGGAATGTTCCCGTGACGATGACCGGCACCACGAGTTCGCCCTGGTTATTGGCCAGCGCCGTGTTCATGTATCCGCCGACCTGCGTGCCCCCTACCTGCTGGCTCAAGGCTTTGCTGAGAACCGCGATCGCACGCATGTTCAGCGACTGGTCCGCCAGGTTTACCGTGCCCGCGCTGGACATGGTCGCACCATCGAGCACCGCCTTTAGATTATTGGTCTGGGCAACGCCGTTCTTCACAACAAAGTCGCCGGTGAGTTGGGCTATATTCGTGAAATTGTTTACCGAGCCAAAATTGCCGCCCAGAAATTTTCCTACGGTAGCCACCTCGTGCAGCAGGTCAACGTTCATCAGCCTGCCGTTGGTGAGATTGATATTGACATTGCCGTTGAGGCTGCGCGCGATATTGTCAGCCGAGGTCGATGCGCCGAAACTGGCGTTCAGATTGGAGGCGAGCGCGCCGTAGAGCGTCTGCTTCAAGTTGGAGACCGACGAGATCAGCTTGTTGGCGTCGACCTTGTCAGTCTTCAGATTGACCTGATAGAGCGGCTGCGCGGAACGCATGTCGATGGTAATGGAGCCGGTCTCTTTTCCGCCGTAGATGTCGGCGGTGACAGGATTCATTCTGATGATGCCATGATCCAGAGTCACGCCGGCGCGCATGTTGTTGAGCGCAAGATCGTCATACTGGATCAGCCCCGCTGTGATAGTCCCTCCACCCGTCATCCGCGTGATGAGGCCAGGCTCGGACTTTGCCGGGGATGTTTGCGCGTGGGCTTGGGGCATCACCTGCCAGAAATCGCCCGCGCGTTTTTGCGGCTGTGCCGTGGTTGCTTGAAAGATCTGCTTTAACTCCGCCACGTTCACTTTGTCGGCGTTCAAGGTGAATTGGACTTGAGGCGCGTCAAAATTCTTGAGCGTGAGCGTGCCACCAACGCTGGTCTGGCCCAGGCTGAGCGAGAGATTCTGGAGCGAAGCTGCATTCTGGCTGAAGCGCAGATCTGAATTCCGCAGCTGAAGGGGCTTGGTGAGCGAAGGCAGATTCAGCGTGGCGTTGGTGATTTTTCCCGTGCCGTCAAAATTCAGCGCGGACATGTTTTTCGTCGGGCCTTGCGCGCGTACGTCAAGGCTCAGCGTTCCTTCACCGGACATGCCTTCCACCGCGGAAACGCCCACGGCCTTCGCGATGTTGATGATCTCTCCCAGCCGCGCATTGGGCGCGCGCAGCGCCGCGTTGATGGCGCTATTCGGCCCGCTGTACTGTGAGAGCGCGAAATTCACGTTTACACTGGTTGATCCCGTGGTGGCGGCAAAATCATTGGAGCGAATGGTCTCCGGCGTGAGCGTGAGCGCAATCTCATTGACCCGGACAGGCTGCGGCAGTTCCTTGCCGCTGATGTCCAGGTTGCGGGCGGAGAGTTGTCCGTTCATCGCCGGCTTGTTCATTGCGCCGCGTGCATGGATGTCCGCCGTGACCTGGCCTTTCACGTCCATGCCCTGGCCAAAAGCCACGCCGAAAGCCGAAGCCAGACGCGCCGCCTCGGCAATGGAGGCATTGGCCGCCGTGAGCTTGAGATCGATCTGCGCTGGATTTGGCCGCGTGTCAATGGTTCCAGCGATGGTGATGGGAGTTGAACCGAGCTTCAGATTGCCCTTGCGGACCTGGATCACGTCGGTCGTCAGATCATCGGCAATGTCATAGTCAAGCGCGATGGGATAGCCGACGTTTACGTTGTGAATCCGCGCGTTCTCCATGCGGATGGTGCCGCTGGATGCAAGCTTGCCGCCGGTGTTTGTGACTTTGGCATCGCCCGTGATGATTGCATCGATCCCGTTGAGTGCCTGCGAACTCAAGAATTTTTGCGCCGCTGCCGTAGACACCTGCTCCAGGCGCAGGTCGCCGTCAAACGGCGTATTGAGGAGATCAGCATCTTTGATCGGGCCGCCCTTGCCTTCCAGCCAGATTGCCTGTTTACCCGTTCCTGGCAAATGCGCCGTCAGTTTCATGTTGAACTGCCGGTCCGGGGCAAAATCGGTGACATTCAAATCAATGTGGTCATAAATGGCGCGCGACTGGTGTTTCTGCTGGTCCGTGACGGCAACCTGGCCGTCGGTGATGAAAAGGTTGGCCAGCGTGAGTTGGCCCGCGGGCTGATTTCCTTCCGGCCCGGTCGTAATGGTAGCGCCGGGCCGCGCCGGAGTTTTCTGCGCCGGTGTTGGCTTGGCTTCTTGTCCGAGAGTGGCAAAGTTCCAGACACCCTGAGCGTTGCGAACCAGCTCAATGTGCGGATGGACCAGTTCCAGGGATTTGACATCAAGTTCCTTGCGCAGCAGCGGCCAGAACTTCACGCTGATGGCAAGTTTGTCCGCGGTGGCGAACGGGCGTCCTGAAGGGAAGGCGGGATCTTCGGCGATGGTGGCGTTTTCCACCGTAAAAGAGGGCGGAAACATGCTCAGGCCCATATTGCCGAGCGAGACCTGCCGCCCCAGGCGTTTTTCCAATTGTGACTGGATTTGGGCGTGGTACTGATTGACGTCGATGAAGTGCGGCACAATCAAGGCTGCCGCTATGAGCAGCACCACGATGGCCGCGATCGTTATCCATAATTTCCGCATATACGCATTCCCATCACCGCGGCGGCCGGCCGCAACGCGCTTATTCTGGCCAGAAGATTACAGTGTTTATACAAGTTTGCTCTATAAACTTGGATGCGAGCCAAAGAGGCATCGTTGTGGCGGGTCAGGCACAACCGATGATGATTTGCGCGGAGTGGGCGGAAAGCCCCCTAAAAATTTGACGTGGCTGCATTCTGACTGCTAAACTCAAGGTTTCATTGCCACTTATCCCACCGAGAAGGTTTCCAAAGTGCCAGGTTATACCCGTCGTCAGTTGAAAGAAGATAAGTTTGCCGAAACCGCCCAGGGCGCGGCCCTGTGGGCCACGGGTCACCGTCAAACCGTGGTTTGGATCGTGGGCCTTGTGTTGGTGGCCGCCCTGGCAACGGCCGGCGTGATTGGCTTGCGCAGCCGCCAATCCGAGCGGGGCAATACGGAGCTGGCTACAGCCATGCGCACATTCAACGCGCAAGTAACGCCGGCGGGCGCTCCCGCGGAGGACACCGGCACGACTTTTACCAGTATCGCCGATCGTGCCAAGGCAGCGGAAAAGCAATTCAAAGCGGTGGCCGACAACTACCCCTCGGTTGCTCCCGGAAGGATTGCCCGCTACATGAGTGGTATTGCATTGATACAGGAGGGCAACAAAGCCGGCGCGGAACAAGAGCTCAAGACGGCGGCAAGTTTCAGCGACAAAGATATTGCCGCTCTGGCGAAAACGGCGCTGGCATCGATGTATCGCACGTCGAACCGCACGCCAGAAGCGATTGCCATCTACAAAGAGCTGGCGGAGCATCCTACAGCCACCGTCTCAAAGGCCCAGGCGCAACTGGAACTGGCCGAAATCTACGAGACGACTGATCCGCAGCAGGCGGCCCTTATCTACCAGCAATTGCAGAAGGACGATCCGCGGAGCCCAGCGGCACAAATGGCTGCACAAAAGCTCGCCAAATCAAAGTAACGCTTTCTGAATTGAACCACCAGACCTATGCCGGCCAGGCATCCCCGCAAACGCGGCAACCTTCGCGGTGGATTCGCATCTCTATTTAACTGGCGGCACTCATTCTGCTGCCAAATCCACCAGGAGTATACGTATGAAGTCCTTTTTGGCAGGGTTGGGCATTGGTATTGGCTTAGGAATCCTTTTCGCACCGATGAGTGGAGAAGAGACACGGGAGAATCTTTCGCAGCGCGCCGGTGACCTGGCGGAATCGGCACGTGGCCTGGTTGGCCAGGGCCGCGAGCGCGTTCGCTCAACGGTATCTGCTATGCGCGGGCAGGCAGAACGCTTTGCCGGCAAAGTGCAGGAAGCAACCGGAACTGAACCTCGCAATCTCTAAATCGTTTCTAATCCAAACATGCTTTGATAGCGCGGCGGGGTGCCTGCCGCCGCGCAATTCCTTGACACTCTCTCCGTACGCCCGTTATCCTTAGCTATTGAGCTATTGTCAGTGATCGTCTCAGCGTTCCCCCGACAACTTGAGTACTGAATTCCGGAGCGCCCCTTATGTTTATAAAAATAAAGGATCTTGAACTCCGGAAATTGGAATTTAACGAGTCTTTCGCGCCCAGCGTGATTTCTTTGGGGGATGATCTGGTACAGACAGCACCCTTAAAGGCCGCCGGACGCGCGGAACTGATCCGGGAAAACCGGGGCGCGCGTGAAGTGGTTGAGGACATCAGACTGGTGGGCAGCTTTTCTACTGAGGTTGAGGTGCGATGCGCCCGCTGCCTGGATCCGGTGGACAACGTGATAGCGGAAAAGTTCGACTTGCTCTACCGACCGCTGGGCGTGGATGCCAGGGGAGACGAGGTCGCGATCAGCCAGGCAGAAACCGAAATTGGTTATTATCAGGGTGACGGGTTGCTGCTGGAAGATGTGCTGAAAGAGCAGGTGCTGCTGGCCCTTCCGGTGAAACAGGTGTGCCGCGCCAATTGCAAGGGGCTATGCCCGCATTGCGGCAAGAACCTGAATGTGGAAAGCTGCGATTGCGTGGTTACCATGCAAGACCCGCGCTGGGCGGCCCTGGAAGATATTCGCAAGAAGTTGGAGCGATAAAAAATCGCGCGCCCGGGTCAACGCCGGCGCCAAGGAGAAAGAAGCAAATGCCAAATCCAAAACGGCGGCACTCGAAAGCACGTACTTCGAGCCGCCGCGCGCATGACTATCTTACGGCGCATTCCGCTTCGGAATGTCCGAACTGCCACGAAAAAAAGATGCCGCATCGCGTGTGCGCGAAATGCGGGTATTACAAAGGCCGGGAAGTAGTGCAGGTAAAAGAAACCACCTAAAAAGTGCAGACGCCCGTGGAAACCGTTATAGCTGTCGACGCAATGGGTTCAGACCGGAACCCCAGGCCTGAGATCGAAGGGGCACTGCTGGCCGCGCGTCATTATGGAGTCCGGGTATTGCTGGTGGGGCCGGAAGAGAGGCTGCGCCAGGAATTAAGCAACCACCCTTCGGCGAGCCATCTGCCTCTGGACGTGGTGAATGCCACCCAGGTCATCGGCATGCACGAAAAGGCGGTGCAGGCGGTGCGCACCAAGCGCGATTCCAGCATGCACGTTGGCCTGCGCCTGGTAAAAGACAAGCGCGCTGTGGGTTTTGTGACCGCGGGCAATACCGGCGCCGCCATGGCGGCAGCCAAGATGGTGCTGGGCGCGCTGCCCGGCGTTGACCGCCCGGCGCTGGCCAGCGTTTTCCCCACGTCGGCGGGCAAGACGAAGCCTTCTATCCTGATTGATGTTGGCGCCAACGTCGATTCCAAGCCGCACAACCTGGCGCAATTCGCCCTGATGGGGGCGATGTATTACCGCGCGATCTTCAAGAATGCCAAGCCCACCGTCGGCCTGCTCTCCATTGGCGAAGAGGAAGTCAAGGGCAATGAGCTCACGCGCAAGGGCCACGCTCTGATCAAGGAATTGCCGCTCAATTTTGTGGGCAACGTGGAAGGACGCGATGTCTACAACGGCAAAGTGGATGTGATCGTGTGCGATGGCTTTGTGGGCAACGTGGCGCTGAAGATTTCCGAGGGGCTGGTGGAGGCCGTGCGCTTCCTGCTGAAAGAATCGTTGACTTCGACCATTACCTCGCAGGTCGGCGCGCTTCTGGCCCGAAAGGCGTTCAGCAACTTCGGCCGCAAGCTTGACTACTCCGAATACGGCGGCGCTCCCCTGCTCGGGCTGAAAGGTGTGGCCATCGTGGGGCATGGACGCTCCAACGCCAATGCCATGAAGAACGCCATCCGCGTAGCCAAAGAATTTTACGAATCGGGCATCAATACCGACATCGAGAAGCAGCTCAGCGCCGCCCGCTCAGAAACCATGCGTTCTGAATCGTTGATCAGCGCCGGCGACGCGAAAGAGTCCGCATGAGCCACAGCCCGGTCGCCTTCCTCTTTCCCGGACAGGGATCACAGGCAGCAGGCATGGGCAAAGAGCTGGCCGCTCTCTACCCGGTCGCGCGGCATACTTTCCAGGAAGCCGACGAAGCCCTGGGATTTTCCATCTCGCAGCTTTGCTTTGAAGGTCCGGACGAGCAGCTCAAGCTGACCGAGAACACTCAGCCGGCCATCCTCGCCATGAGCACAGCGGTGGCGCGCGTGCTGCAGGAGAAGGGAATCGTCCCCCAATTCGCCGCCGGGCACAGCCTGGGCGAGTATTCGGCCCACGTTGCGGCCGGGACCATTCCGTTTGCCGAAGCTGTTCGCACGGTGCGCAATCGCGGCCGCTACATGCAGGAAGCGGTGCCTGCCGGGGAAGGAGGAATGGCGGCAATCCTGGGCTTGACGTTGGACCAACTACAACAGGTTTGTGCCGACGCCGCGCAAGGCGAGGTTGTTTCTCCGGCCAACGTCAACTCACCCGACCAGATCGTGATCTCCGGCCATCAGAAAGCTGTGGAACGTGCGGCTGAGCTGGCCAAACAGCGTGGCGCCAAGCGCGCCGTGATGCTGGTAGTGAGCGCGCCGTTCCACTGCGAGCTGATGCAGCCGGCACAGGACCGCCTGGAACAAGACCTGCAATCGCTGCACTTCAACAGCCCTGAACTGCCCGTGATCAGCAACATTGACGCTTCGCCCAAAACTACCGCCGAGGGCTCGCGCCAGGCGCTGGTGCGGCAGGTTACAGGCGCCGTGCAGTGGGCCAAGTCCATGCAGACACTGATCGGGCTGGGCGTGCAGACCTTCATAGAAGTGGGCCCAGGCAAAGTGCTCACCGGCCTGATGCGCCAGATCGATCGCTCACAGACGTGCCTGAACACCGAGAACGAAGCGTCCGTGCAGAAAGTGAGCAACCTGTTCGCGGCGGCGGCGAAAGAGTAACGTTACTGCGGCCCGTGGCACAGGACTTGCACAGGTGAATCGGTAATGGTCCTGGACTTTTTTTCCACCCACATGGACCTGGGCTCTGCGCGATTGTTAATAGTGACCACCACGACCACCCCGCTCGGACTGACGAAGTCTTTCTTCGGCGGCTCCAGGGCGCAGTCCACGCGATGGCTGGTGATGGGGCCGTACTCGCCGCGAGGCCCCCAGTCAAGATTGAACTGGTTGATGGTGTAAGCGGCATATTTTTCCGGATGCTGTTTCCAGTCGGGATCGGCGAAATAGATGCCGTAAGCGGCGTCAAAGTCCTTCTGCTCGATGGCATGGAAGAAATGATTGATCACCCTTTTTTCTGAGTCGTAGCGAGTGAGATACAGATAGACGGCAATGGCCAGCACCGCCACTACGGCGGTGGCAATGATCTTCCGGCGTTTCTGTGCCGGCCGCGGATCGTATTCTTTAGCATCCATCAGTGCCATGCGAAGTTCCTTAGAGAGTGCGTTTGAACAACACGGTTGAGAGCGCGAAAGCCACAAAGGCGAACCCACAAAGATACAGCAGGTCAGGCCAGATTGCAGCCAGTCCCACGCCCTTGAGCAGCACCGCTTTGAAGCCGCGCACCGAATAGGTGAAGGGGTCAATCCAGGCGATCCATTGCAGCCATTTGGGGAAAGCCTGGATCGGATAAATGGCGCCGCTGGGAAAATACAACAGCGTATTGAGAATGCCGAAGACGGCGCGGGGAACGAGCGGATCACTGACCCGCACCATCATGACAAACATCATGGAAATGAAGGCGAACGAAGTGGTGGCGATCAGCAGCAGCAACCAGAGAAAATTGCCCGGTTGAAACGTGGATCCCACGCCGGCGATCAACGAGCCCAGAATCGTGAGCACGATGCCGGCCCCCATGGCCTTGAGCGCGCCGGCAACATTCAATCCCGCCACCAGCTCCATTTTTGTGATGGGCGTGACCAGATAGCCCTCATGGACGCCGCGCGCCTTGTCGTCGATATAGACGATTCCTCCGCCGATCATCACGCTGACAAACATGGCCAGCGTGATTGAGCCGGGCAAAAGATACTTCATGTATTCGATGTAGGGATATAGCTCAACCACTTGCAGCGCGATCTGCTGCACCACGCGCGGCTGGACCTCCGGCTGGTTGAGCGCCTCCACCAACTGTGCCATCTGGTCATTGAAGGTGGCGGTCATGAAATTATCGGTGTTGTCCAGCACCAGGCCAATGTGCGGGCGCGCATGCTCGTACACATCGCGCGAGAACTGTGGCGGGATCACAAGCCCGGCGTTCAGGTCGCCGCGGCGCACGGCCGCCACCATGGCTTGTTCGTCACTGTAGACAATCGGCTGAAAAGTCCGGGCATTGCTCTGCACTGCGCGCAGCGCCTCAATCACACGGATGGCCTGCGGTCCGCTGTCATGCGAAACGATTCCCAGCTTGGCGTCTTTGATCTTGCCGCCGAAGGCGTTGCCCAGCACGATGAGCTGGACCAGAGGGAAGACCATGGCGGCCACCATGAGCGCGGGCGAGCGGAAGAACTTGCGCAGGTCGCGCTCCACAATGGCCATCATGCGTCCGCTTTGAAAGAAGGTGAGCATCGATTACTTGCCCCAGGCAACGGGAGACTGGTAGAGCGGCGAATCCACCATCTGGTCGCGCAGCTGTCTCCCGGTGTAATGGACAAAAACATCATCCAGCGTCGTGCTCTGAACCGTAAGGGTTTTCACCATCACGTTGCCGTGGACAGCGGTCTCCACCAGGGCAGTGGTGGTGCGCGATCCGTCGTCGGTGAGGATGCGATACATGTCCGCGCCCTCCGGCTGCACCGATTTCACGCCGGCCAGGCCTTCCAGTGTCTTCTGCCAGTCCGCGGGAGGGTGCAGGAACTGGGCCTCAATCACGCTGGATCCGGGGATGCTGTTTTTGAGAGCGTGCGGCGTATCCAGGGCCACCAGCTTGCCGTGATCGACAATGGCGATCCGATCGCAGAGCCGGTCCGCTTCATCCATATAGTGGGTGGTGACCAGCACAGTAAGGTTGCGCTTCTGCTTGATGCTGGTGATCATCTCCCAGACGGCAACGCGGGAAACGGGGTCGAGGCCGGTCGTGGGCTCGTCGAGAAAAAAGATTCTTGGGCGATGCACCAGCCCGCGCGCGATCTCCAGCCTTCGCCGCATGCCGCCGGAAAGATTGCGCGCCGGAGCGTCACGCCACTGGTTGAGATCGACCAGCGCCAGCAGTTCGTCAATCGATTTTTCCCGGTCGGCGGAGGCAATCCCATAAAGCTTGGAGTAGATGCTCAGGTTTTCCCAGACGGTGAGATCGCCGTCACTGGTCATGGCCTGGGGAATCACGCCGATGGAGCGGCGCGCGCGGTTCGGATCCTTGCGCACATCAGCTCCCTCAATGATGGCGGTGCCCGCCGTGATCTCGAGCAGTGTGGTCATCATGCGGATCAGCGTGGATTTGCCGGCGCCGTTCGGGCCCAGCAGACCAAAGACCTCACCCTCTTCCACCGAGAATGAGACACCATCCACGGCGGTGAAGTTCCCGAAGCGCTTGACGATATCGACGACCTGGATCGCGGGTTGCTGCATCAGCGGCCCTCAATTTTCGATTGTGGCACCAGAATTTCCGCGGTCATTCCCGGGACGAGCGTCTTTTTGCTGTTATCGACCGCCAGCTTCAGCGCGATGGCCTTGATGTCGCGCTTGCGGCGGTTCACGTCGCGCTGCGTGGCGAAGTCCGCTTCCGGGGCCTTGAAGATGATCTTGCCGGGGATAGTGTCGCCCGAGGGCAGCCGCGCATTGAGTTGATCACCCAAAGCAATGTGAACCGCCTGCGTTTCCGGGATTGCCGCTCGCACCCAGGTGTCATTGAGATCGGTAATGATGGCGATGGCCTGGCCCACGTTGACTACTTCACCTTCACGCGCCGCCCGTACTGTAACAACACCGCTCACCGGCGCGGTGACTTTGGTATAGCCCAGGCGTGCTTCCGCGGCCTCAAGTTGCGCTTTGGCGTTCAGTTGTTGCGCGCGCGTGGAGGCGACCGTGCTTTGTGCCGCCTGGGTCTGGCGTGTGTGCGCCTTCGCCGTTTCCAGATCGGCTTGCGCGGCGTGGGCCTGGTCTTCGGCTGCGCGCACCAGAGCTTCCTGGGCTTTCAGTTGCGCCGCCGCCTGGTCGGCCTGTTGTTGTGATGCTACGCCCTGCTGCGCCAGAGCTACGGCGCGGCGTGTATCGCCCTGGATGCGTTGCAGATCGGCCTGTGCCTGCAGCAACGTGGCTTGTGCCGCCCGCAATCGCGCCTGCGCAGTTACCACGCCGCTGGAGGTCTCGCCGGCGGTCTGTTCTTCAGTGGCGCGGGTCTGAGAAACCTGGTGACGAAGACTGGACAGCAAGGCCTCCGCGGCCTGGCGGTCGGCGGTGAGTTCCTGCGCGTCAAGCACGGCGATAGTGTCTCCTGCCTTGACCACGGTGCCTTCATCCACCGTCAAGCGCTCGATCCGCCCGCTGATTTTGGGACTGACCACGACCTGGTTGGCATCGACAGTGCCGATCAGGACCAGATCAGAAGAGCGGTCGGTGGAGAAAAAGTAGTATGCCGCGGCGATGACCAGCAGCAACCCGAGAAAGGCGAAGAACTTGTTGCGTGTGCTCATGGCTTCGAGACTTTCTGCGCCGCCGGAGTGAAAATCGCCGCGCAAATGAAGTCGAGCACGGCGGCGCGGCGGGCGGCAATCCGCTCCGGAGAGACGGGATCGCCGGCATGCATGAGCTGCTGCGCCGGCATGCTGATGAAGTAGAAAACGATGGTGCCGATAATCGAGGTAACGGTCTGGACAGGATCGACCCGGCGGAAATCACCGGCCGCAATGCCTTCGTCGATCAGTTTTTCCAGGCGGCTATACAAAGGTTTTCCGTGACGTTCCATGATCCTGCTGGCAGCAGGGGAGAGCGCCCGGCCCGAGCTGCGCATGAACTCGCGCTGTACCAGCCGCGGATAAACCGGCGCGCTGGCGATATAGTCAAAATGGGTGCGCACGTAGAGCAGCAATCTCTCGCGCGGTGGAAGGTCGGCGCGCTCCAGCACCACCATCACTCTCTGATGCAGGCCGGAAAAGACCTGCTCCAGGGCCGCTGCGTAAAGGCCCTCTTTGTCCTTGAAGTAATAATAGAGCAGGGCTTTGTTGACGCCGGCGCGGCGGGCGATCTCGTCCGTGCGCGCACCGGTCACGCCTTCATGGGAAAACTCTTCCAGAGCGGCCTTGAGGATGGCAGCGCGGGTCTTTTCGGGCTCGCCGCGGGAGCCTGACTTCCCGGATTTGACGGCGGAGGACATTAATTAACTAGTTAGTTAGATTATCATGTCTCGCTCGCCGAGTCAGAAAAATTGAAAGGTATTTCCACGGAAAGGGAGTTTATGATGTAGCACCACCCACCCAAAATTACGAGGAAAGACATGTCAACCCTGCCAGGAACAAATCCACCCGTGCAACAGTCTGCGCAACAGCCCGTACAACCGCCGCCGAATGTTTCAAAATCGCGCCCGATTCGAAGCGTTGCATTCTGGATGTTGATTATCGCACTGCTTATTTTTTGGCTGATCGGATGGTGGGCTGGAATTTGCGGCCATTGGATTCACGGGCTGGCTGTCCTGGTTTTGGCAGCCTCGAGCTTTGAGCTATGGGCGCGGAGTTCTGCCAAGAATATCGAATCCTCCGCGAGCACCATGCCCAACTGGGACCTCGATCGGCCCTTGGAGTCGTTGGCGGAGATTCACTCCTATGTGATCAAGGAAGCGGCGAAGTCGATAGATTGGTATTGGGCACGAAAAGTCTGGAAATCGCGCAGTTCGCAGACGATCCGGTTTCTTTTTTGGCTTCTGGCTGCCATAGGCGGGATTCTGCCCATCATAGGAAAGCTTTTCGAGAAATTTTTCCAGCGTCATCAGCTCAATGTTATCGATGGTCTATGGGCGTCTTTGTTCCTCGGGGTAGCCGCGGCCCTTCTGGGCCTGGATAAAACTTTTGGATTTTCCAGCGGTTGGGCGCGCTATGTCCTGGCAGCGAGTAACATTCGCAAAGGTCTCGAAGAATTCCGCCTGGAGTGGGCGGACCTAATGGCGAAAGCCGGCCCCGCCCTGATTAGCGCCAAGGCCGCAGGCACCAAGCCCTCACCGGAAACGGTGACACCACTGATCGAGCGAGCCAAGCAGTTCCGCTCTGAGGTCGAGGGCTTGGTCCTGCAGGAGACAAAAGATTGGGTGACGGAGTTCCAGAGCACCATGCAGCAGATGGAGAAGGACGTGGCCGCTCAGCTTTCAACCCTTAAGGCGCAAGTCGATAAAACGGTTCAAGAAAGGGAAGCTGCCAGCAAACCGGGGTATGTCCAACTGACGATCAAGGACCCGGCCAACAAGTTCGCAAAGGCGAGTTTGAAAGCCACGCTCTTTGACAGCAGCAATCAGGCTGTGACGGTGGCTAAAGACCTGCCGGTGACCTCACTGATATGGACCAGCCCGTTCGTTCCTCCGGGCTTCTACCATGTGAAAGTCGAAGGCACGGTCGACGGCGCTCCGTTCGATCAAACGCGCGATGCGACCGTCAAGTCCGGAGAAAAGACCACACCTACTGCCCCAGATGTTGAGCTGAAGTAAGACGATGGCGGCGTGGGTCTAATCTGAAAGAGAAGCGGCTGCTACGTTGCTTTACGCGGCCGCTCTCTGGGCAACCGACACAGTGAAGATGCCCCAGTCATCGATCCGCTGGTCTATCTTCCGGAACCCGGCTGCTTCCACCAATTGGTCCATTTCCGCCTGCGTTCGTCTCCGCATGATCCAGGGACGGTAATTGCGATGGCTGGGAAGCGTTCGCGCGATCATTTCCAGCTGAGGATGATAAGGCTGCCCGGTGTACACCAGGAAGCCGCCGGGTTCGATGGCACTGGCCAGACCCGCGAGCGACTCGCGCACCGGCGGGTTGTCCGGGAACAGCTCATACAGACCTGAAACCACGGCCAAGGTCGGGCGAGGCCGGACCGCGGCGAGAGACTCGCGGTCAAAAGCATCACCAACTTCAAAACGCACAGCATGCTTTAGTTTTTTTTCCTGTACCAGGGCCAGACCGCGCTGCACATTCGTCTCGCACAGGTCGCGCAGCAGGACATCCTGTGTTTCGGCGGCGCCTCGTTCCAGCGCCTCCAGCACATAGCGGCCATGGCCCGCGGCAACGTCAAGGAGTCGGACCGGCATGCCCTTGGCATGCAGCCGCGTCATGGAATCAAGCAAGGCTTGCACCAAATTTTCCTTACGCTGCCGGATGCCCTTCCAGCCCATCGCGTTGATGTAACTCCAGTCCACCAGGCGGCGAATGGGAGTGGCGCCGGACGCGCGATTACGGTACACGTAATCCAGAGTGCTGCCTGAATCGAAGCCGGTCTCGAACCCCAGGCGTATCCCGCTGGAAAACAGGCCGCCCACTTTCATGCCGAGCTTGACCAGGCCAAAGCCAAGCCTTTTGCGGGAGAACAGCGGCAATGGGCGGCTTAAAGTGTCAAATTCAATTTTGGTGTAACCGATCTTGTCGGCGTCAAGGAGCCGTGGCTTTTGGCAAGGGGCTGCAAAGGCCGTCAGAACAAAGTTCCGCACCTTCTCCAAAGCCAGCCGGCGGTCTTTTTCTCCCAGAATGTCATGGTAGAACTGGCGGAAAGTGTGCTGCTCTTTCACCGTCGAGCCCAGCCGCGCGAAGAATTCAACCTGGGGCTTTGTACGAACGACCCAGTCCCGGCCTGAGATAAGTAACTGGGTGGGGATTGAAATCGCCTGGGCATCGGCGATGATGCGCGCGCTCGTGCGATCAAGACCCAGAAGCAGACCAGCGGAGATGGGCCGTTTGATCAACGGATCGGCTTTGTAGGAAGCGATCCGCTCCGGATCATGGGTGAGGACGCGGGGCTTGACGTAGGAGTTGATGTGAAAATCTCCGCGCAGACGGTGGAGCAGGCCAAGCGCCGGATAGGCGAACGGAGCGTAGAGCTTGATCTTGAAGGCCGGCGCGCTCAAGACCATGCAGCGAATTCCAGGCGCATAGTCGTGCGCCCAGGCCGCCGCCAAAACGGCGCCTACACTCTGGCCTATGACGGCGATGCTCTCAAACGGAATGCCGTACGTGGAAGCAACATGGCGGACGAAAGCGTCAAGATCTTTTACGAGCGTTCCAAAACTGTGCGGGTCATCGCTGGCGGATGCTGACCGTCCGTGGCCACGGGCATCCCAGGCGAACATAGCGAAGTCAGGGAGGTTGAGTTCTTCCACGATGTGTTGTACTCGTCCGGAGTGCTCGTGCCCGCGATGCAGAAGGATGATAGCAGGGCCAATCGGCGCGTTCACGGCGGGCCAATAACGGTAGAACAATCTGGTTCCGCCGCCGGTCTCGAAATGGCGCTCATGCAGTGTGCGCGTTTTTCCCGGAAATACCACCGGCTCCAGGGAGAGGTCTGAACTGCTTCCAGCTTTGGCTGTCCGTGAAGAAAAATCGAGAAATCTGTGCTGCATAGAAATTCTCCTTGCCGCTGCGGACAACGTAACGGGTCCAATCCAGAGCGGCAAGCGGCAAGCTATGGCAGCAGGGATATGTCGCTGATTGTCGTGCACATCGAGAGGCCCGTCCGTATCTGTTCCGACCTTAAGTGGCATGATTTGTTAAAATCAATAGTTTGCCTTTCTTCATCTCGCCATAACTTAGGAATTGAATGTCTGAAACCATGCTTGCCGTTGTGAAACCGGAGGCCGCGCCGGGGGCGGACGTGCGCCAGATGCCCGTCCCGCAGATTGGTCCGGACGATGTTCTGGTGAAAGTGAAGGTGGCCTCAGTCTGCGGCACCGATCTGCACATATACAACTGGGACCAGTGGGCGCAGAACCGGATCAAGCCGCCGCTGATTCCCGGCCACGAATTCTGCGGGCATGTTGTGGCCATCGGCAAAAACGTAACGGCGGTGAAAGAAGGCGACTTTGTTTCGGCGGAGATGCACGTGGCCTGCGGCAAGTGCTACCAGTGTCGCACCGGCGAGGCCCACATCTGCCAGCACGTGAAGATCATCGGCGTGGACGCCAACGGCGCCTTCGCCGAGTTCGTGAAAATCCCCGAATCGAATATCTGGAAGATCGATCCCGGCATTCCGCCTGACTATGCCAGCGTGCTCGATCCGCTGGGCAACGCCGTGCATACGGTGCTGGCCGGAGAGATCGCGGCCAAGACGGTGGCGGTGATCGGCTGCGGGCCGATCGGCCTGTTCTGCATCGCCGTGGCCCGGGCCTGCGGCGCCAGCGAAGTGTTTGCGCTGGAGATCAACGCTCATCGCCGCAAGCTGGCGCAGAAGATGAAAGCCGACCATGTGCTTAACCCGGCCCAGGACAATGTCTATGAGCAGGTGATGAATGCCACGGACGGGACCGGCGTGGATGTGATTCTGGAAATGTCCGGCCACCCGGACGCGATTCGTCTGGGCTTCAAGATCCTGCGGCTGGGCGGGCGGGCGTCGCTGCTGGGCCTTCCGTCAAAGCCGATGGAGCTGAACCTGGCCACGGACATCATCTTCAAAGGCGCGCTAGTGCAGGGCATCAACGGGCGTCTGATGTATCAGACGTGGTACCAGATGAACGCATTGCTCAAGGCGGGCAAGCTGGACCTTGATCCGGTGATCACTGACCGCATGCCAATGACCGATTTCAGCAAAGGCATGGACCGGCTGCGGACGGGCGAATCGAGCAAGATTTTGTTGTATCCGAATGGGATGAAGTAGAGCCAGCCGCAGATTTGCGCTGATCTGCGCGATCAGCGGCAAAGAAATTTTTTCAGGAGTGAGACATGCCGACTACCGCTACCCGCCCGCAACTTTCCTACCTTGCCGACCAGATGAACGAACTCAAGCAGAAGGGCACGCACTTCAAGCTGCGCGTGCTGGAAGACGCGCAGGCTCCGGAATGTACGGTGGACGGCAAGCACGTCATCAACCTGGCGTCGAACAATTACCTGGGCTTGACCACGCATCCCAAGCTGCGTGAGGCGGCGTTGGCGGCGATCAAGAAATATGGCGTGGGTTCGGGCGCGGTGCGGACAGTCAGCGGCACCATGACGATCCATATGGAGCTGGAAGAGAAGATCGCTCGGTTTAAGAACACGGAAGCCTGCGTGGTCTTTCAGTCGGGCTTTGCGGCGAATGCGGGGACGGTTTCGGCCATCCTGGGAAAAGACGATTTCATCATCTCCGACGAGCTGAACCACGCCAGCATCATTGACGGCGCGCGGCTTTCCAAGGCAAAGATCAAAGTGTTTCGCCACAAGGACGCGGCGCACGCGGAAGAGCTGCTGAAGGAAGTTGCCGGCGAGCCCGGCCACAAGCTGATCATCACGGACGGCGTTTTCTCTATGGACGGCGACATTGGCCCGCTGCCCGCGCTCTGCGATCTGGCGGAGAAATACGGCGCCATCATGATGGTGGATGACGCGCACTCTTCCGGCGTGCTGGGCCGCAACGGACGCGGCACCATTGATCACCATAAAGTCCACGGACGGGTGGATGTGCAGGTGGGGACGCTCTCGAAAGCGATCGGCGCGCTGGGCGGGTATGTATGCGGATCGAAAGACCTGATCGATTTCCTCTATCACCGGGCGCGGCCGTTTCTGTTCTCAACTTCGCATCCGCCCTCCGTCGCGGCCACTTGCATTGCGGCGTTCGACGTTCTGGAGCAGGAACCCGAGCTGATGGACAAGCTCTGGGCCAACACCAGGTTCTTCAAGAAAGAACTGGGACTGCTGGGCTTCAACATCGGTGGGATCAGCACGCCGGCCAGCGAGACGCCGATTACCCCGGTCATCGTGGGCGAAGGCCGCCTGGCGATGGAGTTCAGCCGCGAGCTGTTCAATGAAGGCGTGTTCGTGCCTGGGATCGCGTTCCCCACGGTGGCTGAAGGCAAGGCGCGCCTGCGCACGATCATGACCGCCACGCACACGCAGAACCAGTTGACCAAAGCGCTGGAAGTGCTGAAGAAGGTGGGAACGCGGATGGGGATCATCAAGTAGTTTTTCTGAAGTCCGGAGCGAAGCGAGGAAACCCTATTGTCTGAACTGCTTTGGTAATTTACATCTGTGCGCGATCAGCCTTGAAGCGGATAGGGATTGCCTCCCCATCGACAAGCTCGCGCTTCAGGATTACAGAAAAACAGAGCCGCCAAGTCGAGCATCTCCGCTTTATTGTCCTTTCTTCTTTGTTTATTTCGATACGGTTTGCCACCTAAATACACTTCTAAGACAAGCCGTTTCAGGGGAAATCAAAATACGGGAGCTGTGCGATGGTGTAGAGTTGCCCTGCCGGCGGTAGTCAACTTTCTCTTCGGAGGCACCAATGAAATACGACGATGCAGGCGGCCCGAGCCGCCGCCGCTTCCTCAAGGGCGCAGCAGCGCTTGCGGGAGGTTCAGTATTCGCGGGCTCCAATACAGTTTTCTCCACCTTGAAGGCGTTTGCGCAAGATCCACCCAGCGGCTGTCCGGCGCCGCCCACCGGCGGCACGCACTTTGTTCCCGGCAGCGATACACGGCCGATCGTGCTGCGCAAATCGATCAACGCGCTCACCCCGGCGGAGCTTACCAAACTCCAGAGCGCTTATACGGCCCTGCGTGCTCTTCCCGCCAGCGACAAGCGCACGTGGGTGTTGCAGGCGGACATGCATGCGCTGTACTGCGATTCCTGCACCAACTCGCCCACCGACATTCACGGTTCATGGAATTTCTTTCCCTGGCATCGCGCGTATCTCTACTACTACGAGCGGATTCTGGGTTCGCTGGCGGGAGACATCAACCATTTCCGCATGCCGTACTGGGACTGGGAGAACGTGCGCACTCTGCCTGCTGCCTACCGTTCGCCGGGCAGCGCCGCCAACCCGCTGTGGGACGGCAGCCGCAACGGCGGCATGGCGGGCGGGGGAAATCTCCCGGCGGCTGACGGCACAACCGCACGCATCAACACGCTGAATATGCTCACCGACTTTGCTTCGTTCGGTGGAACGTCCGGTTTCGCGGGCGCGATGGAAAACAACCCGCACGGCACCATTCACATGGATGTGGGCCAAGTCGGGTCGCCGTATCACGACATGGGCAACCTGGGCTACGCAGCCCGCGATCCGCTGTTCTTTGCCCATCATTGCAACATCGACAAGCTGTGGAGCGGGTGGAACGACCTGGCCGGCGGCGGCGGTCTGCCCGCTAACGCTTACAAGAACCCGACCGATGCAGGCTTCCTGAACGCGCGCTGGTCGTTCTATGACGAAAACCAGCAGATCGTCTCCATGAGCGCGGCCGACGTGCTGGACCACAACTCAAATCTTCGCTACACATACAAAGTGCCCATTTTCAGGATTCCGCCGCTGCAACTGATCTGGATCTGCAAGCTGATCTGCTGCCTGCCCGATCCTGATCCGGGGCCGTTCCTACAAGTGGACGAACGAGTGCGGGAAGAAGCACTGACGGCGGTGCGGCAGCAATCGACCATGCTGCTGGTGCTCCAGGGCGTGCCTGTGCCGCCCAATGCCGCCGGTGTATTTGAAATCCTGGCGGTGCGCGGCGAGCGCAGGATGCAATTGGGTTCGTTCGCCATTGTGGAACACGGGGAAGGCCGGCATGCGAAGCAGCACGGGCTCCAGACCGTGGTGCTGGACATCACACAGGCCGCGGGAGAACTGCTGGCTAAACAGAAACCGGCGACGTTGCGCGTGGTGCGCCGGCCTGCCGAGCAGAAACCCGGCATTGCCGGGGAGATCCTGCGTCCCGGCCAGAAACTTGAGTATGCGTTCGAGCTGAAAGCCGAGCGCGCGGAAATCAGGGCCCAGAAACGCTGATCACACCAAGGACGCTGCCGGCCGCTCACTTGTGGGCAGCCGGCAGTTTTGCTTTGCGGCCCTCCAGCGATCCAGCCCTCAAACTCCCCTGTGACCTCTATCACATCTCCTCACCCATCCGCGCCGGACAATATTGGTAGGTGTGGAGGTTTTATGAAAACGACATTGAGCGTGATCAAGGCGGACATAGGTTCTATCGGCGGGCATATTGCGCCGTCAAAGCGGCTGCTGGAACGCGTGAGAGAGGTGGTTGAGACTTCGGGGAAATCCATTATTACGGACCATCACATCAGCCACACCGGCGATGATGTCGCCATCCTGATGACGCACCGGCGTGGCGTGAATGACGAAAAAGTCCACAAGCTGGCTTGGGACGCGTTTGTTGCCGGCACGGCGGTGGCGAAAGAGGAAGGTCTCTATGGCGCGGGCCAGGACCTGCTGAAGGATTCGTTTTCCAGCAATGTGCGCGGCATGGGGCCGGCGGTAGCGGAGATGGAAGTGGAAGAGCGGCCTAACGATCCGTTCCTGTTTTTTGCCGCGGACAAGACCGATCCCGGCGCTTACAACCTGCCATTGTTCCTGACTTTTGCCGACGTGATGACCACGCCGGGCCTGATCCTTTCACCCAAACTGAGCCAGGGCTTTCGCTGGGTGGTGATGGACGTGAACCATACGGAAGGCGATCGGGTCATCGAACTGAACACGCCGGAAGAGATCTACGATCTGGCGGCACTGCTGCGTGACAACCAGCGCTACGTGGTGGAATCGGTGTGGTCGCGCGCGACCGGCGAGCAATGTGTGGCCGTGGCGACTTCACGTTTGCACAACATCGCCGGCAAGTATACGGGCAAGGACGATCCGGTCATGCTGGTGAGGACGCAGATGAACTTTCCGGCAACCGGCGAGGTTCTGGCGCCGTATGCGATCGGACATTTTGTCGGCGGAGGAATGCGCGGCTCGCATCAGATGCCGCTGATGCCCGTGGCCATGAATACGGGCACCTCGTACTTTGACGGACCGCCAATGGTATCCTGCGCCGCTTTCTGCGTGCACAACGCCAGGCTGACGGAGCCGGCGGACACGTTTGCGCATCCGTTCTGGGACGAGGTGCGGGCGCATGCCAGCCGCAAGGCAATCGAGATGCGCCGCCAGGGCTTTAGCGGTGCAGCCATGCTGCCCATGGCGGAACTGGAATACACCGGCGTGATGGAAAAGCTGGATGCCATGGAAAAACGCTTCATCGTGCGCATGAAGGAAGCGCCGGTGGCGGCGTAAGAGTCAGCAACAAAGAGCAGCCGCGAATGAACGCAAACAACGCGAATCCGGTGCATTCGTGTTGGTTCGTGTGCGTTCGCGGTCAAGCTGTTCTTGGTCGCGTGTAATCAACGGCGATAGGGATCCCTCGTCCGCTCGGGATTTCAGAAAAGAGCTATTGTCGGTAAACGATCGTCCCGCCCACCACGGTCGCCATTACTTTGCCCTGCAACTGGCGTCCATCGAAGGGCGAGTTCTTTGATTTCGAATATGACTGCGCAACGTGGTAGGTCCACTTCTTTGCGGGATCGAAGATGGTAACGTCGGCGCGCGCGCCTACGGCCAGAGTGCCGCGGCCTTGCAGGCCCATGACGCGGGCCGGGTTGGCGGAGAGCAATTCAACGATGCGCCGCAAGGGAATGTTGTGGCGCAAGTGCAGGATGGAGATGCACAAGCCCAGGGCGGTTTCAAGGCCGGTGATGCCGAAGGGCGCGCGATCAAACTCCTGGTTCTTTTCATGCGCGGCGTGAGGCGCATGGTCCGTGGCGACGCAGTCCACGGCTCCGTCCGCCAGGCCGGCCAGCAGGGCTTCGCGGTCTTCGCGAGCGCGCAGCGGCGGATTCATCTTGAAGTTGGTGTTGTACTGGCCCACGTTTTCATCGAGCAACGTGAAGTGGTGCGGCGTGATCTCGCAGGAGACGCGCAGATGGTCGCGTTTGGCTTTGCGGACAGCGCGTAAGGCAGCGGCGGTGGAAAGATGAGCGACGTGGTAGCGGGCCTTGGCCTCGGCGGCCAGACGAATGTCACGCTCCACGATTGAACTTTCGGCTTCAGCGGGCCAGCCACGCAGCCCAAGACGGAAAGCCGTTGGGCCGGAATGCATGGCAGCGCCTTCCGTCATGCGGCAGTCTTCCGCGTGCTGGACCACCGGCAGGTTCAGCGCGGCCGCGGCGGTCAGCGTCTGGCGCATGATCTTGTCGTCAAGGATGGGCTTGCCGTCATCGCTGAAGGCAACGGCGCCGGCGCGTTTGAGGGCGGTAAAGTCGGTGAGTTGCTCGCCCTGGCTGCCTAGGGTCGCCGCGGCAACAGGAAAGACGTTCACGTGTGCGCCGCGAGCCGGGTCGAGCATCCAGCGCGTGATTTCCGCCGAATCATTGACCGGGCTGGTGTTCGGCATGGTGCAGACGGAGGTGAATCCGCCGGCAGCGGCGGCCATGGTGCCGCTGGCAATGGTCTCCTTGTGCGATTGTCCAGGCTCGCGCAGGTGAACGTGGATATCAATCAGGCCGGGAGCGACAACCAGCCCGCGGGCGTTAAAGTCCTCGTCGGCCTTGCCCCGCAACTTGCCCGTGGGAGCGATCTCGGTCACGCGACCGTCCTTGAGCAAGAGATCGTACTTGCCCTCAAGACGCTCGGCGGGGTCGATGAGGAGGCCGTTGCGGATTGCGAGAGAACCCAGCCTCATGAAAACCCTTTCGCCGCAGATTTCCGCAGATGAACGCTGATCTTTTTTCTTTCATTGCCAAAGGCCAGGCGCTTCACCTGAGGCCTTGGACCGAAGTTGAGGAGAAGTCCAACTTCAATTTCAGTCGAACGCAAGTAGTGAAGGAGTTGGGCCTCATGGGTAGGTTCAAGTGCTTTACACGCTTTTAACTCAACAAGCACAAATTCGCCAACCACCAGGTCGGCATCATAAGAGCCGATCTTCTTCCCATGGAACCACACGGGAACGGAGGCTTGCTGTCGAAATTCGAGGCCCCGCTCTCTCAGTGCGATGGCCATCGCCTCTTCATAAACTTTTTCAAGAAATCCGAAGCCGAGTTCGTTGTAGACTTCGTAGAAGATGCCGATAATCTGTTCGGTCAATTCAGAATACTTATATCTGGGCTCATCTGCGTTTATCTGCGGCGAACTCATTTTTTATTGAACCCCCAGACAAATCGCCAGGATTGCCATTCGTACAAACACGCCGTTGTGGACCTGTTCTTCAATCACGGATTGCGGGCCGTCGGCGACTTCGCTCTGGATTTCCATGCCGCGAACCATGGGGCCGGGATGCATGACGATAGCGTCGCTCTTGGCCAGCCGCAAGCGTTCGGGGGTGAGCTGGTAGTGGGCGATGTAATTGGCGGCATCAAGCTTGAGGCCGGCGAGCCGTTCTTTCTGTACCCGCAGCATCATCACCACGTCAGACTTGCGCGCGGCTTCTTCCATGTGGCGGCTGACCTTCACGCCTGGCGCCAGCGAAGTCGCATATTCCGGCAGCAATTCCGGCGGGCCGCAGAGCACGATCTGGGCTCCAAACTTCGACAGCAGGTGGACGTTGGAGCGCACCACGCGGCTGTGCTGGATATCGCCCACCATGGTAACGCGCAGGCCTTTCAGCGACCGCTTGTGGCGCAGGATGGTGTAAGCATCGAGCAAGCCCTGTGAGGGATGTTCATGCATGCCGTCGCCGGCATTGATGATGGGGACTTGCAGGTTGCGCCCGAGCACGTGGGGCGCGCCGGAAGATGGATGGCGGACCACGATGCAATCCGCGCCGAGCGCCTGGAGCGTCTTGCCGGTATCCACCAGCGACTCGCCTTTTTCAATGCTCGATGCGGTAGCACTGATCACCGAGGTGTGCGTGCCCAGCAGCTTGGCGGCAAACTCAAACGAGACACGCGTGCGGGTGGACGCTTCATAAAACAGGAGCGCGATGCGCTTGCCGCGCAACAGAGGCCGGGGCCGGCCGGACTGCATCTTTCGCGCAAGCCTGAGAAAAAAAGTGATTTCGTCCGCCGAGAGGTGCTCGAGTTCGAGTAACGAGCGTGTGCGCGCCATTGGCTAAGAAATGCGTTCTACCAGCAGGACCTGTTCTTCCTGATCAATTTCAGAGAGCTTCACTTCGATAATTTCGTTGTCCGTGGTCTGCACGGTGCGGCCGACGAAGGCGGCTTCAATGGGCAGCTCGCGGTGGCCACGGTCAATGAGCACGCAGAGTTGCACGCGGCGCGGACGCCCGTGGTCAAATAACGCGTCCATGGCGGCGCGGACGGTGCGGCCGGTGTAAAGCACGTCATCCAGCAGGATCACGTTTTTATCGACGATATCAGTCCCCAGCGGCGTGGCTTTTTTGATCACCGGGCTGGTGCCCACGGTGGAAAGATCGTCGCGGTAAAGAGTGATATCCAGGGTGCCGACGGGCACGGGCTTCTTTTCAATCTGCTGGATTAAAGCAGCCAGACGGGCGGCCAGGGGCACGCCGCGCCGCTTGATACCTACCAGTACCAGGTTTTCCACACCATTGTTTTTTTCCACGATCTGATGGGCCAGGCGCACGAGTGTCCGCTCAATTTCTGACCCGGACATGAGGCGTCCTTTCACGTGCAGGTTGGGGAGGCGAGTGGAGGCTGGATTCATAGACACCGCATGATATCCGAAGGCAGCGCAATGCGCCAACCGTCAGACTTGAGAGTGATTTCGGGCTTTCCCCAGCGCAACGGCCAGGGCCCCGCTGCTCAAACCAATGATCAGGAAGATGACAAAAAATGCAACCAGGAGGATGGCAAAAAAGGTGATTAGCCCGTTGGGGGTTGCAAACCACTGCAATATTTGTTGGGTTTGCGGGTCAGGAGCCTGGGCGGCGCGCTCATGGATCATGCCAATCATATCGTCGCGATACTTTGCCTGGCTAACAGACACAGCCATGAGGAAAAAGGCGAAAAAGAAGCCAAAACTAAGGAGTCCCACGAGCGCGCCCATGCGCGCGCCTTGCCCGCCACGCAGCGGGGCGGCACGGTGCTGCCAATAGCGAGTGACAGCCCAAATCGAGCTGGCCGGAAGCAGGACAAAAAGACCCAGAGAGGGCCACGGGAGCGTCAGCATTCCAGTAAGAGCGGACAAAGGGACTGCCACGCGACAGAAATACTTCCATTCGATTCCCCCGCGGGCATGGCCGGCGGGCGATACCGGAAAAGCAGTGGTTGGAAGAGGAGTTGAGCCAGGCGCCGGCGTCTCCTGGCCCTCCGGAGGATGTTTGGGCACTGCGGTAACCCTGACTTGCGGGGCGCCGCAGGAGGAGCAAAACGCGACAGCTTCTTCCAGGGGGTGTCCGCAGCGATAGCAATCGCGTTGCATATCTTCAAAGCTACAAGAGCAGGTTGACGTTGGCAAACCGTGAGGAAAGCGGGAGGAACGCTTTAAGGTTCTCAGCTGAGGTATCCAGGATGCAGTCAGAGATGAAATGACCGATTGGTTCGGCGTCTTCGCTGAGTGCAAACTCTTGCGTCATCCAGTGCGATCTGCTTCAAAAAAAATCGAATCGATATATCAAAACGGGAAAGACATGACCCTATTGTAATAACAGCCTGCAAATCCAAAAAACTCTGAAAAACAGAGCACACGTCTTCCGGGAGAAGGAAAAAGACGTGAAAAAGATCGCTATTCGTCTATTTGTGGTTGTCGTTTTGTTGGTTGTATATGGTTCTACGCCGGTTCTGGCAGATGGCGGCAATAAGCCACCTTGCGGAATTGGCATTCCCTGCACAATAAGCAAGTAAGTATCAGCGTGGGTTCGATCCGGGCGCGGAAATGTTGTAGTGTCCATTCTACTGGTTTAAGCTGACGCAATACGTGAAAAGCTTAGACGCTGCGCTCGGGCTGATCCCGCCGGTCCTCCAGACCTGCCTGATATTCCTGATGGTGCGCCGTCGGGTTTACAAAACCTTTCCATTTTTCTTTACGTACACGGTTTTTGCAGTTGTTGCAGAACTTTGCAAGTTCGGGGTTGTGCGCGAACACCAGAGCACCCTGACATATTTTTATCTCTATTGGGGTGCGGAGGCCATTTATGCGATCCTGGGCTTCCTGGCCATTCATGAGGTGTTTCGGCGCGTGTTTGAGAACTTCAACAGCCTGCCCTGGTTCAAATTTCTTTTGCCGTTGGTGGGTTTCATCATGCTTGGCATAGCGGTGACGATTCCCATCGTGCATCCGGCCGTGGATACTGTGCCGCTGCTGGAAGGCATCTATTCATTGCAGATTGCGGTCCGATGCCTGCAATTGGGGGTCTTCTTCCTGATTTTTGTGCTGGCACGGGTTTTCGACCTGGACTACCGGCAATATGCCTTCGGAATTGCAGTGGGATTTGGTATTGCCGCGACAGGGATCCTGTTGGGTACTTTAGTAAGGACCGGCTTTGGATTAAAATTTCTAATCTTCTTTCAATATTTCCCCATTGTGGCATACTGTATAGCAGTAACGGTATGGCTTGCGTCGTTTATTCGACCCGAGCCAGACGATCCTTTCCGTAACTTCCGGCACCTGTTTACACCCGAGCTGTTCGTGGAGCAGTTACAACGGTATAAACAAGAGGTAAGGGGCATCTTCAGACCATGAGCGCATACGCCTTTCTGCTAATTGTGCTGGCTCTGCTCTGCGCAGTAGCCCTGTACTTTTTCTTTGGCCGGCTCTCCCGCTTTCCTTGCCGCACCATCCGCGATGTGCCCGCCTTCCTGCAGCCTGTGGATTCCGCCAGCATGATGCAGCTATTGAACCCGGAAACCGAAGAGTATCTGCATTCGGCGATGACCGGGCTGGCGTTACGTCTGGAACAACGCCGGAGCCTGCACTTTCTCCGCGAGCATTTGATTCGCATGTCGCACAACGCGCACATCCTGCTGGAATGGTCCAATGCCGAACTGAAACGGGAGATCGTAGGACAGAGCGACGAATACAGCGAGTGCTACCGGGACTGCGCCCGCCAGTTGCACGTTGCGGCCCTGGAATTCCGCCTTTATGCGGTCCTGTCGCTGATCAAAATCAAACTATGGCTGATTTTTCGGACCCAGTCATGGTTCCCATTGGCGCCCCCCAGCCTGGCTGATCTGGGCCAAGTGGCCGGGCTGCGCTTTTTTACGCTGTATTCGAATCTAACCCGCGCTGTCTCCGATCTGGGCCGGCACTACGGCACTGAGTTTCGCGATGAATTGTTGAAAGCGTGGGCGGTCGCCGCCTGAACCCCATTGACTAGGATCCTTTGAGCAGGTGCCTGAGCGTGGCCAGCAATGCTGGTCCATCGTGCTCGGGAACCATGGCGTCAACGCCGGCAGGCAGCGCACTGGCAACAATCTTTCCACGCACCACCAGGACCACGCATATTCTGTTCCGGATCATCTTGAGCGACTGCGCCACGGACCAGCCGTCGGTCTGGATGAAGTGTTCCTGGTCCAGAACGACGGCATGCACAGGATTATTCACGCACATGGCGACGGCATGGTCCGGGGTGAAGGTGGTGACCACGCGGTAGCCTGAGCCCTTCAAGGCTTTCGCAGTCTGGCTTTGTCTGCGGTCGGCCAACAGCACGATAGTGGCGGGGGAATTCTTCATTGGCGGCCGTCAGCGCCAGCTTCCCGCCGGCCTGAGGTCAAGGCCGACCAGCACTCTTTCAGTGTTGGAGAGATCGCCGATGATCTTCTTGACCGGCGTGGGCAGCCGCCGGACCAGGGTCGGGACGGCAATGATTTGATCGCCACGGGCAAGTGTGGGCCGTTCCAAAAGATCGACCACGCGGATCCTGTACGCGCCATGCATGTGCTCCTCGCACAGTTTCTTCAGGTTCTCAAAGGCGCGAATCGAGGTCGGGGTCATGCCCGCGACGTACAGCCGCAGCTCCCAGAGCGGCGGAGTGAACGGCCTGATTTTCCCCTTCGCCTTTTTCGCCGGAAGCTCAGTGACGCGATTGCGTACGATGGTTCGTTTGCTAGTTACCATGGATCTGAATTCCTTTGTCACTCAGAGTGAAGCTGTGCATCCGCGTGTCATGGGGCATGCCGCGGGACTTGAGAAGATTCAGCGTGCGCACCCTTTCCGCTTCTCCCCGGGCAACGTCGCCCAGCACCAGCCAGGTATCCATCAAGGATGAGATGCCGACCGCCGTTTCTTCCATAATTCCCGGGCCAAAAACCAGGTTAGTGAACATTGCGGTGATGTTTTTGAGCTTGAGGAAATCGATCAAGCGAGTGAGCATGGCCTTGACCGAATGCAGATCGCCTACGGCGACCAGGTTGGTAATAGGATCCACGATCACCACGCTGGGCTCGAACTCCTGAATTTCTTGATAGACCTGGGCAAGATGAGATTCCAGGCCGGTTGCCGTGGGCCGCGTTGCGTGGATGCGTAACAGGCCGCGCTTGATCCACTTTCCCAGGTCCAGGCCCACTGAAGCCATGTTGCGCAGAATCTGGCTGGGAGACTCTTCATAGGCAAAGTAGAGAGCGCGCTCGCCGCGCGCGCATGCGGCGCCGGCGAAAGCGGCCGCGAAGCTCGACTTGCCCGTACCAGCCGTACCGGTAATCAGAACGCTGCTGCCGCGGAAAAAACCTTTCTGCGCCAGCATGGCGTCAAAGCTTGGGACCCCGGAAGAGATGCGCTCGGTGGAAGCCATGTGCGAGAGGCCCACCGAGGTGATGGGCACCACGGAAATCCCCTGATCATCGAGCAGGAAGGGATACTCGTTGGTCCCGTGCGACGAGCCGCGATACTTGACTACGCGCAGGCGGCGCGTGGAGATTTGCTCCGTGACTCGATGATCGAGAACAATCACGCAATCGGCCACATACTCTTCCAGGCCGTAGCGGGTGAGCATCCCATCGCCTATTTCGGCAGTGACCACGGCAGTGACGCCGGCATCCTTCAGCCAGTGAAAGAGGCGGCGCAGCTCCGCGCGCACAATGCCCTCGTCTTTCAGCCCCAGGAAGAGCAACTCAATCGTATCCAGGAGCACGCGCCTAGCCTTGACCTCCGCGATGACGGAGCGCAAGCGAATGAACAGACCTTCGAGATCGTATTCCCCGGTCTCCTCGATGTGCTTGCGTTCGATGTGCACATAATCGATGGCTAGTTTTTTTGCTCGAATCAACGCAGGGAGGTCATGGCCCAGGGAGGCCACGTTAGTGACCAGTTCCTCGGCCGTTTCTTCCAGGGCCAGGCACACGCCGGGTTCGTTGTAGAGCAGGGCGCCGCGCACCAGGAACTCAAGCCCCAGGAGGGTCTTTCCCGTGCCAGGACCACCGCAAACCAGGGCGGTGCGGCCCTTGGGAAAGCCGCCGTGCGTGACCTGGTCAAGGCCGCGAATGCCGGTGGGCACTTTCTCCAGCACCAGGTAGGAAAGAGCAGGAGCGTTACGGGTTTTCTTTTTTAGCGCGCTGCTTGATGGCATAAGTATTGGTTTTCTCATACAGGAGGAATTTTTGGATTTACCGCGCCAGGGCCCATCATCATCTGTGTCCATCGCCGTTCCGGGCGAGAACCCGTTGCAAAGATTCCAATAACAATTGCGGATCGCCCAGGCACTCCAGTTGTTCATCGACGACTCCGGCAGGAAGCTGTGACCCGCTGGTTTGGGTGAGCGCGATAATCGGGACTGACCGATTCAAACGCTTGAACGCTACTGCCAGCTCAAGCCCCTGGCCGGCCGGCATGGAGGGCCCAAGGACGACCGCTGCGATCGTTGATGCTGTAAAGACACGAACAGCCTCGGCAGGATCGCCGACGGCAACAACGTTATAACCGACCCGTTCCAGAATCATGTTTCTGGTGACCTGGGCCGGCGAGATTTTGCTTACACAAAGGACAGTCCATCCCATTGAATTGCTTTATCTCTTCGAAATTTAATTTGCTTCGGGTTTCGGCGAAGCGCCGTCAGCCGCGCCTGCGGACTGAACGAGCAGCGCGAAACTATGCGATCAACAATCGCGTCGAAACAGATGTGAAAGGGACTTCAACACCTGGACTGGACCAGACCCAATCCGTTTCAACGCATACCTAGGATGCGATTCCACGGAGGATTGGATGCTTTTTACAAGCGGAGAATGCGGGGCGGCTGCCCCTAAAGAAGGATGGCCGGAGTGGTCATCCGGCCAATTCTGTTGAGGCGGCAAGCGCGCGCCGCTCCCGGGCTGATGAAGGCTTAATTGGTTTCTTTGTTTTCCCAGGCGCGCACATAGACCAGGGTGAATTCAGACCCATTGCTCCTGGGCTTGATCGCCATAATGCGCTGGTTGTTTTCTGTTCCGGTCTTGAGCACTTCTTTGTACTCGTGGCCGGAGCCATCGTTGCCGTCGCAGGTGACTTCCGCGTCTTTGTCGTGGCGATGGAAATTAAAATTGAAGCCGCCGGTGCAATCCGCGACCTTGCCGTACTTTCCCATCTCTTTGCGATAAAACGCCAGAACCTTGTCGGAAGGATCGTCACTTTCAAACTTGAGCGCAACCACTTTCAGGCCAAACAGGGAGCTGGAAATGTTCACATTGGCGCTATGGTGCTCGTCATCGGAATCTTTCTTCACGCGGGCGCCGGGATAGAGGGCCAGGCCGGTATCGCGCACGTCGGTAGCGCCTTCCTTCACGCTGAGGGAACCAAACGGCGTGCGGATATCGACGTCATTTTTCTTGCCGTTGTCTTTTTCATGCGTGGTGACGGAGCACCCCGCAAGCGCGAGAAGACAAAGAAAACCTGACAGCATGGTGCGAAGCTGGAGCGACCTCATACGTTCCTCCTGGCCTTTCGTGGTCTAACTGTGATACGCCTGGCGCGGGGCAAAGGTTCCGGCGATCTTATGAAATCACTCAACAATTTGCGAGCCCGGCCCAGTTTCAGATTACCCTAAACTCTCGAGCAAGACTCAGGGGCTGAAGCCGGGCTAGTATGCCTGCTCGACCCCGTAAAGGCCTGCATCTATGCTGAAAATGATCCAGCCAGTTTGTGCTTCAGACGATGGGGTCATAATATCGCTCTCCGGCGCAGGCGCGGCATACGGTTTTGGCGCCGAGTTTCACCTCGCGGCGAAAGTTGATCCCTTCACCGCATTGCGCGCATACAACCCGCTCGCCTTTGTATCCGGGAAACTCTTCCGGAGGCAGTTCCACGTGGACCCACTGCGTCTGAAATAAATGCTCATCGGCCATTTCACGATAGGCCAGCATCTGCTGCTGATTTTTGTCCGGAATTTCCGGATGCATGCTTTTGGCCAGAGCTTTGGAAGACTCCCGGGCCGCCACGCGCACGGCTTTGCCGGTTTCCACGTCGACGAAAGTGGCCGCGACCTTGCCCCAGTCGCGGAACTTGAGGGCGCGTTTTCCCAGCCGGCAGCCGGTCACCACCATCACGGCGTCAGTGGCGCAGCGGTCAATTTCCACGAAGGTGACAATGCGTTTGCGGTCCTTGCCCTGGGGCTCTTCCAATCCGAGCTTTTTCAGGCCGAGCATGGCCATGCGCACGCCCAGCACCTGTCCGGCGCAAAGATGGCCATGGGCCACGGCGGCGTCATCCAGATATTCCTGCAGCGTCTTCATTGCGGGCCCTCTTCTTCCGCGGTTTCGGCCTGAAGGTCGGCGCTGTGCGCACGCACCACAAAGCTGTTCTTTTCCCCCGCTGCGATGAAGGTCACGCGACTGGGGCCGCGCTCCCACCTGGGGCCGGGGCAGGCCGGGCCGGAGTATTCTTTCCTAAGGATAGGCTTACGCCTGCCCAATTGTGAAACCACCATATACGTCTTGGAGCCGTCGTCAGAAGCGCCGCAGTAGGCGGCGTAGTCACGATACCAGCTTGCTTCGGAAGTATCGCCGTCGAAGGCAGGCAGATTGAGTTGTGCCACGTGGCCGGTCTGGCGGTCGACGCTGATCCATCCCCCGAGCCGCCATACCCATTGCTGGGGTTTCCTGGTTTCTTCCGGCAGCGCGTCATTGATACGGTAAGCTCTCCGCACCACGAAGAGGCGGTCCGTGACCTCATGTGCGGGGCCGGTGGTGTACTCGCGAATCCGCTCATCGATGATTAACTCGCGGACCTTGATTTCCTGTCCTTCACCGGAATCCGACCGGACCTGCACCGCGCGCAACTTGCCCAGAACCACGGTGTGCGCTTTGGGCGCGGCAAAGCCGCTGCCAAGAAGCAGCAAGACACTGACACAGAAATACGCGGGACGCATGGAGGGCAATTATATGACGTCGGCCTTATATGACTTCAGAGAAAGGCGTATGCGGTCAAGTGGAGAGGAGTTGCGGCTGCCTTTGGACCATTCGTCATGAAACGACCACGCATCAGCGGCTGGATTTATGAGGCTTTGGGTTTATCAGGCTGGGTTTATAAACCCAGTCGAATAGCAGCTTTACTTAGCGATGATGAACCCGCCTGGATACCTAAGAAAAGGCGGCAGGGGGTAATAGGCTGTTTCAATTTGGCGCAAAAACCCCTAAGATAGTGACTCTCCCCAATTTAATCAATTGCGGGCGCGCACATATACTGTTAAGAGCGCCAGCTCGCGGGGCATTCGTGCTTTTCGATAAAGATCCACAACATGGCAAGGTTCGAGAGCTGCTCGATACAACCCTCGAGAAGACTCTACCCTCTCATCTTTCGATGGCACCCATATCGGAAAGGGCAAGGGAGGAGTATGGCCGCCTCAAGCAACGGGCGCCCAAGATCCTGGTTGTCGATGACAAGCTGGATACCCTCCTGCTCCTTCGCGAACTTCTTTCTTCCCGCGGCTATGACATCATTACCGCCACCGAAGCGGAAGAAGCCAAGCATCTGGTTCATAGCGAACGGCCGGAGCTGATCCTGCTGGACGTGGTCATGCCCGGCAAATCAGGCTATGAACTTTGCCGCGAGCTGAAGGAAGATCCCATTACCCGCCTGGTCCCGGTGGTGATGATCACCGGACTCTCCGACCGCGATGACCGGGTGCGCGGCATCGAGGCCGGCGCCGACGATTTCCTCAGCAAGCCTCTCTATCCTGAAGAATTATTTGCCCGCGTTAAATCGCTCCTGAAACTCAAAGAATTTACCGATGAACTGGAAAACGCCGAGGCCGTTCTGGTGGCGCTGGCGCTGGGCATTGAATCACGCGATCCCTACACCGGCAACCATTGCGAGCGTCTGGCCCGCTACGCCACCGACCTGGGGCACCACATCGGCCTGCCCGGCGACGATATCATCGCGCTGAAGCGCGGCGGCTATCTGCACGATCTGGGCAAGGTGTCGATTCCCGACGACATCCTCAAGAAAGGCACGCGCCTTACAGCTGACGAATGGAACATCATGAAGCAGCACCCGGTGATTGGGGAAGCGATCTGCCGTCCGCTCAAATCGTTCCGAAACGTGCTGCCGATCATCCGTCATCACCATGAGCATTGGGACGGAAGCGGCTATCCGGACGAGCTCACGGGGCACGATATTCCGCTGCTGGCGCGCGTGCTCCAGGTAGTGGACGTGTACGATGCGCTGCGCACGGCGCGCCCGTACAAACCCGCGCTGACCCACGAAGAAGCCAAACGCACCATGATAGAAGAGGCGGCGAGAGGATTCTGGGACCCCAACCTGGTTCCCGAGTTTTTTGCCATGCTCAAGAAGAAAGAACAAGCGGCATGAGCCTGGCGATCGAGTTCCCCTTGTCCAATTCCGGTTTGCAAACGGCACAGCCGCAGTACAGCATTGTTGTACCTGCTTACAACGAGCGGGCGCGCATCGGCGGGACGCTGGAGCGAATCCTGGAACACCTGCGAACGCAGCAGTGGAACGCGGAAGTGGTGGTGGTGAATGACGGCTCCAGCGACGACACGGCCAGCTACGTAAGCCAGTTCTCCGCCGGGCATCCCCAGGTGCGGCTGATCGAGAACCCCGGCAATCAGGGCAAAGGCTACGCCGTCCGCAACGGAATACTGAATGCACGGGGCAAGGTGATTTTATTTACCGATGCCGACCTGTCTTCTCCGATTTCCGAAGCTACCAAGCTTTTTGCCGCACTGGAAAAGGGCGCTGACGTTGCCATCGGCTCGCGCTGGCTCGATCCGTCACTGCAATTTCAGAGGCAGTCATTGAAACGGCAGCTCATGTCGCGCACCTTCAACCTGTTTACGCGCGCGGTACTGACCTTCCCTTACCATGACACGCAGTGCGGTTTCAAAGCGTTTACGCGCCGGGCGGCGGAGATGATCTTTCCTCTGCAACGCATCAAACGCTGGGGCTTCGACGCGGAGATTATCTACCTGGCCCATCATCTCAAGCTGAAAGTCGCTGAGATACCGGTGGCATGGGGCCATGATGAGCGCTCCAAGATCCATCCCTGGCGCGATGGGTTCTACATGGGTCTGGACACGCTTCGAGTGAGATGGAATGCGCTGAGCGGGAAGTACCGGCCAGATCGCCCGTGATCGCACGCCTGCACCGCAGGCATAAATAGCTACCGCTGCCCCGATCGGGAACAGCATTTCATTCCGGCACAAAATAGAAAGCCACAGCCACGATGGCGTACACGGCGAGAAGCTGTGCGCCTTCAAACCAGTTGGTCTCGCCGTCAGAAGAAATCATCTCCACAATCAGGACTGAGAGCACGATGGCCGCGATTTCGAAGCCGTTGAAGACCAGCGACATGGGGTGTCCGATGGCCATGGAGAGAAAGACCAGGACCGGCGCGACAAACAGCGCAATCTGAGTGCTGGCTCCGGTGGCGATGGCCATGGAAAGGTCCATCTTGTTGCGCCGGGCCATGAGGATCGCCGTGGAATTTTCCGCGGCGTTGCCTACGAGGGCCACTACGATTACGCCGACAAAAAGCTCGGTCATTCCCAGCGCACGCGTGACCGGAGCTATCTGGTCGACAAGGACTTCGCTCATTACGGCGATCAGGACGGTGGCCAGAGCCAGGGAAACGATGGCCTGGCCGCGGCTGGTTTCGGGTTTTCCCTCGCCTTCGTGATGTTGCGTTTGCTGAAAGACCGAACGATGCGTGCGGAAAACAAAAAGCAGGTTCAGCAGATACAAGAGAATAAGGACGCCGCTGGTCCACAGGCTGAGGTGTTCCAGATTGACGTCGCCGTGCTGGAGTGTGCCGAAGACGGCGAGATTGAACACGGCCGGCATGACCAGCGCGGCCACGGCGATCATCAGCATGGTGCTGTTCATGGCCGAGGTAGTGCGGGAGAAGCGTTGCACCGGATGACGAACGCCGCCCACGACCAGGCTGAGTCCCAGCACCAGGAGCAGGTTGCCAATGATGCTGCCGGAAAGCGATGCCTTCACTACGTTGATATGTCCTGCCCGCAGCGCAAAAAAGGCAATGATCATTTCCGTGGCGTTGCCCATGGTGGCGCTCAGAATGCCGCCAACCGCAGGACCGGAATATGCAGCCAGCACACCAGTGGATTCGCCCAGCACGCTCGCCAGAGGCGCAATGGCCAGCGCCGAGGCGATAAAAATCAGCAAAGGCGAAACATGGAGCAGATCAAGAACAATGGCCGCGGGCACAAACAGCAGAAGCAAGTTCAGCCAGCGGTGTCCGGTCTTGAGTGGAAACTTGCTCCACAGGGTGGAAGGCGGCGTGGGATTTGGCATCAGGCAGATTGTAAAAGATGCGATGCTCAAAAACGTGGAAGTGATTTTGATAACTAAGATCAGGATGCGATTGCGCGAAGAGAGCGAAGCGGTTTCAGCACCACCTGCACGCCTTGCTGCTGATCGAAGGTGAGTGTCATTCTCGAGGAACAAGGGCCGCAGAGCCAGAAATGCTCTACCCGGTTTTGCGTTTTGAGCCGGGCCGGTTCGGGGCCCATGAGAGTGAGCGGCGATTGCAGCGGCGCTTCAATCATGAATATTTTGCCTTCGCGCAAATACACCAGCGGAGTTGAACAGGAAGGGTTCGCACATTTGGCGAGCATGCTTTACCTCCTTTGCCGACATCGGCCGGCACAATTCGACAAAATCCATCAATCAGACGTAGATGCAGTTTCGCGAGCGCAGGGTTTCGCGAGAAATTTTCTCTCCCCAGGAAGCCGAGATCCTGGTTTGAGGACCAACGACCGAAAAACGGCGATCAGCTTCCTGCAAGTGCAGGCAACAGCATCATGAGCGCCGCCAGCCACAGGCCCCATCCATATCAGAAAATTTCTGGCTTCCGCCGTATCTGTGTTCATGACGCACCCCTTGTTCACCACGGCTGTCATAAGAGCAAGGGTGCGGCCAACTAGCTATATTATTGATTAATAATGAGTTACTAGTTCAGCGTGGCTGCTTTTTGTGTCAGAATCATCTCCTGGCGTGTCTGGATACACACAGCCCGAAGTGGGGCTGGTTAGACCGAAGCCGGGCTTTCCAGCACTTCCCGCAGCTTGGCCGACAGGATTTTTATGGTGAAAGGCTTGTGCACCAGTACCGTGCCCGGCTTCAGAATGCCGTCCGGGGCGAGAGAGTCGGCATAGCCGGAAATAAAGATTACCTTCATTTCCGGACGGAGGCGGGCAAGCTTTTCCGCCAGCGCCGGGCCGGGGAGCGGGTCCATCACCACGTCGGTCACCAGCAGGTCAATTTTGCCGGAGAACTCCTCTGCCAGTGCCAGGGCTTCAGGACCACTGGCAGCGGAGAGCATGCGATACCCCAGCTGGCCGAGGAGGTCCACTACGACGTTGCGGAGCGACTCTTCGTCGTCCACCAGGAGAATGGTTTCTGTGCCGCGATGATAGCTCAAAAGAGACTGCTCGGTTCGGCCCCCAGCGCCGGGTTTGCGATCCAACGTGGTCAAATTGTGAACCCTCCGATGGATAATTTTCAACTGGAAAACGAAAATCTTGAGCAAGCAAGTCTCCCGATTCGGGATTCGCAAACAGGAATTTTGTCCCTGAGCGAAATGCCGACAACCGGCGAGAGCGGGCGCGCGATCAAGAGCCACGTCCCGCGGGCCGGCGTTCCAATTTGGAATCCTCATCATTGCAGAGAGAGCGGTTTCAAGTTGCGGCGGTTTAGGCAGAGCGGCTACACTGGCCGTCGCAAGGCAAAGGTCCTGGACCACGGCCAAGACGGCCCGTGGAGAGGCCCGGCGCCAGGTTGAAGCTCCGGTTGTTTGCTCGTAGCTGCAAGACCTGGAGGCACGACACCATGAGCCGGCTGGAAAAGACGGCCACCGCTACGCTGGTTGTTTCCTTCCTGCTCTTAGTGGGGATCACGACGCGCAGTTTTGTACTCAGCCGCAGGCCAGACCCGGCCACCGTTCCGCTGGTAAAGATCGGAGAAACGGTCAAGCTGCCAGGATTCTCGCCTGGGAGCGCGAAGCTCACCTTCGTCATGGTGCTATCCAGCCAGTGCACGTATTGCCTCCACGACCTGCCATTTTATAAACAGCTCTCGGCGATGCGGGCCTCTTCGGGAGGCGCGCTGCGCCTGATTGCCGTCCTGCCGGAAAAGACGGATTCGGGCACGGCGTTCCTGGGCAGCTCCGGCGTGAGCACGGACAACGTGCTCTCGATGGCGCCGCTTGAACTTGGCGTCAAGCTTATTCCCACGCTGTTGCTGCTGGATGAAAACGGCAAGCTGAAAAGATACTGGGCGGGCGAGATGAACCAGCAGCGGCAGCAGGAGGTGCTTGCCGTGTTGCAGGCATCATTGCAGGCGTCGTGCGACGCATGCCGTCTTCCGGCCGCGGGGCCGGCGCCGCGCAGTCAAGAATTTCAATACTGGAGTCATACCAAAATGAAGAACCAGGAGGAAACATGAAACGTCCAATCTGCATGTTTGTGCTGGCCGCCATGATGGCCACCACCGCCGTGGCTTTTGCGGCAAAATCTCCATTTTCCAAAGAGCGTGTGGGTGGCTGCAATTCGGTGTGCCGCAGGGACAGCGATTGCACCAGCCTGCAATGCCCCACCTGCGCCCCTTTTTATCGTAACGGCGTGGTGGCGTCCGCGTTGTGTCACGCCTTTTGATCGAACATGGCGCCGCCGGTGTGTGAAAGCATGCCGGCGGCCGTTCATGAACAGCCTAGCCGCGTCGCGCCTGCACGATTTGCCGGAAGCAGCAACTCGGGAATCCTGGATCCGCCCTCACTTCATTGTCACGACAGTTGGGGATGTGGTCTAATCCAAATTGGGCGGTACGAAAGTGCCCAGAACGCTTCCAACCCAGCAACAATCGCAGGCGAAGGCCGAGGCCGCGCGTGGTCTTCATCTTCGGCTGTCCCGTCCTGAGTCACTCATTCCCACCAAAAAATGTCCGCCGCCTGTCCTGCGCGGTGCGGATCTTGTCTCGCCCACATAGGAGGAACCTTGAACAGTACCCCACTCGTAAACGCATGGATCTATTTGAATGACGACCACCCTGACAACACCAACTACAACAGCCCCAACAGTTGCTACCAGAGGCTTATTCAGCTCAACATCTACCGGTCGGTCGACGTTCTGAACATTTGTTTCGTCACCACAGCTCCAACGAGCGCCCAGACCGTTCCCAAGGGGGATGGCTCTTCATACACTCTTTCCACGGGCAATCCCCCGCCGGGACACCCCGGAGGACTGACCAACCAGGATTACATGTTGTACGTGATCCGGGACGCGCGGAGGATCAACCCCGGGATCAAAATCACGGTGACCCTGGTTTGGGGCTTTCCCGATGTGATTGCAAACATATTCTCGAATCCTAAATATCCACCGCAAGAAAACGCCGCCCGTTTTGCCGCCAACCTGTTGACCTATCTGAAGACGTATAACCTTGACGGTTTTGATATCGACTGGGAGGGCCCGCTTGCCGACGGCACGACCCAGACCCAATTTGCTCTGCTGCTCAATGCCATCGGCGCTCAGTTCAGGCAGCAAACCGGCCGGCACTATTACCTGACGCTCTCGCCTGCCACGATAGAAAACATCGATCCCCTTGCTATCAATCACGACATGGACTTCGTGAATTTCCAGCTCTATGCGGATTCCGGGCTGCCGGCAAGTTATGCCAGGGCAGGAGTGAACCGGGGGTTATTTGCCTACGGCGCCCTCTTTGAAACCGGTGACGGCCAGAAAACCGCCGAGGCCGCCTACCAGGACAACAAAACGAATTACGGCTTCAACATCTTTACCTGCTGGCGTTTGAATTCAGGGAACTTTGTGTTTGAGCAGACGCAACAGCAGCGACTTTATCAATTGGTTTTCCCACAGAGAGCCGTGGGATGAATCTGAGTTTCTGCTCGTAGAGCGCCGGGGCTCTCGTCAGACAAAGCTTTCGTCAAGCAGAGCTTTTGTCAAAACAGATCAGGGCGAAGTTCGATTGCCGAGCTGACGAGACCCAGGCGCTGCGGGCGATGAGGACGCACGAGGACATTCGCGATGCGGTGAGACTTCTACCGCGCAAATTATCTGCTTTTCGCGATTTTCTCGGCTCCAGCGCGGTGGGACCGTCGCGCCTCCGGCAATTGCCGGAGGCCGCTTGTGCCATCCCAAAGGTCGCCGCCCAATGCGCCATTCGACCATTGGCCCACCGCTTGTAACCGCTTGGATTCGCTTGCCTTTAGCCCGCAGGAAAGGGTGCTAATATAAGAACTGGACAGACATGCCTTTAAAAACATTATTCCTGAATCCGCCGTCGTTTGAGAATTTTGACGGTGGCGCCAGCTCGCGCTGGCCGGCCACCCGCGAGATCGAGTCTTACTGGTATCCAGTATGGCTGGCCTATCCTGCCGGAATGCTGGAGGGCTCGCGGCTGCTGGATGCGCCGCCGCATCACGTCTCGGCTGAAGAGACCATTGAACTGGGCAAGCAGTACGAGTTCCTGGTGCTCTTCACCTCAACACCGGGATTCCCTGGCGACATCCAGCTGGTCACGAAGATGAAAGAGGCGAACCCCAAACTGAAGGTCGCTTTTGTGGGCCCGCATGTAACCACGCTGCCGGAGCGCTCGCTGAATGAATGCCCGGCCATCGACTTTGTCTGCCGCCGCGAGTTTGACTATTCCGTGGTGGAGTACGCCAACGGCAAGCCGCTTTCGGAAATCATTGGAATTTCGTATCGCGACGCCAATGGGAAAGTGGTGCATAACGCCGACCGTCCGGATGTGATGGACCTGGACGCGCTGCCGGACGTGACCGACGTTTACTATCGCGACATGGATGTGCGCCGGTACAACGTGCCGTTCTTGCTCTATCCGTTCGTCGCGCTCTATACGACGCGCGGCTGCCCGGCGCAGTGCACGTTCTGCCTGTGGCCGCAGACGCTGAGCGGACATCCGTGGCGCAAGCGGTCGACAGACGCCGTGGCGCGCGAGATGGCCAAAGCCAAAGAGTACTGGCCGTATGTGAAGGAATACTTCTTTGACGATGACACCTTCAACATCCAGAAGGCGCGGACCGTGGAGTTGTGCGGCAAGCTGAAGCCGCTGAACCTGACGTGGTCATGCACGTCGCGCGTGACCACCGACTACGAGACCCTGAAAGCCCAGAAAGAAGCGGGCTGCCGGTTGCTGATCGTCGGGTATGAATCGGGCGATCCGCAGGTGCTCAAGAACGTGAAGAAAGGCGCGACCGTGGAACGCGCGCGCCAATTCACCAAAGACACCAAGAAGCTGGGGCTGCTGGTGCACGGCGACTTTATTCTTGGCCTTCCCGGCGAGAGCCGTGAATCCATCCGCCGGACGATCGATTTCGCCAAGGAGTTGGACGTGGAAACCATCCAGGTTTCCATCGCCCACGCTTATCCGGGGACCGAGATGTATGACTTCGCCAAGAAAAATGGCTTTATCGTTGGGACCGAGAGAATGGTCGACGATGGCGGGCACCAGGTCGCGCAGATCGAATATCCCGGACTTCCGCGCGAGCACGTTCTGGAGATGGTCCACAAGTTCTACGACGAATATTATTTCCGCCCCAAGGCGGTCTTCCGCATTGTCCGCAAAGCGGTCTTCAACGGCGAAGAGCGCAAGCGGCTTTACAAGGAAGCCAAGTCATTCATGAAGCTGCGCGCGGCGCGCAACCGTTCGGCGAAAGAGATGCGCGAAACCACCGCGCGGAAGGAATCGGAAAGACCCACAGCGCAGGTCGCTGGGGACTGATCTGTGCAACTGCGAAAGTATCTGGTCTACCTGGCTATCATGTGCTTCGGTGGCACAGGCGACGTTCTTCTGAAGCGCGGCATGATGCAGTTCGGCGCCGTCGACCTGCACCATCCTCTGCATATTTTTTCCGTGCTGGCCAATCCCTGGGTGTTGCTGGGCATCGTCTGCCTGACCGGGTTCTTCGCCTCGTATCTGACCGCGCTCTCCTGGCATGACCTGACCTTTGTGCTTCCCGCCACCGCCATGGGCTACGTGGTGGTGGCGCTGCTCTCAAAATATTTTCTGCATGAAGAAGTCAGTCCCTGGCGATGGGCGGGCATCCTGCTGATTACCTGCGGCGTGGGCTTTGTCACGCGCGGCCCGTCCGTCACCGAGCGCGCGAAAGAAAAGGCCCTGCCCGCAACCAAGGAGGGCCAGCTTGCCTAAACTCTGGATGGCCATCGCCATGATCGTGGTCTGCTCCAGCGCGGGTGACGTGCTGCTTTCCAGGTCGATGAAAGGCATTGGCGATCTCGCCGAACTGCGCGCGCAGAAGGGCCTGCTGCGGGTGATCTTTCGCGTGTTCAGTGACGGCACGTTCCTGCTCGCGCTTGCCTGCATGACGGTCGGTTTCTTCAGCCTGCTCACAGCGCTCTCCTGGGGCGACGCCAGCCTGGTGGCGCCTTCATCCGCCTCGCTGACATTTATTTGCAGCGCCATCGCCGCAAAAGTCTTTTTGAAAGAACATGTCGACCGCCGCCGCTGGATCTCCGCCGCGCTCGTCTGTATAGGCGTGGCTCTGCTGGCAAAGTAGCCGCGCTTTCGTTAAATGGTGATTTCCGATGATTTATCTGATGAAACAAAAGCTCTTCTCCTGGGGTGATGACTTTGTCATTCAGGACGAAACCGGCCAGGACTGCTTTTTTGTGGACGGAAAAGCTTTCAGTCTGGGCAATCAACTTTCGTTCCAGGACATGGCAGGCAACGAGCTGGCGTTCATTCGCCAGAAGCTACTCAGCTGGGGACCGACCTATGAAATCTCCAAAGGCGATCAGTTGCTCGCCGTCGTCCACAAAGAACTTTTCACGTTCTTCAAGTGTACGTTCACGGTCGATGTCCCTGGCCCGGACGACCTGGTAGCCGAAGGCGATTTTTTGGACCACCAGTATGTCTTCACTCGCAATGGAAGCGCGGTGGCTGAAGTCTCTAAGAAATGGTTCACGTTGGGCGATACCTACGGAGTGCAGACCTCCCAAGGTCAAGACGATGTTCTTATCCTGGCCAGTACAGTGGTAATTGACATGGCCTGCCACGACGGCCGGAAACATTAGTCTGGCATCTACTGCGCTTCCTTCTGAAAGTGCTTCAGAACGGCCGCCGTCTGGCTCTTCGTCAGCACCGCGCCTAGGGCGGCGGCGTCCGCCTGCTGCACAGCGCGAACGCTGCCAAAGTGCTGGAGCAATCGCTGTCGTGTGCGTTCGCCCACGCCGGGGATCTCCAGTAATTCGGACTTGCGGTCGCGCATCTCGCGGCGCTTGCGATGGAACGTGACGGCGAAGCGGTGCGATTCGTCGCGCACCATCTGCACCAGGTGCAGCACCGGCGAGTGCCGGTCCAGCACCACGGGATCGTCTTCCTGGCCAAAAACGTAGATGATCTCTTCTTTCTTGGCGATCGCGGCCAACGGCTGGTTGGTGATGCCCAGCTCTTCCAGCGCCTGGGCCGCGGCATGCAACTGCCCCAGGCCGCCATCGACCAGCACCAGGCTGGGGAAGGGTTTGTCTTCGTCGCGCAAGCGTTTGTAGCGCCGCGTGACCACCTCGCGCATGGAGGCGAAATCGTCCACCCCTGTCACCGTCCGCACGATGAACTTGCGGTACTGGTTTTTGTTCATCGCGCCGTCTTCCCAGACCACCATGGAGGCCACGGTCTCCGCGCCCTGTATATGCGAAATATCAAAACACTCGATGCGCTTGGGAACATCGGGCAAGCCCAGGGCGTCCTGCAATGCCTCTTGCACCGCTTTGGCCTGCGGCTTCATCACGCGGAAGCGCTGGTCAAACGACTGCTTGGCGTTTTGCGCGGCCAAGTCGATCAGCGACCGCTTTTCGCCGCGCTGTGGGACCAGAATCTCCACCTTGCTGCCGCGCTTTTCCGAAAGCAGCTCTTCCAGCTCCGTCCGGTCTTCAAAATCCACTGGAGAGAGGATGTCCCTGGGGACATATTGCTGGTCGATGTAAACCTGCTTCATCAACGCCGAGAAAAATTCGCCAGGATGAAAAGCCGGAGTTGGAGCGCTGCCGGCCTCGGCTGCGAACTCCACAGGCGCGGGCGCCTCCACCGGCGCCTGTTGTCCGCTGGGTTCCGGCAAATCCGGGGCTCCCGAGGCGCGCCGGGGTTGCGCGGCTTGGGGTGGTAGTTCCTCCCAGAAGAACTCACGCCGGTCCAGGATTTTCCCGCCGCGCAGGTGAAAGACATTCACGGCCAGCATGTCATTCTCAAAGTGGTAGCCGAAAACATCCTGGTCGTCGCCTTCGGCGGCCGCCATGCGCTGTTTTTCCTGTAACTGGGCGACCGTGGAAAGCATGTCGCGATACCGCGCCGCGCGCTCATATTCCTGGTGGACGGCGGCTTCGTCCATGCGCCCGCGCAGAGATTTCGCCAGGTCAGTCTGACGGCCTTCCAGCAAAAGCTGCACGTCATGCACGGCTTCCAGATACGCTTGCGGCGTGGTCAGGTCCTCGACGCACGGCCCCAAACATCGCTTGATGTAATACTGCAAACAAGGGCGCAGATGGTAACGCGTGAGGTCCACTTTGCAGGAAGGCACCAGAAAACTGCGGTGGATCAAGTCGACGATCCGGTAAGCCAGGTTGCCGGGAAAATAGGGTCCGTAGTAATTGCTGCCATCCTTGCGCAACCGCCGTGTGACATAAACCCGGGGAAAGCGCTCGCCCAGCGTGAGCTTGATGTAAGGATAAGTCTTGTCGTCGCGCAGCAGGATGTTGAAGCGCGGCTTTTTCTGCTTGATCAGGTTGTTTTCAAGCGCCAGCGCCTCCTTATTGTTGTCGACAACGATGTATTCAACGTCCACCGCCTCGCGCAGCAGGCTTCCCGTCTTGGCATTGGCCTCGCCCACTCCCTCCTGAAAATATGAGCGAACACGGGCACGCAGGTTCTTGGCTTTACCTACGTAAATTACCTCGCCTTCGGCGTTTTTATATAGGTAAACTCCTGGTTGGAGCGGCAGGGTCCGGATTTTCTCCGTCAGGTCCATTGGGGAAAGATGAGGCTTACTACCTAGATTCTTCCTATAAGGTCGCAGGTGCGTAAAAATTCTACTGTCGCACAGGATGGATCGATCCGGCAACCCGCATGAAGAGCGTCCAACTTGTTGATTATAAATAATTTACAATAAGCCTGGATTGCATTGGCCAATGGCAAGCCAGTTGCTCTTCTGAAAGTGACTTTAGAGGCGGCATCACCCTGCGCCGCGTGGGTCTTAAGGAGCTTCCCCCATGAATTTGAAATCGAGCCTTCTGGTTCTGCTGGCCGGCACATCGCTGATGATCGGCACTGGCTGCACAACAAAGAACTATGTGCGCAAGCAGACCCAGCCAATTGTCGAAAAATCCAATGAACTTGACGCCAGAACGGCCAAGAACAACGCCGCCATTCATGATGTGGATACCCGCGCAACGGCGGGCATCGCAGGCGCGAACACCAAGGCCGGCGAGGCCGACCAGAAAGCGCTGGACGCTCGCGCCCGCGCCGATCAGGCCCAGACACTGGCAACTCAGGCCAACACCCGCGCTGACGCCCTGGCCAACCAGGTTGCGAACCTGGACAACTACCGCCCGGTGGCGGAGACCTCAGTGCACTTCGCCTTCAACAAGGCTGATCTGACGGCAAAGGCAAAGACGGCCTTGGACCAGTTGCTGGCTGAAGTTCCCAACACCAAAGGTTACCTGGTGGTGGTGGAAGGCGATACCGATTCCGTCGGTTCCGCCACGTACAACTACAAGCTGAGCGAGCGCCGGGCCGATGCCGTGGTGCAGTATCTCTCTTCCAAGAGCATTCCTGCGCACAAGATCTATTTGATCGGACTGGGCAAGGACAAGTATGCGGCAGATAACAGCACCGCTGACGGACGCGCGAAGAACCGCCGCGTGGAAGTGCGTCTGATGACGAACGTCACCGGTCAGGAAACGCCAAGCTCTGCGCAGAGTACCGCTCCCAACCCGAGCAGGTAGTCTCTCCTCCCCCGGGACAGCTTGCGCAGACAGAGGCCGCCAGATTTCTGGCGGCCTTTAATTTTTGCCCGTAATTGCCTTGGCCGCAGCGTGCAAGTTCTCGTGACTGCCGCGATCTTCCAATAGAATATTGATATGAAACGCAGTTCTCCTATTCTTACCGGCTTTTTCATGATCGGATTCCTGATTCTGGTTCTGCCTGTGCCTTGGGCCGCAGCCCAGGAGAGCCAGGACAATAAGCCGCACATCCAGCCGCGCGCCACGCCCACACCAACGCCATCGCCAAAGACCAGCCAGCCGTCGCAAAAGCCGCAAGACCAGTATGAGCGTCCACCTTTCCCCGGCGACGCGCCGGGAACAAGCCCCACGGGGGAAAGTTCGAGCAGCGATTCGCAGATCAATCTGAACGCCCGTCCAGCCAAGGAAGAGCCTGCGCCGGAAGAAGAAGACCCGGCTGTTCTTAAGCCCTGGGACCCGCACAAGGCCGCCAAAGACGTGGAAGTCGGGCAGTGGTACCTGAAGCTGAAGAACTATCGCGCGGCGCTGGAGCGTTTCAATCACGCGTTGACCTACAAGCCCGATGATGCCGAAGCCATTTACGGTCTGGCGGTCACGCAGGAAAAGCTTGACCTGCTCTCGCTGGCCGACCAGAACTACCGCAAGTACCTGGAGATCCTGCCGCATGGTCCCAAGGCCAAAGAGTCCGAAGAGGGGTTGAAGCGCATTGCGCCTCATGTGGCCCTGCGCAAGCCGGGCGACGCCAACGCCGACGTATCCAAGGTGGCGGCGCACGATATTGACGTAGGCGAAACCTATCTTGCCGGCAACAACTTTGACGCCGCGCGCGAGCGGTTTGAGGAGGCCTTGCGGCTCACGCCGGACAATCCACTGGTCTGGTTCCGCCTGGCCCAGGCGCTCCAGGGCATGCAGCGGCTTGACCCGGCGCGACTCTACTATCGCAAGTATCTTGAAGCTGAGCCGAAAGGAAAATTCGCCGGCAACGCCAAAAAGGCGATCGGCGAGATTGACTGGGTGCTGGGAAAATAAGACCTATTCCTTGCGGAGAAATATTCCCGAACTTGCGTCCACCAGCACCGTGAGTTTGCCTATTGATTCGCTGCCGCCATAGATCACGTGCCAGCGCAGCTGATTGGATTGCACGTCCCAGTCCAGCAGGTACCCCACGGACACCTTGGGATCTTTCTCCAGCACCTGCTTGCCGCCGTGCTCCTGCGCCACTTCGAACGCTTTGTCCGTGTCCACTTTGAGGAAGTTCAGGTCAAAGGAACGCGCCGAGCGGTTTGCGGGATTGTAGGTGTCTTCCACTCCATGGTTCACGCCGCGTGGCCCGTCGTCCGTGGCCATCCCGGACCATGTAAAAGGCTCGGCCTTCTGCCGCGACGTGGATGCAAACAGCGCGCGCCAGAAGTTCGCTTTGCCGTCATGGCCATTGCTGTCCTTCAGGTTGGTCGATTCCAGGCGGACGGGCTGCGCATCCGGCGCCCAGAAGCGCGCAGGCGCCAGCATCTTCTGCAACGCGAACCTTCCGGTCTCCAACTGGACAGGCGCCGGCTGGCTCGCGGCCGGGGCTTTCTTTTGCTCAGAATCGCAACCCAGGCACACAACCGCCAGGGCAAAAATTGCGGACAAGCCGGCTTTTTTCATGAATGTCATTTTGGCTGGTGTAATCAGAGTGACCCTATTCTAGACGAGAGAAGGCAGGTGAATGGATGTACGAAGGTGCATGTATCCCGTGGGTTACTTGAAAAAAGCAACCTGAAAAACGCTACTTGAAAAAGACCTCTTGAAAATGCCACTCGCAGCGTTTACTCGCTTGGGAGTCCCGACTTGCGAGCCTGTTCCTGCAGGTCGGTTAGCTTCTGCTGGGCAGCGTCCAGGGCCTGCTTCTTGGTGTTCATCTCTTCCTGCTCCTTGCGGGTGTCCTCGGCAAACTTGGCCTGGTCGCGCAACATCACGCCGGCATCGGCGTAATAAGCGGCGGCACGAAGCCGTGACTCGCGCTGGGCCACATCCAGTTCGCGCTGCAGGGTGGCAATCTCTTTTTTCTGCGCATCAATCTGTTTTTTCAGCTCTTCGTTCTTCTGCTTCTGCGCGTCCGCCGAATCTTTCTTAGGTGCGGCCTTGGCGTCCGCTTCTTTGGCGTCAGGGTTCTTGTCGTCAGCCTTCTTTTCGGGCTCACTGCTGGAAGGCGCGGAGCTGCGCGGCAAGGTGTCATCGTCCAGCTTTACGGCGCTCGAGCTGGAGTGTTTCTTGGCGCGATTGGCACGGGCCGCATCACCCAAAGATTGCTGGGCAGAAGACCGCTGTGTAACCGCTGCCGCCGCGAACAGGCACATCACAACCATCAGAAAAAGCTTTTTCATAGAAGATCAACCCTGAATCGTCCTTCCTATTATTCTACAGCTCTTCGCTAAGACCATTCTCATGCTTTGCGAGGGCGGAAACGATAGGGTAAACGCCGTATCGGCCTTTAGTTTCTGTCGCTTCGCTCAAGACCGCCCACCAGCCTTCACACCCAATCTTGGATTTGCTCCTGTAGGCGGCCAACCTATCCGTCTGCTCTGATCTGTGTTGATGAGTGTTAGTCCGTGTATTCAGCGGTAAGGTTTGAATCGTGAGAAATCTCAATGCACCGCGCCCAGTCCGGAAAGGCGGCCGTACCAGTGGACAAACGCTATCCCCCAGAAAGCGGAAAGCAGGGCCGCCGATCCCAGAAACACGCCGAAAGGAATCTCAAAATTGCGGTAGATCAGGATGGCGGACTGCCACGCGCGGCTGCGCGAGACGCCCGCCGCTTCAGAAGGATGGGTCCTTCGCCGCCGCCGCAGGCGCTTCAGCCACACCCACAGAATCAGGAACAGCCCGAACAAGCTGCCGATGATGGAACCCACCAGCAACACCACCAGCGTCAGCTTCACGCCCAGGAACGCGCCGATCAGAGCCATCAGTTTCACGTCGCCCCGGCCCATCCCCTCTACGCCGCGCACGGCTTCATACAACAACGCAACACCCCAGATGAATGCCGCGCCCAGCACCAGGCCGGCAATGGAGTTGATCAGCGAAAGGACGCGCCAGTTGTCGGTTGAATGCAGAAAGGAGCGCGCCGGGCCCTCCAGCGGAACAAAAAGGCTGAAGACCGGACCCAGCACGATTCCCGGTTTGGTCAGCAGGTCCGGCAGCAGCTTGGTTTCCGCATCAGTAAAGATCAGGCCGACCAAGAGAAACGACAGCACGCACAGTTTGGCGGCGCCCAGGTCCAGACCTGCCGTGAAGTACGAGGCGGCAAAGAGCGCGCCGGTCAATAACTCGACCGCGGTGTACCTGGGCGAGATAGGAGCCTTGCACTTGCGGCATCTGCCGCCCAGCAGGATCCAACTCAGCACCGGAATGTTGTCATAGGCCGCGATGGGCGCTTCACAATCCGGGCACGCCGAGCGCGGGCTCACCACGGAGATCTCCCGCGGCATGCGGTAGATGCACACATTCAAAAAGCTGCCGAAGACCAGCCCGAACAGGAAAAATGCTGCGGCAAGGAAATACGTGCTCCCGGCAAACTCAAGAGTATTCAGGACGCGCTCCGCTGTGATGTGTCTCGAGGGAGATTATAAGGAAGATTTGGTAATTGGGTAATTTGGTAATTGAGTCAATGAAGAACTGTGGGGCAAGCACTTCTGAATCGGGTTGCTCACGAAGACAAAATCGAAGCTTTGCTTTTGAAAATTTCCCGATTATCAATTCCCCGATTACCAATCTTGTGCTTCAGTGTTCATCGGGAATCCGCAGAATGTGTCCTGCAAGCGTTGGCGCTTTGGGATTCGCGGGAGGCAGGTCGCCTGTCCAGTTGATCTGATTGCGGTTGGCAAGGCGCATTTCCGCGTCAAGAGACTTCCAGCCCTCGCCGTTCTGCTCGCGCACCGCCATGTTGAAACCCATCTGATTGGGGTCCTGCTCGGCGGCACTCCACTCGAACAATGAAGCTTCAAGCTCTTCCGCCAGAGCTTCCTGGGGCAGCAGGCAGAGGATCCACTGGTTGCCGGCGTTCTGCGCATAGGCGCCGCGGCCTACGCCGGGCACGGCATTCATGACCTTGGCGCCGTGCTCGCGCGCCACCTTCACAGTTTCATCCTTCGAACCATGGTCCACGACGATCACTTCGTCGCAGGGGCGCAACGAGTCCAGGGCGCGTCCGAGCGAGCGGGCGTTATCGCAAGCGTGAATCAACGCGCTGATTTTGGTTTTGGCCACATGAAATTGGATGCCGATTATAAGGCAAGCAGCCTTGTGATTTCTCCGATGGAGGCGCGTGGATGGTGCGCTCTTACCATCCGCGAATGACGCTAACAACCGGGGCCTGACGAGGCTCACAGGCATGGCTGAGATATTGTTCAGCGTCATTGCACACCAATTGACATTTATGGCAACGGATAGGGCCCTTGACGACAACTTTGGATCTGGGAGGCGCGGGGGTACTTACCTTGGATTGGGTCATACCATCAAGACTAACCACTTGCGGCGCCCACTACAACACAAATCGACGCGGTCCGGCTCCTTAGCACGTCTGAACCACTCCGCGCTTGTTACTAAACGGTCTGGAGCGCAGCGACAGCGACTCCAACTCGATCAGCGGCGAGGCCCGGGGCCCCCGGCTCGCGCGTAGTTCGCGTGCTGGGGTGGGAGGCCGACTTGTGCGCCGAGCCGCATGCATCAGGAGCATAAGAATACCCATCCTCCATGCCTCCCAGGCGCTTTGGAGTGACAGCAAGAAAAAAGCGCCGCCCTGGGGACGGCGCTTCATGTTCTTCTATTCGTGAACTACTAATTCATCGCCGAGCGGCTGCTCCCGGGCGTTACCGTTACCGGGCTCTGCAACTGGAAAGCGATGATCGCTTCCGGTTTAAGGATGATCTGCTGGCCCTTGGTCGCGGCAGAAACGCCGGTTCCAGCGCCCGCGCCCGCGGCTGCGCCGATAGCTGCGCCTTTACCGCCGCCAAAGATGCCGCCCAGCACCGCGCCCACAGCAGCTCCGCCGCCGACTTTGGCTGCGGTCGACTTGCCGCGGCCGCTGCCTGACTTCGTCCACTGGCTGGTCTGAAGGCTGTAGCTCCGGCCGTTCATCGTAAGTTTGGTGAGTTCCAGGGTCAGCACGGACTGCCCGGCAAACCGGCCAGCCGATTTCACCTCAACCACGCGGCCCTCGACATCGGCCGTGGTGGGGATGACCGTCTGGTCGTCAATCGTGATCGGAGCGGAGAGCGATCCATGGAACACGTCGCCGGTCTGCGCCTTTTCTGAGTTCACCTCGTCATTGAGGCGAATGCTCAACTGAGTGCCGGAAGGCACAGTGATCTTCTGCGGCACGGGCGGAGCTGCCGGAGCAGAAGGAGCGCTGGACTGAGCTGAGTCTGAGCTGCCGCTAGCGCTGCTTGCCGGCACCGTGGTGCGCAAACCGTTGTCGCCCCCGCTGCTGCCTGAGGACGGACGCGAAGTCGTGGCACGGGTGCGCGTGGACGGCGAAGGACGCATCGGCGGAGGATTGTTGCTGGCCTGGCTCTGCGGCTGCGCCGATTGGTCGGCGGCAGAAGCCGATGCGACTTCCATGTTGTTCACCACCGTCTTCACGCCTTCTACCTGCGCCGCGTCATTGGCGGCCGCATTGCGCGCGGCGTCACTGGAAACGGTTCCGGTGAGCGTCACAGTCCCGTTATTGGCGTTGATATTGAGTTGCTTGTCGGGGATATTGCTGTCCCCGTTAATCTTGTTCTGCACGTCGGAGGCGACCTGCGCGTCCGTACGACTACCCAGGCGCGAACATCCCACTGCGAACAGCGCCAGGGAAACCAGGACCACCCAAAGATTCCTCTTCATGACTGTTACTCCTCTGTTTTTGGTGGCGTTTGCCCAGTTAGATGCAGAGCTGATGGAATCGACTGCATCCAAGTGTAAAATTTTGTAAGTCAATAACTTACGTCATTCCTGCAACGTAGAATCCGGCCGGCCAGTGATCCAACTCTGCTTACCTTATTCTAACCCCGCCGCGCCGCGACAGTTGCTGAAATCAGCCCCTAGTTGCACCTAGGTAATCACTTAATTCTTAATCACGCCCGCAGCCCCTGAATCCGCGCGGATTGACGCCCAAAATGCGAATCATAGGCGCGATATCGCAGGTGGAACCCTCGCGCAGCATGCGCAACTGGTCAACGGTAACGGGAGGGTTCTTCAACAGGCTCTGGACAACGGCCGCGCCGGCGAACATCAGCGGCATGGGAATGTGTACTGCTGGCTTGCGCACACCGGCACAGCGCGCGATCTCGGCCAGGACGTCGTTCAGCGTAAGCTCGTCCGCTCCGCCCAGTTCGATGGTCTGATTGGTCGCGGCTTCAGCCGTCAACGCGCGGGCAAAACACGCGGTCACATCGTCGACAAAGATCGGCCTGAACTTTGGCTTGCCATCGCCCGGCACGGGCCGGAAGAGCGGAGCAGTGCGCATGGTCTCCATCATCTGGGTCACAAAGCCATCGCCTTCGCCAAAGATCAGAGATGGCCGCAGGATGCAGTAAGGTATGCCGCTCTGGCGCACAGCCTCTTCGCCCTTCCATTTTGTGATTTGGTAGGCGGCTGGCCCGTCCGCGCGCGCGCCCAGCGCCGACATCTGAATGAAACGCCCGACGCCCGCGCGTTTCGCCGCTTCCACCACGTTGCGCGTGCCGATGTGGTGCACCCGCTCAAAAGTATTCTTACCCTTTTCCGCGATAATGCCCACCAGATGAATGACCGCGTGACAGCCCTGCATGCCCTGGTCAAGTCCAGTGCCCTCAGTCACATCACCGGGGACCAACTCAACTCCGGTTTGCGACAGTTCGCCGACTTTCCGCGGTTCCCGCACCAGGGCGCGCACGCCATGGCCTTCCGCCAACAATCGCTTGAGCATATGCCGCCCGACAAAGCCGGTCGCGCCGGTGAGGAAGACTTTCATGGATAGATTTTAAACGCTGAACCCGGCGACGCTGGGCACCCCCCAGTATTTCAAGCACTTGCCTGGATTTCTATTCCTCTGAACGAAGTGTTCAAGGCTTGGTAATTTTGAGAGAAAATGTGATAAAAATTCCGTTTCCGTTATGTCCCTTCGAGTCGCACAAGGCGTTTACAACCCGGAGAAGGACCGTTTCCACTACTACGTCTCCTTCAAGCCCACGCTGGATCCCACGGAAGAAGAGCGCGGCGCGGAGCAGCGCCATCCGGTGGAGGTCGCCATCTCCGTGACCGAGACCGGCGAACTGGCCGACCTGGCCTTCAGCCTGCCTCAGCCTTGCCGCAGCCGCAGGTCCCTTGAATACCTCAGCCGGACAAGCTCCGCCAGCATGGTGGAGGAAAAGGTCTTTATCACAGTTCCTGGGTTGAATGGCGATTCGGTCCTTCAGGGCAAAGGCAATCTGGAACTGGATGGCTTCGGCAGGATCATCGGGCTGGAGATCAACTGACCGCCGGCGAAAACCTTTCCCGCAAAGGTCGCAAAGGGGCGCGAAGAGCTAGGCCGGTTTGGAAGAATTCGAATAGGCCTCAATTCATCTGTTTTGACTGCCTGGTTTTTTCCGAAAAACCCATTTCTGTCCTTTGCGTCCTTCGCGCCCGTTGCAGTGAGCTTTTCGCGCACAGCCTTAGTTCCGCCCTAGTACCCCGCTCTTCAGGTTGATATCTGACTCTCCCGCAATAGCTTAACCCTCCCAAGAGGCCAAAATTCAGCTACTCTGCTTATTTTCATTGGGGTAAGGCTCCTAGGTTCCTTAGGAGTCCTTACCGATTTTTTCGTGCGTTCGGTTCCCGCATAGTTCTCCCCCATGAACCGATCACAACTCAAATCCATCGCAGGAAAGTTGTTTATCGTGCTGGCGCTGTTTTTCGGCGTATCGGCATTCGCGCAGGTTCCCCGCTCCAGGCATGTGTACATTGTGGCGGAAGAAAACCGCAGCTATGAAAGGCTCGTTGGCAGCGCTTCCATGCCCTACCTGAACAGCCTGCTGACCAAGGGCGCGGTGGCCACGCAGTTTTACGCCAACATGCACGGATCGCTAGAGAACTACCTGATCGTAACCGCAGGCCAGTACCTGACCCACAACAATGACACCCTGGCGGTCTTCAACGTCGACAATATTGAACGCCACCTGCTGACCAACGGCATGACCTTCAAGTCATACGCGCAGTCACTGCCTTTTGCCGGCTACACCGGGCTCTATTCCGGCGCGTACATGAAGAGGCATGCTCCGCTGCCCTACTTCACGGAAATGGCCAACAGCAGCCTGATCAAGCACCACGTCTCCACGTCCGAACTGGCGAAAGACATCGCCAACGGCACGCTGCCGAATTTTGGGTTCATCACGCCGGACGGCAATCATGACATGCATAACTGCGGCACGAATCTGAGCACCTGCCTGTCGACGGCTGACCAGTGGCTCAAGAGCAATATTGGGCCGCTGCTGGCCAGCCCTCCGTTTCAGCCGGGCGGGGACGGCCTGCTCATTATCTGGGCCGACGAAGCCGACCTTGGCTCCGACAATCGCTGCAGCGCGACCGTTTCAAGTGGTTGCGGCGGCCGCATCCTGGTGGCGATGATTGGCCCGCAGGTAAAACCCGGGTACAAGTCGACCTCCACCTACCATCATCCAAGCGTACTGAAAACGATGCTGGAAGCGCTGGGGACCACGTCCAATTTCCCCGCCGCCGCCAACACCGCGCCGGACATGCGCGAATTCTTCAAGAGCAACGCCACATCCAGCTCCACCGGCGTCATCAAGATTTCGGCTCCAACATCCACCACGGTTGCCGGTCCCAGCGTGCATGCGGTGGCCGATGCTTCGGCGCCAAATCCCATTACAACCATACGCATCTACGTGAATAACGTAAGCGTCCACCAGACGAGTTCAAGCCACGTTGACACGTTCCTGAGCCTCGCCAAAGGGACTCACAACGTAGTCTTCCAGGCTTGGGACAGCAAAGGCAACGTCTACAAAGCGCCCAAGACGATTACGGTGCAGTAGAGAAGCAACTCTCACATAAACCATAAAGGACAGCGGGGAGCACGGTGGAGCTGGAAAACCAGCGTGCGCCCTCGGTCCTTTGTGGTTTTCGTTCCGCCGGACTAAGCGCTACAATCAGCTCAAATGGTCCACTCCCGGCTCTCTGGCTTTGTCCTTGCGGGCGGCAAGAGCACGCGTATGGGGCAGGACAAAGCTACTGTCACACTGAACGGACGCACGCTGCTGGAGCATGCGCTGGCGGCCCTGCGTGATGTGTGCCGTGACGTCTCCATCCTGGGCAAGTTCGAGTTATACGGCTCCCTGGCGCCGGTGTATGAAGACATCTTTCCCGGCTGCGGGCCGCTGGGCGGGATTCATGCCGCGCTGGCCAATTCGCAAACGCAGTTCAACCTGATCATCGGCGTGGACACTCCGTTCCTTGCTCCGGGACTCCTCTCTTACCTGGCTGAACGGGCCACTACGAGCGGCACCGTCGTGACCACCCCGGAGATCGACGACTACCAGCAACCGCTGTGCACGGTCTACTCGCTTGACTTCCTGCCTATCGCGGAGCAGGCGCTGCGGGTGGGGAACTACAAGATTGTGCCGCTCTTCCCCAGGGACAGGACGCTGGTAATCAAAGAGTCTGAGCTGCGGCGGTTTGCCTTCGCGGCGGATATGTTCGAAAATCTAAACACGCCGGAAGATCTGGAGCGCGCACGGCGCCGCTTCTCCGGCCCGGACACATGAGCTATCCTCATCATCCACCGCCGGAGCGGCACGAGCCTTACGTGGAGTTCCAGCACGTCAGCAAAGCGTTCGGCGGCCCCAAGATCCTGGACGACGTGAGCTTTCAGGTCTACCCGGGCGAAACGCTTTGCATCCTGGGCCGCAGCGGCGTGGGCAAATCCGTTTCACTCCACCACATCATGGGTTTTCTCAAGCCTGACTCCGGCCGCGTGGTCGTGGCCTTTGAAGACATCACCGACTACAACGAATCGCAACTGGAGCACATCCGCAAGAAGGTCACCATGGTCTTCCAGAACGGCGCGCTCTTTGACTCGCTCACGGTGGGCGAAAACGTGGCCTTTCCGCTGCGCGAGCGCCATGACCTGGATGAGGACCAGATCTATCAAATCGTGGACGGGTTGCTGGACATGGTAGGCGTAAAAGCCATGCGCGACCTTCTGCCTTCCGACCTCTCCACCGGCATGAAACGCAGTGTGGCCATTGCTCGCGCGCTCTCCGCGCAGCCGGAGTGCATTCTCTATGACGAGCCCACCACCATGGTCGATCCGCTGATGGCGCAGCTTCTCGGCGACCTGATCCAGAAACTCAAGCACCAGCTCAAGCTCACCAGCATTGTGGTGACACATGACATGCGCCTGGCCAAAAAGCTGGCTGACCGGATCGTTTTCCTGCATGAAGCGCGCGCGATCTTCGTGGGATCGGTGCACGAAATGGAGCGGGCCAACGAGGACGTAGTGCAGGAATTCCTGAAACTGGATGAGTTGATCGTGCCCGGGCGGGACGATGGGTACTCTATGTATACCTAAGATTTGAAATTTAAAATTTCAAATCTTAGTCTTCACATCTCGCTTCTCCAGCACCGCCAGCAGGCTGTTTCTCGCCTGAGAGTTCAGCCTTCCGTTCCGCAGGACCTCTTTGATCAGGTTGATAGGAAGTTCGCCGGCCAGTTGGATCAGGCGCGCCGCCGGGGTGTTCTTGTTGCCGAGCAGGGCGGCCTTGACATCGTTGCGATACGACCATTTCTGGTGGCGCGAAACTGCGGGCGCCAGCAGCTCCGTTCCGTGCTCCGCTTTCAAGGCCCTGACAATGAATAGTTCCGTCATCTGCGGATTGGCCAGCGCCGCCTGCATGATGCGCTCTTCTTTGTCGAGCAGCAGCGCCGCCGCCACGCGGCCTGAGCTACGCCTGGCGAGCGTCGAGCGCTCTCCGGAGGAGATGTTCGCCAGTTTACTGATGAGCACTTCTTCCGCCGCGCGCTTTACGTCCGGAGGGACCACGGGCAGCAAAGCCACCTGCATCAGTTCAAACGTGTGAAGATGGCGGATGATGGGGACCGACACATGGCGCGGGGTCCGCGGATGCACCACAATGGCCAGGCGAACCTTGCGCTGCCGGGCCAGTTGGCCGTTTTTGCTCAGCGCTTCCAGAGCTTCACGCGGCAGATCGCGGTGATTGAGCAAGGCCAGCGCCAGGTCTTCGGTCAGGCGCGGGTCGGCGGCGACGGCATGAAGGATTTCCGGTGAGGAATCGTGGACCAGCTCTTCCAGGACGGCGTCTGCGGGCAAGGTTATTTTTCTGGCTGATGAGCTTCTGACCCGCGGCGGTTCAGGTTGCTCCGGCGCTTCCTGCCAGCCTTCTTTTTCGTCGGTAGAAGATTCGCTCATCGCCTGACCCCGCGCTGCGCGGCAATCTCCAGCGCACCCAGCACCGGACGCACATAAGCAAAGCTGACCGCGGCTTGCGGCTGCTCAATCTTCATGGCCTCTTTGAAAGCCTGCCGCACCAGCGGCGATCCCTGAAGGACGCCGCCCGCCAGCGCCACCGGCACCACGCCGCCGCTGGGCCATAGCCGCTTGATGACCGCGCTGGCCAGGCCGGCCAGGGCTTTGCCGGCGCGTTCGGTGATGGCGCGGGCGCTGGCATTACCCTGCTCCGCCGCGCCCATCACGGGGCCAGCCAGCTCCGGAAATCTTGGTTCGGAGGAGTTGGCCAGCCGGATCACCTCTTCTGGGGCAACCTTCCAGCACTCGGCGATCGTCGCCAGCAGGCCGTTGCCCTTGCCGAAATCAAAAGCATGCAGCGCAGCGGTCACGGCTTCCCGGCCCACCCAAAAAGCTGAGCCCTCGTCGGAGACGTTAGGGCCCCATCCGCCGGCGCGCGCGGTCTCTCCGCCCTGGTTGCGCCCGAAGGCAATGGAACCTGTTCCGGCGATGACCAGCACGCCCGGTGATGTGCCGAAAGCGGCGCGATGAGCAATGACATGGTCGCCGGCGACGTAGATCGTCGCCTCCGGCATGAGTTCGCGGATGGTCTGCTGCGCCCAGTGCACCGCTTCCGCCAGAGACGCCCCGGCCATCCCGATGCAGACATGCTGCACGCTGTGCGGGGAAACACCCGCGGCTTCACAGGCCTGGCGGACCACGGCCTGCAGGTTTTCGCGACCGCGCTCCTTGCCGACGCGCGCCAGTTTACAGCTTGCACCGGTGGCCTGGCCCAGCAGCTCCGCGCCGTTGCTCACAGCGCAGTCTGTTTTGGTGCCTCCAGCGTCAATTCCCAGGTACAGTGGCATGGTTGGACTTTAATTCATCTTCCCACAACTTTATCTTTTGCTTTCAAGCATTTTTCCCGAATAATGGCTTGGCAGACAAAACCCATTTCATGCGACTGCAAATTGTTGACCTGGCCATTATCGCCGCATATCTGATTAGTATCACTTTTTTTGGACTCAGGTTCCGTAAGTCCCAAAGATCACTGCGCGATTATTTTCTGGCCGATCGCAATATACCCTGGTGGGCTATTGCGCTTTCGATTGTTGGCGCTGAAACCAGCACTCTTACGGTCATTGGCACGCCGGGGATTGCCTATGGAGGCAACTTCGGCTTTCTGCAACTCGTCTTTGGCTATCTGCTCGGCCGTATCGTGGTCAGCCTGGTCTTCATCCCGCAATACTTTCGCGGCGAGATGTTCACGGCCTATCAGCTCATAGGCCGCCGCTTCGGTAAAAAGTTGCACCGCATTACCGCCGGAGTTTTTCTGGCCACGCGAGCCGCGGCCGAAGGCGTACGCGTGTGGGCCGTGGCCATCGTGATCAGCATCGCGCTGGGGACCGGCGGCGTGGCCTCGGTCGCCATCGTGATGGCGCTCACGCTCATTTACACGTTTGAAGGCGGCATGGCCGCGGTGATCTGGACTGACGTAGTGCAGCTCGCCATCTACGTTGGCGGCACCATTGTAGGCTTTGTGACTGTGCTCCACCTGGTGCCGGGCGGCTGGCCGGCCATCCACTTCATCGCCGCGGAGGCGGGCAAGCTGCAGGTGTTCGATTTCTCCCTCAACTTTTTCAAAACCTACACTTTTTGGGCGGGGTTGATCGGCGGCATGTTCCTAAACACCGCGACCCACGGCACCGACCAGTTGATGGTCCAGCGCCTGCTCGTAGCCCGTAACCAGCGCGACTCCAGGACCGCCCTGCTCTTCAGCGGCGCTGTGATTCTGATGCAGTTCACATTATTTCTTTTAGTCGGCGCCGGGCTTTGGGTCTTCTATCGCATGTTTCCACCCACCGGACACTTCGCCTCAAACGACTACGTTTTCCCCACGTTCATCGTGCAACACATGCCGCGTGGAATCGCCGGCCTGCTGATTGCCGCCATCCTGGCCGCGGCCATGTCGAACCTGAGCGCGGCTCTGAACTCGCTGTCTTCGACAACGATGATTGATTTTTACCTGCGCCGGAATCCGGAGACCTCCGACGGTAAGCGGCTCGCGCTTTCCCGTGTTGCCACAGTGGTCTGGGGCGTGGCGCTCTTCGGCCTGGCGCTGGCTTCACGCTACGGCGGCAACGTGCTGGAAAAAGGCCTTACCATCGCCTCACTGGCCTATGGAGGACTGCTGGGCGTGTTCCTGCTGGGGCTGCTCACGCGCCGCGCCAAACAGAATGGCGCAATTGCTGGTATGCTCTGCGGACTGGCCCTCAACGTTTACATCTGGGGATGGACGCACATCGCCTGGACCTGGTACGTGACTCTGGGCTCGATCACGACGTTTGTCGTGGGATATCTGGCAAGTCTTCTGGAGGCCGATACGGATGCAAACCGCGCCCAAACCAGCGCCTGACCTGCTGCGCGAGTTGAATGTCTGGCACGCAACCGCCATTGTGGTTGGAACCATCATCGGCAGCGGGATCTTTCTTGTTCCGGCGGAGATGATGCAGGCCGTGGGCTCGGCGCGTTTGGTCTATCTGGCATGGATTGTCGGCGGCGTGCTCTCTTTTGCCGGCGCGCTCACTTATGCCGAGCTCGGCGCTGTGCGTCCCTGGGCCGGCGGCGAATACGTTTACATCCGCGACGCTTACGGGCCCCTGCCATCGTTTCTGTACGCATGGACGTGGTTTCTCATCGCCAAGCCCGCCTCGATCGCCAGCGTAACCAGCGGCTTGGTGCGCGTGCTGGGCAATTTCTCCGCGTTTAGTTTTCTGCCGCATCCGATATTTGCCCTGCACGGCGGCTACCAGCTCACCTACGGACATCTGCTGGCCATTGCGGCAACCATCTTGATCTCGGCCCTAAATTACATCGGCGTGCGTAAAGCCGGCAACTTCCAGCTGGTAATGACGACGCTGAAAATTGTGATGATCGTCGTGATCATCGCGGCCGGCTTTAGCGCCACCACGGGAAGCTGGAGCAACTTCGGCACCACGTTTCTCGGCGCCAAAGGCGGGATGGCAGGCTTCATGGCCGCGCTGGTCGCAGCTCTCTGGGCTTATGACGGCTGGAATGACCTCAACATGGTCAGCGGTGAGATCCGCAATCCCGAGCGCAGCATTCCTGTGGCGCTGATCGCCGGGGTGGCAATAGTGGCAGTCCTTTATATCGGCGTCAACGCGGCAGTGCAGTATGTTATGCCGGCATCGGCCGTAGCTGCGTCTCCTGTGCCTGCCTCATCCGCAACACAGATCGCCATCGGCCACCTGGGCGCGCTGCTCGTATCGGCAGGCATGGCGCTCTCCATGTTCGTGACGCTCAATGGCACCATCATGAGCGGCGGACGCATTCCCTTTGCCGTGGCCCGCGATGGCTATTTCTTCAAAGCCTTGGCCGAAGTCCATCCACGCTTTCATACTCCGTCGCTGGCTCTCATCGTCCAGTGCGTGATGGCCGTTGTTCTTCAGCTGGGAGGCGGATCATTCAGAGATTTTCTTGAATTGGCGATTTTTTCAGAATGGCTCTTCTACATGATCGCCGCCAGCACGATCTTCGTGTTTCGCCATCGGGAGCCCAATGCGACGCGCCCTTATCGCACCTGGGGATATCCGGTAGTGCCGGCGCTGTTTGTTGTGGCCGCAGCGGTGCTGCTCTATTTCACATTCATCGATAAGCTGCATCGCTCCCTGTTCGGGACGATTGTGATGACCCTCGTGATCCTTGCAGGAGTGCCGGTGTACTGGTATTTTGCGAAGCAGAAACAGAAGGCATCAGCACTGTGAGTAATGCAGGCACAGACACTCGACACACGGCACCCGCTTCTCAAGCTGTCTGTGGCGATTGCGGCACGCCTCTTTACGGGCCATTTTGTTCCCAATGCGGTGAACGGGCCATTGACCGGCATTCCCTTACCTTGTCGCACTTCCTGAAACACAATATCCTGCACGAGTTGAGCCACGTGGACGGCAAGATTTTTCGCACTTTTCGATATCTGGTCTTTCGTCCCGGCTTTCTCTCAGCTGAGTATTTTGCCGGACGACGGCGCAGATACGTCAATCCGGTTCGTCTCTTGCTCACCTGCCTGCTGGTTCTTGCCCTGCTGGCGCGGACCGGATCCATGACGATGTCACTAGGCAAGCTGAAGCTCAACCTGCTTCCCCCCGGCCCCCCTTCGGCGGACACAATCGACGAGACCATCGCAAAGCTGGATGTTTTTGGAATTTTGAATAGTTTGATGGAAAAGAAGTCGCGCTCCAAAGACCTGAAGTCGCCGGCGGCGGCAGAGAAGTTCAATCACGAACTGAAAACGTACGCCACCGCACTCTCTTTCTGTAATGTACTGCTGCTCTCAGGATTTCTGGCCATTCTTTATCGCAGGCGCAGGTCGCTCTACGTGGAGCATCTGGTGTTCAGCCTTCATCTGGCAGCTTTTGTGCTTTTGTTCAGCATACTGCCGACACCATTATTTTTGATTCTTGTATGGCTGCTCAAGGGTTCTGCTTTAAAGACCGCTGCTGGGATACTCGCGTTCCTGCTCATGTCGGTCGAGATGATTTATCTGTACAAAGCCCTTCTTCGCTTCTACCGGCCTGAACTCGCCCCGAGCATCCGTGGGTGGACCCGTACTGCGTGGATGACGAGGCTGGCGGTGATGACAATCTTCGTCGCCAACTCAGTCTTCATCACCCTGACGTACGGAGCGGGCGCAGCAATTGCCCTGTGGCGAATTTGAGCCAACGCAGCCAGAGCTACGCCCGGCTGAACTCCAGCACCTTCTCTGGCGGCCCGGGCTTCGGCGGCGCCAGGCGTTCGTAGATCTTCACATACTCGCGCGCCGAGACGGTCCAGGAAAAATCCTTCTTCATGCCATTGAGCATCATCTTGAGCCAGCCCTGCTGGTCTTTGAAAGACCTGAGCGCCTCATGGACGCAATTCAGCAGGGCCACGCCGGAATAAGCGCTGAACTTGAAGCCCGTGCCTTTGCCCGTGGTCGGGTCCCAGGGCTCAATGGTGTCGTCAAGGCCGCCGGTGGCGCGCACGATGGGCACGGTCCCGTAGCGCAGGCTATACATCTGGTTCAGGCCGCTGGGTTCGTAGCGCGAAGGCATCAGGAACATGTCTGCGCCGGCCTCAATCTTGTGCGCCAGCGCGTTGTCATAGGCCACCTTGACGGCAAATTTCTCAGGGTACTGCCGGTGCAGCTTGAGCAGCAGATCCTGGTATTCCTTATCCCCGCTGCCCAGTGTGGCAATGATCAATGGCAGCCGCGCCAGGTCATTCGCGATGTCGGCAATCAGATCAAACCCTTTCTGGGCGGCGAAACGCGAGACGATGCCGACCACCGGCAGATCGATGGGCGCTTTCTCCAGGCCGAACTGGCGCAGCAGATCGTATTTGCATTCTTTCTTGCCTTCAAGGTTCTCCGCGGAATATTGCCGGACGATGTACTTGTCTTTCTCCGGGCTCCACTCGCTGTAATCCACGCCATTGACGATACCGGTCAACGATCCCCCGCGCGCGCGCAACACGCCTTCCAGGCCAAAGCCGTATTCGCTGGTCTGGATCTCCTGCGCGTATTTGCGGCTTACCGTGGTGACGTGGTCGGAAAAGACCAGCGCGCCCTTCAGGAAGTTGGCCTTGCCCCAGAACTCCATCTTGTCGATGGCGAACAAGTCCCAGGGGAGCATGAGCAGGGGCAGCGTATCAGGCGGAAAAAGTCCCTGGTAGCCGATGTTGTGGATGGTGAAAACCGTGTGGGTGCCGCGGAATACGGGATCATCGGCATAGCTGGTGCGCAGCAGCACGGGAACCAGGGCGGACTGCCAATCGTGACAATGAAAGATATCGGGCACGCCGAGGACTTTGGACGCCTCCAGCACGGCGCGACAATAGAGAGCGAACCGCTCGGCATTGTCCGGATAGTCGCCGGCGGGCGTGCCATAAAGGGCTTCGCGATCGAAAAACCGGGGGTAATCAATGAAATAGAATTGCACCCCGGAGCGTTTTCCGCCATCCAACACGGAGCAGAACCGGTACTGATCGTCGAACGGAATGGTAATGCTGGGCAGCAGCACCTTGGCATCCGGCAGCCTGGTCTGTTTATATTTGGGGAGATAGACGGAGACGGAATGCCCCAACTGGGCCAGCGCTTGCGGAAGGGCGCCCACAACGTCCGCCAGACCGCCGGTTTTGGCGAAAGGTACGCATTCAGACGCGGCAAAAACAATGTTCATGGGGCCTCCGTACCAACGCAACCAGACCAACATAAACCAGGGCGAGACAACCGGGCTCAGGAAAATTCTAAATGGCGACAACAAAAAGGGCCACTTTGCACAACAGCAAAAAACCCCGGATGGGACAAAATTTTCTGGCCGACGCAGGGGCAGCGGACGAAATTGTCAGCGCGCTGGGCGACGTATCCAACAGCGTGGTATTGGAAATCGGCCCCGGCAAGGGTGCGCTCACTGAGGCGCTGGCGCGGCGGGCCAAGCGGCTGATCGCGGTGGAATTGGATCGCATGATGGCCACCCAGCTGCGCTTTAAATACCGTCTCCAGCCGCACGTTGAGATTATTGAAGCCGATGTGCTGAAGCTGGATTTTCGCACCGTGCTGAACCGCACCATCGGGCCTCTGAACGATCTGCGGCCGATGAAGCCGTCACCGGCGCGCGTGGTGGGGAACCTGCCCTACTACATCACGTCGGACATTCTGCTGCGGCTCTTTGAATTCCATGACCAGTTCGATGTGATCGTGATCATGGTGCAGCGTGAGGTGGCCGACCGCATCGCAGCGGTTCCAGGCTCGCGCGACTACGGGCTGCTCTCGGCCACGGCCCAGTTGTACACCAAGGTCGAAAAGCTCTTCACCTTGCCACCCGGCGCATTTTCACCGTCCCCCAAAGTTCATTCCACCGTGCTGCGAATGACCGTTGCGCCAAGATTTGCCGAGTTGCGGATCAAGCCGGTGGAATTTATCGGTTTCCTGAAGACAGCCTTTGCCATGAAGCGCAAAACCCTGCTCAACAATTTAAAGAAGGATTATCGCGAAGAAACCGTGCGCGACACGCTGAAAGCCGCCGGGATCCGATCCGATATTCGCGCCGAAGCCCTGCCGCTGGAAAGAAGCGCGGAGATCTTTCGCAGGCTGGAAAGCTAACCACAAAAGACACAAAGGAACACGAAGTTTGATCTTCGCGAACCTTCGTGTCCTTTGTGGTCTAAGACCCTTTATTTCGGCCGTCCGCGCGAGCCCTCGTCAGACTGCCGCACATGCGACTCCGGCGGCGGAGCAGATTGCCGTGGCGCCGGTGCAGCGGCCGGCGGTGGCGGTGGTGCTGGCGCCTGCTGATGCACCTGAGGCGCCGGCTGCGGAGATGGCGGCGCGGATTGGCGCTCCGGCTGCCGGTTCGGCGGCGAATACGATTGTGGCGGCGGACCTGACTGCCGCGAAGGCTGCGCGGGTGGCGGAGTTTCCTGCCGCTCCGGTTGGCGGTTCGGTGGCGAATACGACTGCGGTGGCGGACCAGACTGCCGCGAAGGCGGCGCCGGCGCGTCATTCGAGCGGCTTTCCGGTTGACGGGTTATCGGCACACGGTCTCCGCCGAAACGCCCGGACTCGTGTCCACGAACGCCGCCTGCTCCGCCAGCGGGCTCCTGCTCCACGATCCTTGGTTCGCGAATGGGTTGGCGATCCGGTTTGCGATCGGCATCAATCGCGGCAGGCGGTTGCGCCGGAACGTCAGTGCGCGGTACTTTTGCCTGCACATCGTCATTGGTCAGAGTACGCCGGTTGCCCCGGTTTCCATCTTGACGGTTTCCATCCTTGCGACCGGGGTTCCGGTTGTCGCCATCGCGATCACCAAGCCTGGTTCCGCCCGGGCCAGAGCTTCTTCCCCCAGGCCCGCCATTGCCGGACCGATTGCCCGAACGATTTAAGTCGCCCCCCGTTCCGCCGACGATTCTGCGGTCAGCTGGAGGAATGGGAGGATGGAATCCCGGAGGCGCTTTCGCGATGCGCGGCCGGCTATACCATCTGTTCCATCCACCCGGCGCCCAGCACCAGCCACGGTTGCCAACAAATACCCAGCGGCCATAACGGTAAGGCATCCATCCCCAGGGATACGAAGAGACCCAGGTATATCCAAAGCCCGGCGAGTAACTCCAATAACCATTGCTGAACGGGTCCCAGCCAATGCCTACGCCATTCGGCTGCCACACGTTTCCATATTCGGGGACGTCATAGTATTGGCCGTAATAGTTCAGGTCGCTGGCGCCGTACTGGTAGGGTGACTGAGTATAGTTGTGGCCGGAAGAAGCATAGGTGCTCAGGTAGTCGTCCCGTTGCTTGCTCCACTGGTCGAGTCCGTCAGCCTCGGCGCCTTTATCCAGCGCGTAGCGGCTGGGGTCCGCGGTGTCAAGAACAAAGGTCTCATCTTTTTTGACGGCAACTTCGCCGCCGCTATCCGGATCGTGAATGGCAACCTCGCCCTTCCACACCACGATCTCCATGGGATCGGCATTGGTGCTGGTCACGCGGAAGGAGCCGGAATGCACGAGCACAATCGTCTTGTTCTTCACCGTCACCTGGAAATCGCTGTCGTCGTGCTTGGTGACCTTGAATTCCGCTTCGCCCTGGTCGAGATCGACCGTGGTAATGGTGCCGCCGGAAGACAAGCGCCCAAGTTCGGTGAATGCGATTACCGTGTCGGGGGCCAGCCGAATAAGGCTTCCATCTTCCAACTGCACTTCGGCCCAGCCGTCAGAGCGGGTCTGGAGCCAGTTGTGCTCGCTCACCGGCACGTTCAGGGTCGCGCTCTCATAGCCATGACCGTTGTCCAGGCGGACCTCGCCTTCAACGTAACTGATGCGCACGATCCGCGCATGCGAGTCGTGCCCATCCTCGTCTTCAAAGCCCTGCGCGTGGGAGAGCGGGGCCAGGGCAAAAAGCAACGTGAAAATAATGGAAAGGAGCAGCCCTGACTTGCGGATTGAATTTCCGGCGAGAAGCCTGCAACGCATCGTGTGGCGCGGCATAAACCCTCCTAGATTCCTTGAGTGCCTATCCTATTAGATCCCACTCTGCGCGCTTAGTTTCTTAGTGTTAAGAGTTATTGATATAACTTAACGCTTTTCTTCAAACCTTTCTTTGCAAATTCTCTTCTAAGATGCGGCCTTTTTATTCGGAAGTTATTCAGAAGCGCTTTTGGCGAGTATTTTCCTGGCCCGCTGGCGGGCAATGTTCAGGATGGCAGGATCGTTGGCGATGTTTTCCAGTATCGGCGCGATCAATTGCAGCTCCGCCAGATTGTGGCCCTCCATGGCAGATTCCATGCCTTTGAGCTCGGCTTCCAGACCCAGCTTGTCAAAGCGGCGCAGGAACTGGAGCTTGCGCCCTTGTTCAATGGTGTTGGAGATGCCTAGAAATATGTTGGTGATCTCCTGGATACCCTTGTTCTCGGAGTAGTCGTACGTGGTTTCAAAGTGCCGCGCCGGGTCGGCGAAGGTCAAAGTCTTCTTGCCCGTGCTGGAGACAGTGTGCTTCTTGTAACTGAAATCGCCGTTGAAATAGTTGGCTTCCCTGGCATAGCGGAAGAGCTTTTCGCGGTTCGACGCGGACATGGTGAAGTTGAGGCTATAGTCGGGATCAGCGTCCCCTTCAGGCGGTTTGAGCGGATTCCGGGAAAGATAGGTTGCAGATCCGCTCGATTGCAGGGTGATGGTCACCTCTTGCGGCGTATATGCCTCCCACACGCGATCAAATGTAATGGTGGGAATAGTGGGGTTCTGATCAGTGCTCTGCGCACGTGCGAGCAATGCAGACAGAATGGCGGCACAGGAAAGAAATAAAAAAAAGAAAGAACGCCGATTCATGGGACCGCCGCCTCATAGCGCCGGGTGGTGGCAGCCGTGTGGATGTGGCATATGGCGATGGCCAGCGCGTCAGAAGCATCGGTGGGTTCGGGCGGCGTGGCAAGATTCAAGAGCCGGGTAACCATCTGCTGCACCTGGTGCTTTTCCGCACGGCCATAGCCGACCACGGCGGATTTAATCGATAATGGCGAGTATTCCGCCACTTGCAGCCCACACGACGACGCCGCCAGCATGGCCACGCCTCTTACCTGGCCAAGTTTCAGCGCTGTCTTCACGTTCACGGCATAGAACACATCTTCAATGGCGACAATCTCCGGCCGGTGCTCGGCGATGATGACGGTTAACTCGGTAAATATCTTTTGCAGCTTGGCAGCCATCGGCGATCGTGTCTTTAGTTGGATGGCGCCGGTGGCCCGGCAGGTAAGCCGCCGGTCCGCCGATTCTTCCACTATGCCGTAACCGGTGGTCTCACTGCCGCAGTCGATTCCCAGGACACGCATTGAGGAGAGTGTACACCTAATTTTTCTGTCGCTTCGCTCCAAAACCGCTGCACAGATTTTATCGAAGCGAGGATCTTCGTGCTCCTGTTTCAGGCGGCTCGGCGTACAAGCCGGCCTCGCCGCTTGGGAGGATCGGGTGATCGCCGTGCTCAGCTCACTTTCCCGCGTGCGCGATCTCGTACTGAACAATCGCTTTCACCCGCTCGTACGGAACTCCAACCACACCTTCCAGCATCCTCCCGTTCACGAAGATGGCGGGTGTTCCCATGACCCCCAGGGAGTCGCCCAATTCCATGGATTTCTTCACGCGCGCCGCGGTAGCGGGAGCGGCGGCGCAGGCAGAAAGCTTGCTCGCATCCAGACCGGCGGCAGTGGCCAGCTCTTTGAGTTTGTCGTCGGCAATTGGCAGAGCAATGCTGTTCTGGTTCTCATAGATAGCGGCAATCAGCTTCCATCCGGCAGCGTTGTTCATGCGCCCGGCGCAATCCGCGTACAGGGCCGCTTTCATGGCCCAGGGATGCGAGTTAAGCGGATAGTGCTGGAATACCAATTTCATGCCGGGAAAATCGGCCGCCAGCTTCTCCACCACCGGCTGCGATTGTTTGCAGTGCGGGCATTGCAGGTCACTGAACTCCACCATGGTGACCGCCGGTTTGGCGGGGCCACGCGCCAGTCCTTCTGCCGCGCTCAGCCGGGCACGGACAGCGGCATACGGATCGGGGCCAAACGGCTGCATGTCGCCGTCAATGGCATAGCGGCCGTCCGCGGTCAGAAAGAGGTGATGAAATTCGCCCTTCAGTTGCAGGAGCACTTCGTTCATCCCCGGCACGGCGGATCGCCTGACCAGCCAGACCTGCCATTGGATGGACGGGTCATAACCGTAAACCCGCTTCAGGACAGCTTCCACTTCGCTTTTGGTCGGCACTCTTGACGAAGCCGCGGGATGTTTCCCGGGCGCGGCGCTTTGCGCGCCGGTCAAGACTGGTAACACCAAAGCCATCAGCAACACCAAGCTTATTAACACCCGGCTCTTCATCTGGGGGTTTCTCCAATCGTGTAATGAACGGCGAGATTATATATGGCCGATTTTCGAAACAAGCCGCGCCAATTGCTCTTTCAGCAGCATCTGGGCTTCTTCGCCATGGATGTTTCCCGGTCACGCATGAAGTCGCGATAGCTTGCCACCGAGCGCGATGCGCTTTCCCGCAGCAAGAAGCGGTCGTACGCGGATTCGTCGAAAATCTCGCGGAGAGCAGCGTGGATGAGGTGCAGGAATCGGGTGATCGGGTGATAGGAATAGCGGACCTCACCACGGAGACGCGGAGGCGCGGAGAAGGCCGCAGAAACAGTGGTTTCTTCGATCACGCGATTATCTCCGCGTCTCCGCGCCGCCGCAGTGAGTTTGCCTTTCCGGTCACCCGATCTCCCGATCACCAGATCTCCCGATTTCTTCATAGCGCCTCCTCCGCATAGGCCGTCGCCACAAACGGCGCTTCTTGCGTCGCCGCCTGGCGGCGGCCGGAGATCACGCTGATCCACTGCACGGCCGACTCGATCACGATCACGCTGACCAGCACGACCAAAAGCCCGCAGACTCCGGCGTCCAGTTGGTCGTTGAAGATACGGCGTTGTAGTCCGGCAACGCTGGGGCCCGAAGCCAGTTGGCGCGCATGCGCCAGCAGTCCGATCAGAGGGTTGGGATCGAACACTTTGTGCCACGATGCGGAGAACGTTACGGCCACCAGCCAGCAGAGCGGCGCCAGCGTGACCCACATGTAGCGCGCCCGGCCCATCTTGACGATGATAGTCGTGGCCACGCATAGCGCCACGGCAGCCAGCAACTGGTTGCAGATACCGAAGATCGGCCAGAGCGAGTTAATCCCGCCCAGGGGATCACGAATGCCCTGCCAGAGAAAATATCCCCAGGCGCCCACCATCAGCGCGCTGGTGGCGACGATGCTGGGATACCAACTGGTCCGGCCCAACGGTTTCCAGATGTGGCCGAGCGCATCCTGCAGCATGAAGCGCCCCACGCGCGTGCCTGCATCGAGCACCGTCAATATGAAGAGCGCCTCAAACATAATGGCAAAGTGATACCAGAGCGCCATTACAGCCGTGCCGCCCAGGCTGTCGGAAAAAATCTTGGCCATGCCCAGCGCAAAAGCCGGAGCTCCGCCGGTACGGAAGAACAGAGTTTTCTCGCCGACGTTGTGCGCCAGAGTGGCCATCTGATCAGCGGTGACGGGGAAGCCCCAGTTGGTAATGGTTGCAACAGCCGCCGCCGGATTGCCGCCCACCATTCCGGCGCCGCTGTTCACCGCCAGGTACGTTCCCGGCTGGAGCGTGCAGGCGGCGACCATCGCCATGATGCCGACGAACGATTCCGCCATCATCGCTCCGTAGCCGACCATACGAGTTTGCGGTTCACGGGCGATCATCTTGGGCGTGGTGCCGCTGGAGATCAGCGAGTGAAAGCCGCTGATGGCGCCGCAGGCGATGGTGATGAAGGCAAAGGGAAAAAGATTTCCGGCAAAGACGGGGCCGCTGCCGTCAATAAAGCGCGTGAGCGCGGGCATCTGCAGCGTGGGATGCACCAGGACAATTCCCAGCGCCAGGATGGCGACGGTGCCGAGCTTCACAAACGTGCTGAGGTAGTCGCGCGGGGCCAGCAGCAGCCACACGGGAAGGGCCGACGCGGCAAAGCCATACACAATGATCAGGATCGCCAGCGTCGTGCCTGCCAGCGTGAAAGCGGCGGCGTGGGTGGATTGCGAGATCCACTGCCCGCCGAAGATCGCCATCACTACCAGCAGAAAGCCGAGCACGGAAGCTTCCAGCACGCGGCCCGGACGCAGGTAGCGCAGGTAGACACCCATGAGCAACGCGATAGGAATAGTCGCGCCGATGGTGAAAGCGCCCCAGGGACTGTCTTTGAGCGCATTCACAATAATCAGCGCCACCACCGCCAGCAGAATCACCAGAATGCTGAGCACGGAGATGAAGGCCACGGTGCCGGCGGTCTTGGAGATTTCGTCGCGCGCCATCTGGCCCATGGACTTGCCGTCGCGGCGCACGGAGAAAAGAAGGATCACAAAGTCCTGGACGCATCCGCCGAAAACCGCGCCCACCAGGATCCAAAGCGTGCCCGGAAGATAGCCGAACTGCGCCGCCAGCACCGGTCCCACCAGCGGCCCTGGCCCGGCAATAGCGGCAAAATGATGGCCGAAGACCACCCACTTGTTGGTGCGGACAAAATCGCGGCCGTTCTCCAGGCGCTCCGCCGGCGTGGCGCGCATGGCATCCAGCGCCAGTACTTTGGCGGCAACAAACTTGGAATAAAACCTGTAGCCCAGCGCATAGCTGCAAACCGCCGCCACCACCAGCCACATGGCGCTGATTGGCTCCCGACGATGCAACGCGATGGTGGCCAGCGCCAGTGCTCCCACTACGCCTATGGCCAACCAGACAAGTATCTTGCCGATTTTCATGAGTGTGCTCTCCGCAACCGGTCCACGGCGATGCCAGAGACCCTTGGTGCTGGGTTATTCTGCCTAAGGGTGCGCCAATTGCGCAATCTCCGTGAAGAACCTTACCACTGATCTACACTGATCGCACTGATCCAAGATGGGCTGGGGGCGTCGTCTGCACTGCTCTTGCCGCGTGCTATCTTTCTGAAGGGCCACCGTGAGTTTCCTTCTCCAACTCCTGCGAATGTTTCATACCGTGCTGGGGATCACTCCGCCGAAACCGGAGCACGAACGCGCCTACCTTCTGGCGTGGACCGCGGCCCTGGCGCTGGTCATCCTGACGATGGTTGGCTTCGCGCTGCTGATCGTGCCGCGCATCATGCACTGATCTTCACAAAATGGCGGCCCAGGCCGTGGCGGGCGGCATCGCGGCCAGCCGGAACCTTTCTTGCCGTAACACACTCCAGAACAGCCCTTTTCAGCAAACAGTCATCTAACCGAGCGGAAAAGGGAGAAACTCCGATGAACATCATCGCCACGGCAATTGCACTGGGCCTGGTCCTGGGCAGCGGGCCACTGTCACAGATGGACGGCTGCGCTGCGCAGGCGTCTGCGCAATCTTCGCAAGCAGCGCCTTCCGTGCAGCAACTGCCTGTCATGCCCGTTGACACCTCCAGACGCGCGGTGCAGATCACCCAGGGTCCGGTGGTAGAGAACGTGACGGACACGACCGTGGAGATTGCATGGTCCACGAATGTGAATTCCGGAACGGCCCTGCGCTACGGCACCGATCCCAGCCATCTGGACCAAACCGCCGGCATGCCCTGGGGCGGGCTGACGCACAGGGTCACCATCAAAAATCTGCAGCCCAATACTACTTACTATTTCAAAGCAGAGTCCGGCCAGGGGCAGGGAACGGGAACGCTGGCTTCGACGGCACAAGCGTCATTTCAGACCAAGCCCGCAGGAGGGCTGGCTCAACCTAAATAGCGCTTTTCGGGGACAAGCTGTGGATTGCCCACTACGCTGAGCGGCGCTGCGCGCCGGCCGCTCCTGCTTCCATCCGCGATTTGAGCCGCCCTGTAAGCATCAGCCCCAGCATCCTGAAATCGCTGATAAAAGACCAGAAGGGATGTCCAAAGGTTGCCGGCTTGTTGCCTTCAATCAGAAAATGTCCAGTCCAGGCGAAGCTGTATGCCACCACCGGCCAGAGCAGAGCGTACCAGGGATGCCCAATCACAAACGGGACGATCAGCGTGCACAGGCCCAGCAGGGTGCCCGCGGCGTGCATGGCGCGGTTGCGCGCATCGCTGTGCTCGTGCAGGTAGAAGGTGAAGAATTCGTCGTAGCTGGAAAACTCCGGTTGGGGCATCGGTTGGGTCCTCGGTTTGTGTTCGTGCGAATTTTACTACGGGTCGACCAATCAAGCGCTGCCTCAGTGGGCCAGGGCGTCTTTGGGCCCGGTCCGATATGCACGGGTATAACTCAAGTCGGGAAAAAGAAGCAGCCATTCGCTTAATTTTCCCTTTACATTGCAAAGTCTATGAGGGTTCTCTAATTGCCCCCAACATTTACAGCACAATTTTCGGACATCTCATCACAAGACGGAAGCATTGCGCTCTCCAGCGAAAGCAGCCGAGCGTATGCAGCCGAATGCCAATGCGTTTCAATATTAATCCTAAATTCTTTCTTAAAGACCCGGCCGTTAGCGGCCCGAATTGGAATTTCAAGGTACTCTAGAGAAATCAACTCCAGAAGGTTCTGAGGCGCTCGTCAATGACCTATAACCCGGAAAGTTTTTCAACCGGCGAAACCGTCCCGGCCAGCGGGATTTACTCGGTAATGCACGCCGCGCACCGCCTTTTCGCCAAGGTCGCCATGTTCAAAGGCGAGAGCTTCCCCAAGTGCGCGCGATGTTCGGAGGCGGTGACCTTCCGCCTGCACCGCGAATTCAACGGACTGGACGCCGCCGGCACACCCTCATTCCGCATTCCGCTGTACGAACTGGCGGAACTCGACGCCGATTCCCAGTCGGTCAGCGCGACCTGACGGCCTCCGTCGCAGACGCCAGCAACGCCGATCTCTCCCACAATGCCAGAGTCAGCTGAAAATTATTCTGGTCATTATCTCGTAATAAGATATTATATTTGCCCTGCGGTACTTTGCACTGGAATACCTCTGCTAGCGCCCCCTGCCTTCCTCAACTCCTTCGGACAGGGGGCGCCGTTTCATTGTGCTAGAGATCGGCGCTACTGCCGGCTCGATAGCTTTCCCTTTTACCGGAAGCTACCTGTTCCATTGTGCATTGCTTGGGTTTTTTCTCTGGACGCCAGCGCAGAAACTTAGTTCCGTGGCGGAAGCGTCCTCCGGAGAAATGGTCATACCGGAACTCGCCGACCAGTTTGGGCGCGAGCGGGACCCATTCGGTATCGCGGGCGTCGCGCGTCCAGCGGCTAGGACCTCCGGGGGCTTTGCCGGTAAAGCCTACGCCACCGATCCAGGGCTTCAGGATGGATTTCAGCTTCTTACGCTCCTGCCGGGTAAAGCTGGAGCTGAAGCCGATGTGGTCAAGCTGGCCACGATCGTTGTAAAGCCCGAGCAGTAGCGAGCCGACTTCTTCGGCCTGCCTCTTCTTGGCATCTGTGATCGCGAGAGACTTGGTTGCAGCGGGTTTTGTTGCGGCGGGGCGGGCCCAGCGGAGGCCGCCAACCACGCAGTCCGCGGTGCGGATGCGCTTGATCTTAACCATGCCGGTGCGCTCGCCGGATGTATATTTGCAGTCCAGGCGTTTAGCCACCACACCGTCCCAGCCGCTAGAAGCGCCTTCGCGCATCCACTTTTCGGCGGTGGCAAAATCAGAGCTGGCGGGGGAAAGAAGCATTCTCCGGCTGGCGCTTTTTGCGAGCACTCTCTTGCCGCGTTTGCTCGCAGGCGGAGCACCCAGGTATTGACCGGCAAATTCCTGGAGGGCCATGCGTCGCGCCGAAAGCGGCTTGGCGGTGAGGGATCTGCCTTTGGCGTTCACAAGAAGGTCAAAGACCATGTAGGTCGCCGGCGTCTCCCGGGAAAGCCGTTGAATGCGGCTGGCGGCGGGGTGGATACGTTGCAGAAGAGCGTCAAAGTCCAGACCCGCGCCGCGGCGGATAACAATTTCGCCATCGAGGACGAATTTGCGCGCGGGCAAGGCCCGCAAAGCCGCGATCATCTCAGGGAAATAACGGGCCAGAGGCTGACCGGCCTTGGACTGCAAAACGATTTCAGCGCCGCTGCGAAAAGCCAGGCAGCGAAAGCCGTCCCATTTGGGTTCGTAGAGCCAGCCCGGTTCCCGCGGAAGCTCTTTTACAGACTTGGCTTCAGCCGGCGGATATGGCGGCTGGATGGGAAGATCGAGCTTGGGAAAATCTGACGAAAGAGCTTCAGCGGGTATAGCCGCGCGGATGGAGGAGGACCTGGGTTTGCGTGGCGAAGGCATTCAGATAATTGGATGCGCGGCGGCGATATGTCGCAGTAGATTGCCGCATCGGAAAGCCCCTAGCCACAAAGCACACCCGTTCGACTCCCCTTTCGCAAGCGCAGGGTCACTCAGGGCAGGCTGCGAAACACTTAAGAACGATTGGTTGGACTCGCATCCCCATATCCACTAAAATCCGAAGGATTCCAGCACTCACTCGCTTTCCCGGAGACCAGCCATGGCGCTCATACAGTTCACCAGGAACCACACCGACCACTCCACCGACAAGGGGTTTCAGTTCGAGTTTTTCTGCGACCGCTGCGGCAACGGTTTTACCAGCGAGTTCAAGGCGTCAGCCACGGGGATGGCGGCCAGCGCGCTGCACGCGGCGGGAAGTTTTTTCGGCGGCATCCTGGGGCAAGCCAGCTCGTCGAGCTACGAGATTGAGCGCGCGGTGCGGGGACCGGCGCATGACAAGGCCTTCCGCGATGCGATCGAGGAAGCCAAACCGAATTTCAAGCAGTGTCCCAAGTGCGCCAAATGGGTCTGCCAGACCTCATGCTGGAACGCCAAGCGCTCGCTCTGCTATGAATGCGCGCCGGACATCGAGACCGAGCTGGCTGCCGCGCAGGTGCAGACCACCGTGGACCAGATGAAGCAGAAGCTGCAACAGCAGGACCTGACCAAAGGCATGGACCTGACCACGGAAGCCGTGGCGCTTTGTCCGGCATGCGGCGCGCGCACGCAAGGCGCGAAGTTCTGCCCGGAGTGCGGAAAATCGCTGCGTCCGAAAGACGAGTGCGGCAAGTGCGGAACAAAATTTGAAGCGGGAACAAAGTTCTGTCCGGAGTGCGGGAATAAGGTTGGATGAAGCGGAAATTCGGCAGTTGGCGATGGATGATTGGCGATTTTGGAGTTGCGATTGGTGACGGATGATTTGGCTTTAGTTTCGTTGTAACGCGGTGCGGGCCGGTACACTCATTATTGATCCCTGATCAAGGAGAGACAACGTGAAAAAATTTGTGCTTGGTCTCATTGTTGGCTTGTTGCTGCCGGTGGTGGGCGGGTATTTATACGTCAAGATGGGAATGATGCCGGTGGCCACAGCTTCAGCGCCGCTGCCGATGGAAGAGAAGATCGCAAAAATGGCGCTGCGGGCGCGCATGAGCAAGGACCCAGTCAAAGAGTCGCCGGTCGCCGCGGATGAGACCAACATGACCCAGGGCGCGCATGTTTACGTTGAGCATTGCGCCTTCTGCCACGGCTTTGCAGGTGAGAAAGCGAGCTTCGCCGCCAAAGGCATGTTCCCTCTGCCGCCGCAACTGCTCAGTGGAGATGATATGGTCACGGACGATCCCCCGGGCAAGATCTACTGGAAGGTATCGAACGGAATACGACTGACGGGTATGCCGGGATTCAACGAGATGCTTACGCCTACGCAGATGTGGCAGGTATCGCAAATGCTGGCGCATGCAGATAAGCTGCCGGATCAGACAAAAGCTGCTCTGGCCAAGCCTGCGGCCGTTGCCGCCGCGGCGCCGAGCACGGCAACTGCCGCTGCGCAGCCGCAGAAATCGAAGAAGAAGTAAGGACGCCCATGTCATACGCGCTTCCGTTTGCCGGTGGAATAGCCGCCGCGCTGGTGAATATTGCGATTACCTCTCGTTTGCCGGTAAAGAAAGCCGCAGAGTTCTATAACCTGTTCATGGCGGCGACGGCCGCGGTCTACATCGGCAGCGCGCTGGCCGCGGGAAACACAAACACGCTGGTGGTGGAAACCGCGCTTTCGGCAGCGCTGTTTTCCCTGGCCCTGGCGGGGCAGTGGCATTCGCTGAAGTTTACCGCCGTAGCGTTTCTATTGCACGGAGCGTGGGACCTGCTGCACGTGACCGAGGGAATGGGAGCCAACGCCGGAGCCGATTTTCCGGTGGTGTGCGTTGCCTACGACTGGCTGATTGCCGGCTATCTCTGGTGGCTGGCTCCGCGGGCCAAGGCGAGCTGAGGCCCGGCGGTAGCAGCTTAAAGTTTTTCGTGGAATTCGCAGCCGGAGCAGGAAATAAAGATGCCGCCGGGAACGTTGCGCTCGCGGTCCTTCACGCGCTTTACGATCCGCGTCGGCTTGCCGCATTTGGGGCAGTCGGTGCTCTTGGACGTGTCCATGATTTTCTTGCGGTCCGCCGTTTTGGCGATCTTGGCCATGTTAAGAAGTCTCCTGGGATGTCGGGTTTTCCGCGGCCACAATCGGCGGCGGCAAATGCGGCGGTGGCAATCGGAGGACGGCACGCTCGGGCGGTGCGTCCAATGACCGCAACAATATGATTTTACACTGAGCGGGCGGTTTTCGTCTTAGGAACGCGGCGGGGAACAAAAAAAATCGCGCTTTACATGTAACCCGCCCTTCATTTATGAATCAATACTACAGCAACAACTTACTACAGGGGAATTCATGAAGAAACTAACGCTGGTATTGCTCGCAGCCGTGGCGCTCAGCGCAGTCGCCGCGGAAACCAAGGTGCAAGGTCATCTGGTGGACCTGGCCTGCGCGGCCGAAGAAGGGCAGAAGCCCGGATTCGGCGCCAAGCATTCCAAGGATTGCCTGCAAATGCCGGAGTGCGTGAGAAGCGGTTATGGCGTGCTTACTGAAGACAAGAAGGTCATCAAGTTCGATGCCGCCGGCAACGAGAAGGCCAAGCAATTCATCGCCGATTTGAAACAGGCCAAGGACATCAAAGTCAGCGTGACCGGAAACGTGAACGGCGACAACATCACTGTCACCAAGATTGAGTTGCAGTAAAGCCAGCGTTCGTTGAAGGCGAAGGCCGCGCATGCGCGCGGCTTTTATTTTGGCGAAAGACGATTCCTGCATAGCTCCGCATCGAGTCCGTAAATGTAGACGGCGCGAGCGTTGAACGCGCAAACCACGAGCCAATCCCACATTACCTAAGGCCATCGGCCGCAAGTGCTTCCATCGCTGTGGCTACCTGCCACACCCCTGAGGCCTGCCTACCCATCCATGGCAAGCCAGATCTTGCTGGCCATTGCAACCGCTGCACTTAGCGGCTTGGCAGAGGACGTGCACCTATACCCGGCGAGGACTCCCCCGCTCACGAAAAACTTGGAGGCCCCTATGAAGCGGTACTTACTTTTAACAGTCGTAACCGTTGCGTTCGTTCTGGCAACAGGCTGCGGCGGGAATAACAGCGTAACCAACGCCGGCCCGACCAACGCCACCATCAACACGACGGACGGTCTTAACGACCAGATCGTCAAGTTTGAGCTTACCGTCAGCTCGCTCACTCTGACCGGAAGCGCAGGCACCAGCAACACCGGCAACCTGCTCTCCAAATCGTCCGAGGTCGAGTTCGTCCATCAGGCGGGATCGTTTGAGCCTTTGGCGCTGGTCAACATTCCGCCAGGAACGTATTCCGGAGCTTCGCTCACGGTTTCCAATCCGGAATTGGTAGTGCTCAACAACGCCGTACCGCCCGCGCCGGTGAAAATCACGGCAACGCTTACCAGTCCGAATGCGACCGTCACCTTCACCTCGCCGATCACCGTGACCAGCACCAGTTCCACGGTCATCAACTTTGATCTGGACCTTGCCGGTTCGGTGACGCTGAGCGGCACGCCGCCGACTTCGGCCACGGTAACGCCGAAGTTCAACGCGACCACGGCCACCGCCAACAATTCGGGCGACGACAGCGGCGAAATGGACGACGTTCACGGCAGCGTGACCAATATCGCCGCCCCGAACTTCACCATTCAGACCAAGACGAGCACCATCACCTTTGCCACGGACAGCAACACGCAATTCAAGGATGGCTTGACCTCGCTGTCGCAGTTGAAGATTGGCGACATTGTTGAAGTAGATGGAATGACCAAACCGGACGGCAGCAAGCTGGCCACCAAAGTCGAGGTGGAATCGAGCCAGAGCGGCGAAGAAGCTGAAGGCGTGATTACCGCGGTGACCGGCTCGCCGGCAACGCAGATCACACTGGCCCATCAGGTCGATTCTTCCAGCTCGGTAACGCCGCCGGTCACGGTGGACGTGACCATCAACTCGAGCACCGCGTTCTCCGTACGGACGGACAAGCTGAACCTGGGCGGCACGACGCCGGCCTTCGACGCCAGCCACATCGGCAAAGGCCAGCGGGTTGAAGCCGACACAGCCAGCAGCACAACCACGCCTATCGTCGCGAGCAAGCTGAAGCTGCGCGAGCAGGCGCTGGTGGGAACAGTCTCCGGCGCAAGCGCGTCAGGCTTTACGCTGACGCTGAACTCCAACTCCTCTTTCGCGACCCTGACCGGCCAGAGCACCATCGCGGTCACGGTGGTAAGCGGCACCAACCTGAAAGTCACACCCGCGAATACCAACACCGTGCGCGTGCGCGGCCTTATCTTCGTAAACGCCGGCTCGTACAGCATGATCGCGGCCCGCGTTGACGACAACAAATAACCAGTATCTTGAGCCCCGTCCAAAACTAAGGCCCGCTTCGGCGGGCCTTTTTTGCTGACGGTAAAAAACAAAATCTTTGAAACACAGAGGAACGGAGGAAGCGGAGGATTGGGGTTTGTTTTCAATCCCGACCCTGAGCTTGTCGAAGGGGAGGGAACCCTGCCCTTACGAAGCACTGGAGGCTCTGGAAACCGGGCGCCAGGCTGAATTGCTGTTCCTGATGGACATAGTATCCATAGCGATCCCTCGCTTCGCTCGGGATGAAGAAACAACCCCTAGCGCGCCTGGGCGGAGTTGCAGCATCGCTTGCTCTCTTCCATGACCACCTTGCGCGTCTGCCCCAGAGCGCGGTTGAGCGACGCTTTGGGAATCGAGGTAACCAGCGGCTTGAGCAGCCATCCCAGGCCGGTGGGCATGTCGCGCGTGAGCGAGAGCGCCTCGCACTGCAGGTAGACGCCCCCGTCTTTTTCTTCAAACCGCCAGTAGGTATTGAGACGCCAGAGATAGCCGTGCCCCGAACCCATGGGAAGCTCTTCGCCGTCCGGTTTGGCGGGGTCTTTTACCTCGGCGATGCGCGTGCTGATGGAGTTGGAAAACACTTTCGTGGGATCCACCTGTCCCCAATGAACGTCATAGGTGGTATTGAAGTCCACGGTAGTGAATTTCTTCTGGTGCAAGCGAAGAAACATCTTGTACTCGTCGCCGTTGTGCGAGATCGTGCGCGAGGCACTCACGTCCGGCTTGTACAACTCAGCCCGGCGATCGTAATCCTTGACCAGGGGAAGCGTATTGGCCAGAGTGGCGCCGGGAATGAAGATGAGCCCCACCCAGTGATGGACCATGCCATCGGGAACGTCAGAACTTACGCCGGGCGCCTTGGTCTCCAGTTTTTCTACCAGGACCTCGCCCTGTTTGAGCTGCTCATAGGCCTTGCGTTTCTCTTCGTCCTTGAGGCCGTCCACATAAAGAAAGGTCCCGCCGGGGCGTAGTTCTTGTTTGAACCTGGCCTCGGTGGCGGTGACGTATTGGTCAAAGGCGGTGGTGGTCTTTTGCTTCAGCTCGGCGGCGTGCCCGGAGGCGCACAGAACGATGGTCCATAAGAAAACAAGTAAAGAAATGCGGGATGGATAAATTTGCGTCATGGTGTACAGAAAACTTCTCTAATAGGATGCACGGTTCCAGCCCCGGCAGCAAGCGTGTTTATCGGGAAATGATACGGTTGACTTTAAATTTACCTGCGGACTTATCTTTTATTTTCAGGAACTTCGCGGAATGGGAGCTGCAGCATGAAGGTGATCGGCATGATCGGCGGCATTGGGCCGGAATCGACCATTGATTATTACCGGCGTTTGCTGGACGCGCACCGCGAGCAGGCGCCCAATGGCCCCTCGCCCGCGATTATCATCAACAGCATCGACCTGCAAAAGGGGCTGGACCTGTTGACGAATAACCAGTTGAGCCAGCTGACCGAATACCTTGTGCCCGAAATTGAGCGTTTGGCCCGTGCCGGCGCCGAGTTTGGCTTCCTGGCGGCCAACTCGCCACACATCGTGTTCGACGAAGTTGCCCGCCGGTCGCCCATTCCGCTGGTAAGCATTGTAGAAACCGCCTGCGCGGAGGCCAAGGCACGCGGATACAAGAAGCTGGGGTTGCTCGGAACGCGCTTTACCATGCACGCGGAGTTTTATCCGAAAGTGTTCTCACGCGAAGGGGTCGCGCTGGCCGTGCCCACAGCGGAGGAACAAGAGTACATTCACGACAAATACATCAATGAGCTGATACCGGGCAAGTTCCTGCCGCAAACCCGTGAGCGCCTGCTGGCGATCGCGGCGCGCATGCGCGATGAAGATGGCATTCAGGCGCTGATCCTGGGCGGAACGGAGTTGCCGCTGATCCTGACGGACAGTTCTTCTCTCGGCATACCTTTTCTGGACACGACGCAGATCCATGTTAAGGCGATTCTGGAACGGGCCATGGCGTAGGCTGAAGAACCTTACACGGATCAAGATCGCCGTGATCTCGCGTGATCGGAAACCCGAAACCTTGAAACACAGAGGAACGGGGGTAACGGAAGAGACCGGATCCGGTGTTATCAGTGAAATTGGTGGTGAGATTTTCTTATGGTTTTTTCCGTGTCTCCGCGGTGAACTCGGGTTTTGCCTTTCCGCAACCCAGCGCTGTTGACTGCAATCTGATTGTTTACCGCTGTTGCGCTAACATTTGTATCTGGAGGTCCCCATGTCCATTCGTCCGGTGAAAAAGCTGATCAAGTCAAAGCCCACCATGGAAGGCGCGGGCGTTCATCTGCGCAGGGCGTTCGGATTCGGCAACACCTCAGACTATGATCCGTTTCTGCTGCTCGACGATTTTCGCAACGATGTGCCGGAGGATTATCTGGCCGGGTTTCCATGGCATCCTCATCGGGGGATTGAGACCATCACATACGTTCTGGCCGGAACGGTGGAGCACGGAGACAGCATGGGCAATCGCGGCGCCATCGCCGCCGGCGACGTGCAATGGATGACCGCGGGCAGCGGCATCATCCACCAGGAAATGCCCAAGGGCGATCCCACCGGACGCATGCACGGCTTCCAGCTGTGGGCCAATCTGCCTTCGGCGCTCAAGATGACGCCGCCGCGTTATCAGGAAGTAAAAACCGGGGAGATTCCGGAGATCACCGACGATGACGGCACGCACGTGCGCCTGGTCTGCGGCAGCTTCTGGGGCAAGAAGGGCCCGGTGGAGGGCATCGCTGCCGATCCTATTTATATTGATGTCTCGGTCGCGCCCGGCCATAGGAAGAGCCTGCCGGTAGAGACCACGCGCAGCGCGTTTGCCTATGTGTTTGCCGGGTCGGGCAAATTCTGCAATGCCTCCGGACCGCTCGCGGTGCCGACCGAAGGAGTCGGCTGGCTTGACACCGCGCCTCCCGCGCACGCCGACAATCGTTCGCTCATACTGTTTGACCGCGGCGATGAAGTCACGGTGCAGGCCGGCGATGACGGCATCCGCTTTCTGCTGGTCTCAGGCAAGCCTCTCGAAGAACCCGTGGCATGGTACGGCCCTATTGTGATGAACACGCAAGAGCAGCTGCGCCAGGCATTCAATGAGCTGGAGAAGGGGACATTTCTGAAGACGAAGAACGTCTAGGGCATGTGCTGTACACTCTTAGCCCATGCAGCCGCTCGACAATCCGATCTGGACTGCGCTTACCACCAAGCAGGCGCAACAGGCGCACAGCTCGGCGCTGGCGCGGCGGTTTCCGCCGGAGATGACGCTGCTGGGCGCGCTGGCGGCGAACACGCCCATGGCTTTCGATTCCCTGGCGCAGCTCATCCAGCGCGACCCGGTTACGCTCTACTTCACCACCTCACCAAAGCTGCCTCCGGGCTGGGAGGTGGTGCGCGCCGTGGAGCTACAGCAGATGGTGCAGGAGACGGAAGCGCCTCCGCCTGCCGCGCCGGGCAGCGTCGTTCCGGAAGTGGTTGAGCTAACTCCGGCCGATGTGCCGGAGATGAGCGTTGTTTACGCGGCGACGCGTCCGGGGCGCACGCTGTGTCCGCGCATACAGAAGCTGGGAACGTTCCTGGGCATCCGCGAAGAAGGCAAGCTGGTGGCAATGGGCGGTTTGCGGCTGCATATCGCAGGCTACCGCGAGATCACCACAGTAGCCACGCTTCCCGGTTACGAAGGCCGCGGCTACGCGACCGCCCTGATGCGCGCCCTGGTAGAGCGCATCCGCGGCCGGGGAGAACGCCCGTTTCTTACTGTTCGCTTTGACAATATTCGCGCGGTCGAGATCTATCGCCGGCTCGGATTCAAGGAGCGCACGCGGCTCTACTCGCAGACGATCCGCCATTTGCAGACGTAGTACGATGAGTGTTCGACTCCGGTGAAACAAACTGTTATGGGAGGAACTGTGCGCGTACGAATCTTTGTCGTGGTGGTTGCAGCGATTGTGATCCCAGGTTCAACCGGTCGTTTAAACGCCAGACAGGTAAACGCCAGACAGGCAAAAGCCGGACAGACTGGCGATGCGCAGGCGAAGACCTCGCAGGTGAATTCCGCCGAAACGAAGGCCGCGCAGGCTGACGATCCTACGAAAAAACTTGGCGTCTTTGTGGGCAAGTGGGAGACGGAAGGCACGTTTACCAGCGGGCAGAAAACCAGCACAAGCCTGGAGTGCCGCTGGTCACCGCAGGGCTCTTACCTGGTCTGCGATCAACTGGTCAGGATGGCCAGCGAGCATCGCCAGTTCACGGTGTATTCCTACGACAGCAAAACCGGCAGTTACTCTTACACGACTTTGGCCGATCCCGGCGCCAAGCCGACCACAGGCGTGGTTGCGATCCAAGGCAATCTATGGACCTACGACTCCAGCTTTGCAGCCAACGGCAAGACCACGATGATTCGCACCACCAACGAATTCACGGATGCAAAGACGGAAGTTTTCAAGGTGGCAACATCGGACGATGGCGGCGCACACTGGAAAACGGCGCTTGAAGGCATAGCGCATAAAGTCGCCGACTAGACGCTTGATGTGTTTTCTTTATTCGTAGCGCAGGGCTTCAATAGGGTCGAGACGCGACGCCTTAATCGCGGGCAGCATGCCGCTAATCAGCCCCACAACAATCAGAATCGCCGTGGAGACCAGCAGGTGCGTGGCTGAAATGGCAAGGTGAATATCGCCGGCCTCGGCGTTCTTTGCCATCACGCTGTACACCGGAATGGAGCCGATGATCCAGGAAATGGCGTAGGCCACGATCACGCCCAGCAGTCCGCCGGCGAAGGTGATGGCCATGGCTTCGGCCAGGAATTGTGTGAGGATGTCGCGCCGGCGGGCGCCCAGCGCTTTTTCCACGCCGATTTCGCGCGTGCGCTGCGTGACCGAGACCAGCATGATATTCATCAATCCCACGCCGCCGATTCCCAGAGTGAGCGTCCCGATGAAGGTGAGCAACACCTGCAGCGCCATGGTGATAATCTGCCAGTTGTTCAGGTTCTTCATCGTGTTCCAGACAAACACAGCGCGCGGGTCTTTGGGATTGAAGCCATGCGTTGTGCCCAGCACGCTGCGGATGTTGCCCTCAACTTTTTCGTACTCAAGCCCCTCATAGTCCATCCATATGCCGTCAAGATAGCGCGTGTCGCGGATATCGCTCATCGTGGAAAAGGGGATGTATGCAATTTTATTGACGTTGTCATCGCCTTCCTGCATTTTGGCTTCAAGAATCCCGATCACCTCAAAGCTGATGCCGGCAATGCGTATGCTTTCGCCCAGCGCGGGCTGGCCGGAAAAGAGTTTGTCTTTGGCGTCCGAGCCAAGCACGGCCACGCGGGAGCGCTGCATTTCATCGGCATCGTTATAGAAGCGCCCGCTTTCCACCTTGAGCGCGCGCACCGGTACGATGTACGGCGTGAAGCCGCCGACCTGAAATTGCTGCGTGCGGTTCTCATGCTGCACGTTCGCCTGGAACGACGCTTCCGGAGAAATGTGCCGGATCAGCGGAATCTGCTCTTGCAGATGCTGCACGTCGTCGATGGTGAAGCGCACCTGCGTGCCCGCCTTGGAACCGCCGGCCTGAAGGGACGTCCGCCCAGGAAAGACGCCCATCATCTGCATGCCGAAGTTGGAGAAGATTGCGGTAATGGCGCGGCCGAACCCGGCGCCGTACGCCAGCAGGATCACTACCGTGGCGATGCCCCACGCCATGCCGAGCATGGTCAACGTCGTGCGTCTGCGGTTGTGCTTGATCGACGCGTACGCCTGTCCTAGCAAATCGTGGACCATCCCGTTACTCCCGCTTTCGTTATTCTCTTTCCGTTATTCTCGTCTCAGCGCTTCGACCGGCTGCAACAATGAGGCTTTCCGCGCCGGATACAATCCTGCAATAATCCCTGCCAGCGAAAGTGAAATCACCGCCACCGCCGCCGATGCCGGCACAATATGCGGCAGGTCGAACCCCGGAGGCGTCGGCAGCTTGGCCAGCAAGGCCATCACGCCCGCCGAGATCGCAATGCCCGTGCCTCCGCTCAACGCCGTGAGAAACACGCCTTCCAGAAAAAATTGCATCAGGATGCGCCGGTTGGTCGCGCCCAGGGCTTTCATCAGGCCAATTTCGCGCGTCCGCTCGGTCACAGATACCAGCATGATGTTCACGATCCCAATCGCGCCCAGCACCAGAGTCACCATGCCCACGCCGCCCAGGAACAAGTCCATGCCGTCAAAAATTTTGCCGACCATGTCCTGCGTCTGTACCGTATCCCAGCCGTTGAACGCTTCTTTGTTCGTCCAGTCAAAGCCGTGATTGCGCCCGATGATCTGGTGAACCTGGTCCACGGCGGCCGCGTGCTTGTCGCGGCTCACCGGCCGGAGCACCATGTTCCCGATGTCATCCGGCGTGTGCGCATTCTTCATCGGAAAATACTGGTGCATGGTGCTGAAGGGAATGTAGACGCGCAGGTTGTTCATGTTATTTTCCTGCCGTCCGATGTTCGATAGCACTCCCACCACTTCAAAGCGAATTCCATTCAGCAGGATCGTGCTGCCCAGCGCCGGCCGTCCGGGAAACAGGTTGCGCATCATCTGGAACCCCAGCACGCATACCTGGCGCTTCTGGTCTTCGTCGGCCTGGTTCAGCCAGCGCCCCTGCCCCTGCGGCAGGTAGCGTATCTGGTTGAAGTTCGGCGTGCTGCCCGACACCGATCCGCTGGCCGTGGCAAAGTCGCTCTGCGAGCGTATGTCGCCGCGGCCCACTACCGGCGCCACATCGCCCACCAGCGTAGCTTCATTCTTGATGTCAAGGTAATCTTTGTGCGTGAGGAAATACCAGCGCATTCCCTGTCCCTGCCCCTGCACCGACGGAATCTGCCCGCCCCAGACAAAGATCACGTCCTCGCCGATGTTGGCCATGTTCTTGCGCTGCCCTGACCTGAACCCTTCGCCCACGCCCACCAGAAACAGCAACGACCCGACACCCCAGGCAATGCCAAACATCGTCAGGAACGAGCGCAGCTTGTGCGCCCACATGATCCCCAGCACCTGTCCGATCGTGTCCAAAGCCATTCTCATCTGCGGATAACTTCTTTCATTGGTTCGCGACCTTCATCTTTTGATCTTCTCTACGATCTCTCTTTATCTAACGATTTCCGCTCCGTCTACTCTGCATGCTCTTGGTTTTCCGATCACCAGATCACCGGATCGCCCGATCCGACAGCATTGCTGCCTTGTAATACGACCAAAAGGGCTCTCTGGTTCCCTGGATTTAGACGGCAGGCGGGACGAAATGTCCCTATTTTAAAGCGAGTTAGGACCTTTGTGTCCCTCGTGTCCTTGTGGTTGAGATTTTCATCGGGTTCCGATCACCCGATCACGTGCGATCACCCGGTCCTTCGATGTCGGGCGGCTCCGCAACACGAAGCCGCCCGGAAAAGATGAACCCCCTGGAAAAATGGAAAGTGAACTAAGCCCGTTTCCGCGCTTTGTCGAAGCGCTGGGCGTCCCGCTCTTCGCGTCCAGCCAACAGCCGGAGCAGATCGCGGTTGGCAACGGCACGGAGGGCTTCCGTGCGGTTGCGGTAGTCGCGGAGGCAGCCGGCGGGGAAGATCGAGGGCCGTAGCTGACGGTCTTTTGGTTTCCAGGCGTTCGAGCGCGGAGAGGGCGATGCCGTATCCGCGGTTGACGTGGTGGAGAGTTTCCAGGAATTCGGCTTTGCGGTTAGGGCGCGTTCGGTGCTGAACACACCGGGCGCTGCCCGTTGAGAATCAGCCATTAGCCTTTGGCTCTTAGCCGTTAGCCTTTGGCGGCTTGGTTGCGAGTCACTTCTTTTTGGGTTTGCGAGTCTTGTGTGGCACAGCCGCCCTCGGCTGTGCTTTTGTTTTGGTTGAGTGCTTCTTCTGATATCTGGTTTTCCTGCCATTGGCGATCTTCGGCAGGAGCTTGCGAACCTCCTCGATTTCGGTTTCGCTCCAGAGATGTATGGTCATGCCGCCGCTGGTGACAGACTTAGGCTCCGGCACCTTCTTGAGGCTGATGTAGCGGCTAAGAGTCGACATGTCGATCCCCAGCTTCTTAGCGGCCTCGCGTGTCGAGTAGATCTTCATTCGCCATCAATGATGGCAATAGCTCGGAAAGATGTCAAGAGAAAAATCACTCGCAAAATGTTCAACGGACGTTTCGGGCCGCTTCGATCTGCTTCACTGCAGCTCCGGAGGAGCGAAACAGCCTAGCCCAGGGCGGAAGCCCTGGGTCAGCGTTCAGGAGAGAAATGCGCCGAAGAAGTCCGTAGCCTTTAGGCGAGGGCGTCCTGAGGCGCGAACCAGGGCATCTGACCGGCCGCAAATGTTTTCCTTCGCCATGAAACGTCCGGGCCTCTCCCGTCACCAACTCAAAGGGGGCTGCAAACACACTTTGAACCGCCATTTTCCGTGGTACCCTTTCCCCTCTGAGGTGATCTAGCTCGTGCCAGATCCATCACCGGCAGTGCCTGCACAACTCTTCTTCTCTTACTCCCACAAGGATAAGGTCCTTCGCGACCAGCTAGAAACGCACCTGTCCACCCTCAAGCGTGAAGGCTTGATTTCCGCATGGCACGACCGCCAAATCACCGCGGGAACAGAATGGAAAGGCGAGATCGATGACAATCTGAAATCCGCTCGTATCATTCTTCTTCTGGTTACGGCAAACTTTCTGTCCTCTGACTACTGCAATGATGTTGAGCTGCGCTACGCCATGAAACGCCACCAGAAAGGCGAAGCCCGCGTTATTCCTGTGATCCTCCGCCCATGCGACTGGAAAACCGCTATCTTTGCTAAATTGCAGGCGCTTCCCACGGACGGAAAGCCGGTCATCAGCTGGACCAACCGCGATGAAGCTTTCCTAAGCGTTGCCGAAGGGATTCGTATAGCTCTAAAGGAAATGGGTTCAGGTGGCTCACCGGCGGCGACCGAAAAACAAGAGACCTTGTCCACGATTCCACCTCCCGCTCTCAACGCTCTGCACCAGCTTCCCGCACCGCCCGCCGACTTCACGGGACGCGCCGATGAGCTCAAAGAATTGCTTCAGGCCGTCAAAACCGGCGGCGTCACCATCTCCGGTCTGCAAGGTTTGGGCGGCGTGGGCAAGACCGCTCTGGCGCTCAAGCTGGCCGAGCAACTCAAGACTGACTACCCTGATGCGCAGTTCTATCTCGATCTGAAGGGCGTCACGCAACCACTCTCTCCCCGGGACGCCATGGCACACGTGGTCCGCGCGTACCATCCCACCGCGCAACTGCCGGAGCAAGAAGAACAAATGGCTGCTCTTTACCGCTCCGTTCTCGACGGAAGACGCGCGCTGCTCCTGATGGATAACGCGCGCGATGCCCAGCAGGTCGCGCCGCTCATTCCGCCTGCGGGCTGCCTGCTGCTGGTGACCTCGCGCCGGCATTTTACCCTGCATGGGATGATGGAAATCAACCTGGACCAGCTTCCTCCCGCCGACGCCCGCGATTTGCTCTTGCGCATCGCCACGCGCCTGCAAAAAGAAAAAGCGGATCAGGTGGACGAACTGGCCCGCCTCTGCGGCTATCTTCCTCTGGCCTTGCGCGCCGTCGCCAGCGCCTTGCAGGGGGAAAAAAACATCAGCCCCGCCGACTACGCCAATCGCTTGAAGGAGACAGGCAAACATCTCGTGCTGAAGGAAATCGACCCGTCGATCCAAAAGAGCGTCGGCGCGGTGCTTCAGTCCAGCTATGAGCTTCTCACGGAAGACCTGAGGCTGAAGTTCAGTTTTCTGTCCGTCTTCCCTGATACTTTTGACCTTGCCGCTGCCGCCGCCGTGTGGGAGGTTCCGACGGAGAGCGCGCAGGATCAGTTGGGCGAACTTCTCGCTTACAGCCTGATTGATTTCGACAAAACTACGAACCGCTACCGTCTGCATGATCTGGTGCGACTGTTCGCCGGCCAACTCTTGAACACCGAAGAGTTGAACACGGCCCAAAAACGCCATGCCTGGCACTACCTTACGGTCATGTCGGCCGCTAACGCGCTATACAACAAGGGCGGCGAGTCCGTAACCCAGGGCCTGGCCCTCTTTGACGCCGAGTGGACCAACCTCCAGGCCGGACACGGCTGGGTGATTGCGCATCGGCAGGATGACAACACAGTCGCCGATTGGTGCTGGATATACCCACATGTGGGCGTAGACTGCCTTCTGCTGCGCCAGCACCCTCGCGAGCGTATCCGCTGGTTGGAGCCTGCTCTGGCGGCAGCCCAACGCCTCAAGCAGCGTAACTGGGAAGGCGTTGCGCTGGGCAATCTGGGCATCGCCTATCGTGCTTTAGGCCACCCTCGCCGGGCCGTTGCGTATCAGGAGCAAGCCTTGGTGATTCTTCGCGAGATCGGCGACCGCCTCAGCGAAAGCCAAGCGCTGGGCAATCTGGGCAACGCCTACCTCAGCCTGGGCGAGTACCGCCGCGCCATTGAGTATCAGGAACAACGCCTAAAGATCGTAAGGGAGATCGGCGACCGCCTCGGCGAAGGCGCTGCGCTGGGCAATCTGGGTGCCGCCTACTTAAGCCTGGGCGAGTACCGCCGCGCCATTGAGTATCTGGGGCAGCAACTCCAAATCACGCAAGAGATCGGCGACCGAGTAGGTGAAGGCAACGCGCTGGGCAATCTGGGCAACGCCTACGGGCGACTGGGCGAAGACCGTCGCGCCATTGAGTATTACGGGCAATCCCTCCAAATCGCTCGCGAGATCGGCGACCGCCTGGGAGAAGCCACTTCCCTCTTCAACGGCGCCATGGCTCTTGACCAATTGGGTGATCGCGCAGCAGCCATCGCCCACACTGAAGCTGCGTTGAAGATTTATGAGGCCATTGAGTCGCCTCACGCTTCCACCGTGCGCGACCAGCTAGCCAAGTGGCGCGAAGAAGACAAAGCCGGCGGCCAGGGCAGCGTGGAATAGTTCCGCAGGGACGCCACAATCTTAGCCGCACAAGATTTGCCTTTCCTCCGTGTCTCCGCGCCTTCGTGGTGAATTTGCTTTTTTATCTGCGCTCATCTGCGGCGAGACTCTTGCTCTTCAGATCACCCGATCTCCCGATGACCCGATCCCCCGATCTTGCTTCTCAGCTCCACCACCTCCAGCGGACAATCCTCCCAGTTATGGTTCCAGCACACGATCATGTCGCACCCCGTCACCGCATGGCCATGCGCCAGAAAGTTGCGGCTCTCGAATTCACACTCGATCAGCTTCCGCTGCCACACGCCTGGCCGCACCTCCCGCATCGCCTCGCAATCGGGAAACCCCGGCTGAATACGCAACACCACGAACCCCAGCTCCCGCGCCATCGCGCCAAACAAAAACAGCACGCCCCCTTCGTGCGTCGGCGCGAACGTCAGCGGGCCCGCCGTCATCGGCGTTCCGTATACCGGCTGGTCTTCCATGACGCCGGTACCGGGCGTTGCCGGCCTCCATACCGGTTTCCGTACTGAGCTCTGTCTCCGCAGAATCGCATCCATCACGTCGCTCCATTCCGTTTCCAGTCCTGTCTCCCGGGCGTAGTCCTGCAGCCCCGCCGCCACCTCGCTCCACTTCCGATATCGTTTGAGCAGCGGTTGCGCGCTGTATTTCCCGTGCACGTCGAACTCGCTCATCGTTGGCAGCCTCCCCAGTTTGCGCACCACGCCTGCCCAGTCCAGGAACAGGCATTGCAGTTCGGTCTGGTACCCGGGACCGCTCCCCTCCATCCCGCACGCCGCCAGCGCGTCCCGATAATTCCCAAATCGCCGGTAGATGCAGCCTCGGTTGATCGGCCTCATCTTGATCAGCTCCACAATTTTCGGCGCATGCCCCAGCTCCGCCGCGCACTCCTTGATGGCCTTCATGATCTCTTCTTTGGTCGTCATTGCTTTCACGGCTTTTCTCCCATAAGAAAAGCCACCGAGTGGGTGGCTCCGATTCGAAAAAATAGCTTTATGTACCTTCTATGGACAGACGTTGCGCTGTTGAAGATGAATGCCCCAAAAGGACAAAGGCTAATTGCTAATGGCTAATTGCTGGGGCTCTTCCGGACACACCTCAAGCGCGAGTAGTCATGAGGTCTGAGCAGTGGACACACGCCCAGCGTCTGAGAGGTTGCAGGCCGTTTTGGGTTTCCCCGTTTTCGCTGGAAGTTATTGATTCCTAACGATGTTCCGCCAGCGCCGCTCCCGGCCGAACTGGAGCGTAGGATAAGCGAAAACCGTGCAAAATTGCAAGCAAAAAATGCATGTCCCCGCAACAAAATTTTCCCACTACAAAACCGCTAAGAGTCAAGAGCAGGGCCAGGAGCTAAAAGCCGTCTTCCCCTCACCATCCTTTCGGCAGATTCTTTTCCGGGGTCGGCGTCGATGGCGGCGCGAACAAAATTTTCCGGCGGCACCGCGACCCGGCCAGGTAGCGGAAGAGTTGGCCGCGATGATCGAAAGCGAAACCATTTTTCATAGTACTGCCCGCAAAGCATTTCTCCCTTCTTTCAATTGCTGCTGGCGGATTTCCACAGCGCGATTCGCATAAGAAAGTTTTGATTTGCTTTGCTCGCGAAACAGGAACTAGAATGCCGAGACTTTTCTGGAGGTGCTCATGTCCACGTTTCGGCGCTCGGCCCTTTCTATCCTGTTCGTCCTAACCCTGTGCGGTCTGGCGCTCGGGCAAACGCAGATTACCACCGGCGTGATTCAAGGCACCGTACTGGACCAGTCCGGAGCGGTCATGCCCGGGGCCGATGTTGCGGCCAGAAACCTGAACACGCAGGTTGAGACAACGCAGAAGACTGACGGCGACGGTCGTTTCGTCTTTCTCTCCCTTGCACCCGGACCCTATTCGGTCACCGCGTCAAAGGCGGGCTTCTCCAAACTGGTGCAGAAGGACGTGGAATTGACCGTGGGCCAGGCGCTCAATCTCAGGCTGACACTGAAAATTTCTGCGACCAGCGAAGTGGTTGAGGTGACCGGCACGCCGATGATCGAGGCCACGCAAACCACCTCCAGCACCACCCTGGACGAGCGTACCGTCAGCCAGACGCCGATCCTCGGGCGAAAGTTTGAAGATCTGCTGACGCTCACTCCCGGCGTGAGCGTGGTGCAGGGCCCGGACGGCGACGAGATCAGCTTTGCCGGGCAACGCGGAATCTTCAACAACATCAGCCTGGACGGCGGCGATTACAACAACGGCTTTTTCGGCGAGCAGGTGGGCGGGCAGCGCGCCGCCATCGACATTACGCTGGACGCGGTCAAGGAATTCCAGGTGATCGCCAGCGGCGCCAGCGCGGAATTCGGACGCAGCGCCGGCGGAGTGATCAACGTGGTCACCAAGTCCGGCACTGACCAGGTGCACGGCAGCCTCTTCCACTACCAGCGTCTGGAAGCGCTTACTGCCAATACTTCTGACGGCAAGCCGCTTCAGGACTTTCATCGCGAGCAATTCGGGGCCACGCTGGGCGGCCCGATTGTGAAGCACAAGATGTTTTATTTCGGTGCGTTTGAGCAGATCATGGAAAACTTGACGCGTCCGAACCTGAGCGTGCAGACCGGCAATGCCGCCTGCCCGGTACCTGCGCCGACTCTGGCCGCGAACTCCGCCATCATCGGCAGCAACGCCGACTGCCAGCGCCTGGCGCTGCTCAACTTCTTCCAGACCAGCCGTGGCCAGGCTGAAGGACTGCCGATCAAACATCCCGTCCGCAACACCGCTCTGCTGGGCAAGTTTGACTGGACGCTCAGCCCCAGCCACAATCTCAGCGCGTCGTACAACTTTGATCGCTCGAACAACACGAACCAGACCTTTGACGTCCCCACCTATGGCAACTCCGCCAACGGTATTGAAGGGCCTTCCAAGATCAATTCCGTCAATTTCAACCTGTTCAGCACTTTTTCCGCCAGGCGAGTGAATGAAGCCCACGTGGGCTTTTCCCGTGAAGACCGTCCCCGCGCGGCGGTGGACTCCAAGGTCCCAGCGGACACCGCCATGGGCTTCGGCACCACGTTCCGCTTCGGCGCGCCGTTCTTCCTGGAGCCCGGCGTGGATGAAACCTTCAAGCGCATTCAGGTGCGCGACGCCTTCTCCGTTCTCTCCGGCAAGCATGCTGTCAAGTTTGGCGGCGAGTGGCTGCACAGCAACAACTCGCAGGTCTTCCGCGGCTTCTTCACTGGCCGCTACATTTTTGACTCGGTGCTGGGCTTCCTGCACTACGCTTCACCCGCCAGCCTCGGCCCGGGCTTCGGTCCGAATACCGGTGAGTGCGCGGGCGGCACCTTTGGGACTCTCAGTCCCGCTTGTCCTAACAGCCCGTTGCTGCTCTACCTCCAGCACGCGGGCACGAACGGCACCACCACGGATGCCGCCGGATTCTCCGACATCAGCAACAACAACTACGCGTTCTTTATTCAGGACAAGTGGCAGGTCCGCCGCAATCTCTCGCTTGACTACGGCCTGCGCTGGGAGGCGCAGATCTTTCCCGACCCGGTCATTGATCCGTCAAAGACCGCTTACGGCGTGAACCTGAGCGACCCGCGTTTCCCCTCGAACGGAAAAATTCCCAACGCCACCAAGATGTTCCAGCCCCGGCTGGGCCTGGCCTGGGACGTTCGCGGGGACGGCAAGTCGGCAGTCCGCGCGAGCTGGGGAATTTATAACGCGCAGCAGAACATGCTGACGCAGGTGGGCGCCATCACCACCAACGGAGTCCAGCAGCAGACGCTCTTTGCCGGCGACGTGGCCGGCGTGGGCTTCATCAGTCCCAATGGTCCGGCGCCGGTCTGGCCCAACCCCATCACGCCCGCGGCCCTGCCGCCGGGAACGTTCCCGTTCCAGCCGGGCGTCACCGTCTTCAACAAGAATTACAACAACCCGCGCACCTACATTGCTGATTTCGGTTACACCCAGGAACTCGCTCCTGAGTGGGCGGGCTACATTGACCTGGCATGGGCCAAAGGCGTCTATCTCACGCGCTTTGTCGATCCCAACACCGGCTCAACCGCGGTGATTCCTGCCAACGGTGACACCGCCAGCTACACCGGCCCCGCGCCCTTCCCCAACCTTGGCTCTATTACCGATACGCAGAGTTCCGCTCACTCGCTCTATCGCGGGTTCACCATCGGCACGCGCAAGCGTTTTGGCAAGGGCTTCCAGATGGAAGCAAACTACGTGCTTTCGGAAGACCTCGACGATGACTCGAATGAGCGTGATCCGTTTACTTTCCGCTACTTCAACAAGTTCGATTTCCGCAAGGACTACACTTTCTCTGACCGCGACAGCCGCCACAAGTTCAACCTGATTGCTCAGACCAAACTTCCCGCGGGATTCGAGTTCAGCGGACGCATCCAGGCGCACACCGCACAGCCCATCACCGACAATCCTCTGGGCGATGGCACCGGCGCTCCCTGCAGCCCCAGCAACTCGCTCACGCGCGTGGTCAACGGGATTGACTGCGGCCGCAACCACCTGCGCAAGGACAACGGCTTCTTTACCTTCGACTGGCGCGCGGTCCGGCCGTTCCGCTTCGGCGACCGCTACGTGCTCACGCCGATGTTCGAGATGTTCAACAGCTTCAACAACCGCAACAACGTGAACCCGCTGGTAACGCCGGGCCTGTTCAACTTTGACGGCTTCCTGCGCCAGGGCGTGGGCGATCCTTTGCAAGCGCAATTTGCGGTGAAATTCAGCTTCTAGAAACCGCGCGCTGGCTCCGATGCCGGCATTCGGGCGGCTTCATAAACGAAGCCGCCCGGAAAACCGTCTGCACAGGCCGGGCCATCTTCCCGCCGCCTGCCTGCGAGACTACCGCGACTGCATCGAAGGCCTCCGCGCGCTGGCCAATCGCGACCTGCTTCGCCATTTCTCCGGACACGAAGAACAGGACGCCGCTCGTTTTGTCCGCTTCGAAGACCTAAAGGAAGACCGCCGTTCCCAAGCCACGCCGCAACCGCCGCTCCTAGCCGTCGACTCGTGCGCACAAAAACGACCGCGGCATTGGATGCCGCGGTCGTGATTGCTTTGATGATCCTAAAATTCTTGTCAGCCTGCCTTGGCGGTGACCAGCATTGGATCTTCCTGGCTGCCCATCCTAGGCAGCGGCAGGGCGCGCAACACCAGAACCAGCAAGCCGGCGGCAAAGGCCAGACCCGCGGCTCCGTAAAACACGAAGTTCCAGTTGCCGAACTTCTTGAAGAACATGGCAGCGACCCATCCGGCGAGAATGGCGGCCACGCCCTTGGCCATATAGAGGAAGCCATAGTTGGAGGTTGCGTTATTGGCGCCGTAGTAGTCGCCAATGATCGCGGGGAAAAGAGAAAACATGCTGCCCCAGATGAAATAGAGCACCATCAGGGAGAGGGTGAAAGCGGTTCCCGAGGTGCGGCCGACGAGCAGGACGGCGATCAGACTGAATGCTTGAAGGATATAGGGAATAAACATGGCCGTCTCGCGGCCGATGCGGTCGGAAATCCAGCCCCAGAAGATGCGGCCGGCGCCGTTGGAGAGGCGTCCGAGGGCGAGAGCGGCGGTGACGGCGGCAGCGCTGAGCTTGAAGTAGTCGGCCACCACGGCAGTCTGGATGGTCACCATGGAGCCGCCGGTGTTGATCATCACAAAGGTGATGAAAAGCAGGTAAAAATGCGGCGTCATCAACATTTGCAGGCTGTTGAACTGTTGCGTGTTGCGGCGCACCTTCGGCGAGACCGGTTTCTTGGCCGCGGGCGAGACGTGGAAGTCGGCGCCCGGATTGTGAAGAAGCTGTGCGGCAATCACGATCAGGATGCCCTGGACAATACCTGTATAGAGGAACGCCTTGTGGTAGTCGGATTTGTTGATGATGATGGTGATGAGCGGGATGAAGAGAGCGGATCCCGCACCGAAGCCGGCGGTGATAAAGCCGGAGACCGTGCCGCGCTTGTCGGGGAACCATTTCAAGGCGGTGGCGACGGAGCCGCTATAGATGAAAGCCGCGCCCACGCCGGCGATGGAGTAAAGCACCTTGAGCTGCGTGAGGGTCTCGGCGTATGCCATGCTCGTCCAGCCCACGCCCACCAGAATGCCGCCGATGGTCAGAAACCAGCGCGGCCCCAATCGGTCAATGAGCCAACCTTCCACGGGCGTAACCCAGGTTTCAAAAAGCAGAAACAGGCTGGCCGCCGCCTGAATGCCGACCAGGCCCCAATCCTTGTGCGCCGCCTGCAGCGGTTTCACAAATAACGCCCAGGCATATTGCAGGTTGGCGATCATAATCATGCTGACGAGAGCGCTGAAAAATTGGATCCACCGCTTGCTCATGTTTTTCTCTCCAGAAAGTTAGTTTTTTTGCGCGGCCGCGCTCCGGCGCTCGGCCAACAGCTTGGTACAGGCGTAAACACTGCGCGTGTGCGGCATGGGAAGCCCGATCCGCTCTCCCACTTCCAGCACCGCGCCTACAATCGCTTCAAGCTCCAACGGGCGTCCTGCTTCAAGGTCCTGGAGCATCGAGGTCTTGTGCTCGCCGACCTTGGCTGCTCCCGCCATGCGCTGCTCGATCGTGACCTGCATCTTTACGCCCAGCTTTTCCGTCAGCGCTTCCGTCTCCTGCATGATGTTGCGAATCAGTCCCGTGGTTTCCGTGTTGCTCAGCATCCGCGCCAGCGTTGCGCCGGTGAGCGCGCTGATGGGATTAAAAGCCACGTTGCCCAGGATCTTCACCCAGATCTCATTGCGCAAATGCGATGTCACCGGTGCGCGCAGCCCGGAAGCAATAAGCGCGTCAGCGATCTTGCGGATACGCTCTGTGCGCGCGCCATCCGGCTCGCCCAGCGATATGCGATTGCCCTCGTTGTGCCGCACCACGCCCGGCTCCGTGATCTCGGTGGAAAAATAAATCAGCGATCCCACTACCCGCCGCGCTTCAATCGCTTGTGAAACCACTCCTCCAGGATCGACACGCTCCAATCTCGTCCCCGCCAGCGGTCCGCCGGCGCCCTGGAAGTACCACCATGGAATCCCGTTCTGCGTACTTACCACCGCGGTTTCCGGCCCCAGCACCGGCGCCAGTTGCGCGGCCAGCGGTGGCAGACCATGCGCCTTGACGCAGAGAAATACAACGTCCATGGGCCCGGCATCTTTCAGGTCAGCCACCAGCTTTGGCTGGGCGACGAAATCGTCGTCGGCGCTGATCACGCGCACGCCTTTTTCCTGCATGGCGCGAAGGTGCGGTCCGCGGGCATGCAGCGTGACGTCGTATCCCGCGCGCGCCATCAGTGCGCCCATATACGCGCCCACCGCTCCGGCCCCAACGATCAAAAACTTCACTGCTGTCCGCCTGAAAACGCCGCCGCAACGGCGCGCCGCTGGATCTTGCCCGTTGCCGTCCGCGGTATCTGGTCCACGATCAAAATCTTTTTCGGACACTTAAAGTCCGCCAGCTTTTGTTTGCAATGTTCCAGCAGCGCGGCTTCAGTCTGTGGTTCTTTCAGCACCACCGCCACCGCCACTTCCTCGCCCCATGTGGGATGAGGCATGCCAAACGCCACCGCCTCCGCCACGCACGGATGCGCCATCAGTACTTCATCGATCTCCAGCGGCGCAATCTTCTCGCCGCCGCGATTGATCAGCTCCTTGATCCGCGCCGTCAGGTGCAGGTAGCCCTCGGCGTCGATCATTCCCTGGTCGCCGGTGCGGAACCAGCCGTTGGTAAATGATCGCGCGTTGGCCTCAGGATTATTCTCGTAGCCTTCAATCACGTTCGATCCCTGGATCACCACTTCGCCCAGCTCTCCGCTGGGCAGGATTGCGCCTGCGTCATCCATGATTCCGACTCTCACTCCCGTGCCCGGCCCGACAGACGCGGCTTTGCGGCCCCGCGGCGGCAGCGGGTTCGAACACATCTGGTGCGACGCCTCGGTCATGCCATAGGCTTCCAAGACCGGGACCTGGATGATGTTTTCCAGCTTCTCCATCAGCGCCGGCGACAGCGCCGAACTGCACGACCGCACAAAGCGCAGCTTCTCGATCCCCTCCGGCTTCTCCGTTAGGCGCGCCACCGAAAGCTGATGGATGGTCGGCACGCATGAATACCAGGTCACTCCGTGTTCGCGCACCGTCCGCCAGAAGCTCATAGGATTGAATTTGTTCGGCACCACCACCGTCCCGCCGGTCATAAAGGTGGAGAGCGTTGAGGCCACCAATCCATGAATATGGAACAGCGGCATCACGCACAGGGAAACATCTTTCGCCGCGAGATCGTAGGTCTTGACCACGTTCGCGCAAGAGACGGCAATGTTGCGGTGCTTCAGCGGAACGCGCTTGGGACGCCCCGTGCTTCCGCTGGTGTGCAGCACCAGGGCAACGTCGTCCGGGCTAGGCGGCGTCACCGCAACGCCTTTGGGAGCGTCCACAATGCTTACGTGGCCGCGCTCATCCATCTGCACCGCATAGACCGGAATCTTCAACTGCTTGGCCGCGCGCCGCGCATCTTCCGCGCCTTCCGGCGGCGCCAGCAGCACCTTGGCGGACGTGTCTTCCAGGTAGAAACAGAATTCGTCATACCGGTAGGCTGGGTTCAGCGGCGCGGCCGTTCCGGCAATAGCTCCGGCCAGAAACGCCACGATCGTGGGTAAGCCGTTGGGCAGCACGTTGGCCACCCGGTCACCCCTCCGGATACCCATCCCCGCCAGGGCCTCCGCCATTTCATTTACCTGGAGGCGCAGCGAATCGTAGGTTACAGCAGTTCCGGTCTCAGGAATAATGACGGCGGTGGAATTCCCTGGGGCGGCGTTCAACAGCGAAGGAAGGTCATTCATAGAGCTTGGCTCCGTGACAAGGGGGTCTGTTGCCTTCGGTCGGCTTTCGGGCGGCAAGTATATACCAGACAATTCATGATGCAAACGAGGATGCAAGCGGGCCAATCTGGGTCGCCCGGCTGGCCCAAATCAGCCACTCAAACTGGCTGAAAACCACCATTTCTTTTGAAATGGCTTACCCCTGTCATCCTGAGCAAGCCTGAGCGATCCCGCCCGGCGGGAGCGTGAGGGCGCGTCGAAGGACCCCGAGGATGATCATTGCAACCATGCCGCATCAGGGAGTTCTCACCACACAAGTGTCAGGTCCCGCGTTTGCTCGGGCGGTGTATAAACCCAACTCTCGCCCTATATACGGGTCAGGTCCATCTGGCCATATACTTGCTCATATCAGTAGAATTCTGATTCGGAGGCTGGAAGAAATGAACTTGAAGAAATGCCTCGTCCTCGCCCTGATTCTTGGTTCTTTCTCAATCGCCGAGTCGCCCCGCGGCGCCGTGCCTCGCGCCGATGCAGGCGCTTATGCCGCGCATGGCGGCCAGACCGGGTTCCAGGTCGGCGCCTCTCTCCTCACCCACAAAGAGCTTAAAAAAATCTTTGCCACTGACGTGAACGAGTGCTGCCTCGTGGTGGAAGTGGCTTTCTATCCGGCAAAGGACAACTTCGTCAAATCTCGCTCGATGACTTCATGCTGCGCGAGACGGGCAAGGAAATCGGGACCATGCCCTCCACCGCAGAGGTACTGGCCGCGCGTCTTGAAATACGCCCCGGGCCAACCGACCGCGAGCACCGTCCCGGCGTAAGCACCTCCGGCGAAGTCGGCTACGAACGCGACCGTTATCCCACCAATACCGGCAATAACGGTTCGACTCAGACCAACCGTGGCGGCATCTATCAGCGGGAAAGCGTGGGCGTGGGCATTCCCATCGGCGGCAAATCGCCCGAACGGCAAGGCGGGGCCGCCACTGCCGAGGGCAACCGCCGCGCCATTGAAGCCGAACTCCGCGAAAAAGGCCTGCCCGAAATCAGCGCCTGGGAGCCCGTCGCCGGCTATCTTTATTTCTCTGTCCCGAAAAAGAGCAAGAACGGCTACGAACTGGTCTATGTGGCAGACGGCAACAAGGTTGTGCTGCCCTTGAAATAGTTTCTTTGATCTTTAGATTAGAGTTCTCTCCCTGCCTTATTTCCATGCGGCTTCGGTTTCGGCAAGAACCGGGGCCGCATTTTTTGCGTAAACATCTTTTCGGAGCAACAAGACTTATCCCTCTCGACGTGCCATCCCGAACCGAAGCACAATTGACTGCATGCAGCTTTACACGCTCTCGGGCGCGAAGGTGAGGGATCTGCTCTGCCGCTGCACCGGGACGGACGAAACCCGGCATACAGGTTCTTCAGCGCAGCGCGTAAGCGGAGCGCGCCTGAAAGAATCGGCCTACTTATATGTCGGCCAGTTCTTCTGCGCGTCGGCGATGGCGGCTCGCCGCTGCGCCAGATCAGCTTCAGTGTCGGGCACGGCAGGGCCGGATGGCTGTGCTTCCTTTTGCATCACTGCCAGAATCTGCTTCAGCGTCTTGTCGATGGAAAACAAGCGAAACTGCGCCAGCATCATCGCGATAGCGATGATCAAAGCAATGATAGATACCAACAACCCAAACACCTCATCCATAGTTCACTCCTTCAATGGCCCAAGGCAAGGTTCCGTTAACCTATCTCCAAAGCCAGCATTCTAAGCGCAGGAAGGCCCCAGGTAAACTCGTGCCGGAATATGCGAAACAACGGTGCAAAACGAAACCGCCACCTATAACAATGTAGGAAAGGCGATTCAAGCTAAAGCGGGCTGCCTGTTCCTTCAATCTCCTATCCACAATCGAGATAACATGATCACCATGGCGACAGAAGTCGCCCGCAAGAATCTCTGGTTGTCCCGTTCTATTGCTATCCATGGAGGAACTGGTGATGCTGGACAACATCCGTATTGCTTCGCCTTGCTCGGCGGATTGGGACCGCATGCCCGGCGACGACCGGGTGCGGCACTGCCGGGAGTGCAATCTGAATGTGTACAACCTTTCGGCTTTCACGGAGCGCGAGATCCGCGAACTGGTGGCGAACCGCCAGGGACGGCTGTGCGGGCGATTGTATCGGCGCCACGACGGCACCGTGCTTACACAAAACTGTCCGGCCGGGTTGAAGGCCATAGGGCGGCGCATTTCGCGCATCGCCGGCGCGATTCTTTCATTGGTCATTCCCAGTCTCACCGCGGCACCGCAGGCGCTTGCGCAGTCCTACACGCGGACGAACGTCAGCAGCGCCGCAGTTTCCCTTAACGTGCTTGACCCTTCTGGTGCGCTTATTCCTCAACCCACCGCGACCCTGCATGAAACCTCTCGCAACCGGACGATTCATGGCACGGCAGACAAACACGGACGCCTGGTCCTGTGGGCTCCCCGGAGCGGCCGCTATCTACTGACGGTTTCTTCTCCGTATATGCAGACCTTTACGCAAAACGTGGAGTTGCGCACGGGAGAAATCCTCTCTCTATCGGTGGTGCTCAAAGTCGAAGGTTGGATGGGCGAAGTCGTGGTGATTGAGCCGGGGGCCCAGCCCAGTCGAGACAGTTTCCAGCCTGGCACGGCGCCGGTACCCGTAATACGCTCCAGCCCTGGTCCGATGCAACATTAAGAACAATTCCCAAGATGGCCTACTGGAAGTGGAAGCCGGCTCTGGGCGAAAAATACACCGCCCAGTGGGACGGCGCACAGGGCAAGGTTTATACTTTGCGCCGCCAGATCATGGAAGCCGCCAGATCATGGAAATCGACCCGCCGCGACTACGGCTCTGGCTGGCCGGACGCGATCGCCGGTTTGGAGGCGTTCGTCGAACGTTCCGGCAGGGCGGGCCCATCGGATTAGCCTAAAGGAACCGGGAAAAACGGTGAATAGATAAGGTAGGGAAGCGCTTTTCCCGCAAGATTTTAAGACAACAAGCGCGCTCGCCATTCGAGCGCTGGAGGAAAAATGAAACTCAAGGCAGTCGCAATTGCAATCGCACTTTTTGCACTCTCACTTTCACTCTGGGCCGCCCCGAACGCCACTGTTGCATTCGACAGCCTCAAAGGGCTGGCCGGACAGTGGCAGGCCAAAGACCCGAGCGGCAAGCAGCAGATCGTTACCTGGAAGGTGATTTCCGGCGGCTCGGCGGTGATGGAGTCAATGCAGGAAGAAAGCATGGTCACCATGTATCACGTGGACAACAGCCGCCTGATGCTCACACACTACTGCGCGGCGCAGAACCAGCCCCGCATGCAGGCCCAGGTCTCCGACGACGGAAAGACCTTTACCTTTGACTTTCTGGATGCCACCAACCTGGCTAGCCCAAATGATGGGCACATGCGCAAGCTGGTGCTGACCATCCAGGACAAGGACCATTTCACCGAGCAGTGGTATTTCAGCAAGGACGGAAAAGACGACGAGCACGGCTTGTTTCAATTCACGCGCAAGCGGTAAGCCGGTTTCAGAGTTACCGTAAACGCTTGAGAAAAACCTCAGGGGCTGAAGCCGGACAATTCATAGCAGATACCGCAGGCATAAAATGCCTGCTCCACCCCGTGAGGGATAGTTCAAGGGACCATCGCATGATGGCCCTTGACAGCGGCGGATGCGGTTGCTTAGGCTGTCGCTTCCATGTCGACTTCCCTGGACAAACTCAACGCGAAGGTTTTTTCCGAGCAGTTGCACGCCCAATTCAAGGTCCACGTTGGCGGCGCAGAGCCGTTGACGCTCGAGCTTATCGAGGTCACGGAGCGCGACCCTTCTCCCAAGCTGGAGCTCTTCATGCTTCAGTTCCGCGGGCCGGTGGCGCCACGCCTGCCGCAGCAGATCCATCGCCTGGAGCATCCCAAGCTGGGGACCTTTGAAATTTTTCTCACCGCGATCGGCACCGACCCGGAGCAACGAATCCTGTATGAATCGGTGTTCCATCGCTTCCGCAAGCCCGCGCCATGATCCAGCCCAAGCCATGACGGACGACCAGAAGACCCTGGAGATCACATTGCGTCCGGTCAACGCGGACTCCGCGGCGGATGATGACTTCATCTTGCGGGTTTACGCCAGCACGCGGGCGCAGGAACTGGCGCAGGTCCCGTGGAACGCGGAACAAAAGGAAGCCTTTGTCAGGATGCAGTACGCGGCGCAGAAGCGGCACTATGCGACGGAATTTCCCCGCGCCAGCCACGACATTATTTATGCCGGCGAGACTCCTGCGGGCCGGATCTACCTGGACCGTCGCGAAGAGGCGCTGCACATACTCGATGTTACTGTGCTGCCGCAGCATCGCGGCCAGGGAATCGGGGCAGTGCTGCTGCGCCGGCTTCTCGATGAGGCGGGCAAGCTCGGGAAGCCGGTCACCATCTACGTGGAAAGTTTCAATCCCTCACTGCGGTTCTTCGAACGCCTTGGCTTCCAGAAAGACCATGAGGATGGGTTTCAACTTCTGCTGAAGTGGCAGCCGAAGCATTGATTCCCACTGAAGCGGCGCCGGCAGCCCGGTTCGGTTGCGCTGCCTTGCCTGTGGCGTAAGGTATAGCGACCATATGGGCCTCGTCCAGCCGGTTTACCACGGCGGTATAAAGCTGCTGGCCATTGCCTTCCGGAACCGTAAACAGGCCAAAGCGCCCCAGGCCGTCATGCTCAAAAAGATGCGTTGCCTGCGGCAGCGCGGACGAGCCGCCAAACACCAGCACAAAGCCGCTGCTGGTGGGCGCAAAAGAAGATGCCTTGTTGGCCACGGCAAAGCTTGCCGTGTTGGCGGGAACGATCTTCGGCAGGTCGTCCACCGCAAGCAATGTCACCCATACCGGCGACGCGTTGCTGTCGGAGAGAAAGACCTTGAAGTTTGTGCCCAGGGCAGCGGCAAAAGCGTCACGGTCCAGGTGATCGAGCGCCCCGGCGTGGTCTTGCCAATTCCCCGATTGGGCCCCTGGAGTCTTTAGCAAAGGCCCAGTTTCCTCATTGCCCCCGATGGGCCGGCTTCCACCGAATGCCAGCAAAGGACTGCCGGCACAGGCCGCCGCCGCTAAAACGCCATGACGCAAGAAGAGCCGTCTGGAAAATGCCAAATTTCACCTCCGCTATTCAGAGCGTGCACTAAAAATATCGGTAATTCCCGTTTTGGGAATCTATTTGGGGGAATAGTCCTGCTTTCGCAGGTTATAGCTGGGCCTAGAACGAAAGTAATTGATAATACTCGTTCAACGAGCAGATTTCCAGCGCCAAGTTTCATTTCGAAGCAAACTTTGGTACTCGCATGCCGGCAATAAACCAGGCCCCTCGTTGAGCAAGTGGCAATCGTAGTGCCTTGGATTCCGCAAGCGATATCGATGAAATATGAAAGCTTTTTAACTCGCATGTTACCTTTTTCCGCTCGTGCCTACCCCTAAGTGGGCTTTTTTCTTGACAATCTCTTTCATTCAAAGCAGAGTACATGCTGGCTACAACAACACACCCCCAGGTTTAACTGATTCAATTTTTGAGCTCGCCACCAAAGTTCCGGAGGGTGGACTGTGCTCTTGCGTGGTTGTGCCCCGCACGAAACTTCCGGACCCCCACAACTTAGAGTTAAAAAGCATTGCGCTAAGGAGTGCTACTCGTGATTAGAAAGTCTCTGCCTATCTGCCATCGCATTCTCCCCAAAATTCAATCCATCACCATACTCGTTCTGCTCCTAGTTCTGGGTGGATTGGGAAGCTATCTGTTTGCGGCAGCATTGCAAGCTCCGGCGCGCGGCCCAAAGATCTGGCTGGGGGACAACCAGTCCGTGCCGGTGAAGCTGGCCGTGCCCGGCCTGGCGCAGAGCCTTGCCGCGGGACAGGCGCAGGCGCTCTCCATGGCCACAGCCGACGTCGATGGAGACGGCGTGGCCGACATGATTGCCGGATTCAGCGCCCCCGGCGGCGGCGCCATCGTGATTCATCGCGGCAATATCGACGCTTTCGCCCCGCAGAGCGATGCGTCGTTCCAGGCCATCGGCCGCGGCCAGTTCCCCGCGCCATTCCTGCCTGACGCGCAGATTTTGAACATTCCCGTACGGCCTGACTTCATGGCCCTGGGCAGCTTTACCCTGAGTGGACATCAGGACCTGGTGGTAGCCGCTCGCGGCGGCAACAGCCTGTATGTTTTCCCCGGCAATGGCAAAGGATCGTTCGGAGCGCCGCAGGTGGTGGCCCTTTCCGGCGGCGTGACCGCCATGGCTGGTGAAAACCTTTTGCGAGGCCTGTCTTATTCGAACTTGGTGGTGGGTACCGCCACCCCGCAAGCTTCGCGGCTGCTGGTCTTTTCCGGTTCCGACCAGGGACTGGGCTCGCCGGCCAGCTTCAACCTGGATGCCGCGGCCACCAACATCGTTTTCGGCAACTTTGGCGATTCCCACACGGACACGGCTTTTCTCTCCGGCGGCAACGTCTTCATTCTTCATTCTTCAACCTTCCAGATGGAAGCGCTCTCTTTGCCTGTGAACGCCAGCGCCATGGCCCTGGGTTCATTCATTTTTGATCGCACTGGCGGTTTGCAGATTGCATTGCTGACCTCTGATGGCAGCATACAGATTGCCGCGCACAATGAATTTGATCCTCGACCGATGTCCCTTGATGAAGTGCACGCCATTTGGCAGGCAACAGGACGTCGCGGGTTTGGCAATCCGCTAGATGCGCCGCGCACCTCGCCTGCGAGCGGCTGGCAGATCGTAGAGAGCATCGCCTCGGCTGCGCCCTTTACTCCCGGGCAGCCTCCGGTGCTCTTCCGCACACGCATCTCTGACCACGTCGCGGACGACGTGATGGTGCTCAATCCGTCGATGGGGCAGATGGCCGTGATTTCGCACCCCGATGTCGCACCGGGTGCGACCAATTTTCTTCCCGGCCAGGTTTCCACGCGGCCTTATACCGGATCAGCGGTGGCGGCGCTGCCCATGCGCACGAATATTGACGGGCGCCCCGGCGTGGTTGCGCTGCATGCAGGCCAGCTTGCTCCGGCGGTGATGATGCCACTGCCCGATCCAACATTCTTTGTGAATCGCACGGATGATCCGGCTCCCGGTACAATTGCTGCTACTTGTAACAATGTCAGCAACGTGGATGTGTCTTCATCCTGCAGCTTGCGTGAAGCTGTGCGTAAAGCCAATGCTACGGCGGGAACCGATACCATTACGCTGGCGGCGGGCACATACACGCTTTCGATCCCAAGGAATCCAGCGGATCACAGTACAGCGCTCACAGGCGCACTGTATATCCAGGACTCAGTCAATATCGTCGGCGCCGGGCAGGCGACCACCATCATCCAGGGCGGCTCGACCAGCACGAACGGCGTGGATATGGTATTCGCCGTCAACGAAGACATTGATTCAATCACCAGCGCTACGGCTTCATTCAGCAACCTGACCATCAAGTTCGGCAGGAACCGGGGTTCGGTCGCAGGCTTCGACGGCGACGGCGGCGGCATGGAGTTTGATACCGGGACCGGTGGCACATCTAACCTCACACTCACCAATGTGACTTTCGACAGTAACGCCACCCTGGATGGCAACGGCGGCGGCCTGGCAGCTTTCAACGCGTCTTCAGGGCTAGCGGCTGGCGGCCCCGGCCTTGTTACGGTGAACAACTGCATTTTCACCAACAACTCGGTCAAAGAAGCCATCCCACCGGCCACCGGCAGCGGCGGCGGCATCATGGTCTTTGACCTGATGCGTATCCTCATCAATCCCGGCACAACGTCCCTCACCAACAACACCTCGACTGGTTCCGGTGCGGGCATGATGATCTTCTCCGCCGGCAGCGGGTCGCGTACGTCGAACATCCATGGCGTGACCATCACCGGCAACGTGGCACAGATCGATGGCGGCGGTCTCTGGACAGCGGCCAATACAGTGGTGGATCAGAGCTCGCTGATTGATAACAACCAGGCGACCGGCGCGAATGGTCTCGGTTCGGGCGGCGGCATCCGTGTGAATGTGGCATCGCCTGACACGGTTTCTCTTTCCAAGATCACAGTCACCAATAACAAGGCCAAAGTCTCCGGTGCTGGTATTGCGGTCGGCAATGGCTCTGGCGGAGGCGGCACTACCATCGCATTCAGCCGCCTGGCAGGGAACTCATTCCTGACCTCCGGCACAGGCGTCAACCTTAACAACGACCACACCACCGTGACGGCGACCAACAACTGGTGGGGCGTTAACACGCCGGCTACGACTATCAACAATACCGTTGCGACCACGACGTTCGATCCGTTCATTCAGCTCACGCACACCGCAAGCCCCGCGATTATCCGGATCAACCAGAGCACAACGCTCACCGGCGACTTGAGCAAGGACAATCATGGCAACGGTGCGGCCCTGGCCGGAAACCTTGGCGAGATTGTCGGCCTGCCCATCACCTTCAACAATGCCATTCTGGGCACGATTCCCCAGGCGCAGCCGGAGACGCTCGGCAACCCGGTTCCGACGGCAACGGCCACTTTCAACGCAGGCGGCACCAGCGGAACCGGCCATGCCGATGCCACAGTCGACCAGGCAACGGTCACGGCCAACATCGTCATCCTGGAACCGCTGCGGATCACCAAGAGCTTCAGCCCCAACCCGGTCGCAGTGAATGTTTCCAGCACGCTCACGTTCAGCGTCAATAACCCGAACGTGATCGCCGTGGACGCAAGCTTCACGGACACGCTTCCTGCCGGACTGGTGGTAGCCGCCACCCCGGGAGTCACCAATACCTGCGGCGGTACGGTCACCGCGGTTGCGGGCGCAGGCAGCATCAGCTTCTCCAACGCCAGCCTGCCGGTAGGCGTCTGCACCATCACGGTAAAAGTTTCCAGCGCCACGGATAACATTTACAACAACAGCGTTACGATTAATTCCACGGCGGCCGGCACAGGAGCGTTGTCCACCTCCACCGCCAGCCTGACTGTCATCAATCCGCCCACCATCACGAAGGCTTTTGGCGCGGCCACCATTCCGCTGAACGGCACCACCAGCCTTACCTTTACGCTTTCCACCACGAATGTGAATTTGACCCTGAACGGGGTCGCCTTTACTGACAACCTGCCGGCAGGATTGGTCGTTGCCACACCGGGCAATCTGACCAGCACTTGCAGCGGCACGGCCACGGCAGCGGATGGATCTTCGTCCGTCAGCCTGAGCGGCGCGAGCCTGGCTCCGGGAGCGAGCTGCACCATTTCAGTGGATGTACAAGGCACGACCGCAGGCGTAAAGAACAACAGCGTCCAGGTCACTTCTACCAACGGCGGCACCGGCAACACCTCAAATGCCAGCATCACGGTGGTAGCTCCGCCGGTCATCATTAAGGCATTCAGCGCAGCCAGTATTCCGCTGAACAGCTCGACCAACTTGACCTTCACCATTCAGAACAACAACACCACGGTCGCGCTGACCGGCGTCGGATTCAGTGACACGCTGCCGGCAGGGCTGGTAGTGGCCACGCCGAACGGCCTGGCGGGAAGCTGCGGCGGAGGTACGATTACCGCGACGCAGGGCACCAATGTCATCAGCCTGTCGGGCGGATCGATTCCGGCAAGTTCTTCCTGCACGTTCTCGGTGACCGTGACCGGCATCGCCGCGGGCTTGCAGACCAACACCACCGGCAACGTGACCTCGACGGAGGGCGGCACGGGTGGAACAGCTACGGCCAGCGTCAAGGTTGAAGCTCCGCCTTCGATCGCCAAGGTATTTAATCCGTCAACGATCGCGCTGAACGCCACCACATCGCTGACGTTCACGATTACCAATCCCGCGGCCAATGTCGACCCGCTGACCGGAGTGGCATTTACCGATACTTTGCCCACCGGGCTCACGGTCGCGAACGCTTCCGCCACTGTTTGCGGCGGGACCTTGACCACGACGGCCCCCACTGGCATTTCTTTGAGCAACGCAACCATTGCCGTCAACAGCCAGTGCCAGTTCAGCGTGACCGTGACCGGCGCGGCTTCGGGACAATACACGAACACTACCGGCAATGTGACGTCGACGAATGGCGGGACCGGCAACACTGCTACCGCCAATCTGACTGTGGCGACGCCGCCGACCATCACCAAGGCATTTGGTGCGGCCAGCATTCCGCTGAACGGAACCACCTCGCTGACCTTCACCATCAATAACCCGAACACGACACTCGCGCTGACAGGTATTGCCTTTACGGACAATCTGCCGGCCGGCCTGGTAGTGGCAACACCCAATAATCTGAACAACACCTGCGGCGGCACGGCAACTGCCGTGGCGGGCTCCGGTTCGATCAGCCTTTCGGGCGGCACCCTGGCAGCCAGCGCATCCTGCACGGTTTCAGTGAACGTGACCGGGACTACCGCGGGGGTGAAGAACAACAGTGTTCAGGTGACCTCGACCGAAGGCGGCACCGGAAATACTTCCAATGCCAGCATCACGGTGGTAGCGCCTCCGGTGATCATCAAGGCGTTCGGCGCAGCCAGCATTCCACTGAACGGCTCCACTTCGCTCACTTTCACGATTCAGAACAACAACACCACCACGACGCTGACCGGCGTCGGCTTCAGTGACACTCTGCCCGCGGGACTGGTGATCTCAACACCGAACGGGCTGACGGGTAGCTGCGGTGGCGGCACGATTACGGCCACGCAGGCGACCAATGTCATTAGTCTGAGCGGCGCGTCGCTGGCCGCAAGCAGCTCATGCACCTTCTCAGTGAACGTGACCGGCATCGCGGCGGGCACGCAGAACAACACCACCGGCAATGTGACTTCGACCGAAGGTGGAACAGGCGGAACGGCTTCAGCCAGCATCAACGTGGTAGCGCCGCCTTCGATTGCCAAGGTCTTCAATCCGTCCAGCATTGCGCTGAACGCCACCACATCGCTGACGTTCACCATCACCAATCCGGCCGCCAACACTGTGGCCCTGACCGGTGTTGCGTTTACTGACACCCTGCCCACGGGGCTCACCGTCGCCAACGCTTCAGCAACGGTTTGCGGCGGAACGTTGACCACAACCGCGCCTACCGGAATCGCTTTGACCGGCGCGACCATTGCCGTCAACAGCCAGTGCCAGTTCAGCGTGACCGTTACGGGCGCGGCTGCCGGGAATTACACCAACACCACCGGCAACGTGACCTCGACCAACGGCGGCACCGGCAACACGGCTACGGCCAATCTGAGCGTAGCTACGCCGCCGACGATCACCAAGAGCTTTGGTGCGGCTGCCATTCCAGTGGGCGGAAGCACTTCGCTCAGCTTCACCATCAACAATCCCAATACCACAATCTCCCTGACCGGCGTTGCGTTTACTGACAATCTGCCGGCGGGCCTGGTTGTATCCACGCCGAACGGGCTTACCGGCTCGTGCGGCGGCGGAACCATCACCGCAGTCGCGGGATCGGGCAGCGTGAGTCTCTCCGGCGGCACGCTCGCAGCTACGGCATCCTGTACCTTCAGCGTGAATGTCACCGGCACTACCGGAGGCGTAAAGAACAACAGCGTTCAGGTCACCGCCACGGAGAGCGGCCCAGGCAACACTTCCAACGCCTCCATCACGGTCACATCTCCGCCGGTCATCATTAAGGCATTTGGCGCCGCCAGCATTCCGCTGAACGGAACCACAACGCTTACCTTCACTATCAATAACCCGAACGCTACAACTGCACTGACCGGCATCGGCTTTGGCGATACGCTGCCCGCAGGGCTCAATGTGGCGACTCCCAACGGGCTTACCGGCTCCTGCGGCGCCGGTACTATCACTACCGGCACGGTTTCAGGCTTCTCCGTGGTCAACCTCTCCGGTGGAACTCTGCCGGCCAGCGGTTCCTGCACATTCTCAGTGAATGTGGTGGGCGTCACAGCGGGCACCAAGAACAACACCACCGGACAAATTACCTCTGTGGAAGGCGGAACCGGCGGGACAGCTTCGGCCTCCATCAACGTGGTTGCGCCGCCTTCGATTGCCAAAGCCTTCAATCCGGCGACGATCGCGGTGAACGGGGTTTCCACGCTTACTTTCACGATTACCAACCCCGCGGCGAATACCGTGGCCGAGACAGGCGTTGCCTTCACTGACACGCTGCCTGCGGGAATCGTTGTAGCCACGCCCAACGGGCTGACCAATACCTGCGGCGGCACAGCTACGGCTACTGCGGGCTCGGGCAGCATCAGCCTAACCGGCGGCACCGTCGCCGCTGCCAGCACCTGCACGGTCTCCGTGAACGTGACTGGCTCGGCTACCGGCACGTACAACAACACCAGCGGAGCCGTGAGTTCAACCAACGGCGGAACCGGGAATACCGCGTCGGCCACGCTCACCATTGCTACCGCCGACATGACCATTACCAAGACGCATACCGGCACTTTCAATCGCGGCCAGACGGGTGCGAACTGGACCATCACGGTCAAGAACAGCGGCGTGGGACCGACCTCGGGCACGGTGACGGTGGTTGATACTTTGCCCGCCGTGACCAATCCGCCGGTTCCAACGGCGATCAGCGGCACCGGATGGACTTGCACGCTGGGCACGCTCACCTGCACGCGCAGTGACGTTCTGGCGCCTGGAGCCAGCTATCCGGCTATCACGTTGACGGTGAATATCCCGATCAACATTCAGAACAACTTCACCAACACAGCCACGGTTTCCGGCGGCGGTGAAACCAACACCGGAAACAATACGGCGACCGATTCCATAAGCCTGGGGCCGCCGATCGTCATCACGGCGCAATCCTCCACGGCAAGCACCCCAGCCGGCGGCGCGGCCAAGTTCATCTTTGACGTGCAGGACCAGGACCTGACGCTGGGCATGATCACCTTCGGGTGCAGTGGATTGCCCGTAGGCACGGCCTGCACCTTCAACCCACCCGCCACCAACCAGCCCTTGACCACGGTGACGATGACGGTCACCACGTCCAGCGGCAAGAGCAACGTGATCAGCGGCCAGAACTTTGGCGGCGACAGCAGCAAGCCTCCGCTTTACGCCGCCCTGCTGTTCCCTGTGCTCGGCCTGGTGGGAATCGCGATGGGCGGGCGCATCAACAGCAAGAAGGCCCGGAAGACCAGGCGGCTGCGGTTGGCAGTGGTATTCGCCGGCGCAGTGGCCCTGCTGTCGTTTGCCGGATGCGGTGGAGCGCACCGCATTACCACACCAGCGGGGAATTACCAACTCACGGTGACTGCGGCCAGTGTTACGGTGCAGGTCAGCACCCCAGTCACTTTGACTGTGCAGTAAAACAGAAAAGAACTAATTTCGAAAGCGACAGGAGCGACAAAAACAATGTCAAGTCCGTTCATAGGCGAGATACGGATGTTCGGTGGTAATTTTGCGCCGGCAGGGTGGGCGTTCTGCGATGGGTCTTTGATTCCCATTTCAGAGAACGACGCCCTGTTCAATCTGATTGGCACCACCTACGGAGGCGATGGTCAATCGACTTTCGCCCTGCCCGACCTTCGCAGCCGCGTCCCCGTCCATCAGGGGCCGGGGTTTGCGCTGGGCCAAAGTGGAGGCGTTGAGACCGTGACCCTCACTACCAGCCAGATCCCCGCGCACAGCCACGTCCCGCAAGCCATCTCCAGTTTGGGTACGCAGCCCAGTCCCCAGGGCGGGGTTTGGGCGGAGTCCAACCCCAACCTGAACCAGTATGCCAACGTCGCGCCTAGCGTGAACATGGATCCGGGCGCATTGGGCCTGACTGGCGGTTCGCAACCGCACGACAATATGGTGCCGTTTCTGGCCATCAACTTTATTCTCTCGTTGTTTGGGATCTTTCCATCGCAGACGTAAGCCGTGGGCTAAGCAGCTAAAAAGCTGAAGGAGACGATCGATGTCAGAGCCATATCTGGGCGAAGTAAAAATCATCAGTTGGAATTTCCCTCCCAAAGGCTGGACTTTCTGCAATGGGCAATTGCTGCCTATCAATCAGAACCAGGCTTTGTTTTCCATCCTAGGCACCACCTACGGCGGCGACGGCCGCACCACTTTTGCCCTCCCCAATTTGCAGGGCCGCATGCCGGTGCACGTGGGCGACGGCATTACCTTGGGCGAGAGAAGTGGCGAAACCGCGCATACCCTCAACATCTCCGAGTTGCCCGCGCACAACCATACTCCGGTGGGCAGCTCCACCAATCCACCCACCTCGCCCAGCGCCGCGGGGAATCTGTGGTCAGCAAACAATGCCAATCCTTTTGCCCCCAGTGCGGCAACCGCAATGAATCCTGCGTGCATCCTGCCCACTGGAGGCAGCCAGCCGCATGAAAACATGTCGCCGTATCTGGTGTTGAACTTCATCATCGCGCTGCAGGGAATTTTCCCCAGCCAAAATTAGCAAGGGAGAAAGATTTGCATGTCCAATCAATTTGTAGCTGAAATCAGGATTTTCGCTGGAAACTTTGCTCCCACCGGCTGGGCCTTGTGCAACGGCCAGCTCATGCCCATCAGCCAGAACACCGCGCTGTTCTCTCTTCTCGGCACCACCTATGGCGGAGACGGCAAGAGCAACTTTGCCCTGCCCAACCTCCAGGGCTCGGCGCCCTTACAGCAAGGCCAGGGGCCGGGCTTGAGCCTGCGCGACCTGGGTGAGATCGGCGGTGAGCAGAGCGTGACCTTGCTGCAGACGGAAATGCCTGCGCACACACACACTGTCCAGGCAGCGGCTGGGGCCGGCCTGGCCGATCCCGCCAACAACGTCTGGGCCTCGGGCGCCAAGGGCTTTGGCAACGTCTATTCGCCTTCCGCGGCGGCCAGTAACGTTCAAATGAGCCCGTTGGCCACCTCGATCTCCGGTGGCAACCTGCCCCACAACAACATGATGCCCTATCTCTGCCTGACCTTCATTATCGCGCTGCAGGGAATCTTCCCACCGCGAAGCTGAAAGCCAGGCGCTTCCTTAAAAACCAGAAGAGCTTCAGGGTTTCTGAAGCCTTCTGGTTTTCTTTTTGCTGGCAGGCGCAAAGAGTGTGCGGCAACGCAAAGCCGCTGGGACCGGATCAATTCCTGGTTAGATATAGCAACCGGTTACTGTGCTCCCCCCGCACCGACACAGTAAAACGGAAAAGTCTTCAGCATTGGTGATTACAATGGGAAAGAATGGCTAACCAGATCGGAGCCAACCCTCCCTCACAGCCGGCGCTGCGACAATTGGAAGCCGGCGTACCTTTGTCCCAATCCGTGATCTGGCGGCTGCAGCGGGAGTTCTACGCTCAACGCGGCCTCAAAGCCTGGACCCAGGACATGGTCCCCAGCTACATCACCAATAACCCCTTCATCGCCGAGATTTATGCCGGGATCGTCGCCAGCTTTCTTGACGACTGCATGCGGCTCGCAGAGCGCGAGTCACGGCCGCTCTCAGCGGAGAATCCACTGCGCATTCTGGAGCTGGGTGCCGGCACGGGCAAGTTCTCCTACCTCTTCCTGCGCAGGATCACCGCGCTTTTGCAGGCCAGGAACATCGCGCCGCAAAACCTGCGCTATTGCATGACGGACTGCTCGGAAAGCCTGCTCTCTGACTGGTGCGCGAACCGCTATCTGGCAGAGTTCGTTGCAGGCGGAATTCTGGAATTCGAGCTGCTCCAGGCAGGAGAAGAAAAACAGTCCAGGTTCACCCGCGGTCAAGGGTCTTATTCAGCCGAACAAGCCAAGGGCCCACTCGTGGTGATCGCCAACTACGTCTTCGACAGCCTTCCCCAGGACGCTTTCATCATCGCGGATGGGCAAATCTCTGAGGCGCTGGTAACTACCTCGACGGACGCAAGCGGAGATGCGGACGCTCCATCGCTCAGCGGCTTGCAACTTTCTTTCAACAACGTCCCCCTGGTTCCTGGCCGCTATGCCGGCAAATTGTGGAATGAAACTCTGGATCGCTATCGCAGCCGTCTGCCCGCCGCTACCGTATTCTTTCCTGCAGCCGCGCTCCATCTGTTGCAGCAGCTGGCTGACTCCAGTGATGGTCGTATGCTGGTGCTGGCCGCCGACAAAGGCTTTACCCGCGAGGACGATCTCGCTTTCTGCCAGGGCCCGCCTGCTCTGGAGTTCCACGCTTCCAACCAGTGCTTCTCGCAAATCGTCAACTTTGATGCGATTGCCAAACACTTCGCCGGTATCGGCGGGGAGTCCTTGCTTCCCCAAAAACATTTTTCCAGCCTGAGTATCTGTGCTTTTGTGCAGGGCCGGCTGGGCGATGCATTTCCCGCGACTCGCAAAGCCTATGAGCAGACGCTTGCCACGTTTGGCCCCGACGATCTGTTTGCCCTGATGAGCTGGCTAAACGCGCACCTGGAAGAAGTCTCCGTGCTGCAGGCTCTGGCCCTGCTGCGGCTGACCCGCTGGGACACAACAGCTCTATTGCGGCTCTTCCCGGTGATCGCGCGCCAGCTCCGCAATGTATCCGCCGAGCGCGATGATCTTCGCCAGGCGGTGCTAAATACCTGGGCCAATCACTATCCCGTAAGCCCCGGCGAAAACGTGCTCGCCTTCAACTGTGGGGTGGTCCTTCTGGAACTGCGGTTCTTCGCCGAGGCCCTGGCCATGTTCAAGACGTCCGAACAGATCTTTGGGCGCTCAGCCGCCACAAGTTACAACCTTGGCTTGTGCGCCCTGGGACTGGAGCGCCCGTCTGAGGCGCTGGCGTTCATGACGGAAGCGTGTGACCTGGATCCGGCGTTTGAGCCGGCCAGAAATTCGCGACTCAGGCTCGAAAAACTCAAGCTCGAAAAAGAAGAGAAGCCCCTGTGTTGATGTTGGATGATTCATGATGTCGCACCCCTCGCGGATCGAGATGGCGTGGATCGGCCACGGCTCCGGCTTTCTTGCCGCGCAAAACCAACCTGCTCTGCATTTGTTGCAACGTTGTCTCCCTTGCGGCACATCTTAATCTGGCAAGACGCGAGGTTTTCGAGGGGGAGTCAATGACGAGTCATCGCAAGACCGCTCTGTTTCTGCTATTCAGTTTGTTGCTGGCCACCGCTGCCTGGGGCAGGGAAGACCGGCTGGTCAATACCGGCGTGGCGCCTGCCGCCGAAGGCAAGGTCAATACAGACACTGACCGCAACGGCAACACCGGCGTTGAAGTTCGCGTGAAGCACGTGGCCACGCCGCAGTCGCTCGTTCCGGCCAGGCAGGCCTATCTGGTCTGGGTGCAGCCGCGTGGGAAAGAGCCTGAACTGTTGGGCGTGCTGCGCGTAAATGAAGATCTGGAAGGCAGCTTGAAAGCGGCCACGCCTCACAAGGAATTTGAAATCTTCATCACCGCGGAAGACAGCCCGAAACCGGATACGCCTTCGAGCACGGTCATACTCAAAGGGGTCGTCGAGAGAAAATAGCTGCGCATACGGTAATTTCCTGCTATGCCGCTCTTTTTGCGCCTGGGCCTTCGCCATCTGATACTATTGCCGCCCATGATTGTGAAGGAGCAGGTAAATACTCCGGCCGGGCAGGCAAGCGCTCCCGCTAGGGCGACATCATGGTGGCCGCTGACCGTGCTGGTGGCCATCAATATCCTCAATTTCTACGACCGCCAGGTCGCCGGCGCCGTGGTGGAGCCGGTACGCAAGGAATTCCTTCTTTCCGACACGCAAGTTGGAGGGCTCAATACCGCGTTTACAGTCCTCTATGGCTTGGTCGGACTGCCGCTGGGACGCCTGGCCGACAGGGCGAGTCGCAAGAAGCTTCTCGCCATCGGCATTGCCATTTGGGCCTTGATGACAGCCAGCGCCCGCTGGATCAACAGCTACTCCTTCCTGGTATTTGCGCGGCTTGGCGTGGGCGTGGGCGAAGCTACCGCGGCTCCCACAGCCACCAGTTGGATCGGCGATCTCTTTCCTCCGGAGAAACGCTCCAAACCGCTGGCGCTTTTCATGCTTGGCGTTCCCGTGGGCGGGGCGCTCAGCTTTTTCTTCAGCGGGCCCATCGCCCAGAGACTCGGCTGGCGCATGGCCATGCTGGCGGCCGCGGCCCCGGCGGTGCTGTTGATTCCGTTGCTGCTCATGCTGCGCGAGCCTGCGCGCGGGGCCTCGGAAAAGCATGCGCCCGTTGCCAAAGATACGGGCTCCATCTGGGCGGTCCTGCGCGTGCCCACCTTCTGGTGGATTGCCATCTCCGGTGCGCTGGTGAACTTCATCCTGTACGCCATCGCCGTTTTTCTCCCGGCGTTCTTTAGCCGCACCCATCACATGAACGTGGCCCGGGCCGGAGTTACCATGGGAATTATTTACGCCATTGGCGGAGTGCTGGGCGGTTCCGTGGCGGGCGTCTGGGGCGATCGCATTGTCCACCGCAGCCGCAGCGGCCGCATGAAGATCGCATCTGTCGCCGCGCTGCTGGCCGTTCCCCTTGCGTATGCTGGCTTTCAGATGTCGCCCAGCCACCAAATCGTTTTTTGGAGCTGGGGGGCGATCCCCATGGCCATCTTGCCGCTCACCGTTGCCTACGGCCTGCTCAATATGTATTACGGTCTCGTCTATGCCTCGATCCAGGACATTGTCGCTCCCGCTCTGCGCGGCACCAGCATGGCAATTTACTTCCTGGTGATGTATCTGGGAGGCGCTTCCTGGGGCAGCCTGATCATCGGCGGGATGAGCGATCGCTTCGCCCTGCACGCGGCGCATCTGGCCGGCGTCGACAAAATTACTGAGGCCTTCAAAGCCATCGGTCTGCAACAGGCCCTGCTGCTGATCCCCGTGCTGTCTTTCCTGCTGGCGCTGGTGCTGTGGGCCGGATCATGGACGATCGAGAGCGACATTCAGCGGCGAGCGGAGGCCTGAACATCAGGAATCAGCCTTCAGCAAGCACTGCTCCTCAATTACCAAATCACAAAATTACCCAATTACTAAATCTGTTTTACCTGATCTTGATCCCCAGGTCCCGCAACTGTGCCTCGCTCACCGGTGTGGGTGCGTCCACCATCATGTCGATCGCCTTCGCGGTCTTGGGGAAGGGAATCACTTCGCGCAGGCTGTCCGCCCCGGCCAGGATCATCACAATGCGGTCCAGGCCGAGCGCAATGCCGCCATGCGGAGGTGTGCCGTACTCGAGCGCATCCAGAAAGAAGCCGAAGCGCGAGCGCGCCTCTTCATCGCTCATGCCCAGCGCGGTGAAGATCTGCTTCTGAATGTCCTGGCGATGGATACGGATCGAGCCCGATCCCAGTTCGGTGCCGTTCAGCACCACGTCATAGGCTAATGCGCGCACGGAGCCGGGGTCTGACTGCAGCTTCTCCATGTCCTGCTCGTGCGGCGAGGTAAAAGGATGGTGCGCCGCGTTCCAGCGCTTTTCTCCTTCGTCATACTCGAACATGGGGAAGTCGGTGACCCAGAGCAGCTTGAAATCGCGAGCCGCGTCGCCGGTGCGCTCAAACGCTTTGTGTTTGTCGGCGTATTTGCGCCCCAGCTCCAGCCGCGCCTCGCCGGCGGATGTGTATTGCGCTTTCTGATTGGCGGCGCTCCGCGTCTTGCCCTCGCTGGCGATGCCTACTACCGGAACAACCAGGTCCTCCACGCCGGCGCCGCAGAGCTCACGGATCTTCGCGGCCGCCTGTGGCCGCTTCTTTTCCAATTGCGCGAAATCATACAGCACGCCGGCAAAGTTTTTATTGCGTTTGGCCAGCTCTTCCGAAAGGGCACGCAGCTCTTTCTTTTCGCGATCGGAAATCTTCCCGACATTGGGAATCCTGATCCCGACCATGTTCAAGCCGCGGTCGACGCGCAGCTCGGCCAGGTCGTCGTCGCTGAATGCCGCGCGGATATCAACCATCGCCGGCAAGCGCATGTCCGGCTTGTCGATCCCATATTGCCGGATGGCCTGGTCATAGGTCATGCGCACGAACGGCGCCGGCAAATCAATGCCGGCGGCTTTGAAGGCTGCTTTCAGAAAGCTCTCCACCACCTCAAACACGCGATCGGGCTGCGGGAAGCTCATCTCCAGGTCGATCTGCGTGAACTCGGGCTGGCGGTCGGCGCGCAGGTCTTCATCGCGGAAGCAGCGCACGATCTGAAAGTATTTATCGAACCCCGAAATCATCAGGATCTGCTTGAAGAGCTGCGGCGATTGCGGCAGCGCGTAAAACTCTCCCGGATGCACGCGGCTGGGCACCAGGTAGTCGCGCGCGCCTTCCGGCGTGGAGCGCGTCATGAACGGCGTCTCAATTTCCAGGAAGCCGCGGCCGGCCAGGTCCTGGCGGATGGCCAGCGCCACGTTGTGCCGGAGCTGAATATTGGCCTGCATGTTTTCGCGCCGCAGGTCGATGTATCGATACTTGAGCCGTATCTCTTCATTGATGTTGCCGGGTTCGGCGGGCAAGAACGGCGGCAGCTTGGATTCATTGAGCAACTTGAGCTCGTCCACCGTGACTTCAATCTCGCCCGTGGCAATGTTCTTGTTGACCGTGTCGGCATCGCGCCGGCGCACCTTGCCGATGGCCGCGATCACGTACTCCGAGCGCAGCCCGCTGGCCTTCTCATGCACCCCCGCGTTCTCGCCCTTGTCGAACACCAGCTGCGTCATTCCACTGCGGTCGCGGATATCGATAAAGATCACGTTGCCCAGATCGCGGCGGCGGTTGACCCAGCCCAACAACACAACCCGCGCCCCTGTGTGCTCCGGGCGCAGTTCTCCGCACATGTGCGTGCGACGAAGATCACCTAAAAAATCGAGCGGCAAAGATGTACCTTTCTATTACCGGAATGCCGATAGCGGCTAAGAGTCTGATTATAAAGGGTCGCTGGATCCTTCGTCGTAACAGCAGTGAAAAACGCTTGACCATGGAATATATTCCACAGTTGAGAATGCCCTTGTCGACAAGAAAGCTGAAGAAGACGTTGGCGCAAAACATGACAGGCCGCGCACTACGGTCGGGGGAGTTGGCGCAACTGGCCGGCGTGAGCCGGGACACGCTGCGCCACTACGAGCGCAGAGGTCTGCTGCCGGCAGCGCAGCGCTCGCAGAACGGGTACCGGCATTATCCGCCGCAGGCGCTGGAACGCGTGCGACTCATTCGCGGCGCGCTGGGCATCGGCTTTACCGTGGACGAGCTGCGGGACATTTTGCAGTCGCGCGATCGCGGTGTTGCACCCTGCCATCAGGTGCATGCCCTGGCGATGGACAAAGCGCGCGAACTGCAAGCGCGAATCCGCGAGTTGGAAACGCTGCACCAGGCCTTGCAGAAAGCCATCCGCGGCTGGGCCAGGAGGCTCAAGTCCACCGCACCGGGAAAGCGCGCGGGCCTGTTGGAATTGTTTATCGCCAACCATCCGGAGAGCGTCCGGGCGATCTCGCCCCAGATGTCTCCTGGGTTGCAACGAAAACTGCAAAGAGACGAGGGCAGGAAAAAATGAACCGCATTCTTCCGGCAATGATTGCAATCATGGCAATGACACTGGGCAGCTCCGCACAACAAGCGACGGACAAAGCGGACAAAAACGACAGCATGAAAGACTGTCCGATGCATGAGCAGCATGAGGCGGCCACACTGGCGCACGACCATTCCAAGCATGCGCTCGACAAGCGCGGCGACCAGGGCATGGGCTTTGCCCAGGACAAAACCACGCACCACTTTCTGTTGCGCCTGGACGGTGGGGCAATCCAGGTGACGGCCAACTCAACCACCGACAAAAAAAGCAGGGAAGAAATTCAGATGCACCTGCGCCACATCGCGCGGGCTTTTCAGTCAGGCGACTTCAACATTCCCATGTTCGTCCATGACCAGACGCCGCCGGGTGTGCCCGCAATGGCCAGGCTGAAAGACCAGATCAAGTACCGGTATGAGTCCGCAGAGAATGGCGGTCGCGTGGTGATTTCTTCCGCTAACGCGGAGGCGGTGAAAGCGATTCATGAGTTTCTGAAGTTTCAGATCAATGAACACAAGACGGGGGACTCGCTGGAAGTGAAGTAGAGTCTTTTTTCTGAAATCTCGACCCTGAGCTTGTCGAAGGGGAGAGATTCCTACCTCCAGAAAATCGATCAACCTTGTCTTCGCAAGCTGCAGGTGTAGCTATAGTGATCCCTCCCCTTCGGCAAGCTCAGGGTTCGGGATTGCAGAAAGAGGCCTCACGATCCCCGCGATCTCTCCCCTGGCTACGCCCGCCTGCTCGCCTGTACTTAGGTTTTTGAGGGCGTATTGCCCGGAATTAACCTCGTTTTCACCCAGGATCAGCGCAAACCGGACACTCAGCTTGCTGGCGGTCTCGAGCGACTTCTTGAGCTTGAAGCCTTCATCGCCTACGGTGACGACAACGCCTTGCCGACGCAACTCGCGGGCCAGTTTTGCGGCGTGCAGGTTCATGCCAGCGCCGAGCGGAGCGATATAAACGTCGGCCGGTTGAGCAGCGACCCCAGCGGATTCCTGTAAGGTCATTACCAGCCGGTCTTCCCCGATGGCGAAGCCGATGCCCGGCGCCGGCGGTCCGCCGAGCGACTCGGACAAACCGTCATATCTCCCGCCGCCAAGGATAGCGTTCTGCGCGCCGAGCGCACCGTGCGTGAACTCGAAAGCCGTGCGGGTGTAGTAGTCCAGGCCGCGCACCAGCCGGTGATCGACCACGAAGGGTATCTCCGTCGCCGTAAGAATCTTCTGCACTTCGGCAAAGTGCGCGCGACAACTCTCGTCCAGATAGTCGCCCATGCGCGGCAGCTTCTCAATGATCGGCTGGTCAGCGGGAACTTTGCAATCAAGCACGCGCAGCGGGTTGGTCTCCGCGCGGCGCTGGCAATCGGCACACATGGTGAGGACTACGTCTTTCAGCGCATCCCGCAATGCCTGCAGATAGACGGGCCGGTCGTTGGCGCAACCGACGGAATTCAGTTTCAGACTCCAGCCTTGAATGCCAAGCCGGTCCAGCAGGCTGGCCAGCATCTCCAGAAGCTCGGCGTCGACCGCCGGTGACTCGCTACCCGCAGCTGTGGGTCCAATGACCTCCGCGCCGATCTGATAGAACTGGCGGTAGCGGCCCTTCTGTGGACGCTCGCGGCGAAACTGCGGACCAATGTAATAGAAGCGCTGCAATCCGGGACGCTCCCACAACTTGTGTTCGATATACGCGCGAACCACGCCCGCGGTGTTCTCCGGCCGAAGTGCGAGCCACTGGCCTTTCTCGCTCTGGGCACGCGCGCGGTCTTCCCAGGCAAACATCTCTTTGGAAACGATGTCAGTCTCTTCGCCTACGGAGCGTTGAAAGAGCTGGAGGTCTTCCATCACGGGCGTGCGAATTTCCTGAAAGCCGTAAAGGCGAAAAAGATCTCGGACCACGGCTTCAACAAGGTTCCACGTTTCGGTCTCCGGAGGCAGGAGGTCGCGAGTCCCACGGACAGCTTTGATGGAAGCAGCCATTAGCAATTGGCCGTTAGCAATTGGTGTGAACCCTGTTGTGACGAGCTTGGCGCTAGTCCAACCACGCGGTTAACTTTGCTTGCGACCAAATTCCTTTCTGTAAATCTGCGTGTAGTCGAAATAATTCCTGCCGTACATCATGATCTTCTTCTGGGTCTCTTCGTCGTCAATCTTCTTTTTGAATTTGCCGGGCACGCCCATCCACAGCGAATACGGCTCAATCACCGTGCCTTCGGGGATCACAGTGCCGGCGGCGATAATCGAGCCTTCACCGATGCTGGCATTGTTCAGCACCACGCAGCCCATGCCGATCAGGCAGCGGTCGCCGATCGTGCAACCGTGCAGCGTGACCGAGTGTCCGACGGTGACCCAGTCGCCCATGGTGACGCCGTATTTATGGCGCATGCCGTGGAGCACGCTGCAGTCCTGCACGTTGGAATTTTTGCCGATGCGGATAGCGAAGACATCGCCACGGACCACGGCGTTCATCCACACGCTGGAGTTTTCGCCGATCTCCACGTCGCCGATGACCTGCGCGGACTCGTCGATATAACACGACTCGTGAATACGCGGCGCGATTCCCTGATAAGAGCGAAGCATAGGGTTGAATCTTAAAAGTTATCATGGGCTAGGAATGGCGGCAATGCGGAGGGCAGTCCTGCTGAGTCTCTCTTTACTCAGCATGACGGCCGCACCATACAGCCCGGCGATTGAGCAACGCTTCGGGCGGCGCATAGCATGCGTGTGAGAATGCACCTCAGGGTGGGGCAAACTTGCTTATCGGGCAGCACTGTAAAAGAATGAGATACTCCCAATGGAGGCTATGCGGTTGGCATCAGAAAGTTTTGAAACATCCCATCCCTTGTCTCGTGCCCCAAAGGACGAGGAGGTCTTTGACATTGGCGCCAGTCTGTTGCAGGTACTAGGCCTCAAAGGTGAATTGCTAGTCATGCATGCGGGCGCATTGGCATCGTTGCGGGCGGAAAGGTATTTTCGGCGGCGCTGGTGGTCGGGTGGCGAAGACATTTTTCGCCGCGCAATTCATGAATGCAAACACCTCGCGCATGCACAGCCGGAGCGGAACGCTGCGGTTACTCACGCTTGGGCAAGGATGAAAAGTCGGGTAACTTCCAGCAGTTGGCGGAAGCAGATTCGTAAATTGAGCCAAGGACAGAGCCAAGAACAAATATGGTATCTACAGCTCTTGTTTAGCGCCGCGCAGCAACTTTGGACGAGAGCTGCGCGATGGGAAGCGGCTCTTGCGCCGGCCTCGAATCCCTTTATATTGATGACTCAACTCTTTGAACGATGGTGCTGGCCTTTAGGTTGGAATAACGGCAAGCTTCACATCTGTTGTCTCACACAGGAGGGCGAAATCCTGGGCAAGGAGTTTTTCCCAGACTTCCGGCCGCCTCCTCCCAGCCCCCGCCAGGCTAGCGTATTTCTGAGCGCTCCTTTCTCTGAAGGCTTCGCCAAGCGCGTCTCGTCGGCGATCTCAGACCGGGGGATGGATGTCGTGCACGGGTGGATCGATGAACAGCTTCCTACCGAACCACAATTGGGAAAGCGCATCATGGATGCCTCGGCTGTTGTGGGCATCTTTTCCCTCGACCCCGATTTTGGTCTCCCTTGGTGGGGTTTTCAGGAATTAGACTTTGCTGAGGCCTGCGGCCGTCCAGTTGCTCTCCTGGGCAAGGTCGCGCCCTCCATACTTCAAGGCGATGCTAACTCATTCGTGGTCCACAATGACAGCATCGAGGAAGGATTTTGGGAATGGCTCAAATGCAACTTGTAATTCGGACCGGCACACTAGTACTGATTATCTGGATGGCCGCATCGCTGTTACCTGCAACAGCTCTGGTTCAAAACCCTTCTTCACGGGATTCGCTTGAGGCGGAAAAGTTGCGCGTGGAAGTTGAGAAGCTGAAAGTGGAAGTCGCTGTGCTGAAGGGCGATCCGTCCAGAAGCGCGTTGGAGAAGCAAAAGCTGGAAGAGGAAGTTCGAAAACTCCAGGAAGAAGTTACTGCTCTCAGGATGAATTCGGGGATGGGGCATTATTTGCCATTGTTGCAGGCCGTTGGTCTCGGTTCCCTGCTGGGCGGTCTGTTAGTGTGGTTTGCGGGGCGGAGTCTAAGTAATGTTCAGAAGAAAAAACTGGAGCAAGACCTGCAGTTTGGAAGCGATGACCATCAGCTTCAATCCAGGAAATTGATGGAGGAAATCTCAATTAACCGCAGCCAGCACGATCTGAAGCTGTTCGAGGCTCTGGGCGCCGCAGATCCCCGCATACGGATCGGCGCCGCGTCGGAGCTTGGCCAACGAATCCGCCAGCTCAATGAGCAACTTGCCTCAGAGAAGCTAGGTGAGGCAGAGCGAAATGCGGCCCGGCGGGAGAAAGAAACCGTCATACGGGTCCTGATCGCTGTTACCAAACATGAAAAGCGTGAAGAATTGCAGAAGCACATAGCAGATTTGATTGTAGAGGTTCTTGACGCGCGCAGCGGGAACCTGCAAGCCTCGCCATTGGCCCAATTTGATTTTCAAGGCGCCCGGCTGACTAACGCATGGTGGAAGGGTGTGGATGCTCGAGGCGTTGACTTTTATAAAGCCCGTATTGTACAGGCTGGGCTTGCGGAGAGCAGACTCGCAAATGCAATATTCAAGAATGCTGATTTAACCGGAGCGACGCTACGGAACGCGAACGCAGAAACTGCGAATTTTGAAGCAGCCAACCTTTCTTCCGCCAAGCTGCAGGGCGCTAGATTCGTCGGCGCCAATTTAGAAGCGGCCGATTTGCGTAATGCAATTGTCGGCAATGCTGATTTCTCCAATGCGAGACTGCGGAAAGCGAAACTACAGGGGACCGATTTCCGCTCGGCTAATCTCAACGGAGCGGATGTGCAGGATGTGGAGACCGATGCAGGCACACAAATGCCTCCCTTGGCGCATCCTTCCGGCGGAAATTGACCAGCAACCAGAGCGCGGAGATTCACTGCAGATATCGTGTGTCCTAAAAAAGTAAGCTATGCCCTGGTGTCGCGAAGCCCCATCAATGCAACTCCACGCCCATCAGCTCCGTCACCATGGTCCACTGTTCCCAGGCGTAGCGCCATATGGAGACCGAGTGCAGGTGTTCAAACGAGTGGAAGTCGCGTTCGTTCATTGCCTGCTGTTCGTCGAGATAGACCTGGCTGACGAAATCGCAGTCATTGCAGCGGACAATATAAGGGTAGTTTTCGGCCATGTGAGGACCACATTCAAGGGGGAACTCTCATTGTTGGGCTTTTCGCACCTAAGTGCACTAAGGTGGTCTACTTAGGCCCTGAGGATATTTGGCCTATCGCACCAAAAGACGCAACAGCAAAGATTCGCAGGAAAACGCGGACAAGAACCCAAAGGGAATCGTGGATTTAGGAGCGCATGATCCGGGCTTTAATTTCCGGTTCCCAGATCACATTGGCTGGTTCCAGGCATTCCACGCCGACCTGGCCCTGAAGCGAGGTGCCAGTTTCCCCGATCCACACCACTCTGTACCTGGCGCGGCGGTTCTGGCGCTGAAGCCAGATGGTCTGCCCCACGTTCTTGATCCCCGGAGGCGTTACCAGGCGCGCGCCGTTGGTGGAAATTTCATAGGTACAGCAATTCTGGGATTCGATGCTGGCAACGTCAGGAAACACCTTCACTGGCACAGCCAGGTGCAGCCGCTTTTCATGACGCTTATCGGAAGCGTTCATCACCGCTGCGGCGCCTGTAGAGCCCGACTGGACACTCTGCTTGGGTTCCATGACTGTTCGAGTATCGCGGGTAGTTGTACTTCGGTCAATATTACTTTCGTTTCAGCGGACTTGAAACGCATTCGCGCCGGCCGCGTTTTGTGACGTGTTGCAATAAAACCAGTTACAATAGTTTCTTAGTCCCTCCTTAGACGAGATAAAACATGATTCATTTTCCCGTGCCCGAGGCCCTGACCTTCGATGACGTATTGCTTTTGCCGGCGCATTCTGACGTGGTTCCCGCCGAAGTAAACACGCAAACCCAGCTTTCGCGAAACATTCGTCTCAACATCCCCATCATCAGCGCCGCCATGGACACGGTGACAGAGTCGCGCCTGGCCATTGCCATTGCGCAGCAGGGCGGGCTGGGTATTGTCCACCGCAATCTTTCCATTGAGCAGCAGGCCGACGAAGTGGACAAGGTAAAGCGTTCGGAAAGCGGCATGATCATGGACCCGATCACGCTCTCGCCCGACCACAAAATTGCCGACGCCCTGGAATTGATGCGCCGCTACAAGATTTCCGGCGTTCCCGTCACCAAGAACAAGAAGCTTGTGGGCATCCTCACCAATCGCGACCTGCGTTTTGAAACCCGCACAGACATCCTGATCAGCAAAATCATGACCAAGGACAACCTGATTACGGTCCCCGTGGGCACCACGCTGGAAGATGCGGAAAAAATCCTGCATGAGCATCGCGTGGAAAAGTTGCTGGTGGTGGATGACAAGTACAACCTGAAGGGCTTGATTACGGTCAAGGACATCCAGAAGAAACTGAAGTATCCCAGCGCCGCCAAGGACCAGCATGGCCGGCTGCGCGTGGGCGCGGCCATCGGAGCCACGGGCGATTTTCTGGAACGCGCGCAGGAGATGGTGAAGGCGAAAGTCGACGTGCTGGCGATTGACAGCGCTCACGGCCATTCCAGCCGAGTGATTGAGGCCATCAAGACCATTAAGTCCAAGCTGCCGGAAGTCGACTTGCTTGCCGGCAACGTGGGGACGCATGAAGGCGCCTGCGCGCTGGCCAAGGCCGGGGCGGACGCGATCAAAGTCGGCATTGGCCCGGGCTCGATTTGCACTACGCGCATCGTGACCGGCGCGGGCGTGCCGCAGATCACCGCCATTGCCGAAGCCGCGCGCGCCTGCCGCGATGCGGCCATTCCGGTGATTGCCGACGGAGGCATCAAGTTCTCCGGAGACATCAGCAAGGCCATCGCCGCCGGCGCCAGCGTGGTGATGATCGGCTCACTGTTTGCCGGAACGGAAGAGAGTCCCGGGGAAACCATTCTCTATCAGGGCCGTTCGTTCAAGTCTTACCGCGGCATGGGTTCGCTTTCCGCCATGTCCGCCGGTTCGAGCGAACGCTACGCGCAAAACGTTGACGACTCTTCCACGGACAACATGACCATGCGCGATGGAGACCGCGAAAGCAACCGCGTGGACAAGCTGGTGCCGGAAGGAATTGAAGGCCGGGTGCCGTATCGCGGCACGCTGGCGGAGATGGTCTACCAGCTCGTGGGCGGCGTACGCTCCGGCATGGGCTACTGCGGCACCAAAAGCATTTCGGAGCTGCAACAGAAGGCCCGCTTCATCCGCATCAGCGGCGCCGGGCTGCGTGAGAGCCACGTGCATGACGTGATCATTACGCGGGAAGCGCCCAACTACAGGCTGGAATAGGCAGAACGACTTTGTCATCGCCCGCCGTAACCGAATCCGCTCCCGCCCGCCTTCCCCGCAAACTATGGGCGTGGCTTCCCACGCTCCTCTGGCTCTGCGTGCTCGCGTTCTTTTCCACCGACACGTTTTCCGCCGAGCACACGGGCAGCCTGCTGATGAAGATCCTGCATGCGCTGTTCGGAGGGGTATCGGCGCACCGGTTCCAGCAAATTCATTTCTTCATTCGCAAGGCCGCGCATTTTGGCAGCTACGGCCTGCTGGGCGCGCTGGCCTTCTTTTCCTGGCGCGCCACCCTGCCCGCACGCCCGCGATGGACTTTGCGCTGGAGCGCGCTGGCGCTGATGCTGGTCATCGCCGCGGCCAGCATGGACGAGTTCCACCAAAGCTTTGTCTCTTCCCGCACATCGAGCTTGCGCGATGTAACGCTGGATTTCGTAGGCGCCCTCTTCTTCCAGGCCGTCATCGCCATCTGGATGGGCTGGAGGGAGTCCCGGACGGCTCAGTGATACGTGTCCAGTTCTTTGTGGTCTCCTGTCCTCGCGTCTTCCTCCGGCGCGGGCCCGCGCTTCAGGTCGCCGATTTTTCCCGCCAGTAACATCAGCGCAGCCACGGTAGCGGTGGCGGCAGAAAGATAAAACGGCAGCGCTGCGCCATAGTGTTTCCACAACTGTCCGGTAATCAAGCTGGAGAGCAGCGCGGCGATGCTGCTGGAAAAATAAAACATGCCGAAGGCCCGCCCGCGCGAACCCGGCTCCACGGTTTCCACCACCAGCGCGCGCAGCACCGGGCTGGTCAGCGCGTAGTAGAGCCCATAGCAGGCCATCACGCCCCAGATCGCCGCCTTCCCTGGAGCCAGCGCGAAGGTCAGGTAGGTTCCCGCGAACACCAGATATCCCGCGGCGGCAATCACGCGTTTGGATTGGCGATCGCTCAACCATCCGGCAGGCCAGGAAGCCAGAGTGTAGGTGGTATTGAAGACCAAGCCCAACAGCGGGGCCAGGCTTGCGCTGATGCCGATCTGCTCCGCCCGCAAGACCAGGAACATATCACTGGAATTTCCCAGGGAAAAGATGAGCACCGCCGCCAGCACGTAGTAAAAGCGCACGGAAAGGCGCGCCGGCTGCCAGAAAGACGGCATCGAGCCGGCAGCGGGCCTGGCAACGCGCGTCTCACGGGCCAGCAAGATGACGCAGACGGCGATGGCGCCGGGAACCACCGCAAGCCAGAAAACGGCGCGCATGTTGCCGGTGCGGGCCATGATGAGCCACGCGATCAGCGGCCCGGCGATGGCGCCGGCGGAGTCCATCGATTGCAGCAACCCGTAGGTGCCCCCGATTTTCTTGCGGTCAACCGATTCCGCCAGCATCACGTCGCGCGGCGTTCCGCGCAGGCCCTTGGCCGTGCGGTCAGCAAAGCGGATGAAGAGCACCTGCCACCAGCGCGTGCTCAGGGCCAGCAACGGCTTTACCAGGTTGGCGGCCAGATAGCCGAAGACGACGATTGGCTTGCGGCGCTGGACCGCGTCAGTAAGGTAGCCGGAAAGAAGCTTGCCCAGCGAGGCCACGCTTTCGGCAACGCCCTCAATCAGCCCCATGGCGGCGGGGCCAGCGCCCAGCGATGCCAGAAATGCCGGCAGGATCCAGTAGGCCATCTCGCTGGCAGTGTCGTTGAAGAACGAGACCGCGCCAAAAACGTAAACGTTACGCTTCGCCGCGGCCTGGTCTTCCGATGTGACGTTGGGAGGCGTCAATTTTTTAATCTCGCGCAGGATCCGGCGGGTGACCTGCCATGATTCAAGACCCATCGCGCCGGAAAGGGACAGGAGTACGTTAGCCGGTGATCCACCAAAAAACAATAACCCCGCACACCAGTGCGGGGTTATTCGGTAGTCTGTTGGGATTGGCTGAAGGCGCGGAGGCCTTGTGCGAACCACAACTCGCTTAGGACTTAAAGACTCACGCCTTAAGCCTCAGCCACCTCACGTTTACCACTACTGTCAGAATTTTTCATATATTCGGATCGCCCTCCTTTCCCGTGTAAACGCAGAATAGCGCCGCTTAACTTGAAAGTCAACAGCGAGATTTTGCGCCGTGGGGGCGCGTTGGTTGGATTTAAGGCGTGGTCATGCAAGGGGCCGTGGCGTTTGCCGAAGTCATCACGCGTCCTATAAAATCACAGGTTCGTTTGCGTGTGTTTGAGTCTCCAGTAGAACGCTTCATTAATAATAGAACCCCAATAGAACCCCCTCATGAAAATACACGAGTACCAGGCAAAGACAATCCTTGCGAAGTATGGCGTGGCCGTGCCGCGGGGCGAGATGGCCCTGACCCGCGCCGAAGCGGAAAAGGCCGCGCACCGGCTCTTTGAAGAAGGCGCGAAGGGCGTGGTGGTGAAGGCGCAGATCCACGCCGGAGGCCGCGGCAAGGGCGGCGGCGTGAAGGTGGCCAAGAATCTGGACGAAGCCAAGGCCTGGGCGGACAAGATCCTGGGCATGCGCCTGGTGACGCACCAGACCGGCCCGGAAGGGAAGATCGTGCAGCGCCTGCTGATTGAAGAGACGCTGCCCATAGAGCGCGAGCTTTACCTCGGTATCGTGGTGGATAGGGCGACGGCGCGTCCGGTGTTTATGGCGTCGGCCGCGGGCGGCATGGAGATTGAGGAGGTCGCGGCCAAAGATCCCAAGGCAATCATCAAAGAAGCCATTGATCCGACGATCGGTTTCCAGGCGTTTCACGCGCGCAAGCTGGCCTTTGGCCTGGGACTGAAGGCCGAGCAGATCAACGAAGCTGTGCGGCTGATGACCGGCTTGTATCGCGCCTTTGTCGATACCGACGCTTCACTGTGCGAGATCAATCCGTTCATCACCACCACGGACGGCCACCTCTTTGCTCTCGACGCCAAGTTTGGCTTTGACGACAACGCGTTGTATCGCCACAAGGACCTCAAAGAGCTGCGCGACATCAGCGAAGAAGATCCGCTGGAGGTGGAGGCCTCAAAGTACAACCTGAACTACATCAAGCTGGACGGCAATATCGCCTGCCTGGTGAACGGCGCGGGCCTGGCCATGGCGACGATGGACATCATCAAGTATGCCGGTGGATCGCCGGCGAATTTTCTGGACGTGGGCGGTGGCGCCAACGCGGAGCAGATTGGCCACGCGTTCGAGATCCTGTTGAGCGACAAGAACGTGAGGGCGATCCTGATCAATATTTTTGGCGGCATCCTGCGCGTGGACACGCTGGCGGACGGAGTGGTGCAAGCAGCCAGGGCGACGAACCTGAAGCTGCCATTGGTGCTGCGACTGGAAGGCACGAACGTGGAACAGGGTCGCGAGATCCTGAAAAATTCCGGCCTCAACTTCCAGGTGGCGGAGACGATGAAGGACGCAGCGGAAAAAGTTGTGGCGGCCGCGGGGGGAAGATAGCGATGTCGATTCTGGTTGATAAATCCACACGGCTGATGATCCAGGGAATTACCGGGCGCGAAGGCACGTTCCATGCCAAGACCTGCGCGGCTTACGGCACCAACATTGTCGGCGGCGTCACGCCGGGCAAAGGCGGCGCCACGCACGAAGGCTGGCCCATCTTTAATACAGTGGCTGAAGCCAAAGAGAAGACGGGCGCCAACGCTACCATTATTTTTGTCCCACCGATGTTCGCTGCCGACGCGCTGCTGGAAGCGATCGACGCCGAGGTCCCGCTCATCATTTCTATCACCGAGGGCATTCCTGTGCTGGACATGGTGCGGGCCTATGAATTTCTAAAGATCAAGGGCAAATCGCGGCTGATCGGGCCGAACTGTCCAGGCATCATTTCTCCGGGCAAGGCCAAGGTCGGAATCATGCCCGGGCACATACACAAGGAAGGGAACGTCGGCATTGTTTCGCGCTCGGGCACGCTGACCTATGAAGCCGTGTTCCAGTTGACGCAGCGCGGCATCGGCCAATCGACGGCGATCGGCATCGGCGGCGATCCTATCATCGGAACGAATTTTGTCGATGCGCTCAGACTTTTTAACGAAGACCCGGAAACGCACGCCATCATTATGATCGGCGAAATTGGCGGCAACGCCGAGGAAATCGCGGCGGAATACGTGAAGCAGCATGTGAGGAAGCCGGTGGTCTCGTTCATCGCCGGGCAGACGGCGCCGCCCGGCCGGCGCATGGGCCATGCCGGAGCAATCATATCCGGCGGTCACGGTACGGCGTCGGAAAAGATCAAGGCGCTGGAAGCGGCGGGGATTGCGGTGGCGAAGTCGCCGGCCATGATGGCGCAGACGCTGCTGGACCGGATCGGGGCCGCGAAGGTTTAGATGCAACAGCGCGGTGCTTCTTCGTCGGCGCAAGCAAGATTCGAATTTGAGGAGTAATAGACCAGGAATGAACACACTGCAACGCACCTTTTCCATCGTCAAACCGGACGCAGTGGCCAAGGGCGCCACCGGCGACATTCTCCACATGATCCAGGAGAACGGTTTTCGCATCATTGGCTTAAAAATGCTGGAAATAAACAAACAACAGGCGGAGGGCTTTTACGCCGTCCACGCCAGCCGTCCGTTCTTCGATTCGCTGACCACGTTCATGTCGAGCGGGCCGATCGTGGTGCTGGCGCTGGAAAAGGACAATGCCATCGCCGACCTGCGCAAGTTGATGGGCGCTACCAATCCGGCAAACGCCGAGCCAGGCACCATCCGCAAGAAGTGGGCGTCGAGCATTGAGCACAACGCCATCCATGGCTCTGACGCGGATGAAACCGCACGCTTCGAGCTGAGTTATTTTTTTGCAGGATATGAATTCTGCAAATAGCATCGGCTCATCGCAAAGGGGCGAAGGAATCACCCTTCCAAAGTCCCGAGCGAAGCGAGGGATCCCTATAGCAACGAGTAACCTTGGGCTGAAACACAAGACTGAATAGAACGTGAAGAGCTTGGAATAATGTAGGGATCCCTCACGCGCAAAACCCGCGCGTGTTCGGGATTGAGAAAGAACCAGAAGCCAGGAGCCATACATGCCACTCGTTCAAGTCACCATGCTGAAGGGCCGCACGATTGAGCAGAAGCGCAAAGTGGCCGAGCGAATCACCCAGGCCATGGTCGAGGAAGCCAAGGCCGCGAAAGAAGCCGTGGTGATCACGTTTATCGAGATCACGCGCGAGGACTACGCCAACGCAGGCGTGCTGCTGGCCGACAAAAAGTAGCCGGCCTTCTTGCCCTTAGCGCTGCGTCTTGTCCGGACCGGCGCTTTTTTCGAGGTCAGCCCTCGCCTCACGCAAGAGCTTCGTATTTTTCCCGACTGCTGCCTCCAGCAAAGCCGCCTGTTCTCTGGCGGCCGGCCAGTCGCTTTTCTCAGCGGCTTCCGTAAGGCCCGGCAGTTCCAGGTGCGCGTAAGTGTAGCGCGCGGCATAAAGAAGGTGCTGGAACCATGGCCGGCCAGGCATGCCATCCGGCGTGAGCCAGTTGGATTCCACCTGCATGAGCTGCCGGTCCAGCTTCTCCGCCGCTTCGGCGTTTAGCGTGTTCGCTGCCAGTGCCGTGGCGACCGCGGCATTCAATTCCTGCCCGGCCTTTTCAAATTCGCCGATCTTCCCGTACAGCGGCGCCAAGTCGACGTTCGGCCGCACTTTGCTTTTGTGGTCCAAGTCGTTGACAAAGTCGCGTATATTGGCGGCGTAAGCGGCAAAATCAAAGGGCAGCACATTGGCATTGGCCAGCCGCAACGCCAGCAGTCCCCACAGATCTGAAATCACGATGTGATATTTGAATCCGGGGTCGCCGAAGTGCTCCATCCAGAAGTGATCGTCATACATGGAGTGGTAGACGCCGTACTGCCCGTCAAATTCCAAGCCAATGGTTGGTCGGCCCAGATGATTCAGGAAGACGGTATGATCTGAGCCGCTGCCGATGCGCGTGTTGACCAGCCGGCTGTCGGCGAGCGGCGGCTTGGTCTTTTCCTCTTGCGCGCGCGTCTTGCGCCAGACGTCGTAGAGCGTCTCGCCCGTGGGAACGCGTAGCGTGTGACTCGCCTCCACGATCATAGGCGCCAGGGAGGCGACGCCATCGGCGTGAAAGTCAGGGACTGCGTTGCCGGTGCGGTTCGCTGGACCTGACGCAGACGAGTCTACATTGATGTAAGCGACAAGCTTTTTCTTCAGCTCGTCGCCGAATTGCTCGCCCCATTCGGTTGACCCCGTGAGCGCATATTCTTCTCCATCCCAGCTGCAGATGACAAGCGTGCGCCGCGGACGCATGCCGTTCTTCTTCAACTCGCCCAGTGCGCGCGAAAGCTCCAGCATGGAAGCGGTGCCGCTCGAGGGATCGACGCCGCCAAAGGCCCACGCGTCACGATGATTGCCAAGCAGGACCCATCCGTCGGGAAACTCGCCGCCGCGTATTCGCGCTTCCACCACGGTGTAAGGTTGCACGCTGGTGTCCATGTCAACTTTCAAATGGACCTTGACGCTACCAGTCAGCCGGTATTGGATGGGCAGCGCGCCTCTCCAGTTTGGCGGCGCTTTTGGACCATCCATGTTTTCCAGCAACGGTTTCGCGTCATGCCAGGAGAGCGGCAAAGCGATGATCCTGGGCAGCGAGCGCGCTTCCTCCACCGGAATACGCCGGGCTCCCGCCACTGACGCCCATCCCGGCGTTGTGGGATCGCCGGGGACAATAAAGTCATACGTGATCGCGCCACGCTGTATGTGGCTCTCCGAGCCCCAGGGACCGCCGGGGAAAACTTTGCCGCGTTTATAGCCGTCTTCCGCTGGATCGGAATAGACCAGCATCGCGGCCGCGCCTTCGCGCTCCGCCGTAAGCGCTTTGAACCCGCGATAGCTGTAAGGATTGGAGTAGCGCACCAGAACGATCTTGCCTTTTACGCTGATGCCTTTGCTCCGCAGCAGCGCATAGTCTTCAGGATTGCCACTATGCGCGTAAACCACTTCCGCGGTGACCTCGCCGGAAGCCGAATAGCCCAGATATGCCGATGATACCCGCGGATTCTTCGTGTCCGGATCGGCACCGTACGGCGCTTCCCGCAACGTGGCTTTGTATTGCACCGGCGCCACCATCTCCAGAGATATTTCACGCGGCGCGGAGTGCAGCACTTCATACTTGCGCAGCACCACGTCTTCCCAGCCTTGCTGCCGCCACTGCTCGGCAATGTAGTCCGCCAGTTCGTTGTTGCGGGCTGAGGCTGCCGGATGCGGCTCGGCGGTCAGATAGCGGTGCCATTCGCGGGCGCGCTCCGCCGAAGGGATCTTCAGGAACTGCTCTTCGATTTGCCGCTCCCGCGCTGCGCCGGCCGTGGTGAAACCCAGGATGGATTTGTTTGCGCTCGTTGCCGCGCGCTGGTCCGGCGCCTGTTGATTCGACGCCTGCGCGCCTGCCGGTACCGGCAGAAACCAAGAGAGCACAGCGACAGCAAGGGCAAATCGGGCGGCACGCAATTTCAGAGCTCGGATCATTCAATCCCTCGAAAGAGCTATCAGATTTTTTTCAATCACGATATTGGATTGCTTATGCTGAAAAAACTTTCTTCATCGCCGCCGCAATGGCCCGCGACGTCATCCGGCACTCTTCCCCGGTGATGATAAACGGCGGCGCCAGCAGGACGTGGTCTCCATTCACGCCATCCACGCAACCCTGCGTCGGATATGTGAGCACGCCCTGCTCCATGGCGGCCTGAAAAATTTTCCCCGCGATGTTTTCTTCGCGAGGAAACGGCGCGCGCGTAGCCCGGTCTTTCACAAACTCAATGCCCGCCAGCAGGCCCAGACCGCGCACGTCGCCGACGTGGCGGTGGGCCTTCAAAGGTTCGAGCGCGGCAAACAGTTCGCGACCGGCTTCAGCCACGCGGGGAAAAAGGTGTTGCGCCTCCAGCACGTCCAGCACCGCGTTACCTGCGGCCATGGAGACAGGATGGTTCTGGTAGGTGAAGCCATGCTGAAAAGCGCCGAAGCCGCGGGCCAGGGCCTCAACCACACGCGGGCCGACGATCACGGCGCCAAGCGGCGCGTATCCGCTGGCCACGCCTTTGCCCACTGTAATCATGTCCGGCTCCACGCCCCAATGGTCGATGGCGAACGCACGGCCCGTGCGTCCCATGCCGCACATGATCTCATCGACGATGAGCAGCACATCGTGGCGCCGGCAGATCTCAGCAATACGTTGAGCGTAACCATCGGGCGGCACGGCAGCGCCCAGAGTCGCGCCTACGACAGGTTCAAAGATGAAAGCCGCAACAGAATTTGCCTGAGCGTTATTTATTGGATCAGCGTGCAGTAAAGTTTCCAGTTCGTCGGCGCAAGCCAGATTGCAGCCGGGAAATTGCAGTCCCAGCGGGCAGTGCCGGCAAAAGCAGGGGGCGATATGGCCCCACTCCGGAAGCAGCGGCTGGTAGGGAGCGCGGCGGGCCATGTTTCCGCTGATTGTCATGGCGCCGAGCGTGCTGCCGTGATAACTCTGCCGCCGGCTGGCCACGCGAAATCGCTCCGGCTGGTTGCGCTCCAGAAAAAACTGGCGCGCCAGCTTGATGGCAGTTTCATTGGCTTCAGAGCCCCCGGAAGTGAACCAGACGCGGCCCCCGCGGCGCATGCCTTCCGGCGCGAGCGCAAGAAGCCGCGCGGCAAGTTTTTCCGCGGCCACGGTATGAAACTGTGAACTATGCGCGAAGGCAAGTTGCGTGGCTTGCTCCGCCATGGCGCGTCCCACGGAAGCAATGCCATGCCCGATGTTTACGACCGCGGCCTGTCCCGCTGCGTCAAGATACTTCCTGCCGTCAGAGGCGGTAATCCAGCAGCCTTCGCCGCGCACGGCGAGCGGATAGTCTTTCAGAAAGTTTCGCGGAAAGAGGGCTTGATGATTCGCCACGGCGTGAGGATTTTAGCAGACGCTCTTGCCGCGGGCCTGAAATGCCTCCATCCCGCAAGGATCTAAATTTACGATGAAAATAGTTTAATCCAGCGCTTCATAGAGCTCGCGGCTGCGGTGCTCCATGATCGTGTCCAGCCCGCCGATGACGTATTGCTTGAAATACGGAGCGTTGCGGTGGGCTTCCAGCGCCGCGTCATCTTTATATTGCTCGTAGAAAAGAAATTTGCGGGGATCTTCGGTTGACTGGTGGCCAATGTACATCAGGCAGCCTGGCTCCCGTCGCGAATGCTCCTGGAGAATTTGAATATACTCGCGGCATTGCTGCTCGGCGCCGGGTTTCACCAGCATGTCAACCTTTAGAACGATCATTTGTCTTCTCGTATAAAATACTTTGCACAATTCCAGCTCGCCCGCTTCGCTACGCTGCGCGTCAGGGTTCGGCAGGAGGCTCTCACCCCAATCGCGCAAAATCGGCGCGTTTGGGGGCCCCGGGCTCCCGCTTCGCTCACGCCTACTGTACGCCTCATTTTGCTTTCACGCCCTTTTGCAGCGCGCCCTGAAGCTCCGCTTCAAATTCGGACAGCAGCATGGTCTGGTCGCGCTCCGGGCCGGTGGAGACCATGCCGATCTTTGCCCCGCTCTCCCGCTCAATAAAGCGAAGATACTCCTGCGCTTTCTTCGGCAATTGATCAATGCTGGTGACGCTTTCTGTGGATTTCTTCCACCCCGGCATCTTTTCGTAGATGCACTCCACCTGTTCGAAGCCGGTGGCCAGCGCGGGGATGGAGTCAACGTTCTTCCCCTTGATCCTGTAGCCGACGCAGACCGGGATCTCGTCGAGCACGTCGAGCACGTCAAGTTTGGTCACCACCCACCAGTTCACGCCGTTGATCATCTGCGCGTAGCGCAGCAGCGGGAGATCGATCCAGCCGCAGCGGCGGGAGCGCCCGGTAACCGCGCCGTACTCGTTGCCGCGTGTGCGAAGCCGGTCGGCGGCGGGGCCTTCAACCTCGCTGGGAAACGGCCCTCCGCCCACGCGCGTGCAGTAAGCCTTGGTGACGCCGATAACATTCTGGATCGCGTTGGGAGGAACGCCGGTTCCCGTGGCTGCGCCACCCGCGGTGCAGCTTGAGGAAGTGACAAACGGATAGGTCCCATGGTCGATATCGAGCATGGTGGCCTGCGCGCCTTCAAACATGATGGACTCGCCTTCCGCCAGCGCCTGGTTGAGCAGCACGGCGGTGTCGGCGACGAACGGCGCGATTTGCTCGGCAGCGCGCGCGTACTCGGCGTACATGCTGTCGGCATCGAGCGGTTCCGAGTTGAAGAGAGCGTGCGCGATCATGTTTTTTTCGCGGCAGGCGTTTTCTATCGTCGTCCTAAGCAGTCCGGAGTCGAGCAGGTCGGCCACGCGCAGGCCGCGCCGGCCCATCTTGTCCTCATATGCCGGGCCGATGCCGCGCGAGGTGGTGCCGATCTTCACGCGTCCGGGAGCGTTTTCCGCCCCGGTTTCGATCATGCGGTGGTAAGGCAGGATCACGTGCGCCCGGTTTGAGACAAAAAGATTGCCGTCCACCTGGACGCCGGCCTCGCGCAGCATCTTCACTTCCTTGAGGAAGGCCAGCGGGTCCAGGACCACGCCGTTGCCGATGACGGAGCGGCAGCCCTTGCGCAACACCCCGCAGGGCACCAGTTGAAGCACGAATTTCTTGCCTTTGATGATGACCGTGTGCCCGGCGTTATGCCCGCCGGCATAACGGGCCACGATGGAAAAATTGTGCGAGAGAACGTCGACGATCTTGCCCTTGCCTTCGTCGCCCCACTGGGCGCCGACGATCACAGCTGTCTTGCCGTGTTTCACGTGAAATGCACACTCCTCGCCCGTAACTGTTTTTCACCGAATGAAGATATACCTGGGAAATCTGGACGGGAAAGTTTCTGTTACTTATAGATTTTAGCAAAGTTGAGGGACTTGCGTCCGCAAAAGCCGGCGCAAAATCCCAAGCGCCGGACACCGCCGAACGTTCGCGCTTGCGTTCCCCTGCGGCGATTAAGTCCCGAACCTCTCCGCGGCGCGGGCACGCGCTTTGGCGGCCTCTCCTTCGCGGTTCTTGGGCGGCGCCGTGGTTTCCAGCGAGCGCAGCAGCCGGTTTGAGATGGCGGCGATTTCATCAATCGCAGCCAGGAACGCGGGCTCGTTGGCCTTCGACGGTTTGTTAAAGCCGGTGATCTTTCTTACGAACTGGAGCGATGCCGCCCGGACCTCTTCCTCCGTGACTGGCGGATCAAAGTTGAACAGCGTTTTGATGTTTCTGCACATCTTAGGACCTCATGGATTTATTTTCAGCCGCAAACTCGTGGGGCGCGCTCATCCCGCAGTCTGACGATTTAGATTCTCATTCGCTCCCTTCCGGTTCATGTTTTCGCAGCGATGCCACGCGCGATGCACTCATCGATTCGGGCTGAAATTTTTTCACTGCCAAAAAACCAAACACAACGTACAGCGCCAGCACCACCAACTGCGCGATCAGGAACGGCGGCTCTTTGCCATTCGGCGCCAATGCATGTAGGGCGGACACTTTCAGAAAACTCTGCACCACCAGGACGAAGGTATTCAGGTAGAGCGCAATCACGGCGGTGACCACGTAAATCCAGCGCCACTTGCCGGCCATATGGCAGGCATAGCGGGCCAGGATGGCAATCGCCAGCATTGCCAGCGAGATGATGCCAATTTTGTGCGAAGGCAGCAGGTGGTCAAAGGGGAGGCCGAAGCCGGTCACGCTGGTCAGCACTGTGGTGGCCAGAAAGAGCGCCGTCATTCCATTGAGCCGTTGTCCGCCGAGCATTCCGAACAAAACGACCAGGCCGGAAGCGATTCCCACCAGGCTGATGACTGCGTGAATCGCGGTATATGTCGCTGTGGACATGCCGAAGATCAAGACGCGCCTCCTCGTTCGGAATTTGTTGAAATGGTACGACGCTGCGGGGGAAATTGCCACTTACCCGCCGGTCGGGCGGTCGCGGGACTTTGCGGCAGCGGCAACGGCGCGTTACCCTTGATCAGGCGAAATCCTGAGCGCAGCGAAGGACCTATTCATGCTTCCTTTTAAGTTGGTCTATACCGATGACTACTACCTGCCCATCGGCGCGCATGTTTTTCCGGCGCAGAAATACCGGCTGATCCACAAGCGGCTGCTGGAAAGCGGGCTGGCCGAAGCGGAGGATTTTGTCGCGCCCAAACCGGCGCATGACGAAGACATCCTGCTGGTGCACACGCGCGAATACGTGCAGAAGCTCAAGACGGGAACACTCTCGGCCCAGGAAGAGCTGCAGATGGAGGTACCGTATTCGCCCGAGTTGGTGAAGGCATTCTGGCTGGCGGCAGGTGGATCGATTCTGGCCGCGGACCTGGCGCTGCGCGATGGCGTGGCATGCAATATCGGCGGCGGCTTTCACCACGCGCATCCCGACCATGGAGAGGGCTTCTGCGTGATTCACGATGTGGCTGTGGCCATCAAGCGCATGCACCAGGAAGGCAAGATCAAGCGCGCCATGACCGTGGATTGTGATGTGCATAACGGCAACGGCACGGCGGTGATTTTTCCGCCGAAGATACGGCCGGGCCATCCGCTGCCCAGCGCCAGCGCCAGCCAGCGCGACATTCACGCCACGCATGAGGAGCACTTCGAGCACCCGGCCGGGGCGCTCGATGTATTCACCATCTCGCTGCACCAGGCGCACAACTATCCCATGTACAAGCCGCCGTCCTCCATCGACATCAATCTGCCCGACGGCACCAATGATGACGAGTACCTCGGCTGGCTGGAACAGTCCCTGAGTTCGGCCTTCCGTCACTTTGAGCCGGAGTTGATCTGCTACATGGCCGGCGCCGATCCGTATAAGGAAGACCAGTTGGGCGGGCTGTCATTGACCATCGAGGGGCTCAAAAAACGCGACGAACTGGTGCTGAAGGTGGCGAAGGCGAAGAACGTCCCGGTGATGATTACTTATGCCGGCGGCTATGCGCGGCGTGTGGAGGACACGGTGACCATCCATTGCAATACGGTTCTGGCGGCCACGGAGATCTTCTCATGAAGCTGCAACTGGTCCGCCACGCCACACTGCTGCTGGACTACGCCGGCATGAAAGTGCTGGTGGACCCCATGCTGAGCGATGCCGGGGCCATGGCGGCGATCCAGAATTCGCCGCAGCCGCGTCCCAACCCGCTGGTGCCGCTGCCCTTTCCTGTGGAGCAGGTCCTTGACGGAGTGCAACTGGTGCTGGTGACGCACACGCATCGCGACCACTGGGACGATGCCGCCATCCAGCTTGTCCCCAAAGATCTGCCGTTGCTGTGCCAGCCGGAAGACCTCAGGAAGATGGAGGCCGTGTACTTCGTCAATGCCTCAGCGGTGCAAGATATCAAGTATTGGAGCCACATCTGCATCACGCGCACGCCGGCGCAACATGGCACGGGAGAGATTGCGCGGGCCATGGCTCCCTCCAGTGGATACGTGCTTAGCAGCGCAGGCGAGCCTACCGTGTACATCACCGGCGACACGATCTGGTATGACCAGGTGGCGGAGACGATCAAAGAACATGATCCGGCGGTCATTGTGGTGAACTCAGGGGCGGCCCAGTTCCTGCATGGCGATCCCATTACCATGACGTCCGGAGACGTGATTCGGGTGCGTCGCGCAACGTCGCACGCGCAGGTGGTCGCCGTGCATATGGAAGCGATCAACCACTGCCTGCTCACGCGCGACGAATTAGCGCAGCAGGCGCACTCCGCCGGCGTCCGGTTGTTGATCCCGGCTGACGGGGAAACAGTGGCGCTGGGCGAGGAAACTCATGCATGATTGATGGTTGCAAGCTGCACCACTTTCACGATTCAGAAAGCGAGCACCGATGTATCTTGCACGGCTGAAACTGGTCCTGCTGGTCCTGGTTGGCACTCTGATCGGGATCGCGTGCTACGCTTTCGTTTACGCAAAGGGCTATTCCTATCTCGTCAACGATCCGAGCGCCTGCGCTAACTGCCACGCGATGAATGAGCAGTACAGCGGCTGGATCAAGTCAAGTCATCATTCGGCGGCCACGTGCAACGACTGCCACACGCCTCACAATTTTCTTGGCAAATATGCCGTAAAAGCGAGCAACGGCTTTTTCCATTCTTTTTACTTCACCACCGGAAAGTATCCTGACACCATCCAGATCACCAAATTTGATCGCGAGGTGGTGGAAGGCGCGTGCCGTCACTGCCATGCCGCCATTACCCAGGCCATCGACGGCAACAACGTGCATGGCACGGCAGAAGGCATACACTGCACGCGCTGTCACCTATCGGTTGGACATTCGGAGAGCTCAGCTGTTCTGCAATTGCCCCAGCACCTGAGGAGAATCCATGAGCGACAATAACGGAACTGAAAAGAAGCCCCGCCGCTTCCTTATCGTCACGATTGTCCTGGCGGCAGTGGCGGCTTTTGCGGTCACGGCGCTGTTGATCAACATCTTTGAACGCAAGCAGGAGGCGCGGAATCCGTTTTACCGGGTGGTGGAGCTGAACGATACGGTGGATGATCCGGCCGTTTGGGGCAAGAACTTTCCCATGCAGTATGACCTCTATATGGGAACCACGGACATGCAGCGCACCAAATACGGCGGCAGCGAGGCTGAGCCGCGCACGCCTACCCAGGCCGATCCGCGTTCCGTGGTAGCGCGCTCCAAACTGGAGCAGGACCCGCGCCTGAAGACGATGTGGGCGGGGTACGCGTTTTCCAAGGATTATCGCGAGCGGCGCGGCCACGCCTATATGCTCGCCGACCAGACGTTCACCGAGCGCCAGCAGTTCAATCCTCCGGGCGCATGCCTGAACTGCCATGCCTCCATGGTCACCATCTATAACCAATTGGGAAATGGCGACAGGAACAAGGGCTTTCAGGCCATCAACCATATGAAGTACGCCGAGGCGCGGCAGTACGCCAAGCATCCGATCGCCTGCATCGACTGCCATGATCCGCAGAACATGCAACTGCGGGTGACGCGGCCGGCATTCATCGAGGGAATCAAGACGCTGAAAGCCTCGCAAGGGGTCGCCGATTACGACGTCAACAGGTACGCCACACGCCAGGAGATGCGCAGCTATGTCTGCGGCCAGTGTCACGTTACTTATTATTTCAAGCCCCCGGACAAAACGCTTACCTTCCCATGGACCAAGGGGCTGACAGTGGAGAACATCATCGCTCATTTGGATGAAGGCAAGATCAAGGAATGGGAACATCCTGATACCGGCGCCGCGATGATCAAGGCCCGCCATCCTGAATTTGAAGTATGGAACATGGGTGTGCATGCCCGCTCCGGCGTGGCCTGCGCCGATTGCCACATGCCTTACACGCGCATGGGAGGGCTCAAGATCAGTGACCATCACGTCAACAGCCCGCTGCTCAAGATCAACCGCTCATGCCAGACCTGCCATCATTTCTCTGAAGAGGAGCTGAAAGCGCGGGCGGAGGAAATCCAGGATCGCTTCTTCACGCTGCGGAATACCGCTCTGGACGCGCTGATGGACCTGATCGGCGATATCAAGGCCAACAAGAACAAAGCCACACCGGAGCAACTGGCGAAGGCTCGCGACTACCAGCGCCACGGGCAGTACATGATCGACTTCATCATGTCTGAGAATTCCATGGGCTTCCATGCGCCCCAGGAAGCGGAACGCATTTTGGGAAGCGCAATCAACCAGTGCAGGCTGGGACAACTCGCGCTGCATGGCGGGCCTGAGCCCAGCCACACCCCGGCCGGCATCGCCGAGGCGCCAGACAAGGGCGCGCTGGCGGGGCCGGAAAAAACTAACCACTGATAAACACTGATCACGCTGATCGAACAGAGGAATTTGTGGCTCCGCCATCGCAGACCAGTGTGATCAGTGAAATCAGCGGTGCGGTTTTTGAGCCTAGCCGGATTAAGGGTCCCCAAATGAGCTTATGTGTAACTTTTTGTGAAGTAGCGAATCTTACGTAAAGAAAGATAGGCAGGAAAAATCCAGAGCTGCACAACTCTTTTGCCGCTTAAGGGTTCCTACCTAGTGAGCATAGAGCCATGAAATGCGAGATATGCAAAACGATCGATAAGCTGGGACTGGATCCGGCGGCACATGATCTGTGGATCTGCGCGGATGCGAAATCACCCAGGTTTGCTCTTAAGAAAGCACAGGTCTCGATTCATCGTTTTTGTCTCGAAATGGCCGCCTTCTTTCAGGCGAAATGGCGGCAGGCCTCCTATATGCCCTACCAGCGCGCGCACTTCCTGACGCTGGGACTGTAGCTCTTCCGTCGAAGCGTTTTTTCATCGCAGTTTTTAGCTGCTGAATTTCCGCGCCTCATCGCCCAACAATTCCAGAACAATGGTGTAATGCCGGGTTCCCTTTTACGGCCGGAAATCGAAGGGCGAAGCCCCTGGCTGCAGACACTCCACTCCAGTCTGGCGATTTGTCCTCAAAGGTTTACAATTTAGTCAATCAGGCAAGACTCGGATTTCGGCATTTACCGTGGGTAGGGGCTACCTCTATGGACTCCTCGATTGTTCGCCAACTCAAAAAAATTGCGGGCAAGGACGCCGTGCTCGACCGTCCGGAAGAACTCATGCTTTACGAGTATGACGCGGGCGTGGACAAGCACCGGCCCGGAGCGGTCGTGTTTGCCCAGAGCGCGCAGCAGGTGTCGCAGATCATGCGCCTGGCCAGCGAGAAGAAGGTCCCCGTGGTTCCGCGCGGAGCGGGAACAGGGCTGAGCGGCGGCGCCATCGCGCGCCAGCAGGCGATTGTGCTTTCCATGGCGCGGATGAACAAGATCCTGGAAATTGACGTGCCCAACCAGCGCGCCGTGGTCCAGCCGGGAGTGGTGAACCTGGAGCTGAGCAACGCCACGGCGAAATACGGCTACTATTACGCGCCCGATCCTTCCAGCCAGAAGGCCTGCACGATCGGCGGAAACGTGGCGGAAAATTCCGGGGGGCCGCACACGCTGGCCTTGGGCGTCACGGTGAACCACGTAACCGGATTGGAAGTGGTGCTGCCGGACGGGAAGGTCGTGGAGTTTGGCGGCAAGGCGCAGGATTCCTGCGGGCTGGACCTGACCGGCTTCTTTGTCGGATCGGAAGGCACCATGGGAGTGGTCACGCGAATTACCGTTAAGCTGACCAAGCTGCCCGAGCATGTAACAACCCTGCTGGGCATCTACAACACAGTGGAAGATGCCGCCAACACGGTGGTGGCGATCACCCAGAGCGGCGTGACGCCGGCGGCGCTGGAAATGCTGGATGGCTGGATGGTGCGCTGCGTCGAAGCCAACGTGCATGCCGGCTATCCCGAAGACGCCGCGGCAGTGCTGCTGATTGAGCTTGAAGGCATGCGCGAAGCGGTGGAAGAGCAGGCTGAGGCAGTCAGCGCGGTCTGCCTGCAGCAGAAGGCGCGCGAAGTGCGTCGCGCCAAGGACGAAAAGCAGCGCCAGCTCCTGTGGCTGGGCCGCAAGACCGCTTTCGGCGCCGTGGGCCGCGTCTCACCTTCTTATTACACGCAGGATGGCGTGATCCCCCGCACCAAGGTCCCGTACACCCTGGCCGAGATCGAACGCATCAGCAAACACTACGGGCTGATCATCGGCAACGTCTTCCATGCCGGCGACGGCAACCTTCATCCGCTGATCCTTTTTGACAGCCGCGATCCCAAACAGACGGAAAACAGCCGCAAGGCAGCCAAAGAGATCATGGCGTGCTGCCTGAAGTTTGGCGGCTCCATCACCGGTGAACACGGCGTAGGCCTGGAAAAAATGGGGCTGATGACCGCCATGTTTACGGAAGACGATCTGGAAGTAATGGTCCGGCTTCGCAACGCATTCAACCCGGACTCAATTCTCAACCCGCAGAAGATGATTCCCGATCTGCACTTCTGCCGCGAGATTACCGGGCCGCTGCCTAAGGCAAAAGTCGAGCCCGTTGCCGGTGTACCGGTATGACGACATCAGGCATGAGCACGGTGACATCATCGGCTTCTGTCGATCGCGATCTGGCGGCGATTGTCGGCGACGGCCATGTCACTCGCACGGAGTTTGAGATTAATGGTGTGGCGCCGGCAGCGGTGGTTTCGCCGGCATCGCCGGAAGAAGTGGGCGCGGTATTGCGGCTGGCCAACGAGCGCGGGCTTGTCGTCGCGCCGGCAGGCGGCCTTACCAAGCAACAGATTGGCGGCGTGCCGGAACGCATCGACATTCTTCTCAGCACCAAGCGCATGGACAAGATTGAGCAATATGATCCCGGCGATCTCACCGTGGCCGTGGCGGCGGGCATGCCGTTTGCCGCGATGCAGCGCCAGTTGCTGGAACACCAGCAGTGGGTCCCGTGTGACGCCGCAAATCTGGAACGAGCAACGATCGGCGGGCTGATGGCGACAGGCGCGGCCGGGCCGCTCAAATCAACCTTTGGGCACATGCGCGATTTCTGCATTGGTGTTCAGTTCGTCACCACCGACGGAAAAGTGGTGAAGGGCGGCGGCCGCGTGGTAAAAAACGTTGCCGGTTATGATCTGATGAAGCTGCTGACCGGCAGCTACGGCTCGCTGGCGGTGATTACGCGGGCCAACTTCAAGGTATTCCCCAGGCCCCGGCAAACGCGGGCGTTTGCCTGTTCTTTCGCTTCACTCGACGAAGCGCTTCAATTCCGGACTCGCCTGTTCCAGTCGCCGCTCACGCCCATGTGCATGGAGATCATATCGCCGCGCGCGCCGGAGTATCTGCGCGATCCCGGGCCGGTGCATGATCCGGACGACTACACGCCGGGACAGCCTGTGTCCTTGCCGGCAGTGGAGTGGCAGATTGTCCTTCGCGCCGCGGGAAGCGACAACGTGCTGGCGCGCTACTCGCGCGAGCTTGGTTCGGCGGTGACGCGGACGCTGGAAGGCGCTGCGGAGGACCAGCTCTGGTCATGGATCTCTAACTTTGAGCAAAGCGTGCTGGTCCGGCACCGGAATGCCATGGTGATGCATACGCACCTGCCCATCCAAAACGTAGGACCGGCCTTGCAGGCGCTGGACCGTGCTGCGCTGGATTACAACCTGATTCCCGCTGCCGTCGGCCGCGCCGCCACCGGCAACCTGGTGCTGGCGTTTGTGCCCTTGTCGGTTGATCCGCCTTCGGCCATGCAGTTCGCCAACTGTGTTTCGGCGTTTCGCGGACTGCTGCCGCCGGGTTCTTCGGCGGAGGTGGCGCAGTGCCCGAAAGAGGCCAAGCACCATTTTGACGTCTGGGGCACCACGCCGACTGACGTGAACATGATGCGCGCGGTCAAGCGGGCCATCGATCCGAACAACATTCTGAACAGGGGAAGATTCATTGTCTGAGACCACCACGTTCGAGCCGGGCATCCATAGTCCAAAACCCCACAGTCCGCAGCCGGCTGGAGGGCATGACAAGCCGAGCTGGGAGCTGCTCTCCACCTGCGTGCACTGCGGGCTCTGCCTGAACCATTGTCCAACCTACAAAGTGCTGGGCATGGAGATGGACTCGCCTCGCGGACGCATCTACCAGATGCTGCAAGTGAACGAAGGCAAGATGGAGCTGGGCGAGACGTTTGTTACCCACATTGACCGTTGCCTGGGCTGCGTGGCCTGCGAGATTGCCTGCCCTTCCGGCGTGAAGTACGGCCGCATCGTGGAGCGCGCGCGGGCGCAGATTGAGCAGGGCTACAAGCGCCCGTTCGTCCAGCGCGTGTTGCGAAATTTCTTTTATAACAAAGTGATTCCGAATTTTGGCATGTTGCGCTTTGTGGCCGGCGGGATGCGGTTTTACCAGCGCTCCGGGCTGCAGACGCTGGTGCGGATGTCCGGCGTGCTGAAGCTGCTGGGCGTGGCCGATCTGGACAGGCTCTCGCCGCAGATCGACCGTGAATTTTTCTTCAGCGAGATCGGCAAGGTCTTTCCCGCAGTGGGCGAGCAGCGCGGCAAAGTGGCTTTCGTCGCCGGATGCATCAACAATGTCGCGTTTTCGCACCTCAACCGCGCCACCGTGAACGTGCTCACGCAGAACGGGATTGAAGTCCACATTCCGGCGGGCCAGGGCTGCTGCGGGGCGCTGCACGCGCATGCCGGCCTGCGCGATGAGGCGCGCGAACTGGCCCGGCACAACATCAATATTTTTCTCGGCGGAAACTATGACGCCATTGTGACCAACGCGGCCGGCTGCGGCTCCAACATGAAGGAATATGACGATCTGCTGGAAAACGATCCCGCATACCTCGGCCGGGCCAAGGAATTCAAAAGCAAGATGAAAGACGTGACGGAGTATCTGGCAGGGATTGGCTTGCGGGCGCCCAAAAAGAAGATCGGCCGCAAGGTTGCGTACCAGGACCCATGCCACCTGGCCAACGCGCAGCGCATCCGCACCCAGCCGCGCGAGTTGCTGGGGGCGATCGGGTGCGAACTGGTGGAGCTGCCGCATTCCGACCAGTGCTGCGGCAGCGCCGGCGTGTATAACGTCGCCCAGAATGAGCTCTCGATGAAGATTCTTGAGGCCAAGATGGAAGACGTGACCTCCGTGACATGCGACATGCTGGCGACGGCGAACGTGGGCTGCATGATCCAGCTCCGCGCCGGTGTACAGCAGCGCGGGCTGACCACGCCGGTAAAGCACGTGATAGAACTGCTGGATGAGGCGTACTCGGGCAATTAGCAGCGAGCCATTGGCAACCAGCAAAAGCGGTTGTGAGAGCAACTGGGCTAAAGGCTGAATGTTACACGTGTTCCAGGCAGGTCAAAAGATGGAAACACAGACAAAGATTGATGCCAACGTGCAGCAGGCAGTGCCGTTCTTCATGGTCTCAAGCATAGAGACCTCCTTGCGTTTTTACGTCGATGGACTCGGCTTCGAAATGAAGAAGAAATGGACTCCCGACGGCGATGGCAAGGTGCGGTGGTGCTGGCTTGAACTGGGCGATGCGGCGCTGATGCTCCAGGAATTCAAGAAAGACCATCCGCAGTTTTCCGGGCAAGAGGGAAAGCTGGGAATGGGCGTTTCCATCTGCTTCATTTGCAAGGATGCACTGGCGTTCTACAGGGAAGTCACGGTGCGGGGAATTCAAGCTGCCAGGCCTTTCGTGGGAAACGCGATGTGGGTCACCTCGGTCCGTGACCCGGACGGTTACAAGCTTGAGTTCGAGAGTTATACCGATGTGCCGGAAGAAACTGTGCTGCAAGAATCCCCTGCGTAGTCCCGTGAACCGCTTTTCTGTTTGATCATGTGCTCTTCGTTCACATCGCAACGGTCCAACTTGTGTGATCTTCCTCACAGAACCTCGCTACGGTTGAGAGCAGAATTGCTCCCGAATTCACAGAGTAACGTTATGCAAGTAACGTTACTGTGCTAGTGGATACCAAGGAGTGTTCTAAGGTCTTTGAGCGATTCGCTGTATTGCTCACAGCTAGAACAATGAACGAGCTATGAACAGAGTCGTCAACAAATTCGTGCAGGCCCATGACCGGTATCTGGAACTTGACCGCATTCGTACCGAATGCACCAGCCCCGCTCAGCGCGAGTCGATCCATATTGCGCTTATGACGGCATATCTGGAAGTTCAGTTTCATGCCCGGCAAATCGCCGGGCTGCAGTTCGCCGACGGCATGGATTTCGCCGACGTGAACTAAAAAGGGGCTTTTGTGAGGCACCCCGCGCCGGGCAATTTGTGTCTAAATAATCACGCCGCTGCTGTACTATGTACACATGTAGCCGGAACTGGGTCCGGCACAGGGTCATAATTTCCCCTGGGAGGTGGCTTCCCCATGCCACTGGCTCGCATCTTCACGCGCAACCCCGAACGGACCGCCGACCTTTCCCGTCAATTGCAGCAACAAGGTTATTCCGTTGAGGTGACCAGCCCTGACCAGGCGCACCTTGCTCCCGCCGATCTGGAAATTGAATTTGAAGTCTGCGAGCGCGCCGATGTGCTGGAACGCGCGGGCGACCTCGCGGCCGAACTAGGGGCCGATGTGGCAGTCGCTCCCGGAGTTTTGCGGCCTGTGGCCGTGCCGGACCGGCAGCCCGCACCCGCGCCCGTGGCCGAGAGCGTAGTAGAGATGACGCCCGCCCCGGCAGAGCGCGATCCAGCGCGCGAGTTCGAAGCCGCGTTTGCTCCAGTCATCGAGATGCCAGCGACGCCCTCAGTGATCGATGTACCTGTCATGGAGCCGGAGCCGCTTCCGCCGGTCGCGTTTTTGGAAGAGCCTGCTCCATTCCAGCCTGTTGCGATGGCCGAAAGACCGGAGAATCACCCTGGGGCAGGTCCGGTTGCTTTTTCTGAACCGGTCCGGCCCACGGATCCGATGCCTTATCTGGCCCAATTAACGCCGTTCAGCACACCGGCCGGGCGCACAGCAGAACCGCTGCAAGCCGGAAGGCCCCGACCGGAACCGCCACACGTCCAGGATCGGAAACAAGATCGGGGCAGGAAAACTTTGCAGGATGGAGCAAGGATCGCGGCGCGCACGTGGGCGGGCGCGGTGGCGGTGGCTTCCTCCACAGCCGCTGCAATCCGCGATCATTTCCAGGAATATACCAAGCGGGCGCAGGTGCGCTCAGCGGAAGCGCGGGCCGCGCATGCAGCGCGCCTGCTCGATCTGGAGCAGCGCCGGGCTGAAGCACAGCAGCGCGCAACGGAACTGGAAGCCGCGCGCGAGGAGGCCGCAGCGCGCTTGATGGAATTGGTCCGCCAACGGGATCCTGGTTTACATGAGCAAAGCCAACATGAACAAAGCCGGCATGAGCAAGGCCAGTACGAGCAGAGCCTGCATGAACAGGGCATGCCTGTGCCGGTCGCCCATGAGCCTGACGGCGGCCGTGAAGACCGGCCCGTTGCAGCATCGATGTGGGGCCGGGCGGATGTGAAACAAGGCCGCGCATCCTTAGCTGTGAACCCGCTCAAACTGTGGCGCAGAATCAACCCGGCGTTGCGCCCAGTTCTGACTGGCGCCGCGGCCGTGACCGCGCTGTTTATCATGGGAATCGCGCTGGGCGTATTTCATTCGCGCACACCGCTGGCCAGTCCGGCGAACTCTGCTTCCGGAGGCGCCAATGCACAGAGCGGAGGCGTTACCGTGCAAACCGGCGGTGTAACCTTGCAAGCCGGCACAGCGAAGCCGCAGCCAGGAAAGCCAGCGGCAGGCGTGCAGGCACAGCCGGTCGTGACCAAGCAAGCACAAGCCCCGGCGCAAGCGCCAGGCAAGCCTTCGCCGCGCATTCAGCAGACACAGCACCTGGTCGCGCAACAATCTGAAAACACGATCGGCGATGACGTTGTCATCCGCCATTTCTCGCGCCCGGTACCTACGCAAAAGCCAAAGCAGGCAGGACAGCAGGCCGGCCTGAAACACTTTTCTGATCTGGAAAATTAGCAGGAACCACGCCGCTTCAGAACAACGCCTTGCCTGTTTGTTTTTTCGCTCGCGCTGCCTAGTGTGAGGGGGAAGGGCGCGTTTGCCGGTTAGGAACCAGCTTGACGTTGACCCACTCATGCAATGACGTCAGCGGGAAGTCCAGGCGCTGAATCGTATCGGCAAATCCGGGGCTTTGCACTTTGAGAAAGTGTGTCTTGCGTGACAGGTGTGGGACCACATACCTGCCGTAAGACGCTGGCGCAAGCTCCTTATCGTCGAGAAAGACCGTAACGCCGGGCGGGCTGGAAACAATGATCGTCTCCACGCCCCAGAAATACCAGCCTCCGCACGCGCCAGCCACGATCACCAGCAAGAGGACAAGGACCACGGCACGGAACTTGCCGCCGCTTGCCGGCTGCGGTAATTCGTAGCCTGTCTGCGTGGCGTACGATGGCGTGGCAACTTGCGGGGCCGGTTCAGGCACGGTCTGAACGGACGCCGCTGCAATCGCCGCCTCCATCGGCATTGGCGCCGGAGCGACCGCCGCAGCTGGAACAGAAGCTGTACTGGCTGGCGGGGCCGCTGCCGGTGCCTGCGTAACGGGTGCGACGTTTACGGTTCTCTCAGGAGCGGTCGCGGAGCTTTCCGGCACCGGCCGGCCGCATCCGGTGCAAAACCTGATTCCTGGTTCCAGCCTGGCGCCGCAGGACGTGCAGAACGCGGTGGTGGAAGAAGCTGGCGCTGGAGCAGGGATGGCGGCAATCGGGGTTGCGACAGGAGTGGCAGCCGCAGCAGCTTCCACAGGCGGCGCAGGCTGGTTCGATGCCCGTGGTTGACCACAGGAGGTACAGAACGCGAAAGAGGTATCAACCTGCGCGCCACATGACGAACAGACTGGAGCGGATGGCGCAGCGGCGTCCCGCCGCTGGCCGCACGACGTACAAAAACTTGCCGAATCGGCTACTTCATTACCGCACGATGTACAGAACGCCATTCCCATTCTCCAGCGACTTCAGCGATAGGTTGCAACCTGTTTCCCGCGCGACCGCGGAACTTACTTGCCGACCGCAATCTTTTCCACCAACTGTGAGTAGTCGGTCTTCTCAATTCCGTAAACCTGCTTGTTGAACTCGTCCACCTTCTGCGAGTAATTCATGGAGCAGAATTTGGGCCCGCACATGGAGCAGAACTTGGCTTCTTTGTAATAGTCGTCGGCCAGGGTCTCATCGTGCATGGAGCGCGCGGTTTCAGGGTCCAGCGAGAGAGCAAACTGCTTGTCCCAGTCGAAAGTGTAGCGCGCGTAGCTGAGCGCGTTGTCGCGGTCCTGCGCGCCGGGCCGATGTCGCGCGATGTCGGCCGCGTGCGCCGCAATCTTGTAGGCGATGATTCCGTCCTTCACATCCTTCTCGTTGGGCAGGCCAAGGTGCTCTTTGGGCGTGACGTAGCACAGCATGGAGGCGCCGTGCCAGCCGATCATGGCCGCACCGATTGCCGAGGTAATGTGGTCATAGCCCGGTGCGATGTCGGTGACCAGCGGCCCCAGCGTATAGAACGGCGCGCCGTGGCACCACTCCACCTCTTTATCCACCTGCTCTTTGATCTTGTCCAGGGGCACGTGTCCCGGGCCTTCGATCATCACTTGCACGTCATGCTCCCAGGCCTTGCTGGTCAGCTCGCCCAGCGTGCGCAGTTCGGCGAACTGCGCTTCATCGCTCGCGTCGGCTATGCAGCCCGGACGCAGCCCGTCACCCAGCGAGTAAGAAACGTCATACTTTTTGAGGACCTTGGTGATGTCGTCAAAGCGTTCGTAGAGAAAGTTCTGCTTGTGGTGATGGGCCATCCACTGTGCCAGGATCGCCCCGCCACGGCTCACGATCCCCGTAATGCGCTTCGAGATCAGCGGAAGATATTGCACCAACACTCCGGCATGGATCGTCATATAATCCACGCCCTGCTGGGCTTGCTCTTCAATCACCTCAAGCATCAGGTCCGCGCTCAGGTCTTCAATGCGCTTCACGCGCGAGACCGCTTCGTAGATGGGAACAGTACCAATCGGCACCGGCGAGTGCCGCAGGATGGCTTCGCGAATTTCATGAATGCCGCCGCCGGTCGAGAGGTCCATCACCGTATCTGCGCCAAAGTGGACCGCTGTGTGCAGCTTTTTCAGCTCTTCGTCCACGTTGGAGGTAATCGCGGAATTGCCGATGTTGGCGTTGATCTTGCACAAAGACTCCACGCCAATGGCCATCGGCTCAAGCTCGGGATGATTGATATTGGCGGGAATGATCATCCGGCCGGCGGCTACCTCGTCCCTGACCAGCTCCGGCTTAAGCTTCTCCCTGTCCGCCACATACAGCATCTCCTCTGTAATCAGCCCTTTGCGGGCATAGTGCATCTGGGAGACGTTGCTGTCTCCCGTGCGTGCGGCCTGTTCGCGGCGGCGGACGATCCAATCTTCCCGGGGTTTCATCTGTGCTGTGGTTGCGCTGTGCGGGGTACTCTGGGTTGTGCTCATGATTTCCACCTTATGATCGGAAACCCTTTATTATACGCGCCATAGAAAGGGCGTGTGATCCGCATCACGCATCTTCATAAGACCTCTTGACCCCAAGTCCCAAGCGGGGATAACCTTTGAGGGTTATGTCACAAGTAACGAAAAAGTACCTCAAGTTTGGGATCGCGATTTCACTGATCGTGTTTTCCGTGGCTTACCTGGCGTACCTGGGTGCGCAGGAGAGCAAGAGCTATTACGTCACCATTAAAGAGCTGCGCGGCATGGGTGACGTGGTTTATAGCAGAAACCTGCGTGTGGCAGGGAATGTGCAGCCGGGATCGATCAAGCTGAACGGCCCGAACGCCGATTTCCTCCTGGTGGAAAACGGTGAAACGTTGCATGTGGTGTACAAAGGCAGTGAGCCGCCGCCGGACACGTTCAAAGACAATGCCCAGGCGCTGGCCATGGGCGTCTACAAGAGAGACGGCGTCTTTTACGCCAATGAGCTGCAGGCGAAATGCGCCTCAAAATATAAGGAACAGCCGGGAGCCCCGAACTCTCAACCCGCTCAACCCCAGTCGAAAGGATACTGAGGTCCGCCGCTGACGAATCCAGACGCTCCTCCTGTCCGCACTGAAAACGTCTCTAAGATTTACGGCCGCACCGCCGCGGTAAGAAAAGTTTCTCTGGCACTGCAGCCGGGGCGTTTTTACGTCCTGCGCGGCGAGAATGGCGCCGGGAAGTCCACGCTGCTGCGCATGATCGCCGGACTCAACGAGCCCACGGAAGGCAGCATCCTGATCTTCGGCATTCCCAACAAACAGGCGCTCGATCGCATGGGCTACATGGCCCATGCACCGTTGCTGTATGACGAACTCTCCGGAATGGAGAACCTGCGCTTCTTCGCCCAGCTTTACGGCATCAACTCCGACGGACCGCTGGCCAAAGCGATGGAGCGCGTAGGGCTTGATCCGGCATTGGAGCGCCGGGTCGGCCAGTACTCGCAGGGCATGCGCCAGAGATTGTCACTGGCCCGCGCCATTTTTCATGAGCCCCGGTTGCTGCTGCTCGACGAGCCATTTTCCAACGTCGATCCTGATTCGGCTTTGCAGATTGCCAAACTTCTGGCAGGAATGCGCTCCAGCGGCGCCACCATTTTGCTGGTCACGCACCAGGTGGGGTTGCTGGCCAACCTGGCTGACGAATACCTCATGCTCTCGCACGGCCAACTGGTGGATCGCGGCGCCATGCCTGGGGTTCAAGCATGAATGGTCCAAGCATGAATGGTCCAAGTAGGAGACGTCCAGCGATCAAGGTGAAGGCATGAGCATGTCCATCACCAGGCTCACCTGGATCAACGTATCCAAGGACCTCCGCCTGGAGTGGCGTTCGCGCGACGTTTTCAACTCCATGATGTTCTTTGCCCTGGTGGTGGTGGTGGTCTTCAGCTTTGCTTTTGAGCGCGAGGATTCGCGGCCGGTGATGGGCGGCCTGATCTGGGTGGCGTTCCTTTTTTCCACCACCATGGCGCTCAACCAGTCATGGGCGCGCGAGCTGCGCAACGGCGTGCTGGACGCCTACCGTGTCTCTCCCGCTCCCGCCGAGGCGCTCTTCCTGGGCAAGTGCTTAGGTAACTTTATTTTGATCGTTTTGCTGGAATGCCTGATGGCCCCGTTGTTCGTGGTCTTTTACAATCTTAGTTCAGTGGGGCCGTTGTGGCAGTTGGTCCTGATCGCCCTGCTGGGGACGTGGGCCCTGGTGGTGAACGGAACATTTTTCGCCGCCATGTCCATTCGCACGCGCAATCGCGAACTCATGCTCCCGCTGCTGCTGCTGCCGATCTCCGTCCCGGCGGTGATCAGCATGGTGAACGCGACAACACAGGTGCTCACCGGCGAGGGTTCGCCTACGGTACAGTTAAAATTCCTGGCAGGATTTTGCGTGATTTTTACCACGGCGTGCTTCCTGCTCTTTGATACGGTGCTGAACGCAGAATGAAAACCAAACTATTTTTCGCCTTCGCTGCTTTTTGCTGTGCGTTCCTGGCTTACGGAACGTACCAGGGCCTGGTCGTGGCGCCCACGGAAGAAACCATGGGCAACGTGCAGAGAATTTTCTACGTCCACGTTCCGGCAGCCACGGTGGGCTTCACGCTTTTCTTCGTCAACTTCCTCGCGTCCATCGTCTACCTGTGGAAGCGCAGCCCAAGGGCAGACGCGCTGGCCGCCACCGCGGCGGAAGTCGGCGTGGTCTTCTGCACGGTCGTGCTGATCACCGGCCCCATCTGGGCGCGCTATGCCTGGGGCGTCTGGTGGTCGCCGTGGGACATGCGCCTGAACACTACGCTCATGCTGTGGCTGCTGTACGTGAGCTACCTGGTCCTGCGCCGGTCTTCGACCGCCGGCTCCACCTCGGTGCTGGCTTCGTCACTGGCGATCTTCGCCTTTCTTGATGTGCCCATCGTTTACATGGCCAACCGCTGGTTCCGTACCCACCATCCCTCGCCCATGATCGGCACGCCGAATCTTGATCCGCGAATGCAGAACATCCTGTTCCTCAATATGCTCGCCTTCCTCTGCTTTGGTGCGCTGATCGCCTGGTTCCGCTATGAGATGGAGCGGACGTCGCAAAAGATCAACGCCGCCCACGTGCAAAGGGCCGCGGGAGGCGCCGCCGGCTTGATGCTGATACCGGCAATGTTCTTTGCCACGCCCAGTCACGTCAATCCCATCGCATATCTCTGGGGGGGCTACCTGGCGGCGTGGGGCATCTACGTGAGCTACCTGCTCTTCCTCATGCGCAAGCTGGCGCGGCTAAAGAAGGAAGCGGCGGAACTGGGAGCGGGTTGAGACGGCTCATGCAGCTGTAATCAAAAACAATTTGAAGCAAGCGTGCCGGAGTTTCGCCAGGTTCAGCCCGGCACTTTATTCGGCGACAGCCGGGCGGGCGTGATAGAATCGCGCGTTCATGGGCCCCTTACTTTGCACGGAAGTGGAACATGCAACGATTCAAGATCGTAATCGCGATTTTCTGGTATGGCCTGGCCCTCTATCTTGGACTGGTTTGGCTCCAGGGTCCGCTGTGGAAAGCGTGGACGGGAGCCCATGATTTTGTTACATGGGTGAGCCTTCTCAAGGCTGTTCTTGGCCTTTTGCTGCTGGTAACTTTCTTCATAGCCGTCCATGTGCTTAGCGAAGCCCGTGGCCCGGAGTTAGTGAGCCCTCCGGACCATGATTGGGGTGCAAGTCCCCCGTCCCCTGCTTCCGGACGCGCATTTCCCTTTGGAAATACAATCCCCGTAGGCGTTTGGCTTTTGCTGCTCACGGGCTTTCTCTTATGCGGACTCTTTGCTGTTCTTTGCGTCCCCTTCTGGCCCGATTCCTGGTTCAAGAAGATACTATTTTCGGGCGATGACTCGGCCGATTACCTGAATGCCCTGGTTTCAATGCTTGCTGCCGGTGTAGGCAGCATGATTACCGCTATCCTGGGATATCTGGAGCATGCCAGCGAAAAGAAGGATTTTGAGCGCGCCTACACTCCCTGGTATGTCGGGCGGCCATTAATGGGGTCGCTGCTGGGCCTGGTTTTTTACTTCCTGATGCGTGGCGGGTTGCTTGCAACCACCGGAGGAGCGGTCACGGGGACAACCCTGAAACCGTGGGCCCTGGCAGGGATCGGCGCCATGGTCGGCATGTTCAGCAAGAACGCGATTGAGAAACTCCAGGAGATTTTCAACACTCTTTTCAGCAAACAACAGAAGGCTCCAGCCAACACCGGAGGGACCAGTTCGCCTCCGTAAGCAGCTGTCGCTGGCGCGCTTATTCTGGACTTCAAGGATTTTCTTCCGGTGGCGGCACGTAACTTCCCTTGCGGCGCATCTCCGCCAGCCACTCTTTGTGCGGATAATCCGATGCCAGTAGCCGTCCGATTTCTTTTTCGATGTCATATTCCACTCGCCGGATCGCTGTCCGTTCGTCATCGATCAGCAGGTAGGAAGCACGGGGATCGCCGTCATACGGAGCGCCCACGCTGCCGGTGTTGCAGATCGTTATGTTGCCGACTTTGCGTATGAATGGCCGGTGAATGTGGCAATAGACGACAGTTGCGGTGTTCAGCGGCTTGTATGTTTCTTCAAGTTCCGCCGCTTCCGCCGTGTCCATTGGGGCCCGCCACAGGTTGCCGGGGCTGGCATGCAAGAGCGCCAGGTTCGCATGGCGAAGTTCAGCGGGAAGGCGGCTCAGCCATTCGAGCCGAGATTCGCCAATCAACTCTCGCGTAGCCGGCGCGCACGATTCGAACAGCACTCGAAACAGCGGCCGCAGTTTGGGCGCCGAGGCTTCCAGGCCGGGGCGAGCTTCGGCAGTCCACAGCATTTCGTCAGTATTTCCCAAAACTCCCATCCAGCCTTCATGAGCGATGCAATCAATCACCTCAGCAGGATTACATCCTCCGAACGCCAAATCGCCGCCGTGATAAACAACGTCCGGCTGTTGCTGCCGCAGATCGGCCAGCACAGCGTCGAAGGCCGTCAGGTTGCCGTGAATATCGGAGATGATGGCGGTGCGCATGGGTTCAGGCAATTAGCGGTGCAGTTTCAATTTCACAGTAAGGCAAAGCACAAGGTCCCTCACCCCTATGCGGGCGCTGATGCAAACGCGCCCGCATTTACGGGGTTCGGGATGACGACTTCAGTAGTGGGCAAGTTGATTTTCACCTGTAATTTCAAATTGCACCACGAGCCGATTACCTAGCTGCCGAATAAAACGATAAACTAAAGACATGCCCGAAGTCGCCACTAACTCCCTGGCCCAAGCTTCTTCTTCTTACCTGCGCTCCGCCATGCACCAGCCCATCCACTGGCATGAATGGGGCCCACCAGCGTTTGCAACCGCCACGCGGGAGAACAAGCCCATCCTGCTCGATATTGGCGCAGTGTGGTGCCACTGGTGCCATGTGATGGACCGCGAGTCGTACGAAAGCCCTGAAATCGCCGCCATCGTGAATGAGCATTTCATCGCCATCAAGGTCGATCGCGACGAACGCCCTGACGTGGACAGCCGCTACCAGACCGCGGTGCAGGCCATCAGCGGACAGGGCGGCTGGCCGCTCACCGCATTTCTCACGCCGGAGGGTAAACCGTTTTACGCGGGAACATATTTTCCACCGCAGGACTACCAGGGGCGTCCCAGCTTCCGCCGCGTGCTGTTGACGCTGGCGCAGGCGTACCAGGAAAAACACAGCGACGTGCTGGAGTCGGCGGAGAGCGTGATGGGCGCTATCAGCCAGGCCGAGGGTTTTGCCGGGAAGTCCGGCTCGCTCAAGCCCGAGTTGATTGACACCATGGTGGAGGCGGCCGTGAAGTTGTTCGATCCCGAGCATGGCGGCTTTGGCTCGTCGCCCAAATTCCCCCACCCCAGCGGCATGGACCTGCTGATGCAGCGCTGCGCCGAAACCGGCAGCGAACAGTTGCTGAACCTCATCACCACATCGCTCGAAAAAATGGCGCGCGGCGGCGTCTATGACCAGCTGGCCGGCGGCTTTCATCGCTACTCGGTGGACGAGCACTGGATCGTGCCGCACTTTGAAAAAATGTCGTATGACAACTCCGAGCTGCTGAAGAATTACGTCCACGGTTATCAGCTGACCGGCAATGAATTCTTTGCTTTCGTGGCGAAGGACATTGTCCGCTGGATGGATGAGTGGCTCACCGACCAGGAGCACGGCGGCTTTTATGCCTCCCAGGACGCCGACGTTTCGTTGGACGACGACGGCGACTACTTCACCTGGACGCTGGACGAAGCCGAGGCCGCGCTCAGCAGCGACGAATTGCAAGTGGCCATGCTGCACTATGACATCGGCGAAGTGGGCGAGATGCACCACAATCCCGCCAAGAACGTTCTCTATGTGCGCGCCGGCGCGGATGAAATTGCGGCACGGCTGAAGAAGACGCCGCAGGAAGTCCAGGCCTTTCTCGACTCCGCAAAAAAGAAGATGTACGCCGCGCGCCTGCAACGTACCGCGCCGTTCGTGGACAAGACGGTTTATGTGAGCTGGAACGCCTTGTGCATCTCCGCTTATCTCAAGGCCGCACGCGTGCTCAAACTGGATGACGCGCGCCGCTTTGCCCTGCGCTCGCTGGACCGCATTCTCTCGCAGGGATGGGCCACGAAATCAGGATTGCAGCACGTGCTTGCCTACTCAGATCCGCAAGCCGCCAAACGCCACGTTCCCGGCGTGCTGGATGATTACGCATTCACCGTCATCGCCTGCCTGGACGCCTACGAGGCCAGCGCCGACCTGAGCTACTTCCATTTTGCGGAAAAGATTGCCGGCGCCATGATCGCGCGCTTCCATGATCCCCGTGAAGGCGGTTTCTTCGATATGGCCAGCGGACCTGAGGTCGGCGATGGGTTGATATTGGGCGCGCTGGCTGCACGGCGCAAGCCATTGCAGGATTCTCCGACTCCCGCCGGAAATCCCGCGGCCGCAATTGCCTTGCTGCGGCTTCACGCTTATACGAATGACGCGCAGCACCGCAATCATGCCGAAGGAACGCTGAAAACTTTTGCCGGCATTGCCGCGCACTACGGCCTTTTTGCCGCCACCTACGGCATCGCGCTCGGAATGGCTCTGCACCCGCACACGCAGGTGGTGATTCTTGGCAGCGGAGAAAGAGCCGCACAACTGGAGGCCACGGCACTCAGGCGCTTCGGGTTGAACCAATCCGTCCTGCACCTGCCGGAGGGAAAGGTAGTGCCGCAGATGCTTCCGCCGGCATTGGCGGAGACCCTTCCCAACTTGCCGTCGGTCAAGAAAGGGCACACCGTGGCGGTTATCTGCAGTGGCTTTGCTTGCAAGCCGCCGATCGCCGAACCCGCAGAACTGGAGAAGGCGCTCTCTTCTTCCTGAGACCTGCGTTTCGCTTCGGCCGCCAGGCGATCACTGGTAACCTTCCAGCACGGCGGCGGCGCGGTTCAGCGCCTCCGTCAATACTTTTAGCTGCTCCGCCGTGAGCTGCGCGTTTTTGGCGTCAATGGCCTCATTCACGCCGGGAATGACCACGGCAGCATAGCCGGTATATTGTCCGGGCGCGTAAATCACGTGCCTGAACCACGGACGGTTGGGCAGACCTTGCGGAGACAGCAACGCACGCTCCGCGGCTATCAACGCCTGGTTGAGCCTGGCCGGGTCTTGCGGAAAATTTTTCTGGATGGCCAGGACCTTTGCTCCGGCGTTCATGAATCGCCTAGCCGCTTCGGAGGCCTTGCTGAAATCAGGCGCGCCGGCGCCCAGCACGCGCGCGGCTTTGTCGCGAGAGTTATCGATGTAGGCCCCAATCTCTTTGCCGTAAAGCTCGTAGTCATACGGCAAGACGTCGGCCGCGGCCATGTGCAGCGCTTCCACGCCAAACACCCGCGCCATCTCCTGCTCGTACACGAACGTGGGATCGGCGAATTTCTTGAACCAGTTGAAATTGTCAAATGCGGAGTGATACACGCCATAAGGGCCGTTCGACGTCATGTCCGTGGAAGGAATGCCCAGGTGCTGGATGAAGACGCTGTAATCGGAGCCGCTGCCGAGGTCGCCCACAGGAACGTCATTCTCCACGCGCGCGTTCGGTCCGCGATTCTGGCCTGAGTCGGGCCGGCGATCGCTCTGCTTTGCTCTTTCTTCTTTCCACACGTTGTAAAGCATGCCGCCCTTGGGGCTAGGCACAACCTTGGTCGCGTCGCGCACAAAACCTTTCAAACTCGGGACCGCCGAAGCGCCGAAATTCGACCCTGACACAGCCACATCCAGGTTGAAATATGCGACCGCGTTGGCCAGGTCTTTTTCATGTTCCTCGCCCCATTCCGTGCTGCCGATCAGTCCTTGTTCCTCTGCATCCCATGACGCAAAGACGATTGTGCGGTCCGGTTTCCAGCCGTGTTGCAGCAGTTCCTGAAAGCCATGGACAGTTTCCAACATAGCAGCCGTACCGCTGTTGGGGTCGACAGCGCCAAACACCCAGGCATCGCGATGGTTCCCCAGCACCACCCACTGGTCGGGATACTTCGTGCCCGGAATTTTCCCGATTACGTTCCAGATGGTCCAGTAGCGATAGTCCTGTTTCAGGTGCATCTTCACCTTCACCGGGCCAGGGCCCACGTGATAAGTGAAGGGAAGTGCGCCCTGCCAGTCGCGCGGCGACTCAGGTCCAGCCAGGTTCTCCAGGATCGGGCGCGCGTCAGCATACGAGAGCGGCGTCGTCGGGACCTTGGGCATGTCGATGGCTTTTTCCGGCGCAACGCGCTGCGACTCCGGCAGCGTTATCACGGACGCGATCCCCGGCGTGGTGGGATCGCCCGGATATTTGAACATGTATTGCACCGAGCCGCGCTGCACGCCGCTGTCCGGCCGCCACGGACCTTTAGGATAAGCGTCGCCACGGAAGTAGCCGTCGTCAATGGGATCAGAATAGATGATCACGCCGGCCGCGCCGTGTTCTTCCGCTACAAAACTCTTGACGCCGCGAAAATTGTCGCCATAGCGGACGATGACGATCTTGCCCTTCACGTCGACCTTCAAGTCTTCAAGCTTTTTGAAATCTTCCGGGCGGCCGTAATTGGCGTACACCACTTCGGCTTCCGCGTCGCCGGAAGGAGACGAGCCGTTGAAGGCCATCGCCACGCGCGCATTGTCGGCCATCGGATCTCCGTCAACATGCTCGCGCCTGGGACCGTTCATCTTCACATTGGCCGGGGCCGTCACGGTCACGCTGATCTCCGCAGGCCGGTTCATCCATACTGAATACTTCACAATCTCCGTATCCAATCCAGCGACTTTGAAATTCTTGGCCACATAGTCGGCAGTGGCTTTGTCTTCCGGTGAGCCGGCGATGTGAGGGAGCGCGGTCAGAATCTTCAAGTGTTGCTCCGCGCGCGCCGGGCTGGGGACGGCCAGAAATTCCTGATCCACCTGGTACTGCTTGCTAAAATCGCGAAAGCCAAAAATTTGTGAAGGAACGCCTGGTGAAGGAACGCCTTGCGGAGGTTGGCCCGTGCCCGCCGTGTTCTGTTGGGCAAAACTGGAAATTACACAAACGGACAAAACAACAACGAATTTGGCGCGTTTCAAGTTTCTACTCCTGGTTTTCTTGACGAACGGTTTTTTTGACCTAACGCCTTCTCGAGGAACGGCTTTCTCGATTAGCAGTTTCCGATTTCCGGACTCCAACCACCGCCACGCCCTGCCGTGGAAACAAAAGAGCTTACACTATAGAGTGGCATTTATTCGAATCCCGCCACATACAGGGTCAGCGAAATTGAGTACGGATGCGGAGATAAATGGCGGCCGCGCGGCGGAACTCCCGGTCGCGGACCCGATCGTCCAACCAACGATCGGTGAATCAAAGCTCGGTGAATCGAATCTCGGCGAATTAACGCCCGGCGAATTAAAGATCGATGAACCAACCTTGCCGCGCGCTGACGCCGTCGACGGCCTGGCTCACGGCGCCGTTACCGATGCGGCCGAGACGACGGTCATCGAAATACCGCGCCTCGCCCGCGCCTTGCGCCACCGCGATTTCAGGCTCTTCTGGACGGGCAATTTCCTCTCCAATATCGGCACCTGGATGCAGAACATCGCCCAGGGCTGGCTGGTGCTGAAGCTCACCAACTCGGCCTTTTGGCTGGGCGTGGTGGGATTTGCCTCGTCCATCCCCATCCTGCTCTTTGCTCTCATCGGCGGCGTAATTGCCGACCACATGAATAAGCGCAAGCTCCTCATGGTGACGCAATCTGCCATGATGATTTTTGCCTTCATCATGGCAGCGCTGGCTTTTTTCCATGTGATCAAGGTGTATCAAATTGTGCTGCTGGCGTTCGGCACCGGCATCGCCATGTCACTGAACACGCCTACCTACCAGGCGCTGGTGCCGCAACTGGTCCCGCGTGAAGACCTGACCAACGCCATCGCCATCAACTCCGCGCAGTTCAACATGTCGCGCGTGCTCGGCCCCACGCTCGGCGGTTTTGCCATGGCGCTGGTGGGCGAGGCGGGGAATTTTTTCCTGAACGGGCTGAGCTTCCTGGCCGTGCTGGTGGCGCTCACGCGCATCCGCTACGCCGAGCCCGCCGTTCCTCAGGAAGGCCACCTGTGGGAGAAGCTCAAGCAGGGATTCGCTTATGTCTTCAGGCATCCGGCCATGTCGTCGCTGGTGTCGCTGGTGGCGATTGGCAGCCTGCTCGCCATCCCTTACCTGACCTTTGTTCCTTATTTCGCGCGCGACGTTTTGGGCGCGGGCGAGCCGGGCCTGGGTCTGCTGATGGCCTGCTCCGGCGCGGGCGCGTTTCTCGGCGCCATCACCATCGCGTCTGTCGGGCACATGCGGCGGCGCGGGCTGTTCGTGGTGCGCGCTTCGGCCGGATTCTACGCCGCCATCATCGTCTTCACCTTTTCCCGCAACTTCTACCTTTCCGGATTTCTGCTCACCGTGGCCGGCTATTGCATGATCATCTCCGTGGCGACGATCAATTCGCTGCTCCAGCACCTGGCGGAAGACCACATGCGCGGCCGCGTGATGAGCATCTATTCCACAGCGTTTCTCGGCCTGCCTCCCATCGGCTGCCTCATCGCCGGATCGCTGGCCCGCATCTTCAGCGCTCCTCACGCCATTGCAGGAATGTCAGTGCTGGCGCTGCTCGCGGCATGGGGCGTGTATCTGGGACGGAAGGGGTTGAGGGAGCTGGATTGAAACCACATCGCGACGACCACACTAACTGATCGAGGATTAAAATAAATCCATGGCGCCAACCGTGTTACAGCGTTGCTGGTCCTCTTCTTCGCGAGCCAGATCATGGTACGTACTTTGTGGGGCGTTGCTGGTGCTCACCACACTCCAACTGCCGGCGCAGAGAAAGGAGCGCTCCATGGAACAAACGCCACAAACGCCACAGTCGCCCGTCTATTACCGCACGGCAAAAGTGGACGGAATATCCATCTTCTATCGAGAGGCTGGGCCCAAAGACGCGCCGGTCATTCTTTTACTTCACGGACTCCCTTCCTCATCGCGGATGTTCGAGCCGCTGCTTGCACGCCTTTCCGATCGCTATCATCTGATTGCGCCCGATTATCCGGGTTTCGGGCACAGTGACTGGCCCGATCACAAAACGTTTGCCTATACATTCGATCATCTCGCCGCCGTCACCGATCACTTCACGCAGGCGCTTGGGCTTTCACGTTACACCCTCTACATGCAGGACTATGGCGGCCCAGTGGGTTTTCGCATGGCTTTGGCCCATCCTGAGAGAGTCGAGGCGCTCATCGTTCAGGATGCCGTGGCCCACGATGAAGGTCTGGGAGCAAATTGGAAGACGCGGCGCGCTTTCTGGGCGGATCGCGCCGCCAATGAGAGCGCTCTTCGCACCAATCTTTTGTCGTTGCAGACAACGAGAACCCGCCACGTGGGAAGCGATCCCAACGTGGAACGTTATGATCCGGACCTCTGGACAGATGAGTTTGCGTTTCTCAATCAGCCCGGCCAGGCGGATATCCAGAGCGATCTTTTTTATGACTATCGCACGAACGTAGCCGCTTATCCCGCATGGCAGGCGTGGCTCCGCAAGACACAGCCCAAGCTTCTTGTCATCTGGGGAAAATACGATCTGTCGTTTGAGCTCTCCGAACCCGAGGCCTATCGCCGTGACGTGCCGTCCGCTCAAGTCCATGTTCTCGAGGCAGGCCACTTCGCCCTGGATACAGCCGCGGACCAGATTGCAGCGCTCGTCAGAAGCTTCGTCAAAGGGAAAGAGTGACCGGCGGGTAGCCCGCCCACCGTCTTTTCTGCCGCTCACAATGCGCGGGTTCTGCTATGCTCGCTCAATCTTTTTTCCACGAGGTCTATGTTCGATGAAGCTGCTGATTGCATCCGCGCCTTTCCTGTGTGTTGCGACACTTTTCCTGGGTCCTGCAACACTGGGAGCCCAAACCGTCGCGCACAGAACCGGCGTCGCGCACACGGAGCAAGTCGACATCGGCTATGAGACTTTCGGCCCGCAGCCGGCAACAGGCGCGGCCGTGCCCGTGATCGCGGTCAATGGCGGCCCCGGGCTTTCCCATGCTTACATGATGCAGAACGACGTCTGGCAGCGCATCGCCAGAAACCGCCTGGTCGTCTTGTATGACCAGCGCGGCACCGGCGCATCCAAGCGCGTGCAGCCCGGGGCTATCCAAACCATGGACGCGCAAGTTGCCGACCTGGAGGCGGTCCGCCAGGCCCTGGGGCTCGCTAAAGTCGCCCTGGTTGGCGACTCCTATGGCGGCCTGCTCGTGATGGCGTACGCGGCCGCTCATCCGGAGCATGTGTCCAAGCTGGTGCTCTCCGATTCTCCGGGGCCTTCTTGGAAAAGCATTGTGCACGTGCTGCCGGAGGTCTTTCCTGATATCGAAGAACAGAATGAGCAGGAGCGGCAGCGGCTGGGCCCCTCGACAGAGGCGGCGGCCAGGGCCGGCCTGCGCAACCACTTCCGCATGATCTTCTATTCGCCGGAGAAACGCGACGCTTACATGAGCCGCATGGGCGATCTCGGATACGAGCCGGCGGTCGCCGAAGCCGTGGCAAAGGCAACCACCGACCTGGACCTCACTTCCAAACTGGCCGGCTTCCAGTTTCCGGCGCTGGTCATCACCGGCCGTTATGACATGAATGTTGCGCCGCTCACGGCGTGGCGGCTGGCGCATGCCATCCCCGGAGCCAAGCTCGTCATCTTCGAGCAAAGCGGCCATCTGCCGTCATATGAAGAGCCGGAGAGATACGTCACGGTGCTGGAAGATTTCCTCAACGGGCGCTAGCTTGATCCGCTGCGCCGTGAACGATCATCCCTTTTGCGCGACAACACTCTCGGCATCAGATTGCGGACGAGCGGGCAGTCCCGGCATCGGGCGGACCTCGATCGCTGCGGCGTTCGCGCATGCCGGTAAAATCTTTTGCGCCCACGCAAGCGCCTCGTCCTGGCTCTGGCAATCCAGGATGTAGAAGCCGGCAAGCTGCTCCTTGGTTTCCGCAAACGGGCCGTCCGTGATGAGCCCGCTTTTCTGCCCAGCGCGCACAGTCTTCGCCGTGGAGATGGGTGGGAGCGGCTCTGCCGCCACGTAGACGCCCTTCCGGCTGGCTTCGTCCATCAGCGCCCAGTGGCCGCTGTAATCGCGCTCGCACATCTCACGTCCCGGCGCTTGCGAATAGATCAGCATGATGTAACGCATAGTTCGTTTCCTTTCGGTATGATGACACTCCGCAACGGGTGGGCGCAGGGGCCCGCCTCATTTATGCAGGATAGCCCGGGCCGGCCTTCAACTCCAAAATCTGGCGGACGTGGCGTTCGTCGTGCGCGGCCGCGGTCAGCGCCCATTGATAGCCGTCCACGGTGCTGTGAGCTCCGTTGGTGACCACGCGCAGCGGCGGCGAATCCATGATGTGCTCGCGCAGATCCGGCGTTGACTCCAAGAACTCGGCAAGGCGCTCATAGCTGCGGAAGATACGGTCCAGGGCCTCCGCGGGCGCCACCATGCCGGTTGGCTGGATGAAGTCCGGGGCCTTGGCCTTGATCGAGCGGTCGGGAATTTTTTCCAGCACCAGGGCGTCCAGCATCTGGGCATCACGGCCGGGCTCCGGAGCGGGCGCCTGCGGCAGTTCCCCGAGCAAACGGGCCAGGACCCGCTCGTGCACCACGGCCAGGTGCTCCAGGATTTCCGCGATCGACCAGCGGTTAGCGGCGGGCTTGAATCGCGCTTGCGCCTCGGAGAGGCCGGCGGTGACCGCCACCAGGCGGCTGCGGGTAAAAGCAAAATATTGGCGGGCTTGCTCCAGGTCAGTGGCAACCAGAGTAGTCATTGTGGTTCTCCTTCACCGGTACGACGCGCCAGGGAGGAGAAATCGACAGGGTGGGGAAAAGAATTTTTTGGAGACTCACACCTTGCTGCGAGTGGAATGGGAAATGTCTTTCCGCATGCCTTGCGGAAGGGTTTTGGTTGTATCCACTGATTGGAGGATTTATCCTTAGGCCTGCTAGTGCAAATAACCAAACCAAATGCCATGACAAAGGCCTTTATCTCATATTCTTGGGATGATTTGACCCACAAAACTTGGGTTAGAGAGTTCGCCAGCGGACTTCGCAAGGATGGAATAGAAACTATCTTGGATCAATGGCATTCCACTCCGGGGGAGCAGTTGCCGCTTTTTATGGAGCAGGCTGTTCGAGATAACGACTTCGTATTAGTCGTCTGCACTCCCAAATACAAAACGAAATACGACAACCGAGCCGCCGGTGTAGGGTATGAAGGCGACATAATTCAGGGAGAGATCTTTGTCAAAAACAACCATCGCAAATTCATTCCGATTCTTCGACGAGGTAACTGGGAGGATGTAGCGCCTTCAGCTCTTTTGGGTTCCTATTACATTGATCTCCGCGATGGATCGTCGTATGCAAGCAATTATGAAGACTTGGTGTTGACTCTTCAAGGGCGCCGCCCGCAGCCACCAACCGTTGGAATATCCAATTCTGAACAAAGACTACATTGGACCCTTGTTCTTGATGGAATCTGCGACGATGCAGTCAAATCGAGAGTCGAAGCCCTTGCTAAGCATTTGCAGCAACTTCTCGGCGATTCATCGCTAACCATTGAGAAAGTCCAGCCAGGGTCAATCGTATTTCATCTGAAGAGTTCCAAAGCCAGTTTTGATCTGATGAAAAAGTTAGTTGATTCCGGTCAGGTAACGGAGTTGGCGGAGCTGAAAATCCTGCGAGTTTGTACCTTTGACGACTTTGAAGAGCAAAAGCCACGAATCTCTGAGTTTCGGGTCAATGAGCCCCCCAGTGTCAGAAAGTACCAAATACCTGAAACAACTCTTGCAAATATCACCGCGCAAGAGCTAATTGCAGGATGCCTGCGCGGAGAGGAGGAGGCATGGAAAGAATTCGTACATCGCTGGCAGCGGGTAATCGTGAGCGTCGTGGTGCGAGCTATGCTCAGGTTCGGAAGGCCCTCGCCAGCCTTAGTTGACGATCTCACGCAAGACGTCTTTCTCAAGCTTAGTGCTAATGGACTCGAACTGCTAAAGCGATTTCAGCCTCGCGAGGAAAACGCCTTTGTCGGTTTCCTCAAGGTCGTGGCTACAAATGTGGTTCACGATCACTTCCGAACCGCGCATTCCGCAAAGCGCGGATCCGCTCCTTTGGAGGTTGAAGAAGTTTGGAGTCCGGTAGAGTCGAGTTCAGTTGAGCAAGCCGAGAGGGACGTTCTCTTAGGGGAAATTGATCGGTTCTTACAAGCTAAGGCTTCCGACAAAGAACGGATGGTTTTTTGGTTATATTATCGGCAAGGTTATACTGCCAAAGACATTGCAGCTATTCCCAGGGTGCACCTCTCAGTAAAGGGCGTTGAATCGATGCTCTTCCGCCTTACACGAGCACTGAGATCGGAACTTACACAAGCGCCGCGTCAGGTCAAGAGCCAAGGATTTTTTGTTGCACCGCCCCTCACAACCTTAAGTGAAAATTCGCTCGATAGAATCCTGCGTAGGACACCGGATCCATCTGAGAGTTAGGGGAAACATCGATATACTGTGTGGGAAAGCAGCCCTCCGAGGTGCTGTACTCGCTAAGAGGTAAGTGCTGGGTTAAGGGACTAGAGAATTGTGCCGCAGACCCCACGTGCAGCGTAGCGGAGCGCACATAATATTGTGTCGCATTTACGGCGCTCACTTCTTTTCTCCTGCCTACCCAGGGCTTCCGCGCCTGGGCTAAACTCTTCCGCTCCCTCCGGAGCTGGCACAGTTACAAAACGCATTGACATTTTAATATCTATCTGTCATAGTTACGACTGAATGAATCGCTATTCGACCAATGAAGCAGCAAAGCTCTTGGGAATCACCGGAACTTCATTGGTGCGTTATATGAAGGCTGGGAAAATACCCATGCCTGAGGTCATCAAAGCGGGCCGTTCCACGGTACATTCCTGGTCCGATGAAGACGTGGAACACGTCCGCAAACTCCTGCCGAAAATCGCCAATGGCAGGAAAACGAGGTACAAAAAGCAGTCAGCTAAAACGAACAAACAAAAAGCACAGGCAAGAGTGCCTGTGCCACGCAAAAAGAAGTAAAAGCACATCCAAACGGGCAGCGCCCGGTGCTCGAAACACCGAACGCGCCCTAACCAGATCGCCTTACAGAGGAGGCAACATGGCTGTTCATAAAGTTAAACGCTCTATCCACCTGGCGCAACCACAACACCACAGTACGAACCCCGAACAGATCCTTCGCCCAAAATACGGGCTCAGGATTTCGCCTGCGGGCTCCCAGCCGCTCAAGACGCGGCTTCACGCCCGCAAGGCGGCTCAACCCCAGCGCCCTCGCCTCAACCACAACTCCACTGAACTCAAGCAGGTCAAATCCCACATTTATCGGGCCATCGCTGACATGAACGGCGGATTCGAGCTTGCCCTGCAAGGCCTGCAAGCCCTTCAAGAGAATAACTTCCTCCACGGCGGCAGCCTCAAAGGAATGCGCAACCTGATTGGCCGTCTTCGCGCTCAGGCCAACCATGAATTGATGTCGATACTCAGCGAACGTGAGAAGGCCAACGCCGGTCACTACTTGCGCCGCTCGATGGAGCAGGAAAACCCTCCTGCCCGGCGCATCTCCTGATTTCTGAAACCTACAACATGCGGGGCGTGTGGTCGCGCCCCGCTCTCTTTGTTGATCTGCCCAAATTTGCTGTGCCGAACTCAGATTCGCGCTCTTTCGCGTTCATTCGCGGCCGACTCTCTTCCGCTCCCTCCGTTCCTCCGTGTTTCAAAGGTTTTCTCCGCGCCTTCACGCTAAGTTTTTGCAGTGGATGCGGACGAGTTGGGAAGGCTTGCAGGTGCGATATTTGTTGCGCATCGTGCTGGTGTACTGATGGACACCCGTGCTCTAGTGCCTGTGCGCAATGTGCCGGCATTTGGTCCGGCTCGAACGAATATGGCCGATGAACCGATTCGCCATTGATTCGCTGCGGAGAGTGCGCTATCTTGAGGCTGCGCCGAGGCGCGCAAGGTCTTTGAAAATCAGCAGGCAAAACGTTTAACCGCAAAGGACACCCATTCGACTCCCCTTTCGCAAGCTCAGGGTCGCTCAGGGCAGGCTGCGGAACACGGAGGAAAATCGCGCAAGTCTACGCCAAACCGTGATGCCAGGGCTCAACCCTACGCCAATCTGGGATCACCAGGGATGCACTTCTCTCAAGTGCACGCCAAATTGGGATGACCTGGGATGACCGGGGAGGGGGAGGGGGCAAGAGATCGCCGAAATTGCCAAAATCCGGTAATCGCCGGAATTGAAGACCAAAAACGGAGCCCCCGGGGTTGAATCGTGTAAGTCTATATTTTTCGGGGTTGAACTAGGGGGAGGGGGTCTTGCCGGCTTTTCGGCTGTGCATATACAGGCGTCGCCGTCGAGCCCTAACCGCGGCTAGAACGCGGCCAGAAATAACCCGGCGCAGAGATCTCTTGCTCTCGATCTCTGCGCCGGTAAGACAGTCGAACGTGATCCCAGCCAGCTTCCTAGTCCCTGTCCTTGTCCTTCAGCTTCTTCGGGATTGCGCCCTCGTCGAACAAATCGGATAGATCGATGGCGTTGGCTGCGTCGCCCAGGAAAGGTCCGCCGGTGCGGAAGATTTCCTGCATGGTACGCAAGTCGGAGGAGTGCGTGAAATTGAGCGGGCTGGCATAGGGAACGCCGTTGACGTTCTTATGAGCGCGCGAGGAGATGACAATCTCGCCAATCGTGTGGTTGAAGTCGTCCGGGTTGTCGCCCGCAACGCCGTCCTGTTCGGATTCGTCCCACCAGATGATGATCGCGCCGTGTTCCTTGTAGGCCCTTGACGCCATGATCACGGGAATGATCTGGCGCAGGAAGTCGTCGCCTTGCAGGATCTTTGCCGGGTCTCCGGTCAGGCCTTTGTAGCCCGCGGCGAGCGTGGTGTGCATATCGTTGAACTGGTTCGGTGAAATAAAGTTGTAATCGGCCACGGCGTCATTCGCCAGGTCGGTGAACAATTGCTGCAACGGCGCGTACTGTTGGGCGAGAGGATTCGCGGGGGTCGCATCGTTGCCGCCATTCGAATCGGTAAAGAAGACTTGCGGATTATGTTTAGCGGCATAGTTGAATTGGTTCGAGCCGTTAAATTGATTGAAGCTGCCCGGAGCAAATGTCCCGGAGATACTTTTTAGCGGAACGGTCCACTGGTCGCGCGGCAAGGGAACGTTGGTGAGCTGTCCGCCAACGGTTGTCAGGTCGGTGTCTTCCTGGTACGACCGCCAGGTCTTTCCCGCCTGCGTCAGGTAAGTGACCAGATGCTGGGTTGTGTCCTGGTTCGTTCCTCCAGGGACACGGAAGGGATCGTTATCGTTCAGCACGCCGAAATTGGCGCCCGCCTCCGCCCAGAGATAGTTAGGCTCGGAAGGGTGAATATGCGGGTTGGTTCCGTTGGGCGTGGCCAGCACGCTGTGGTAGTTCGAGGCGTAGGCGACCTGGTCACTGATGCGGACTACGCGGCCATTGATTACGGCAAACGCGGTGCCATTCACAAGGCTGTTGATAAAGGGCGCGTTCGGGTTCTGAAAAATCTGCTGGATTCCGCCCGTGAACTGGTTGGCAGGCTGCGTCCAGTTGTGATTTTCCATCGCGATCACGAAAACCGTTTTGATTTCTTCCGCGCTGGCGTTGAAGTGGCCCAGTGTAGCCAACAGGGCGAATACGCCCAGCATGCCGAGACGTCTGACGTGCGACATTGATACCCTCCGGATATGAGATTGGCGGCGAGCGCTGCGCCCGTTGCGGATCAGTTAAAGGCGATCCTTAACGGCCATCGCGCCCCCGATATCACGGATAGCAGGTCTGCCGAGCGGGAAGGTTAACGCCACATTACTTTTCGATGAATGGCGCTTTACGTATCGAATGCAAGTGACGGGAGACGCCACCGCTTCGAAGTGAAGTGTAGAAGGGAAGGGAAGTGAAGCGTCAAATCAAAGAGAGTTTTGAGGAGCTACATAGCCAGCGTCACCAGGCCGGTGATGACGAGCGCGGCGGCCCAGATCACGTCGACGTTGAACCACGCCTTGCGCAGAAGCGCGAGGCCGAACTTGCCATAGACCACCCACGCCACCAGACCTGTGACCGCGAGATAGCCCAGCGTATGGACTCCGGTTGCCAGCAGCCCCGCCATCGGACTGGCAGCGGCCGATGTGTGATGGTGAAGAGCCATATCGCCTCCCGCGTGCACCGTAGTGCTGGCCAGCAGCACGGGCAGAACCATCAGTCCCGCGCCGTGCGCCGAGGCCATCAGGAACGACCAGACCGTCAGGTCGCGGAAGCCCACCCGCATTCGCACCCAGCGCGGGTGGCGATGATGTCGCACCAGGCAATAGACGCCCAGGCCGATCAGGACCGCCGCGACCGGGTAGCGGATGGCCGCCAGCGGCAGCGCCATGCCAAGAAACGCAGCCGCCAGCACCACGATCCCGATGGCCAGCGCGTGGCCCAGGGCAATAGGCAGCAGCGATCGCGCGACCGCGCTGCCTTTTTGCTCCTGCATGCCCAGCGCTACGGCGAAGAGCCAGCCCATCCCGGGGTTGAGTCCGTGATAGGCGCCGAGGAGCAGCATGATCCCCAGCGCTGTTGTGCTCATCTCCGCGTGCGTCACTTCGCCTCCGAGTAGCAGTAGGAATCAGACGAAGCGTCGCCGCCCTGCAGCCTTATCTGGTGCGCGCGCAGCTCATCGAACTCGACGAAGAAGTTTTCGTCCAGCTTCATGCCGCCGTTCGGATTCGCGTCGACCTTGACCATCCAGCTCTTCACGCCGTCGGGATAGAACTGCTCGTCCCAGGGAGAGTAGAGAGAGTTGGTGAAGTAGATGCGCTTGCCGTCGCGGCTGATTTCAACCATCTGCGGAGCGCCGTTGAGCGGCTGCCCGGGCTTCTTCGGATGCGCGGCGCGGCGCACGATGCCGCCGAGGTGAATCGCGCCGGTCTTCTTCGGGTTTGCGGGATCGGAGACGTCATACTGAATGAACTCACCAGTCCCAAAACACGAAACATAAAGGAAGCGGTCATCGAGTGACAGGTTGATGTCCGTTACCAGAGGAGGCACCGCCTTGAAGCCCTTGAGCAGCGGCGGAAGCTTTTCCGGATCGGCCGGTTCAGCAGGAATTTCAATCACTTTGCGGACGGCCCACTTGCCGTTCTTACCGTTGCCTTCGCGATACCACATCCAGATGGAAGCCGAAAGGTCTTTGAGCGAGATCACCACGCCGGCGAATCCAAAGGTCTTTTGGGGATCGTGCGAAGGCCGTAGTTCCAGCACCATCTGCTGCTCTGCGCCCAGGTCCAGTTCCTGCACATGGCGGCGCTTGTCCAGGTCAAAGATGTGGATCTTGTGGCCGTATTTGCCGCCCAGCAGCAACTCAGGAATGATGCCGTCCTTTACCATGTTCGGCGTGCCCCATTCGGAGGTGATCATGGTGTCGTGCCCCAGATGCCACCAGAAATCGTAAGCCAGCTGCTGCGGACCACGGTCTTTTTCCCACGGGCCCTTCAGCTCGAACGTATTTGCATCCATCAGGAAGATGCCGCCGGGACCGTCTCCGCTGGCATTGCCGAGCGCGCTGCCATAGACGCCGTCGGGACCGCAATGAATGGTGTGCGGCGCGGTGTAGCCGGTCTTTTTGATGAACTCTTCCGGCTCGATCACCTTCACCATCTTCGGCTGCCGGGGATTTTCTTTCGTATCCAGGATGTGAATTCGCGACGAGCCGATGCCCGGCACGATCAGGTAGCGGCGCTCCATGTGCGCGTGCGGAGCTTGCGGGCAGAGACACGCGCTGCACGCATTCCAGCCGAAGTGATGCAGCTCATTGTCGTTGCCGGGAAAATCAATCTGTCCCACAAGCCGGCCGTAGCCGGACGATTTCGGATCGAGATCAACCACGCCCAGCGCGTCTTTCTTTCCGTTTTTGCCGGCGTTGAGCAGCGCGACATAAGCAAGTTGTTCCGGCGGAGCCTGCATGGCCATGCCCGGGGAAGGATAAAAGGTTGGGTCGGGACGCATTAAAGACATGTATTTTCCTTGTGCGAGAATTCGCGTAGAGTTACCGGGCCGATAGTTAACCGCGTGTGGAGTCAGAGGGAACAACCAGCAGACTCTCACGGTAAAGGTCAAGAGGAACCGTGGCAAACGCTCGGCCGGGAAACACCTGCCGATCGCAACCGGCCGGCCGTGGGGCAACGGCGGCTCGTCGCATACGCAAAGCATACCACTGGTCCGACGAAAGGGGCCACTTCCGTTACTTACGATTTTCCGCGGCTTGCGATTCCGCATGAGAGGAAATCGCGAGTTCCGCCGTTCTGGCCATCTCCTGAAACTTCGGCGATATGCTCGCGAGTGCCTGGAGGAAATCATCTTCCGGTGTTTCCACAAACCTGGCGGCGGCAGCCGAATCGTGGCCGTATTTTTTTTTGATTTTGTGCTCTTGCCATTTTCTCTTCTCCTTACAATCCTTCTCAATTCAATCTGCTTGATCTTCATCGGGCATTCCGCGCCGGTTTTGTCTTCGGCATACGATAATGCCCCACCCGTCTGGCGGATGTTCGGATCGATTCTGATCCGGCCGAGCCTGCCTTCTCCTTCGGTACGCTGGTGGGCTACAATTTCCAGGCAAGGCAGAACGGTTCCCGTTACATCCCATTAACTCTCAGAGCGGGTGCTTCTGTCCTTCGGCAAGGCTGAGTTTTTTCTGCTATTTTTCTGAAAACATGGCCCCAGAGCGCACAAACGCGGTTTATGAGTTCGGTCCCTTCCGGCTGGAGCGGCGGGAGCACCGGTTGGTGCGCGAAGGTCGCCCCATCCCCCTCACCGGCAAGGCTTTTGACACTTTGTGTGTTCTGATCGAACGGCACGGAATGCTTGTCCCCAAAGAGGAGCTGATGAACGCGGTCTGGCCGGAGATCTCGGTCGAAGAGAATAATCTCGTCCGCAACATTTCCACGCTGCGCACAGCGCTGGGAGAAAAGGCCGGCGGCCAGCAATACATCGAAACCGTGCCCCGCATCGGCTATCGCTTTGTCGCGCCGGTTAAGGAAAGCACAACGAAAGCGGTGGCGCCGGTGGCCGGAGATCACGGCCGCGAGTCCTCGCCCCGTCAGGAAATCCGGTTTTGCGTCACCGCGGACAAGGTGCGCCTGGCATACTCCACGGTTGGCTCAGGACATCCATTGGTCAGAGTTGCCAATTGCTTTAATCACCTGGACTTCGAATGGGAGAGCCCCATCTGGCGGCACTGGGTCAGGGATCTGGCCAAGGGCCACAGTATTATGCGTTATGACGGGCGCGGCAACGGCCTCTCCGAATGGGACGTCCAGGACGTTTCCTTCGAGGCCTGGGTACATGATTTGGAAACGGTTGTAGATGCCGCCGGCCTGGACAAATTCGCGCTCATGGGGCATTCGCAGGGCGGAGCAATCGCCATTGCCTACGCTGTGCGGCATCCGGAGCGCGTGAGCCATCTGGTTCTGTGCGGCGCGTATTCGCGCGGGGCCCACTACCGGGAGCACCGTGACGCGGTAGAGGTGCGCCGCGCCCTGGAAACGCTGGTGCAGTTGAATTGGGGGAAGACGAACCCCGCATTCTTTCAGGTCGTGACCAACCTGTATATTCCGGAAAAAGCCACGCCTGAAGAGCAGCTCTGGTTCAAGGACTTGCAGCTCATCTCCGTCTCGCCGGCAAACCTCGTCAAGACCATGCGCGCGTGCGATGAGATCAACGTACGTGCGTTGTTGCCCTCCGTGTCCGTGCCGACCATCGTTTTCCATAGCGATCGCGACCGGGTGGCGCCTCCGCAAGAGGGCCGGATTCTGGCGGCGGAAATTCCAGGCGCCAGGTTCGTTCCGCTTTCCAGCGCCAATCACATTCTCCTTGCGGAAGAGCCGGCCTGGAAAATATTCCGGGATGAGATGGCGTCATTTCTCGGGTGCCAGCACACGCATGCTGAGAGTGGCTGAAGCTGAATGTGATCTCGCAGTCGATAGGGTCCGCGGCTGTCCTTGCATGAGCGTCCGTGCGGCTGCCGCTCTAGGAATAAAACAAGCAATTTGTGTTCATTCGCGTGATTCGCGGCTAACGGCTTTTCCGCTTCAGCACAGCCTTCACCGCCTTCACGATAAACGGCGCGGTGAGCCCGTACTTCTCCATCAATTGGTCGGGCGTGGCGGATTCGGCGTAGGTGTTATCAATGCCGACGAACTCCATCGGCGCCGGGCATGTCTTGCCCACGGCGCGCGCCACCTGCGATCCCAGTCCGCCGTCGAGCAGGTGCTCTTCCGCGGTCACGATCGCGCCGCACTCTTTCGCGGCGTTGGCAATGGCGGCTTCGTCCACCGGCTTGATGGTGTGCATGTCGAGCACCCGAGCGTCGATGCCTTCGTCCGCCAGCTGCGCCTGCGCCTGAAGCGCGTAACTTACTTCCAGGCCGCAGGCGATGATCGCCACGTCGCGCCCGTTGCCGTGCTGCTTGGCTTTGCCGATCTCAAATGTATCGTTCGGACCGTAGAGAATCGGCGCCTTGGGGCGTCCGGTGCGCATGTAGGCGGGGCCATCGTGCTCCGCCATGCGGTGCACCAGCGCGCGCGCGCAGAATTCGTCGGAAGGGCTGAGCACCACAAAGCCGGGCAGCGCGCACATGAGCGCGTAGTCTTCCACCGACTGCTGGCTGGGGCCGTCCTCGCCGATGGAGATGCCGCCGTGCGAGCCAACATACTTGGCGTTCGCGCGCGAGTAGGCCGCGCCCACGCGGAGTTGGTCCATACCTTTGTCACAGAGAAAGACCGCGAACGACGATGCAAACGGCAGCTTGCCGGCGAGCGCCAGCCCGCTGGCAATGGAAACCATGTTGGCCTCGGCAATGCCCACGGTGAAGAAGCGGTCGGGAAATTCCTTCTGGAACTTGGCGCTGAAGGTCGACTTGGCCAGGTCGGCGTCCAGCACCACCACGTTGGGGTTGACCTTGCCTAGTTCAACCAGCGCTTGCCCGTAGGCCTCGCGCGTGGCTACACCCATCTTCCATTCGAATTTTGGCTTGGCGTTGGGGACAGTGGTTGAACTCAAGCAATTCTCCTTATTTGTCTTTCCAGCTCAGGCGATTCGCGCCTTTTCGCGTTGATTCGCGGCTAAATCTTCTTCGCCGCCGCTTCCAGTTCCGCCACGGCTGCGGCTACCTCGTCCGGCTTGGGAGCAACACCGTGCCACGCCGGATTGTTTTCCATGAATGACACGCCTTTGCCTTTGATGGTGTTGGCTACGATGCAAACCGGCTTGCCGTCTTTCGCCGCGCGCGCCGTTTCCAGCGCCGGAATCACCTGGTTAAAGTCGTGCCCATCGATCTCCAGCGTTCGCCAGCCGAAGGCTTCAAATTTAGCCGCCAGCGGCGCGGGATCGAGAATGTCTTTCAGGAAGCCGTCGAGTTGCTGATGGTTGTAGTCGACGATCACGGTCAGGTTCTCCAGCTTATGATAAGAAGCGAACATGGCTGCTTCCCAGTTCTGCCCTTCCTCGATCTCGCCATCGCCCGTCATCACAAACGTGTGCCAGTCTTTTTTGTCGAGCCGCGCCGCCAGCGCCATGCCAATGCCCAGGGAGATCCCCTGTCCCAGCGAGCCGGTGTTGGCTTCCAAGGCGGGGAAAAACCGCCGGTCCGGATGCCCCTGCAGCGGCGAGCCCATTTTTCGCAGCGTGCCCAGCACGGAGCGGTCAATATATCCGGCCTCGGCCATCACCGCGTACAGCGCCGGGCAGCCGTGCCCCTTGGAGAGGATGAAGCGGTCGCGGTCCAGCCAATGCGGGTCTTTGGGATTGTGGCGGAGCACGCGGAAATAGAGCGCGGTCAGCAACTCCACCTCGGAGAGCGACCCTCCGGGATGGCCGCTGCCTGCGGCGCCGATCATCTTGACGATTTCAATGCGCAGGCGATTGGCCATGCGCTTCAGCTCGACCATTGATTCGATTCTGGGGGCTACGGTCACGTCGGCGGTTGTGCTCATCGGGGGATTTATTCTCCGGCGGCGAACGCGGCACTGGCAGGCTGAAGGTTTTCGATCACTGCTTGAACCCTGTTCAGAGCGGCGACGCGGGCTAATTTCAGTTTAACTGCCGCGTAGAACACGGTCAACGAAGGACGAGGAACTTTGCTCTTGCACAACCGGCAGTGCACAAGAGCAGCCCGCAAAAAAGACAGGCCGCAGCTTCTAGCCCTGATACCTGCAGAGGCCAAAGCAAGCAACTTAGTTCAGCCGCTCGATGATCGTTGCATTGGCCATGCCGCCGCCTTCGCACATGGTTTGCAGGCCGTAACGGCCGCCGCTGCGCTCCAGTTCATGGACAAGCGTGGTCATCAGCCGCGCGCCGCTGGCGCCCAGCGGATGTCCGAGGGCAATAGCGCCTCCGTTGACGTTTACATTCGTCAGATCAGCTTTCGTCTCCTTTTGCCAGGCCAGCACCACGCTGGCAAATGCTTCGTTGATCTCGACTCGATCAATCTCTTCCAGTTTGAGACCGGAACGCTCGAGGATCTTGCGGGTTGCCGGAATTGGCGCGCCGAGCATGAGCACCGGATCTTCAGCGGCCAGGGCGAACTCGACGAAGCGTGCCATCGGCTTGTAACCCAATTTTTCCGCTGTGGAGCGTTCCATAATCAGAACCGCGGCCGCGCCGTCAGTGATTTGCGACGAGTTGGCGGCGGTCACCACGCCATCGGCCTTGAAGACGGTTTTGAGCGTGGCCATCTTTTCGAGCGTCGTGCCGGCGCGGATGCCTTCGTCGCGCGACACATTCACCGTCCCCTGTTCGGTTTCCACCGGCAGCGGCAGGATCTCATGGCAGAACCAGCCTTGCTCGGTCGCGCGCGCCGCACGCAGGTGGCTTTCCAGGCTGTACTGGTCAAGGCATTCGCGGTTGAGCTTGTAGCGTTCGGCCAGCATCTCCGCGCTGATGCCCTGGTTGAAATGGACGTTGTTGTAGCGGCGCATCATCGCCGGGCCAAACGGCTTGCCCGGCCCGTTGGCGGCGGAAGCGCCCATGGGAACGCGCGTCATGCTCTCAACGCCGCACCCGATGGCAATTTCATAGCTGCCCGCGATCACGCCCTGTGCGGCAAAATGAATGGCCTGCTGGCTTGATCCGCACTGGCGGTCGACCGTGGTGCCGGGCACAGATTCAGGAAAGCCGGCAGCAAGAACGGCGTTGCGTCCGACATTGGCCGTCTGCTCCCCGACTTGCATCACGCAACCGGCAATTACATCATCGATCTTTGCCGGGTCAAGTTTGTTGCGCTCCACCAGGCCTTTGAGCGTGAAGCCGAGAAGGTCCACTGGGTGCCAGCTCTTCAGCACGCCGTCACGCCGCCCCAGAGGCGTGCGCACTGCATCAACGATCACTGCTTCTCTCTTCATTGTGTCGCTTTCGCTCCAACCCGCTTTTGCAGCCGGGCCAGAGTCTGAATTCTTCTGCCCCGTAGTGGATGGCTCGGCGCGTGGTCGGCCTCGCCACCGTTCCTGCTTCCAGTTATTCTCTTGCTTGCACCCAGACCGATCAAGCGGCTGCGCTGGGCTCTTTGATGAAGCTGGCAAAGCCCCTGTCTTCTTCCACCAGGCGCTTGAGCAGCGGCGCGGGCTCCCAGAGTTCGCCGTGCTGCTTGTGGAACTCGCTGACGCGGTCATAGACCTTCTTCAGGCCGACCGTATCCGCGTACCACATCGGTCCGCCGCGGTGGGCGGGGAAGCCATAGCCGGTCAGGTAGATAACATCAATATCGACCGAGCGCAAAGCGTAACCTTCTTCCAGGATACGCGCGCCCTCATTCACCAGCGCGTAAATCAGGCGGTCGACAATTTCTTCCTTCGAGATGGCGTGTTGCTTGATGCCGGCCTCAGCCGCCCACTTGCGAACGTTCTCTTCCACCGTGGGATCGGGAATGGCGTGGCGGTTCTCGTCATATTTGTACCAGCCTGCGCCGGTCTTCTGGCCGTAGCGACCCATCTCGCACAATCGGTCTTCGGCCAGCGGCTGGCGGACGCCCGGTTTTTCCAGGTGTTTGAACTCTTTGCGAATGCGCCAGCCCACGTCGAGCCCAGCCAGATCGCCCACGGCGAGCGGGCCCATCGCCATGCCGTAGTCATACATCACTTTATCGACAGTTGCGATGTCTCCACCTTCTTCAATCAGAAACTGCGCTTCACGCCGGTACGGGCCAAACATGCGGTTGCCGACAAAGCCGCGGCAGTTGCCCACCAGCACGCCCACCTTGCCCAGCTTCTTGGAAAGCTGCATGCACGTGGCAATGACCTCCTTGCTTGACGCCTTGCCACGCACGATCTCCAGCAGGCGCATCACGTTCGCCGGCGAGAAGAAGTGCGTACCAATCACCGACTCCGGCCGCGACGTCGCCGACGCAATCTCATCGATGCTGAGCGTCGACGTGTTGCTGGCCAGGATCGCGCCCTTCTTGCAGATCCTGTCCAGTTCGCCGAAGACCTGCTTCTTCAGGGCCATGCCTTCAAACACGGCCTCAACGATCATGTCGGCTTTTTCAAAGCCGTCATAGGTCAGTGTGGGCTTGATCAGCGCCATGCGTTCGTCCATCTGCTGCTGCGTGAAGCGGCCTTTCTTCACCGAATTGTCATAATTCTTGCGGATGGTGTTCAAGCCGCGGTCCAGCGCGGCCTGGTCGGCTTCGCGCAACAGCACCGGGATGCCGGCATTGGCAAAGTTCATCGCGATCCCGCCGCCCATGGTCCCCGCGCCGATCACCGCCGCAGAGTTCACGGGAATCGTCGGCGTCTCTTTCGGGACATCGGGAATCTTGGTCACTTCGCGCTCGCCAAAGAAGACGTGGATCATCGCCTTCGACTGGTCGGAGAACAGGCACTCGGTGAAAAGTTTGCGCTCGGCGTCCACGCCTTCGTCGAAGGGAAGTTTCGTAGCAGCTTCAACCGCGTCGATGGCGGCCAGCGGGGCCATCAGGCCGCGGGCTTTTTTGCGCGCCGCATCGCGGGCTGCGGCAAAGATCGCGGCGTTTTGTTCCGGCGTGCCCAGCTTCTCGTTGCGCTCGCGCGTTTTGGGCGCGGGCTTGCCGGCGATCTCGCAGGCAAACGCCACCGCGCCTGTCAGCAGGTCGCCGTCAATCAGCTTGTCCACAATGCCTAGCGCCAGCGCTTCCTTGGCTTTAATGGGATTGCCATCCGCGCACATCTCAACGGCCTTGGCCACGCCTGCCAGCCGCGGCAGCCGCTGCGTCCCCGCCGCGCCAGGGATGATGCCTAGCTTCACTTCCGGCTGGCCAACCTGCGCCGAAGGCGCTGCCACACGATAATGTCCGGCCATCGCCAGCTCCAGCCCTCCGCCAAACGCCGTGCCATGGATCGCCATCACCACCGGCTTGCTGCAATCTTCTATGCGCTTGAGCAGCGGCACAAAGGGCACTCCGCCCCGCGTCTTGCCCGACGTCATCTTGCCGAACTCCTTGATGTCCGCGCCGGCCACAAACGTCTTGCCGCCGCCAATCAGCACCGCCGCCTTCACCGTGGGGTCTTTGTCGACCTGCTCAATGGCTTCTGAGATTCCTTCCGGCACGCCCGGGCTCAGCGCGTTGACCGGAGGATTGTTGACCGTGATGACGGCAATGTCGTTGTCTTTTGTCAGTTGGACCAGATCGCTCATTGGGGTTCTCTCTTGGATTTTTATTGACGCTGGTGAACGCTTTCCGATCGGCGACTGAAGCCGCGCCAGCGGTTCAAAACGCCGACTTCAGCGCATGAAGACCGGGGGTAAGTCTATTGAATGGCCATTCATTCGGTCAATCCCGCCAAGCTCGTATGGCATTGCCGCCTTCGGCGGTGAGCATTGGTTTTTGAGCTGTGTCGCCAAAAGCAATGCCGTCTTCCTTGGCACACATGGATACAGCTTTGCCGCCAGTCTGAGACGCTTCGGGCCGGCGCGAATTATCATCTGCTCGGAACCATGCGCGGCATCGAAGAACGCGACCGGGAAAAGTTCTCCCAGCTGCCGACTGAGTGAAACCTCAACTCATAACCCGACCCGCCGAAACAGGCTGTTACGGCGGGTTTTTTATTGCCGCGTGCTCCATTTCCCCGCTTTTTTCTGTAACCCACCATACACGGGTCCGTAGGTGGTTCCATGATCCAAACCGAGAGTTAGTCCTCGCAATGCTCGGTATCTTCTTTTGCCGCAACCACGATCATTTCATAGGGCAAGTTCCAATCCAGCACTTCCGGCCGCGTTTTGCCATTTCTAACTCTCCAGGAAATCAAACTGAGGTCGATACGCGGAATGCCCAGGACGCGCAGGCAACTTCCGCTTCCAAGGGTTTTCACCAGCTTTTCCGGGCCGCTGTCCTTGACAAACACCATGCGCCGGTTTTGCACCAGTAACTCGCCGTTCAAGTCGAACACCTGCGCCATCACGAAGCGGCCATCCGTAACTTCTCTCTGGTCGCCGCTGATCCGCATTACAAAATCGACATAGTTGAAGCCTCCCATCGTCGTGGTGAGGGTGGTCGTGGTTTTCTTCAAGGCGATATGGCTCTTCTTGTTTTCGTAGCTGAGAAATGCCTGGCTCGCATCTTTCGCCTGGTAACCTTCAATGGTGTGCAGGGTCTCCAGCAGTGACGTCTCTCCCAGGTGCGTGATGGGGTGGATCTCAAAGACATGGTCGGGGTTGGTGGTCGTGAATTTGGTCAATTTGGCCCCCTGTACCTGTTGCGAACTCCCGCCGTGCTCGCACCAGATGCGCCAGACTCCTGTCATAGCGATGGTCTGGTTCGTGCCTTCCACGTGATGGATTGCGTCAACGCTGTCCGGCTCGGAGGCAGCGTTCATAATTTCGGCAACTGTGGCTAGTCCGATTTCGCTGGCTCGTCCTGCAATGTGAATGTCCCCATCCTTGGAAGGAGGGTTGGGCTTCTTGTGGGCTATGTCGACCGTGAAATTAGCGTCGATCGTTGCCCTGCTCTTGTACTTCTCGATAAATGTGTTTTTTAGCGTGATTTCAATCTGTGCCGTGGCGGTTGCGCACGCCAGCACGAACAAAACAAAAAAAGTGATCCCATAGTTGACTATTCTTCGGGTCCAATACGTGGTGCCAGCCATAGAATTCCTCCAGTCGAAAAGTATTGTCCAGGGGATGATGGTGCTAGCCTACTCTCAAGGAACCGCAATGCCAACCAAATATGTTGCTTTCTGGAACTAGAGTGAACCCAAACGCATAACTAGACACGCCTGCCGAAAGGCGGGTTTTTTATTGCTGTGTGACGTACAATCCGGGGCGAACGCAGGAAGACTTGGTTGTTGAGATCGAAAGGACTACATTGTCGGTGTTTTCATACTTCCGGTCACCCTTTCCTTCTACCCAGGGCTTTTCCGCCTATCGCATGCCGGGCATGGCTGTGCACGGGCCGCTGATCCTGGCATTTACGTTGGTGGGCTTCGTCTTATGCTGGCCGCATGCCGTCCTTCGGCCATTGACGATTGTCTGGGTGCTCGCGGGCTTGTATCTTGGCCGCGACATCGCGGTGCTTTGCCACTACAACGGACTGCTGACACTGCTTTGCTGGGGCGCATCTGCGCTCGTCTTTATTAAACCTGGTCCGATCGCGAGATTCGGGGCCTCGCACATGGTAATTTCAGCCCTGCTCTCGGCTGCGCTTGGAACGGTCCTGTTTCTGGTCGCGTTCGCCATGTCCCGCGAGGCGGGCAGAGATAAAGCCCCGCGAGGCGGGCAGAGATAAAGCCCCGCGAGGCGCGGCAGAGATAATGTCCCGTGAAACGGGGTTGCTGAAGCGATCTCTCTTGATCAGTGTCACCCGTGTTGATCAGTGGTATGGTTTTGCTTTGCAAATGCGGAGGAAGATGATGAAGAAAATCGCGCTGTCTGGTTTCTTGCTCTTGTGCCTCTACGCCTCGGCGCAAACTGCTGCCGGCAAGAACCACTCCATGACGCCCGATTCCGCAATCTTCTCCGCCTCCGAATGGGCCATCATCAAAACGCTCTCGCCGCTGCCTGCACTGCCCATGGACGCCACGAACAAATATCGCGACTCGCCCGCCGCGGCGCTGCTGGGGCAAAAGCTCTTCTTTGATCCCCGGCTTTCCGGGCCGATTCAGGCAGGCACGCCCAAAGAGGGACAGCTTGGCGCGATCGGCGAGGCGGGCAAGATTGCCTGCCGCAACTGCCACATGCCGGAGTCGAAATGGCTGTTTGATACGCGATCCAACAATGGCGGCGCCATTCCCAACGCTACCGCGCTGGGCTCGCAATGGATGACGCGCAACGCCGGCAGCATCGTGAACACTGTCTTTTACGTCAATCGCTCCGGCGCGCACTGGCGCGAAAACGACGGCTACTCCGACTCTGAATGGTTTGACGCGCAGAGCGAACCCGAAGGTCCGCCGGTGCAGAACGGCAGCCGCCTGCAACTGGCGCACGTGATCTTTGAGCATTATCGCGCGGACTACAACCGGGCGTTTCCCGCGTGGCCGCTCGATCCGGCGCTGGCCGACGCCAAGCGCTTTCCCGCCACCGGTTCTCCTTACACCGACAAAGCCAACTGGGATGGCCTGAGCGCCGCCGACAAAGAAATCGTCAATCGCGTTCTGGCCAATTACGGCAAAGCGATGGAAGCCTACCTGCGCAAACTCGTCAGCCGCAACGCGCCGTTTGACCGCTACGTTGCCGGCCAACATGACGCCATCAGCAAAGACGCGAAACAGGGGCTGAAGCTGTTCGCCGGCAAGGCGGGCTGTGTGCGCTGCCACTCCGGACCGAACTTCTCGGACGATGACTTTCACGTGATCGGCTTGAAGATCGATACCAGCCGGTCGCCGCACGCTGACCCGGCGGAACCCGGGCGCGCGGCCAACCAGGCGCTCATCTGTGATCCCGCAACCGCCGGCGGCGACTTCAGCGTGAACGGCCATTTCAGCGACGATCCGGCAACCAGGCGCAACGGCGACTTCTGCGCCCAGAAAATTTCCGCCGGCTTGTGGCGCACCAAGAGCCTGCGTCAGGTGGCGGAGACGGCGCCGTATTTCCGTAGCGGCCAGGCCGCTACGCTGGAAGAGGTGATCGAGTTTTACGATCGCGGTGGCGACCCGGAAGGCGCATTCCAGGGCGGTCCGAAGGAGATTCAGCCTCTGCGCCTCTCCGCCGAGGAGAAGAGGCAGTTGAAAGAATTCCTGAAGACGCTGACCGGCGAGCCGGTGGCTCCGCAGTATCTGCGCGACCTGCACAACAAATGATCCGTATGAAGTTTGACACGCGAAATGCGCGAACTCTACAATAGAACCTGCTGCCGACGCGTGGTCGCGCAGCTTCTTTTTTGCCCGGGTCCCCCTCACCTTTTGGCGGTGTAGCTCAGGTGGTTAGAGCGACGGTCTCATAATCCGTAGGTCGTAGGTTCGAGTCCTACCGCCGCCACCAGTAGATCGACTCAGTGCAACCCCTAGAGGGAGCACTGATGGAAGACCACAATCTGTCGGGCACAGCAGTAACGAACCACGGAATTCTATCCGTTGGTCAAAGCCAAAACACTCAAACTCCCCCCAAAATCCTCAACACGGAGCGTAGCTTCGCTGAGAGGGCAGTTACGTACGTTGACTGCTCGCTAGCCAGGAGTGCGTACACCGGGCGGATCTGGTCCACCCAGCTCCTGGCTGAGTGCGAGCAGCGGCACAGAGACTTTCTGAAAATCATTGCTGCAAGGAAAGCTTTCGGAGTTGAAGCTATCCCCTACGGACTAACCCTCCCGACGACGCCAGTCGTTTCAGCCATCCTTGTCCCCGCGTCTGTGGAGGTCCAGCAATGAGGGGAAAGAGCAAAGTCATTTTCAACAGGATGGAGGAAATCGAAAAATTCGCAGGCGTGGATTTTTGGTCGGATCGTGTTCACTCGAACGGCCGTATCGATTGGGACAAATATCGAGCAGCTAAGGAAGAACTCGCATCGGTTAACTCTGAATATAAAGCTCTCCGCGACGAGATGAACACTCTCAACAACAAGAAGTGGGCGAAGCAAAAAGCTAAAAAAGAGCGCACGCGCAAGCTCTGGTCTGAGTTGCTTCCTGTTCTTGATCTCCCTTCTTTGACGGACAACCAGAAGATCGCGCTGCGGGTCGCGCACGAGTTGCTTTGGCAATGTAAGCCGACGACCGTCGAGCGCGCAGAAAAGACGGCCAGGAAGGAAGCAGCAGCCCAAACACCACCATTCACCTGGTCCGGCAAGGAGAAGGCCAATGTTTCTTAAGCCCAGAAGCAGCGGCTCCTCAATGCGCGTCTTGTGCGGGTTCCGCGGCGGGAATGACTACCTGATCATTCTTCGCTTCGATAAACCGCAACACGATAAGGCGCACCAAGACTTCCACGCTTGGGCGCTCGATTTTTTTGAAGGTCTCTATTCAACTCTCCCGTCGCAGTCGATTGTCGGCGTGTTCATCGGAACACCGGAGGAGCTGAAAACCGAGATCCAGAGGGAGATGAAGGTAGATGGCAGACGAAAATCCCAATCAACCCAGCAGGGGCAGAGCAAATACGCATCGAGGCAGTAAAGCAACAACAGGTAATTGTTGACGCCTTGGACAAAGCGTTAAAGAGGCATCCCGCTGAACAGCTTTCCGCGTTTCTTCACGCCTTTGGCTTAGCGTTCGTCTGGGGGCAATCGTACTTACCGGAGATCGCTGCGCAACTAGCGGAAGCGAACTCGCGGGACAGGGAAGCGGAGATTCGGGCGAAGAACGCTGAGGAGTTTGTTGCCGGGATACAGGAGATGGCGAAGCTGCAAGCTTCCGGCTTAGTAGTGCCTGGCGCGGTCCAGGTCACGCCGCGCAGGAAGTAAAGGGAGGAGAGGCAGATGCAATTCAAGCCAGGTAAGGCGAAACCGATCTCAGACGGGACGAAGGAGCTTGGCAGTCAATTTGTCAGGGCGTTGCTGCAAGAGGGACACGAGTACGACAGCATCAAGTCGAACTTCCTAGCGGTGCTGGCGAATGAGTCCATCGGCGCGGCGAACAAAAAACTGTCAACCAATCCCGTAGTGGTCTACGAAACGTCCGGTCGCGTTCGCGGCGCCATTGTGGAAGCCGCAAAAATCCTGGGGATCTCGCGCAACCGTTTTTCGCAGTTGTTCCACGGCGCTGAGGACATGGCGGCGCGATGAGATACCTGGTGGACTTGGGCCGGCTGATTACGGTTAACGGGGTCACTGCGCGGGACGCATTCTCCTTGGCGCTGGTGGGCCTGGACTCTAAAAGCCAGGTAGATCGATTGGCGGCGGCATGCGTGTACTTGCTGGACCAGGAAGGCGTTTACGAGCTGGGACAAGAAGGGAAGGACCTGATCGGAGTCGTGCCTTGCGAGTTGGAAGAAAGGGAAAGAGCACTAGAAACACCTTTGGTGTACGAATGACCTACAAGCAAAGCCTGCGAATCCGGGCGCGGCTATCCCACGCGATCAAATACCTGGCTCGCGATGTACGGGCGCGTGCGATCGTTTGCGCTGCCCTCACCAAGGTAGACGAACAGCACAGCCGAATGTTCCAAGATACCAATTGGCACCGCAGACACTGGTGCAACAAGTGCTATAGATACAACGCCGCTGGACTGGAGCGTGCCGCATGAGCGCGAAAACAGTCCATCTCGGCTTTGAAGTCAGCGAAACAGATAGTCTGCGTCCGCTGAATTCACACGGCTACGTAGAGCCCGTCGAGATCCCGATTCGCCACATGGCAGTCACTGGCCAGACGCAGGAGAGCGGTAAGACTACAACGCTTGAAGCGCTGATCACTCGCTCCGGACTGCCCGCGATCGCGTTCCTGACCAAACGCGGCGAAGCCAGCATGAACGGCCGGCAGATACTGCCTTACTTCCAGGACCGGGCGGACTGGCAATTCGTGCAGTCGATCCTTGAATCCACGATGAGGGAGAGAATGAAGTTTGAGCGGGCCTGGATCGTCCGCGCGTGCAAAGGCGCGCACAGCCTGGCTGATGTGCTTCATCGTGTGACCAGGCTGCAAGAAGGGGCCAAAAGCTCACTCAGCCAGGACGTATACATGCTGCTGGGCGAGTACCTGCAAAAGGTTGTGCCGCTCATCGCTTCCTTGCCCAAGATCGATCGCGTAGACCTGTGCCCTGGCCTGTCCATCATGGACCTGGTGCGCTACCCCCTGGAACTCCAGATGCTCGTCATCAGCTCCACGCTCGACTGGATACATAAAAACGCGGCGGGAGTGATCTCCATTATTCCCGAAGCGTGGAAATTTGTGCCCCAGGGGAAGAACGCTCCGGTGAAGGTGGTGGCGGAAAATCTGATCCGCGAGGGCGCCGGACTAAAAAACTACCTTTGGATCGACTCCCAGGACATGGCCGCGGTGGACAAGCTGTTACTGCGGGCCTGTCCGGTGTGGCTGATCGGCGTGCAGCGCGAGGCGAATGAGATCAAGCGCGCTCTGGCCAACATGCCGGCAATGCTGAAGAAGCCGAAGGCCAGCGACGTAGCCATGCTGGGATTGGGGCAATTTTTCGCGTGCTACGGGCGCGAGATCCGCAAGACGTACGTTCAGCCGGCCTGGATGGACGAAACGGCCGCCCGCCAGATCGCAGCAGGAAGGCTGGACGTACATCAGGCGGCGTCTTTGCATACGTCTGCAAAGAAGGACGAGGAGGACGATATGGAGTGGAAGGTGAAATTCGAGGAATCGGAACGGCACCGGGCACAGCTTACGCTCGCACTGCAACAACTCCGTGAACAGTATTGGGCGTTGCGTGACGGCAAGGCCCCATTGCCGCCTGTGGAATTGGCTGAACATACTCAACCGACGCGCGGGCCGGCGAGGACCGGCACAGTGGCGGGTGAAATCCCGCTGAGGGCTTCGGCAAACGGACCGGAGCCCTCTGTTTTATCCGATGCGCTGTACTCCCAGATTCTCACTCGTTTGCTGCAAGACGCCCCTACCAATCCCCAGGTCTTGCAGCTTCTGGCCAGCCGACCGGAAATCATTGTTCGCGTCCAGAAACAATCCGTCGATCTGGACGGGACGACTCTCCGCGGACGGCTGGCCGTTTTGATAGCGGAAAACTTCTTTGACAGGATCGCCAATGGCAACGCAGCCTGGCAGGAACTGAACAAGCGCGGCATCGGCAGCGCCAAACCCAACGTCTACCGGGAACTGGACAAGCTCACCGAGATGGGCTTCCTGCTCAAGGTCGATGGCGGCTTTCAGACTGCGCCTGGCATGAAGGTGTCAAAGAAAACGATCGAGGCGGCAGCATGACAGACCATACGCCTAGCAACAATCTCAACCCGGCCCAACTTCCGCCGGCGCGGAGGAAGTTCGTGATCATCGAAATCACCGGCGAGCCGGAGATGGTGGACCAGTACGTCAGCCTGATGACCATGCAGGCGCAAGAGTACGTGCACTTTTTCCGTGCCATGTTCACCTTTGGCAAAAAGAAGGCACCGAAACTGCCCCGCGTGGATGTTTACGAAAGGCAGGCGGAGTGATGCTGGGAATCGTTGCCGCCTCTGTATTCGCCGGCATCGCGATCGGCGTCATGCTCATGGCGATCGCTCAGCGATCCGCGCCGCGGCTGCGAGCCAGGCTAGTGGTTCGCAGCCGGCGCCGTTTTGCTGAGCCCAACGTGTGCGGCATCGAGGAGGACGATCCCATTGCTAAGCGTCCGCCCATGAAAGTCCTGAAGTTCAGGATCGTGCGCGAATATCGCGGAGGTCCCCGATGATGCGCTTCGAACGGTACCGCCGGATGCAAGTCGTTGGACGAGTGTTCGTCGCGATCGGCTTAAGCATGCCGATGCTGCTGATTGTGCTCCTGTGGCTGCACATGTACTCGGTGGTGCAACTGATAGGACTAGGAGATTTCGTGGTGGTGGCCACGGTCTTTATCGTCATCGGCGTTTTGCTGTGGGTGGGCGGCTGGGTCCTGGAGGGCAACTGATGGGCCGCATGCACGGAGAGCGGCGAGAAGAGTTTGAGTCGCGGCGCGCGTGGGCCGTGGAGTCGCACGTGGCCACGCTGGCCAAGGAGGCGGAGTACGCGATGAAGCGACAGAATGGGATTGCGTTGCCGCAGAGGCCAATCACGGTCTCTTGTGAATGCAGCTTGCGGCCGTATCCGCATGTCCATTCTGAGGAAGAGTTCAGGCGTTTCCAGCGCAGGATGCCGCCAGGAACTGAAGAGCGTGATTTGGAAAACCACTGAGCCGCGCATACCGGCAGAAAGGAGTTGCGAACAAGGCTAACTTGCCTTGTGTAAAAAATTTTGCTTTCGACTGTAAATCTCCCCAGGGGGAAGTCCGGCGGGCTGTGAAGTGGCGAACCTGCCAGATTGCTTGAACCTCTGGGGAGGTTTCAAAACCAAAGAAGCGGAGGTGATACGTGAACGAACAGGGCCAATTTGCAAGTCCAACGCCTAAGATCGCTGACTCGGAGTACAGCAATGACGGGATAACACTCAAGCCAGGCGCGCGCGCGTCCGCTAGATCGGAGGCACGAGCATGACGACGGCAATCGAACCGAAAACCGCCGCGGCGAAGCCGACAGAAGCCCCCAAGCCAGCCGAATATATCTCGGTTGACCTGATCGTTCCTTCCAAGACTAATCCGCGGAGAATGCGTAACCCCGAGAAGGATGCCGAGTTGCTGGAGAGCATCCGAAGCGGCGAAGTGTGGCAGCCGATTGTACTGCGTCCGATCAAGGCGACCGCGGAGGACGTGAAGCTGTGGGAAGAAACTCTGGCCAAAGTCGGAGTGACCGCTGCCGCCATCTTTGGAGCGGGTGACCCGGTCCATCAGCTCGTCGCCGGCCAGCGGAGATGGGAGTTTTCAAAGAAAGCCGGCAAGCTGACCATTCCCGCTGTAGTGCGGAACTTGACTGACGAGCAAGCGCGCAAGGTCCAGATCATTGAGAACGACCAGCGGGACAACATCGATCCGATCGATCGCGCGCGGGGCTACGCGGTATATCGCGACGAGTACATGAAGGCGCGCAAAGGCCAGCCTGGGTTCTCGGCGACCAAGTGTTTTGAGGAAATGGCCACGGAGTTGGGGCACAAACCCCGCACGTTGTACCAGATCATCGCCCTGGAAAATCTCTCTACGGATAGCCAGGTGATGCTGCGGTCTGGCACCATCAGCGAGAGCCATGCAGTTGAGCTGTGCCGGCGATCGCAAGCCGAGCAAGCGCAATTGGTGGAGTGGATTCGCATTCAACCGGAAGTGCCCTCCGTGCGCCGGCTACAGGACAAGATCAGGGGCATGGATATCGCGGCAGAGGAGAGGAGCCGGCAGCCAAAACTCTTTCAGGAGCACAAGAAACAAAGGCGGGTGACCGCAAGCACGCCGACTCCAGCCCCTAAGACTGAAGTTCGGAAATTGTTCCAGGATGGCGGGAAGATAGCTGACCAGCGCCTCCACAAGGAAACACCGGCGCCCACTGCGGCGCAGCTCAAGAAACAGGTGCAGGAGGCGGCGAAGCAAGCGGAGAAGATGCGCAAGGCCCAGCGCGATCGCGAGCGCGATGAGCGGATCGAGAAGAAGTACCGCGCCGCGTTCTTTGCCGCCTTCGCTTCCAAGGCACGGATCAGTTCGCGTCTCCTCACTCACGTTATTCCCAACCTTCTGTTTGAAGTGTGGGATATCGGAGAGCTGCCAATTGAATCATTCGCGCAAAACGTCCTCCAGTGGCCGGCGCCCAAAAAAGGCGGCCTCTACAGCCATGACGAGATCCGCGTGCACAGCGTGAAGCATACGCGGAAATTCACAGGCAATCTGCTGGGAGCCCTGATCGTCACGCTCAACGCAACGCCTTCGGAAGCCGAGAAACTGGCCAGGTACTTCAAGGTCGATCCCAAAAAGTTGCGTAAGCAGGCGGCGACCGCGGTCGCTGAAGAAGAGCGGATCGCTAGAACTCCGAGGCCGCCGGCAACACAAAAAGAAAAGCAGCTCTATGCGGCCGTTGTGGCTGCCAACCCCCTCTGGGCAAAGCTACGTCGCAACGGAGCTTCCAATCCAGAGATCAGGAACACTCTCAAAGTTCTGATGGGGAATGACGGAGGAATGCACAGCCAAGAACTTGGGGATGTGTGCTACATGGGAGGAGACAATCCAAGGGTGTGGCTCAATACCGTTGTCCGCGGTAAGAAGCCGCCCACGCTCCAGGGCGCCGCGCTCGTTACTGCTGTCCGCGATCTGCTGAAGATCCCGGAGAAAGGCGACGTGGACGCATGACGGACGAGCGCTTCAACGAACTGATGTACGGGCCGTTGTCGCATCCGCTGCTGCCATTTAGGTTCACGCGGTTGATGCTGGCCCTGCGCGCTGTGGTCGATTCCTCTCCGGAGGCGGAGAAGGCGTTTGAGCAGTATTGCTGCGAGCTCGATCGCCTGGAACGCCGGGGGGAGCAGAGGGTCGTATGAGCGCACCCGTAACACCATCACTCGATACCCTGCTGAGCGCAGCAGGGTCTCATTGCCGAGGCTGTTACAACCCCGAACTTTGTCCGGGGGTCGATCCGCGCACACACCATTGCGAGGATTGCGTCCTGGACGATGAGTTCTGCGAGGGAATTATTGCCGAGGGTCGAGCATGAGTTCACAGCTAGGGCTCGTCACCATCAAGCGCCGCCGCGGGCGCATTGCCGGCTATTCAGCTCCCATCGTTCCTGTTGACGTCCTGTGGTGCGGGACGAATCGTCCGCGACGCAAGCATGGGCATCGCCGGAACGGCTGGTGCTTCCCGCCTGCGGTGCGCGAACTGCTCTTGCAGGAAACGCAGGGCCGGACCGTTGTTCATTTATTTGGTGGACGCGCCGACTTCGGCGTTCGCCTGGACCTTGATCCTCTTACCAACCCGGATTTTGTCGGAGATGCTTTCCTGCCTCCGTTCGAGCGCGATCAGTTCGATGTGGTCATTCTTGATCCGCCCTACCGGCGCATGAACAGGCAAGAGATCATCGCCGTCACCCGCGCAGCCGCGTGGATCGCGCGGCAGCACGTTTATTGGTTCCACACTGTGTGGATCGCCACTAACCGCGTCCTTCCCCTGGAACGCGCCTGGCTCATCCGGGTTGGCGATCAATGCGCAATCCGGACGCTGCAAAGGTTCGGTATACGCGAGCCGAAGCTGGAGCCGCTGAAGCCAGGAGAATTCAAGCGCGGCGAAGCTCTCAAATACAACCGCTGGGCGCGCGCAGGCGAATCGCTTCCCTTCGCTGACTCTGAATCTATCCGGGTCGGACCAGCAGCTGCAGCGGGGCAAATTGTCGTGCCAGGTGGACCGGGGCAAATCAGGGAAGGCGTATTCCTGGGGGACTGGAAATGATCTGTTCTATCGAAGTTTTCCCGGAGCCGTTCATCATGTCGCCGTCGCGCAGCTCCGGGAACAGGTTGGCGAGTGGAAGGAGCCAATGCAACACGGCTCGCCAACCTGTTGTGAATCAGGAGGCCAATGGCTAAAGCGCGCAAGAAAAAGTGGACGATGCCGGCGTGGATGGAGCCATTACGTTCCTCTATCTGCAACACAGGCGGCAACAGCGTCGAGGAACTGGTCAACGGCAATGCTGATCCAGTGATCAACCTTCCTCTTTCAACTTTGCAGGCATGCGTGAAATCGCAGGTTGCGCTCCTGCTGAGTCTGAATAGTAGACGAATGCTCACCGTTCCGCCGCGGGAGATCAATGGCTAAGACACTACGCGAACTCGCGTTTACGCTGGAATGCCGGCGCTGCGGTGCAAAGCCTGAGACGATGTGCAGCATTTTTCCACGCACCACGAAACTAGGGACTCGATATTACGTCTTCCATCGTGTTCGCTATGACGATGCCAGGCGTTTCCGGATTGATCCGACGAAGCCTTTGCCTAAACGATTGCCACAACTGGAGGACAGTCCCTGCTAACCCTAGCGCAGAAGCTAGAGCAATTCGGGATAGGAGCCGCGGCGCTGAAGACACACAGCGTGCCGCGCAATTTCTTTGCCCTGAAAAAAGGAAAGGACAAGGCCGATTTTCTCTCAGTAGTGCTATGCCTGATTGCCAATGGCGTGCTGCCGGCAGACGGAGACCGCGTTTTTCCCGATAGAGAAGACGGGAAGCGCTGGAAAAAATCTTGGGTCAGTCCACACACCCAGGACGAAATGGCGCTGGCCATGGGACTGGGATCGCGCGCCACGCTCACGAAGCGGCTGAGCTACCTTCGCGGGACGGCCAGTGACAAGGCAGGCAAATTGAAACCGCACGGTGCGATCGACGAGTTGCTTTGTCCGTGGCCATCTGGGGCGCCGGCACGGGGCAACGCTCTGATACCGATGCTGGACAGCCGGCGCAACTTTGCCCAGCCCAACGTGTACAGCATTGCCTTGCCAAGAAGAAAGGTTGAATGGGTGGTCTATCGCAAGTCCACCAACAAAGCCGTTCCCAGGGCGAGATTCAGCGGCAGCGATTTGCCCAAGGTCCACCAGGCCGCGCTGGACCATGCCAGCAAACTGAATGCCCGCCTGGGACGCATTGACTATGAGGCGCGGCGCCGCGAGTTGGACCCCAATAATTTTTATTATCCCACGGCGCATGACATCATCGCCGACGCGGACCTGGCGCGGCTGTTCAACCATGCGTGGCTGTTCAAAAAGACCGGCGAGCTGGACTTCAGCGGCACCTTCGATCTCCCCGAATGGGTGTGGCATGCCAGCCTCGGTATTTCCGACACCGCGCGCCTGGTCCTGAGCTACTACATCGCGGCCGGCCTGATCACCGACAAAGGCATGGACGGCAAGCCCAAGGGTTGGATTCAGCCCAAGCAACGCACCGTAGCCAACCGGTGCGGGATCTCCACCAAGACAGTCCACAAGGCCGATCGCGAGCTGGAGGCTATTGGGATCATCCGCGTGGTCGGAACTGTAACGTCACGCGCGTCACTCACGGCGTACATGAAGTGGGCCAGGGAGCAAAGCCAGAAAGAACCGGCCGATCGCGATGCGAAGCCGCGGGAGATGGCGGAGAGGTGGCGCAAGGAGAACATAATCCTGTTCCTGCCGATCCGCACCATGACCGACGTGGAGATCCTGGCAGAACGCCGCCGGCTGCTGCTGGCCAGGCGCGCGATGCATGAGCAACGAAAGATGCACCGCCGCTGGCTACGGAAAATGCAGCTTGAGGAGGCACTAGAGAAGGATCTGGCGGCAAAACGTTTCGCCCTGGCCTTGCAGGTCTGCCGCGCGACCAGAATGCACCGCACGACGGTGGAAGCCCACAAGGGCCTCACAGCGCGCATCAATGCCATCTGGGCTAGCGTCCAGCAAAAACTTTTGCACGCCGGCATAGACCGGCGGCTTATCTCCGCTTTGATACCCACCATCCTGGCGCCTCCGCACCCGATGAGTCAGGCCGAGGCCGCGCAGATCAAAGAGCTGATCGAGCGGTCCTTCAAGACTCGGGCCTGGCGAAACTAACAGCCTCAGCTCCTCCAGGCCCCTCAGCCGCAACAGGATAAGTGTTCCCTGTTGCGGTTTTTTGCGTTTGCCAATGTTTATGCGGGTGATCGCGCCGGCGCCGGCGTCAAATCAAATCGCAGTTAACTACTTAATTACTAACGACAAAGGTGTTTTGTTACCACTTAGATACTATTTTCCCGCCAGGCCAGCCCAATTAGCCAGACCTGCCGTTCACTGAGCACAAGCGAGAGCGGCCGTGAGCAAATCGCTGTGAAAACCATGAAACACTTGTGTTAATTCATCTTAGATACTGGTGTCAGAACTTCGTAAAAAATGTGTTGCTTTGTCGCTGTCGCCGTATTAGAAGTACCGAGCATAACGGGTCCTTCTCTCTGTTCTTAAAAGAGATAGGATTCTATGGACATTGTGGAAAAGCCAGGAATAAGGTGGTGACCCGACGGGCTTCGCCTTGGAAGCCGGAGGGGGAAGGAAACATTCCCTTCCCTTCCAGAACAACATGCCCCCTCCGGACCAACGCTCGCAAAAAACGCTCGCTCCCCCAGACAAAGAAAAACCTTCCACTGATGGGTGCAAAGCAAGCTGAGGGCCAGAGCCCGTTAAGCCCTGCAAGCCCGATAATTCCCCTTGTATACTTGCTCAGGATGAAACCCCGTATCCTTTCGATTTCGTACGATGAAATGTTGCTTAAGACACGCGGTTTGTTGCTGGAAAGGGAAGGCTTCAGCGTGATCTCGGCGTGGGGCTTCATTGAGGCACTGGAACTTTGCGGAAAAGAGCACACTTTTGACCTAGTCGTAATGGGTCACTCGATGCCGCACAAGGACAAGACGTCATTGGTCAAGACAATAAGGAAGCACTGTAAAGCACCGGTCATATCGCTCCAGAAACACCATGAGCCACCTTTGGCAGAAGCGGAATTCACCGTCGATTCGGCAGAAGGACCGCTCGTGTTCTTGAATGCGGTTAAGGCTGCATTAAAGTAGCGGCACCCCAACAATCCCAAGGGATCACGTCGAGAATCGATTCGCGTCCTCTCCGCAGTGTTACATGCAGAGTTAGCCGCGCGGCGCGTGGAATATGGATTGGCATTTTTTATCTCCCAGTTGAAAAAATAAAACTCGCCGGATTACGCCGTCGCCATCGTCTTAGTCAGCCACTCGAACCCGCACCGCGAGCACGTTTTGTGCAGGTGATCCTCGCCGATGCCGGCGCAGATGTTGATCCCCGGCTTGCGAGCGGCTGCCAAAGGACTGCCGAGCGACGGCAACAACGACAAGAACGCTTCTATAGGGTTTTTCTCCGTCTCGGTCTCAGGCTCTTGTCCACCGGGACAGTAGCGCGTCTGGACCCCGATCATCAGCATGGGATGGGGATCTACAGCTCCGCACTTTACGCATTGGGTAGACTCGGTGAATGGTTTGATGGTGGGTGTTTCCATTTCTTATGCTCCTTCCAATCTCGCTACGGCAATTCGACAGTAGCGTTTGTCCAACTCGATTCCGATTGCTTTGCGGCCCAGACGATGCGCAACCGCCAGCGTGGTACCGCTGCCCATAAGCGGGTCCAGCACGGTATCTCCTGGGCGAGTGTGTACCTGGATAAATTGCTCAATAAGTTGCTCTGGTTTTTCGTTTGGGTGAGAGCGGCGGTAAGGCGGGCTGCAGGAGATTATGTTCGATATGGCCACATCGGGATCTGCCCAGGCCAACTTGCCATCCTCACGATGGCTGACCATAACCATCTCGTGACGGCGTCTGTACCTCCAACCTAGCCCTGGGTTTTTCTTATCCCAAATGACCGAATGGAAAAATTTGAGACCATCAACGTCCATGCGGTTCGCCAGCCAAGCGAACATCGGTCCATTGGGTCCTCCGCCTCCAGAGGAGCAGACACAAACACAGCTAACCCGTTTCAACAGTCGAAAGGCTTCGTCCAACATGAAGTCGACTAGCCGCATCATCTCTTTGCGCCCGTCGTTCTCGATCGGCCGACTTCTAGCTCCCCGCAGCTTGTTCAAGTGGTCCGCCAGATCGCCCTTCTGGTTGTTGTTGCCATAGGGAGGGTCGGTCCAGATCATGTCAACCGACTCGGCAGAGAGAACAGGCAGGATTTCCCGGCAGTCGCCCTGGTAGATCGTGATGCCGCGATTCTTGTAGTACGCCTTGGGAGAGACCAGCAGCGCCAATCCGCCGTAGCTGAGGAACAGGTCCTTGATCGTGTTGTAGTCATGCCGGCGAAGAGCCAGAGCCGGAGACGCGGCTAGAACCAGCAGGCAGGCCGCTATTGCGATGCGCTTCAAAAGGGCACCGCCGTTAGATCAGTTCCCCGCGCGCGGCGGAGTTTCCAGATGTCTTGAGCGAAGTGCGACCGGCGAGTTGGTGAAGTCGCGCGGATCATGGCGATGGCCTGGCGCGGCGTCAGCTCGTTGGACTCGCCGTGCATGCTCTTGATCGCCATTATCCATTGCGCCAGGTTGCGCGCCGGCTGAGCTGGAGGGTTGTACTCCTGGTCTACTCGCCGGCCGATGTTGTGCCGCTTGAGCAGGAACCCAACTTGTGTATTACAGGCATGACATGCGCCAATGAGATTCTTGGGGTCTTCGTCCGACTCGTCGCCGTTCAAATGATGGACGCGCATGTTGCGGTTCGACCCGCAGAAGGCGCACCGCTTGAGTAGGGCCGGATCGATGCACGCGCGCGATCGACGCCGATGCTGGCGATCTGTGACCTGCTCCTTTCGCCTTGGGATGTCACAGGCGAGGACCACGGCCAGACCGGTGTAAGCGGCAGCCAGGTCGTTTACGGTGTGAGAGTCATGGCGGCGCCAGGCCAGCGCCGGAGCTGCGGTCAAAATCAGAAGGCAGACTGTGGCAGCAACTTTCATGCACGCTTCTCTCCGCCAGCTCCGGGATCGGGAGCTTCTTCGTCTTCGTCGCGGTTCATCTCCTCGACAAACTCAGCGAGGAATCCTGGAAACTCCTCGTCAGGAATGATCTCGGCGATGATGGGCGCCATGCCGGCGAGCTGTTTGAGCTTCTCGCCATCGCTGAAATAGGGCCGTAAGGGTTCCAGTGAGTCTGCGTAAATGCGCTTCAGCGCCACCGCGGGTATGTCGCCGGCGTCGCCCGCGTCAAAGCAGCGGCGAATCAGCGTACAGACGAAATCAAGATCCACCTCAATCTGCGGGGCAGGCGGATTGTTCTCAGGCGCAGGTGGAAACGGGAGGACCTCTGCTGCCTGACCAGCTCCGGAATCCGCTGCGGGTTGTGCCTGTGGAGTGGCTGCGGCAAAGTTGGCTGGCAAAACCGAGGGCTGTGTAGGACCTGGAGCAATTGCCGGCGCGGGAGCGGGCGAAGGTGCGGCCGGTAGCTGGGGCTGGCCGGCAGCAGCGCGACGGGCATTCTCCGCATGCGTCGCCAGAATCCGATTTTGCTCTTGCTGAGTCTGTATCCAGCGGTCCACATATCCGCCGACAACCTGCAAGGCCTGGGGCAAAGTAGAAGCCAAAACTGATCGCCAGTCCATCCCGCCTTCGGCAACTTCCCCACCTCCGCCGATTTTTACGCCCAGGTCCTTCAAGACTTCCAGCACGCCTTTGATCTCGCCCAGGTTGCCCAGCAGTCCGGCGCCCGCGGGCTTTTCATTGCCTTTGTTCAGTTCACGCACAAGTGCGAGCATCTTGGTGAACTGGTCCAGCGAATCGCCCTTCGGTTCGTTACCCTTGGCGAGGAATTGATCCAGCAGCTTGTCTGCAATGGGGTTTCCAGTAGCGGACGCGAGCTGACCCTTGAGGGCTTCCTGCTGGATCTGCATGGCGCCCTTGCTGGCCTCGCTGAGCAGGCCCACTGCGTTGACGATGGCGGATTGCTCCGCGCCGCTGCTCTTCGTGGTCTGGTCCAGCAGCCTTTGTGTGAGTTTTTCCAGTTGCTCCAGCAGAATCGCGGTCTCGCTTTTATCGCCGGCCGCTTCACCCTTCCGTTTTAAAGAAATTTCGCCGTCGTGGATGATCGGCTCGCCTTCGATCTTGAAACTGAATTTCCGTTCCGCGCCGTTGATGCGGGTGTTCTTCAGGATGGCCAGGAAACGGCCGCCGCCATGGGTCTTTTTGACGTAGTCTTCATCGAACGCATGAGTGATGCGCTCGATATAGTTATTGTCCTTGGGGTCCTCTTTGATGATGTTCTTGTCCTGGCGGTAGAGGTACACCATGCGGTCTTCCCATTCCCGCTCACTCATCCGCGCCAGCATTTCAAAGAACGGCAGCTTGTCCAGACTCTTAGGACCGGCCGTGGCTGCCAGTGCAACTGGCTCGCTAGGCTCTTTGGCTGAGACGCCTTCTGTCGCCGCGATGCGCTTTACGTCTGGTGGCTCTTTGTCGATCATTCCTGGCTTTGGCATCTTTCCTCCAAAACAAAAACCCCGGAGCGGACCATCCTTCCCGATTGGTCCAGCTCCGGGGTTCCTTGACGGGATTACCCGAAGAAATAAGTTGTAAGACTGCCTTAGACTACTCTTTCCTCATCCACCACTTCGCAACTACTGCACATGCCATCGGCGAAGTTCCCGACGATCATAATCGCGCTCAAACGCAAACGCAACTTGCGGGCGATGTCCCCGACCGTTTTTTGAACCGAGCGTTCGCGCTCCGTGTCCTTCTCCATAGCCCCAACGCGGGCAGGTTGATCGCTAGCGCGCACGGTGCGTCGGTGAACGATCACAAACGCAACGCCTTGCAGCGCATCTTCGCTCAGCGCCAAGCGTACCTCAGTCTGGCCATAGAAGCCGGGCTGGGCGCTCTTTTGAAGCTCCCTGATGATGCGATCCGCGGGGATAGTAATCTCCGCAGAGACTGATGGGCTGGAAGACATAGTGGCGTAACCTTGCTCGGGGTTTCAACATCTTAATCCCAGTTACAACAAAGTCAAGAGCAGACAGCCTATAAATAAAGATTAAACATCTTTAGGTGTGACACCGTTTGTTGTCAGAAGCCGCCTCGACCGCAGCGGTGAATTCCCTGCCGCCAACGCAAGGATTGTTTTCATCGCCATCAAAACAATTCAGCAAGGGTGCAGTCGCATGAGCGGTTGCCCTCTGTGTAGATGAAAGAGGCAAGATCTAAATCCTCGTAGTCGTACAGATCGGAAAATACCTTGGTCTTACCGGTTGCAACCTCTTTGATTGTCACTGTGACCTTCATTTTCCCCCTCATAATTCCTTTCGTACCCGCTGGTACCGACCGGTGTAGGTACCAGGTCCGACACCGAGCGGTACCGTACTCTACTTTAGTCTACAAAGATGCGTTGATTTTAGTTGCGTCCACAGCGTGCGATCGGTTCAAATCACCTTCGACGCGCAGAACGATCGGGCTCACGCAGCCTGATCCAAAGCCAAAGGGGACTTCCTCCAACAAGAGTTGAGGTCCCCGTCACAATCGAACCGCCTCCCGACATCGCTGCTGATTCATTCGGTCTTCACCGGGGGGTGGTTTTCCGGGTGGACAGGTAACGATGTCGGGAGACAGTTCCCGAAGGGACCTGATGCCGGACTTGATCACGAGCGTTGGACCATTCAAGAGTTTCCCGTACCTTTCCACGCTGGGCTGCCCAGGGAAGCCTTGCGGCGCCGGCAACAAATCATGTGGACTAGGGCAGATCCGCAACGCCCAGCCACAGGCGATGATCGGCAAATCGCGGCCCTACCTGGTCCAGCAGCGCACTCCGCTGAACTCCACCCGCGTGCGCATCGGCTCCGGCGATCGCGGCATTGCCCAGACCATCCGCTACATGTACGGCGCCGTCATGGGCAATGAAGGCGTGGCCAGCGCGGAGATCCGCCGCCAGGCCCTTACCATTGTCCAGCGCGTGCCCTCACGCGATCAGCAAGGCGAGATCGCCGCGGTGCTGCAGTGGGTCAAAACCAATATTGCTTTCCGGGGAGAGTACGCTGAGACCGTCCAGACGCCGCTGGTCACTCTCCAGCTCCGCGCCGGCGATTGCGACGACCAGTCCACGTTGATGGCGGCTTTGCTTGGATCTCTGGGATACAAGACCAGGTTCAAAACGGTGGCGGCCGATCCCAGCGCGCCTTACGCCTTCAGCCACGTCTACATTGAAGTCTTCCATCGCAAGTCTGGGCAGTGGATCTCGCTCGACAGCACGGTCCAGCAGTCGTATCCAGGATGGCAGGCGCCGCGCATCTTCCGGTCAAAAGCCTGGCGCACGATGGGCGAGCCGCCGGCCACAGATGCTAAGACAGATGCAGATGCCAAGAAGGCCGCTGCGGCCGCAAGGACCCAAGCGATCTTTAACCTGCTCCAGCCGATCTCCGATGCCGTCAGCTCCAGAATTCAGTATGGCGGCAGTCCCCCGCGACCCAACCTTAAGGTTGACCTGAACACTCGCAGCGTTACCGAAGGCGGGATCTCGCCCACGTGGGTCATCGCTGGCGGCGCCGTCACCCTGGGCCTGGTGCTGGCGTTGGCATTCAAGGGAGGACGCGCATGAGCTTTGTCGCCACCAGGTTCCCTTTGCCTAGCGTCACCGGAAGAAACGGAGCGATTGTGCCATTCGCATTTGCTCCCGGCCGCTGTGCGGTGGACTTGAAGCGTGGAATTATTCGCCGGCAAAGCGTAATACGTCCCACAGTACCGCGCACCAGGCTGAGCGTGATGCCGGCGAGCAAACAATCTCTCGCCCTGGGAGGATTCTTTGACTCCCTGTTCAAGTTCGCCAAGGGCGTGACTACCGGAGTCGTTGCCGGCGCAGCTGGAGGACCAGCGGGAATGATTGCCGGAGGAGTTGTCGGGGGCGCTTCAAGCATCGGTAAAACCGCCAAAGGGGCGGCCGATGCGCAGCAACAAGCAATCGCTTTGCAACAACAGCAGCTCGGCCCGCTTGCCGGCGTGAGCACCGGCGTGCTCGTGGCCAGCCTGCTCGGCGGCAGCGCTTTGCTCCTGGTCCTGGCCAGGTCCGGAGGGAGATAAGGATTTTTATGGCGTTTGTATCCACACTCGGCAAAGTCAGTTCTAACCAACGCACTTCGGTTGCGCGCTTCCCCCGCTTGCGCCTGGCTGAAGTAACTCTGGGCGCTGTCGCAGCGCGCGCCGCGGCGGTTCCCCGCCGGCGCATGGTCCACTTGAACGGCATGGGCGATATGGGCAGAGCTGCCGCGCGATCGATCTCGCGCTCCGCTCCCACCATTCGCTGGCGATTGCGCGGCCTGGGTGAGACCAGTTGCACCATCGATCCCGCAACCGGCGGGCGGGTGTGCACCAGCGGTCCCGCTGCGCCCGCGGCCGCGGCAGCCAGCTCGTGCACCAGCATCACGCCGCGCTATCTGCCCGATCCCACAACGCAGCAGTGGGCATGGGACAACCCCATGTCGGCGGCCTGGATATTCACCGGCCGTCCCGACGTGAATTCAGTTTATGACATGTACGTGAGGCAAGACGGCCAGGCGTTTGCAGCCGTTGGCCCTGGCGGAGGCTTCATGTACAACGATCCCCGTCGCGCGACCGTTCCCGCTTATGGTCCTTGCGTCCAGCCCGCGGCGGCTCCGGCGCCGGTCCCCGTCCCTACCACGCCGGCGCCGGTGATTGATTCGAGTGGACAGCCGATGACGATCCAGCCGGCGACGCCGGCGAGCTCGCTTCCCTCGCCCATGGTGGCCACGACGCTGCCGGCCATGGTACCCACATCGGGCGGCTTGCCCTGGGGAAAGATCGCGTTGTACGGCGGCCTGGGCATCGGAGCTTTGCTGGTGTTGAGAATGGTGGGGGTAATCAAGAAGTAAGATGGCTTTCGTCAAAACCAAATTCGCTCTGCCTACCGTCACCCGCAAAGATGGCACGCTGGGAGCGTACGTCGAGTACAACTCGAACCCGCGCGGCGACCAGTTCATCTGGCCGGCGCAACGGATCGCGATCCTGCTGGCAAAGCAGAAGGCAGCAGGCAAGAAGGCTGCGCCGAACGTGATCACGTCGAAATCGGATTTAGCGACCCAGGCACGCCTGGGGAGCTGGCCAGCCTGGTTGACGTGGATTGTTGGGGGTATTCCCGTTGTCGGCCCTGCTATTGCTGCTCGCGGTGCCGCTGACAGCCCCGGCGACGCAAGAGTGAGATCGTCGGGTATGGACCCTGCAACACTTAAGCCCATCGCTCCTGTATATGCGGATGCCCTCACGATCCAAATGCTGAAGTATGGGATTGATCCTAAGTCCCCTGATGCGATGGCAGCACTAGCTGCCAGACTCCGAGCGGATGAAGCTGCCCAACGGCAGCATGATTACGAACAGAACCAAAAAGACCGCGAACCGCCTGTCTCCTGGGGGAAGATCGCCCTCTTTGCTGGCGGGGGGCTTATAGCAACTTTTGTAGTAGTGAAGCTTGCGAAGTGAGGAACTGATGGCAGCACGAAAACGAACACGGCGCGCAACGACTGTCCAACACGTCTTGATACGTGGCAGCCGGCGCAACCCGGTACCGATGATCGCAACCCGCCGCAAGGGGACATTGAAGCGCCTGGCGCGTCTGCTGCAAACCCATTTCCCCGGTGCCAAGGTCAGAGTACAGAAGGTGAGACTGAAGTGAACTGGTTTGGAGAATTCGTGGTCGATCCCAATGGCGCTGTCCATTGGCGCGAGGGAATGCGCGTGACCGAAGGATCTCTGTACGACGCATTCCGGCAAAGCACGCTGGTGCAGTTCATTGTTGAGACATCCGTGACCATGGGAGTGAGAGTCGGCGAGGCATGAAGGTGAAGCGCACAAATCCGCAGGCGATGACCAGGTCGAGTCGCGCAAGGAACGCGGCGCCGAGGGCCTGCGTCGAATGGGTGAGAACGATCGCGCGGCCACGCTTGACGACGAGTCAGTGGAAGACTTCGCCGAGAGGAAGGGAATCACGATCGTGAATCCCCGCGGGAAAAGACAACGCGCCAAGAACCTGTTCGGCTTCGGCGAAGGCAGGAAGGTTGTGAGCAAAGAAGAAGCCCAGGACCTGCAGAAAGACGCTGCCCGCTCGCATTGCAACAAAGGCGAGTACAAGATGGCACAGAAGGTGGCGAGGCAATCGCCCGGCCGCTTTGCCCGCCAGCGTGGCATGAAGCTCGAAGGCGTGATAGGCCGCACCAAGCGTCGTATCAAGAGAAAGGTTGCGGAAAAGGCCGCGGGATGGTTGCAGCAGAATCCCCGCGGGCGTCGGAGTCGCAACGGCGAGGTGGAAGACGCGCAGCGGATGTTCAAGAAGTTCCACGGCCGCAAGTCCACCACGATCGAGGAAGTGCAGGTCCGGCAGAACGACCGCCGCACTATGAGCGGATTGGGCGTACTAATGTTCCTGCGTACCGATCTTACGCAGGAATGGAACGGCAAGGGCGTGGGGATTCAGTTTTCGGAAGACGACAAGGTGATCGTGGCCAGCGATCCTCACGGCAACCAGCTTTACTTCCTGGGCGGCAATCAGGACGTAACTGGAATCCTGCCCAAGAAACATGTGGACGGATACAAGGATTTCATCTACCTGGGCGAGTGCGACTGCATCATCTACACCGCCGACAAGGATTTTGACAACTTTGAAGAGAAAGACTATCAGCACGAATTCGGCGAAGAGACCGGCGAGCGCCCGCAATTGATGTTTGACCGCCTGAACAAGCAGATCTACCTCGTCGGCGGAGCGTATGAAGTGAAACGAGAAGGGATTGTGAACTGAATGAGCAGCGCAACCGTAGCCCCCAACAGAACGCGTGTCCACTCAGCGGACCCGCTCGAACAAAGTCTTGATCGCCAGCGCGAGTTGATTTTGCAGCGCGAGTACCAGGTGCTGGGTACCATCGACTTCATCTGGGTTGTCCGCGAGGAAGGGCTGATCAAGATGGACTATCGCAAGAGCGGCCCCAATCTCGGCTTCAACCCGGAAACCGGCGACTTCTTGCTGCTGACCGCATGGCAAGGACTCCCGGACTTGGCGCAGCAGTCGCACCCGTGCCAGGCATGCCTGGGCACCTGCGGCGATTGCAACGGCAAGGGCAAGAAACCCTGCACGCTCACCGGCTGCGCCGGCAGCGGACACCTCAAGGTGAAGTTTGGACTGTGTCCCGGCTGTCTGGGAGGCTCGCTCAAGAGGACAAACCCGAAGTGCAGACTATGCAACGGCCGCGGCGAAGTGCCCCAGCCGGAAAAATGTAAAGGGTGCGACGAAAACGGTCTAGCGGCGTGCGCGCCATGCCGCGGGCTGGGTAAAGTTTCCACGGGTCGCGCCGATGGCAAGACCGATGGTTACGATCCAGCCTTGCAACAGTTTGTCACTGTGCCCGCGTGCAGGGAGTGCGGAGGTACGGGCAGGAAGGTCCAGACAGAACCACAGAACTGGAAGCAGTTCATCAACGGCCGGCTCGGCAGCCGCATCGCCATTGGACCAATCCAGCGGATCGTGTGGCACACGCTGGGCGTTGGGTCTGTTTTTCAGCAATGCCATATTTCGCCCGACAACGGTGGCAACCTGATGGTGCTGCTGTTAGACGGCGAGGATCCGGGAGCAAAACAATATCTGGTCGGCGGAATACCGCAGATCAAATGATTTTGACGTAGCCGGCCTTCGGGCCGGAGAGTATCCAAAAACCGCCCCTCTCGTTCCAGTTTTGCAGACGTATGCAAAGCCGGAACGCGGAGGGGTTTCGCATTTTTCAGGGAGAAGACAGATGCCGCAGTTCAAGCGAGTTCGATTGATCAACCCCCGGAGAAAAAAATCACGGTCCAGTACGCGCCGCCGCACGCGCAACGCCAAGGGGCACTTCGTCAAGCGTTCCGCCGCGCGCCGCGCCAGCACAATCAGGCCACGCCGGCGCCGGACGGCCCCGCGCAAGGCCCGCAGAGTTTCACGCCCAGGAGCGAGGGCGCGCACGAAAAACCCGCTCGGAGAGGAGTTGATACTTTTGAGCAATCCACGCAGAAAGAGACGCACCAACAGCCATCGCCGGAGCACTCCGTTCAAGGTGTCCCGGAGGCGCCGTCGCAGCAACCCGTTCCGCAGGTTTCACACGCGGCGTCGCAACCCGGTCACGAAAGAGGGAGCGCAGAAGTTTGCCATTGAAGGCGTCAAGGCCATCGCCGCCGGCGCAGTCGGCGCGGTAGGCACGCGCGCTATTGTGCAGGGCATCCTGGGCGACAAGAACGTCGGCATGTTGGGTTATCTGTCCAACCTCGCCGTGGCCCTGGGCGGAGGCTTTGCCCTTTGGAAGTTCACCAAGAGCAAGAGCATCGCGCTGGGCTGGGCCGTGGGCGGAGCTGCCAACACTGTGCAGCGGATCTGGTCGGAGAAGGTCAGCATGACTTCACCTGCCGCCGCGGCGCCGCAGTTGAGCGACCTCGACTATTCCAGCAATGGCATGGGCGGAGTCGGGCTGAGCGGTTACGTCAGCACTGGCTACGCGCTGCCTTCGGTCACCGGAGCGGATGGCAGTGTGCAGCCGGCCTTCCAGCCCCAGTTGCCCGCAGTGGCAGCCGCGGCCGGATCGGTCTCCCAGCCTGGCGGCGTCGCGCAGAGATACGCGCCGCGCTACTAGCCAAGGGGTCTGATCGAAGTTTAACCGGCGAAAAACCCCAGCTTCGGCTGGGGGTCGCACCCCCAAAAGGGGTTAACCCAAGGAAACGACCTCACTGAAGGAGGAGGTGAAAGAAGATGAAGAAATCATTTCAATCAGCCGGGGCGGGCGATAACCGCTTCCTGCCCCGCTACAGGACGTACCGCGAGCTGAAGGCCAGCAACTTCGGCAAGCGGCCTCGGTGCAACAACCCGTCAGTGGGTGGGATCGAGGACCTGATTACCCAGCCGATGTACGACTCGGTTTCCTTCGCCGCGGGCGCAGCGTTTGCGGCGCAAACCATGTTCCAGACGATCAAGGGACAGGCGGGCAAGACGCTGGCGCAGACCAACATGACTGCGGCCGGCGCCCTGGTCAACCCTCAGCGTCTGAATTGCCGCGCCCTGCGCGTGTGGATCTCCAATTCCACAGTGCCGGTGGACCTCTTCAACCTCTTGCAGAACGTCAGCATTGAGGTGAAGTTCAACGGCAAGCCGTATTTCCAAGGACCGCTCGGTCTGCTTACCGCAGGCTGTGGCGCCATGGTATCGGCCGCGGCCCAGGTGGGCACGGCGCCCGCCGGCTCGGCTCCGCTGTTTGCCACAAGCAACGGGCAGCCGGACCAGCGCAACGTGTTCAGCCTGAATCAGCCGATCATGATCGAACAAGGTGAACCCATCGAGGTAAAGCTCAACGCGGACATTGCGTTCAACTTTGCCGCGGCTGGCGCCAACCCGGCCGGCGTAGGCACCACGATCTACGTCATCCTCGATGGCGACCTGTATCGCGCAGTCAACTAACAAAACCAATCAACCGCCCCCCTGATTTGTCTACCGATTCTTTTTTAGGAGGCCGTCATGGCCCAGCCATGCAAGTTTTGTCAGGGGAAGGGTGTGGTTCAGTTCAATCCGAGCTTGCCGCCTGTTCCTTGCCCGGTCTGCGGGGGCACCGGGGTGCAGGAAGATCCGGGACTGTTCTTCGTCTATGAGTTCACCTTCGCTCTGCTGGCCAACGCTGTGTCTGTCCAGAACTCGCTCAACATCCTGAATAACGACTTCAAGTGGATGTTCGCGATGGTGGTGAGCACCGGCTTTTTCACGGTCAAGCTCAGTGACGGCTCAAGCCAGCGGCCATTCTCCAACCAGGAAGTCCACGTAAACAACCTGTTTGGCACCAGCCAGAACCCGTTCCCGCTCCTCACGCCGTACACGTTCCGGAAAAAGGGACAGATATTGGCGGTCGCCAGTGACTTGAGCGGCGCGCCCAACAACATCCGGATGGCTTTTGCCGGCGTGGAACTCAGCAGCTAGGCGCGTCGCCTGGCCAACGTAAGCCAACAAACAAACAGCCGGTCCCAGCAACAGGGAATCGGCGGAGGTTAAGACAATGCGCAAGAAACTCTCGAAGTATCTGATCGGCATCGCCGCCGTGATCGCGGTCGTCGCGATCGGCAGCTTTCCAGCCTTCGCCCTGGGCGCAAGCCCAGTGGCTCTGGTGGCGGCTGCAACAACGGCGGCAACGCCATTCGCGACGCAAGTAAAGATCCTGGCCATTGCTGGGTCGGTTTACACGATTCTCCAGGTAGTGAAGCAGGTCTTTCCTGTCGCAGGCCTGGGCGCGGTGGTTATCAACGTCATACTCTCCGCGCTGGGCGTGGCGGTTTTCATGAAACCGGAAGACCTTTTCTCGCTCCAGTCGCTTACGGCTTTGGTAGTCGCCGGTCTGACTGCAGCCGGGGCTCATGGCACGGTCAAGTCTTTCATTGGCTCCAGCGGTGTTCCGAATCCAGGCGGCAACACGGTGTCTGGCGTTTCTGCGCTGCTGTGTTTCAGCATGGTAGCCATGCTCACCTTCACAGGCTGCTCTCCGGTGGAAGTGCAGGCTTACCGAATTATTGTTGGGGCCAAAGCGTTTACCACCAGCATCGGCAACGCGCATCCGGAGTGCGGATCGCGCGATGCCAATCAGCACTGGGTTTCAGCCCATAACTCCAGCGGCGCATGCAGCGCCCTCGACAAGACGATCGCAGCCAAGGACGTGCTGATCGATATCGCGGAACTGTACTGCTCCGGACCGGACTTTGAGAACGGGGGCAGTTGCAATCCGCCGACCGACAAAGGCGTGCAGGCGCAACTCGTGTCCAAGATCAAGTTCGCGATTCAGAACTACGAGCAAACTGAGATCGATTTGAAAGCACTGCTGCACTGAGAGCGCGCGCCAGCGGCAATAAAACCCATAACGCTTTAACAAAAAGAACAGGAGCAGCCCCAAATGGACCCTTACGTAGAACTACTCGACCTTGGCTCAGTCTTCTTGAAGCAATTCATCGAGTCGCTGAACAAGAGCAAGACGCCGGGCCAGATTATCGACAGTGTGGTTGCCACAGTGAAGGCAATCGACGAACACAAAGACGATGTGGTCAGCAAAGCCAACCTGGAGGCGCAGCGGGGATAACCCGCGCACCTTTCAGCAATCGCTCGACCACGCAACCAAGCTGGCACGGCGTCTCACGCAACTGACGCCGTGCCGCATCCCCTGAAAAGGAAAGGAAGCACCATGAAAGAACTACGACTGAGCATCATCGACAATCACGACGACCCGGCCGAAGACAAGCGAGTGGAGATTCACGTCACTGACGCCGATGCGGTCCTGGGCGCAATCAAGAGCACGCCGAACCATGCGCTTGGGGCAGGCGCCGCCGAACTCCTGGATCTGGTGAATACCGCGCTCGCCAAGTGCGGAGACACCGACAAGATCGAACTCGGCGTAGACCAAGACGGCAAACCGAACCCCAAGAGCGCGGTTCACTACAAAGGCGACGGCTCTGGGGAGAAGGTCCCGTTCGCCCTGTAGTTTTTGCAAACGTCTGCAAAACCAAGAGGACGCCGAAAATGGACGAAGTATCGGAAAGCCGGCTCGCGGAGGTCCATCCCCGACTCGCAACCAAGGTACGCCTGATGGCGGACATCCTGAAGCACGAGGGGATCGCGGTCCGCGTGGTGCAGGGCCTGCGCACCTGGCAACAGCAGGACGCACTCTATGCCATGGGCCGCACGGAGCCTGGCAGGATCGTCACCAACTGCCCAGGAGGGAAGTCGTATCACAACTTCGGCCTGGCGGTGGACGTGGTCCCCAGCTCGCAGGACCCGGCCAAGCCTTTCGCGCCCGACTGGAATGTGAACCATCCGGTGTGGAAGCGAATGATCGAAGTCGCGCAGAGCATGGCGCTCGATTGCGGGGCCACCTGGCGCACCTTCAAAGACTTTCCCCATTTTCAGTTCACCGGCCCGTTCCCTGAAGGCGAGCCGAACGACGAACTGCGCGATCTCTTCAACCAAGGCGGGTTACCGGCCGTATGGGACGCCGTATCCAGAGGGAGCATGAAACATGCAAGCACTCGGAGTTGAACTCTACCTACCGAACCGCAAGACGTTGCAAGACCTTTATGTCCCGCGCGAGAGCGAGCTGCCCCAGGGCGACCCGCGCATGCAGGTCTTCAACTTCGCTCCCGTGAATCCGCTGGAAACGCAGGAGCAGACCTGGGTGTTCGATAAATCCATGGTGATTTGGGGTCTCACGTCGTCGATGAATAACAACGCCGCGCCAGGAGCCGCGGTCGCGGCCGGCTTTCGCTTCCAGGTCCTCCAGGGGCACGGCCAGATCCAGCGCGCGTGGTTCAACAAGCACCAGCTCTCGCAGAACGTGATGGGCTCGGGCGCCTTGCCGTTCCTGTTGCGCAGGACCCACCTGGTCCCGGCCGGCGACTCGATCACCGTGGAGATAAAAAGCCTGGTGACCGCCGCGCAAGCAAACATAACCCGGATACAGGTCTGCCTGATCGGCGTGATCGTGCCCGATGACAGCCTGCTGCTGACGCCCGCATGGTCAGCGCATTAACGGAAGGGATTACTTTTTTCATGGCGACCAAACCGATTCTCAGCCCGCGGCAGCAGGTGCAGCAGTTCCTCTTGTCCCAGAAGCTGCAAGCGCTGGGCCGCATCGTTCCTCCGGCGCCTTTGCGGGCGGCGCCGCTGGGTTTCATCAAAGTCACCACGCCTTACGTTGCCTATCCAGCGCCGGGCGCGGCCGCGGTCCAGCTCCTCTTTTACACCGTGCCGCCAGGCCTGAACGCCATGCTCACCTATATGGCGATCTTCAATGTCGGCGCCGCATTTGTGAACGGCAGCGGCAACGTGATTTGGCGCGTGCTGATTAACCAGGCCGGCGTGAAAGGCATGGAGAACCTGCAAAGCCAGTTCGGCACCGATGGCCTGCCCCTGCCCGTCGCCATTCCGCTCATCGAGAATGACACCATCCAGGTCACGGTAGAAGTCCCCCTCGGCCAGCCGGCGTTGCCCTTTCCCGCCAACAGCACCGGGGTCCGGTTCCACGGCAGCGCGGCCAACGCGCCGATTGCCGCTCTTTCCGGCATTGGCACATCGAGTTCCGGTTCCGGCTCCGGTTCGGGTGGCGCCGGAGGAGGAGGTGGTGGAGCCTCCCTGCCCCCAGTCTTCGGTGGTGGAGGTGGCGGTGGCAGCTATGGAGGGAACCAGTCATGAACCCGCTTTTCAAGTGGGGCCTGATCGTATCCATTGCCGGACTGACATTGCAGCTCCTCTGGATCGTCTACTTCTTTGGCTTCTTTCGCGGCACGTTTCAGGAGTTCAAGGAAAACACGACTGCCTCCCTCAAGCGCCTGGAGAGCGTGTTTTTTACCGACGTAAAGGTTGTGCCTCACGCTGCCGAGCAAATGCCGGCTGAATCTCAAGCTGTTCCACGAAGGAAACGATGAAACGACTCTTGCTCATTGCCATCTGCTGTTTGCCGGTTGCTCTCTTTGCCCAGAGCTCGCAAACGGCGACAGACTATATCGCCAGGCGCATCCAGCTCCCGCTCCTGGACGCGCCGCAGCCGGTCCCCAACGCATCTGTTTCGGTGTCCGGCAATCCGGGCCCGGCGACATATTTCTATTGGATCGTTACCAACGGCGTCGCCGGCGCCAGCTCGCCGGCCGGGCCATTCCAGGTCCTCAACGCTCCCAACACTCTGAGCGGGTCCAACTTTAACCGGATTTCCTGGGCCAATGTTTTGGGCGCCGTCAGCTTTGACGTATTGCGGACCAGCACGCCCGGTCCGCCCTTCGGCGCGTGCAACTGCGCCGTCGCTACGGCCGTCGCCGGCAATACCACCAATGACCAGGCGAACGCGCTGAACGCCTACACCGTGAATACGTTCGATCCCTCGACCCTGCTGATGACCATCACGCATGAGTCCCTGGGCAGCGGCTCCTCCAACCTGGTGTTCCGTTCCGGGGGCGCCAAGATATTCACGATCTCTTCTGCGGGCGCCATCGGGCCATCCACATTCAACACGGGGACCGGCACAACCAATTCAATACCAAAGTTCACGAACGGGCCGAGTGGAGTCATTGGCAATTCTGGGATCATGGACGACGGCACAACGGAAACACTTACCGGAAACGTGACAGCGACGGCGGGGCAGAATCTTCTAAAATCCTATAACTTCAATTCTGTCATCTGGCTGGACGGCATCAAGTACACGTCTCTGTCTGCTGCCTATGCGGCGATCCCGACCGCAACCTATTCAGCCTGTGGAGACGGCATAGGAACCTGCTGGACGGGCGGCGGCGGCGTTGTGGAGGTTCCCCCAGGCTGGATAGATCCAGCGTGGGCTGCGAATCTGGTGCTGAAGAACAACGCCAGTATCCATTTCAATGGGCCTGCTTACTTCAACCAGGGTACGTTTCAGGTTACGATGGCCAGCGGCGTTCATGGCGTCACAATCCGCAATGATATGGCGGCTGACCACTCGCAAAGAACTTCGGGCGTGACCTTCGATTACTCAGGGAGTGGATCTGCCTGGGCCATCGGCGATTCCGGTGGCCAAGTATCAAACATAATCATCGAGAACATTCAAATTCACGCCATCGGAGCCGGCGTTGCCGCAACGGCGCTAGATCTCGTTAGTCCTATCTACTCTCAGTTCCTCGATCTTGATCTCGTATGCCCCTCTAATTCCGCCAACAGCGGATTCGGATTACGTTACGACGGCCTCGCGGTAAGCCGGAACCAAAACCTATTCCGCGGGATCGTTCCAAACTTCTGCAACCATCCTGTGCAGTTCAAAGGGCAAGCGTCCGGCAATATCTGGATGGGAGGAATCCCTACATGTTCAGGGGGAAGCGCCTGTACAGCTCCATCGGCCAATCCGGTATTCGATATTCAAGGATCTTCGTCCAGCAACGTCTTCATTGGAGTTGCTGAAGGCCCAAGCGCAGGCTCGTTTGCATCATTCTTTAATTTCAGCGGAACAGCTTCGGGAAATGAGGTCTGGGCTGACAATGCTGCGCCTGGCGTGTTCGTTACTACAACTGTGGTCTTCGGGGGATCGACTAGCAACAACATTTTTCACTGCTTAAGCGGCGGCTGTACCGGCACTCCTGGCGGGATAGGGAACCAGATGCTGGATCCTGCCAATGTCGCTTATGTGCGGCAGGTTGGAGCAACCGCAGCGATCGGGTTCACTACGATACTGACCGCGCCATCAGCGGCAAACCAAGGGTATTTTATTGCTATTGCCACAGCTTGCGACACAACAGGAGGTGGCGGCGCTGATACCAGAGTGAGTATCAAGTATACGGATGTGAGCAACACGGTGCAGACTTTGGCGAATCTGGCGATTTCCTCGTGCACGGCCCTTGGAGCAACTAGCACGGCATCCTCCAGCTTCCCAATCATTGCAAAGGCTGGCACAGCGGTTCAGTACTCGACAACAGTAACGGCTGTTCCAACATACGATCTGCGAATCAGCGTGACGCCGTCGGGTTTGAATTAGTCTAAAATCTTTGCCGTGAACCTGCACGCCTTTTATAGACCGATACTTGAACACTTCCGCAAGCGCCGCATGGCTGTCTTCTGTAAGCGTTTCATGGTCAATAGAAATACTAGCGTGTTGGATTTGGGTGGTGGGGCTTTCAACTGGACAATGGTTCCGGAACGTCCCAGCATCACAATTCTGGATATATATGATCACGGCAACAAAGCCAATTGGGCGACATATCTGGTGGGAGACGGCTGCTCAACGGAGTTCCCTGATGCCAGCTTTGATCTAGTATTCAGCAATTCGGTGATTGAGCACGTCGGCGGAATCGAGCGGCAGCGGCAGTTTGCATCAGAGTGCATGCGCTGCGGCCGGGCCTTCTTTGTACAAACGCCCAACAAGTGGTTCCCGTTCGACACGCACACTCTGATGCCGTTTGCTCACTGGCTACCACAGCGGCTTTTCAGGAAGCTGTTGCGGATCTCGCCACGCTTTTTATTTTTTAAGCCTGATCCTGGTGATCTAAACGACTTCAGCAACATGCGCCTGCTCAGCAAGCGTGACCTGCAGGAATTGTTTCCAGGCGCGGAGATCATCGAAGAAAAATTCTGTGGGCTGACGAAGAGCTTGATAGCGGTGTCGGGGAAACCAGTCGAGCGTTTCCAGCAGCCGCGAACGGGAGGGGAGTAATTGTGTTGGGAATGAGCACCTTAGGGGTAGAATCTGTGACTAGAAACAGAGAAGCGGGCGTTTGCCGCGCCCGCCTAAAAGTCGATCGTGACCTAAGGAATGTGGATGACTTTAAACCAAGCAGGGCAGTTCATGCAAGTAGTAGGTACGGCGTATCTCCTTTGGATCGGGATCAGCAACACTTCTTCCGGCACGACCCAGCGTGCCACGTGGGCGTTTCTCGCCGCCGCGGCGCTTGTCACGTCGCTGGTGCTTGGTTGGGTAGCGGACAACAGGCGAGGAAAAGAACGGAAAACTCTTCTTGCCCGAATAGAAAAGCTGGAATCGAAGACAGTCTCGCTCTCGCCGCGCGAGCTGGAAATCAAGGCCGACTTCGAACAACTGAATTGCGCAGAGCAGGCGGTGACCCGCTTCGTTCTCAAACGGGGAACAGTGCACATTGCCCAGGTGTGGAACTTCATGGACCAGCAGAGTTTGAAGGGCAAGCTGGTGGAGTCTGTGCGCGCCAGGACAGGATTCATTCTGGGTGTGGAGGAGCTGACGATCAATCCCGAGTTCAAGCCCCTATCTGGAAAAGATCATCGGCTAAAAGTTCGTGGACCGCAAGGGAAGGGGCCGGCCGGAGGACCAGGTTTGGGCAAAGCAGCTTGAGGCTGCCAGGATGAGAAACAGAACTGCGAAGCGGATAGAATTGGTCTTAGCCATGCTTGGGGCGTCCTTACCGCCCTGGTACTGGTTAGGCCGGTCCGGGTGCAGCTAACACTCGGGCTGGCCGTTATGGTTTACGGAGTCTTCTTTTTCTTGCTCCAACGGGCCAAAGCAGCTTTGCGATTCGCTGCTGATAGCTGCTCTGGTGTCATGTTCTTGACACGGGCCTTGCCGCCCTTTCTGCCCAGCTCGGCTGCGGCTTTGTTGGTCATGGGCGTCAATGTAGTGCAAGCCGCTTTGCATGTCAACTAAAGTTTTATTAAGGAAAGGGATTGTGTTGAGAATGAGCACCTTAGGGGTAGAATCTGTTGACTAGAAACAGAGAAGCGGACGTTTGCGGCGCCCGCTCCCAATTCTTGCGCAAGGGTTCTAAGCAAAATGATTCTAGCCTATGTCGTCTGTTTGTACACTGGCCAACTTGGGCCGCGATCGCCTCAGCTATCAGCGCCGCGGCCGTCACGATCTGGGCGTTTTGGGAGCAGCTCATGACCAGGGCAGAAGCAACAGTAAAATTTCTCAAGTCCTGGCGGGAGTTCCGGCAACAAGGACGAGAGCTGAAGGCAGAGCGTCGAAGACGGCAGGCGGAGGATAGGGAAGCCGCGATCCAGGAGATGGTGGGAAAAATCGAAGCCATCGAACTGAAACTCAAAGAGGAAAAAGGCTCCACCAAGTGGCTCACCTTCGTGAAACCGGACATAGGGGAAGATCCCGAGATCGTTGCCGAAGCTTGGCGGAGATACGAAAAGCAACGCGACGAACACCTGGCCAAAATAGGGGAGAAAGGTCTGAAAAATGGCAGCCTGCAAAATTGATCTACGAGACATGATCGTCGCCGAAGCCAATGGGCAGGATGTGCCCCCGGAGATCGCCCTGGCCGTGGCCACCCAGGAAAGCGGACTTTGCCACTGGGCGCCCAGCGGGAACGTGCTCCGCGGCAAAGCCGGCGAGTACGGCGTGATGCAGCTCATGCCGGCAACCGCCGCCGCCCTGGGCGTGGACCCCACTGACGTGAATGACAACATCCATGGCGGGGTGAAGTACCTGCGCCAGATCTATGACCGCTACGGCGACTGGACGCTGGCCGTCCAGCGCTACAACGGCAGCGGCCCTGCGGCGCAGAGATACGCAACCAGGGTGATGGCGATCGCCCGCGGCTACGGCTTCGGCCTGGCCATGGCGGCGCAAATCTCTCCGGAGAGCAAATCTGCGGCCGGGAGCAAATCGGACGCCGCGTCTGCCCCTCCGCCGCCAGGTGCGATCGGCGCAAATGGCGGCGCGCCCTCGATCTCAGCCAACACTCTTGTCGCTGTGGGAATTGTCGCCGGCGCCGGCCTGCTGGGCTGGGCCATCGCGAGCTAAGGGGGAATTATAATTTCGCTCTATGGCAAGAATCACAAATCCCATTGAGCTGAAAATTGGCCACTGGTACACATTTTGCTGCGAAAGAGATCTCACTCAAATCGCCTCTGAAGAGGAGCTTGAGGAAGTGAGGAACGACTTGCTGGAAGATGGTATGAACAAAGTGTGGGAAACGAAAGAAGAAGCTCTTCTCGAAATTAAAAGTTGGTGGGCTGGCAATCGTCCTGTTTGGATACCTGGCCTTTAAGCAAAAAGGGACAACTGCTTCACTTCTTCTCCGGCAACCCGACCAGGGTTTGCTTCCGGTCCTGCCACTCCAGCCGGCTGCTCTGGACGTAAGCCTTGACCACCTTGGTCACGATCTCAGTAGGGCTCTTGATCACGCCGAAGATGCATCCGCCCGACTCCAGTTCCGTCACCAGGTCTTTGATGGATTTGCCCTTGGGCCCACTGGAAGCGCCTACGCGCGTGAGGTACGCCAGGATCGCGTCGCCTACGTCCTGGCGCAGATAGCGGTGAGGAGAATCCTCGGGGATCGGCCCGCTGAAGCTGTCAATGGCGCGGCGCAGCTCGCCGGTGTAATGGAGGGCGTCTTTGTACTCGCCGGCCAGGTGCGAAAGCGTGGACTCACGCCGCTCCCGGATTCTCTTTGGTGTCTCAGCCATTCGGGGGTGCTCATAGTGCGACCGTCAAGCTGTCCATCAGCGCCGGCTCTTGCTGCTGGCATACCACGATCGCTGCCAGCCTCATCTCTTCGTAAGCCGCGCGCGTCCGCGACAAAATCCTCTTGTTCTTGGGCCGCAAAAAATTAACTGAAACTTTACCACACTCGCTCCGTACCTCGAAGATGTCGCGCCGGAGCTGATTCAGGATAATCAGCCGCCCAGGGGACGCCACGGCAGCCGGCAGCACCGCATGTACATACTCCAGCAAGAGATCGCAATTTGCGCGGATCTCACCCTTGACGCGGATAACCTCCACCGCGGTGATTTGCTGATCGTCAGGGAAGCGCACCGGGGCTGAGAGCTGCGATCAATTGCTCAATGCTGGTGATCTTGATTCGCCGGAATAGCCGTTCCATTTTTATTGCTCGCTCCACTTCGTCTTGCGTTGAACCGTAAGCCTGCCAGAATCGGACCGCGTCTGTGCAACCAGGCTGCGAAGCTTGCCCAGCGCCGCCGGCGTGGGCAGTGCCACTGCGGCTTCCTGGCGCCGGACCGCCAGGACCCAGACCACTAAACTGATCAGGTACGAAATGATGCCAATGCGGCTCAGCCAGGTCACAGCGGTGAGACCCAGATCAAGTCCGATCGCTGCGGTAACCAGGGATTGAACCGTGAGGTAAAAAAGAAATCCACTGGCGATTCCAGCAATGCGCGATCGCCAAGGAATTCCCAGGGCCCGGGCGTAAAAGACTACACTCCACAACGACAGAGCGACAACAAATTCGGCGGACCGGTGGACCGTCCTGAGCAACGCGACTGCTGCATCACTGTTGACCGCAGGGCTCCACATCGCCAGCGTGAGCGCAGCCGTCATAATCAGCGCCACACTCGTTACCAGTTTGCCCACAGCTCGCGGCGGCAAACTGCCCAAAGGATCGAAGACCGATCGGAAGATGTCGTGGAGTACACAAACCAACAGAAATGTTTCAGCGGCCATCCCCAGATAAAAGGCCCAGAAGTATGCGGGATAGCTCAGATAGCGCGAAATCAAGAATAGCGATGTGGACTTAAGGGAAACGAACGCCACGAAAAGAACATATCGCGGGGCAAGCTTGCCGATTCCGCGACGAATCGCCACTACCAGCAAGTACCACTGCAGGGCGACAATTGCCATCCACAAGGCGTAATCGGATAGCTGAAGATATTGTTTCATGGTTAGGGCTGCCTCTCTCATCTTGCTGGCAGCCCCTTGGGTGAGGATGCCAGAGTTACCGCACTCCTCCGGGACATCCGGTCCGCTGGCATGGCGGAATCGGATCGCCCGCCGCGTAAGCGCGCGACGAACGGCCGGACAGCGCGAAAGACAGCACGAATAATACACTGATAGCAATCCAACACAATCTGCGTTTCATCAGGGAACTCCTCCAATCGTTAAGCTACCCCAATGAACAGCAAGAATCTCTCAAATAAAGTAACGAAAAACACCGTCCTGGTTTTTGTTCTGAAAACCAAAAACGAACTCACATTGTGAAGTCACCAGTGATTGGTTCTTGACAGCCCGTTTGCGCTGGTTTATCGTTCGCTCCCTAACAGGGGGTTCAAACCCCCCGTTCGGAGAGAGTATGAGCCATACACCTGGACACCTCAATTGCCCCGGTTGTCTCGAAAAGGCATACACCGCCCAACTGGAGATCGCGCGCGAACTACTGTACCCGGACGCCGCCAGGATGTGGATTAAGTCCCGTGAGTTCTCTGGCAATCGTTCCCGGCGTGCCCGGTTTGTATCTCCGCGCAGTTTGCGTGACTTTGATGAATATGACCGCGCTCTCACTCGGTTCTTTGGCCAGCTTCAGGTGAAGGAGATACATCTGGGCAACATTCGCACCTATCAGGAAGATCGTTCCAATGGCCTGCTGGGACCTACGCCTGAGGAACTGTTTCCTCGCTTCGCTCAGAATCTAGCGAAAAAATTGCGCGTATCGGTGGAAGAGATCAAAGCAAATCCGGAAATGCTGGCCATCGTGAACGCGCAGATCGCCGCGTATCCCCAGCGTGAAGTAAATCCCAACAAAGTTAACCAGGAAGTCGCCATGCTCATTCGCATTCTCAGGAGGGCAGGTGTGTGGACGCAGCAGATGCAAGAGGACTATGAACCTCTTCAACATCTCGAGTCGGACATCCCGCGCGGTCTGACTCCCGATGAGCAGGATTGGTTCCTGCGCAAAGCCCGCGAGATATCAGAGTTCGTCTATTGCTACGCTGTGCTGGGAATCCACGCGACCCTTTCCACGAAGGAAGAACGCAGTCTGAGAATCGGTGACGTAAACCCTGATCCCGACACCGGCAATGTGATAGTGCGTAGAGAGTCCTCCAAGAATCCGTACCGCATGCGCTCCATCCCGCTCACCGCGGAGGCATCGTGGGCCGTCCAGCGGCTGATCGAGCGAGCAAACAGCCTGGGAAGTGCGGCGCCGCAGCACTATCTGATGCCGTTCCGCCTGGTGCGAGGCCAGTTCGATCCCAATCAACCGATGACGGTGAGCGGGATCAAGTACCCGTGGAATGAAATTCGTCGTGCGGCCGGTGTGCCCTGGTTTACTCCGTATGGCTTGCGCCACACCGGATGCACTCGATACGCCGAAGATGGCATGGCCATTCATACCCTGCTTTCAATGGCCGGGCACATGTCACGCAAAATGCAGCAGCACTATATTCAGATCAGCGACGCTGCGAAGAGGAAGGCGGTCCAGAAAACTTATGGCCCCGGTGCGAGATCTGGCGACTGGGAGGCAAAGAAGACAGCGGAGCGAGCTGCCGCGTGGGGTACCTCGGTACTTATCAGGAAGAAATAATTTATTTGACAACGAACATGTTCATGGTGCATCGTGTTGGTGTCTGCAAACAAAAAGAAGCCGACTCGCTGGGCGAATCGGCATCTTTGCGGTAAAGCAGATTGGAAAGTCGGGACCGAAACTCCCGCGATCCATAGTTCGGGGTTAACTGGGTTACTCTACCACAAGCGGCGTATCGAGCCACGGATAATAAAATTCGACCTACCGTCTCATAATCCGTAGGTCGTAGGTTCGAGTCCTACCGCCGCCACCAATCGATTTTGCGCATACGAGCGACGGTCTCAGCTTTTTATGATGGGACAGCAAAGCTGTCCTGAGGTCCCTCTCCGCTGCGCGGCATCGGGATTTCGCCTGGCGGCTCGAACGCCGCCATAATGGCTCAAGTTCGAGTCCTACCGCCGCCACCAAAGATATTGTCTTCTCATTGTGCGCCGGCTTTTGTTCAACTCACTGGTGCGGCAGCGTCATCATCATGGTCTTCCGTCTTTCTACCTGCGTCAGCGCTGCTGAATTCAGCCGCGTGGCAGCACGAGTGCTGAGCAGCCCCGTAGATTGCAGGCTCTTAACGGCCGTATCAGGGACGCAATTCGCAGTTTGCACCACTACCAGATGGATATCATTGAAAGTGACTTTCATGCCGGTGCGTGTTCCGGCCTCATTCCCGTCGGTGTCCCCGACATAGACAAATCTTCGCACTAGTTCGCCGTTTCCCAGATCGAACGAATCCTCGGTCTGATTGCTGTCAAGATAGTGATGAGCGCTTGAGGTCTTGCCCACTACTTGCTCGATTCTCCAGCCCGGGTCAGGCGCATAAAGCTGGTAGGTCTGCCAGCCTTCGGCTTCGGTCCAGTCAGAAGTGGTTTCTTTGGCATGCATATGTACTTTAGCGGTCAACGCCTGTGGGGCTACGATGAGGCTTACGTCTGAGGTGACGTCCGGTCCATTGCCATCAAAATCAGCGTCACCCTGCCCGATTTTGCCCGGAACGAACGGCCCGATCGTTCCCGGGCTTACCGTCTGTATCTTTGAGGTGCAGACCGGTGTGGTCGGCTGGATCACGGCCACGCTTGAAACCTGCTTGCCGCCCCATTCCAGCACGAACCGTGCGCTGGTATTGTCTAATTGCACGCCGTTGGCCCCGAACTTCAGGGTCATGGCGTAGGTGGTGGGCTTATCCAGTTTGTTGGTGACGTTCGTGCGCTGGCCTCCGGCGCCTTCCAGAAACACGCCCAGGTCGCTCGCCTGGGGAAAGTTGTAGCCATAGAATTCAACCTGCTTGATCCGGTCCGGGATGAGCTCTCGATCCACGGCCAGCGGCACTACCTGGCAAAACCCCGGGTCCACCACCGGCTCCGGCTGGCCCAGAAATTTGGCCTTGAGACGGACCAGTTCCTCGCGTATCCGCTCGCGCACAAAGTCTGCGTCGCAACGCAGCTCGACGCCTGCCTGGGCGGTCGTACGAGAAATCAAGTTTGAAATCTCGGTCCGCAGCGTGGACTGCGTGTCCTTGGTGAGCTTGTTGGCCGTGTCTTTCAGCACCTGCTGCCAGTTCGCCGATTGCGATTGCAGCGCGGTAATCGCGTCGTTCAGGACGTTCACAGTCTCGGTCCGGGTGTCCGTGCCAAAATTAACAGCCTTGTTGCATCCGCCTAAAGAGCAGAACAGGAAAATGGCGAACACGGTAGATTCCCGCAGGTGTGATCTGGCTTTCATCTCTTCCTTTCAGGTCAATTCACGACGGGCTGCTTTCCCTAGAACGGTTTGGAGCGAAGCGACAGAAACATAAGCTACAATCAAATGTTTCTCTTGCATCCGCAAGGGTACTCTCGTGAGGTAGTGCTCGAAACCTATGCTTCGTTACATCACCGCCGGTGAATCGCACGGAGAGGGCCTGGTGGCTTTCCTCTCCGGCATGCCCGCCGGGCTGGAAGTCGACCAGGCGTTTATCGATCGCGAGCTGTGGCGGCGGCAGCAGGGATTCGGCCGGGGTGGGCGTATGAAGATCGAAACTGACCGCGCCCACATCCTCTCCGGCGTGCGCCATGGCAAGACCATTGGATCGCCGATCGCGCTTTTGCTCGCCAACAAGGACTGGCAGAACTGGCAGGAGCAACTGCCGATTGCGCCGGGCGATCCTCAAAAGCATAAACGTGTCCCTTCTCCTCGTCCCGGCCACGCCGATCTGGCCGGCGCTCTGAAGTATAACTTCCCCGAGGCGCGATATGTGCTGGAACGCGCTTCCGCCAGGGAAACGGCGGCGCGGGTGGCCGTCGGCGCCATCGCCAAGCTCTTCCTGCGCGAGCTCGGCATCGAGGTACTGAGCCACGTGATCGCCGTAGGCAAGGCAGCGCTGGGCAGCGCGGAAGTTTCATGGGAGAAGCTGCTCGAGCTTCACGGCAGGCAGGAAGTCCTGCTCAACTGCGCCGACGCCGAGGCCGAGCAGCGCATGAAGGCCGAAGTCGACCAGGCGCTGCGCACCGGCGACTCCGTCGGCGGCGTCTTTGAAGTTGTGGCGCACAACGTTCCGCCGGGCCTCGGCACTTACGCGCAGTGGGATGAGCGCCTCGACGGCATGTTGGCCATGGCCGTCATGTCCCTGCAGGCGGTCAAGGCAGTCGAGATCGGCAGCGGCGTGGAGTCGGCGCTCTCTTTTGGGTCTGCCGCGCATGACGAGATCGGCTACAGCAAGAGTGGCCAGGCGCGCTTCACCGGTTTTACTCGCGCATCCAACCGTGCAGGCGGGATCGAAGGCGGCATCTCCAACGGCCAGGACATCCTGGTGCGCGGCTACCTGAAACCGATTTCCACGCTGCGGCGTCCGCTCGGTTCGGTCGACTTCGCCACGCGCGAGCCGGTCAAGGCCGCCTATGAGCGCTCGGACGTCTGTGTAGTGCCGGCCGCCGGCGTCGCCGCCGAAGCCATGGTCGCGCTCACCCTGGCGCGCTGCGCGCTGGAAAAGTTTGGCGGAGATTCCATGGTGGAAACGCTGTGGAATTTTCAAGGCTATCAACGACAATTGCGGGAGTTCTAGCAGAAGAGAATGATCTATCCAATCGTGCTGTACGGTGATCCGGTTCTGGAAAAGCCGGCGGAACAGGTCACCGAGTTTAATGAAGAATTGAAGAAGCTGATCGACGATATGTTTGAATCGATGTACGCGGCCCATGGCGTTGGGCTGGCGGCGCCGCAGATCGGCATCTCCAAACGTATCGCCGTGATCGACACTACCTTCAAGGAAGACCCCAATGCCAAGCTGGTGCTGGTGAATCCGGAAATCATCGGCCGCGAGGGCAAGCAGAGCGGCAAGGAAGGCTGCCTGAGCCTGCCGGATTTTCACGAGAACCTCACCCGCGCCAATGTTGTGACCGTGCGCGCGCAGGATGTGGATGGGAAATGGTTTGAAAAGACCGGCGACGATCTGCTCGCCCGCGCCCTGCTGCATGAAACCGACCACCTGAACGGGCGGCTCTTCATCAGCCACGTCAGCGCCCTCAAGCGCGACCTGATCAAGCGCAAAATCAAGAAGCTGGTGCGCGCCGGCGAGTGGGCATGAAGCTGGTTTTTTGCGGCACCCCGCAGTTCGCCGTGCCCTCGCTGGAACGGCTGGCCGCCGCCGGCTTCGAAATACAACTGGTCGTGACCCAGCCGGACCGTCCGCAGGGCCGCGGCATGGAACTGGCCGCGCCGCCGGTCAAACAATCCGCGCAGAAGCTGGGGCTGGCGGTCATCCAGCCGGAAAAAATCAAGAAGAACGAAGAGTTCAAATCGCAGCTTACCGCCTTGCAACCTGAGGCAATCATCGTTGTCGGCTACGGAAGGATCATTCCCCCATGGATGCTCGAGCTGCCTCGGTATGGCAACATCAACGTGCATGCATCACTGCTGCCGAAGTATCGCGGTGCAGCGCCGGTGCAGTGGGCCATCGCGCAAGGAGAGACCGTTACGGGCGTGACCACCATGTTGCTGAATGAGGGGCTCGATACCGGCGACATTCTGATGCAAAGAAAAATTGCGATCCACCAGGACACGTCCGTCGAATTGTCGCCGAAGCTGGCAGAACTCGGAGCTGATTTGCTGGTGGAGACCTTGCAGGGGCTGGAGCAACAACGAATCGCTCCCATGCCGCAGGACCACGCCCAAGCCACGCTCGCGCCGATCCTCAGGAAAGAAGATGGCCAGATTGACTTCGACCGCAGTGCGGAAGAAATTTACAACCGCTTTCGCGGCTTTCAACCATGGCCTGGAGCATTTACTCGGTTTCGAGGAAAGGGTTTTAAATTCGTAAACGTCAGGCCGGCGGGGACCGTGGGCAAGATTAGTCCAGGCGAAGTGCATATCGTGGACGGCAATCTCTTTGTGCTTTGCGGCGCCGGCACGATCCTCCAGTTGCTGCAAGTCCAGCCGGAAGGAAAGAAAACCATGACGGCGCGCGAATTCATCAACGGCTATCACCCGGCCGCGGGCGAGCGGCTGGGTTGACCTGGAAAATGACTGACTAAGGATGACTAATTAAGGAAGGCCTGAAGTGGCTGTCTCTCCAGCGCGACTCGTCGCATTCAACATCCTGCTGCGGGTGGAGCGGGAAGCGGCGTACGCGGACGAACTTCTGCATTCTGGGCTTCTCGACGAGCTCTCCCCGGTCGACCGCAATCTAGCCACAGAGATTGTCATGGGCGTTCTGCGCTGGCGCTCCGTGCTGGATGAGTCCATCGCCCGCCTCAGCTTCACTCCGTTCCGGAAGCTTGATCTCGAAGTCCTGACCGCGCTGAGGACCGGCATTTACCAGAAGCAATTTCTGAGCAAAGTCCCGGCGCACGCCGCCGTGAATGAGACGGTGGAACTGGTCAAGCAGGCAAAGAAAGTGTCCGCGGCCGGCCTGGTGAATGCCGTCATGCGCAAGGCGAAGTCCACCTTCGATCCGTATGGGTCCAAATTGACCGGCGTGGACTACCTCTCTTCCGCGCTGGCGCACCCAAGATGGCTGGCGGAACGCTGGATGGAAGAATTCGACTACGGCAAGGCCAGCCTGATCTGCGAATACGATCAACGCGTGCCTGCCACCGCGATACGTCTGAGCGGCGCGGAAGACGAAGCCCTGCTGGCGCAACAAGGCATCCAGCTTGCTTCCGGCGCGTTGATCAAGAACGCGCGCGTGGTGGTCAGCGGCGATATCACGGCAACGGAGCTCTTCCGCAGCGGCAAAGTGGCCATCCAGGACGAAGGCTCGCAGCTGGTGGCTGCGCTGGTGGGAAGCGGCAGCCGGATTCTTGATTGCTGCGCCGCGCCGGGCGGCAAGACCGCGGCGCTGGCTACACGCCTGCCTGCGGCGGAAATCGTTGCCGCCGAACTGCATCCGCATCGCGCAAGATTGTTGCGCAGGCTGGCCCCACAGCAAAACGTTCAGGTGCTGACGGCGGATGCGCTTGCTTTGCCTTTCGGCCCGGACTTTGATCGCGTGCTGGCCGACGTCCCCTGCTCCGGCACCGGCACGCTGGCGCGCAATCCGGAGATCAAATGGAAGCTCAGGCTGGAGGACCTCCACGATCTGCAAACGCGCCAGATTGCCATTCTGCGCGCGGCCCTTCAGCATGTGGCTCCTGGTGGAAGGCTGGTCTATTCCACTTGTTCACTGGAGCCGGAAGAGAATGAGCGCGTGATAGAAGCTTGCTTGCAAGGCGTCTCTGATTTTCACATCATTCCTGCGCGACAGGAACTGGCGCGGTTGCAGGAATCTGGAGAGCTGGTCTGGAAGAGTATCGATCAACTGCTCAGCGGTGATTTCCTGCGCACACTGCCCGGTGTTCATCCCTGCGATGGATTTTTCGCGGCAGTCCTGGAAAGAGACTAACCACAGAGGACACGAAGGAACACAAAAGGAAAGGATCAAATCCAGAAATTTTGTTTTTTTAAATCTCTAAATATGGTCATCGAAGCATTGGAGCAACGGCAGACACGCCCTTGTTAATCCTTTGTATTCCTTCGTGTCCTTTGTGGTGAAGTCCGGTTGGTCCTTTGTGGTTAAACTACTTCCTCACATCAAAGCTGATCGTCGCCCCGGCGGCCACGCGTTGTCCCGCCGGAGGAGATTGCCGCAGGATCACGCCGGGCGCACCCGTGGAATTATCAGCTCCGCCGCTGACGGCGCGAACCTTGCCCGGTGTAAAGCCGGCCTTGATGATCGCTACACTCGCCTCGGCCAGGGATTTTCCCACAAAGCTGGGCATCACGTAGCGCTGTGAGTTGTCGGCCGCGGAAAAGACCAGTCCCACCTTGGGCGAGGCGACCTCGGTGGCTTCAGGCCGAGGATTTTGCGCTATCACGGTTTCCGGCGGCGCGCCGGGAAGGTGGATGGAGCCCACAGTCCCAATCTCCAGACCACGACGGCTGACATTGATCCCGGCGGCGTGCTGGCTTTGCCCGATCAGGTTGGGCACGGCGGCGCGCTGGGGCCCCAGGCTTTCCGCCACGCGGATCTTCCAGCCCCGGCGCACGGTGGAACCCTGTGCCGGCGCTTGCGAAACGATCCGGCCTTCGGGTACGGAGGCGCTGTAGAAGCGGTTCTCCACGGAGAGCACCAGGCCATCGGAGTTCGCCAAACGCTCAGCCTCCACCGGGGTAAGTCCGGTGAGCCGGGGGACGCTCACCTCACGCCCCTGGATGGCAAAGCGCATGGCCAGCAGCGCGGAAGCGAGAAAGACCAGGAGCAGCACCAGGCTGAGAAAAAAATATTTGACCAGTTTGCGCAGCAACTAATGTGCCTCCGCGTCACCGGGATGGCGGAGCGGCGTGATGGCGGCGCGATTGATGGGCGCTACGTTTTTCTTTTCGTTGCCGGCGGGCAGGAAGCGCTCGTCTTTCCGCGCGGGATCGGAAACCACGGCGCGCATGAATTCAATCCAGATGGGCAGCGCCGCATGGCCGCCGGTTTCGTTTTCTCCCAGGTTCTTTTTTTCGTCGAAGCCCACCCACACGCCGCAAGTCACGCTGGGCGTGAACCCGATGAACCATGCGTCCGTGTAGTCATTGGTGGTGCCGGTCTTGCCCGCGATGGGATGGTTCAGCTTGCGGGCGCTGCTTGCCGTGCCGTGTTTCACCACTTCTTCCAGCAGCGTCACCATGGTGCGCGCCGTGCGCTGGCTGATCACGTCTTTGGCGTCAGGAAAATCCTGCTCCAGCAGATGGCCTTCATAGTCGGTGACTTTGCGGATGTAGCGCGGCTCAATGCGCAAGCCGTCATTGGGAAAGACGGTGAAGGCTGATGTCTGCTCGTAGAGTGTCAGGTCGGCTGCGCCCAGGGCCACCGGCAAAAACGGCAGGATAGGTGAAGTCATGCCGAAGCGGCGGGCGTAATCGGCAACCGTCGGCATGCCAACTTTTTGCGCCAGCTTGACCGCGGGAATATTGCGCGACTCGGCCATGGCATGGCGCAATGTGATGTTGCCTTCGAATCTGCGGTCAAAGTTCCGCGGAGCATAAGGAATCCCTGCGCTGTTGAACGTTGTAGGCGCGTCCAGGATGAGGTCGTCCGGCTCTGCTCCTTGATCGATGGCGGCGGTATACACAATCGGCTTGAATGACGATCCTGCCTGGCGCTGCGCCTGCGTTGCGCGGTTGAACTTGGACTCGTCGTAGTCGCGGCCGCCAACCATGGCTTTGATATCGCCGGTGGCGTTATCAATGGCCAGCAAAGCTCCCTGGGCTCCTGAATCCTGCTCCAGGGAAACTCTGGCAGAACCATCGCCGTTCAAAGCCAGGATTTTGACGTACACAACGTCGCCCGCCGCAAGGATGTTCTTTGGCAGTTTGCGGCCGGTCCAGGCAAGCTCCGTCGGGCCCAGATAAGCGCTGTAACGTCCCAGCTTGATTTTGCAGAATTGCAGTCCAATATCGACGACCAGCCCATGAACGTAGTCGCCCACAGCCATCGGCTTTTGCCAGTCTGAGTCCTGATATTTGCTGATGGCATCGCCGTTCTGCACCACATTCTTCAACTGGCCCTTCCATCCGTGGCGGCGCTCGTACGCAGACAGGCCGTCCAGCAATGCCTGGGTCGCGCTCTTTTGCAGGTCCAGATCGAGCGAGGTGTAAACGCGCAGGCCGCCCTCATGCACCTGGTCGGCGCCGTATTTCTTCTCCAGGTACCGGCGTACCTCCTCCACAAAATAAGGAGCGGGAGAGCGGTCGGGCTGGATATTCAAACGCAGCGGCGTGGATTTGGCCCGGCCGGCTTCTTCGGCGGTAATCTTGCCGTCCTCCAGCATATTGTTGATGACCAGATTGCGGCGCTTGAGGGCGCGGTCTGGATAGTTGATGGGAGAGTACGAAACCGGGGCCTTGGGCAGCCCCGCCAAAAGAGCTGCTTCTTCCAGTTTCAGCTCCTTGGCCGGCTTGTTGAAGTAATACTGTGCTCCGGCTTCAAATCCATACACGCCATGTCCCAGGAAGATCTGGTTGCAATACAGAGCGAAGATCTGCTGCTTGGTGAAGCGGCGCTCGATCTGCAGGGAAAGGATCGCCTCCTGCACCTTGCGGCTGAAATGGCGTTCAGGAGAGAGAAACAGATTGCGCGAGAGCTGCATGGTCAGCGTGGAAGCGCCCTGCGCGCGCGAGTTGGATGTTACGTCGCGATAGGTTGCGCCCAGCACGCGCCAGAAGTTGATGCCCCAGTGCGTCTCAAACGTCTTGTCTTCGGTGGAGAGAATGGCGTCGCGCAGCACCTTGGGAAAATCGTCGTAAGAAGCCAGGACACGGCGTTGCAGGGCGAACGAGCCGAGCTGCCGGCCGCGGTCGTCATAAAGTTCCGTAATTGTGCTGGGACGATAGCGCTCCAGATCGCTGATCTGGGGCAGGTCAGTGGAGTAAACGATCAGCAATCCGGCCATGGTCCCCAGAAACGCCGAGGTCAGCGCCAGAACGCCAAACACGACGCGTCCGACCAGCGGTTTCCCAGCTACGCTGAATGCCGGAAGCTTGGCAAGGAACTTCATGGGAGGAGTGGATAAGCACCGTCAGGATAGCATGGTTTTGTTGTAGTCCACTGTGCCGGCGGGTGACCAAAGTCGGAACTGAGTACAAGCTCGAGGGCATGGCTCGCAGGTGGCGATGCAACCTCCTCAGTACCGGCGAAGAAATACGGCCAAAATAAAAAGCGCGCCCCTGAAGGGAGCGCGCTTTCGTGGAGGTATAGCCTAGCTTTTTTGAGCTTTGGTTTTCAGGACCTCAATGGCGCGGCGGAGCTGTTCATCTTCCTTGGGCTGCGCCTTCGGCGGTTCTTCTGTCGTGCTGTTGTCGTCATCGTCGGAAATGACGGCCACATCGTCATTGGAGGCCACCAGGATGTTCGGGGTGATGCCGGTATCCTGGATGACCTTGCCATTGGAAGTGTAGTACTTGGCGATGGAGAGAATCAGGGCCGATCCGTCCGGAACCTCGATCAGCTTTTGTACAGAACCTTCGCCAAAGGTCTTGTCGCCGAGCACGTCGCCACGGAGGTTATCCTGGATTGCCGAAGCTACCAGCTCAGCCGCGCCGGCGGTGCCGCGATTTACCAAGACCGCCACAGGCAGGTCGGTGATCTTCTTTTGCGGGTCGGCCGTGTAGGTGACTTTCTCAAACTTCTGGCCTTGTAACGTGCCGATAGTTCCTTTGCCGAGGAAAAGATTGGCTACAGCCACGCCCTCGTCTTCGTCGCCTTCGGAGTTGTAGCGCAGATCAAGCACCAGCTTCTTGGCGCCCTTCTTCTGCAGCGATTTGATCTTGTCCGCTACTTCCGCGGCTTTACCCTTGGTAAGGACCACGGCCTTGATCACGCCAACATTGTCCGCCAGCAGCTGTTCGGTAACCGCGGGAGGATTGACGACGTCGCGCACAACGGTGATTTTCTGCGGTTCGATCTTGCGCGCGCGGATGATGGTCAGTTCCAGCCGTGACCCTGCGTCTCCCACAAGATGGTTCTTCACCGCCGCCAGCGATAAGTCATGTGTGCTCAGTCCTTCCACGGTCTCAATGATGTCGCCCGAGTTCAAGCCGGCCTTGTCCGCGGGCCCGCCGGGAATCACCGAGACAACGGCGGCATAGCCAATCCGCTTGGACACGGTGGCCCCGATGCCGGCCTTGCCATCCGTCTTTTTCTGCTTGAACGCTTTATATTCGGAAGGAGTCAGGTAGCTGGAGTCGGCGTCCAGCGATTCCAGCAGGCCGTGCAGAGCGCCGTTGGTGACCGTGCTCATGTTGGGCTCTTCCACGTATTCGGCGCGAACGCGATAAAGCACTTCACTGTACACGCCGATGTGCTTGAGGGTAACGTCACCGCTGCTGCTGCCTGAAGCGTGAACGCCAAGGCTGCCAATCAAGACAAAAGCGATGATCAACATGGAGCTGGTGAGGAGAAGAACTTGGATCTTTTTCGACATCAGACGGACCTTTATTCCTTTTTAAGACGAAAAGACACCCGTAAAGGTGAGCTAATTCATCTATTATAGCCACTTTTTTGGATGCAACTCAGGTTTAAGAAGGAGCGAGAAAAATCCTAAGTCACTCCCCCGCCCGGCCTTTTTTGGGGCCCGGTCGGGGGAAATGGCGGCTTAGCGGCGGGAGCTCAGGATGCCCAGAATCTCCCTAAGTCCCTGGCGGACTTGCTTTAACTCTGCCCGGCCGGCCACCGGAACGGTGAAGGGCAGGGGGGATTGCTTGCGCTTGGTCTCCGCCCTGAGCTGCTGGCGTGCTCCGGCAATGGTAAATCCTTGATCGTAGAGGAGCTTCTTGACGCGAAGGACGTTTTCCACGTCCACTTTCCGATACATGCGCTGGCCCGTCCCGCTCTTGGAGGGCTTGAGCTGGGTAAACTCAGTCTCCCAGAAACGGAGGACGTAGCTGGGCAGGCCGCAAAGGCGGCTGACCTCGCCAATACGGAAGTAGAGCTTGTCCGGGATCAGGACTTCGGCGGAAACGGGTTTCCGTGAGCTACTCTTTGCAAGCTTATGCATGGGGTCCACGGACGAAGCGGCTAAGCGGATATTAAGTCCGATAACGGCAAACCGTCAATCGAAATAAACGCATGCCTGCTTCTCTCTTTAAGTATTGGGGTATCACTGCAACGGAGGAGTTGACTGTGGATGGGTTTCGGTCTTGTCCTCTACCTTCTTTGCCCCTTTGTCGGTGGCCTTGGCGCCTTTGTGGACTGCCTTCTTCGTGCCGTGTTTGATCTTATGGCCGGTCTTCTTTGCCGCGTTAGCCGTGGAGTGGGCGGCGTCTTTTGTGTCCTGTTTAATTCCGCTGTCATTATTTTGGGCAAGAGCGCCCAGGGGGAGCGCCAGGGACATCACCATCGCAAACAGAGACTTGAATTGCATCCATCACCTCAGTTGTAGTTGCAATGGGATTCAGAGCGGAATGTTGGAGTTGCCTGCGCGCTGCATTGTTCCCTGGCAGGCGAGCGAGGGCCGCATCGCCGCCGATAGTAAGCTGCCTGCTGGAAAAATCAAAAGGCAGACCTGGACACGCAGGCAGCGCTCGCCAATCCGTGCGGCCGCTTAGTAGCTTTCCTTCAACGCCGAAAGCTGCTGGCGATGGCTGCGGCTCAACGTCACCTGCTTGCCGGAAACCAGGGTCACAAGATATTTGCCGCTGAACGATCTTCGCAGCTCGTGAATCAGGTTCCGGTTAACGATGACGGAGCGGTGGATCCGCACAAAGTCCCGTTCCGGCAGCCGGGCCGCGAATGTGCTGATCTTCTCCCGCACGCGGTAGTTGGCAGCGCCCGCGTGCACGCGCACGTAGTTGCCCGATGCTTCAAAAAACTCAACTTCATCAAGTGGGACAAACACTGTCCGCCCGCTGTCCTTGATGGGCAACCTTCCACTCGTAACTACGCCTTCTGCTGTGCTCATACACTACACCGTGGGTACGCAATCTTTATCCTTGTTAGACGAAGTGCAAAGTAAATCGTCACAATTTTTTTCTGCGCAAATTAGATTCACTTTAGTAATGAGCGCGTGTTCCGAACGAGTTTAGAGTTCATTCCCAAGCCCGGCGCGCCTGTAATTTCCATAATGCGTAGACCGCGCCGGCTTGTTTACTAAAAATGAAAGATATATGCGGGCGCTTGCCCGGGCCAGCCCTGGAATTCGCTTTACACGATTTTCATCATTCTTCGACCGAACACTTTTTCGAGACTGCTCGTCACGGCTGTTTTTCTGTTCGTCACAGTTGCGTTGAGGCGCGTAAAGAGAGCGCGGCGGTGGAATGGCAATTGCATTCTTCCAGGGCAAGCTGCGCAGTTTATGAATACCCTGCGCAGTATTCATAGGAGAAGCTAATGAATCATTATGCTCAACACCCAGTCAAACGACTGGTATTTGCAATCGTGACAATGGCGTTGCTGTGGTCGGTTTCCTCAGTGGCCCAGGTCCTGAAAGGCTCCATCTCCGGCACTATCACCGATTCCCAGGGAGCGGTGGTGTCCGGCGCGACCGTCAAGGCAACCAACAACGGCACCGGGGCCACTCTCACAACCACCAGCGACGGTTCGGGCTCTTTCCGGTTCAACCTGATCCCCGTTGGAGAATATAAGGTCGAAGTAAGCGCGGCGGGTTTCAGGACCGCGGTGCAGAACAACATTGTGATCGCCGCCGGGCGTGACAGCGGGCTGGGCGCGATTGCCCTGACCGTGGGCGAGGTCACAACGGCTGTGGAAGTGAGCGCCGCGGCGCCGTTGATTGAGACCACTCAATCCCAGGTGACGAACACATTTACCGGCACACAGCTCACCACATTCGCCGGCGTAACCGAAAATCAGGGCCTGGACAACCTCGCTCTATTCGTCCCCGGCGTGGTATCCGCGCGCGACAACGGGTTCTCCAACACCAACGGCGGCGCCGGGTTTTCCGTGAACGGTTTGCGCGGCCGCAATAACGACCAGCAGATCGACGGACAGAACAATAATGACAACAGCATCGGCGGGCCCGGCCTGTTTGTTTCCGACACCGAATTTGTTCAGCAGTATGTTCTGGTGACCAGCCAATTCGGTCCGGAATACGGACGCAATGCCGGTTCGGTAGTCAATATCATCACGAAATCCGGCTCCAACTCCTGGCATGGCAGCGTCTACGCGCATGAGAACAACACGGTTCTGAATTCCATGACGAATTTCCAGAAGCGTTTTGCCACCGATGCGGCCGGCAATCCTCTGACATCGATCCCGCGTGCCAACGATGAGTTTGGCGGTTTTACCATCGGCGGCCCTGTGGCGAAGAACAAACTATTTCTCTTTGGCGGCTTCGACCAGCAGATCATCTCGCAGAATAGTCTGTACACGAGTGCGGGCAACGTCCCGACTCCGGCCGGTATCGCCACGCTTTCCGCCTGTTTCCCGGGAAGCCAGAGCCTGCAGGCCCTGAAATCCTTCGGCCCGTACGCTATTTCGTCCGGCAATCCCACTCCCTTCGGCACTTTTCTCAACAACAATCCGGCTTGCCCGGGCGTTGAGTTAGGCGGAGTCGAGCGCACCCTGCCCACGCACACGCACAACTTCAATTGGGTGGGCCGCATGGATCTCCAGTTGGGTAGCGACACGATCATGGGCCGCTATTTGTTCAATCGCGGCAACAACTTCAATCTTGATTTCGGCGACGCCGCCGGCGGATACCCGGTGAGCGTGCCCGCTCTGAGCCAGGCCGTGCTGGTGGGCGATACTCACAACTTCAGCACGCACGTTGTCAATGAACTGCGGGTTGGCTTTAACCGGTTGAATGTCACCTTCGCCACGAACACGATTGGCACGGTACCCTCCGACACGGGCGTCGATCAGGCTGTTACACGCGCGACCTTCACCGACACCAGCCTGCTGCCATTCGGCCTGAATGGCGTGTTTCCCGAAGGCCGCATCGTGAATACCTGGCAGGCGCAGGACAACCTCAACTGGATTTTTGGCAAACATACCTTCAAGGCGGGCGTGAACTATACCTACCAGCGCTCACCGAATACCTTCCTGCCCAATCTCAACGGCGCCTTCCGCTTTGCCAATTGGGAAGCTTTTGCCGCCAACACACCGAACCGCGTGCGCATCGCCGCCGGATCGCCAACGCTGGACTTCCGCGAGCATGACACGTTCCTTTACGCCGGAGACGACTGGAAGATCGCGCAGAACCTCACGCTCAATCTCGGTCTGACCTGGACTTATTACGGCCAGCCCGCCAACTTGTTCAACGATATGACCACCAAGCGTGAAAACGACGCCTCAACCGCATTCTGGCGCCAGGATATTCCGCTCGCAGCGCGCACCTTCCCCGCACTGGATTCAATCAAGACCAGCTTTGGACCCAGCGTGGGCTTTGCTTATACGCCGCAATGGGGAGGCTTCCTCACCGGCCGGGGCAAGACCGTGTTCCGCGGCGGCTATCGCATGCTCTACGATCCGCCGTTCTACAACATCTATCTCAACATCGCCAACTCCGCTCCGGTGGTCTTCCTGAATACCTTCACCGGCGCGCAGATCACACCCAGCATGATTTTGCCCGCGCATCCATTTGGGCCCGATGTCCGCGCCGCACTGTCACCCCAGTTGCAGAAGCTGGCATTCGACCCGCGCAGCCTTGGCGCCGGCGAAACAACCATCTCTCCCAACTTCGGCCCGGACAAGGTGCATAGCTGGAATTTCGGCTTCGAACGCGAGATTACCAAGAACTCAGCCATGGAACTGCGTTACGTGGGCAACCACGCTTATAACCTGTTCCAGACGGTCAACGGCAATCCCATTGTGACCGGGAACTCTACCGCGCCCGCCGGGCTCACCGGCTGCACCAGTTCGCAGGTCCTGCTGGGACCGGGACAGACCGTGAATCCCGCACTGGGTCGCGCCGATTGCTCCAAGGGCCTGGTGCTGGAGCGCAATAACGGCGGCTTCTCCAACTATCACGGATTGCAGGCCGAGTTCCGCGCCAGCAATCTTTTCAACCAGCTGGGAATACGCGCTGCGTACACCTTTAGCCGCACTCTGGATAACGTGAGTGAAATCTTCAGCACCGGCGTCGGCGGTACCACTTTGGCTTTTGCCCAGAACCCATGGAGCACCGGACGAGCCGAGTACTCCTTCTCCGGGCTGGATATCCCGCACCAGTTCTCCATCGCAGCCACCGAACAGCTGCCCTTCTTTAAGGCGCAGCACGGTCTCTTTGGCCACGTTCTTGGAGGCTGGGGTGTTTCGGCGAATTACGTCTGGGCTTCAGGCCAGCGTTACACGCCGCTCCAGACTTTTGCCGAGGCGGCGCTCACCGCACCCAGCAACAACTACGACTTCACATGGCTGGCGAACAACGTCGGCGTGGACCTGGCGCGGCCGTTTGTCGGCAGCGTTAATGCTCCCGCAACCAGCGTTGGCATCTTCGCCGGCGATGCCTGCAATTTCTTTGGCAGCGCCTGCGCTCTGACTCCGACCCAGCTGATCGCGTTTGATCAGGACGTGCAGGCCGGAACCGCTGCCGGCACGGCCGTGCAGCAGAACTCGGTTCGCTACATCATCAACGCTTCCACCGCACAGAGCGTTTTTGGCACGCCGTTTGGCGCGCGTCGGAACCTGTCACAAGACGCCGTCACCAACATCGCCAATCTCGGTCTGTTCAAGAACATCAAGATGAACGAACGCGCCAGCCTGGAATTCAACGCAACCCTGCAAAATGTGTTCAATCATCCCAACTTCCAGAGCATTGACCCGAATATTGAAGACGTTGGCCTTGCCAAAAACCAGCAGGCTCCTTTTGTCGGTTTCGGCGATCCCAGCGTGAGCAATGATGTGCTTGGAAATGCACTTGGCAACCGCATTGTTCGTTTCGGACTTACCTTCAGGTTCTAACCTCACTGACCTCAAGGCAAGTTGCTTTCACCCGCCGGACGCGTCCGGCGGGTTTTTTATTGCGGCGACTGGCTAAAGCCAGCTTCGGTGCGACCGAAGGCACCTCATGACGCAGCAGCGGGTAAAATGACGTAGCAATGGTGCTTGATACCGAAAGGATAAGGACCGAGCGTTTCCAGGCCCGTTTACGCCCCATCTCCCTTCTGATCGCGGCCGGCGCCTGCGCCTTGTTGATTTGGGTTATGTGTTCCCAGGAAGGCGACTCCCGATTGCTGTTTGCGCTTGGTTTGGTACTTGCGCTGACTTACGGCACATACCGCTTTTACCGGGAAAGAAGGATTGTCCGTCAAGGTGGGACAGTCATGGCCATCGTCACAGAGTATCGTCAAGTACCCAGTTCCGACGGTGGTTCTGATCGAGAGTGCAAATACCGGTTCATCGCGGCCGATGGCGCCGAGTACGTTGGCGGTTGTGAGTCAACGATCAGGGATTTCCCGGAAGCGGGCTGCCAGATTGCCATTGTCTATAACCAGCAAAACCCCGGTGACAATTTTCCCCGCGAAATGTTCTGGTTTTATGACATCTGAGTTCTCAACACACGCTGAAGCATGTAATACCTAGCGCTTCAGCGTATTCAAAGATCGATCTTAGTAAAGCGAAGGGGTTACTCCGGCGCAGCACTGTTGCGTTAGGTTTTTGTGCCATGCTGGGTTATGCTTTGCCTGTTGAATGCCCACAAGCACGAGCAAAGCACGCAGCGCCGCTGCCCTGGCGGAGTTGAACACTCTGCGTGAACATTTTCGCGCGCGGAGCGCTGCATGCAGAAGGCCGGCGGTCTTTTCTTCACGCGTGGGTGTTGTCCTTTCCGGCGGCGGCGCGCGCGGGGCCTATGAAGCCGGGGTGCTCATGGCCTTTCAGGACGCCGAAGTTCCTACCCATGTGATTGCGGCGACCTCTGTCGGCAGCATCAATGCCGCTTCCTACGCGGCGCACTCCGAAGGGTTGATCGGCAAGGCGGAGCCGCTGGTGGATGCATGGCTGGAACTTACCCCCGCTACCCTTGGGATTGACTGGTCACGCTACATCTTTCTGCTCGCCGGGCTGGTGGCTGCTTCCGCCGGCATCGGCAACTTTCTCTGGCTATGGTTGCAGCAACACGGCATCTTCATGCATGCGCACCATCCCAAGTTCACCTGGCTGGCGCTCGGCGTGGCCGGAATCTCCATTTTGATGTTCGCGGACAAGCTCTCTTACGTCGGCTACGTGATCATGAAATTCGCGCGCCGGCGCCATTGGGAGCCGGACTGGCGCAAGACCTGGGTCTCCATCGGCGCCAATGTGCTGGTTTGGGGTTTCCTGGTTCTCTTCCTTGGGTTCACCTATATTCACCTGCCGCTGGAAGGCAATACCGCTTTTGAGCTGAGCACCCATGTGCCGATGCTGGTGGCCGTGATCGTCCTGCTGGGCATGTACAGGCTGTTGCAAGATCCTCTCAGCAAGCTCAGCCATCGTTTTTTACGCATGCCGTTGCGCACCGGCCTGTTTCCCAATTTCGACCGTATCAAATTTCTGCGCGCCCGCATTTCCCAGGAGAAGCTGCGTAACTCCCCGATCCGCGTGATCATGACCGCCACTGACATTCAGCGCGGCACGGCCCGGTTCTTCTCCAATGCCACGGTCGAGGCCCTGCTGGCCGATCCCGGCGTGCAGGAAGATTTTGTGCGCAAGGAAGTGGAACACCCGCATGACCTGGTGCTGGCCGCCGTAGCGTCTTCTGCTTACACATTTGCTTACGAGGCCGTCCACATGGATGGCCGTTTGTGGACCGACGGTGGCATCATGACCAACCAGCCGGTCCTGCCGGCCCTGCGCCTTGGCGCCGACGTGCTCTTCCTGGTGCTGATTGCGCCGCTGGAAGGCGAGGACCAGACAGGCAAGATCAAAACCTTTCTCGATGTCGGCGTGCATGCTGTGGACATTCTGGTTTCCAAGAATTTCAAATCGGATATTGCTCTGCTCAGCAACATCAACCGCCTGTGTTCGCTTTACGCGCACGAGATGGGAGTGAAGCCGGAGCAGCTGGAACTGGAGATCGGCAAGCAACGTTACCGCTTTGTGAAGTTCTTCAATATCGCGCCGAAAGAGTCGCTGCCCGCCGCGGCGCTGGATTTCGACGCTGAAATTATCGGCCCCATCGTTGTTCAGGGATATCGCGATGCCGGCCGGGTCATCGAGCAATTTCTGGAGTATGAGGCCTCGTGCCCGCCGCGCGAGTCGCGGCGCGTGGTTCATCTGGCCGCCGAACGCCCGGAAGGAAACTTCCACGTGAAGGGAAGATAGTTCGGCCGCTCTTCGTCACGTGCGAGCGCAGTATGTTCCCCGCACAGCAATTTAGTTTGCAGCAATCTTTCTTGAGGACCGCACTTTGCGCACGTGGTCGAAGACGATCACCGCTCCCACCCAGACCGTGGCTGCCAGATATCCGGCAAGCACGTCGCTGGGATAATGCACTCCCAGGTAAATGCGCGAAATCCCAACGGCCACAATCAGCACCGCGGCAATCGCCCAGATCACCACGCGCAACCATGCAGATTTAGTCCGGGCGCTGAGGAGCCCGGCCATCACGCCATAAAAGCAAAGAGACGATAACGCGTGCCCGCTGGGAAAACTGTAATATTTGGCCGGTGAGCCAAAGAACGCCGCAGGACGAACGCGATGGTAGGCGTATTTCAGCGCCAGGTCGAGCAGCGCGGAGCCGATCATGGCAATGGCGAGCCACAGCGCAGCGCGCTTCCAGCGAAGTTTGGCAAAGACGATGAACGCGATCACGACCTCGACCAGGAGAATCTCATAGCCCAGGAGAGAGATGGCATGCATCGCCCTGGTTATGCCGGTGGAAGCAAACTGGTGCACCCAGGAACGGATGGCCTGGTCAAAGCGAAGCGTATCACCCGCGAGCACCTCGTTTCCCAGCCAGGCGAAAAGGAACAGCGCGAGTACGGCCACCGCCAGGCTGGCCACGATCGCGGCTTCAAACAGCGCTGTCGGCTGCGGCGCTTCCTCCGGGCCGGCAAGTTGGTCGTTAGCGTCCGGCATTGCGGGCCTTTGCGGTGAGAGTGCCGATGAGTTCATCCAGCTTGGCCAGGAGCGCGCTGTTGCCCGCGCGAGGGTAGGAATCCAGATTCTCAGCGTAGACCGGCAAGTTGAAAAGGAACGATTCGATTTTTTCCTTGCTCAGTTCTTTCCACCACGCGCCGTACCCTAGCTTGTCGACGTAGTAAGCATTGAGGGTCTGCTCAAACTGGTTTTTCACTGGTATCGCGAGATACGGTTTGCCCAGGTGCAGGGCCTCACTCACCAGGGAAAAGCCGGCGTTTGCCATCACCGCCCTGGCCCCGGCCAGGTCGCGCAGAAAGCCATCCATGCTTGGTTTCTTGAACTGCATGTTGCCCTCTTGCCCTTCTTTTCCAAAGCCGTAAGCTACGAACTTGCAGCGGACTTGTTGCAGCAGCGCGGCCAGCTCTTTTGCCGGGGAGGTCACGTAGACCAGCATGTAGTCGCCGGCCTGCGGCGCGGTGGAGAGGACTTCCTGCCGGACGATGGGAGGAAAGAGAAAAGTGTTGCTCTGCTTGATGGGCGCGGGAAAAAATGAGAGCACCAGGTACACATCGGCGCGCGGCGTCATCATTCGCGTTACCAGCCTTACCGCTGCGGCATCGCGCTGGTAGCCGCGGGGCAGAGAAACGCGCGTATTGGTGAGGGCGTGCTGGTTGTCGATGGCAATCACGGGCAGGCGCCTGCGGTGGCCAACGTGGCAGGTGAGTGGCTCAAAATCCGTGATCACCAGATCAATGTTGTTTTCCTCTGCCAGGCGCGAAAGTTGTTTCACGCTGCGGGCCGCGCGCGGCGCTTTGACCAGGTTGCTGGCTACCGTGCGCTTGTAACGCACGCGATTGTTTACGTAGGTGAGCTGGAGACCGAAGATTTCCGTTACTGGAAAACTCTCCCGCAGATTGCGCAGTCCGCGGTCAAAGGAGGCCACGTGCAGCCTGTGTCCCTGGCGTTGCAGGTGAGAGATGACTTCTTTGGCGCGCGTGGAGTGACCCGAGCCTTCGCCGTTGACACCGTAAAGAATGTTGGCCATGTGATGAAGGGAAGTATATCGTTCGTCGATTGGGAAGGGGAACCCGAGATCAGGAACCGAAAATCAGGAACCAAAGATCAGGAACCAAAGATCAGGCCGGGGCCTGGGCAGCCCTGGCGCGCATCCTGGCCAGAGAACTCAGACCGCGCAGCACCAGGTTGAAGTGCTCAGGAATCCTGGTCACAAATTTCAGGCGGTTGCCGCGCCCCAGATATGATTCCGGATTGACCTGTTCGATTTCCTGCCAGAACCAGCGCTGCATGCGCTTCAAGTCAAAGGCGTTGCCGCTGCGCGAATAGACGGACTGGGCCGGTCCCAGCGTGAACCAGTCGTGCTTCACGAAGACTTTGTAATCTTTTTCCGGGGCCTCGGAGGAGAAGATATACCACTCGTCAAAGATCTCGAACGGGATGGAGGAAACGTTTTCGCCGACGGGAATGTGCACCGAGCGCCCGGAAACGCGCCATCCCCGCTGCATCTCTTCGGACGTTGGTTGAAGCGGATCGGCGTCAAAGGAGGTGATGACTATGTTCTTGTTGGCGGCCACGGCCGGGCAAATCTGCAGAACGTCATAAATTTCGTGGGCTGAAGTTTCCAGCCACCGATACTCGCCGTGAACACCGTGAAACATAATTCCTTTAAGGCAGTCAGGCGGTCAGGGCGCTGTCCATGCTGGAAACAGCTTCCCATACGCCTTCAAAATCCACAAAATATCCGCGCACCGTCAGCTCAGGAATCTCCGATTGCAGAAATTCCAGCGCGCGGTGCAGGTCATTCCGGTGGTTTTCCGCTTCTCGCGCAGGGTCGTTCTCAAACGCGGCCAGGCCGCCATAAGCGCCGCAATCGGAGTGGAGCATCAGCACCACAGAGCGCGTATCGTGCAGGCGCATGGATTTGCGGATCTGTTCCAGCACGAACTGGCGGTCGGTTTCGCGGTCGTCTCCGGCCAGGCACCTGGCGCCTCCGGCAACCAGAATGGGGTCGAAATATTCCACGCCGATACGCTTCATCAGTTTGTGCAGCACCAGGTCGAAGCGATGGTCAAAACACCACACGATGGCGGCGTCGCTGGTATAGCGTTCCCGCGGAGACTCGAAATGGAATATCTTGCGAATAATGCACCTCGCACCTGGGATCACTGGCGACGATCATTATAGTCGGAAAGGGCGAGGGCCCGCGGTAGGAATTCGGACAAAAAATCGCGGCCAGCGAGGCCCAGAATCATGGCCTGGATCGCGCAATTCCTTGCGAAAATTGAAAAATCCCGCCGCAGAAAGATTCTTTCTCACCGTATACTCTCTTCAGTTCTCCGGAGAAACCATGAATCGTGCCCCACGTTGGACCATGTTTTCGCTTGCCGTCTTTGTTCTGAGCTTGGCCTTCTCGCTCCCCGCCGCCGCGTCCAGCATTTCTTTCAAGATCACGCTGCCGGCCACACAACAGCAGCAGCCGCTTACGGGACGGCTTTTTGTGATCATCGCGCGGGCCAACGATCCCGAGCCGCGATTGCAGGTGGGCGGGTGGCGGTCGCGGACCGAGATGATCGCGATTGACGTGCAGGGCATGCAGCCGGGAGTGGCGTCCACGCTGGATGCGCTCACGCTGGGCTACCCGCTCAAGTCGGTGCGCGAGCTTCCCGCCGGCGACTATTACGTCCAGGCGCTGCTCAACGTTTATACTCGCTTCCAGCGCGCCGACGGCAACACCATCTGGGCCCACATGGACCAGTGGGAAGGGCAGCAGTTCAACAAGTCGCCGGGAAACTTCTATAGCGATGCGGGCTATTTCCACCTGGATCCGCTCACCGGATATGAGATCAGGCTCGCGCTTACGCACAAGATCGCCACGCCGCTTCCGCCGGGCGATACGCAATATGTGAAGCACATCAAGATCCAGAGCAAGCTGCTCACGCAGTTCTGGGGACAGCCGATCTATCTGGGCGCGACGGTCCTGCTGCCGGAAGGTTATGAAGCGCACCCGAACGCGCATTACCCGGTCCTCTATGAGCAGGGACACTTCAGCCTGCGCGCGCCGCTGGGGTTTTCCACGGAGCAATCGCCGGCGGACCTGCCGATGCGCGAGGGGCACATCTCCGGGCCGGAGCTGTACAAGCGCTGGACGGGAGCCAGCTTCCCGCGCATGATCGCGGTCACCTTCCAGCACCCGACGGTCTACTTTGACGACTCGTATGCCGTGAATTCCGCCAACGACGGGCCTTACGGCGACGCGATCATGAATGAGCTGATCCCTTACGTGGAGGAGCACTTTCGCATCATCCGCCAGCCCTACGCGCGCGTTTTGGCCGGTGGCTCGACGGGCGGCTGGGAGTCGCTGGCGTTGCAGGCCTTTCACCCGGATTTCTTCGGCGGAACGTGGACTTTCTTTCCTGACCCGGTCGACTTCAGCCGTTACCAGCTGGTGGATATCTATAACGACAACAATGCCTTCCTCGCGCCCAACTACGATCCGCCGATTCCCGAGCGCCCCATGTCCAGGACCAGCGAGGGGCAGGTGGACGTAACCATGCGGCAGATGAGCCAACTGGAAGACGTCCTGGGCTCGCACGGACGCTCCGGGCAGCAGTTTGAAGCCTGGGAGGCGGTCTATGGCCCGGTGGGAGCGGACGGCTATCCCAAGCCTCTGTGGGACAAAGCCACCGGCAAGATCGACCGCACGGTTGCCGCGTACATGCGCGACCACGGTTACGACCTGCGCTATTACCTGGAGCAGAACTGGGCCACCATCGGCCCCAAGCTCGCGGGCAAGCTGCATATCTACTGCGGCGATATGGACAATTTCTACCTGAACCTGGCGGTGTACAAGCTGGAAGACACTCTCAATCGCCTCAGCAACCCGGCGTATGGCGGATCGTTTGAGTACGGCCGTCCGATGAAGGGCCATGGCTGGACGCCGCTCAATCAGGCGCAGTTGCTGACGGTGATGGCGAACCACATCACGCTCAACGCACCGGCGGGGGCGGATGGGAGCTGGAAGTATTAACCATGCGCAGACTCCTTACTTTCTTGGTTGTCATCGCGTTTGCGATCAATGTGGAAGGCGGCGCCAAACCGGAGTGGAAGCCGCTGGCTCCCGGATTGGACATCACGACTCTTCAGGCCGTGCATCCGGCGCCTCAGGGCGAATCGAAGATCACCGTGCTGCGGATCGATCCGGCCCAGTGGGAGCTGGAGTTCGCCGGGTTGAGCCAAACCGGCGGGACGAAGAGCCTCTCAGCGCGAGAGTGGTGCGCCAACAAATTCACGGCCGCCATCAATGCCGGCATGTTTCAGCAGGATGGAAAGACCCACGTTGGGTATCTCAGTTTCGGCGATCATGTGAACAGCAAGCGGGTTACAAATTATCAGTCGGTAGCGGCCTTCAACCCGCGTCATGACGGGCTGCCCCGGTTTCACATTTTTGACCTGGAAGAGAACCGGGTCACCATTCCGGAGATTCTCAAGGATTACAACTCCGTGGTGCAAAACCTGCGGCTGATTCAACGGCCCGGACTCAACAAGTGGCGGCAAGATAATCGACGATGGAGCGAGGCGACCTTAGGCGAAGACGAAGCCGGCCGCATCCTGTTCATCTTTACGCGTTCACCGTTCTCCATGTATGAACTGAACCAGGAGCTGCTAGCGGCGCACATTGGCCTGGTTGCGGCCCAGCACCTGGAGGGAGGCCCGGAAGCCCAGCTTTACGTGCATGCCGGAAAGACCGAACTTGAGATGTTCGGCAGCTTTGAAACCGGTTTTCTTCAGAACGACAAAAACGCTATACCCTGGCCCATTCCCAATGTGCTGGCGATCCGGCCTCGAACTTCCTCGACGAAGTAGTGTTTATTTCTTCCTCGACGCCAAGCGCTGCCGATGCTTCCGTTCGGTTATGGCGCCGGCAATCACTTGCCACCGATGTTTTCCAAACCGGTCCAGAGTGTCCGGGTACCGGCGCACCAGCAGCAACAGGGTAGCCGCTGGGGATGGGTTTGGCGCGGCCTTGCTCCCACTTTTCCAGCGAAGTCCCCTCCGGCTTACTTCGCCGTTTTCCTCGGCGCCTGTTTCGCTGCGGCGTCCACTTTGGCCAGCAGGTCTTTTGCCGGTTGCTGGTAAGGGCCCTGGATCGCCACAAGCTCACCCAGAGTGGTTTTCGCTTCCGGAAGCTTGCCGGTCTTGGCGTAGGCGAATCCGAGCCGGTAGAGCGCCGCGGCATAAGCGTCTGGGTTGGCTTTGAGCTCCACGGACGCGGTCTTCAGCTCCGCGATGGCCGGCACGTTCTTTTCCTGCTTGAGCATGGCGTAGCCCAGAGCCGAATGGGCCAGGCCGGAATAAAGCGCGAGCTTGTTTTCGTCGGTGGCGGTTTGCCCCTTGGCAAGATCGAGCGCCTTGCGGGCATAGGTTTCCGCGCGGGCGGCGAAGGTGGGATCGGCGCTTTCCGCGAAGGCATTGGAGAGCGCCGCCAGCATGCTCACGCTGTTGGGATTGGCAGCGAGCGCTTTTTCCCCGAAAGTGACCAGGCGGGCCGATTCGTTGGTCTGGCCCAGCGTGTAGACGGCCAGTTGCATTACCTGGTCTTCAAAGCGCGAACCGGGAAAGGCGGCGATATAGCGCTCGACGTAAGTCATGCGCTTCTTGGGATCTTCTTCCGCCACCATGGCGTTCAGACCGGTCACTTCCAGGTATTCATACGACTGGCGGAACGGTTCCTGCTGCTGCTGCACGCGCAGCTTGAATTCTTCCGGGTCCATGCCTTCCGGTTTGGTTTGTTTGGCGATCCCGTTGAAGGCGGTCCCGCCACGCACGGCGCAATCCACGACCTTATCTGTGGCCTTGGCTTTCTGGGCAACCGTGGCCAGGGCAATGAGAATATCGAGATTGCCGGGCTGCAGCGCAGCGGCTTTTGCGCCGTACTCCATGGCCTTGGCGGTGTCGCCCTGATCCATGTATTGCTGGGAGAGCTGCCAGCTGCCGTAGGCCACGGCTTGCTGGTTGGAAGAGAACTGTTGCAGGAATTCCTGCAACATGGCGACGCGCTTGGCCGCGTCTTCTTCCGCGGAGATGGCCTGGAGTGACTTGTCTTCAGGAGTCCCCGCGGGAATCATGATGCGCGTGACCTGGGCGCAAGCGGCGACGGTCGAGAGCAGAACGAAACAGAAAAACCAGCGTTTCATGCCGCACCTCCTGTTTGTCGCTAGAAATCGTAGCTCCGCGCGGGGCCGGGAGCAAGGGAAAATCGGCGGAGATCGTTGGGCAGTGGGATTTCCCGTGGCTTATTTGAAAACTGCCCCACATCGGCGGGCGCTCAGACGCCGATGTCCTCATTCCACAGTTTGGAGTGGAGGCGGATGAACTCTTCCATCAGGCGGATGCATTCGGGGTCCTGTACTACTTCAAGAGAGACGCCCCGCGCGCGCAGAAGCTCTTCTTCGCCCATGAACGTGCGGTTCTCGCCGATGATGACGCGGGGAATGCCGTAAAGAAGGATTGCGCCGGAGCACATGGAGCAAGGCGACAGCGTGGTATAGAGAACGGACTCGCGATAGACCGTGGGGGATTGGCGGCCGGCATTTTCCAGGGCGTCCATTTCGCCGTGCAGGATGGCGCTGCCTTTCTGCACACGCCGGTTGTGACCTCGGCCGATCATCTTGCCGCGATGCACCAGGACCGAGCCGATAGGGATGCCGCCTTCTTCCATCCCCTGGCGGGCTTCCTGGATCGCGGCTTGAAGAAACGGATCGGTTGAAAGCATGGGCTGCCTTAAGAAAAACCTTACCACGGATGAGGGAATTGCCAGAATCGACGAAATTGCCCGAGTCGGAAAAACCCAGAACCTTTGCAACGCAGACGATCACCCCAGCAAGCCAACAACGGGCTTGCCGGGGACCCCGAGAGGAACGGAGGAAGCGGAGGAGGATGTGCTTCGTTGGAAACACAGGTGAATCGGCCAATCTTGATCTGTGTTATCCGTGTTCATCCGTGGCAGGGGGGCCGAGGTCAGGATAAAACTTTTCGTGAAGCAAAATAAAAAAGCCTGGATAAGCTTTCATCCAGGCTGAAATCAACAGGAGAGAGAATTTCAGTGATAGGACTAGTGATAGGACTAGGGACTAGCAAAATCGAATTTGACGACTACGGTTGACTCTTCCGCGGCCGGTTCATATTTCCACTTCATCACGGCGGTGACGACTGCCTGGACCAGGACCGGATTACCGCCCAGGACTCTCACGTCTTTGACTTTGCCGTCGGGTGCAATCAGCAGCTCAACGCGTGCGCTTCCGCTGATGTTGTTTTTCTTGGCCAGCTCGGGATATACGGGTTCTACACGGGTTTTTATCTTGCGCGCGCCGGCTTGTGCGCCGGCCGGATGATAGGCAAGCAGCCCAACCATGATCAGCAGACAGGCATAAATGACGAGACCTATCCATCGGGGGCGTGCATGGCGCCGAACGGAACTGCAATTCACCTTCTTCTCCTCAGTGCCTGCGACGCGGCGTGCCATGCTTTCCCGGTGCGCAGGTGGCACAGTGAGAGAATCCTAACCAAAGACAGGAGCTGGGCAAAGTCACGAAAGTAACCTGCAACGCTTTGGTTACCCTGAGATGTGAGAACCGCGCTTAGTTCATGCCTGCGGGCTTGCCGCAGTCGACTGAGAAGCGGCATTCGCCGGAGCATCGGAGGCCGCGGCTACCGCCGGGCGCCCGCGCATGATGAAGTATCCAGCGGCTGAAATCACCGCGAGGAAGCCGGCGCAGGCCATAAACAATGGCCGGATGCCGAGCTTGTTTGCGAGATATCCGGAAAGCATGAGTCCGAGCACTTGGGAAACCGAAATCAGCGACATAAAGGTGCTGCTCACGCGGCCGATCATCGCCGGCGGCGTTTCCTGCTGCGACAAGGTTTGCGCCGGGATCCACACAAACGCGATGGCAAAGCCCATGGTGAAGGTGCTGAGAGCGGCCATGGGCGAATTGCGAAACGCTCCCAGCAGGGCCGCTCCCACTCCCAGTGAGAAGAGTCCGCCCAGCACGACGTGCGCTTTGGAGCGGGTGCTCGCGAGCCGGTTGATCAGTTGCGTGCCCACGATCATCCCCACGCCCACCATGGCGCTGATGGCGCCAAACATGACTGTTCCGGCATGAAGCGTGTCACGAATATAGATGGAGATGAGCGGGCTGAACGAACTCAGCACAAAAATGGCCACGGCCATCGCGATGAACACAAACGCCAGCCCGGCATGCGTGAAGATGAACTTGTTGCCGGCCACAAAATCCTGGGTCAGGGCCTTCACGGTCTTCTCGGCTTGCGCGCGGGCAGGGCGGACGATGGCGAGCCCTGAAATCATGAGCGCGGAAAAAATGAAGCTGACGGCATCCAGATAGAAGCAGGATTTTTCCGTAAGCCAGGCGACCAGCGCGCCGGCGGCGGCGGGCGACAGAAGACGCACGATATAAAACGCCTGCGCCATCATCGCATTGGCGGCCAGCAATCCCTCCGGGGGGACGATGGTGCGCACGGTTACCGATTGTGCCGGAGCGAAAAAGCTGGAGACCGAGCTTAAAGCGATAAAGATGGCCGAGATTTGCGTAACGTCGCGGGCAAAGACCAGCAGCAGAATCAGCCCGGCGCGGATGAGGTCACTGGCGATCATCAACCGCTTGACGTTCCAGTGGTCGACAAAAACACCGGCGACCGGGCTGATGATAGCAATAGGCAGCATGTAAGCAATCGTCACGCTGGTGACCTGCACTGCGGTCCCATGCCAATGGAAGGTGATAAGGCTGATTACGCCGAACAAGGCAAGAAAATCGCCAAATACACTGACAAACTGGGCCAGCAAGAGCGTGCGGAAAGGCTTGTGCTGCCAGATGGTCTTGAGCGTATAAGACGTGGGCGAAGCTGCTTCAGCGGAGGAGGCCATAGCGGTCTGTTCGATCCTGCATTGCAAGCTTATCGCAACACTCCTTGCTTGTGCGACGCCGGGTAAAAAAATTCATGGCTCGAAGCCTTGTTCTTGCGAAAGGAGAATTGCCCTGGCATGCATAGGCCCACAATTTTCCGGTTCACTCCAGGACTTGGCGCGCCAAATGTCCGCGCTGGTGATTTTATTGGATTTTTTAATTGAGAATTCTGGGTGACTTTTCTAAGTAACTGAAACTAAGTAATTAAGTAGGATAAGACTGTTCTAATCCTAAAAACCGATTTAGAGTAATATGTAACCCTGGCTCGAACGGAAAGTGCTCCTAAAAATGGCTCAGCATGCTCTCCCTGCCACGTTGCTTTTGATTGTGGCGACCGAACCCGCCCTGCGCTTGCGACTGGAATGGCTTGAGCGTGCGGGTTACCGCGTAAGGACCGCGTGCAGCCTGAAAGAAGTGGACCAGGCGTGCCACAGCCAGGCCTTTGATATCGTGCTCATTGCCGATAGCGTGGAGCCTCGCATGAAGAAAGCGATTGGCCTCACGGTGAGGCACTACCTTCCTGAAGCGCCGATCCTGCAGATGGGACGGATCCGGCCCGATATCGACGGGGGCAACAGTTTTGTTACCGGCGATTCGCGCGAAGGAGTGCTGAAGTCGGTATTAAAGATCCTGAAGCGCCGGGACGACATCAGACCGGCGGCAATCTAGCGCCGATCGTTGCAGCCTGTAATCGACCACAAAAAAGAAGAGGAACCCGAGTGGGTTCCTCTTTCTTTATGTCGGCATTGAGTAATTATTTTGGCGCGGGCGCGCTGGCGTCAGCGGTTTTCAGGCCGATGGCCTCACCGGAGAGCACCAACTCCACGCGGCGGTTTTGCTGGCGGCCTTCGGCAGTGTCATTGGTGGCCACAGGCTGGGTCTTGCCGAGCCCGCGGGCCACGATGGCATCGGCCGTAATCCCCTGCTGTACCAGGTAGTCGCGGACTGCGCCGGCCCGGTTTTCTGAGAGCTTCTGGTTGTATTCATCGCTGCCCACGCTGTCGGTGTGGCCTTCCACTTCAAGATGCAAGCCCGGGTGGGCAATCACGATGCCGCTGACCTTGGCCAGCCGCTCGCGTGCTCCCGGCAGCAATTCAAAACTGCCGGTCTTGAATAGCACGTCAGACATGTTGGCGATCAGCCCGCGCGCCGTATCGCGGGTGGCCAGAATCGTATTCAACTGCTGCAGCAGCTGAGCGCGCAGGTCGGCCTTTTCTTTCTCCGCCTGCTGGCGCAGACGATCGGACTCTTCGGCCGCTTTGCGGGCTTTGTCCGCTTCCACCGCCAACGCCTGCTTTTGTTGTTCGGCGGCGGCACGGGCAGTGTCTGCTTCCTTGCGCGCGCTCTCGGCCTCCAGCCGGGCCTTTTCGGCTTCCGCCTTCATGCGTTCGGCATCGGCCTGGGCGGCCTGGGCCTGAGCGCGTGCTTGCTCCGCCTGGACGCGGGCTTCTTCCGCCGCCTGACGGCGTTGCGCCTCGGCAATGGCATCCTGGCGCGCCTTGGCCTCGCGATCTTCAGCTGCTTTTTTGTCCGCCGCTGCCTTGGCTTGCGCTTCCTCTTCCGCCTTTTGCTTTACGGCCATCACGCGGGCTTCTTCGGCGGTGCTTACGGTTTCGCGCGCCAGCGTTTCCACGGTGCTCTTGTCGCGCTTCTGGACGTATGCTTCTTCCGCCTGCCTGAGCTGCTGGGTGGCCTTGGTCAGAATGGTCGGCGCGTATTTATCCGCAGCCGTAAGATTCGCGATTCGCACCGCGTTGCGGGCTTCAAAGAGCACGCGCGGCGTCTTGCGGTCAATGCCGAAGATCGCGTCCTGGATCTTGGTGTTGGTGGCGGAGTAGGTGCCTCGTCCCAGGAGCTCGTATTTGGCTTCAATGTTTTCCTGGCGGCCGACGGTCGCCGCGCCCACAATATTCTCCATCACCACCATGTTGCCCGGCTGGTTGACGGCGAAATACGGTTCCGCGGTCACGATCATGCCGAAGGTCTGCATGTCGGTAATGGCCTTCACGCGGCTGCTGTTGTGGTCCACCACCAGTTCGCCCAGATTTACAGCGCGTCCTTCCGGAGAGATGGCCCACAGCACCAGTGAAAGGTATTCCAGGCCGAACTTGGTGGGATCGTCCAGGCCGTCAAATTTGGCGTCGATTTCGACGCTGCTCTTCTTGCCCGTGACCTTGGCTTCGCCGGAGGCATTTTGCATGAGTTCCGTGCCATGAAAATCGATCTTCACGGCATCGCCGCGCAGCCGGTAGTTGACCGCCTTGGTGGTGCGATGCACCGGCGCCGATTGCGGCGCGGCGGATTGGGCCAGTCCAACGGCGCTGAGCGCAGCCAAACCGAGGGACAGGAAAAACGCCAGACATTTTTTCATGGCAATGCCTCACTTCAAGTTTCTTTTCTTTGGATCAGTTCGGTATAACTTTATGTGACTCTGGGTATTATGAAAAGAGCACCGGATACAAGGTGGTCCATTGCACTTTGGTGACTCTTAGGGCAAAACGCTGATTTCGTCCGGGAATCGCCATGGCGCCCGGTTTCGATGAAGCTACGCGCCCGCCGGGGCGATCATAACTTGCTTTCAAGGGAAAGGAAACTCAAAAGATGCGCAGAAAATATTTGGCAGTTGGAGTCTCGTTCATGCTGGTTCTGATTGCGGCGCTGGCCATCGCGCAGCAGCCTCCGCAGGACAAGAGCAAGCGACCCAGTCCTCCGGGCACGGCCGAGGCCACGCTCAAAGGAAAAAAGGTCACCATTGACTACAGCCGTCCTTCTCTCAAGGGCAGAAAAGTGGGGCAGGAACTTGCGCCTTATGGCAAGGTATGGCGAACAGGCGCCAATGAGGCCACCGCTCTGACCACGGAAGTTGACCTGAATATCGGGGGCGTGAAGGTGCCCGCCGGCAAGTACACGCTGTACACCCTGCCTTCGGAAGGAACGTGGAAGCTCATCATCAACAAGCAGACCGGCCAATGGGGCACGCAATATGACGAGAGTCAGGACCTGGCACGCGTCGACATGAAGAAAACCGCGCTGCCGCAATCCGTGGAACAGTTCACCATCTCCTTCGACAAAAAGGGCGAGAACATGGCCGACCTTAATCTGGATTGGGAGAATACGCGCGTCTCAGTGGCGGTGAAGGCCGAATAACCTAAAGGGCGGAATGATGATGGATTGTCGCCGGGTGAATTGCGGCTAGAGTTCGCATCCGCCGCCGCCGCTGCCTAGCGTTCGGCTTCCGGTGTTGGTGGCTGAGCCCGGAATGGAGAAGTGGACCTCGCCGCTCTCGTTGGAGCTTACGGTGCAACGGCCGGAAACGCTTGTTTCGGGCGATGCGTTCACTGTGTAGCTCGTTGTGGGCTTGTTACCGTCGCCTATGAGCTCGAATATATAGCCATTCTTCAGCCCGCTGGTCAGCGCTTCGTCCATGATGAGGCATGCGCTCGTGCTGGTGGGCTTTTCGCAGGTGCTGCCGTTGCTGCCCAGATTCGCCAGACTGGCGGAGTAACCCACATCCGGATAGGTGTTGTTGTACAAAACTTCAGCCGTGTGGATGGTCTGGACTGAGGCTACGGCCGCCGCTTCATTGGCGCGCATCTTCCCATGGACGAGGTTGGGGATCGCGATTGCCGCAATGACCAGAATGACCATTACGACCACCAGGGCCTCCACCAGGGAAAACCCCGCGAGTCCCGATCCCGTACGTCCGATGGCGCCTTGTGTTCTTACCGTGGGCATAGCACAAAGGTAACTGCTTAAGCGACATCATGATACCCCAAAACGTCAGAGTTGCTGATTATTAAATCTTCTAATGTTGACGCAAAATATGCCTGAAATTGTAAGTGCTTTCCGCTCAATAAGCTGATGCATTACCTCTGTTCCAGCCCTGCGAACGTGTGTGCAAATGGTTGCCTATCGCACTGATGCTGAAAGACCCGTGCGCACTGCCGGCTCCTGTTGACATTCCAAAGAAGGACCATGTATTTTCATGTTGGCAAACAACAGGAGGGTTTTCCTGCCATGGGCGATGCGAAAACGGATGTGATGCAGGGCACGCTGGACCTGATGGTCCTGAAGACCCTGGAAGCGCTCGGCCCCCTGCACGGCTACGGGATCGCACGCCGCATCGAGCAGGTTTCAGAAAACCTTTTACAGCTCAACCAGGGCACTCTGTATCCGGCGCTCCTCCGATTACAGCAGCGCGGATGGATCAAATCGGAGTGGGGCACCTCAGAGAACAATCGCAAGGCCAGGTTTTACAACCTGACCAATGCCGGACGCCGCCAGCTCGCGATCGAGGCGAGGAACTGGGAGCGCATTTCCGGGGTAATGACGCGCCTGCTCAGCGGCGCACATGAAGCGTGATTCAATTCTCCGGCTTCCGGAGACTTAAGGCCATTGCCGGAGACCATTCAAACTTGATTGAGGCAGTTTCAGTTTCGTACTAACGCAAGGCGCCGCGGTCCGTCTTATCTTCTGTTGGTAGTCAACAGGAGAGCTGCCCAGAGAGGTGAAAAAAATGTCCTGGCTACGAATGCTGGCGGCACGGCTTAAAGGAACATGGCGCCGCCCAGAGATTGAGCGCGAACTGGGGGAAGAGCTGCGCGCTCACCTGGAGATGCTGGTGGAAGAGAACATGCGCCGGGGCATGCCGGCGGACGAAGCCCGGCGGCAGGCGAAGCTCGAATTGGGCAATCTCTCCCGTATCCGCGAAGACTATCGTGACCAGGCGAGAGTGCCGTTTCTGGAGGTTCTGTTGCAGGACCTGCGTTACGGCTTGCGGATGTTGCGCAAATCTCCAGCCTTCGCGGCCGTGGCGATTGCCACCCTGGCGCTGGGCATCGGCGCCAACGCCGCTATTTTCAGCGTGGTGAACGGCGTGCTGCTGCGGCCGCTGCCCTATGACGATCCCAGCCGCCTGGTATACGTCATCAGCAGCGCTCCCGAGCGCGGGTTCACGAACTACGCCACCTCTCCGCCGGACTTCAGAACGCTGCGCGAGCGCAATCACACTTTGTCGAACCTCTCCGCGCTCTACACGTCGTCCTTCAACCTGACCGGCGTGCCGCAACCGGAGAAACTGTCCGGAGAAGTTGTCTCCGCCGAGTATTTCACCACCCTGGGCGTGAAGCCGATGATTGGACGAGGCTTTCTCCCCAATGAAGAAAAATGGGGCGAGCACCATGTTGTCGTCGTAAGCGAAGGGTTCTGGCGCAGCCATCTCAACGCTGACGCGAATATCAACGGCAAGACTCTCAGCCTGCATGGCGAAACTTACAACGTTGTGGGTGTGATGCCCGCCAGTTTCTATACCTCGAACCCCGTTGAGCTGTGGGTGCCTATGGCGTGGAAACCGAAGGACGTCATGGATTCACATAGCAACTATTTCCTCACCATGGTAGGAAGGCTCAAGGCGGGAGTTACTCAACAACAGGCTCTGGCGGACTTGAACGCCATCATGCTCGCCATCGCGCAGCAGTTCCCGGAAAACAAGGGTATCGGCGCGGACATTCAACCCATGCGAGATGCCTGGGTGGGGGATGTCCGCCTGGCGCTGATGGTCCTGCTGGGCGCGGTGGGCTTTGTCCTGCTGATTGCCTGCGTCAATGTGGCCAACCTCATGCTGGCGCGCTCCAGCGGACGGCAAAAGGAGATCGCTATTCGCTCGGCCCTGGGCGCGGGCAGGGGCCGGCTTTTCCGCCAGTTCATTACGGAAAGCGTTCTGCTCTCCCTGATGGGTGGAGCATGCGGGCTGGGCCTGGCGTATTTCAGCCTGCGTCTTCTTCCGCTGGCCAAGAACATATTGCCGCGCATGCAGCAAGTCCAGCTCGATGTCTGGGTGCTCTTGTTTACCTTTGTTGTTTCTGTTCTGACCGGGATCTTTTTCGGGCTGCTGCCGGCGCTGCAAAACGCGCGCGTCAAGCGCCTGAACGATGCGCTCAAAGAAGGCGGACGGACTTCAGATTCCGGCGGCAGGAGCGGCATTCGCAAAGGCCTGGTGATTACCGAGGTCGCTCTGGCTCTGGTCCTGCTGGTTGGCGCAGGCTTGGCGCTCAAGAGCTTTTCCCGGCTGCTGAACGTCGACCGCGGATTCAACGCCGACCACGTGCTCAGCTTCTCCGTGTCTCTTCCAGACTCGTACGATCCTGACCAGGATCCGCGGAGAGTCGGCGCGCCACCACGCGTGGTTGCTTTCTTCCAGGAACTGCTTCCGCGCATCGAGCAGCTTCCCGGCGTCAAAGGAGCAGGCGCCGTTTCCAGTCTTCCGCTGCAGGGAGAGCGCTGGGGCAAGATGTTCGTGGTCCTGGACCGGCCACTGCCCACGGCGATTGAGCAGATTCCCATTATCCAGTACCGTGCTGTGGCCGGCCGCTACTTTGGCGCGATGGGCATCCCGCTGCTCAAAGGACGCCTGCTGGACGAGCATGATCTGGCCAACAGCGCGTATTCCGTAGTGGTGAATGAGACGCTGGTGCGGCGCTTCTGGCCTGGGCAGGACCCTGTCGGCAAGACGCTTCTGCTGACTCCGCCGGAGACCCTGATCCCGCGGGACGAGATCCCTCCCGGCTTTCACATACAGCAATTCTCGGTGGTAGGCGTGGTGGCTGACGTGCATTACGGCAGCCTGGACAAACCCGCGGAGCCCACCGTCTATGCTTCCGTCCTTCAGCACGATTATTCCCTCAGCCCATTCATCACCGTGAGGACGACAGGCGATCCCAGAGCGCTCGTGAGCTCCATCCGCAGCCTGCTCAGTCAGTTTGACCGCAGACTGCCCATATCCGGCATCGCCACCATGGACGAAGTGGTTTCGCAGTCGGCAGCCCAGCCGAGGCTGGAAGCGATTCTGCTTGGGTCGTTCGGACTGCTGGCCCTGGTCCTGGCAGGAGTAGGGATCTACGGTGTAATGTCCTACACGGTCACGCAGCGCTCCAGCGAGATCGGCATCCGCATGGCCCTGGGCGCCTCGCGCGCCGCCGTATTGAAGATGGTAATCGCGCAAGGCCTGCGTCTGGCTGCCATCGGGCTCGCAATTGGACTGGCCTTCGGATGGACCCTGGCATTCGCCGCAAAACGCGTCATGGCAAAACTTCTTTTCGGCGTCAGTTCTACCGATCCTGCCACCTTCGCGATCATCGTGGGGCTATTGGCGTTGGTTGCTCTTCTGGCCTGCTTCATTCCCGCCCGAAGGGCCACCAGGGTGGACCCGATGGTGGCGTTGCGATACGAATAAACGCGGCAGACTTTTAGGATTTTTAATTCCGTTTTAATCGGGCGATCAAAAACGCATTGCTACTCTCTTGAGGCACGAGGGTAGTTATGGGCAAGCTCATCATTTTTTACGTGCCCGCGAATTTCAAATCGTCGCCGGTAAAGTGGATGCCAGCGTCAGAACGCGGAAAGATCATCGCTTTCCAGGCGAAAAAATCGGCTTAGGCCGCTGAACGGTCGTCCCCGGAGCCGGCGCTCTTTAAGGTTACGTCCGGAGCCGTATCGCTGGACGGCGCAAACTGATCTTCCACCTCGGTTTCCGCGCTGGCGGTGACAAAAGGAAGAAAGACGGTGCAGCAGGTGCCGTGGCGAGTTTCATGCTGGCGGCTGCGCACGCGCAACCTGCCCTGGTGCTTCTGCACAATCCCCTGGCTTACCCACAAGCCCAAACCAGTTCCCTTGGAATCCTTCGTGGAAAAAAAGGGCTCAAAAATGCGCGACATGTTTTCCGCCGGGATGCCGCAGCCGTCATCGGCCACCGTGGCCTGGATGCCCGCGCGACCCTGGCCGTCATGCGCCTGTTTCACGCGAACATAAATATTGCCCGGCGCCGCGATGGCTTCAATCGCATTCAATACCAGATTGGAAAATACCTGGCGCAACTCGCTGGGGAACGCCGCCAGAGGGCCGACCTGGCTGAAATCCTTGTGTACGGTAATCCGGCTGCGTTCGATCCTGGCGTCATAGGCGGCCAGCACCTCTTCCAACAACTGCGGCACAGAGCTCATCACCGGCGAAGAGATTTCACGGTAGAAGCCGAGCGTCTGCTTGGTGATATGGACCACCCGGGCCAGCTCTTCTTCCGCGGTCTTTACGTAGACCAGCGCGGACTCCGGCATTTTCGAGTTGGTGCGCAGGATGTAGAGCGCGTTCATCACCGAGGCCAGCGGGTTGTTGATCTCATGCGCGATGCTGGCGGCTAACCGGACGGTGGCGGCGATCTTCTCCGACTGGCGAAGCGTCTGTTCAGCCACTTTGCGCGAGGTTACATCCATGGCCACGCCCAGGATGCGCACCGGCACATCGCCAATCACGATCGTGCGTCCACGCGCTTCCAGCCAATGCATGCTCTTGTCGGCAAAGATCACGCGGTACTGCACTTCGTACTCGCCATGGCTGGCCAGGGCTTCGGTGATCGACTGGTGCACCTGCTGGCGGTCTTCAGGAACAATGCTCTCCATCCAGCTTTCATAGCGGCCATCGAACTTTTCCACCTCAATGCCGTGGAGGCGGCGGATCTCATCCGACCATGCCAGCTCGCCGGTCTGCAGGTCCCATTCCCAGATGCCGATTCCAACGTACTGCTGCGCCAGTTGCAGGCTCTCTTTGCCGCGCTCCAGCATTTCGTGGGCGCGTTTGGTTGCGGCAATCTGCTCCTGCGCCTCGCGGTAGAGGCGGACGTTGTCAATGGCCACGGAGGCCATGTGGGTCAGCTGGACCACGATAGCCTCGTCGTCAGGCGAGAACTCGCCCGTCAGCTTCTGCGAGAGCTGGATCAAGCCAAGATTGCGTCCATCGCGCGTAAGCAGGGGAGCGGCCAGCCAGCCGTAGCGCGCGGCGTCGGTTGCGCGGCGCACCGGCCCCCAGGTATTGGCGCGGGAGCCTGATTGCAGCCGGACTGGCTTATTGAGATTGCACGCCAGCATGAACATCTCAGAACTCTCTTTGGCAAACTCCAGCGCGGTCTGCCCCTCCGCCACGGAGACGCAGGTAATGCTGTGGTTCCACTCGCCTTTCGGCAACAGGGTAGTCAGGGCCTGGCGCGCGCCGATAATGTTCCGGGCCTGGTCGGTGATGACCTGGAGCAGCGAATCCAGGGCCAGCACGGAATTGATCTTGACCGCGGCTTCCGCCAGCGAGCGCAGAACCGCGGTGCGCTGCTGCTCGGCCGCCAGGGTTTGCAGGGAATCGTGATAGAGGCGGGCGTTATCCAGCGCGTTGGCCGCCTGTCGCGCGTAAAGCTCAACCAGCCGCGACTGGCGGTCGCTGGGAGAATGCGGCTTGCGGAAGAACGTGACCACCACGCCCAGCGCTTCGCCCCGGACGTTGATGATCGGCATGCTGAAAATCGACCGGAAGCCGACTTGAGTGGCGGCGTCGACAAAAGGAAAATACGTGCCTGCCTGGTCGATGTCATCGATCAGCACGCGGCGGTCGGGGGAAAAGAAAGATGCCGGCAACTCGCCGAAGACTTTGATCTGTTCGGCGGTGAAGCCGGCGAACGCGGCGACCTGCAGCGTCTTGCTGGAGCGTTCGGGCAGCAGAAGAAGCATGGCCAGGTCGGTCTTTTGCAGCGCGGCAACGGAGGTCAGGACGTCATTCAGCAGGCGCTGCAACTCCAGGTTGCTGGAAAGGCGCACGCTGAGATCGTGAAAGCGCTTGAGGTCGCTGCGCTGCGATTCAAGCTCATCGCGCAGGCGCACGAGGTCGGTGCTGAGTCTGCCGGCGAGCATTTCCGCCGCGGACCACTTCTGCCGCGCCAGGCCAACAACCAGCGCGACCGCAATCAGCAGCGCCGACCACAGCTCATTGCTGGAAGCCGAGCTTTCCGGCTGGTAAAGATACGCGAAGCCATTCAGCGCGGCGGTATTCAGCAAAACGCCGGCCAAGGCGGCGGGCAACCCGCCGATGACCGCGGAAAGGCATGCGGCGGCGACGAAAAACACTCCAACGCCGGGATGGAAAAAAGGCAGGCTGTACCGGGCAAGGCTCCAAGCAGCTATAGGCAACAAGAATGTAATGACCCACGAGACAATACGCAGGCGAGCCGTAGGGGAGGGATACATCTCTCGTTTACTCCTGCTCTAAAAATGAGCGTTTGCAGACGAGTGGCAACCTCGAGAATAACACGTCTTTGGATGCGAAATTCCACCATGAGGGCTAGGGCATCGGGACTAGCGAAGAAAGGGAACAGGTCCATACAAGAGCTGGAAAAAAGCATCTGTCCCAACGGTCAAAAAGCAAGCATGATCTGAAAGGGTCGTACCATGATCGATGGTCTCCCAAATCTTAAGAAAACATTAATGCCCGCGGCCCAAATTATCCATGGGGGCCGGAGTATGAAAGAATCTTGATGAGTCAGAAGCCTCCATTTGGGCAGGATTTTCTTTTATTTGGGGTGAGATGATCTCAAATTGCTTTGACCGCAAGCCGCGGATAGCCTGCTTGGCCCGCAATCCTTAGAGTGGGTTTGCGGAGACAAAACATATGCAATTACAAACGACATCAGGCAGCGCAACTCAGAAATGGTCATTGGTGCTGGCGCGTGACGCCCGGGCCGACGGCCGGTTCGTCTATGCGGTGAAATCAACCGGAGTTTTTTGCCGTCCTTCATGCCCCAGCCGCAGGCCGCGGCGGGAGAACGTGGAGTTCTTTGATTCGCCGGCGCAGGCGCAGCAGGCTGGATACCGGGCCTGCCGGCGCTGCACGCCTTTGGAACGCAACCCGCAGGCGCAAAAAGTGGAGGCGGCCTGCCGCTATATCGACCAGAATCTGGACATCACGCTGAGCCTGACCGCGATTTCGCGCCATGTGGCGATCAGCCCTTTTCATTTTCAACGGTTGTTTAAGCGGTTGCTGGGCATCAGCCCACGCCAGTATCAGCAGGCGCGCCGGGCAGGAAAATTTCGCCAGGCGCTCTTGAGCGAAGGCCGCGTGACCGACGCGATCTACGAAGCCGGTTACAGCTCCAGCAGCCGCGCCTATGAAAGCATTCCCGCACAGCTGGGGATGACTCCATCGGCCTTCCGGCGCCGCGGTGAAGGCGTCGAGATACGCTGCACCGTGATCCCGACCGAGTTGGGCAAGCTGCTGGTGGCCACCACGGCGCGCGGAGTCTGCGCTGTGCGTTTTGGCGAAAGCGAAGCTGCCCTGTTGCGCGAACTCAAGAGCGACTTTGATGCGGCGGAAATCCATCGCGACGATCAGGGGCTGGAAGCGCTGGCGGCACAGGTAGAGCAGTTGTTGAGCGGCTCGTCGGCTCCGCTGAACATTCCGCTGGACCTGCGCGGGACTGCATTCCAGCAGATGGTATGGAAAGAGCTTCGGCGCATACCCGCGGGCCAGACGCGCAGTTATGCCGAGGTGGCGAAGACCATCGGACGGCCCAAAGCCGTGCGCGCCGTGGCCAATGCCTGCGCCTCGAATCCGGTTGCGCTGGTGGTGCCGTGCCATCGCGTGGTGCAGAAGAATGGCAGCCTGGCCGGATATCGCTGGGGCGTCAGGCGCAAAGCGGCGTTGCTGGAAAAGGAGCATTCAGCAATCAGCGGTCAGGTGTCAGCTAAGAAAAGCAACTAGTAAATAGTGGCAGGCGGTTTTCCCCCAAGTCTCGAGGGAAAGCGAGAGATCCCTATCGTCACAATGATTCTTTTGAGAGTAACGTGCCTATAGGGCTCCCTCGCTCCGGGATTTCTAAAGAGGGCTAATTGCAGTTATTTCTGCATCAGGAACGAAAAGCCCTGAAACTTGTATTCTGACCAATGCTCGGCTTTTACCGGCTTGATCTTCCCGCTGCGCGCCTGCTTCATGGCGGCGAGCACGCGAGGAAGGTCGGCCGGATCGGCCATGGGAACATTGTGCGCCGGCAGAAGCAGCTTTGCTTTTAGCGCAGCCATCTTCTGAATGGAAGCTTCGTAAGCATCGAGGTCCGTCTCCGGACGAAACAGGAAGATCGCTCCCGGATAGTACATATCGCCGGTAAAGAGCAGGCCGTTCGCGGCGTCCCATAGAGAGATGGAATCGGGCGTATGGCCGGGAGTTGCTATCACTTCCAGGACGCGTCCACCAAGATCAATTTTCGCGCCGCCGTGAATCCAGTCCGTGATGTGGAACGGCCGCACAGCATAGGACTTAGCATCAAAGCCGGCCGGCAACTCGCCGCAGATTGCGCCCGGCCCGATCTCCTCCTGGGCGGCGGCGACGGAGCCCTTGGCGTGTTCGCGGGTGAAGGCCGTGTCCATGCCGTAGATCCTGCTGAACTGCCAGTTGTCGCTTACGTGATCGTTGTGCGTGTGCGAGTTCAGCACGCTGATCGGCAATTGGGTAAGCCCTTCCGCTACCTTCTTGATGTCGCTGATGCCCATGCCGGTGTCGAAAAGCAAGGCCTGTTTTTCGCCAAGAATGAGGTAAGAGATGATCTCTTCCTGCTGGTGCGGTTCATAGATGGCGAAGAGACCGGGACGGATGCGATACACCTCAAACCATTTGTCCGGCACGTTCACGCGTTCCAGCTTGCGATACTCCAGGCGCGGCAGTTCGCGGCACCATTCCGGTTTTTGATCGGACAGCGAACCCAATAGCGCGATGAGGAGGCCTGCGGCAAGGTGCATTTGTTCTTCTCGAATGAAACGATATTTTCAGCCAAGGATACAGGTTCCGGGCGGGTGTGAGTAGCTGCAGAGGGCAGAAAAGAAAAAGACGCCTCTCTCCGGAGGCGCCTTTCGTGGACATTCGCTGAGCAGCTTAGTGCTTCGGCGGCTGCTGTGACGGAGGCTGCTGCGATGGCGGCTGCTGCGATGGCGGCTGCTGCGATGGCGACTGCTGCGACGGCGGCTGTTGCTGATGCATGCGATTGTCCTGCGCCTGCAGCATCTGATCGAATTTCTGTTTCTGATCGTCGCTGGTCAGGGTGGCGCGGACTTTAGCGATGGTGTTCTCACGGATCGCATGGATCTTCTGGATCTTGTCTTCGCGGGGAAGTGAACTGTCCTGGATCACTTGCATGGCCTGGGTATGCTGGTCCTCCAGAGCGGTCTTTACCTTCGTTTGCTGGTCAGGCGTGAGGCTGAGCTCTTGAGTCAAGGTCTGCACCTGATCGTCAATGTTGTGCGCCCCAGGTTGCGCGGAGCCTTGAGGCTGCTGCGGTTGCCCGGGCTGCGTCTGCGAAGGCTGGGTTTGTGAGGGTTGCGACGGCTGTTGTTGTGGAGGTTGCGTCGTCTGGCCCCCGCTGGGATACTGCCATGCGAATGCCCCCACGGCAAACAAGAGTGTGCTGGAAAAAAGTGCGGTTCTGAGGATCTTCATCGGTACTGGGTCTCCTTCGTTTGGTGCGGCCAATTCATTTGTGATGCTGTTTTTTAGCGTTGGGAGGGCAGGCCAGTTCACTTGTGAGAGAAAGATTTCAAGGCAGAAAAGGTGATTGAGCAGCACTGGAATCCTCCCGGCAGCAACTCTGCGCGGTATGGATCCCACCGGCGTAATCAATAAGGAAGGAAAAGTGAAGGGCGTTCGCAGCTGGCGAAGCGCCCTTCGAGACCCAGGTTACTGCTGAGGGTGGTCTTTATCTTTGTCTTTGCCGTGTTGCGAGTGCATCTGACTTTCCATATCGCGCACCATGACATCAAATTTCTTTTTCTGGTCGTCGTTCAGGACCTCGCGCACCTTGGCGTGCACCGAGTCGTGCATGCTCTGCATCTTGGCGTGCTTGTCTTCCTTGGACATGGATTGATCTTTCATCATGGCCTGCATCTGCTCGTGATTTTCCTGCAAGATGGCTTTGACCTTGGTTTGCTGGTCCGCGGTAAGGTCCAGCTTGGTTGAAAGTTCCTTCACGTGCTCGTCAACGTTGCCCATTTGCTGGCCCATCTGGCCATGCTTGTGTTCTCCGGATCCCTGGGCCGGCGGATTTTGCTGCGCAAGCGCTGCCAGTGCAAACAGGCACGTTGCAAGAAATGCTAAGAGTCGAATCTGTTTCATGAATTTATTCTCCATTCACCCAACACCAATGAGAACACAAATGTGGACAGATGTGGAGAGCGGCACTGAATTCCGGGCAAGGAAGAGCTTCCGGGGTATGCACTTCGTCCCAGCCCGAAGGAGATTTCAGTCGCCGAAGCCCTGCTTGCGCATGAACTGTAGCGTGGCGTTCAGGCGGTCATAGTCCTGATCGCTCAGCGCGATGAAGCGAAAAGGATAGGTGCAGGAACCCACTTGTGGCGGCAAAAATTCCACCAGCCCGCTCACCGGACCGGAGAGCGTGTTGACCTTGGCCTCGGCGATGGTCGCGCTGCCGATGCTGCGGGAAAACTCGGCCAATCCTCCGGTCAGCGAAATCTTCTGCAGCACGGCCTGGACTTGATGGCCGCCCAGGTTAAACCGGATTGATTCGCCGTTGGGAACTCGTACGCGAGGAGAGCGCATCTTGCTTTGCATTTGGGGAAAGTGTGGCATGGACCAATGATGGCACTTTGTTTACCACGCCAGAAGATTACGGAAGACGAAGCACCGCGTGAGTGACAGGGACTGTCCGGTGGAAGCGACTAAAGTTCTCGCCGCCATATCAGACTGCACCACTCTTCGAGGTTTCAAGGACGTTGTTAAAACGTATCCCAGCGGCTAACATGGGTGCCGCGCTTGTGACTTTTTTCGGCAACTCAGGTCAAAAACATTGTGAAAAAACTTTTCGTCGCCTGTATTGTTCTGCTCGTCGTTGCTCTGGTTTCACTGGCTCCGGCGCAGCAAAAAGCCGGAGCGGCGGGAACCAATGCCGCCGTGGAGCCGGCGCTGCCGTATTCTCCCAGCCTGGATTTGAATTCCATGGACAAGGCGGTGGATCCCTGCGTGGATTTCTACCAGTACTCCTGCGGTGGATGGCAGAAGAAGAACCCCATCCCGCCCGACCAGGTTTCATGGGGAGTCTACGGCAAGCTCTACCAGGACAATTTGAATTTCCTGCGCGGCATTCTGGAGCAAGCGGCGGCGGCCAAGGGCCAGCGCGACACGGTGACGCAGGAGATCGGCGACTTCTATGCTTCCTGCATGGATGAAGCCGCGGTGGAAAAACTGGGCCTGGGCGCGCTCAAGCCGCAGTTGGCGGCGATTGAACAGCTCAAGTCGGCGCGCGAGCTGGCTCCGGTGGTGGCGCGCATGCAGCTCAATCTGGGAGGAGCGGTGCTGTTCGGCAGCGGCGCGCGGCAAGACCCTGATGACTCAGAGCAGCAGATTGCCGGCGTGGACCAGGGCGGGCTCGGGCTGCCGGACCGCGACTATTACACCAAAGACGATTCCAAGTCCAAAGAGACGCGCGAACACTACCTGCAACATGTGCAGAAGATTTTTGAGCTGCTGGGAGACAAGCCGGACGCCGCCAAACTGAATGCCGAAACCGTGATGCGGATAGAGACCGCGCTGGCCACGGCTTCCATGACGCGGGTGGAGCGGCGCGATCCTTACAAGCGCAAGAACAAGATCAAACTCGCCGACCTGGAACAGATGGTCCCGAGCTTTGACTGGGCGGCTTACTTCCACGCACTGAAGACGCCGCGGTTTGAGATCATCAACGTGGCCCCGCCGGCATTCTTCAAGGAGCTGGATGCGCGGCTGAAGGACGAGCCCATCGCCAACCTGCGCACGTATCTGCGTTTCCATCTGGCGAACGGTTATTCGACGTATCTGTCCTCGGCCTTCGTCCAGGAAAATTTTGATTTTTATCTCAAATATCTGCGTGGCGCCAAGGAGATGCAGCCGCGCTGGAAGCGCTGCGTGCAATACACCGACCGCGACCTCGGCGAGGCGCTGGGTCAGGCTTACGTGCGCAAAGTATTCTCGCCGGAGCTGAAGACGAGCACGCTGGACATGGTGCGGCGCATTGAAGACGCCATGGCGCAGCGCATCGGGCAATTGGACTGGATGAGCCCGGAGACGAAAGAACAGGCGCTGGGCAAGCTGCATGGCATCCGCAATAAGATCGGCTATCCGGAGAAGTGGCGCGACTACAGCACGGTAAAGATCGCGCGCAACGATTTTCTCGGCAACGTTCAGCGCTCCACGGAGTTTGAGCGGCATCGCAACTTCAACAAGATTGGCCAGCCGGTGGACCATGGCGAATGGGGCATGTCGCCGCCCACCGTGAATGCTTACTATAACGGCCAGATGAATGACATTAACTTCCCAGCCGGCGTGCTGCAGCCTCCGCTCTACGATGCAAAAATGGATGACGCGCCGAATTACGGCAACACCGGCGGCACCATTGGGCACGAGCTGACGCATGGCTTTGACGATCAGGGCGCGAAGTTTGACGCCAAAGGGAATCTGCGCGACTGGTGGACCAAAGACGACAAGCAGAAGTTTGAAGACCGCACCAAATGCGTGGCCGACCAGTACGCGCAGTACGTGGTGGTGGATGACATCCATATCAACAGCCGGCTTACGCTGGGTGAAGACGTGGCCGACCTGGGCGGCGAGATCCTAGCTTACATCGCGTGGCAGGGCGCAACCAAAAGCAAAGGCCTGAAGCCGGTGGACGGGCTGACGCCGGAGCAGCGTTTCTTTATCGGCTTTGCCCAGTGGGATTGCTCGAACGATCGTCCGGAAAACCTGCGCCTGCGCGCCATGACCGACCCGCATTCGCCTTCAAAGTACCGCATCAACGGCGTGGTGGTGAATATGCCGGATTTTGCCAGCGCATTTTCCTGCAAAGCCGGCCAGCCGATGGTGAACGCGCCGGAGAAGGTGTGCAAAGTGTGGTAGGCGGAAACCCAGCCAGTCAGCGCTTGGGGTGCGACACGCTCAGAGGATAGGCAGCAATCAGATACTCGGCCTGGTCGCTATCGACCGGATCAAGATCGAAGGCCGGGTTATCTCTGCCTCCCAGGGTCCGCGTGCGGAAGTAGTAGACCTTTCCCGCTTCCGCCGTGAAATGCGCGAGCGCGAGGTAACGATTGACAGCGGCGAAGCGCGACTGCACATTGGCGCACAGGTGATGCTCACCCGCTTCTACCGACACGGAAAAATACGAATTGTGCTGGTTGGCGCCGACCCAGGTTCCGTCCAGCCCAATCTTCGTGGTCTGGCAGCCTCCGAGGCAGCTGACAAACCCGAGGTCCTGGATGAAGTAGACTCGCGCCTTGCCGGGCTCCGGCGGCAGGAGCGTGTGCTGGGATTCGTCAAGTTTCACATCGAAGTTAGCGCTCCTGGAAGCACAGGCGGCCGGAGCTGCCGGCCCTGGTTGGCTCTGGGCAAATGCGCTTGCTGCCAGAAGTATCATCGCTAGAACAGTTCTCATAGCTTTCCTCCAGAACGGTCTGGACTGTACAAGAAAAATCTACTGACGTTGAGTTCAGCCGTCAATCGCGGCTTTGGCTCTTACTGAAGTCGTGCCAGATGCGCGTGCTCGCAGACAGAAGACCTTCAATCATCCGTACCATGTACAATATGCGTTTTTCCATTGCGAGCGCTCATGCCCCTCACCATCGTGCAAACCGGCGAACCCGTTCTGCGCAAACCGGCACGGCCATTGCGGCCGAATGAAATCCGCAGCCGCGAAATCCGCGAGCTGATCCAGCAGATGAAAGAGACTATGTACGCGGCGCCAGGGGTGGGGCTGGCAGCGCCGCAGATCGGGCAGGGCATTCAACTGGCGGTGATCGAAGACCGCCAGGAGTACATCCGTGACTGGACGCCGGAGCAACTGGCCGACCGCGAACGCAAGGCGGTGCCGTTCCACGTGATCATCAATCCCCGTATTACGCTGATCGGCGAAGAGCGCGTGGAATACTTTGAAGGCTGCCTGAGCGTGGCCAACCTGATGGCGCTGACGCCGCGGGCGAGGAGGGTCCGGGTGGAGTGTGTGGATGAAAAGGGCGAGCCCAGGACCATCGAGGCCAGCGGATGGTACGCGCGCATTCTGCAGCATGAGATCGACCACCTGGGCGGGACCATGTACGTGGACCACATGTATCCGCGCACGCTGATGACGGTGGAGAACTTCACCAAACATTGGAAGAACAAAACGATGGCGGAGATCAAGGCCGCGCTCCACGATCCGGTGAGCTAGATACGGCGGAATGCCGCGCGGCCGCTTTTTTTATAAGCAGACTATTTTGATTCCGGCGCGAATCATTTACACTTCACGTTCAAAAATCTATCCAAGGAAACTGCATGAACAGAGCTCTCGTCCCTGCGCTAGTCGTCTTTCTGGCCGTGATCGGCGGCTTAACGATCCAAGCTCCCCGCGCTTACGCCCAACATGGGACTGCCCCGAGCGCAGCTGCCCCGAGCTCTGCAGCCCCGGCCACCGGGGAAGCGGCGAAGACCGTGGAGCAGGTTTTCAAAAACATTCAGGTGTTGAAGGGCACGCCTGCCGACCAGTTGCAGCCAGCCATGCAGTTCATCAGCAGTTCTCTGGGGGTGGAGTGCGAGTTCTGCCACGTGCAGAACGCGTTTGAGAAAGACGACAAAAAATCCAAGCAGACGGCGCGCAAGATGATCGAGATGCAGATGGCCATCAACCGTGACCATTTCAAGGGCGAGCGCGAAGTGACCTGCTTCTCCTGCCATCGCGGGAACGAAAATCCCGTGGGTGTACCGATCATCGCGGCCGATGAGCCGAAGCGTCCTGAAGAACAGAAGGCGGAAATTGCGCCGCCGGCGTTGCCTGCGGCCGACCAGATTATCGATAAGTACGTCCAGGCCGTGGGCGGCGTCGAGGCTCTGCAGAAAAATACCAGCCGGATTCAAACGGGAACGGTCAGCTTCGGCGGGCGGCAGTTCCCCGTGGAGGTGCTGGCCAAGGCCCCGAACAAGCGGATTTCCCTGGTGTATACGCCGAACGGCGACAACATTACGGCCTTTGACGGTCACGCCGGGTGGCTGGGAAATCCGGGCGGAAGACCGCCGCGCGACATGACCGCCCAGGAAAACGATGCGGTCAGCTTTGACGCCACGTTCTACCTGCCCGCGGAAATCAAGAAGATGTTCACCCAGTTCCGCGTGCGTCCGGCGGAGAAGATCGGCGGCCACGAAGTTGTGCAGGTGATCGGGATCAATCCGGGAAAGCCGCCGCTGCGCTTCTTCTTTGATAAGGAGTCGGGCCTGCTGGTGCGGACCGTGCGTTATGCGGATACGCCACTCGGGCGCAACCCCACGCAGGTGGACTACGCCGACTATCGCACGGACGGCGGAGTAAAATTCCCCTTCCAATGGACCGTGGCCCGGCCGAGCGGACGGTTCACGATTCAGGTGGACAAGATGCAGCAGAACGTGCCCATCGACGATGCGAAGTTCGCCAAGCCTGCGGCGGCGGCACAGGCGCCGGCGGAACAGAAGGCGCCGGGGAAGTAGGCACGCAAGCGGTTGCGGAAAGAACTTGTCGCCGCAGATTTGCGCTGATGAACGCGGATCAATCCGTGTTGATCGGCGTAATCTGCGGCGATTTGCTCTATCATTTTCACGCATACCCCCATGCCGCACGGCCTCCCGGGGCAAGCCCCCTTTTATTCCTTCCAACCTATTGCAAGCAAAGCACCTATTACCTCAGTAATCTTATTGTTCTTCCCATTTCGGCATAGACTGCCGAGTCATGAGTATTGGAAGCCGTATTTTTGTCTTGCTTTTGCTGGCTGCAAGCCTGGGAGCTTCATCGGAAGCCAAGCAGCTGGCAGTGATTGTCGACAAGACGAACAATCTCGGGGGCATGACTGCGGCCGATCTGACCAAGGTGTTCAAGTTTGACAACCACAAGTGGCCAGATGGACGCCCTGTCATTCTGGTTCTCCGAGATCCTTCCACTCCGGAAATGCAGACCGCGATCCAGAAGCTCTACCACATGCAGGTGGATGAATTTAAGGCCCTGCTGGCGGCACACCAGAGCGGCGTGATTATAGTTCGCTCGGAAGAAGAGCTTTTGAAATCGGTGGAATCCATTCCCGGCGCGGTCGGCCTGGTCGACGTTTATTCCATCACGGGCCGCGTCAACGTCCTGAAAGTTGACGGCAAGCTCCCTCTGGAGCAGGGATATTTTCTCAAAGGCAACTAGCCACGCCTGCCGGGCGCGCCACTGCAACCGCCGGCAGCAGCAACAAAAGGAGTCAAGGATGTCGTCGACCAAGTTTCGTGTTTTAGCCACTTCGTTTTTCCTGTTCTGGGGACTGCAGGCAGTCGCGCACGATTCGCCCACGGGCATGCATATCTCCACCAAATCGCCGCAGGCGCATGCGTTCTTTGAAGCCGGTGTGCAGAAAATGGAGATGCTGCACATTCAGGACGGCCTGGAAAACCTGCGCAACGCCGTGAAGTCCGATCCGCAATTCGCCCTGGGCCACATCTTCCTCACTTTCTTTTCGCAGGACCCCACCGAGCAGATGGCTGAGCGCGAAAAAGCGCTGGCCGCGCGTGATTCCGCCAATGCCGAAGAGAAGCTGATCATCGACTGGCTAGCCAACGCCAGCCAGGCCCGCTTGCTTCCCGCCATCCAGTCCATGAATGAAGCCCTGCAGAAGTATCCTCAGGATAAGCACCTGCACTGGCTGGCCGGCTGGTGGCTGCTGGTGGACCACAACCAGTCTCAGCGCGCCGTCGCCATGTTTGAGCGGGTCATGCAAATCGATCCCAAGTTTGCCGACGCCTACAACGAAGCCGCCTACTGCTATGCGCGGATGGGCAATTTTGATAAGGCATTTGCCAACATCAAGCGCTATACCGAACTCGTCCCCAATGAGCCCAACCCACAGGATTCATTCGCGGAACTCTCGCGCATGGCCGGGCGCTTCGAAGAGGCGCTCACGCACTATCGCATGTCGCTCAAGATCGATCCCACATTCCACGAGTCGCAGCTCGGCCTGGGCGATACCTATGCCCTGATGGGCGAGCAAGCCAAGGCACGCGCCGAGTATGCCAAGGCCATTGAAACCGCTTCGCCGGTGCAGAAAGTCCTGTGGTCATTGCAGGCCGCCGCAACCTACGTGCGCGAAGGCGATCTGGCCTCCGCCGACAAGGCTTTCAGCGCCGTCGCCGAGCAGGCCCACGCCAGGGACTTCGCCAACCTTGAAGCCGAGGCCTATCGCAGCATGTCGTACTACCAGCTCGAAGGCGCCGCGTCGCTCAGTCTGCTGGCCCGTGCTGAAGCCGTGCTCAAAGAGGACCACAAGGTTCCGCAGTCGTTGCTGAATGAAGAGCTGGCTACCGTGCTGCGTACCCGCGTGGAGCGCGCGCTGGCCGATAATAATAAAGACCTGGCTACCGCCACGCTCAAGCAGCTGCAAGCCCTTGCCGATTCCAACGGCGCCGACGGCATTATTGAAGGCGCTCTCCATGGCGCTGCCGGAGCCAGTGCCCTGGCCGCGGGCAATTACGCCGAGGCCGTCAACCACTTTGAGGAAGACGAATCCAACGCCATCTCCATGCGCAGCCTGGTCACCGCTTACGAAAAGAACGGGCAGCAGGGCAACGCCACTCGCCTGGCTGCCAAGCTGGCCGCGCTCAACGTTCCGCTGATCGAGCAGGCCGTGGTGGTTCCGGAATTCCGCAAACACCGCGCCGCCCTGGCCGCAAAAACTAACCCGGCACTCGATCCAAGAGGGAAGTACCGGTAAGGCCGTTAGCAGTTAGCCACTTCACCTAACAGCCAGGTTCGCAAACAACCGGATTCTTAAAAAACCAGGTTTTCAAAAAGCTAGGTCGCAAACAACAAGGGGTCAAACAGCCAGTTCGCAAACAGCCGAGTCAAACAACATACCGATGTTAAGCAGAGGTCCCGCCGCAAGGCGGGATTTTTGCATTTGGGGCTCATCCCCTCGTTGTCGCACCGCGCTGCCCAAACTCTTTTATGAAAACATCCAACACGGTTCGGCCTTCGGCCTGCCGGCAGAAAAATCCGGCCCGAGTTCTGCCCGGGCCGAATGAGTTTGACAGCCGTGTTGCCGGCCGCTACTGGATGACCAGAGTCGCAGTGGTCGAGTGACTCAGACTGCCGCTGACGCCGGTGATGGTTAAGGTTCGAGTCCCCCTGGACGCGTTGCGAGCCACCTGCACTGAGAGGGTCGAAGTTCCCGATCCGGTGACGGACGCGGGGCTAAAGGTTGCTGTCACGCGTGAGCCCAGTCCGGCGACGCTCAGGCTCACCGTGCCGGAGAACCCATTCACCGCGCCGATCGTCACCGTATAGGTTGTCGAGCTTCCGCGAGTCACGGTGCGGCTGGTGGGCGAAACGGAAATAGTAAAGTCCGGTGTGCCGCCGACTGGATTTACTACCAGCGTGACGGTGGTGGAGTGCACCAGGCTGCCGCTGGTCCCGGTGATGGTCAGCGTGTACGTGCCGGCCGGAGTGCTGGTGCTGGTGGTTACCGACATGCTCGAAGAACCCGAGCCGGTCACCGAAGCCGGGTTGAAGCTGGCGCTGGCGCCGCTTGGCAGGCCGCTGACGCTGAAGTTAACGACGCCGCTGAACCCGCCGGATGCCGTCACCGTTGCCGTGTACGATGTGCCCGCGCCCGCCGTGACCGTCTGCGATGCCGGCGATGCCGTGATGGAGAAATTAGGTCCGGCTGGGGGTGGGAAAGTAACGCAATTGTTCGCGGCGTTGGAGAATTCCAGCTGGATGGTATAAGCGGTGCCGTTGGCGGTGTACGAAGCTTGCTGGCCGTTGCAGATGTCGCCAATTTCGCCGTTGACCATGTCATACCATGCCAGGGGAGGGGCGAAGGTGGTTGCGATGCCGACAAAAGCGTCGGTCATGGCTTCGACCAGCTCGTGGCTGGTGACCGATGTGTAATTGCCGAACACGCCGGCGCTGCCGCATCCACCGGTCGCGCAAAGGCCGCTCTGCATGTCCGGGTGTACGCCGTACAGAACATGCTGTCCGCTAAACAGGCTCGACGTGGTGCCGTGATAGGCGCAGAAACCGCCCGCCTGGCAGCTATTGCTGCCGCCTTGTGTGATCGTCTTTCCCGGGGGAAAAAAGATCATATAAACGGTGTTCGGGTTGCCCGTGGCGTCAAGCATAGGCGCCGGCAGGTGCCCGGCCGTGATCTGGGCCAGAAGTTCTGACTGGATCTGCGCATCCGTGATGGTGGAGCCGTTGTTGCCGGCTGCCGGAACAATCTGGAACAGTCCGGCGAACGTGCCGTTCCCGAACGTTTGCCCGGTGCCTCCGGAAATGGTCGTGTTGTACTGTTGCAGCAAACTCACGAGTCCGCTGCCCGTGCCTGTGATGTCGCCATAGAACTGGCCCATGCTGGGCGAGGTGGTCCCGGCAACTTGAGCGTTGTAGGAACCGCTTCCATACAGCACCTGCACCACCTGGACGTTGGAAATGATTGGCCCGCCAAAGTAGCTCAGGTGCGCGCCGGCGGGCGCCGCGAATCCTATGGGGCCTGCGTTCGGATCGCGCACAGGCACGATGTGCAACCGGGGCCCGTCAGGCAAGGCAGGCGCCGCCGGGGTCGTCTGTTGCCGGGGCATTAATGCATCTGTGCCGCCGGATGGATCGGTAGATTGTGAAGCCTGCGCCAGGGCGGGCAGGGTGCTGAGAAGCAACAAACTTGCTGCGCAAAGAAACATCCACGCGGGGCGACGTGTTCGTTTGAACATTCATGATCTCCTAAGCCGGAATTTCCAATGGGGTAAGAGGCCGGATCTTGCTGCGAATATGAATGTATGAAGCCCTGCGCGAATCAGCGGCGCGTGCAGCAGTCTACTAACGCGCCGTTGGCGGATGCAAACGGAAAATCCAGGTTTCTATCAGAAACGCGGTTCTTAACTTATTCCCGTTATGGAATCACAATCTTCTGGTTCGCCGATCGTCCGATGTCCCGATGATCCGATGTCCCGATGATCCGATGTCCCGGTCTCCGATGTCCCGATCTCCGATCTTTGCGCCCCTCTGCCGGTACTTTCAGCCGAAAAGACCCCACCCGGGGGTAGCGCTTTTGTTGCAAACAAAGGCCCAACCCCAATTCGACAAGACAGTCATAAGACAGTCGAAGCTTTTTTTCCCTTGATTTAGGGTCCTGTTTGGCTAATTGCCAGCTGCCAGTTGCTTCTTGCTTATTTTCAAAGACCTAACCCAACTTCCACCCCTCAGGGCTGCTGTACTCTAGCGCACTGCCACCAGCGAATCAAGTACGAATTAGTACAGTATTGACAAACCGGGACTGCGGAGGTGTTCGTTTTAGCGCAGCGTTGCGAGCTTCCATTTTGGAGCTATTGATCTGCTTTCGGACATTTTCTTTGACTTGTCGAGCATTTGGCAGGAAAATAATCTTCCCCTTGAATCTTCTAATGCCTGGCAACCTCCGCAAGGCTTGAGGCCCTAAATGGCGACCGCAAAACTATCACCTGGCCCTGGTTCAGGGACCAACATGTTTCAACGTCTGCGACTGGTGCTCGTTGCTCTTGGCATCGCAGGTGTGCTCACCGCAACTGGGTATATTTGCAGCTTCGCTAGAGACGATTTCTTGGGAATCGGCATCCGCGTCCGAACTGTTTCCGAGCTCATGTTCATCGCGGGTAACTTCGCAGTTCAGACGACGCTAACTGTGTTGCAACAACTTCTCGCACATTGGCTGCTCTTATTGTTCATCCTGGGTGTATGTATCGCCTTGGCAATCCATCGCCACATCCAACCCGCCAGAACGCTGTTTCATCGCGTTTCTGAGCTGGTGATTGTCGTTGCCCTTGGTGCAGTGGCAACGGCAAACTTGTTTATCGTTTACTTGCCCCTCGTAGAACTGAAAGATGCCATGGTCAATGATCTTAAAACGTTCACCATCATGGACGCCCATGGTGTGATCGGTTGCGGCACAAGCAAGTACTGGGAGCTGATCATTGATTCGCGCCGGCCAACGAAGGATTTCCCCGATCCCATTTCGAATGCTTACTCCCCATGCGTGAAACGGCACGACGCGGTAGCAGCTAAACATGAGCTGGATGCAATGTATAGCTATGGTCTCGTTTTCTGTTGTTTAGGTTGGTGGTTAGTATATTTCAACCGCAAGGCCGGTGATTTTGGATCATTAAGTACCACCGCCCTAACATCTGGCTTGGCAGTGCTAGCACTCAACACTCTGTTCCTGCCTTACATGTTTGGCAAGGTTGTGCAATCCACCATGATGCCCAAGGCCCAAATTTCCAGTATGCAGCCCGACAAGACGTATGCCTGGGAGGGGCCTTTTTTTGTTATCAGCGAGTCAGACAAAGTAATTCTTGCCATCCTGCTGGACAAAAAAGAGGGCAAGACCACGGTAGTCGAAATACCACGCGAGTCAGTGAATCGAATCAATATATCTCAAACCTCAGACGCACTATTAGAACGAATCGGAGTTGTGGCGCCGGCTGATTCATCGAATGCCGGCCCAACCGAAGGGAAGACTCAATGAAACTCAGCACACTGTTAGCGCTTGGATTGTTACTCGGGATCGGCGAAGGAATCGGGATGGGACAAGTTCGTCCTGAGATTGGTATTTTCCAAGTCGCTCTCAACGAGTCTTCACCTATACGTCAAACCCTTGGCAAACCTATCGATCTCCAATTGGAAACGCGGGCCAAAATCCCGCGGAGCTTTCATGTTCGGCTGATCCGCGGCGAGAAAAACGATCTCATTGTGTCGGGTAAAGGCCGAGCAGATCGTAACGGCTGCGTAACATTCCCGTCGATAGTTATTAAGGTTTCTTCTTCCAGCTCTGACGGTGCTATCCATCTCGGCACCTTGGGAGATCCAGCGTACTTGCAGAGAATCGACAGGTCTCATCTCGGACCGGCAGATTATGTACTCGTCTTTGAAGAAGGTGACCAGCCTACCGATTCAATTATCCGAATTCACAAAAACCACCTTGATAGTTATTTTAAGTTTGCTTATCCAATGCGGCTTAGCCCGTCAGAACCTCTCATGAGAGAAGTGCCAAATATTGTGGCCAGGGCGGTGCGCACCATGGAAGACCGAACCCGGCAGTTTCAGAAGATTGAGGATCAGACCATTCATCTTGCCCGGCCGGCCCAGTCACCATGCCTGGCAGTCAAACTTCGAACGGATGTTGCCGGCATACCAGAACCCCGTGGGAGCATATTATTGGCAGCATCCTTGGGAGACTGCGAAGTCATGCCTCAAAGTGCTCCTCCGTCGGCCGCATCGCCAACGCAAGCGACAGGTTCTCCGTAGCGCGAACGCCGACCACTGCACTCTGGGCTTGAGATTCAATGACTGAAGCCAGATTGGCGATTGTGAACTCGTTAAGATCTGAATGCTGCCGCCCCACCTGGCACAAAACTGAAGGGTTGCCCAATCACATCCTGATCAGCACCTCGGCCGACTCCGGAGACATTTCCATGCAGCGCCGCAGTTCGCAGCAGGCGGGCAGGTTGAGCGTGACTGCCAGGGCGGAAGAGCCAAAGTCGGAGAATAGCTGCAAGGTCTCGGCGTCCGCTTCCTCCGGACGCACCTCAATCACGAGCGAGTAGAAGCGCTTCTTCGGTCCATCCGACGGCGGGGCGCAAGTCCCCGGTGCGTTACCACCGGAGGCTTGCGCACCTGCGCCGTGGACGGGGGAACCGGAAGCCCGCGACCGGGCAGCAGATCTCAACCCAGACACAAGCCCTGACCATAACGTACTCAAGATCCACGCCATCGCGGGCCCTGTCCGTTCCCCCGCCGACGCCCTAGCGGCAGGCGTCAGTTTCGGGGCCTTTCTGCGCAGATTCAAGTAAGCATCCAAACCCTTGTGGGAGGTTCGGACAGTTACTCATGATATGACTTTAAGTATACTAAAAGTAATTGACTTGGGCAATTGCCGATGATGCAGTTGTGGCCGGCAAAGTCAGCAAGAAGCTCAAGTACAGACGCAAGGCGGAAACCCTCAGCCAAGCGATTGGAGCGGTTGTGACTCAGCTTCGACTCGAGCGAGGTTGGTCCCAGAAGGATGTCGCAATCAAGGCAGGATATTCGGAGTCCTGGGCGAATCAGCTGGAAAACGGCAAGATCAATCCAAGCCTGGAATTAGTCATTGCCTTCGCCGACACGTTTAAGTTAACGCTCTCACAGTTCTTCGCTCGCGCCGAACGCAAGCATTTGAAGCGCAAACCTGCCGCGCCCGTCTCGTCCAAGCCCAAAAAGAAAACCTAAGCCGCAGGGGGTTAAAGCCCGACTGATTTGTGCTTGTACGGCACGGCTGAAGCCGTGCCCGCAGATGTTAAAGTCCCCCCGGCAGATTCCGTGTGACCTCCGCGCCCTCTGTGGCAAAGGTTTGGCTCTGACCTTTGTGTTCCTTCGTGTCCTTTGTGGTTAAGGGTTGTACACAATCGTTGGCAGGTTTCGTCTGGCCTCCGTGTCCCTCTGTGTCCTCTGTGGTAAAGGTGTTTCTGGAGCTGTTGAACATATCCTGCATGAACCCACCCCTTCGGCGTTCTTCCCCAGAGGGCGTGGGCGGGCCTCCGTTTGGCTGCATGCCGCCGGCTGATTGCTGATTGCTGTCGTAATTTCATGTATTCTTGTTTTTCTTTCATTTGCAGGCGAGGAGAATCGATGAGGGCGAGGACTGTTTCGGTCTTATGCGGCGTAATAGCGGTGGTTGCGGTTTGTGTTGCCGGTCTTCTGAGCGGCTGTGCCAGCGCGCACAAAGAATTTGCCTACGTGGTGGGGCAGGGAACCAATGAAGTATTTGAGTTCCGCGTGCAGGATAACGGCACGCTGGCGCCGCTGGGGACGCCGAATTTCGCGGTCGGCTCCAATCCCTCGGCCGTTACCGCGCAAACCGCGGGCGATTTCCTCTATATCGCCGCATTTTCCGGCAATGACGTGACCTTGCTGGACATCAACAAGAGCAACGGCAATCTTTCCGTTCCCGTGAGCAACAGCATCGTGGTGCCGGTCAACCCACCCAATATTTTCAATACCGGCACCGGACCGATTTCCATGGCCATGTCACCCACCGCTCCGTTCCTGTATGTGGCCAACCAGACGTCGGGCGACATCACGGCTTTCACCGTCGATCCGGGCAGCGGCAGTCTTGGCACGATTGGCACTTTTCCGCTCCCTTCGCCGCCGGCGCCCGCACCTCCACCCGTTTTCCACCCGCACGCAATCGCCGTTTCGCCGAAAGGCGACCTCCTGTTCACGGCCAATCCGGCAGAGGGCACAGTGACAGTGTTCTCTATCGGAAGCAAAGGCGATCTGACATTGGCGGGAGCACCAGTGTTCATGGGCGCGGGCGCCACGCCGAACGCTGTGGTGGTGGGGCGCGACGGCCGCTTCCTTTACGTGGCGGACACAGCCCACAACGCTGTGCTGGGGTTCGCCGTCCAGACGAACGGAACGCTGGCCGCGATTAACGGTTCGCCTTTTGCCGCGGGTGCGGCGCCAAGCGGTCTTGGCATGGACCCTCAGGGAGCACTGTTGTTTGCCGCCAATACCGGCTCAAACAATGTTTCCGTCTACGCGATCGACGCCAGTTCGGGAGCGCTGGGCCAGGTCAACGGTTCTCCGTTTGCCACCGGAGGCATTGGGCCTTCCGCGGTGGCGGTGAATTCGACTACCACGGCCGTGTATGTAACCGACCAGACCAGCCATGACATCGCCGCGTTCGCCATATCCTCCAGCGGAGCGCTCAAGCCGCTGGTGGGATCGCCATTTAACGTGGCTACCGCGGCTTCGTCGATCAGCCTGGTCCTGCGCTAAGAATGGTCCTTCATTAAGCCTGGTCCTTGGCCAGTTGGTGCTCCAGCAGAGTCATGGCACCGCGAGTGCAATCTCGTCTATGCACTCCTGGTGCTTGTGCCCGGTTTTTGGACGTGCTAAATAAGCCGGTACGATGGAATCGGTGTATCAGGACGAAGAGGTCCTTAGCGAATCGCAACTCACGCCCCAGGACCAGCTCCGGCTGCAATGGCGACAGCAACCCGGCCCCATTCCGTTGCTCCGCCAGAAAAACGTCATCGACCAGAATGCCGAGCTGCTTCCCTGTGCGGCCACCGCGGGCCTGCCGGGCTGGATCACGCCCGGTCTCTTTGCCCTGCAAGGACTGGTGCTGATTTCGATCATCGCGTCATTCCTCAACTGGCAGATGACGCGCCATTCGGGCAAGCTGGAAGACGAGATCACGGCGTTGCAGGTGAACGTGCAGACTGAGGTCAAGCGCCAGGAAGAGATCATTGCCGCCACGCAGGCGGAGATCAGAAGAATTTCAAATTCTCCCAGAGAAAGCTTCAAACTGCATCTCTCGGCGACGCCACTCACGCGCGAACAGGCGCTGGCCGCGCTCAACAGCTCGCTTGCGGACTCACGCACCTCCGAGGAACAGTACAAGCAGAAGATGGCGGCCTGGGAGCGCAAGCTCCGCGCCCGGCAGAGCGCGCTGGCCATCGCCAACTCCGGCAGCCCGCTGGTCTTCTCGCTGGCTCTGCTGATGGCCGCCGGTCTCTTCAGCAAGAGCGCGCAGAAAGAGTTTTCCCGCAATCGCCAGGCCCGCCGCCTGGCCGACTACTATCTGTACTTTGTCACCGCAGAAGGCCTCTGGCCCAACCTGGTCCTGCTGGCGTTTCTGCACGTGGCTTTGAGCCGCAACGCCTATGGCTTCAGCGAACTGTTTTCCAGCGTCGGCCCGCTCTTCTGGGTGGTTTTCTGGATTGGCTTCTATTTCCTGCTGCTGCGCTTCTTCGTAATGGTTGCGCGCGACCTCTATCGCGCCTTGCAGGTCAGGCGGCCTGCCGCCGAATGGGCGTTGGACAACCGCATCCTTCTCCGTATCCACAACAGTTTCGTAGTGGTCTTTGTGGGACTGGAAGCGGCATTTCTGGTTCTGTGTTACGCGTTTTACCTGGCGCAGAAGAACCTGGTTTAGTCGCGACGCTAAACGACTCTGAGACTCAGCCGGCCCCGCAGCACAGCCCTTGCTTCTTTGCCTTTGTGCTCCTTCGTGTCCTTTGTGGTTAGATCTTTTCCGCCGCCTGCCGCAGCAACTCCCAGGCTTCCTGCACGTCTTTCCACGTGGTTTCCAGGTTTCCGATCGCCAGCCGCAGCGTCACTCTTCCGTTCAACACCGTGCTGGCGATAAACACCCGGCCTGAAGCGTTGACCTTCTCCATGATCGCGCGGTTTTCCTCGTCAGAACCCTTATAGCGGAAGCAGACAATCGAGAGCGGAACCGGGGCCACGCGCTCGAACTTCGGATGCGCGTCCACCAGCGCGGCGAAGTCTTGTGCCCACTGGAGGTGCTGCCGCAGCATGGCCGCCACCCGCTCGCGCCCGAAGTAACGCATGACGAACCACAGTTTCAGCGCGCGGAAACGATGGCCCAGCGGGATGCCGTAATCCATCAGGTTGTGCGCCCGCGGGTCTTCCTGGGTCTTTAAATAATCCGGGGTGAGAGAGAACGCGCGGCGCAGAATGTCCGGCCTGCGCGTGTAGAACGCGCTCAGGTCGATGGGCGTGAGCAGCCACTTGTGGGCATTGAATACCAGCGAATGCGCCCGTTCCGTGCCGGCCATGATGTGCCGCTGTTCCGGCAGGATCGCCGCTGCTCCGGCATACGCGCAATCCACGTGCAGCCACATGCCGTGTTGCTCGGCGATGCCGGCAATCTCCGGCACCGGATCGATGCTGGTGGAAGAGGTCGTTCCCACGGTCGCGACCACGCAGAACGGCCGCTTGCCCGCGCGCCTGTCGTCTTCCACCATTCGCGCCAGGGCATCGGCGCGCATGCGGAACTCCGCATCGGATGGCACCTTGCGCACGTTCTGCTGGCCGACACCTACGGCAATCGCACCCTTCTCGATCGAGGAGTGCGCCTGATCTGACGTGTACAGCACCAGATCGTTGCGGCTTCCCTCGGTACGCGCCTGGGGATCGACCATTTCTCGCGCGCAGACAATCGCGTGCATGCTGCTGGTAGAGGCAGTGTCATAGACGATGCCGAACCATTCGTCAGAAAGCCCGAGCCACTGGCGCAGCCAGTCCAGCGCCCGCTGTTCCAGCTCCGCCACCGCGGGTGATGTCTTCCAGTGCAGGCCGTTGGTGTTGAGCGCCGCGGCCAGCATCTCACCCAGGATGGCCGGCGTTGAGCCGGTGCAGGCAAAGTAGGCAAAGAAGCGGGGATGGTTCCACTGTGTTACCGCGGGCATGATCAGCCGGTCAAAATCGCGGAGAATCGCATCAAAAGGCTCGCCGTTTTCCGGCGCCGACCTGGGCAACGCGTCCAGGAGTTCGCCGGGTCTGGTTTGCGCCAGCACCGGCATGTCCGCAACGTTGTTCAGATAGCGGGCAATCCAGTCCACGGTTTCATGGCCCGCGCGACGGAAATCTTCTACATAGGCCTGCCACGCGTCTGGCTGGGCTGCGGTTGCCGCATCTTTAGAATCAATGGTTTTGCTCATACACTCTTTCGCGCCCTTCGGGCGGCGCATTAAAGTCATTAACTTTCTTGACAACACCCGAAAACCTAGACTACTATCCGCTAAGCATGCACGCCAGCCGATTTACTTTCGCGTTTACTTACCGCTACTACTTTACGGGTAGCGGCTGCGCGGATGGTGTGCTGACAATGCAATAAAAAGTTAGACATCATAAATCACCGCAAGCCGCGATCCCAAGGGGTCGCGGTTTTTGCTTTTGGGGAGCTTTCGGACATGGACCAGCAAACCGCAATCGGCGAAAAAACTCTTGAAGACTGGCGCAAGGAGATTGACGCGCTCGATACCGAGTTGCTTCGCCTGCTCAACCAGCGCGCCGCCATCGCTTGTGAAATGGCTACTGTCAAAGTCGCATCCGGATTGCCGGCGTACGACGGCAATCGCGAAAACCAGGTGCTGGCCCGCGTGGCGGAAAAGAACATGGGCCCGCTCGACCGGCAGGGCGTCACGGCGATCTTTCGCGCCATCATCCTGGAGACCCGCCGGCTCGGTACCGAGCGGATGCAGGAGCAGGGCGGCTAGGCGGAAGTAAGAGTTCACGCTGGTGAACCCTAGCCGGAAACGAAAGTCAGCAGTGAACAATTTTGGCTCATTGCTGAGTGCTAATTGCTAATTGTTTTTTTCAAGGAGTATTTCAATGGTGATCAACATGGCAGCAGGCGCGTCGGAAGCGGAACTTCAGCACGTGATTGAGCGGGTGATCGAGTGCGGCTTTCAGCCGCATGTTACGCGCGGAGCGGAGCGGGCCATCGTGGCCGCGGTCGGTTCCGGCGGATCGCGCATGGCGCTGGAAGCGCTCAAGGCCGCGCCCGGAGTGGAAGACGTTGTGCCCATCGCGCACCCATTCAAGCTGGTGAGCCGGCAGGTCAAGAGCGGACGCACGCGGGTGGACGTGGGCGGTGTGATCGCCGGCGGAGAGGAAGCCGTGGTGATTGCCGGGCCTTGCTCGGTGGAATCGCGCGAACAGCTCTTCTCCACCGCGCGCGCCGTCAAGGCCGCAGGCGCCACGCTGCTGCGCGGCGGAGCGTACAAGCCGCGCACCTCGCCCTATGATTTCCAGGGACTGGGCCTTGAAGCGCTGCGCCTGCTGCGCCAGGTCCGCGATGAAGTGGGACTGCCTGTGGTGACCGAGGTCATGAGCACCAACGACATTCAGCTCATCTGCGACCATGCCGACATGCTTCAGGTGGGCGCGCGCAACATGCAGAATTACGACCTGCTGCGCCAGCTCGCCAAAGCCAATAAGCCCATCCTGCTCAAGCGCGGTCCTTCCGCGAGCGTGAAGGAATGGCTGCTGGCGGCGGAATACCTTTTGGCCGGCGGCAATGAAAACGTGGTGCTTTGTGAGCGCGGCATCAAGACCTTCGAAAGCGAGATGACGCGCAACACGCTCGACCTTGCTGCCGTGGCGCTGGTGCGTGAACTCTCGCATCTGCCCGTGATCGCCGACCCGTCGCACGGGACAGGGAAACGCGAGCTGATTGCTCCGGCCAGCCGCGCAGCTTTAGCCATCGGTGCCGATGGACTCATCATTGAAGTTCATCCTTGTCCCGAGCGCGCTCTCTCCGACGGAGCCCAGTCGCTCACCCTGGATGAATTCGCGCGATTGATGGAGGGGCTATCCGCGCCGATCCGGCCGGTGGCAATGGCCTCATGCACGTCTCGCAGCAAGCCGGGAGCCGGGCCTGGCGTGGAAGTCGCAACGGCAAATTCACACATCTGTTCCAATGCTCAGTCCCTGAAAGGCGCCGGCGAGGTCATGGACCTGTAAGCTTTGCAACCAATCCCCTCTACGAATGCCGAAGTAAACTGTGTCGGCCCGCTTACGACTGAATGGCCATTCAGTGTATTCTGTAGTGCACTTCTTACCGCTTCATCATCTCGTTGAGGGCCGCGTATGACCGAGACATCCAGCACGCCCAGGTCCCAGGGCATTCCCTGGCTGGTCTGGGCCAACGTGATTGCATCTGTCTGTATTGCCACGGGGCTTTACTGGGACATCTCCTGGCATGAAACCATTGGCCGTGACAGCTTCTGGACCCCGGCCCACCTGCTCATTCAGTTCGGCGCGCTTTTGGGGGCCTTTGGTTCTGCGTGGATGATCATGCGCACCACTTTCGCTGGCGACAGCGAAGCGCGGCGCGGCTCCGTGAACGTGCTCGGCTTTCGCGGACCTTTGGGCGCTTTTATCGCCGCGTGGGGCGGCGGCGCCATGCTGACCTCAGCGCCGTTCGATAACTGGTGGCATGAAGCTTACGGCCTCGACGTGAAGATTATCAGTCCTCCGCACATGCTTCTGGCCCTGGGGATCGCGGGCATCATGTGGGGCGGAGCCATTCTGGCGGTATCGTACCTGAACCGGGCTGCTGGCGAGCAGCGGGTAAAGCTGCAACGCATACTGCTCTTCGTCGGCGGTTTCATCATCGTTCAGGGAATGACGCTGAAACTGGAATACACCAACCGCGTGCTCCTCCATAGCGGTATTTCCTACCTGGTCATCGGAATAGGCACGCTGCTGTTGTTGGAAGGGCTGGCCCGCGTCTCCGGCCATCGCTGGGCGCGCACCATCATGACCGGTGTTTACTCGGCTTTTGTGCTGGTCCTGATGTGGGTGCTGCCGCTCTTTCCCGCGCAGCCCAAGCTGGGGCCCGTTTACCAGGACATCACGCACATGGTGCCGCTGCCTTTTCCTATGCTGCTTGTGGTTCCCGCGTTTTGCCTCGATTTACTGTGGCCGCTGTTTAAGGATGCTCCCAGGTGGCAGTGGGCGCTGTTTGGCGGCGTGGCCTTCATGGCGATCTTCATTGTTGTGGAATGGCCCTTCGCTACCTTCCTGATGTCTCCCCTGGCGCGCAACCGGCTCTTTGCCACAGTCGATTTTCCTTACTTCACCTTGCCCACGTCGGCCACGGTCCGTCATGTTTTCGTGCACTGGGAGCAGTCTCCGGGAGAGTTCTGGCGCAATATGGGCCTGGGGTTCCTGTTTTCCGTGGCCAGCATGTGGATCGGCATTTATTGGGGCGAGTGGCTCAAAAGGGTGAGGCGATAAAAATGTACCTATCGAAGCGAACTGTTTTCCTGGCCCTTTGCGTTCTGCTGCTGCCGTTGGCGGGCGCCGCCCACGTCAATAGTCCGGACGTTTACTATGACGGCTATGCCGGTCCCTATCATTTGCTGGTGACCTTGCGACCGCCTGCCGTGGTGCCGGGCGTGGCGCAGGTGCAGATTCGCAGCGTGGGGGACGATGTCGATACGGTAAAGATCCTGCCGCTGCGCATGATCGGCATTGGCGCAAAAATGGCCCCATTGCCCGACGCGGCCAAACGCTCCGCCGGCGATCCCCAGCTCTTTACCGGAAGCCTGTGGATCATGGTGCGTGGCTCGTGGAAGGTACAGATTCAGGTCGCAGGGAAAAAGGGTACGGCTCAACTGGACGTTCCGCTACCTGCCGTCTCCACCAGTGCGCAACCGATGCAGGCCGGGCTGGGCATTCTACTGGCCTTTCTCGGACTGGCGCTGGCGGCCGGCTTAATCGGCATTATCGTCGCCGCCACTCGTGACGCTGGACTAAATCCTGGCCAGGCCCCCGAGCCGGCGCAAGCCAGGCGTGGCCGCATTGGACTGGGCGTAGCCGCCATCATCGTGATCGCTGCGTTCGTCCTGGGCAATCTATGGTGGGGGAGCGAAGCCAGCGCCAACGCGCGGCTCAATTACAAGGTCCCCAACATGAAGTCGTCATTGTTGGGCGGAAGTTTGCTGCGGTTGCGCCTCGACAATCCCAATGAGTCAGAGCCCACGCGCTTTCGCAGCGAGCAGCCTGACCGCATTCGCCTCGACGACCTGATCCCGGACCACGGTCATCTCATGCACCTTTTCGTAGTGAGCATGCCGGACATGAAGGCCTTCTGGCACCTGCATCCTGACCAGACACAGCCCGGCGATTTCGCCCAGAACCTGCCCATCATGCCCGAGGGGCAATACAAGCTCTATGCGGACATCGTCCACCATACAGGCTTTCCTGAGACGCAGGTTGCCACCGTGAACCTGCCCGCTGTCACCGGCGAGGCGCTCAGCGGCGACGATGCCGGTTCCTTCGATCTGGCTCCTGCTGATAAAGTGGCGCAGCTCTCCGGCGGTTACCGTATGGTGTGGCAGCGTGACGACCATTCCTTCAAAGCAGGCCAGCCCTACTGGTTCCGTTTCCGCGTCGAAGACAAAGACGGCAAGGCGGTCGCCGATTTGCAGCCTTACATGGGCATGGCCGGGCACGCTGTCTTCTTGAGCACGGACGGAAACATTTTTGCTCACGTCCATCCCGCAGGCTCGGTTTCCATGGCGGCGGTGAGCCTGGCTGAAGGTGGCAACGCCAAAGCAGGAATGGAAAACATGGACCATAATGCCGGCGCCGCTGAAGTGTCTTTTCCGTATGGCTTTCCTCAGCCCGGTGAGTACCGCATCTTCGTGCAGATCAAACGCGCAGGGAAGGTGGAGACGGGGGTGTTTGTGGCCAAGGCGGAGTGAGGATAGCTCAATGACCAAGGAAGATCCGGCCCACATCCACGTTCTTTTCCAAGATGCATTCAACGCAGGCGATATCGATTCGCTCGTGGCGCTGTATGAGTTGAATGCGGTTCTCGTCGTTAACGGGCAGCCTGTTGCAGGCCAACAGTCAATACGAAATGCTTACAAGAGCTTTCTAGCCCGTCGGCCTCAAATGACAATCAAAACTCGCTCAGCAGTCATGTTCGACGATAGTCTTGCCGTGTTGCACGGCGACTGGGTCCTGGAACCCGCTCCAGTCGACGAAACTGGAAGCACGACGCGGGGCCTGAGCACCGAGGTGGTCCGTCGACAACCGGATGGCAGTTGGCGGTTTGTCATCGATAATCCTTATACTCCGCGGTAGAAGCCTTGGGCCGCCGTTTTGCCATCCGCCTCTTCCAGGAGTAGAATTTCCCCGAAATGACCCGTTTCTTCCACGGCTTCACTTGACGGCGTGTCCACTAACCTCCGGTCGGACGTTCTTACTGTCAATCCATTCAAGCCGAAAGGAAGAATCTTGTGTTGCGCAGATTTTCTGCTGTCTCGCTGTTCCTGTTGTGCGGTCTATGCGCGTTTGCCCAGAGCAAGTCGCGCCACTTTGAGCTCAATTACTCTTTCACTGTCCGCATCACCGATCCCGGCAAGTCGCTCGATGTATGGTTTCCCATGGCCCAGTCAGACCAATTCCAGCAGGTCAAGATAACCTCCAAGAGCGGCGATCTTCCGCTCAAAGAAACCACCGAGCCTGAATATGGCAACAAGATGTTTTACGCCCACACGGACAAAGCCACCCAGCCGGAGTACCACTTCACGGTGAAATATGACGTAGTGCGGCTGGAACATCTGGCCGCGGTTTCCTTGAAGAAGTCCGCGTCGGAAAAAGAGCTGAGGCGCTTCCTGCAGCCGGATAAACTGGTGCCGATTACCGGCAAACCCGCAGAACTGGCCGCCGCACAGGTGAAGCCGGGCATGTCCGACCTGGAAAAGGGACGTGCATTCTACGACTACACCTTTTCCACCATGAAATATGACAAGACCGGCACCGGCTGGGGCAAAGGAGACACGCTTTGGGCCTGCGACGCCAAGCGCGGCAACTGCACCGACTTCCATTCCGTATTTATCTCGATGTCGCGTTCGCAGAAGATTCCCGCGCGCTTTGAAATGGGTCTCTCCCTGCCGGAGGGCCAGAATTCCGGCCAGATTCCGGGCTACCACTGCTGGGCTGAGTTTTACACGCATGACCGCGGCTGGTTCCCCGTGGATATTTCCGAAGCCTGGAAGCACCAGGAGAAGAAGGACTATTTCTTTGGCGCGCACGATGTGAATCGCGTCCAATTCAGCGTGGGACGCGACGTGGAACTGAGCCCCAGGCAGCGTGGGGAACGGGTCAATTACCTGATTTTCCCCTATGTGGAACTGGACGGTCAGCCCTATCCTAACGTGGCTAACGCCATCTCGTTTAGCGATGTAACCGGCGGCCAGGCAGCCGCCCGGGCTTCCCGGTGAGTTAGCTCCTGTCAGGTCGGCCCGGACCGCCTCCTCTGCGTCCGGGCCGCATTTTTATTGACTAAACCAAACGTCTATGAACTTTCGGAAGTGCTGGCGGCGTTTCTTCCAAATTTGGAAGCCGCTGGCACGGGCTGACATCGTTGGTACTTTCGTTTCACATAACTATGTACAACCGGACGATAATGGTGTGAAATTATCCCGAGTTTTGCCAAAACAACTTGGGGTCCCTGAAGCGGGCGAATTTTTGGGGCCTGGAATTATCACCTTGATGGGCCGATAAAACGACGAACAAGCAGAGGAGAATAAGCTCAATGAGATTGTTAGAGAAGATGTGTTTCGTAGTGCTGGCCTCTGGGCTGGCATTGGGCCAGGCAACCGCACCCAATAGCGGCTCTGCCGGGTCCGGGTCAGTTGCAGACGAGCTGAAGGCTTTGCGCGAGGCCATCAGCGAGCAACAAAAACAGATTTCTCAGCAACAACAGCAGATCCAGACCCTGCAACAGCAACTGGAAAACAAGACCTCTGGCACGCCGCACGTGGCCGATGCCGCACTGCATACCGCACCGGCGCCGGCGCCAGTCGCTGTCGTTCAGGAAACGGAGCAGCCGAAGTCGTCGCCGCTCTCGTTCCGGATCGGCGGGACCGAATTCACTCCCGGCGGGTTTGTAGATTTTGAAAACGTCTTTCGCACCACCAACACCGGCAGCAACATCGCCACGGGCTTCGGCGCGATTCCGTTCAGCAATACGGTGCAGGGCCACCTGACTGAATTTCGCACCACGGGACAATATTCGCGTTACAACCTGAAGATCACCGGCAAGTATGGCGCGAACAACGTGCTCGGCTACATTGAAGGCGATTTTAATGGCAACGATGCCGCCAACGTGTTTGTTACCGCCAACGGCCACACCAACCGCCTGCGCCTCTACTGGCTGGACCTGAAGCGCGGCAACTGGGAATTCTTGGCCGGATCGACCTGGGGCCTTCAGACACCCAACCGGGTCGGGCTATCGCCCATGCCATCTGATCTGCAACTCACCATCGGTGAAGACGCCAACGTTCACGTGGGCATTCCTTACACCCGCGCCGGAGAATTCCGTGCCGTTTATCACTTCACGGACAAGTTCCAGTGGGGATTTGCGATGCAGAACCCAGAACAGTTTGTTGGCGCCGGAGAAGTCCTCTTCCCCTTCCAATTCAACGCCGCACTGGGAGCGCAGTTTGACGCCGCCAACCAGACAACCACGCCAAACGTCTTTCCCGATCTCATCACCAAGCTTGCCGTGGACAACGATGTGAGCGGAAAGCACTACCATTTCGAGTTGGGCGGGCTGCTCACCTCGGCGAAAATCACCGCCGTGCCCATCGGCGGCACGCAGTTTGATCACCATTCGAAAATCGGCGCTTCGTTCTTTGGCGACTTCAACCTTTCCCTTTCCAAGAGCTTCCGTGTGCTGGGTAACGCCAACTGGGGCAGCGGCGATGGCCGTTACATGATTGGTCTGGGTCCACAGGCGGTTGTCTTTCCAGTACAGACAGGTCCTGCCACTTTCAATCTCGATCTTTCCATGGTCCACGCAGGCGGAGCGCTGATTGGCGCCGAAGCCACGGCCAAGAACTCCCAGTTCGGCTTTTACTATGGTGGGTTCTACTTCCAGCGCAACAGCTTCCCGGATACTACTTCACCTCTCACGCCAGCGCCGATCTCCTGTGAGCCGGGAGCGCCCGCCGTGGGCAAGCCTTGCATCGGGTTTGGCGGAATTAACTCCAACAACCTCAACAACCGCGCCATCCAGCAAGGTTCCTTCGAGTGGACGCAAACTTTCTGGAAGAACCCGCAGTACGGCGCCGTGCTGCTGGTCACCCAAACCTCTTACCTGACGCGCGCACCCTGGTTTATTCCTGCCGGCGCGCCCAAGAACGCTCACCTCATGATGGGCTTTGTCAGCCTGCGTTACGTGCTGCCGTAAATCGCGTTGTAGTTACAGACTGTTGTTTATCCAAGAGAGCGCCGGTCCCCGGCGCTCTCTTCTTGTGGCAGTGAATAGCAAACCAGCAGCCGGTCTCGCCAGCGCATGCTTCGCCATTAGTCCGCGTCGCAGGCCTGGAAAAACTGTGTCGGGTCATGCCCTGTCGCACGGATGCGTACATTGCGCCAACTTGGCGGTGCAGTGCTGCTTCGCCCCATGCAACTGCTATCTACCAAGCCGCGTTCTCATGGGAGACTTTACTAGTCTTAACAATGGAAAACTTTTCGATAGATAGCGATAGTTGACCTATAGGATATTCATTCCCTAAATGGGCTCCTGTTTAAGGTTGTTTCTTTGGATCCTTGTCTGATCTTGTTGCCATGTCTAGCATCATGTTTATCTTGCTATCACGCGATGCAGTGACACCCATCACATCCGGAGCACATTACTCTGATATCTACTGTGAAATATTGATATGAGTTAGTTTGTCATTCCCCCAAGACATCACAAGGCAACTTGTCCCACTGCTGGCAGGAAGATTCCTACGTAGCAGGACTCAAGACCACTTTCCTTTTAAAAGAGTTCTGCAGTGTTCGTCACTTCGTGCTCAGGCAAAGCGGGTCACGCCAAAAACCCACCATATTTGCGTGGTGTAACTAGAAAAGAAAGGATTGACAATGAAACTAGCACAAGCGACTTTTGATGCGCCACGGGGCCCATCATTGCGGGCTCTGAGCGGACTTCGATTCGAAGCACCGAAGGTCATACGTGGCCGGGCACTATGGATATTTTTGTTTGTTTTTTGCACTTTTTCCATCTTTGCTCACGCGCAAACGCCCGGCCAGGCGACCATCGGCATTAATGGATCAGATCAGACAAGCGATTCCGGCATGATCCATATTGTCGTCAATGGATATGATTGCGTGGGTTATTACGGCCCGGGCGACGTAGACATTACGCTTGCACTAAGCCTGAAGAACAGCATCAATCTATGCAGCCCGTACGTTACCGCCACCGTCGGCGGGCCCGCTGTGGGGCCCGGCGGAGTGCCTTATCCGGTGACCTTACAGTTGACCGCAAATACCAGCGGGTCAAACACAAACTATTCGTTGTCTGCCTCAATTGTTTCCTATTTTTATCTGACGCCACCGTTCCAGATAGTACCATTCACCCCGACGCTGACCGGGGGGTCAGATGCGCCGGCGCCGATACAAGGGTTTATCAACCCTAAATACATCATTGTGGGCGTCACGTATGCTCCGCCCGGAAATCAAAGCACCGTCAGCTACCTCAACAGCAAACTCGTTGGCAACACCACCGATATCAGCGATGCCTTTTCCGACACCACGACCGTGAGCGTCTCCGTCAAAAAAAGCATAGAGGGTTGGAAGGCCAGCGGGATAGACGCCCAAGCACATGTTACGGTTGGTGAAACCACCTCCTTTACGCACGGGTCAAGTGACTCCTCAACCGTCACCATCAACAAGACGACCGCGCAGTCTGACCTGACCCGTGGACCTGCGAACTCGTTTGTCGGTATTGATCACGACTTTGACATCGTCTGGTTGTGGCTCAATCCCTTGCTGCTCATGAGCTACGATCCAAACCGCCCCCACGCCATGACCTGGAACGGGTACGGTTTTGATCCGGACGACCAGCCTGATGTGGACATTTTCCCCGTCTTCGTAGGTTGGCTGAACGGCGACATCCCCGTTCCTCCCAATGTTGCCGGGGTCCTGGCGCGCACCTGGGCAGCCGGCCAGGTTTGGCCCGCAGGACAAGGTCCAGGAATCACTGGCCCAGGGCCGGGCACCGATTTTGCTCAGATCGCACAAGCGGACCCGTTCTGGCAATGTACCCCCACCCCGGCCAATTGCCCGACCACCGTGGATCTGACACGTTTTACGCTTTCCAACAACCAGGACATGGTGTACGAGCAAGCCCCGGTTGGGGGCCAGCCCATTACCCAGACCTACACCCTGACTTACGTGAATACATCGGTTCAAGGCCACGGAACCTCACATTCATTCTCGCAAGAGTTCTCCATGGAGGAGGAATTCGGTGGTCATATCTTCGGCCTTGGGGTGGTCACCACAATAAAGGAAGCGAACAAACTCCAGTGGGACCATAAGGAAAACAAAACAATTACCCAAACACAAACCGAGCAGTCTACTGCGACGATCACCGGGCCTGCGTGCACGGTCGTCGGCAACACCTGTAGCCCGCAATATGATGGCCCGGTGGAGTTTGGCGTCTATCAGGACAACCAATACGGCACGTTCATGTTCTTCCCGTTGAACGACCCGCGCTTCAGGTTGTCCGCTACGCCTCCTTCACAAAACGTCCCCGTGGGCGGGAGCGCCACATACACTGTTACCACCACGGCGTTCGATGGCTTTGTGGGCAACGTCGACCTCCAGGTGACTGCCGGTCTGCCTCTGAATGCCTCGGCAAGCTTCAGTCCTACGCCGATCTCCGGCGCCGGTGGTTCGTCGACGCTTACAATTACCACTTCCTCCAATACTCCTACGGGAAACTACACGCTTACCCTTACCGGGACGAGTGGCACCCTGGTCGTTCACGTGCCCGTGACGCTCGTGGTGCAGGACTTCTCCTTGGCGGTAACGCCCGGTTCGCGGTCCATTGCGGCTGGCGGGAACACCACCTACACGATCACCACGGCAGGATTGAACGGACTTGGCTTCAGCGGGAACGTGACCCTGAGCGTGGGCAGCGGGTTGCCAACAGGCTCCACGGCGACCTTTAGCCCGAATCCGATCGCCGGCGTGGGTTCTTCAACCTTGACGGTGACTATCCCCGGTTCAGCTGCGGCGGGAAACTACCAGTTCAACGCCATCGGGACCGATGGCACTCTGTCGCACAGCGTACCCATTACCCTGACGGTGATTGCTCCTGATTTCACAATCTCCGCCAGCCCCAGCTCAATCTCCGTCCTGCCTGGCGGGTGCGTCAGTTACAATGTATCCACCACGGCCTTGAACGGCTTCACCGGCACCGTTTCACTCAGCCAGAGCGGAGCGCCATCAGGGTCTTCGGCGACGTTTAATCCTCTTTCCATCAACGGCGCTGGTTCCTCGATGCTGACAGTATGCACGTCTTCGTCGACGCCGGCGGGAAGTTACACCGTCACCATTACCGGGATCAGCGGAACTGTGAACCACAACACGCCCGTTATCCTGGTTGTCCAAGACTTCTCGTTGTCGGCAACGCCTGCCTCGCAGACGGTCGTACCCGGCACGGGGACCAGTTACACAGTGTCCACCGCGGCCTTGAATGGGTTCACCGGCGCTGTATCCCTGAGCATCAGCGGATTCCCTTCGGGCACTACGGCCACCTTCAACCCCACGTCGATCAACGGCGCTGGTTCTTCCACCCTGACGGTCGCCACGTCAACGTCAACTCCCGGAGGGACTTATACGCTTACAATCACCGGGACCAGTTCATCGGTTTCGCACTCCACCACTGTGACGCTGATCGTGGCCGCGCCGGACTTTACCATTGACGCTACGCCCGCAAGCCTCAGCGTGACGCGGGGCTCTAGCGGTAACTATACGGTGACCATCGGCGCTGTCTCCGGCTTCAACGGGGCGGTTAATTTGAGCGTGACCGGATTACCGGGCCGTACGACAGCCACCTTTACTCCCACGAGCATCACTGGCTCGGGGACATCAACCCTGCGAATCACCGTGCAGAGCAACGCTACAAGGGGGACTTCTACGTTGACCATCAAAGGAACCAGCGGAGGCCTTACCCACACAAAGACGGTGACACTGGTTATTCAGTAAAAGTCAATTGTTCTACTCGAAAGGCCGCCTTGCACATGGCGGCCTTTTTTCAGCAGGCAAATTGCGAGACGCTTCGGTAACGTACGGAACCCGCGTCTCTAACCAAGGGCTGCCTTCGATGTCAGACAATCCAATGCTGCAAAGGGACCATTCACTCTTCCTCGTCGTAAAATGAAGAGTGGTGAGCAGATCGATGGTGCAATTGGGCGGATTTCTATTGGCCGCAGGGTTACTGGGCTCTTTGGCCGCGCAGATCCCTGTACAGCACGCGCGCGTGGAATTGCTCTCGCGCCAGGTCTCTGCCTCGCCCGGCGCCAATCTGCAATTGGGAGTGCATTTTGTCCTGGAACCCGGTTGGCATATCTATTGGACCAATCCCGGAGATTCCGGGCAGCCGCCGGTATTCAAATGGCGGCTTCCCGCCGGTTTTACCGTCGGCGAAGTCCAGTGGCCGCGTCCAGAGCGCATGCAGCCCGCTCCGCAGCTTGCCGACTATGGTTATCATGGCGAGGTTCTGCTCCCGCTTGCACTTCATGTTCCGCCGGCGTTCAACAGCCGCACACCTGCTGAAATTGGACTTGAAGCCAAGTGGCTCGTCTGCCGGGAGGTATGTATCCCCGAGCACGCGCAACTGCAACTGGCCTTGCCGGCGGCGGGACCGGCAGCAATGAATGGGTCATCCTCCGCTCATCTTTTTGCCATGACGGAAAAACTCCTGCCGCAGCCTTTGCCTCGCGGATGGAAGGCAAGCGCCACTTCGGTCAAGGATGAATTTGTGCTGGCGATCAGCGCCGGCAAGCCGATCACCAGGGCCGTATTCTTTCCCCTGGAGCCCGGACAGATTGACAATCCCGCGCCGCAAAAAGTTCAATCGTCGCGGGCGGGCGCCAGGATGATCCTCAAAAAATCTGACCTGCTGTTGAAGCCGGTCGCTGTTCTGCGCGGCGTGCTGGTCATCCCCGGATGGCCGGCCTACCGGATTGAAGCGCCGGTACGCTAGCCGATACAATGATGGCCGGAACGGAAGTTCGAAAAGGAGGCGCGATGAAAAATCTGCGTGGGGTTCTGTTGCGCACGTGTGCGATGCTGGCACTGATAGCGTCCGCGTTTGCTCTCAAGGTTGGAGAGCCGGCGCCCGGCTTTACGGCGGTGGATAGCAACGGCAAGCAGCAGCGTCTGGCTGATTACAAAGGCAAGTATGTGGTCCTGGAGTGGCACAACCAGGGATGCCCTTATACCAAGAAACATTATGAGAGCGGCAACATGCAGCAATTGCAGAAGGAATGGACCGCTAAGGGCGTGGTGTGGCTCACGGTGATCTCTTCTGCGCCGGGGACGCAGGGCTTTGTTACGCCGTCGCAGGAAAATGACTATGTAAAGACGATGAACGCCGCCCCTACGGCGGTCCTGATGGATCCCGGAGGATCTCTCGGCCACCTCTACGCGGCCAAAACAACGCCGCACATGTTCATCATCGACCCCAGCGGCACGCTGATTTACAACGGCGCCATTGACGATCATCCGACTTCGGACAAGAGCGACATTGCAGGCTCCAAAAATTATGTTTCTACCGCGCTGCAGGAGGCCACGAGCGGCAAGCCGGTGACCGAGGCTGCAACGCGCCCCTACGGCTGCTCCGTCAAATACAAGGATTGAGGTCGCGCCACAACCATGCGCCTGCCCGCCGAGCTGCTCAATGCCATTCAGCGGGAAACCGATAAAGTCGAGCGGCGCAAGCTGGTGCAGGCGACTGCGCAACTGGCGGAATACTACAAGGCCGCCGATTTCTCTACTCCGGCCATCGTCACGGAAGCGCAGCGTGCCGCCTACCTGGCTGTACGCTTGCCCGCCACTTATAGCGCTGCCCGGCGCGTTTTTTCGGAGATCAGGTCGCGCGCGCCTTATGTTGATTTTGGAAGCCTGCTCGATCTCGGCGCCGGGCCGGGCACGGCGCTGTTCGCCGCGGCTGAAGAATTCCAATCGCTGCAACAGGCCACGCTGATTGAATCCGATCTCGAGTGGCTCGCGCTGGGGAAGCGTCTGGCGTCGCAAAGCCCGTCGCCGATAGTGCAGCAGGCACAATGGCTCAAACAGGATCTGCGGTCGGGGCTTTCCTGCAGCGCGCATGACCTGGTGGTGGTTTCCTACGCATTGGGTGAGCTGCCGCAAGCCGCCGCGGAAGTTGTGCTCCGCAAAGCCTGGAGCTGCGCGCGCAAATTCCTGGTGGTGATTGAGCCGGGAACGCGGCGGGGCTTTGCCGTTGTCAACGTCGCCCGCTCCGCTTTAATCGCAAATGCGGCCACGATCGTTGCTCCGTGTCCGCACCAGAGCGCCTGCCCCATGGCCGCAGCCGGCGACTGGTGCCACTTTTCCCAGCGCGTGGAGCGCACTTCGCAACACCGGCAATTGAAAGGTGGCGCTTTGGGCTACGAAGACGAGAAATTTTCTTATCTCGTGGCCGGCCGAGATGGTGCGCCGGCAACCGCCGCGCGCATCGTTCGCCATCCCGGAAAGCACAGCGGCCACGTTCAGCTTGCGTTGTGCACGCCTCAGGGGCGAATCGAAAACCGGACGGTAACGCGTTCCGGCAAAGCCGCTTACAAAGCGGCCCGCAAAGCCGAATGGGGCGAGCCATGGCCGGACTCCACCACGGCATGAAACAATTGGATTCGCCGGTGCCGGGCCGCGCCTGAACAAACGGCACGCGTGATTTTCCAGCAGTTTTGCTTGAACTGCGAACCAAAAGACTCCTTATGCCGGAAGCCATTGTCTGCATTTTTGCCAAGCCCCCTGAACCCGGTTCGGTGAAAATGCGTCTCGTCCCGGAACTTGGCCCCGAGCGCGCGGCGGAGCTGGCGGAAGCGTTCCTGGAAGACACGGTCGCCATGGTTCGCACGCTGGATTGGGCGGAGTGCATCATTGCCGCCACTGAGGCATTCGAGCGCAGCTACTTCAAACCGGAGGAGGTCTGGCTGCAATCGGAAGGCGATCTGGGCGAGCGCCTGGAAAAGGTCCTGCGTCTGGCGCTCAAGCGGCGCCAGATCGTGCTCGCCATTGGCGCCGACACGCCCGGCCTTCCCGCGGTGTACTTCGAAAGCGCACGCCGGGCGCTCGTCACCGCCGATGCCGTTCTCGGCCCTTCTCTCGACGGCGGCTTCTACCTGATCGGCCTCAAGGATTGTCCCGTTGGCCTGCTGGAAGACATTCAGTGGAGCCATTCCACCACGCTCGCCGCCACCGTCGCCAAGCTGGACCAGTTCGGCATGAAAACCGTGCTCATCAATCCCTGGTTCGATGTTGACGGCCATGAAGACCTGGAGCGCCTCCGCCGCCAGTTGGCCAATGACGCTTCCGCCGCACCCAAGACGGCCGAACTTCTGCGTCGCATGTCCGAAAAGAAAGGATGATCTCGTGCCGCAGATCTGTGTTATCCGTGTTTATCAGTGGCGAGATTTCCGGTGTGGGTCTGGTGGGCCCGGTAGGATTCGAACTTGAGGCGTTCTGGTGGCGTTTGAGCCACCAGCCGAAATCCTGATCCCGCAAAGCGGAGAAGGACCTCTGTCGCGATAGTTTCAAGGACAACTGGTGGGCCCGGTAGGATTCGAACCTACAACCAACAGATTATGAGTCTGCTGCTCTAACCGTTGAGCTACAGGCCCCCGCGTTCAAGTTTCGCACAGCCGTACGCGCTTGGCCAGCGGCCCGTTCACACGCTCAATCCGCAAATGCACCGATTTGTCCTTTGTGTCCCGCAGCCTGCCCTGAGCGACCTTGAGCTTGCGAAAGGGGAGTCGAATGGGTGTCCTTTGTGGTGGGGCCGTTATTCCTTCCTCAGCTCCCTCAGATCAATTCCCAGCTGCTGGCACTTCTTATAGAGATGGCTGCGTTCCAGGCCCAGCGCTTTGGCCGTGTTGGTGATGTTCTGATTGTGGCGTTTGATCTCCTCCAGGATCATCTGCCGTTCCACCTGCTCCACCCGTTCAGCCAGCGTACCGGTGCCGGAAAACGCCACGGCTGTATCGCCGACCGGCTGCGCGGGCAGTGCGGCCTGGACCGTCGCCGGGGTCACGGTGTCGCCTTCGGCGAAGAGCAGCAGGCGCTCCACCACGTTGCGGAGTTCGCGAATGTTGCCTGGCCATGAGTGTGCCTGCAGCGCACGCAAGGATTCCGGGCTGAACATGATCTCTTTCCAGTTGTTCTGCTTGACGATCTGCGCGGCAAAGTGCGCGGCCAGCGCGGGAATGTCTTCCGGACGCTCGCGCAATGGCGGCAGCACGATGGGAAAAACAAAGATGCGATGAAAAAGGTCCTGGCGGAAGTGGCCTTGCTTGACTTGCTCTTCCAGTTTGCGATGCGTGGCCACCACCACGCGGACGTTGACCTTGACCGGCTTGTCTCCGCCGATGCGCTCCACCTCGCCCTGCTCCAGCACGCGCAGCAACTTGGCCTGCATGGCCAGGGGCATGTCGCCGATCTCGTCGAGAAACAGCGTGCCTTCGGTGGCCTGCTCGAACTTGCCGATGTGCCGCGATGCCGCGCCGGTAAACGATCCCTTCTCATGTCCGAACAGCTCTGACTCAATCAGTTCCGCGGGCACTGCCGCGCAATTCAGGGTGACATACGGTCCGGCGTGGCGCGGGCTCTTCTCGTGGATCGTGCGCGCGATCAGTTCCTTGCCCGTGCCCGTCTCCCCCAGGATGCAGACGCGCGTTTCGCTGGCGGCTACACGCTCCACCTGCGCCAGCAGCTTGCGCATCTTCTCCCCGGTGAAGACGATGCTGCCCGCTCCGCTGAGCTGCTGCCGAAGCTCTTTGTTTTCCTGCTTGAGCCGTTCCAGTTGCAGCGCGTTCTGTACCGTGAGCAGCAGCTTGTCCGTAGAGATGGGTTTCTCCAGGAAGTCGAGCGCGCCCAGCCGCGTGGCTTTCACAGCCATCTCAATGTGCGCCTGGCCCGACATCATGACCACAGGCGTTGTGACACCCGCTGTCTTGATCTGCTCCAACAATGTCAGTCCATCCATGCCGGGCATGACCACATCAGAGAAGATGACATCAAACTTCTCCGCCTTGATCATCTCCAGCGCTCTGATGGGATTGTCGCAGACCGTGGCTTCGTGTCCGGCAAGGCGGAAGGCGCGCGCGAGCGACGCCAGCGTGTTGGCGTCATCGTCGACGATAAGGAGGTTAGCTCGGCTCATTCCCCGTCCCCAGATTCTACAGTGCCAGCCGAGAACAGCGGCAGCTCCACATGGAAAGTCGTCCCCTGGTCCTTTTTGCTGCTGACGGTGATTTTGCCCTGATGATCGCTTACCACCGACTGCACGATCGCCAGGCCCAGCCCGGTACCGTGCTGCTTGGTGGTGTAGTAAGGAGTAAACAGGCGCTCGCACTCTTCCGGAGTCAGCCCGTCGCCGGTGTCGGAAAGTTCAAATACGGCGAACTTATCGGCGGTGGTGGTGAGGAAGGTCAGCGTGCCGCCCTTGGGCATGGCGTCAATTGCGTTGAGCACCAGGTTCTCCACCACCCGGCGCAGCAGGACAGGATCGGCGCTTACCGGAGGAACGTCGCCCAGGCGCAGCTCCGGTTTGATGCGTGTAGGCTCGCGGTCAAGCTGGCCCTGGAAAAGCTGGGCCACGCTGCGGACCAGTTCATTCAGGTCCATTGCCTGAAGCTGCGGCGCGGGCATCTTGGAAAAATCGCTGAAGCGCCCGATGATGGTTTTCAAGTTGGCAATCTCGGCCAGCAGCGTGCTTGTGCTCTCCTGGAAGACTTCGTCGAATTGCTGTGGCGAGTTTTGCCGTGCGCGCAGCAGGTTCTCCACCGTGATTTGCAGTGGAAACAGCGGGTTCTTCAGCTCGTGGGCCAGGCGTCGCGCCAACTCGCGCCAGGCGGCCACGCGCTCGCTTTGCACCAGTCGCTCGCGTTGTCCCATGAGCTCTTCCGTCATCTGGTTGAAGGCCACGGCGAGCTTGCCAATTTCATCCTTGCCTGAAGTCTCCACGCGGACGTTCCAATTGCCATGGCCGATCTCCGTCGCGGCCTGGGCCAGCGTCTTGATGGGGCGGCTGAATCGTGCAGTAACAATCCCGCTCACCACCACGCCGATGAAGACTCCGACGCCGGCGATCACCAGGCTGATATTGCGTATGCGTTTCTCCAGCAGTAACTCCTGCTCCAGCGAGTTGCCGACCAGCAGCACGGCGGGGACGCGGTCGGTGTAACCGGGCAGGGGGATAGCATGCACAATCTCTTCCTGTCCCAGTTCCGGCCCTAAATCCACCGTGGTTGAAGCCTCTTTGCGCTGCTCCAAAACCTGCTGAACCAGCGCCGTCACTTTCGCGGGGCTAAAACTCCCGTTGGGCGGACCAATCAGCCCGCCCGATCCCTGTTCCGGAGCACTGAAGATGGAGACGCGCAACCCCTCAGGGGCAGAAAGCGACTGTACCACCGCATCCAGCTTGCGTCCGCCGATAAGATAAAAGTTCAGGCCATGCACATGCACCGGCCGAAAACAAAGCATGGCCAGCACGCTGCCCTGCGGCGTCTCCACGTGCTTCAGGAAAGCCTGCTGCGGCAGCGGAGCGGGACGGTCCAGGAACCAGCGCTGCTTGTAGCCAAAGCGCGCCGGCCAATGTGCGGAAGAAATAATGGCGCCGTCTGGGGCGATCAGGTCCAGGAAGTCCAGCCGCTGCACCGCGGCGTCAGTGGCGGCCTGGTTGACGTAGTTGGCGTATTCCGCTCCGTTCGCCAGCTCCGTTACGGTGCGCAGCATCGCGTCAGAGCCGGCAATGGCTTCCACGCCGCGCGTAATCTCTTCGCCCTCATGCTCAAACTCGCGGCGGAACTGGTTCACCAGCGCGGAGGTGCGGTCCTGCTCCACCTGGCGGAACGCCTCATGCGCACGCGTTTCAATCAGCCAAGCCACGGCACCGACACTGGCGGTAATGCTCACCGTCACAAGGAGAAGCAACTTGGTCTTCAGGGACACGGCTACCGCGCTCCTTCCACCCAAAGTTGTTCAAGCTGCCACGCGCCATTCACCAGTTGCTGCCAGTTGTGCGCACTGTTGTTCAGCCAGAGCACCTGGGGAACGTGGGACACAGGCAATACGCGAAAGCCTTCCAGCAGCTTGCGCTCGATCTCAAAGAGGTCTTCGGGACGGGTGGCGCCCAAAATGGCGGGACTGTTTGCCGGGGAAAGCCCAAGATCGTCAATGCGCGCCGCAAGCGCAGCCGCGGGGTCGACCGATTCGAGAGGCACGCGCAGCAGAACGGCATCCGCATGGATGGACGCCCGCGCCGTCCGGCTGTTGATGTGCGATTCTCCGTACGGCTGCACCACGATGCCGGCTTCCCGGGCGTCCACGGCGATGCGCTCGGCCACCAGCTTGGCCAGCGGATCGGAAAAATCATAGGCCAGCGTGATCGGGCTGATGACCACGAATGCCGCCGCATCAGCGCGAAGCTCTTTCGCGCGGTCCAGATTCATGGCGCCGCCAAACATGAACTCATATCCGGTGAGCCACTGCGGGAGCAGGCCGGAAGCCGGAATGCCTTTTCGCTGGAACAGAACATTGCTGATGGCCGCCCGGTTGATGGCGAGCCCCAGCGCTTCACGCACGCGCGGGTCTACCGGCTTTTTACCCGGCCGTTCGCCGGCTTCAGTTTGCAGAAAGACGATTGCCAGAAGATCGGCGGGCCGCGACAGCGCCACCGTCTGATTGTTTTGCTCCACCGTGCGAATCTGATCGACGCTCAATTCTGTCGCGGCGTATGGGCCTAATTGGCGGTCCATGAGCTGTTCACGGAGAGACGAGCCCATCTGAAATTCAATCGAGTCGGCGAAAGGGCGTCCGTCCCAGTAGTCATCATTCGCGGTGAATTGTGCGCGTTCGCCTGCCTGCCACTGCGTCAGCCTGTAGCCGCCGGTGCCGATCAGGACCGCGGTTCCATTCGCGTCGGTTTGCCGTTTGACGATCGCATATCTGGGCAAGGCCAGTATCTCCGCCATGTGCTGGACCGGGAAAGGCGCTTCGATCGTTACGGTCTGACGGTCAGGCGCTGAATATTTCCAGGCCGCATTGCTTTTGGCAAGGCTGGCGGCGACGTCGGTTGCTGTGAGCACGGTGCCATCGTGAAAATTTGCCAGCCTCAGGCGGAACTGCCAGACGCGTTTCGCCGTGTCGGCATGCCAGGATGAAGCAAGCCTGGGCTGCAAACGGCCTTGCGCATCGATATCAGTCAGAGTTTCAAACGTCAGCGCTGCCAGGCGGTCACGGGCCGCCGGATGGTCTTCTTCATTGACCGGATCAATGGACATGACTTTGTCATGCAGCAGCACGCGCACCGCTCCGCCATAGCGCGGGCGCGAGCTGCCGTAACCGACGGCCGCCACCAGCACCAGGCTACTGATTGCAAATGACCGTAAGTGTAAACGCTTCATATTTCCCTGATGCTTGTGACAGCAACACTCCGTTCACAAGCTGGCTGTAGTTTCCCGCGGTCCACAACGCTTCCACCGCGCCCGGCAAATCCACCGGTGCGCTCACGGGCAAAGCTTCACGCCCGGTGACTTCAATCGCTTGTATGCTGTCCGGCCGGATTGTGTCCGCAGGCGAGCTGGCCAGAAGCTGCCAGCCCGACCCGCAGGCCGAATGAACCGCCGCCAGCGTGCTACCCCAAGCGTTGAACGTTGCGACGGGCGTAGCGAGATCGTTTTGAAAGAGCCGCGTGCGGCCGTCGATGCCGGTGAACAGCCAGAAGCGCTGGTCGCCGGCCTGCCATGTCGCTCCGGAAAAAAATGGCGACACGGAAGCCCCGGCGCCTGATCCGGCAAGAAGACCGCTGAAGAAATTTCTACGCGGGCTGAAGAAAGCAACCAGCTGTCCCTGATCAAGCGGCCAGGGATCGTCGCTGGCGCGGCAGTCGAGCGAAGGCGGAGAGATTTTTCCGCTGCAGCGTTCGCCGGGTAAAAACGCGCTGATTTCGCCGCCCCTCACCTCCAGCCGGCCACGCACATCGCGCGGCCAGGGATGCTGGTGCGGAATGCCCAGCGTCTGCCGCGGACGCCACTGCCCGGAGTCACTGGCATACAGCGAAAGCTGTCCGGGCTCCAGCACCAGGAGGTTCTGATTGTCCTGATAAAAATCCAGGATCGGCGCGTCCTGCTGCCAGACGGATATCTTGCGGATAGTGAGTGAGGGCACGCGCGTCGATGGCGCTCGCTGTTGCCGCGGCAGCTTCTTGATCACCAACTGGCTGCTCGATCCCTGCTGAATGTTCGCAATCCAGACATGGCCTTGCCAGTCTTCGGAAAAAGTGATTTGCACGTCAGCCACGGCCTGCTCGGCCTTCACCAGCCGGACATTGGCGCCACGAAAGGCATTCAAGATCGCGTTCTGCAACGGCTCCTGGGCGTCAGGGGGAAGCAACGACTGGTTCTGGAAAGTCACGGCGACCGCCGATGGGGATCCGCCGCGCGACAGAATCAACTGAACAAATTCCGCAGCGGTGGAGGGCATGGAGGCCGCCTCCTGCTGGCATGCTGAAGCCGCCGGCAGAAACAAAAACAGGAGCGCACAAAACCATGGCTTTAATGCGGTCTTCAACATTATAGAAAACTGACTATAGCTTCTAATTTGACTGGAAAACATTGCAAATGGCAATCGGGGAAACACCTTCTGAACCACTGATTGCACTGATGAGCGCTGATACGCCGAAAGCAAGTCTCCGGTTGCTTGCCGGGACCCGGGTTTTGCTATCCGTGTCATCAGTGAAAATCAGTGGTGAAGAATTTTCCGCCGGACCGGGCCCTGTCCCGGCGGAGACAGACGGCCCGGTTAGATTTCCGGCAGAAACCTGTGTCATCTGTTTTTCCAGGTCTTGTGATTGTTCGCCTGGGGAGCAGGCGCCGCTTCTTCCTGGTCCGAGCTTTCATCGTCCTCCGCTGCGGCCTGCGCGGCTTTGGCATTGTTCAGCGCGTCAGGAGTGATGCCGCTCTTGAGCACGTCGTTGAAAAAGATCCTGGCGTCTGAGGGCACCATCATGATCTGCAGCTTGTCAGACATGCGTTCCGCCACAATCTTGTTGATCAACAGCGGGTTTTCCTTGAGCAGGGAAGCTTCGGCTTTCATGCGTTCGGCGTCAGCCCCGGCCACTTTGCGGATGCGATTGGCTTCGGCGTCGGCCAGCAGGCTGCGGCGTTCCAGCTCCGCCTTGCTGTCAATGACCTTGGCCTGGGCCTGGGCTTCGGCGTTCTTTACCGTGGTTTCCTTTTGCGCTTCTGCCTCCAGCCGCGATTGCTCAATCTGCTTTTGTTTCAGGGGAAGGGTGAACTGCATGGCATCGGCTTCTGACTTGGCTTGCAGCACGCGCACCTCGCCCGCGCCCTGGGCTTGCTTTACCTGCTGGACGCGAGCAGCCTCGGCCTCAAGTTCCGCGATCTTCACTTGTTTCGCCTTCATCTCGGTTTCCACGCCCAGACCCTCATTCTGCTGCTCTTTCAGCAGAAGGCCTTCCAGGCCCCGGGCGTACTCGGCCGGCAGTTGGACGTCGCGCAGCATGACTTCCTTCACCATGATTCCGTCGGCTTCCAGCTTCCTGGTGATGCGTTCGGCCGCGCTCTGGCGTATCTCTTCGCGCCGGGTGGCAAAGACCTCACGCACGGTGTAGTTCGGCGCCAGCTCGCGAAAGACGCTGGAAACCACCGGCGGGACGATCTCTTTTTCCACCGGCTGCGGCAGGTTGGCGTGGATGAAATCCAGCTTGCGCGGATCAAGCTTGTAGCGGACGGTAATCGCCAGCCCAATGCTCAGCCCTTCTTTTGACTGGACAGTAAAGGCGTCCGGTTTTTTGTTCTTTGCTTCGTGCTTGTCGGCCTCGGCTTCTCCCATCGACTCCAGTCCATCTTTATTGGAGGATGAAGTTGTTAATACCTGATCGCGTAGGTCATAGAGCACAACTGAGTCGAGCAGCGGCGCGACGAAATGCACGCCGGGATACAAAGTGCCGGGGCGCGTCCCCGCGGTCTGGCTCACTCTGATGCCGCCCATCCCGCTGGGCACCACCACTATGCCGGCAGCGAAAATGAGCGGCAGCCAGGCCGCAGGAAACGCCCATTGGGCAGTAGTCCAGTTCAGATGCGGTTTCTCCGAAGGCCTGCCATGGGTTGATGGCGGTCCCGCCGGAGTCCCATCGGAAATGGAGGCCGATGGGGGAGCTATAGGTCGCAACTGGCGGTGATACTGGACAACCTGGTAAAGATTTCTGAAAACGTTGACGGCGGCCGCCACAAGCAGCCCCCAGCCAGTGAGCAAGAGCAGATATTTCAGCAACAACATCGCAAGTTCTCCTTCATTCCAAAAACCTTGTAACCGCAAAGGACGCGAAAGGAATTCGGACCTTGACGGTGAATCCTGTTATTGCTCAGTCGTCTCGACCGAGGTCACGCTGGCGGACGCGACCTGCATCTCGGCATTGGCAGTCGTCTTCGCCGCCAGCGCAGTTGCCGGCACGCCCGGCGCCGCGAAGACCTGGGCGATCATGGCGTCACGTTCGCAGCGGACGGTCACTGTGTCGCCCACCTGCATGAGGCTGTAAAGCTCTTCCACGTCCTGCTTGCGCATGCGGAAGCAGCCATGCGAGATCGCTTTGCCGATGGAGCTCTGCACGTTGGTCCCATGGATCCCGTAGCCCTTCAAGTTCAGTCCCATCCAGCGCGAGCCCAGCGGATTGTCTTTTCCCGGAGCAATCTCGGTTTCGCCGTGGCGGTATGTGGGGTCCTTGGCGCGATTGACGATTACAAAATCACCGTCAGGACTTGGCGTACCGCGCTTGCCTACAGCGATTGGGTAGATCTTGATGACGCGCCCGCTGTCCATCACCGCCAATTGACGGTCGGCAATGCTGATCACAATCTGCCGCCGGCGGGCCGGGTCCGCATTGCTTCCAGACGCGGGCGTGGCCGGTTTGGCGTTAAGGCCGATTTTCTCGCTTGATGCCGCATTCGCCGTCTGCTGCGGGGCGGTAGTGTTGCCAAACTGCTTTGCCGATACCACACCGTTCTGACGGGGCGAATCCTGGCTGAGTGCCGATGACTGGTTGCTGAGTGCCGTCTTTTCCAGTTGCTCCTGCTGCCGTTTGAGCGTCGCGATCCGGGCTGTTGCCGCCAGGTGGATGCTGGTAAGCGAGAGCGCCACAGCTACTAAGACTGCTATTGCCTTCGATTTTTTGTTTGAGATCACAACCCGCCGCCGCATGTTGGTTTCTCCCTTTTCGTATTGCGCGATCAGGAAGTGCACAGCGGCGGCCAATATCTAAGCCGCTGATAATATTGGTTTTAGGATGAATCTGGAGGGAGAGAAGTGTGGGCAGGGTAAGACACTGTGTTGCAGGTGACACGATTCTCTTAATCCCGCCAATAATCCCGCCAAGCCATCTTGCAAAAAAATTGGGTTTCAGGCGCCACCTGAAACCCTTAAGGAGCGCAGCCATGAATTCAGAACAAGGATGAGAAACGGGCGGAAACTTAGGAGGTCCCGGATCTCCCCGTCAGCGTATTTACGGCTGCTGATGGATCAGACACATGAGAACCGCGGCCGGAACAGAAAAAAGTGCGGCTTTTTGTTTGAGCGGGCCAAAGAGCGGGGAAGAGCCAAGCCAGGACACGGCTTTTGGCTTGAGGAATTGGAGTAGTGGAGAATTTGGCAGTTGATTTACTGCACAAATAGTAAAGGCTGTGACATTGGTTATGCTCTAGCCGCCAACTCCTGCGAGGGAGTCAACAACGTGGATGCATGTACCGTCACAGCCCTTGATGCGACCACTGCTTTCGCAGTCCCTGACCCCGGCTTGCCCCTCGCAGGGCTCGTCGGTTTTTTCGGGTCCGGGTGTCCAGCGGATCACTCCGCCAAACCTGATCACCCAGTCTACTTCGGATCAGCCACGATTTATTTTGACTAACCCTTTCGACCGTCGACGTGAGCCATCCTAAACGAATAGGACAAAATGTCAACGCCCGTGATTTGTGCAAGCGAAGATTTTTTTCCACGCATTCGTGCATGCGAAAGCACAGATAAAATGCGGTCGCAAAGTGTATCCACTGCGCTCGTCCGTGTTTTCCACAGAGCTTTCCACAATATCGGACGTACCAACGGACCTGGTCCGCGGTGCGGAGGAACCAAATGAAGTTCTTGACGGCACAACCCTGGGTGCCTCATTGTGTGTCTTAGCGAAATAAATCGCGGAGAGGCAAATCGCGAGAAGTAAATGTCAGATCTGGTGGCTTATGTCGACGGCGGTTCCCACGGCAGTCCGGGCCCTTCGGGCATCGGGGTGCTGATCGAAAAGCCGGACGGGGAGATGATCCGGATCGCCAAGTGGATCGGCCATCACGATAACAATGTGGCTGAATACGCCGCCCTGCTGGAAGCCTTGCAGCGCGCGCTCGACCTGAAAGCCACCTCGCTCAGCGTTTACAGCGATTCCGAACTGGTGGTGAAACAGATGACCGGGGAGTACTCCTGCCGCAGTCCGCGGCTCTACTCTCTGCACTGGATGTGCCGCAAGCTGGCCCATACACTGAAATTCTGCATCGCCCACATTCCGCGCGAGCAGAACCAGGAAGCCAACCGCCTGGCCAACCACGCTGTAAGGTTTCGCAGAGAACTCGCCCCCGAACTCGAATAGAAAAGGCTGGGCTCTTCCTCACTCGATGACAGGCTATACCTTGGTGTGTTCGTAGTACTTGCCGATGATCAGGCCAATTTCCACGGCCGATTCAGGGTCCAGATCCACAAATTCAAAACCCGCATAAAGCTGGTCAGAGAACCGCAGCCGCGCGTTCACGCGCACGCGAATGTCCTCGGTTGGCTCATGGATGGTGAAGCCGTAAATCTTGGTGTCTTCGCTGTAGTGCCTGTCCGGTTCCATCATGAAGCCGCCGCGCGCCAATTGGCGAAGCACGCCGGTTTTGCGGCCTTTGGCATCCAGCACCAGCACTTGCGCTGTGTGCGCGATGTCCACTCGTTCGAATCTGCGCCGTTCGTCCTGGCTTTGTACTTCTGGCGTGGGCCTCATTGAATCTGCTCTCCAAACGCGCTGACTGGGTCAACGTCTACGGGCACGTCTTTGACGTTCGCTAATGCCGATTTTAACTCAGCGGGCATGGAATCATACTTTTTAAACCATTGCTCAGCGCGGTTCCTGTCTCCCGTAGCCTCGATCTCCAGCAGTTCCTTCGCCAGGGTTGCAACTGCTTGCTGCATCTTTGTGAAATCAATTGCATACTTGCCGGCCTTAGGGTCGCGGGCGATGGCCCCTTGCTCGGCAAAGTAGTTGAACTCCATCATCTCGGCGCGGCCATGCGCCTCCGCCACGCCAAAGCGCACCGTGCGGAAGATCCCGGCCACGTGCGAAGCATAAAATTCCTGCGCCCGTTCTTTCGGCAGCACTCCTTTTTCCATGAGCCAGTTCAGGGCCAGCAGCCCGACAATGTCCGCTTTGGCTTCTTCCAGCCCGGAGAACGTGGGCCCGATCGATTCACGGATATCGGCCTGGCCGGAGCTGGTGCGGGCGAACGCCGGCCCCAGGGCGTGGCAGATTTCGTGCATCAGCACCACGGTGAAATAACCGTCCATGGAAGCCAGCGCCGCCTGGTCTTCCCGCATCAGCAGCTTGCCGATAGGCAGCACCACATAGTTCACGCGCGCATCCATAAAGTTCTTGAAGAAAATCTTCTTGCTGCCCTTCTCCTGATGGATACGCGGATCGTTGGGCAGGTTGTCCGCTACCGCCTGGTATCCGTGGCGCAGATCGCCCGCGCGAAACGGCGTGTCCATCACTTCCAGCGGCGTGCTCTTGCCCTGCAATGACGGCCGGTCTTCCGGCGCCAGCGGCAGGGTATCCTGTATCTCCGGAACGTACTTCATGAACGTGTCCAGCTTGGCGCTCTCCCCCTGATTGCGGATCATGACCGCCGTGCCGTACGAAGTCTTCACACCCATCAGGTCGTCCAGATAGGTTTCATACGGAGCAAAGATGATGTCGAACTTCGGGTTCTCCAGCTCCAGCCAGGCGATGTCGCTCTTGTAGTAGTCGTCCGTCAGCAGCGCTTCCGCGCGCAGCCGCAGAAAGCCGGCAAAGGCCTTGTCCGGACTCAACGCTGCTGCCTCCCGCAATGCCGCCGCGGCGCCCGTGAGCCATGGCTTGTATTCCACGTGATACGGAACCGCCACCAGCTCTCCGCCTTGCCGCTTGATGACCGTGTAAGGATTGTAGATCTGCGCTTTCTTCTCCGGATGTTTGGCGACGTAGGCTTCAATCTCCTGCCGGGTAATGCCCACGGGGTAAAGGGCGCGTCCGGGCTGGAATGGGTCGCTGCCGACGAACGGTTTGTTGTTTTCCAGCAGGTCATAGCGGCTGCCGTTGATCATCAGGAAGCGGCGGATCTTCTGGTTCATTACCTGGTTGCAGCCCAGCAGGCGCTTGTACAGTTCCAGGCCTTTGGGATCGCTCTGGCGCCAGTAAATGCTCTCCAGAAATTGCGACGCCTCCACCAGCTTGTAGACCATCTTCCGCTCCGCATCGCTCAAGCCCGTAACACTGAAAGGCATCGAGACCAGCTTGAACTTGGCCACTTGCGCGGCGATGTCTTCATTGATGTTCTCTTTCAGCAGGCACTTGTCCGCGGTCTTGGGCGGAGGCGCGGCTCGCCTGCCCGCCTGGGCCAAAAGAGTGCCGGTACAACTCATCCCGCATAGAAAGGCTAAGAGCCAGAGTCCGGTTTTCATGGGTTCGATTCTACAAGATCGATGATTACGTGCGAGTACGGCGATTCACCGTGACGGCTTTGGCATTTATCATTACTCACGATGCCGCCCCAGACCCTCCTCATCGACGCCGACGACACTCTCTGGGAAAACAATGTCTACTTTGACCAGGCCATTGCCGATTTTGTGGAGCGGCTGAACCATCAGCACCTCTCGCCCGCGGAGGTCCGCGCCTTTTTGTACGAGGTTGAGCGCGAGACCATCCTGGAGCGCGGCTACGGCTCGCATAGCTTCGCCCACTCGCTGGTCAAGTGCTTTGAGCGCCTGTCGGACCGGCCGGTCACCCCCGAGCTGCATGAGTTCATCTGGGGCTTTGCTCACAAGGTGTCTAACTACCCCATTGAGCTCATCTCCGGCGTGCCGGAAACGCTGGACTACCTTGCCCGCCGCGGGCACCACATGGTGGTGATGACCAAAGGCAACTTCACCGAGCAGTCGGGCAAGGTGGAGCGGTCCGGTATCAAGGAATATTTTGCCGCCGTGGAGATCGTCGCCGAAAAAAATGCCCCTTGTTATAAGGACGTGGTGGCCAAGTACCAGTTCGAGCCGGAGAGCACATGGATGGTCGGCAACAGCCCCAAGTCAGACATCAATCCAGCTCTGGCCGCCGGCATCAACGCCGTCTTTGTGCCGCATGACCTGACCTGGGCCCTAGAGCGTGAAAGCGTTAACCCGGCGCCCGACGGTCTGCGCCTGTTGCAGGTAGAGAAGTTCGCCGACTTGACGCAGCATTTTTAGAGACGTTTCCCGGCTTTCAATTTTGGCAATTACCCGATTTTGGCAATTCCGGCGATCTTTTTTGCGTCCCTCTGCCTGCGCCTTCAGCCAGGAGACCCCCACCGGGGGTAGAGCTTTTTATTGAAAACAAAGGCTAAAGTGCAATTCGACAAGACAGTCATAAGACAGTCAAAGCCCCTTTTCTGGTGTTTTTTGGGGTTGTTTTGGCTAGTTACTAGTTACTAGTTACCAGTCGCTAGCTGCCTGTTTTTCAAAGACCCCTTACCGCATAGCGGCTTCCTCGCTGGGAGGAAAATGTTTTACTCTACCATTTGTTCGCCTAGGCGTCAAGAAAAAAAGGAGTGTAGATGGAGAAAACAGCGTCCCTGGCAATTCATTTTAAGTGATGAAGACTTTCTCCCCAACGATGTGCCATCCCGAACCGGAGCAGCGTGGCTGCCTGAAAGCGGAAGCGCTGCTAATGCGTAGGTGAGGGACCGGCTCCGCTGCGCTCGAATGGTAAAATTCCCGCCGCATGATGAAGCAATACTGTACCCCTCAAACTAACTTTAAGTGATAAAGACTTCTACCCCCCGATGTGCCATCCCGAACCGGAGCAGCGTGGATGCCTGAAAGCACCAGCGCTGTTTGCGCGTAGGTGAGGGATCGGCTCCGCTGCACTTAAGGGCCTTGCGGGCTCGTGGTAAGTTCAGGTTTTAGGGCCTATTCGTGCCCGGTTTTGGCGCGAATGGGCTGAGCCCTCGCGGCAAAGGGTGGGAGATGATGCAGTCCAATGGACGTGCAGATTTCCACCTGTTAAATTGTAGGCGGAGTTAAGAATGGAATTGCTCAGCATAATAAACCCGCCAATTACCGACATCCTCAATGATCCTCGCGTGACGTCCGAAGCGTTGTTGAAGATGATTGATGAACAGCAGCAAGTTGTTACGAAGCAGATGGAGGCCTTGTCGGCCCAAATCAAGAAGGAAGATCTTACTGCTTTCAGTTTGATGATGTTCACCTGTTTCCAGCATCATCTGCACGTGACAACCCTCCATACCAAACTGACGGCTCGTTCAGTAGATTTGGCTTATGGAACGCTTCAGCTTAGTCTCACTCTGGAAAAATTAACCAAATGGCTGATTGGATTGACTATAGCGTTGAGTATCTTCGCTCTGCCGCTAGCGATCGACATGATTCTGAAGTGGATAAGGTGAGGGGGCTGGCGCGAGAATAACCGGGAGAAGCGGATGTTCCCCATCCTACCCGCGTGGCAAACAGAAGAAGCACGAGAGCTCATGAGCACGCCGACCCAACCGTAAAAATTAAACTCTCCGCCTCACAATCTTCAGCACTCGCTTCACAAAATTCGTTTCTTCACACTTTCGCTTGTTTTCCGTTGCATCGTTTCCCAAAATCAGTTACACAAAAAGACGGGACGCGCCCGTGTTACTAGCACGGACGCGCCCTAACCACAAATCACCTTCACTAGAAAGGCAATCCATGGCTGACACTGATTTTAGCAGTGTACCGAAACCGCAGGTTTACGACCTCCTTCACCGTCTCAACGCATCTTTCGCTCGCGTTCACCACAACATGACAGCATTGGAACGAATCGGCATCTTCGACCCGCTCATGATGCAGCTCCTGAACCGCCAGCATGAGAAGCTTCGGGCAGGCGCCAACTATCATCTGCTCGGGACCATGCGCGGCATTGAAGAACGCGACCGGGAGAAATTCTCGCAGCCACCCAATGAGTGAAACCTCAAACTCCTAACCAAGAACCCGCCGAAAGGCGGGTTTATTATTGCTGTGTACTTGGCGCAGCCGAATAGTATGTATGCATCAAGTGCCTTAAAAAATGAAAAGGGACTACCAAGGGAATTGCGCTATGCTTTGTTCATGCAGCGGGGAGCAACTTACGCTTGTGCAATCATGGTTTGGATTGTCATAAGCGACGCTTGGAATATTTGGATCACGTGCACCGGAATTGTATTGATTGCTGCCTTGATTGCCATTCACATGGTACGGAGTGAAAGACAGTGAACCAGGCCCACACCTTTAACAGGTTGCCTGAAACAGCAAAATGCGATCAAAATGACTTTTTCCGCAACCTGCCGAGGTAAGCCGTCAGGGATCTACCAGAACATTGACCAGTCATCATGGCTCTGCATTCAGTGCTCGCAAAATCTCTTCCGGTTCCGGCCTTTTACGCCAGTCCGCATCCACGCAAGCATAAGAAATCTTTCCATCCGGCTGCACCACGTACGTCGCGGCCAGCGGCAATTCCCAGCTCTGGTCGCCGTTGTAACCGGGCAGCTTGGTCATGATGCCTTCATACATTGCCTGCAACTCCGGAGACAGCCGATAGACGAGCCCAAACCTCCGCGCGACCTGATTTCCCGCATCGCTCAAAACGGGGAAGCGCAGCTTGTGCATATCACGCGTCATGTAGGAATGTTTCTGCGTCTGGGGCGAGATGGCGACCAGCGACGCGCCGGCCACGGCAATCTGCTTGTGGAGCTCCTGCAAGGCGGCGAGCTGCGCGTTGCAGTAAGCGCACCAGCGTCCGCGATAGAAGACGATGGCGAGCGACGCACTGCGCAGCAAATCCTGCGATCGCCAGAGCATGCCATCGCCATCAGGCAGCTCGAAGCCCGGAGCCTGGTCTCCCGCTTTGAGCGCGCGCTCCGCCAGCCCCGAGCGAACCAGCGCTTCCGCCGCGCGGTCCACCGTGGCCAGGCGCTCGGCAGGGACGAGCGAGCGCAACTGAGCGGTGAGTTGGTCGAGTTGGTGGGCCAGACTCAGATTCACACCGGCCAGGAATAGTACAGAATTATTTGCTGATACATTTCCACTTGACACAAACGTCCTGTCCATCGACTTTTTCTGTTTCCACACATATCCGCGACCCTACGCAAGCGGACATCGTGGTTTGCATGCCTGTCAAATGGACGGGGCCGTCGAGCTTTGCACCGAAAAGTTTTTCCGCATCCTCTGGTTCTTTCGGGGCGTGCTTGCTATCCACCAACACAGTGACGAAGGCCGGCTTCTGGTCGATGCTGCCTACCTGATAATCGACAGCGATGTGGTCTTTGACCGAGAATTTTTCCGTCAAATTGACGGATTTGTCCAATTTATATTCATTTCCACTCTGCAGCACAAATTCATCGGTGCCGACAGCAGTCCGGATGGCTTCCTCCATCTGCTTATTCGACTTGGCCTTGGTACCCGCGTTCTTTGGGAACGCTTTCGCCTTGTCCTGATTCTCGGCGGGCAGCCTGCTTTTCAATTCATCGGTTGCGCCTGGTTGCGACTTGCTCTTCTTCTGTGCGGGAGAAGCGCTCGCCGGAGCGCCTGTAGTGGCCTGGGCCACCGCCAGGGCCGGCGGGACAGAGAGAAACCAGACAGCAGTCACTAACAAAATCGATTTCATGGTTGACTCCTTGGATAAAGCTTCATGAAAACCAATAAAAAGAGCAGGCAAAATATGGTCAGGATGCAGTAATCGACGATGGTGGGAAAGACGCTGACCGAAGATGGAACAATGAGGCTTCTTAAGCCCCACAATGTCGCGAAGAACCCCAACGACTTTGGCAAGAGATCTTTTGGATCTCCAGCCGCTACCAGGTAAACGAGGAAGATGAGCGAAAACACCAGGAAGATTACGCTTACCATCCGGACAAAGAACTTGCGCGATAACACGAGCGTATACGCTCCCGGGGAGGACTCGCTGGCAGTCAGGACGCCGACAAAATTTTGATCGGCGACGATGGCTTCAAAAGTATCGATGGACGCATTGTCGTGTGTAGTGCAGGCGCCGCCGGAATTGTTGACACAGGCTCTTGGGAAAAGTAACACCTCGTAAGAATCGAACGGATACCAGATCTCCTTGGCTGAAACACGGTCTGTCAGCATCACGTCGGAGCAATCAAAGCTGGCGGCGGAAACCGATTTGCCGCCGCCGGTGCTCTTGTCAAAGGTCTCCATTTTGCAATCCCGGGCTGCGGACAGCAACCAGGTGCGGCCCTGATGGTCTCCTAGCTCAAGAGGACTGAAAGACAGTGACTTGATCGGCGCGTCACTGGCAGCAGTCAGTTCCAGACGGATGTCGGTCTTGATCCTATGCGAGGGCAGGTCATACTTGACGCTCGATAACTGAAGCTTGCCTCGGAATGGGTTCTGGCTTGTGCCTGGTCCATTCATCATCAAGGGACTGGGAAATTCCTTGACGACAAAGTCGTAGATGAACAGTAGGATAGTTACGCAAAGCGCCGCCACGATCAGCTTCTTCATTTGCAGTCTGCCGTTCCACTTCATTACAACGAAAATCCCGAAAATTTCCCTTTACGTGGTTCGGCCTACCGCATTCCCGGCAGCTTCATTCCCGCCAGCTTGCGGCTGAAGCTGGATTTGCCCATGTCCTTGAACATCTTGCGCATCTGGGCGTACTGACGCAGAAGCTGGTTCACTTCCTGCACGCTGGTGCCGGAGCCGCGGGCAATGCGCTTGCGCCGGCTGCCGTTGATGATCTCGTGATGGTTGCGCTCCTTAGGCGTCATGGAGTTGATAATGGCCTCAACGCGGGTGATCTGGCCTTCATCCACCTGGTCCGCGGCCTTCTGCATGTTGGCGAAGGGGCCGATGCTGGGCAGCATCTTGATGACGCTTTGCAGGGAGCCAAGCTTTTTTACCTGGCGAAGCTGGTCGCGGAAATCTTCCAGGGAGAACCCTTCGCCGCCCAGCGCTTTCGTCGCGAACTCCTGCGCTTTCTTCTGGTCGACCGTCTCCTGCGCTTTTTCCACCAGCGTCAGGATGTCGCCCATGCCCAGAATGCGCCCGACGATGCGGTCCGGATGGAAGGGCTCCAGCGCGTCGTACTTTTCGCCGATGCCGATGAACTTGATCGGCTGGCCGGTGACCTGGCGGATGGAGAGCGCAGCGCCGCCGCGGGCGTCGCCATCCATCTTGGTCAGCACCACGCCGGTGATGGAAAGTTTTTTGTGGAACTCGTCGGCGGAGCGCACCGCGTCCTGGCCGGTCATGGCGTCGGCCACGAACAGGATTTCCTGCGGGTTCAGAAGTTTCTTAAGCGACTGCATCTCCGACATCAGGTCGTCATCGATGTGCAGGCGGCCGGCGGTATCCACGATCAGGAAGTTGCAGCCGCTGTTGATGGCCTCTTTGCGCGCCTCTTTGGCCAGGCGCTCCACGGTTGCCGTGTCGGATTGATCGACCTTGCCTTCGTAGAGGTTCGCCTTGATCGCTTCAGCCACCACTTTCAACTGCTGGCGCGCGGCGGGCCGGTACACGTCGACGGAGACAAGCATGGGCCGGTGTCCGCCCTTCTTCAGCCAGGCGGCAAGCTTGCCTGAGGTGGTGGTTTTGCCCGAGCCCTGGAGCCCGGCCATCAGGATCACCGACGGCGGCTGCGAAGCGAACTTGAGCTTGGCCGTGTCCTTGCCCAGGACCTCCACCAACTCGTCGTGGACGATCTTGACCACCTGCTGGGCCGGTGAGAGCGCGGTCATCACTTCCTGGCCGACAGCTTTTTCCGCCACGCGGTCAATAAAGGTCTTGACCACTTTGAAATTGACGTCGGCCTCCAGCAGCGCCATGCGGATCTCTTTCAGCGCTTCCTGGATATTTTCTTCGGTCAGCGTGCCCTGTCCGCGCAGGTTCTTGAACGCCCGTTGCAGTTTTTCCTGGAGATTTTCAAACATAGATCAATACCGGTACCTGATTCAGAAATATGCGGGATAAAAACAGAAGGCCACGCTCGTTGGATGCGCTGCGGGCTTCGTTCTATTGTATCAGCGGCTAACCGCGCTTCTGCTCGACGCCGAGATAGCTCAGGAAGGCGCGGGTAAGTTCTCGTTTGAGCCCCTGGTCGTCTTTAGGCAGGAAGGCTTTCAATGGCCCCAGGTCGGTCGGCATGACCATGATTTCGTACAAAGTGCTGACCACCATCATGAAGCCCATGGCTATGGCGGTACGCGGATCGGGGTGCTTGATCTCCTTGCGGTGGGCCAGAAACAGCTCCACCACGTGCTCGATGGCGCGGACCTCAAATCTGCAGGCCTTTTTCCAGAAAGAAGTCTGGGCTTTGCCGCGGACAAAGGTACGCATGGCGCGAAGCAGCGCCGCGTTGACGCGATAGCCGATCACCATGCCGCCGATGATCTGGTCGGCAAAGACCGGCAGGGGAATCTGGCCGGCGGCGGCCGGGGTAAGGCCGGTCTTCATCCTTTCGTCCTGGCGCTCCAGCATCCCCAGGATGGTGGCCTCCAGGAGCGCGTCCTTGTCATGAAAGCGGCGATAGATGGCGCCCGGCGTGAGGCCGGCGTGCTGCGCGATGCGGGGAATCGTGGCGCCCTCCACGCCGTGCTGCCCCAAAACTTCGGCCGTGGCTTTTTGCAGTTTGCGCAACGATTCGCGGCTGCGTTCCTGCTGGGGGGCGAGTGTCCTTTTGGCCATGGGGAATATTTATACCAATCTGCCTCAGATTGTACTTGACAATTATGTAAATGTGAATTTACATTTACATTTGTAGGAGTCGTAACGATGGCAAACAACCAACAGCAGCGCAAAACAGAGAAACGCAAAGAGCGCTTCCTGCAGATGGCGGGCCTGATCGGGACGTTTGGGGCCGGCGCTTTTGCCGGGTCGAAACCGCAAAAACTTGTCCTGACCCTGAACGCGGATGAACTCCGGCAAGTGGACCTGATGGTGGAGCAGGGGCTTTACCCGAGCCGAGACGCCTTTCTGCAATCCGCGGCACGTAATCTGCTGCGCGAGCACGGCGTTGAGATGCGGCAGGCGGCAGGCCGGCTGACAGTAGCAGGCATCGTGATGCACAACCGCAAGAGCCTGGAAAAACTTCTTGCCGCCGGCAGGCAGCTCGAACTCAACGTAACCGGCATCTTCCGGCTTTCTGACGACGTTAGTCCTGAGCTTGCCGGCGCCGTCATCAAGTCGCTCAAAGTTTGCGGGACGTTCCAGGCGAGCCCTGAGGTAAAGGCTGCGCTCAAGGACCGCACCCGTTAGCCGATTGAAGGAGACAACCATGGCGACCACACAAGATGCCCGAAAACCCGGGTTTTATGCAGGTCTTTTCCTGCGCACAAAAAACCGGACGCGCTTCTGGGGCTGGGGAAACCCGGGCTGGGGCGAGGAAAAATCGGCCAACACTCCCGCCGCCGAGATGGAGCGGCCATCGCCTTCGCTGGCGGAGTGGCTGCGGATGGCGCACTCGCTCCTGGATGCCAAGACTGTGGCGCCGCCGCGGTCCGGCGCTCCGGGCAGCTCTCACAAAAGCGACCCGGCGAATGTCGCGTCCGAACCTGAGGAAGAAACTGGACAAGCCGGCTTTGTGTGCAACAAGCGTGTGGTTGGCCTGGTGATTCGCTAAGTCCCGGCAAGGAGAACTCAAATGGCAGCCGCAAACAGGTGCTGAGATCCAGCAATTCCTGCGAGCTCGATATGCCCGAGCAGCATCCTAACGACTATACTGTTTCTTTGGAGCGGCCATGATTGAAGCCCGCAACACCGCTGTTTCCGATTCGCCCGTCTGCTGGCCGGCTTTGCCCCTCGACGCCTGGAAAGATACCCGCGACACGTTGCATATGTGGACGCAGATCGTCGGCAAAGTTCGCCTGGCGCTGACCCCGAAAATCAACCATTGGTGGAACGTGGCCTTGCATGTAAGCGCGCGCGGGCTGACCACGTCGACGATCCCTTACGGCGAGCGCGTTTTCGAAATTGAGTTCGATTTTCTCGAACACCAGCTGGTGATCAAGACGTGCGACCCCGCGAGCAAAACCATCCCGCTGGGGCCGCGCTCGGTGGCGGACTTCTACCAGGAATTCATGTCGGCGTTGCACGCGCTCAATATCGACGTAAAAATCTGGAAAATGCCGGTGGAGATTCCCGACCCCATCGCTTTCGACCAGGACCGCGTGCACGCTTCTTATGACAAAGAATATGCGCACCGCTTCTGGCGCGCGCTGGTTTCCATCGACGACGTGTTCAAGGTCTTTCGCTCGCGTTTCATCGGCAAGTCCAGCCCGGTGCATTTCTTCTGGGGCAGCTTCGATCTTGCGGTCACGCGTTTTTCCGGCCGGCCGGCGCCGCCGCGCAACGATCCCGATCCCATCCTGCGCAAGATCATGCAGGAGGCGTATTCGCATGAGGTCATCAGCGCCGGCTGGTGGACTGGTGGCGGCGACCTGAAAGATGCCGCGTTCTATTGCTACGCCGCGCCCGAGCCGCAGGGATTTGCCAAACAGAAAGTGCGTCCTGAAGCCGCGCTGTACCAGCAGCAGCTGGGCGAGTTTCTGCTGCTGCATGAGGACGTGCGCCGCACCAGTTCACCTACCGCAACCTTGCTGGATTTTCTGCAAAGCACCTATGAAGCCGGCGCGACCCTGGGCAAGTGGGACCGCCAGGCGCTGGAAAGACAGCTGGAACCCGCCGCCGGCGCGGTCCATGACCGAATTGCGTAGGCTTATGAACCGGAGGAGATATTCCGGCGCCTTGCCTGACGGATCATCATGAAGATCCACCACACGAAGAAGAGGAATGCTGCCGCACTGAGGATCATAGATCCTGCCTGCACAGACGCATTCCGCCCGAGAGGGAAATCTATTGGTCTGCCGAGATGCATTTCCATCGCCACCAGGCTGAATGCTGTCAGACCAACCGCGAGAAGGAGAATGGGAACCCCAAGCCGCAGACTGCGACTCTTCCAGGTTGGTCAAGTACCGCAGAGGCGTTGCGCCAGCGGTTTTCCGGCACCGCCGGCAATTCCACGGTTAAGGCCATAGAACTTCAAACCGGCCAAGGCAGTGAAGATTGAGCCCAATGCCAACGGTATAAGCCAATTGGAAATGCCGATCCCATGCATCATTGGTGATTGTAGCCCTGTAATTGTCGATTATGATGTTCTTTACAGCGTTTTATTGGACGGCATAAGGAGGGTCCGTGTCTTCAAGCTGCGCGCACGTCAACCAGATCAAGTTCACCAAAACCGACAAGCACGTGTGTGAAGACTGCATCAAGACCGGCGATACCTGGGTCCACCTTCGCATGTGCCTGGAGTGCGGGCACGTGGGCTGCTGCGATTCGTCCAAGAACAAACATGCCACCAAGCATTTCCATCGTTCCAAGCATCCGCTGGTCCGCTCCATTGAGCCGGGCGAAGCCTGGATCTGGTGTTATGTGGACGAACTCTCGCCCGGCGAACTGGCGGCCTGAAACGAGCGGTTGGATTCGCTTATTTGCTGTTCAGCCAGACAAATATCCAGTGAATCACCGTGAGCCACACACCCAGCAGCATGAGGTTCAGCCCAATCATCATGCCGATGACGATCAGCATCAATCCGCCTGCAACCGTCAGCAACGGCACCACGATCAGGTAAAGCACGGTCATAAAAACCTTGAGCCACACGCCGCCGGCCATGACCGGCGCGATCAGGTGTGAGCCCATGCGTTGCAGCCGCTTGGCCCGCTTCTTGAGCGGAGGATGAAACGAAACGAAGCTCTGTATCTGCAGTCCGGTCTGCCCGTGTTGCGGACGGCCTGCCTGCTGCCGCGACTGCCGCAACGCCTGGATTCGCGCCAACGCGGCGCGGTCGCCTTTTTGCGCCGCAAGAATGTCCGCGAAATTCGGCATGGCGCCAATCCCGACCGCCGCGCTTCCGCCCATGATTTCCGCGATTGCCTGCATGCGAGCCACCGCATGCGCGTCGCCCATGGCCGCCGCTTTGGCCGTGGACATCATCTGCTGGCGCACGCTCGCCCAATCATTCGCCGCCGCGGGCGCACCGGCTGGATTCACCGCTCCGGGCGCGGTGGCTATATGCGCTGTGGAGGCCCACGCTGCGATGGCTTTGCTCATTTGCTCCTGGCTCGGTTGCAGCCCGCGCAGGCTGCTGTCTCCCGTGGGGTTCACCACAAACAGGTGCGTGGCCCATTCGCCGCCCTCAAGCGCCGTTGTGTCTTCGCTCAGCCGTTGCAGAGCGCGGGCCAGGGCATCGGGGTTGCGGGTAAGTTCCACTGAACTGGCGTCGGCCAGGTAGCGGCGCGTCCGCCAAAGCATGGCCATGCAGGGCCCGAGAAGCACGTTCAAGAAAAACCACAGGGTTATCTCCACGGCCATGTTGGTAAACATCAAGGGAAAAAAGACCAGTCGGAAAAACTTGCGGATGAGCCCGGGATTGTTCTTGTTGAAATAACGGTCAATGTCGGTGTTGTTCGCGTCGAGTGAGGTGGCCAGCGACTCAGCGATGGCGGCGGCCTCAATGGCTTTCTGCTCCGGCGTCCCGCCGCCGAAGATGTAACGCACCACGCGCCAGATGCGGCTTCGCGACTCGCGGCCAAACGGCGCGTTGATCAGGTTCACCAGCAGGCCGCAAGTTTCAAAAACGCTGGTTACGGTGAAGGCGATGCCGAGGTCGCCATTGCCAACGGAACCGACCAGATGCGCCAGCAGAGCTTGCAGCTGATCGCGGTCCAGATCGTCGAGCAGGCGGCGCGAGACCACAATGCGCGCGTCCGCCGGAGAAGTGCCGATCGCCGCTGCGTTGGCTCCGGGCGAATCCACCAGCATGACCCGCGGCGCGGGCAGTCCTGAGGCAATGGCCATCTCCTGCACCACGTCAGCCAGTTGCAGCTCTTTCAGGTCCGATTGGTTGGGGTCACGGGCATTCAGGCTGGCCAGCGCGCCGCCCACTCCGCCGCGACGAAATAGAAACAGCATGCCGAACCAGAGTCCAAAGGCCACCAGCATGCCCGGGAGAAGAACGAATGCCAGGCCGGCAGCCAGTTCCTGCGGATCGAGCGTGCCTTTCTGATTGATTACGTAGTCAGCCACGCGCAGCCCTAGCTGGGCCAGTTGATTGGCGTTTTGCCAGAACTCCTGCGGCAGCGGCGAGAAATAATTGATGATCTCCGCCACGATCAGCGTGCCCGCGTAGAGCAGCGGCGTGAGCACCAGAGTGAGCGGTATCCCCATGACGAATGCGGCAAAGGCGCACAACGCAGACATGCGCCACGTGGCGCGCCGGTTGCGCTTCTGCGCCCTGAAAAATGTTTCCGGATTGAGTGGGCTGAAGTTCCGCGCTACGCCTGAGCTCATAAGGGCTTGAGATTAGCACCAGGCCGGAGGCCGGGCAAGCTGCCCGACCGCCGGCGCGGAAGCGCCGCTGCCTTCTCTGCCATGGCCGCGCAGCGCGACTTCCGGTGTGCTGCTTTGTTACATTGATGGGGGCTCTTCGTGTCACCCTGCGGAACCAACATGCGAACTCTTTACATGCGGATTCTTTTCCTACGAACTCTTTTTCTACGAACCCCAGGGTTCTTTGTGATTCTGGCATTTCTTGGTGCCGGCTCGGCGGCGCAGTCGCCTGCCACGCCTGAGCCATCGCAGCGGCCAACACTCAATCGGCCATCGTCGCCCAACGCTGCGCCCAGCACCGCGCCAAGTCCTACGCCATTGCCTTCCGCTTCACCCGCTCCGTCGCAACCTGCTCCCGCCGGATCGACTGCCGCAGAACCAGGACAACCGGGCGCGCCGGTCCAGTATCGCAAGCCTAACTATGGGGACCTGCTGCCGCGCTTCAGCTATGACAGCCGTAGCGGGCTCGAACTGCGTGAAACCAACGTGGAAAAACGCGGCAGCGTCCGGCTGATCGAACTCAACTATGCCGGAGACAGCGGCGACCGCGTCCCCGCCTATCTGCTCATTCCTCCGGGCAATGGCCCGTTTCCCGCGATCATCTGGGGCCACTGGCTCATGAAAGGCTCGCCGCTCGCCAATAAAGATGAGTTCCTTGAGGAGGCTCTGATCCTGGCTGAACACTCCGGCGTAGTTTCCGTGCTGATCGACGCGCCGCAGGTCCGGCATGATTTTGTGGAAGAGAAGGACCTGATGGAATCGGTGAAGCAGCAGAGCGAAGCCGGGTCGCACCAGGTGATCGACCTGCGCCGCGCCGTCGATCTGCTGCTGCTGCGCCGCGACGTCGACCGCAAACGCATCGCCTACGTCGGCCATAGCTGGAACGCCCACGTGGGCGCGATCCTGGCCGGCGTGGAGGACCGCATCTGCTGTTACGTGCTCATGGCCAGCGGCTACTCCGACGAGGAAGAGCTCTTCGCCAGCAAAGACCCGGAAATCCTGCGCTACCGCCAGCAGCTCGGCGACGACACGCTGCGCGAATACTTCCACGAGTATGCCTGGGACGACCCCGTTTACTTTCTCGACCACACCAATAATGAAAGCATCTTCCTGCAATTTGCCTCGCGGGATTCCACCGTCAAAGCTCTGGGCCAGCACTATCTCGACCTCTTCAGCGCCAAAGATAAACGGATGGAGTTCTACGAGGCCGGCCACGCTCTGAACTCGGCCGCCCGCCTCGACCGCGACCGCTGGCTGCAAAAACATCTGGGACTGAAGAAGATTGATGAGCAGGGGCTGGGGGCGATCCCGCAGTTGAAGTAGGGGCTTTTCTTAAATCCCGATCCCGCGGAGCGGGTGAGTGAGCCCTATCGTTACGAGGCTCAGTGATATATTTTTTCTGAGGTGCTCGCATGCGAGGGCTTAGCTTCGGAGAGCTGCTGGATTACTGTGCGGAAGAAAACAATCACTGGCGCGACTTCTTCAAAAAACACCCGGACGCCCTGGATTTACCTGCCGACATCGCCGGGACCAAGACCGTGCGCGAAGTGGTGCTGCACATTGTTGCGGTGCAAATGCGGTACGCTGAACGTCTTCTAAAACAGCCGATCACCGAGTATGACGCGCTCGCCGCCAAGAGCGGCGAAGAGCTGTTCGCGCTTTCCCGCAAAAGCCTGGAAGACCTGCGCAGCTTCGCCATCGCCGCCAACGATTCCGACTGGGACGAAGTGCTCACGTTTCCCACGCGCACGGCCGGTCAGCTCACGGCCAGCCACAGAAAGATCTTTATTCATGCTCTGCTGCACAGCGTCCGGCACTGGGCACAGCTCTCAACCCACCTCCGCCAGAAGGGCTACAAGCAGGACTGGCAGCACGATTTCATTGCGTCCAGCGTCATCAGGTAAGAGTGGTTGTCTTTGTATTCAAGACAATAGGGGCTCCCTCCCCTTCGGCAAGAGATCCTTCGCTAGGCTCAGGATTTTCAAGAAGGGAAGGCTTCGCCGATCTAGATCGTTCGGCTCCCGGCTGCGCCGCTCGCTCACGATGACAAGTTGAGGCGCGGCGAATTTGCGCCGCGCGGCGTTGTCTACTCCCGCAACTCCACTACCGTCGCACCGGCGCCGCCCTCGTTCTGTTGCGGTTCGGCCACGGTGGCGACGTGCGGGTGCTTTTGCAGATACTGGCGCAAGGCTTTCCGCAGGATGCCCATGCCGCTGCCGTGGACGATGCGCACCCGCGTCAGGCCAGCCAAAAATGCCCGGTCGATAAACTTTTCCACCGCGCTGGTGGCCTCGTCCACATTGCGGCCGATTACGTTGAGCTCTGTCGGGGCGCTGGAATCTTCCTTGAGCGAGACGGATATCCCGCGCGCCCGCGCCGCCGCCACCGGATTTACAGCAGCACGGGGGCCCGACCCGCCCGAAGAGAATACTTCCGCCACGTCATCGCGCGCGATCTTCATCTTCATGTTGCCGATTTCCACCTCAAAGGTGTTCTCATCCACCTTGCGCTTGATGACGGCCGTCCGGCCGAGCGACTTGAGCTTCACCGTATCGCCTTCGGAGATGTGCTTGACCTCATGCGGGCGCGCGTTGGGATCGCCGCGGTCCGCGCCGGTTTTGTGCGCCACCACGGAAGCGTCAAACTGCTCTTTGAATTCACGGCGCAGCTTGGCGATGCGCTGCTCCGCCTGCTTGGAGAGCTTCTGCGCCGCGGCGCGGTCCTGCACGGCGCTGACGGCCTCGCGCACCTGGTACTCAAAGTCGCGGATCAGCGACTCCATCTTGCGCTCGAATTCGCGCGTCTTGTTGCGTTGCTCCTGCTGGCCTTCGGCTTCCAGACGCTTCAACTCGCGGTTCAGGTCTTGCTCGCGGGCTTGTGTGACCTGGCGTTCGCGCTCCAGATCGCGCAGCTCGGAGTGCAGGCGGTCGAGAAACTTGCTCACGTCCTGCGTCTGCGTGGTCAGGCGCTCACGGGCGGAGTCAATGATCTGCTGGTTCAGACCCAGGCGCCGGGCAATGTTGATTCCCGCCGATGCGCCGGGCACGCCCACGCGCAGCTCATAGGTCGGTTGCAGCGTGTTTTCGTCAAAGCCCACGGCGGCGTTGAGCACGCCCGGGGTATTCGCGGCATAGACCTTGAGCGAGGTGTGATGGGTGGAGACCACGCTGAGCGCGCCGCTGCGGCGGAAATGGTCGGCAATGGCCACGGCCAGCGCCGCGCCCTCTTCGGGATCGGTGGCCGAGCCTAGTTCATCCAGCAGGACCAGCGAATGCGCCGTGGCGGTACGGGAGATGAAATCGATATTGGTCACATGCGCGGAAAAAGTGGAAAGATTCTGTTCGATCGACTGGTAGTCGCCGATATCGGCCAGCACCGAATCAAAGACCGGCAGCCGCGCCGTGACGGCCGGCACGGGAATTCCTGCCTGCGCCATCAGCGCCAGCAGGCCCATGGTCTTGAGGCCCACGGTTTTGCCACCGGTGTTGGGCCCGCTGATGATGAGCTGGCGATGGCCCGAATCCATCTCCAGGGTGAGCGGCACCACCTTGCCGCCCTTAGCTTTAAGATTGCGCTCCAGCAGCGGATGGCGCGCGGCACGCAGCTCGAGAAAGGCGTCGGTCAGTTCAGAGCCGGTCAACTCCGGCTGCACGCACTCATAGTCGACGGCGAAGCGCGCCTTGCCGATTTGCAGCTCAACCTCCGCCATCACGTCGGTGGCGACGGCGATGGCGTCACTGTGCTCGCCCAGGCGCTCGGTCATCTCCTGAAGGATGCGCCGGACCTCTGCCTGTTCTTCTTCCAGCAGGCGCACCAAGTCGTTGTTCTGTTCGATGGTCTCCAGCGGCTCGATGAACATGGTCTGGCCGCTGGAGCTGGCGCCGTGGACCACGCCGTTCACGCGCTTGCGCTGCTCGGTCTTGACCGGAATCACAAAGCGCTCGCCGCGGATGGTGACGAGCTCGTCCTGGACCGCGCCGCCTTCGGCCAGCCGGCGCAGGTAGCCGCGCAGCGACTCCTGGATCAGCCGCTTCTGCTTCTCCACGTCGCGGCGGATGCGCGTGAGCTCGGCGGAAGCGCGGTCGTCGAGCGTGCCGTCCGGCTGGATCTTGTTGCGAAAGAAGCGCAGCAGCAGGGTGAAGTCGGCGATCTGCTCGGTGAGGGCCAGCATGCCGCGCCAGTGCTCCCTGACGGCTTCCGGCGGATGCAGCGCCATCTCGCGCCACTCGGCGGCTTTGTCCACGAGCACGACAAGGTCGCGAATCTGGTCGATTTCCAGCGTCGCGCCGGGGATCCTGGCCTTGGCCAGCAGGGTATGCGCATCGAACAGGCCGGAGAAATCAAAACGGCCGCCGGCGGAGTAAAAGCGGCGAGACTCGTCGGCAAGCTGCTGCTGGCGGGCGATCCAGGCGCGGTCGGTCGAGGGCTCCAGTTGCGCCACGCGCGCCTTGCCCAGCGGCGAGCTGACATAAGCGGCCAGAACGTCACGAAAGTGATCGAATTCCAGGACGCGGGCGGAAGAGTGCTGGAGCGGCTGGGGGACCATGCACTTATGATGGTATCGCGAAGCACGCCTCAGGCGCTAAACCCATGCCCTGATACTAGTAGAGGCTAAAGCCAGGTCGTGAGAGGCTGGTTCGGCGCAAATCTATGTCACAGGTCTAAAGCAAACTCGCCACTCCGGCGTAAACCCAAAAAAAATCGGCGTTACCCTAAAATTCTGGTAACAAAAAGGAAAGAAACCGGATATATTGGTTCGTGCTGGCGCACAACTCCGTCGACCGCGGCATAATGGCGCGCGACTCTATCGAGTTGACACAATACGATGATGTTGTCTCTACGTCGCGGGGGCGTTCTGTCCCGGGGCCGAAGCCCCGACCTTCCACCGACAACAATCTCAATTCCACAAAGTCTCGCGCATCCTCTGAGAGGCGGGCTTCCACGGCAGACCAGGACGACTCGGAGCTCCTGATCAACCGCGAAGATTTCGATCTGGACGATCTGGACAGCGAAGAAGCACAGTTCCTGCGCACCGAGCGGCGCGTGCCTGTGCGGCGGAGCCCGATCCCCAAGAAAGCTGCCAGCCAGCTAAAAGTTGCCGGCGTGATCGCCGCCGCGATTGTGGTGTGCGGGGGGCTGACGGCTTGGGCCTACAGCTACGGCATACACTCCTGGCGCTTCCGCATTGAGTCAAGCGACGCGGTGGAGATCACCGGGGTGAAGAATGCCTCGCGGGCGCAGGTCATGGACGTGGCCGGCAAGGACATTGCCCGCAATATTTTCTTTGTTCCGCTGGACGAGCGCCAAAAACAACTGGAACAGATTCCGTGGGTGGAGCACGCGTCGGTGATGCGGCTGCTGCCCAACCGCATTGCCGTCACCATACAGGAGCGGACGCCAGTGGCGTTTGCCCAGATCGGCCCGCGCATCAGCCTGATCGACGCCAACGGCGTGGTGATGGGCATGCCCGCCAATCGCCAGACCAGATATTCCTTCCCGGTAATTCGCGGCATCACGGAGACCGAAGCGCTCTCGTCGCGCGCGGCGGCCATGAAGATCTACAACCGCCTGGTGAGCGAGCTCAGCCCGGACGGCGCGCAGGCCGGGGGCAGCGCGAGTGGGGGTACGAATTACGTCCGGCAGTTGAGCGAGGTCGATCTTTCCGATCCCGAAGACGTGAAAGTCACAGTCACCCCATCACGCGCAAACCCGGCGCGCGCTGGGGACCCCGTGGCCAACGATCCGGGCGGGACCATGGTGGTGCATCTGGGAGCGCAGGACTTTCTGGCCCGCTACAAGCTTTACGTCGCGCATATTGCCGAGTGGCGGCAGCAGTTCCAGAACGTGCAGTCGGTGGACCTGAGGTATGAAGGACAGGTGATTGTAAACCCGGACAAGGAGAGATCACCGGAGAAAACTTCACCACGGATGAACACGGATAGCACTGATCAGAAAAAGACAGCGGCAAAGCCAGTGGTGAAGACGGTGAGCCATAAAGTGGCGGTGAAGAAGCCGATTCACCGCGGAGTCGACCACCCCAGCAAGCCAAAATCGGGCTCGCCGGGGGCCCCGGGCGCTGAGTCGCGGAGAAAGCAGAAGTAGGGAACGAATTGGGTAAGTGAAGATCTCGGTTGAGTAGCGAACCGGAAGTCGGCAGCAGATGCGCACTAATAAGGAAGCAATTATGGGCAGCAACGGTAACGGCAAACATCCTTCGAACACGATTACGGTGCTGGACACGGGCAGCGCGAAGACGGTTGCGCTGATCTGTGAGGCCACGGACGCGGGCTTGCGCTATCGCGGGCACGGCGTGACGGAGAGCAAGGGGTCGCGCAAGGGCATTATCGTTGAGCTGGATAAAGCGGTGCAGAGTATTCATAAAGCGGTGGAAGAAGCGGAGAAGCTGGCCGGGCGACAGGTGGGAAACGCCGTGATCTCCGTGGCGGGCTCGCATATTAAAGGAGTGACCAGCCGGGGCGGGGTGACGCTGGGATCGCGGCCGCGGGACGTAACGCGCGAGGACATTCGCACGGCGGTGGAGAAGGCGCGCTCCGTGACCTTGCCGGAAGATCGCGAAGTGCTGCATCTGCTACCGCAGGAATTCATCCTGGACGACCAGGCGGGCGTGCGCGATCCGGCGGGCATGATGGGCCGAAGCCTGGAAGTGAACCTGCATATGGTGACGGCGTCATCCAGCGCGACGCAAAACGTGGTAACGGCGGCAAACCGTGCCGGCCTGCACGTGGACAATGTGGTGTATGAGGCGCTGATGTCGGCGGACAGCACGCTGCGCGCCGACGAGAAGGAGCTGGGCGTATGCCTGGCCGATATCGGCGCGGGATCGACCGACATGATTGTGTATTCCGACGGCATGGTGGCGCATACCGGCGTGGTTCCAGTCGGCGGAGACCACTTCACGAACGACGTTGCGGTGGGATTGCGGACGCCGCTGGTGGCCGCGGAGAAAATCAAGAAGCAGTTTGGCCACACCATCAGCATAAAGGTCGCCGAGGGAAATGAGATTGAAGTGCCGGCGGTGGGAGACAGGCCGTCACGGCTCATGCCGCAACGCTTCCTGGCGGAGATTCTGGAGCCGCGGGCGACGGAGCTTTGCGAACTAATGCGCGACCACCTGAAGCAGGCCGGCGTGCTGGATTTGTGCGCGGCAGGCGTGGTGCTCACGGGCGGCGGGTCGCGCATGACGGGGCTGGCGGAGGTGTGCCAGCAGATTTTGGACCGCCCGATCCGGCTGGCATCGCCGGAGCCGATTGCGGACATGCCGGAACAATTGGCGGAGCCGGAGTTTGCGACCGCAGTCGGGCTGGCGATGTATGCACATCGCACAACCATGGCGAAGATGAATCCGGAACAGGGATTTGGCCAGAAGCTGCGCGCGCTGATCGCGCGGCTGGGAGCGTAGTTGAGATTGCGAACGATGGTCGCGGCACAAGAGCTTGGGTTGGACGGGGGAATAAGGCGTTTCAGGTACGACGTGAGACGCAAACAGTTGAAGAGGTCGGCGGACTAACCGGATCAGGAGTGTGAAGTATGAGTGACGAGCAAAGAAAAGCGGATGCGGAAGTGAGAATCCAATTTAACGAAGACCCCAGAACCAACGCGAAGATCAAGGTGATCGGCGTTGGCGGCGGGGGCGGGAACGCGGTCAACCGGATGATCTGCGCTGGCGTGGAAGGCGTGGAGTTTGTGGTGGCCAATACTGACCTGCAGGCGCTGCAGATGTCGCGCGCGCCGGTGAAGATACAGCTTGGCACCAAGCTCACCAACGGCCTGGGCGCGGGCGCTAACCCGGAAATTGGACGTCGCGGGGCGCTGGAAGACGCCGACAAAATCATAGAAGCCCTGGAAGGGGCCGACATGGTTTTTGTCACGACAGGTCTCGGTGGCGGAACCGGTACCGGCGCCGCTCCGATCATCGCCTCACTGGCCAGTGAGATGGGCGCTCTGACCGTGGCGGTGGTGACCAAGCCGTTCGCGTTTGAAGGCCGTCGCCGCATGGCTCAGGCTGAGCGCGGGCTGGCGGAGCTGGTTGACAGCATTGACACCACCATTGTCATCCCCAATGAAAAGCTGCTCGCGGTGGCCCAGAACGCCGGCTTCTTCGAGTCTTTCCGCATTGCCGACGATATTCTTCGCCAGGCGGTGCAGGGCATTTCCGACATCATCACGATTCCCGGCATCATCAACCGCGATTTTGCCGACGTAAAAACCATCATGGCCGGCATGGGTTATGCCGTGATGGGAACGGCTGTGGCCAAGGGCGACCGTCGCGCCACCGACGCTGCGCAGGCCGCCATCTCTTCTCCCCTGCTTGAAGCCGGGGCCATCGACGGCGCGCGGGGCATCCTGATCAACGTCACCGGCTCGTCGTCGCTCAAGCTTGCCGAGGTCAATGAGGCCTCGACCATCATCCAGTCGGCCGCCCATGAGGACGCCAACATCATCTTTGGCGCAGTGCTTGATGAGAAACTGAAAGACGATATCAAAATCACGGTCATTGCCACCGGTTTCAAGAACGACCAGCCACAGCGCAAGGAACACACCGTCAACGCCGCGCAGGCAGCCATTTCCACCGCGCGGACCGCCTCTGCCTACCAGATGCAGGCGGCTCCCCCGGTACAGCGGGCCGTCAACGGAGGCTCCATCGCTCACGCGGTTGCGCCCACGCGCGTAGTCGCTCCGGCGCGCGAAAGCCCCAACCTGGCCACCATGACCGAGTCCATCAAGAGCGCCGTCGAGCACGACGACCTTGATGTCCCGGCCTTTATCCGCAAACGGGGGGAGATCAACTAGCGCGCAGAAAGCGGTGCGCGGCGAAAAACCACAACTGTAACGGGGTGGAGCAGGCGTTTGTGCCTTGCAATACTGTGCGCTTTCGCGGCGTGAAAATTAGGAATGTTAATTTGAATTTAAGGCAAAACAAATGGCAGGCATTTAGGGTTAATACCATGCGGGACTCCGGTCCGCGCTCCCCTGCCGGTAAAACAAGGAACTCTGCAGCCAACCCCCCGATGCGCGCGGTTTCGCGCAACGGGGGGCAGAGCGGCTGCATCATTATTACTTGATGTAGAAAGGTGCTTACTTCGGTACTAGGACAATTTGGCGTTACACGCGACGGAAAGTTTCCCTTACCATCGCAATAGGTTTCGATTTCCGCGTCGGCCCTGATCGATTGACCCTCGATTCTTCTGGCCGGCGGTTTTTCTGGCCCGACCGGAAATCCAGACAGCAACAATTTCCCGGGTACCAGGTGGTAGTGACCGCAATGACAATTCGGCTCCGGCTCCTCTTCGTCTTCGTTCTCGCCCTCGTTCTTTCCAGTGCGACCTTCGCGCGCACGTCCAATACAACCACCAAGTCCAAATCAGGCGGACACGTAACTGAAAGCGCGCGTGCGCAGAAGCGCATGGCCCGCTTGCGCCACCAGCGCGCAGCCAAAAAACGCGCCGCGGCAAAAGCCGCCGGCTCCCAGGCTGCTGCGAAGATTGTCGCCGCGAAGGCCTCCACGGCAAAAGCCACAGCCAATGTCGCGACCACGAAGCAAGTTGCCGGGGCCACAAAACAAACGGCCAGCCGCCGCCGTCTCCGCCATCATTATGTTGAGCGCTTCACCGCCAGCTCCTTCGCCGACGACATCACCGAAGGCGACATCGTCGAGGGTGAAGATCCCGTCGTGCGCCAGGCCGCGATCGATGCCTTGGGCAACATGAACGGCACCGTCGTCGCCATCGATCCCACCAGCGGACGCATCCTGGCCATGGTCAACCAGAAGCTCGCGCTGAGCGAAGGCGCGCAGCCCTGCTCCACCATCAAGGTCGCGGTCGCGCTGGCCGGGCTGAATGAGAAGGTGATTACCCGCGAAGAGGCAATCCGTCTCGGCCGCCGTTCGCAAATGAATCTTACCGAAGCGCTCGCGCACTCCAACAACGCCTACTTTGAGGCCGTCGGACGCCGCCTCGGCTTCCCCCGCGTCAGCGCGTATGCTCACCAGTTCGGCCTGGGCGAGCTGGCCGGTTACAATATTGAAGGCGAGCACCTCGGCGTCTTTCCCGCGCAGGAGCTTTCCGCCAAGCTCGGCGGCGTAGGGAAGATGTGCTCCTTCGGTGAAAGCATCTCCATGACGCCGCTGCAACTCGGCGCTCTGGTCTCCGCCGTGGCCAACGGCGGCACGCTCTATTACCTCCAGCACCCGGTCTCGGTCGATGGCGTCATCAACTTCCAGCCCAAGATCAAACGCCAGCTTGAGATCGGCCCGCTCGTTCCTGAAATCGCCGAGGGCATGACCGGCGCCGTCCAGTACGGCACCGCCCGCAGCCTGCGCCTCAACTTCAGCGAAGAGCAGATCCTGGGCAAGACCGGCACCTGCTCCAAGGACGGCACGCGCTTCGGCTGGTTCGCCTCCTACGCCGACACGCAGTACGGACACATCGTCACCGTGGTCTTCCTCCAGGGCGGCCGTCCGACCTACGGCCCCAAGGCCGCCGAAATCAGCGGCCGGTTCTACCGCGCCCTTTACGACCACAACTTCTTCGCGCAACGCGCCACCACCGCCGCCGCCCCCGCTACTCCGGCTGAAAGGCCGGCCGCCGGCGTGCCGCAGTAGCTGTTGGCGACGTAGCGCTGTTAGCCGGCTTTTAGCGATAGAAAGGCGTCCCACGCGGGACGCCCTTTTTCTGCCATATCCTCTACGTTGTCATCCTGAGCGACTCAGAGGAAGCGTAGCGCCCCGAGGAGGAGTCGAAGGACCCCGAGTTCGCGTCCGTTTTCCATGCCGCGTCAAGGAGTTCTCTCGAGACACTTCACGCTTCCCGATTCGCCCAGCCTCGGCGCTTCCTGCTCTTCATGTCCGGCGAGTAGCCGCAGCAGATCGCGACCGAGCGCTGTAGCTGCCTTTTAGCGATAAAAAGGCGTCCCGGCGGGACGCCTTATCAGCGATACATTTAAGCTCTGTCGTCCTGAGCTCTGTTTACGTCTGTCATCCTGAGCGAGGCCGAGGGACCCTGAGCGAAGTGAACGGGGACTGAGGACGAGTCGAAGGACCCCGAGATCGCATCCGTTTTCCATGCCGCATCAGGGAGTTCTCTCGAGACACTTCACGCTCCCCCATTCGCCCAGCCTCGCCGCTTCCTGCTCCTCATGTCCGGCCAGCAGCCGCAGCAGATCGCGGTTGGCCAGCGCCCGCAGCAACTCCGTCCGGTTGCGAAAATCGTTCAGGCAGGCGGCAGGGAAGACCCTCTTCCGGTCTTTCTTCCTGAGACGGTCCAGCGCCGTCAGTGCCACCCCATATCCGTGATTCAGGCGCTCGAGCGTTTTGAACAGTTCGGCCTTGCGTTGATGGTCGGTGGGTTGCGGTTCGGAGCCCCCGGATTGTGCCGCTCTTGCGCCATCTGGGATGGCGGCGCGCCCGGTTTTGGCGTGCTGGGGCTGAGGTTGCGTCTGTGGATTCGAGCGTGTAGCTTGATGAACAGCCATGGTTTGCCTGCCTCCTAGCAGGTCAACTGCGGTTAGGGCGCGTTCGGTGCTTCTAACACCGGGCGCTGCCCGTTGGGTTTGGTTTTGGGTTTAGCTAAATACCAATTACTAATTACTTGTTTTTCTTTCTTGCTGCCTGCTTCTTTTTGTACCTCGTCTTCCTGCCATTCGCGATCTTCGGCAGCAGCTTGCGGACTGCCTCAATCTCGTCTTCTGCCCATGCATGCAGTTTTGAAGTGCCGACGTCCAGAATCTTGGGCGATGGCACCTTGCCTACAGCAATGTAATGCGCCAGTGTCGCAGTATGAAGCCCTAGCTTCTTTGCTGCCTGTCGAGTGGAGAAAACCCTCATTCAAAGACAGTGTCTGTAATAGATCAGAAAATGTCAAGCAAAAACTGGGAGGGAAACGGTAAAGGAGAATAGCCTGGCTTGCCTGAAGGCGAATGCGGAGCCGCAAGATGGGCCGGCGGCTTATGTTACGATATTTAATCCCTCAAAGATCATAGATGCGGGGCTTGATAAGTGCGGGCGAAAGACGAAGACTCATCCATAGCCGTGTTGATCGTAGGAGACCGTTTCGCCGAGAATTTTGGCACTATCAGCGAGGAATTGCAGAGTGCTGCTTCCCAGCCTCTCACAGTCCACTTTTGCCCAGATCGGCACTTCGCGCTGTCGCGCATACATATTTACTGCGATTATGAACTTATCGTCGTCAGTTGGAGCAGATATGCTCTCCTACTGGCTCTCTTCGTAACGCAGCATCCTGACTATCACCCGAAAATAGTTCTTGTTTCTGGAATCATCAAGGATTCGTTCAACCCATCAATGGATGAGATCCTAAGTTATGGATTATTTGATTATTTCATTTCAAGCTTTGATCGATCTTGGAGTCCTGACTCCTGGCCTCAAATCCTAAGGGAGCTGTTTTCAGTCCCAGCGAAGCCTAAGGCTATTGAGTTTGAAAAGACAATTGGCTTCTATGCTTACATGTGGCGCAATCATGTGTTCAAACACTACATGACTTCTCATTTTCTAACCTTTCTTCATGCGCACGGAGAAACCACTGACTGGACGAAACACAACGCTACGCGGCTTGCAGCTTTTAACTCATTCCCGACTGAATTTCGACGAGAGGTAACAGCAATGAGCCATGAGATCGAAGTTAAGCCAATCTGGGGAGCGCCTGGGTTAAAACCTGGTGCACGCAGGAGGTGCTTCGTGCTAATGCCCTTTCGGAGCCCATTCAACGAGATTTATGAGGACTTCATAAGGCCAGCGGTTGAAGAGTCTGACCTAAAGTGTTTTCGAGCGGATGATTTTTATACGACGAATGTGGTTATGACTGATATCTGGAACGCGCTCAACAACTGTCTCTTCGTAATTGCGGAACTTACGGGTCGAAATCCAAACGTAATGTATGAGCTTGGAATCGCACATACTCTAGGGAAGGAAGTAATCCTGATATGTCAAGATTCGGAGGACATCCCGTTCGATTTCAAGCACATGAGATATTATCGGTATGATCATACCCCTCGCGGATGTGAGAAGCTAAGAAAAGATCTGTGCCGAGCAATCGCCGAGATACGTGCTAAAGCATAGCTTCGCATCAGGGCACGCGCTTTAGCCGTGCCGTTAAAGTTGCTATAAAAATCCCGGCTTTAGCCGCTGACTTTTCTTCTTCCGCAAATACGCCGAGCAATACCGATAATCTTTCGCGCTCCTCGAACTTGGCCCTCATCCCTCCGCGGTGAGCTTCCGATCATCCGATCATCCGATCTCCCGATCACCCCATGCCCCCACACACCCTCCTCAGCTCCACCACCTCAATCTCCTTCGGACACTCCGGCCAGTTGTGTTCCCAGCACACAATCACGTCGCACTTCTTCGGGTCGTGTCCGTGTGCGACAAAATTCCGGCTGTACATCTCCACCTCCACATTCACGTCCTGCCACTGGCCTTTGGCCATCTCGCGCACCGCCTGGCAATCCGGATACCCCGTCTGCCACCGCTTCACCACAAAGCCCAGCCGCCGCGCCAGCACGCCAAAGGCAAACATCACTCCGGCCTCGTTCACCGGAGCATGCGCCATCCCCGGCAGCAGCATCGGCTCGCCGTACACCGGACGGTCCTTCTTGAGCGGGCTCAGCCGCCTGCCTCCCCGCTCCCGGTTCTTCTTCAGCTCTTCCTCCCGCCGCGCAATCAGCTTCAACACATCCGCCCACTCCGTCTCGATCTTCTCCTCCCGGGCAAATTTCCGGAACGCCTCCCGCACCCTCGGCCAGCTTCCGTACCGCGACCGGAACGGCTGATGGCTGTATTTGCCTGTCTCCGTGTACTCGTGCGCCGTCGGAATTTTGCCCAGCTTGCGCGCGACCGCCGCCCAGTCCTTGAGCAGCGAAGATGTCGCCACCTCAAATCCCGCCCCGACCGCCTCCAGCCCGGCCTCTTCCAGCGCCTTGCTCAGCCGCCCAAACCCCTTGGCGATCGCCGCCTCCGTGATTCCTCCCATCCGCCTCAGATCGCGCAGGCTCGGACTGCGTCCCAGCTTCTTCGCGCACACACCGATTGCCTTCAGGATCTCCTGTTTGGTTTTCATGTTTGTTCTCGCAATTTGGTTTTAAGAAAAAAGATGGATTTGATTTCGGTAATAAATGACGGTCGATTTCAAAGACAGCAGTTGACTTTGGTTCAGAGCAGAAGGCTTTTGAAAAACAAAAGCCACCCGGCCGGGTGGCTCAATTGCAAATGGGTTTTTTGCGATCAGCGATTTTGCTAAGTACTAACTACCAGGTACCCCTTCCGCACACACTGCTCCCCTGATTGTGTGCAGGACCTAGGCACACGTATAGCGCGCAGGTGTAACAGGGTGCTGGCCTTTTTGGGTTTCCCCGCTTCGCCACAGGCTTTATTTGGCTGCTGTTGGCGACCTTCGCCGGCGCCGCTCCCGGCGGAAAATCCAAACTTATATTAGTGGAAATAGGGCGAACAAGTCAAGAAAAAAAGGAGAAGAAAGACCAGCGCCGGAACCGGGCTACGGCTCTCCAGTTGTTCCCTCCCTCACGGGGTGGAGCAGGCAATTGGTGCCTTTTCACTTCAAATAGTTCTTGCATATGTCGAACATCTAGGCGTAATATGCAGATCTTCTACCTATGGATAAAAATGATCCCAAAACCGAGTTCCTGAAGGGCACGCTGGATATGTTGATTCTAAAAGTGGTGGCCCTCGGGCCAATCCACGGATACGCGATCTCGCAACGAATCCAGCAGATCTCAAAAGACTGCTTCCAGGTCCAGCAAGGGTCGCTCTATCCCGCACTGCACCGGCTGGAAGACCGCGGCTGGCTGCAAGCAGAGTGGCGGCAAACCGGGACCGGTCGCGACGCAAAGTTCTACACCTTATCTCGAAAAGGCCGGAAACAATTAGAAGCCGAGGTTCGTAACTGGGAACAGATTTCTAACGCGGTGGCTCTCATCCTTGGCACCGTAGAGTAGGGGGATACCCATGTACTGGCTCCGCCGCCTGTTTCACAAAGAAGCAACCGAGAAGCAACTTGACTCCGAATTGCGCTTTCACCTTGAACAGCAGGCCGCGGAATATGTCGAGGCCGGCATGGATCCCGGCCAGGCCCGGCGCCGGGCACAAATTGAATTCGGCGGGATGGAGGGTTTGAAGGAAGAATGCCGGGAGTCGCGCCGCGTGCATATCGTCGAGACCCTTCTGCAAGATGTCCGTTATGGCTTGCGGATGCTGCGCAAGAGTCCCGGCTTCACCCTGGTCGCTGGACTTACTCTGGCGCTGGGCATGGGCGCGAACACCACTATGTTCAGCACCATGGACGCAATGCTGCTGCATCCGCTCAATTTCCCGGACCTCGACCGGTTAGTCGCGGTGTCGGAGACGCTGCCCCACAGTGTGTCCGGAACAGAGACGGTCGCGCCGGCCGATTACCTGGATTGGACGAAGCAAGCTGCGGTCTTTGACGGCATGGCCGCCTATCAGTCATGGGGATGCGATCTCACCGGCGGGGGAGAGCCTGTGCACGTCGCGGGCGCGCAGGTGTCGGCAGGGTTTTTCCCCATCGTCGGCATAAGAACGGCGCTGGGCAGAGCATTTGCGCCGGATGAGCAGCAGCCTGGACGGGATCAAGTGGCGGTAATCAGCTACGGACTGTGGCAGGACCGTTTTGCTGGCGATCCGCGAGTGCTTGATGCGACCATCAATCTCAACGGCGCATTGTATCGAGTTGTCGGAGTCATGCCGCAGGGGTTCAGCTTTCCTCGAGACACTCAGGTGTGGGCCCCTCTGCCGCTTTACAGCAGCTTTATCAATGAGCGTGAGAAGCAATCGCTCCTCGCTCTGGCCCGGCTCAAGCCAGGCATCGGTCCGGCTCAGGCGCAGGCGGAAATGAATACCATTGCCGCGCGGCTCGAACAACTCTATCCCCAAACCAATACTGGCCGCAGGGCCTCGGTGGTCCTGCTGCGCGACCAGGTGGCCGGTGACTTTACTCCCATCTTTCTCTGGATATCTATGGGTGCGGTGCTGTTCGTTTTGTTAATTGCCTGCGTCAATGTCGCAAATATGCACCTCGCCCGGGCGGCTGGACGCCATAAAGAGATGGCCGTGCGAGCATCTCTGGGCGCCACCCGCAAGAGGATGGTCCGGCAGCTCCTGACGGAAAGTCTGGTGCTGGCTTTGCTGGGAGCAACCGTCGGGATTGCCGTAGCGAAATTGCTCCTTCATCTTTTCAAGACCAGCATGCCTTCTGAGATCACGCGGCTCATCCCCGGCTGGCAGACTATGGGCATTAATGTGCGCGCGCTTGGCTTTACGTTTGTGATTGCGCTCGCGACCGGCATCATTTTTGGATTGGCGCCTGCGCTCGGTGCGTCCCGCCCGGATCTGACGGATGGTTTAAAGGAAGCAGGAAAGAGTTTCCTTCTGGGTTCACGCCAACGGCTGCATAGTGTGCTCGTAGTTTTTGAAGTTGCCCTCGCGCTGGTGTTACTGGTTGGGGCTGGCTTGATGGTCCAGGGTTTCAGGCATTTGGTGGAAACCCAGAAACAGGGATACATCGCTGACAACGTGCTGTCCCTGAGCGTCTCTCTCAATCAGACGCGCTACCGCCAGGACTACCGTATCGTTGCTTTCTATCAACAAGCCTTGGAGCGGATAGGAACGCTTCCGGAAGTGATTTCGGTCTCTGCCGTTCACCACATTCCTGCAACCGGCGGCTGGTCCACCGAAAAATTCCTGATTGAGGGGCGTCCGGGCCCTGCTCCCGGAGAATCGAGGGCCGCTAATTTCCAGATCGTGGCCCCGAATTATTTTCACACGATGCGCATTCCGGTCATGAGCGGGCGTGACTTCTCTGACCGGGACCTCGCGGAATCGCCCAGGGTTGCGCTGATCAGCGCAGAATTTGCCCGCCGATACTTTCCTGGCGCCGACCCCCTGGGCCAGCACATCAGGTTGGGCTCGCCGCCGGCCGCGCCCGCATTGGTCGTCGGCGTGGTGGGTGATGTCAAGCGGTTCATGTTCGATCGCGACCAGCGGCCGACCATTTACGTGCCGCATTCTCAGTATCCCGCACTCTCCATGGGGCTGGTGATGCGCATATCCGGGGGATCCAGGGAGCTTGCTTCCCAGGTCCGGGCGCAACTGCAGTCCGTCGACAAAGAGCAACCGGTATTTGATGTAAAGAGCATTGAGGAAATCATTACCGAACAGGTTTCCGGTGTGCGTGTGGGAGCGGTATCCATGTTTTTTCTGGGCCTGCTGGCCCTGCTGCTTTCGGCGATTGGAGTCTATGGAGTGGTGGCTTTCTCCGTCGAGCAACGCACGCATGAGATCGGTATACGCATGGCGGTGGGAGCCAGGGCGCGTGACGTCCTGGTCATGGTCCTTGGGAAAACAGTCAGGCTAACGGTGATTGGCCTTGGCATCGGCTTGCTCGGCTCCTTTTTCATGAGCCGCGCGATGGTGAAAGCCATGTTTGGGATGATCTCGCTGGATTTTACAACCTTTGTGGTCTTCACCGCGCTTTTGGCTGGAGTAGCGCTCCTGGCCGGCTATTTCCCGGCTCAGAGGGCTGCCAGCGTGGATCCTGTGATCACGCTCCGCCATGAATAGCCCTGAGAGGAAGGAGACAGATATGCCGCGAAAGCTCCTGGCTGCAACCATCGCAATTGTGCAAATTGTCGCTCCTGCCATGGCCTCCGATGTTTCCCTCGACGCGCTGCTGGAAGCAGGTCACTGGAAACGCCTGCAGCGAATGGCTGAACCGCAGGCGGCCGACAAACAAAATTCGCGAGCAGCCTACTTTCTTTCGTGCGCAAAGATGGCCTTTGGGGATCTGGATAGTGCCCTGGAACTGGCCCAAAGAGCCGTGTCTCTTGAACCGGGTAATTCCAAATATCACCAGCAACTGGCTGTGGTGTACGGGCGCAAGGCAAACAGGGCCTCGTTCCTCAAGAAGATGAGTCTGGGAAGCCAGTACAAAGCTGAAGTCCAGAAAGCAGCCGAGCTGGATGCGAAAAATGTGGATGCGCTTTGGGAGTTGATGGAGTTCTATTGGCATGCCCCAGGCATCGCGGGCGGCGATCAACACAAAGCCCGCTCCCTCGCTGGAGATATCATGCGTCTCGATGCAGCCATAGGGTACCTGGCTCTGGCTGAGTTGTCGGCTCCGGGTCAGGAAGCGGATATCGAAGATTACTATCACAAAGCCGCTCAGGCTGACTCTAAGAGCTATCAAGTTCAAATGAGACTGGCGCGGTTCTATTTGTCAGACAAGCAAAAGAAATATGACTTGTCTGACAAGCATGCGCAACAGGCTCTCTCTCTTGATCCGGAAAGAATTGGAGCTTACAAAGTCATGGCCGTTGTTCGGGTGCGGCAAGAGCATTGGCAAGAATTGGACCTGCTCCTGGCGCAGGCGGCCGCGAAGGTTCCGGACGATTTGAGCGCACATTTTGAGGCAGGACTGCAAACGTTACTTGCCGGCAAAGATCCGGCACGGGCCGAGCAATATCTACGCAAATACTTGACCCAGGAGCCGGAAGCCGGCGCCCCACATCTTTCCCAGGCACACTGGAGATTGGGACAGGCGCTCGAAAAACAAGGACGCAAGAAGGAGGCCATCTCTGAGATTGAGGCCGCCCTGCGAATGGAAGCAAACCTCGAGGGCGCGAAGCAAGATTTGAAGGCATTGAAATAATAGTGGCAATACCGGTACTACCGGCAAATGCGGAAGGAATCCTGCTCTCAAGTTGTTCTTACAACGTGAATTTATTCGATCGTGACGGCAAATGGGAGCGGCTGCGTTGTGCCCTGGCCCACAACCAGAACGTTGTCCTTGAACACGCTCGCATCGACTACGGCAAGCCGTTCCTGGCCGCCTGGCACAGTGACGACATAAGAAGTAGCCAATCCACAGGGATTTGCCGCCGGACCGATACAGAAGCTGAGTTTATACGCTCCCGCGGTGGGAGCGGAGAACTTGAACTTCAGCACGCCTGTCGCTCCACTTTGGGGGTTGGCCTGAATGATCACAACCGGTGTTGTGCCGGCAGGGATCGTGCCATTCAGCGTTATGCTTGCAAATGCCTGCTGCATCGACGTTACCGAAAGGGCGAATGCAACAGCGATTGTGAGCAGGGTTCTCATCGCGGTTTTCATCGTCTGTTCCTCCTGTATTTGGTCTCAGTCTGGCCAGCGCAATAAAAAACCCCGAGCTGTTCCCGGGCGCATGGATGGCGGCTATCGCAAATAGAAATCACTCCATGATTGAAACTCCCCGGTCGCGCCTTGGGTTGAATGGCATGGCGTCCGCTAATTTACCTGTCCCGATTTGGGCCCTCTGTGATCTCCATCATCTTGGTGTGTGACAGATTGGTCTTGCACTGGGCCAGCCCACGCTTTTATGCGGTGCGAGCGAAGGTAAGAGTGCCGTAAGGTGTCGTGCAACGAGGGAGATGCCAGGGTCGCTGAGATCGGGTAACTGCAAAATTGAAACTGGGCGCGGTCCTTTATTACTATCCCGTAATAGTTCATTACAAAAATAACGATAGAATTAACTACGCAACTAACTATAAAGTTGCTATCATCTGCCTCATCACCACCCCCTGAAAATCTGAAATGGGTCCCGCATATCATCGCTAGCCGGGCCTGGGAGTATCCGCCATGTCGAAGACAGTAGTGATGTTAACTTTCATGCTAACAATGGTATTTACCGCATCTTGTCTTGCCCTGCAGAACACCGCCGCGCCGGCGGCTGGGTCACAAGATGCGCAGGCCAAGGCTGGTCCCGCCCAGCAGCCCGCTTATGAAACTTCTGCGGTCTTGAAGGTAAAGACCCGCCTGGTGGTGGTGGACGTGGTGGCGCGCGATTCGAAAGGCGCTCCCGTCACTGACCTGAAACAAGATGACTTTACCATCATCGAGGATGGCAAGGCGCAGAAGGTCCGCATCTTCAACTTTCAGCGTCCGGACGCTTCCCAGGCTGCGCCGGCGCAGTTGCCCGCCATTGCGGCAAATATTGTCGACAACTTCCCGCACTTTAAGCCCGGACGGGCCTTGAACGTCATCCTGCTGGACTCGCTCAATACGACTCGTCTCAACCAGATGATGGCGCGCCAGGCGATGATCAAGTTTCTGGAAAACCTGCCGGAGAACGAACCGGTTGCTGTCTACCTTTTGGACAACAGAATCCGGCTGTTGCAGGACTTTACCACGGACCCTTCCGCATTGCGAGAAGTGGTCCGCAGCTTCAAAGGGAAGAGCTCGCCGCTTTTGAATGTTTCCGCCAACGGCTCTCCTGTCACCCCGATTTTGCCCGGCATTTCCCAGTCTCTTCCCGCACAGATGGCGGCGCAGATCAGGGAATTTGAGCAGTCGCAGGCCCTCAACTTGGTCGACCAGCGGGTGAACGTGACGCTTTCAGCGCTGAATTCGCTGGCCAGGACATTGTCCGGCTATCCCGGACGGAAAAACCTGATCTGGATTTCGGAGACATTTCCCTTTGATGTCTTGATGTCCACCGTGACCTCACAAACGGCCCGCAACTATTCGCACGACGTTGCCCGCACGGGAAACCTGCTCAGCGATTCTCAGGTGGCTGTCTATCCGCTGGATGCCCGGGGTTTGGCCGGAATCGGTCTCATCAATGTCGCCAACGACGCTGGCTCGATGAGCAGCAGCGTGGCGCCCGTGGGCCGTGAAGCGGATGACCAGATGGCGGCGCGCACCACCATGCTGGACCTGGCTGAGCGCACCGGCGGGCGCGCCTTTTATAACCGCAACGATCTCGATAGTGCGGTCCGTGAAAGCATTGACGATGGTTCCACCTATTACACTCTTGGCTACTACCCCGAGAACAAAGACTGGAATAGCGCCTTCCGCAAGATCCAGATAAAGTTGCAGCGCAGCGGAGTCAAGCTTCGCTACCGCACCGGTTACTTTGCCGTGGATACCGCCGCTTTCGCGAAACTCAATCCCAAAAAACAGGACGAGGATTTTGACGAAGCGCTCAGCCTGAATATTCCTGTCTCCACGGCGCTGCCCTTCCAGGCCATGGTGATGCCTCCATCCGCCAAGACGCAAAACAAGGTGGTAGTGAGCTATGGCGTCGATCCTCACGCTTTAAGCTTTGAGACCGGCAATGATGGCCTGCAGCGCGTCGACATGGAATGCGCGGTCCGCGTGTTTGCCAAAAACAACCCCGATAAGCCGATCACTGCTGAAGCTCAGAAAATGGGCGGGGCCTTGAACGCTGAGGCTTATGCGAAAGTGATGAAGGGCTTTTTCCCCTGCAGGGACCAGTTGAACCTGCAACCCGGAGACTATCTTCTTAGATTGGGCGTCCGGGACAACATGACGGGGTTGATCGGAACGGCAAACGCCACCCTCAATATTCCCGCTGAGAGCAGCAGCAGTCCCTCAGGTCCCACGGCCGGAGAAAGCAAGCCGTGAGAATCCATTATCGGCGCGCTTGTGCTGCAGCCGCAGGCGTCTCTTTTGCATATCCAAGGGCAGAAACCCTTACGCGCAATCTCGGCGAATAGGTGAGCACGCATCTAAAAGAAGCGCGCCGTTGGGGTAAGGCAACGACGCGCCCTTTTTCCAGCTATAGCGATCGGGTTTCCGGCTGTGGGGAAGCCCTCGACCCGGCGCTCCTTGGTGGAACTGATACTTTCTTTTCTTCCTCGGCCCTTACAGCCAGCACTGGCTGGCCGGTACATCGGTTGCATGTCATGCCGGCTGAAAGATCGGCGCTGGACTGAGTGCTGTGTTGCGCGGCAAAACCGGACGCGGCTTAAGCTCCTTGGCCCTCCGGCGGCGCGACCATCCTGAACGAAGCGCGCGCAGCCCGGTTTTGCCTTGCATTTCTTTTTGCGCGAGGGCGCTGAACTCCTTCTTGGCGCGGTAGACCAGCAGTCGCAGGTAGGTGCGATTGATGCCGAACCGGCGGCAGATCTCGTCTCTATCCTGCTCTTCCAGGAACACTGCGTTCAGGATGGCGCGGGCATTGGGGGGCAACCGGGAGAGTACCTTGTGCACATTGCTTCCGGTCTCCGCGGCTAGAGCGCACGCGTATGGACCGGGCTGGTTGCTGGCTAGGTCGAACTCCGGTTGCAATTGCACCAGCGGTTTCTGCTGGCGATAGGTCTCGCGCAGCACGTTGTTGCACACTCCCAGCACAAAAACTTCAAGACGCTCGGGATGGCGTACGCCCTGGTCCGAACGGAGAACATCCAGAACGCGGAGAAACGTCTCCTGGCGCAAATCGTGGGCCAGATCCGCGGAGCGCAGCTTCCCGCGCAGCTTCCTTAGCAGAATAGGGTTGAAATGCGAAACAAAATGTTCTTCTATGGAGGGATCTCCCAGCCGTAGGGAGCGAACATACATCGTATTGAATTCAAACTGCGGCGATATTTCTGGGGAGGCCATGGTTCCTCGCTTTTGCGGTCCGAGCTTTTTTGCCAGCGGGCGGCGCATGTGGGTCAGAACCTCACATGATGCTGTTCAAAAATGGCAGCTCGGTTTCATTTGCATTAGCGATGCGGAAGAGAAACTTCCGCCACTTGAACTAAAAATTCTCAGAAATTATTTAGACTTCGGCGGAGGCCACCATTTTCCGCGGCCGCAGGCGCCATATGGGAAAATTTTCTAGTTCCGAAACTACACGCGGTATAACGTTGCGTTTGCAAAACTTGGACCTATAATGACCCAACCTAAAGCGACTTAAAGTGGGTACCTGTGAAAGATCCTCGAGACATCACCCTGCTTCTGCATAAATGGGGGGCCGGGGACCGCGATGCGGGAGAGCAGCTCTTTGAGTTGCTGATGCCGGACCTGCGCAAGCTCGCCGCTCGCTGCCTGCGGCGCGAGCATCCTAATCATAGTGTACAAAGAAGCGAACTGATCAATGAGTGCTTTCTCAGGCTGTTGAACGCCAAGCATATTGATTGGCGGGATCGTGGTCATTTCTTCGCTATAGTCACTATAAAGATGCGCCGGTTCCTGATTGATTACGCCAGGGCGAAAAAGATAAAGCCACTTCCTCTGGATGGTTTGCCGGAAGGCCTTCTTGCCAGGCGTAACTGGCTGGAAATCGCGGTGACCGTGGACACTCTGCTGGATGAGTTGGAAAAAGAATCGCCAACCAAGTGCAGCGTGGTGACGTGCAGGTCATATCTGGGACTGAGTACAAAAGAGACCGCAGAAACTCTGGGCCTGACCGAGGCCAGCGTAGAACATGAATGGCACCGGGCGCGGCGGTGGCTATACCAGAAATTGAGCGAGGGACAATGCAAGACCGTGACGAACGGTTGATGCGCCTGGCGGCGGAAGCGCTCCAAATCCCCGCCGCGCAGCGTGAAATATTTTTGCGGGCCGCGTGCCTGCAAGACCAGGACTTATATTCGGAAGTCACCGAGATGGTGGAGTGGGAAGAGCGCATGGGCGGTTTCATGCGCGATCCCTTGGTTGGGCTCATCGACCTGGAAGCTCTGGACCGTCCCTTCAAGCCGGGCCAGGTCATCTCAGAGAGATTTGAGGTTCTCCGCGAAGTCGGCCATGGCGGTATGGGCGTGGTTTATGAGGCTTATGACCGCAAGCGGGAGCAGCGCATTGCTATCAAATGTGCCAAGTTAGGGTATGAGCGTCTCTCCCCGGAGCTGCGTGGCGCCCTGAAGGTACGGCATCCAAACATTTGTCTCGTGAATGAGATCCACACAGCATCCACCGATCTTGGAGAGCTGGACTTTCTCACCATGGAGTTTCTCGATGGTGAAACCCTGCTCAGCCGCCTTTCCCGCGGTAAACTGGAGTTCCATGAGGCCCTGAGGTTGGCCCGTAACCTCTGCGCTGGACTGGCTGAGGCTCACCGCAGCGGCGTTCTGCACCGAGATTTGAAGCCGGCCAATGTGATTCTGACTCCGGGAAAAGCTAAAGAGTCCCGGGCGGTCATCACCGATTTTGGCCTGGCCGCTGATCAGGAGGGAAACACCGATCTGATCGGGGGCACTCCCAGCTACATGGCGCCCGAACTAAAGCAAAATGGCCAGACCTCCCCGGCGTCTGACGTTTATGCCCTCGGCGTAATTCTCTATGAGATGGTGACCGGGCAAAAGCCATTTCCGGACGCTGCCGCAAACAATGGCAATGCGCCGGCGGCCGCTCCCGGTAAGCTGGTGAAGCATCTGCCGCGATTCTGGAATGACGCCATTCTTCCTTGCCTTGCGACCCGCCCTGAAAGAAGACCTTCTGCCGAACAAACCCTTGCCCTGCTTGACCGTAAGCCGCTGTATCGCCGGCCCTGGGTCGCCGCCGCCGCGCTCGTGTTCCTTGCCGCTGGCGCGCTTTCGGGGCCGCAAATCTATGAATACCTCCGGCCTCCCGACATCAGCCTGGCGATTCTTCCCGTTCATGGCGCTGGAGAGCTGCAAGGCATCGGCGAGGGCGTTTTGCATGGTGTGACGGAGCGGCTTTCCCGCGTCTCCAAAGGTAAACCGAAATTCCTGCTGATTCCACTGGCAACCGCTCAAAACAAGAACGTGAATAGCCTGGAGCAGGCGGCAAGTCTTCTGCATGCGACGCATGTTTTGCAACTTGAATTGCACCGCGATGGCAATAGAGTTGCCGTAGAAGCAGCCGTGGTTGACCTGAAGTCCCAGGCGCATGTTCGCGACTATTCAGGGTCCTTCTCCGAAGCCGATCTGGGCGATTTGCCTGGTGGCCTGACAGGTGCAATTACCGCGTCGCTCCACTTGAAGCATAAGGCAGCTCCTGAATCTATCTCGCTGGACGCCGCTGCGGCATACAACGCCGGCCGTAACTATCTGCGTGAGGGCCGTTACAGCTTTGACCAGGCCATTGCCCAGTTTCAGAAAGCCGCCCAGCAGGATGCTCACTCGCCGCTGCCTCAGGCGGGGCTAGTGGAGGCCTATGTGTCCAAATACCGCGTGCAGAATGACAGTCAAGCTCTGGAGCAGGCCGCTGTTCATCTGCAGAAGGCTGAAATACTGGCCCCAGACTCGTCCAGTGTGCGGCTGGCGGCAGCATGGCTCAACATCTTCCAGAACAAGAACGCACAAGCCAGGGAAGATTGCTCGCGCGCTTTGGAGCTTGACCCCGGAAATGCCCAGGCCTGGATGCTGTGTGGATATCTTTACGATGTTGAAGGTAACGACAACAAGGCGCTGGAATATTTCCACAAGGCGATTGCGCTCGATCCCACCTATTACAGACCCTATCAATTCCTTGGCGGCTATTATCTTATCCGTAGTCAGTTTGCTGAAGCCGAGGCGCAATACCGGAAAGAAGTAGAGTATGCCTTAAATGACATGGATGGATTAAGCGATCTAGGAAGCGTTTTAACTGAGCAGGGTAAGTATACCGAGGCCGCAGGGATCTTAAGAAAGGCGTTGAGCATCAAGGCAACCCCTGCCAATCTGAACGATCTTGGGGCCACGTTGGCATTTATGGGGCGCGATGCCGAAGCTCTTCCGTATTTTCAGCGAGCTGCGGCGCTGGAAGTGTCTAACTACCGCTATCAGATTAATATCGGCGATGTTGAGAGGCGGCTCGGCAACCGCGGTGCGTCAAAAACGGCATATCGAAAAGGTTTGTCTGTAACTTCAAATCATCTTAAGGTTAACGCTAATAGCTATCAGGCTAGGGCCTACATGGCCTATACCCAAGCTAGGCTTGGCCAAAAGGTCAATGCCCGGCTTGAAATAGCTCAAGCAATGCAGTCCCCAGATAAGGATAAACAAATATTACTATGTGCAATATTAACCTATGAAGCTTTAGGAGATCGCGAGCAAGCCTTGAAGTTGGTTGGCCAGATACCTGCTGCAATGAAAATTACCATCGAACATCATTCTGACTTGGCGGGTTTGCGCAAAGATTTACGCTATGACAAGTGATGGGCAACCCCAAAGTAGGGAGGAGGGTTCGATGGCACTGACAATGCCTGTTGCGAATGGCAGGGAAACGTCCCTGGCTAATATAGATCAAGAGATCATCCTTGATTACGACCCAAAAACATATGCAGTGATGGTGAATATTTCTCAGGTCAACAAAGGTGAAACCATCTGGTTTCGCGGCGCACGCGGCAAGGTGCGCGTAGTCTTTGTTTCGCCCTTCGGCGACAGTATGGTCGAAGTGGCGGATTCTGAGCCGCGTACTCTCACGGTAGGCGGGTTTTACCACTTCCAGTGCTACTTCACTCCCTACGGAGGGACGGAAATAGCGGGTCAAACCGGCGCAATCCTTGACGTACAGCCGCATCGGCCATAGTGCAGCGTCCCTTGGATTGCTCTAAGTTGAGGAATGGTTTTACAGAAGACCAGGATTAGGGAGACGGGCCCACCACCGTCTCTTTTTTTCCCCGCCCCACCCTGCACGGAAAATCAAAGACAAACACGCCTACAACCCAGGCGCCGCAGGCGCCGAAAGGATTGAGGCCGGCATGGACTGAATTAAACCCGCCGGCGCTTTAGCCCCGGCGGGCCAGTTTTTCCTGATCGCCTCCCTCTACTGCAACGTGAAGTTCACCGTTACCGTGCCTCCTGTGGTGACGGTCGCGTTCTTGGTCTGGGTGGTGAAGCCTGTCTTGCTTACCTCGATCGAATAGTTCCCGATGGGGACCCATCCTGAATCGTATGTTCCGGAAGAGCCGGTGGTTAAGGTGACGGAGGTGGGCACAATCCCGCCGTTCACTTTCACGGTGGCGCCGGAGATGGCGGCTCCCGATTTGTTTGTGACCTTGCCCGAGGCCTTTCCGCCGGTGGCAAGCTTGATGTTGGCCGTGGCCGTAGCGCCGGAAAACACCTCTACGGAAGCGCTTTCCGTGACCCAGCCGGTCAATGTCGCCGTTACCGTGTATTTTCCCGGAGGCACGGCGTTGAGCGTGTAATCACCGTTGGCATTTGAGTTCGTCGAACCGCCGCTATAGCTCACCTTCACTCCGGACAAGCCTGCCCCGGTGGAAGCATTGGTAATGCGGCCGCTCACCGTGCCGGTTTGCGTGATCAGCACAAAGTTTGCGGTGGTAGTGCCTCCCGGAGTGATGTTCACTGTCTGGATGGTGGTTAGGAAACCGCTGGCCGTGGCGGAGAGCTGCATGCTGCCGGCGGGAAGATTGGACAACGTGTAGTTGCCGTTTGCGTCTGTGGTGGTGCTGCGGGAGGCGTTCATCGAGACTGTAGCTCCGCTGATGGGCGTCCCGCTGGCGGCATTGGTCACTTTGCCGGTGGCGGTTCCTGTAGCGGCGTTGACCGTCAGCGTGGCCTGCGTGGAGTGCTGCAGGCCCGTGGCTGCGCCGGAAATCGTGAGCGCGTAGTTGCCGGCAGGCGTTGTCAAAGCAGTTGTGACCGTAAGTGTCGATGTGCCGGACGAGATCGTCGCCGGGTTAAAGCTTGCGGTTGCATTGGCCGGCAGGCCCGTCACGCTCAGTGTGACCGGGCTGTTGAATCCCGAGAGCGGATTCAGCTGGACGGTAAAAGTGGCCGGATTCCCGCCGGTGATGGTTTTGCTGGAAGGTGTCACCGTGAGGCTGAAGTCGGATTTCGGTGTCATGGTGATGGTCTTGGAGGTGGTGGCGCCCACCGTCAGGGTCGCCGTGGCATTTTGAGGATCATCCTGTACGTAGCCGTTGGCTGTGACCACCAGGTAATAGTCGCCCACCGGCAGCCATCCGAAGCTGAAGGCCCCGCTGGAGTTTGTCACCACCGTGACGTTGGTCGGCACGAGCCCGCCGTGCGCGTTCACACTGGCCCCGGCCAAGCCTGCTCCGGTGTTGTTATTGACCTGCCCGTTGAATTGGCCTCCGGTGGCCAGCCGCAGGTTGAGCAGTGAAGTGATGCCCGGCTCAATGTTTACCGCGACCGTCTCCGTGACCCAGCCGGTGCGCTGTGCGGAGAAGTTGTATGTCCCGCCGGGGACCGTGTCGAAATGGAAGTTGCCGGAGGCGTCGCTGAGCGTCGATTGTCCGTCGTAGCTGACGTTCACGCCGGAAAGCGCTGTACCGTCTATCGCGCTGGTGACCTTGCCGCTAAGGCTGCCGGCGTCCGTGGAGGGCCGCAAAGCGAAATTAATGGTTGGATTTTGCGTTGCGCTGACCACGATGCTCTGGCTGGAGCCCTGATAGCCGGGTGCGCTGGCCGTAAACTGCACTGTGGCCTCTGGGTCAGAGGGCACATTGGTAAGACTGTAGTTGCCGTTGGCGTCCGCTGCTGCCTGGCCGCCGAAGAAAGCGATGAACGCGTTGGCCACGCCGCCGCCTGATGTGCTGGTGACTCTTCCCGTGAGCGTCACGCCGCTGGTGGAAGGCCTGAACCACGGCGCCACCAGAGGCAAGGCAGCTCCGGGATCTTCGTTCGGCTTTACCACCCATAACCCTTTGCACTGGGTGTTGAGAGGACGCTCAGGATCGCCGGGGCTGCAGTCCACGGGAAAGGGCTGCTTGTTCGTTGGGTAGTCCTTGTAGCACTCGTTATCGAATACCTGCCACATGAATGCGCCAAGGATTGACGCGGCTTGCGAGGTTTCCAGGATTGTCTGGGTCCGCCATTGCACGTCCGTGGGAGTGCGCAGATTTTCGAAGAGGCCATACTCGGAAATGAGAATGCGCTTGTCGCCCAGGTTCAGAGGATCGGGTGCAAAGCTCTTGATGGCGTTCAGCGCCTCATTCATTGCGGCCCGGGTTGTTGGCGCATCCGGCCCGTTCTTGATGCTGGAAGAGTCATAGGACGAATAAGAGACCATGTCGGATTGCACCACGGGTATGACCAGGTTTACCAGACGTGACCTGCCGAGACGCGTGTAATCGAGCACGCGCGACATCTCCACGGCATGAAACACTCCCACGCCCGCGGGGTTCCCTGAGTCGTTGCGCGCGCGAGAAACGCCGCGTTGCCGCGCCTCCATCCAGAGGATCATGGCGTCCAGCCGTTGCGGCGAAATGTCCGTGGCGGCAATGGCGGCATCGCCTTGGTCCAGGATGCCGTCCGGGAGTGCGCGATAGTCGCCTTCCCAGTTCTTCAGGATGAACGTCTTGCCCGTGCCCGCGTAGGTGGAGCAGAGATAGCGGGTGAGATCGTAGAACTCCTGCTCCTCATTGCTTGCCGCGTCAGGATCGGTGCGGAAGCTGTCGATTCTATCCTGGTTCTTGAAGCCGAACGTCGTCATCACGAACAGATTGAACGGCATGTTGAACAGCGCCTGGTAGGGCGCTGTTTGCGCCAGCTCCGTCAGCGATGCGGGAGTCACCGGAGGCCAGAACGGGCCGTTGGCTTTTTGCGGATATTGCTGAACGAACTTCCAATGCAGGTAAATAAAGATGGCATCCGGTCCAGTCATGCCTGACCCCGGATTCATGATCCGATTGGCGCCTTCGATCAGATAATTGCTCTGTGTGAAACCATACTTGCCGTCCACGTGGGCCACGCCCGCTTTGAATGGCATTTGGAGAAGCTGCTCCCGGCCCGACAATGTCATCGCGCCGGCAAGTTCCATAGGACGAAAGGTCGTGCTCATATCAAACTCCTGGATCTTTCGAAATTGCATGCTCTCCCACGTGGAGGAGAACCTTGGGACGGATGTAAAGTTGCCTCGGGTATGCTGGATCACTCTAGTGTGTGACGTAGATCACTTAGCGTGGATCATGCTATTTCTTAGAAAGTAGCTATCTCAATCATTCAAGGTATCTTTACCCTTGTAAGCTTTCGCAATCCTGAGCTTTCGGTGTCCCTGCGTCAGCAAGCCGCCAACGCTGATCACGGTCTGCCGCTCGCACTCTCTTCCAGTCTTCAGCTTGGAACTGATGCGGTTCTTTCCGCTTTTCACTTGCTCACTTTTGCAAATTACCCCGATTGGCCAAATTTCTAAGATCCGCGTTCATCTGCGTACATCTGCGGCTAAAATCGTTACTGGCACTGCGCCCTAAATTCGCGATGAGCGATTCAGCCGGAACAGCCATCGAATTCGTCAATGTTACCTACCGCACCAACGGTAATCGCTCCCTCATCTCTGGTCTCAATCTGGTTGTCCGCCGTGGTGAAACGCTGATGCTGCTGGGACGCAGCGGCTCCGGCAAAACCACCACGCTCAAGCTGATCAACCGGCTTCTGGACCAAAGCCAGGGCCAGGTGCTGGTCGACGGCCGCTCCACCGTTGAGTGGGACGTAATTCGTCTCCGCCGTCACATCGGTTACGCCATCCAGGAAGCGGGACTCTTTCCTCACTACACGGTCATGGACAACGTGGCGCTTGTGCCCAGGCTGGAACGATGGGATGCCGGGCGGATCGCCGCGCGCGTGCGCGAGGTCTTGCAACTGGTCGGGCTGCCCTACGATCAGTTTGCCGAACGCTATCCTGACCAGCTTTCCGGTGGACAGCGCCAGCGCGTCGGCCTGGCGCGTGCACTGGCGGCCGATCCCCAGATTCTTTTGATGGATGAACCCTTCGGCGCGCTCGATCCCATTACCCGCGCGGAATTACAGCACGAATTCATGCAGCTCAGGAAAACGCTGAGCAAGACCGTGGTCTTCGTCACCCACGATGTGGCGGAAGCGCTCATGCTGGGCGATCGCATCGCATTAATGGATGCGGGGACTCTCAAAGGCATGTTCGCGCCCGCCGAGTTTCTGCGCTCCACCGACGATTTTGTGCAACCGTACGTAAACGCATTCCGGGCCGGTCAGCAAATCTTCAATTCCGGAGATTAATGCCATGTCATTGCGCGATTTTTTTGTCGCCCACAAGAGTGATGTGCTCAAGCTCGCCAGCGAGCATCTCTGGCTGGTGGGCGTCTCCATGCTGCTGGCCGTCGCCATTGGCGTGCCTCTGGGAATTCTGCTGAGCCGGCGGCCGGGATGGAAGGGGCTGGTGCTGGGCGCGAACAATATCATGCAGACCATCCCCAGCCTGGCCTTGTTCGGATTGCTGCTGCCGGTGCCCTGGCTCGGCGCGCGCGCGGACCGCCTGGCGATTCTTGCGCTCACCTTGTATGCGTTGCTTCCCGTAGTTCGCAACACTTATACGGGCATCGCCGGGGTTGATCCGCCGGTGCGCGAAGCCGCCCTCGGCATGGGGCTCACGTCGAGGCAATTGCTCTGGTATGTAGAGCTGCCGCTGGCTTCCAACGTCATCGTTGCCGGCATCCGCACCGCCACGGTCATCACGGTTGGCGTGGCCACGATTGCCGCGGCCATCGGCGCCGGTGGGCTGGGCGAATTCATCTTCCGTGGTCTGGCCATGGTCGATAACAACGTAATCCTTGCCGGAGCGATTCCGGCGGCGCTGATGGCGCTCTCCGCGGACCTGGTTCTGGGCTTGATTCAGCGCACCCTGGTCCGGGTACATCACTGATGGGTTGCAACATAATGGGCCGCCACAGGATGGATCGTCGCAGCTTCCTCTCTGGCCTCGCGCTGCTGCTGGCCGGCTGTGTCTCCAAAACTTCGGGACTCTCCATCGGCTCCAAGAATTTCACGGAGCAGCTTGTTCTGGGCGAGCTGCTGGTGCAATACCTGGAAGGGTTTACCGCGCTGCCCATCGAGAAGCGCTTCTACCTTGCCGGGACGTATATCTGCCAGCAGGCCCTGCTTGCCGGCCGGATCGACATGTACGTGGAATATACCGGGACCGCGCTTGTGGCCATCCTGAAGGAACCGCCTTCTTCCAATCACGACGCGGTCTTCAATACGGTGAAGGAGCTCTACGCGCGGAAGTTTGGGCTGGAAGTTTTGCCTTCGCTCGGTTTTGATAACACCTTCGCCATGGTCATGCGCGGCGCCGACGCGCGCCGCCTGCGTTTGAAAACTCTCTCTGACGCCGCGGCTGTTGCTCCACAGTTGCGCCTGGGCGTGGGCTATGAATTCATCGAGCGGCCCGATGGCTACAAGGGCCTGGTGAGCAGGTATGGTCTCAAATTCGCCGAAGCGCCGCGCGTGATGGACCTGGGCTTGCTCTATCGCGCGCTGCAGAACAACCAGGTTGACCTGGTCGCCGGCTCCAACACTGACGGCCTGATTGCCGCGCTTGATCTGGTCGTGCTCGAAGACGACCGGCATTATTTTCCACCTTATGACGCCGTGCCCATTGTGCGCCGCGATACTCTGGAACGGCATCCGGAAGTGGGCAAGAGGCTGCGGGCATTGAGTGGCCGCATCAGCGCCGAAGACATGCGCCGCATGAACTACGCCGTGGATGGAGAGAAGAAGGACGCAACTATAGTAGCGAAGGAGTTCCTGGCGCGAACGCTCTATCTTCTCTGACCCGGCTGTGTCACCACCCGCTTACCAGCAGCCGGCGCGCGCCCTTGAGCCCGCATCTTTGATAGTTGTTGTAAGCCACGGCCGCGCGCTCACGGATCTGATCATGGCTCTCATGCAGGATCCAGCCATCGATGGCGCTCTTCAGCGTGTAGGCCTCCGGCGCCATCAGTCCGGTGGTCCACACAAGCGGTGTGGCGCCGCTGGCGCGCAGCGCCGCTGAAAAATAGGACTTGCTGATGCAGGCAAGAATGATTGCTTCGCGGGGCTTTTCGTTCCTGCCCTGCGGAAGCGCTGTCAACTGGAAGTCCATCAGTCCGTCATGCCCGGCATAGGCCACCAGGTCCGCGCCGCCGCGTGCGTTTAACTGGAGCGTTTGAGCGCCGGCCTTCACCGGCACGTTTTCCGTTTCTCCGCCCGCTGCCGCTTCCAAAAAGTCGACGATCGTCTGTTTAATCCTGCTGCCCTGGTAAGCGTCCGCCACGATGTAAACATTCTGGCTGCGATGTTTGAAGATACATCGCTCCAAAATCTCAGGCTTCGGCTTCTGGCCGGAACTGATCATCTGCCAATCCGCGTTGCGGGCGAAGTAAGTCTTCACTCCGTAGGCCGAGCCCCAATACAGGTTGTGTTCCGGATCTTCACCATTGCCCAGTTTGGCCGCGACCGGCACGATGCCCTGATTTCTGTTGTCGGCCAGGGCCACAAACACGTGGATGGTACGCGGCCGGCCCTGCGCGAGCAGCAAGGGTTGCAGCGAGCCGGCAAGCAGGAGCAACGCGGCCAGACGGAACGCAAACGTACCGGGTCGCCTCACCGGGGCGAGACTTGCCACACCCGGCTTAGTGAAGGATCGCGTTTCCTTCAGCCAGCTGATCGCACGCCAAACAAAAGCTGTCATACCATTGCCGTATGAAACTACGAACGAAATCGCTGAAATTTCTTGCGGAAACAAACGGCGCGGACCCAGTGATATCGGCCCAGGTATGTACCCGGGTCCTTCCGTCAGGCAGGGCTTCAAAGGTCACCCACTGCTCCATTGTATTGCCCAGCACGTGATCGATCCAGGCAATCTGCTTCGCCGGAGAACAGACGGTAATGACGTGGTCAACCGTGGCTTGCAGTGGACGCACAATTTCGATTTTGAGCCGGCTACCGGCCGTCCAGGGTTTACCTTTGCTCCAGCGGATGTCTCCATAGATGTCGGAAAACCGGGGCCACAGGCGGTAATTGCAAAACATTTCCCAGGCCAGCGAAGGGCTTGCCTTGGTAAAGACCGTATACTCCAGGTACTCCATTACCTACCTCAATCGCAATTTTGACTTTCAGATAAAGGCAGGGAGCAGCCTGGGACGACGGACCTGAGCAGTCCTCCAGGGGTTGCTGTACAAGTTGGGAAAGGACCCTGCCGGGGTCAAACTCCCGGCCAGGGGAATTGACTTAAAAGATTAAATCCTTAGCGTAACAATGTGCAAGCTATCGCCAGCGCAGGTAATGTCTCAATTGAAAAAGCAGCAGGCGAAGATATTGACAACTTTGCTCTGGCCGAGGCACTATTTGCATGCTGCGTAGGGCGCATCGGTGCAGATCGAAAGGGCTACGCCCACCTATGACATGTAAACACTGCGCCTATGCCGAACATAGAAAACCTCAAGAAGCAAGCCAAACAGTATTTGCGTTGGCACCGGGAACGGTATTATCCGGTTGCAGCCAGAATCAGGGCAGTCCTGCCCCGGTTTCGTCACCTCAGCGACGAGCAGGTATTGGACGCGAATTTTAAGCTCGCCGACGCACAGGAACTCGTGGCGCGGCAGAGGGGTTTCGAAGGATGGCAAGCGCTCAAATCAGGAGCCCATGCCATGGCCCATGAAGCCGGACACACCGTGTCACGTCCGATTCTCAGTTCAACCTCCGCACAACTATTCGTTGCCGACATCAAAGCATCGTGTGATTTCTATACGCATAAGCTCGGTTTCGTGGTCGATTTCGTCTATGGCGATCCGCCATACTACGGGCAGGTGACGCGCGACCATGCCCGGCTTTCTTTGAGGGTGGTGTGCGAACCTGTGTTCATTGGCGATATTCGGGAGCGTGAGCATCTGCTTTCCGCTTCGCTTACCGTCGGTACTGCAGACGAGGTCAAACAACTCTTTTTGACTTACCAGGCCGCGGGAGTGCGCTTTCACCAAACGCTGAAGAAGGAACCTTGGGGCGCCAGAACTTTCATCGTCCTCGATCCCGATGGAAATCTCATTCTATTTGCCGGCCCGGCCGATTGAAGTGTCGAGCGCTACAGCAGGCCGATCATGAGGTGGGAGTGGTATTTCAAACGAGACACTACCCCAGCGCATAGGGGCTGCCCCATACAGCCTGCGCAAAATTCTATCGCCGTGAATCACCGCGGACCACAGGTTGCTTGGCGGCGCTCCACTCGTTGTATGAGCCGTCATACATGGCCGCATCGAAGCCGAGGTATCGCGCCAGAAAATAGGTATAGCTCGCCTGCCACCCGACTTCGCAGTACGAAACGATTTTCTTGCCGGGTGTAATGCCGCGGTCCGCCAGCATCTTCTTGAGTTCCTGGGGCGAGCGCAGCACGGGTTTTTCCGGGCTGACCAGCGCGGTTTCCCAGAACATGGGCGCGGCGCCGGCCAGATGTCCCGAGCGATAGCGCTTCAGCGGTCGCGCATCCACGATGGCCACACTCGCATCGCCGCCATCGCTGGAGATCAGCTTGGTCATCCAGTCCATTTTGGCCACCACCTCCGGGTGAAGGTTGATGGTCAAGCTGCCGGGAGTGATTTTTGGATCTTCGGTTGAAACCGGCCGTTTCTCCAGCACCCATTGTTCCATGCCGCCGTCGAGCAGCGCCGCGTGCTCCCCGCGGCCCAGGTAGTCCAGAGTAAAGAAGAGCCTGGTGGCCATGGGATCCCAATCGGCGTAAAAGACGATGCGCGAGTCATCGCTGATGCCGAGCTCTTCCAGATTTTTCTTGAGCTGTTCCGGAGGCAGAAGCTCCGTGCTGGGCGGTTTCTGGTCCACGAGCTTCTCGGTGGGAAGATGGCGCGCACCCGGAATATGCTGCGCATGATAGTCACTCGCGTTGCCTCCCACTTGCACCAGCACCAGATCAGGATCAGACAGGTGATCGGCAAACCACTGGGTTGATACCAGCATTTCAGACCGGGTGCCGTCGCCCTTCTTGGTGACGGCAGCGCTTCCCTTGGTCTGTGCGAGCAATGCGGAGCCGAATACCATCGCGGCCAGCAGCAAAGCAATTCGGGATTTCATGGATTCACTCCTGATCGTAAACGTGGGGGCCTGTGTTTTTGACGGCGACCGTGGCTTTCAGTCAACCGAAAAACCGTGCCGCATCGAGCGCTGGGACGAACCCATCGTGCCGGGAATTCCGGCAGCTACCACGCTTTTTTAACACACGTGAAACCACGGGACGTGGAAAACGTTCTACAATAATTGGATTGCCACGGTGACCCGCTGCTCGCCTTGCAGCGGATGAATTTATCCGGGAGCAAACAAGCACTAAGGCAGGCTCTCCAACGAACGGCAGGCGCTTAGGAGAACGGAACCGCGAAGCGTTGCCCCGGCAAACCTCTTTCCAATGAACCGCGACGCCCCCGCACCATTCGCGGGAGACCCGCTTGAGCCTAGGCTGCGGCACTCACATCCAACCGCAAATAAGGAGAAAATCGCATGTCGACGATCACGACCAAAGACGGAACCGAGATCTATTACAAAGATTGGGGCAAAGGACAGCCGGTAGTTTTCAGTCACGGCTGGCCCCTGAGCGCGGACGCGTGGGAAGACCAGATGGAGTTTCTGGCCTCCCGGGGTTACCGCTGCATCGCCCATGACCGCCGCGGCCATGGCAGATCGAGCCAGCCCTGGAACGGCAACGAAATGGACACCTATGCTGACGACCTCGCGGCGTTGGTTGAAAAACTGGACGTGAAGGAAGCGGTCCATGTGGGTCATTCGACGGGCGGCGGAGAAGTCGCTCGCTATATCGGCCGTCACGGCACCAAGCGTGTGGCCAAAGCAGTGCTGATCGGCGCCGTCACACCGCTGATGCTGAAGACCGCGGCCAACCCCGGCGGATTGCCGATAGAGGTTTTCGACCAGATCCGCGCCGCTGTCCTCGCCGACCGCTCGCAGTTCTTCAAAGACCTCAGCGCGCCCTTCTATGGCGCCAACAGAGCTGGCGCCAAGGTTTCGCAAGGACTGCGGGATTCGTTCTGGCTGCAAGGCATGCTGGCCGGCTTCAATGCGGCCTTCGATTGCATCAAGGCTTTCTCCGAAACCGATTTCACGGAAGACCTCAAAAAGTTCGACGTGCCAACGCTCATCATCCATGGCGACGACGACCAGATTGTGCCCATCGGGGCCGCAGCCATGCTCTCATCCAAAATCGTCAAGAACGCAATCTTGAAAATCTATCCCGGCGCGCCCCATGGCCTTTGTTCGACGCTCAAAGACCAGGTCAACCAGGAGCTGCTCGAATTTCTCGGGCAGGAACAGAAAAGCGTTCGTGTAGCCTGAGTTCAATTGCGCCACGGCAGGACAGTTGACGTTGGCGAAAGGGCCGTGGCGCCTTTCTCTCGCGAGAAGGGAACGGCGAGACAAGATTCAACTCGTTGCGGAAAGGTATCCGCTGCCGGAAATCGCCGGGCAACGTGAGCCGCCCGCACGCGCATTTTCTCAATGAAGGAGAATTCAAATGGCAAAGAAAAACGGCAAAGTCAGCGCCCAGCCCAGATTGCATCAAACAGCATCCGAAATCCAGGCTTACGGCACGGTAAATCAGCTCCTTCCACTGGAACTGGAAGAACCGGTCCGGCTGGAAATGACCGCGCAACTAAACCAGTTGCTGGCGGACACCATGACCCTGCGTGACCTTTATAAGAAGTCGCACTGGCAGGTATCCGGTCCCACGTTTTATCAACTGCATCTCTTGTTTGACAAGCACTTTGCCGAGCAGGTGGAAATTGTCGACGCCATCGCCGAGCGCATACAGTTGCTGGGCGGCGTCAGCATCGCCATGGCCGCCGATGTCGCCGAGACCACACAGATTGAGCGCCCGCCCCGCGGACGCGAAGAGGTCCCGGTGCAGCTCTCGCGGCTGCTGGATGCCCACCAGGTCATCATTCGCGAGTGCCGCACACTGGCCCGGCTGGCTTCGAAGATCGGCGACGATGGCACGAATGACCTTGTTGTCAGCGATGTCCTGCGCGGGAATGAACTGCAAGTCTGGTTCCTGAGCGAACATCTGGTCAACATGCCTCTGGTGGAGGCCGTGGAATCCTCCACGCAAGCGAGAAAGACGGCCTGACGCACGGCCGGCTCAATCCTGATGAGCGCGGTATGGGCACGAATCCACGGACTGCCCTTTCATGCCGGGCCGGCAACGGCCCGGCATTTTTTCGAATATTCTATCTTTCGGGCATCCGGTTCGCCATCGTGGGCCTCCGGAACCTTCCGGTGTACAATGCCCGCAACATATGTAGTAGCTCATGAAGAAAGTTTGCGTGGGGGCTGGTGCGCTAGCTGATGGGTAGGAAAGAAATGCAGCTACCGCAAGATTGTCAATGGGCAACTCAGCGGCAGGAGGCCGTATGCTAATGCCAGCACTCACCTCTGGGCGGTCTGAACAGTCACAATTCCCCACGCGTCAAGTGCTTTATTGGGCAGCCGGATTGATGGCCTTCGCAGTTCTTCCATTTCTGATCTGGCCGGCTCTTGCAGATCGCATTCTGGCTTCGAATTTTTTACCTCACCTCTATTGCTATCTTGCCAAGCCGGGATTGGTGTGGACTCATGTGGTTGCCGACTCCCTCATTTTCCTGTCCTACTTCGCGATTTCCGGAACACTTGGCTATCTGGTTCAGAAAGGACGCCGCGACGTACCCTTTCAGTGGATGTTCCTGGCGTTCGGCTTGTTTATTGTTGCCTGCGGCGGCACGCATTTTATGGAGGTTGTTACCGTTTGGGTCCCGGTTTATGTGCTTTCCGCAAGCGTCAAGGTGTTTACTGCTTTGGCATCGGTGGCAACAGCGGTGCTGCTGCCTTTCACCGTTCCAAAAATCCTCTCTCTGGTGCAAACCGCGAAGGCTTCGGAAACGGCGAAAAGCAGGTTTCGAGATCTGCTCGAGGCAGCCCCGGACGCGATGGTGGTAGTGGACCAGGCCGGCAAGATTGTCCTCATCAACACCCAAACCGAGAAGCTGTTCGGATATAAGCGGGAAGAGGTGCTTGGGCGTGAAATGGAAGCGCTTGTCCCGGAACGTTTCCGCGAACAGCATCGGGGCCATCGAATGAGCTTCTTCGCCGAGCCGCATCTCCGCCCTATAGGGGCGAAACTGGAACTGGCGGGATTGCGCAAAGAGGGAACGGAGTTCCCGGTCGAGGTCAGCCTTAGTCCAATTGAGACCGAGGAAGGCACCCTGGTTACGAGCGCGATCCGCGATATCACCGAGCGCAAGCGGGCAGAAGAGGCGCTCGCGAGCGTGAGCCGAAGATTGATTGAGGCGCAGGAACAGGAACGCACCCGGATCGCCCGCGAGCTCCACGATGACATTGTTCAGCGCCTTGCATTGCTGGCCATCAGGCTGGAACAGCTCCGGCAAAACTCTCCCCATCTGACCGCTGAAGTCCGCAGTTGCATGGACCAACTAGGGAAGCAGACCTCCGAGATAGCGAATGATATCCAATCCTTGTCGCACGAGTTGCACTCGGCAAAGCTGGAATATTTGGGCATAGCCGCGGCCATGAGAAGCTTTTGCAAAGAGTTTGGCGAGCAACAGAAGGTGGAAATTGACTTCAGACCCCACGATTTGCCAAGCTTTTTGCCGCCTGATTTTTCCCTGTGCCTGTTCCGGGTTCTGCAAGAAGCGCTTCGCAATGCGGCAAAACACAGTGGGGCCCGGGACTTCAATGTGCGATTGTGGGGAACGCCGGACGCGATTCATCTCACGGTCAGGGATTCCGGAGCGGGTTTTGACAGCGAAGCGGCAAAGGAGAGCCGCGGGCTTGGCCTCATCAGCATGCAGGAACGGTTGAAACTGCTGAACGGAACGTTTTCCATCGAATCGCAACCTCAGCGTGGCACCACGATCCACGCTTGCCTGCCTCTCAGTACGGCAAGCAAGTCTATACGGGCAACCGGCTAAGGGCACTGAAACCCCTGAAACAAATCATCGCCTGAATCATTGGACCGATGCATACGAGCGCAACTCAGGCCTTGCTCTTCTGCAATGATCTGCGCAGCAGAAACCGCTTCGCGATCTCCACCAGCAGAAGATAGGTGAGCGTTGCTCCCGCGAGAAAGAGGAAGTAGATTGCCGGCAGGGGGGTGAATCCCAGGTCTTTGCCAACAGGCGTGAATGGAAGAACGATTCCGATCAGAACAATGCCCAGCGTGGTTGCGGTGAGCGCGGGGCTGGGACAGCTGCGGAAAGGATTGCCGCTGGTCCGGATCACGAAGAGCACCAGCGTCTGTGTGGCCAGCGACTCGACAAACCATCCGCTGTGAAACTCGGCCTCTCCCGCATGCAGCAGGACGAGCAGCACGTAAAAGGTCAGGAAATCATAGATGGAGCTGATGGGGCCGATCGCCAGCATGAAGTTGCGGATCAGGCCGATGTTCCAGTGCTGGGGCGAACGCACGTAAGCCGCGTCAACATTGTCAGTCGGAATGGTGATCTGCGCCAGATCATAGAGAAAATTGTTCAGCAGGATCTGCGTGGGGAGCATGGGAAGGAAGGGCAGAAAGAGCGAGGCGCCGGCCATGCTCACCATGTTGCCGAAGTTGGAACTGGTCCCCATCAGCAGGTACTTCATCACGTTGCCGAAGGCGCGCCGGCCTTCCAGAATGCCGTCATGCAGGACCTGCAGGCCGGGTTCCAGCAGGATGATGTCGGCCGCGTCGCGCGCGATGTCCACGGCGGTGGAGACGGAAATGCCAACATCGGCGGCATGCAGTGAAGGTGCATCATTGATGCCGTCACCCATATAGCCGACCACGTGGCTGCGGTGCTTCAGCGCCATAATGATCCGGTTCTTCTGCGCTGGGGAGACGCGCGCGAAGACCGTGGCCTGCTCCGCCACGTGGGCCAGGGCGGCGTCGCTCATTTTTTCCAGCTCCTCGCCCAAAACGATCTTCCCCGTTTGCAGGCCGACCTGCTCGCAGATCCGGCCGCTCACCAGGTCGCTGTCGCCGGTCACAATCTTTACTTCCACGCCGTCCCGTTTGAGCGCCGCGATGGCTTCGGCGGCATCGGTCCGTGGAGGATCGCCAAAAGCCAGAAAGCCCGCCAGAGTGAGCACGCGTTCGTCGGCGACGGAATAAGCGTTGCGCGCAGGAACACTGGCATAGGCGACGGCCAGCACGCGAAAGCCGTGGTTGCTGAGGTCTTCATAGGTCGCCCGGCAGCGTGCCAGCACTTCCGCGCTGATCGGCAAAGTTTTCTGTTCGCGCTCGTACGCGGAAAGCAGAGGAAAGATTCCTTCCGGCGATCCTTTGGTGATCAGCATCCGCTCTGAGGCACGCTGCACCACGATCGACAGCCGGCGCCGCTCAAAATCGAACGGAATTTCATCGCATTTATCGAATCCGTCCGATAAAGGGGACGGCAGCTTGCAGATGGCCACATCCAGCGGGCTTCTGATGCCGGTTTCAAACTTGCTGTTGAGCCACGCCAGCGTGAAAGCGCGGTCCGAGGGCTGCCCGAACGGGTCCAGCGAGCGGTCCAACACCATGTTGCCGGTGGTCAGGGTCCCGGTCTTGTCGCTGCACAGCACGTCAATGCTGCCGAAGTTTTGAATGGCGGAAAGGTGTTTCACAATCACTTTCTTGCTCGCCATCACCACGGCGCCTTTGGCCAGCGTGACGGAGGTGATCATGGGCAGGAATTCCGGCGTCAGCCCCACGGCCAGGGCCACGGCGAAGAGCAGTGACTGCAGCGGATTATGATGCAGCGCAATGCTCACCACCAGCAGGAACAGCATCAGAAACACCACCACCCGCATGATCAGCATTCCGAACTGGTGCAGCCCGTGGTCGAAAGCGGTTTCTTCCGGGCGCGCGGCCAGCCGCTCGGCGATGTCGCCGAACTCCGTGTTGCTGCCGGTCGCAGTCACCACGGCCGTGGCGGTCCCGCTCACCACGGAGGTGCCCAGAAAAACCATGTTGCGGGCGTCTGGCTGGGATTCTCCGGCGGCAGCATTTGCTGCTTCTTTTTCCGATGGCAAGGACTCGCCGGTAAGCGCGGCCTGCTGCACATAAAACTCGCGTGCCACCAGCAGCCGGGCGTCCGCGGGCACCAGGTCTCCGGCGGAAAGCCGGATCACGTCTTCGGGAACCACCTTTTCGCGGCCGATCTCCTGCCATTCGCCATCGCGCAGCACGGTTGCCGTAGGCGCGACGCGCGCCCGCAAAAGCTCTATGGCAAGCTTGGAGCGGTAGGTCTGGTAAAAGTTGATGCCCGCGCCAGTCACCACCATGGTGATGATGATGGCTCCATCAAGCAACTGGCCGATAAACGCAGAGACCGCCGCTGCAATCACAAGAATAAAGATCAGGGGATTGGCGACAATCGCGAGCAACTCCCCGGCCATCGATCGCCGCCGCGCCGGCGCAGGGTCATTGACGCCGAATTTCTTGAGCCGCTCCGCGGCCTCCTGCGACGTCAGGCCGCGAATGTGCGCGGGCATTGCCGGGGGCACGGTTACCTGGGAAGCCTCTGACATGTTTCCTCAGCGAAGCGCTATTCTACGAGAAGCACCTGTGTCTTCCTGCCAAACAATACAACCTCGGACAGTAGTGGCAAGATATTACTCTTTGGACGCGCGTTCTAGAAATCGCTCAACCGCGCTTTGCCTCTGGTGGCGCGCAACGCATTCAGCACGGCGGCCAGGTCAATCACTTCCTGCGCCACCGCACCGGCAAGAGGCGGCAGGTATCCAAAGGCGGCGAACACCATCCCAACTCCGCTGAGCAGCATGCCGCCGAGAGCGCTCTGGAGAGCAATGGCGCGCGTGCGGCGGGAGATGTGAATCAGCTCATCCACTTTTCGCAGGGACGAATCCATCACCACCGCGTCCGCGGCCTCTGAGGTCACGTCGCTGTTCTGTGCTCCAAGCGCGATGCTGACCGTGGCTGCCAGCATGGCCGGCGCATCGTTGATGCCATCGCCCACAAAGATCGTTTTTCTCTGGCGCGTCTCCGCCGTCACCAGCGCCAGTTTTTCCTCGGGGCTGGCGCCGGAATGCACGTCCTTAATGCCTACGATCTGCGCCAGGTGCATCACCTCAGAACGGCGGTCGCCGGAGAGCAGCACCACCTGCCGCGCGCGATGTTTGGGCTGCAAATGCCGGACGAACGAACTGCTCTCGGAGCGCGGTTCGTCATGAAAGCGGAGCAGCGCCGAGAATTTCCGGTCGATGAAAATCACGCACTCCAGGCCCGGCGATACCGGCGGCAGCCCCGCCACCCCGGCCAGCTGTGCCGCCAGCGCCTGGCTGCGACCGGTAATCAGGATCCTGTGTCCATCCACGCTGCCGGAGAGTCCTTCCCCCGGCCTCTCGCTTACCTCAGCCGGCACATGCACCGGCACTTTCTGCGCGTTAGCCGCGCTCAGGATCGCCTGGGCCAGCGGGTGCCTGGAATATTGCTCCAGGCTGGCCGCATACCTGAGCGTCTGTTTTTTATCGGTTCCCGCCGGGCAGATCATCTCCGTCAAGGCCGGCCGGCCATAGGTCAGGGTTCCGGTTTTGTCGAAGAAAAAGGTTTCGCAGGCGTCAACCTCTTCCAGAACCTTCGGGTTCCTGATCACGATTCCCCTTCTGGCCGCCAGGGAGATGCCTCCGATGATGGCCACGGGAATGGCGATCAGCAGCGGGCACGGCGTGGCAATCACCACGACCGCCAGGAACCGCTCAGGATTTCCGCTGACCAGCCAGCCCAGAATTCCCGCCAGCAGCGCAACGGGCGTATACCATCCGCCGAGCCGGTCGGCGATGCGCCGCATGTGCGGACGGTTCTGTTCCGCCTGCTCCACCACTTTCAGGATGCGCGCATAGCGAGAATCCACCGGCAGTCTCAGCGCGCGAATCTTCAGCAGCGTGTGCTTGTTCATGGCGCCGGATAGGACTTCCGACCCGGGCGCCTTGGCGATCTCAAACGGTTCGCCGGTCAAATAGGATTCATCCATCTCGCCGTGGCCCGCCACCACTTGCCCGTCCACGGGACAGATCTCATGGGGAAAGATGGCAAGAACCTCGCCAGGAACGATTTCACTGGCATGGATGAGCGTGAATCCTGTTTCCGTCACCCGGTGCGCCACGGTAGGCATGCGCTTCGCCAGCGCGCGAAGCGCGGATGACGCCCTGCTGGTCGCATACCGCTCCAGCGCAGTTCCGCCGGAGAGCATCAATACCACAATGGAGGCCACCAGGTATTCGTGCAGCAGAACGCCGGTGACAATCGAAAAGCCGGCCAGCCAGTCAGAACCGAACTGCAATTTGAACAGTTGCCGCAAGAGTCCGGCGAGGAGTGGTATCCCTCCGGCCAGCAGGGCAACGTAGAGCGGCAGCGCACTCAGTCGGCCTGCGTGCCACACATACCGCAGCGCCAGGTGCATAACGATCGCAATGCAGGTGAGGATTGCAATCGGAGCGTCCTTGCCGTATTCAGTCAGCCAGCTCCAGCGCGAATGCTTCTCCACATGCAGAGCGGCGGACGCCTGCTCCTTCATGACAGCTGCACCGCCAGGCATCGGTTTTTTAGACACCTTTCATGATGTCACCCGAAGCCAATAGATACCGTGATGCAAGTCACCTATAAGGAGGATTGGAAGATCGGTTCACCCGGTGATCGGGTGATCTGGATCAAGCTGCTGTGGAGTGTCCGCGCCGAAGACTTTGCAGGCTATTAGAGGAGTTGGAGGCGCGGGTCGGAATCGAACCGACGCATAAAGGTTTTGCAGACCTCTCCCTTACCACTTGGGTACCGCGCCCTGAACCGAATGCCCGCCTTGCTGGCCCTGAGAGCATAAACCCTCGCCGGGGCGAGGGGCAACAGACAGGCAAATGATGGAGCGGGAGACGGGAGTTGAACCCGCGACTTCGACCTTGGCAAGGTCGCACTCTACCACTGAGTTACTCCCGCTCAGTAGGATAAACGTATTATAACGTGTTGAAAATGCATGGTCAATTGTGAGATCGGGTGATCGGTTCATCGGGTGATCCGGTGATCGGGAATCGGCATAGTCCGAACAGCTTTTTGGGAGGTGACTCGTCAGTTCTGTGGCTGATTTAATGCCGGCTCGCCCACTGCGGGTCTTCTTCCGGGGCCACAATGGAGCCGTCGCGCATGTGGATGATGCGGTGGCCGACTTCCGCCGCCTCCGGGTTGTGGGTAATCATCAGCACGGTCTGGCCGAATTGCTGGTTGGCGTCGCGCAACATCTTGAGCACGATTTCAGAGTTTGTCGAATCCAGATTGCCGGTAGGCTCGTCGGCCAGGATGAGCGCCGGCCCGTTGACCAGGGCGCGAGCCAGGGCAACACGCTGCTGCTCGCCGCCGGAAAGTTCTGAGGGCCGGTGGCCGAGGCGTCCGGCGATGCCCAGCATCTGTGTCACCTGGTCGAAGAGCGCTTTGTCCAGACCGTCCTTGCCGGCGATTTCGCGAGCAATCTCAATATTCCCCTGTGCGGTCAGCGTGGGCAGGAGATTGAATTTCTGAAAGACGAAACCGATTTTCTGCTTGCGCATGGCAGTGCGCTGCGCATCGGAAAGCTGGGCAAAATCGGCGCCATCAATCACCACGCGCCCGGAGGTGGCGCGCGTAAGCCCTCCCAGAACGTAAAACAGAGTTGATTTACCGCTTCCGGAAGGGCCGACAATGCTGACAAACTCGCCTTTCTCCACGGTAAAGCTCACGCCGCGGAGAGCGGGCACATCGACCTTGCCGATGCGGTAGACCTTGGTGACGTTTTCAGCTTGGATGATGGGGGCCACGTATTTCGATATTACCAGACGGCCGCCCGAGAGAAACCGGTCAAACAGCGGCAAAGCGCGACATTGGCCGCTCCAATTCAACGGCCCGCTCCAACTCAGCTGGCCACGGGCATCCTGTTGTGTTCCGCAGAATTCACGCGCTTGGGCCCGCGCTTTTTCACCAGCATGATTCTGATGCGCTCCAGCAACTCTATGGGAGCATACATGCCTTTGGGCAGAAAGATGTCCGCGCGCATGTCTTTTTCATAGATCCTGGTTTTTCCGGAGAAAAGGATGGCCGGCGTACCGGCTGACAGCGCTTTGATCTTGTCGACCAGTTCCGCGCCATCCAACCCGGGCATCTGCAAATCGCTCAACACCAGGTCGACTCCGCCTTGTTTGAATGCTTCAAGCGCCTGATGGCCGCTGGTGCACGCCAGGACGCGATAACCGCGTGTTTCCAGCATAAGTTTTCGTATGGAGAGCGCCTGTTCATTGTCATCGACGCACAAAATCGTTCTTTTCGGTCGCATCATTCCCCCGGAGATTCATTTCCGCAGCAGCTGGCTGGCACAAACATCACGGAATTTTTCTGGGCTGGTGTTACTTAGGTTCGAAACTGCAGGCATCTTAGGCGCGGAAGCAAGGCCTTGTAAAGTAACCGAAATGCCAACAGGTGGAAAACTCTGTGGAAGATTTCATTCGCACACCGCTCACGACCGAAAAGCGCAGAAAACCAACCACTGGCTGCATCGCGCTACAGAAAAACTTCTCCGCGAACCACCTCCACCGCGTGACCGCCAACGCGCACGTTGACGATTCTGTCGCCATTGCGGCCGGCGCTGAAGAAAATCCGGCTGCGCCGCTTCATCTCGACTCCCTGCTCAAGAAGCACCTGCTGGTCCGGGGGAACCACGCCGTATTGCACCGCCCACGCGGCACACGGACCTGCCGCTGAACCGGTAGCGGGGTCTTCGCCGTTGTAAAAGATCATTCGTGCTTGCAGCTTAGCTTCAGGATTCAATGTTTCACGTGAGACAAAATAGAAGAACTTGGCGTCGCTCTTTTCGAGATACGTCTTCATGTTGGCCCAGGCTGGAGAAAGTTGGTTGAGGACGGCAAGCGACTTCAGCGGAACAATCGCAAACGCGTTGCCGGTGCTCACGGTCTGTATGGGCAGATCGGCGGCGATGTCATCGACGGCGAGCCCGGCGGCGCGGGCCACGTCCTCGCGCGCGTGCTTCTGGCCGAATTCGGGATCGCGCTGCGTCATCACGCCGAAAGGCAGGCCGTCGTGGGTGGAGAAGCGCACGGGAATACGTCCCACGTTCAGGTCCAGCGCAACTTCTTCGGCGCCGCTGCTGCCCCTGAGCGCATTGTCTCGTAGAACCATGGCGGTGCCCAGCGTCGGATGTCCGGCGAAGGGCAGCTCTTCATTCACGGTGAAGATGCGCACGCGCACGCCGCGCTCGCGCTCAATGGCCGCATCACGAGGCAGGATGAAAGTAGTTTCAGATAGATTCATCTCCTTGGCCAGCGCTTGCATCTCGGCGTCGGTGAGATTGCGCCCGTCGGCAAACACGGCAAGCTGGTTGCCCTCCAGCGGAACTGAGGTAAAAACATCCACCTGCACGAACGGCAAACGACGTTTCTGGTTTGACATGCTTTTCTCCGCACCCTTATGCTCGAAAGTTCAGTTTAACAACCGACCCACCAGTGAGGAGGCGCTATCGCGCGATCCAGGTCGTTCGGCTCCCGGCATACGCCGCTCGCTCACGATGACAGGTTGAAGCGCGCCGAATTTTGCGGCGCGCAGATTAATTTATGAAGGCCTTCCGCAAATTGCTGCAGCGCACCCCGTTTTACGGCGTCTACAAAGCGCTGGGCCATTACCCGGATTACTGGTACTGGAAGCTGCGCGGCGAACCCATACGTTCTCCGCACCTGCTCAAGCAGCGCACCGTCCGCGATTACGCGCAGCGTTACGGCCTGCGCGTCCTGGTGGAAACCGGCACCTACTACGGCGAGATGGTGGCGGCCATGAAAAACCGATTCGCGGAAATCTATTCCGTGGAATTCGATTCCGCGCTGGCGCAGCGCGCCGCAAAAAAGTTTTCCCGCTGGCCGCACATTTATATCCTGGAGGGCGACAGCCAGATCAAGGTGCCGGAACTGCTGAAGTCGCTGCGCGAGCCGGCGCTTTTCTGGCTCGACGCCGGCTATTACGGTTGGGCCGGACTCCAGGGCGACAAGCAGCGGCTGACCAGTGAGCTGGACGCCGTGCTCGGGCATTCCATCGCGCGGCACGTCATCCTGATGGACGATGCGCGTGGGCTGAACGGCCAGAACGGCGCGCCCACAGTGGCCGAACTCAAACAAAGGATTGAAGCGGAGTTTCCCGGCCGTAGCGTGGAAGTGAAGTATGACATTTTGAGGATAGTGCCGCGGTAAGTTCAGCAATCAGCCAAACACAGCTTACCGCCAAGGCCGCAAAGAACGCGAAGGGACAGGAACCCAGTCTTCGATTCCTTTGGCGGCCTTGGCGCCGCTTCCGCAACCACCACTTGTCCGTCTAACCTAAATCAGCAAGACCGTTGCGCCGCTCCGGCAAGATTGGTATAACCACGTCAATCGAGGTCCCCCATGTCTTTTCTTCGCGATTTAAAAGTTGCCATACGTTCATTGGCGCGCGCGCGTGCGTTGTGGTTCACCGTGGCCATCACGCTGGCGCTGGGTATCGGCGCGAACGCGGCCATCTTCAGCGTTGTTCGCGGCGTGCTCCTGCGGCCGCTGGCCAACCGCGACGAAGATCGCCTGCTCTACGTGCGCCAGAGCGCGCTGGGAATCGGCGCCGACAATACCACCTTCTCCGTCCCGGAAATTAGTGACATAGGCAGCGGCCTGAAGAGCATCAAGGAACTCGGCACTTTTTCCGCTGTGGACTTCACCATTGTCGGGCTGGGCGAGCCGCGCGAGATCCGCGCCGGCGTGGTTGACGGCAATTATTTTGACGTGATGGGCCTGCGCCCGGTGCTGGGCCGCTTGCTTAACCCCAGCGACGATGGCCAAAAAGCTGCGGGCGCGGCTGTGCTGACGTACCGGTTCTGGGTCAACTCGCTGCATTCTGACCGCGGCGTGATCGGGAAAGTAGTCCGTCTTGGAGGCTTTGAAGGCAGCCGTTCCGCCACCATCGTTGGCGTCCTGGAGCCGTCTGTTCCTTATCCGGTGGAAACCGAGATGATTGCCAACATCGTCACCAGCCCGCATCACCTCTCGGCGACCATGGTGACTGGCCGCGAGCATCGCATGACCGAGGTGTTCGCGCGCCTTGCTCCCGGCGCTGATCTGGAAGCAGCCCGCGCGGAACTGCGCACCGTGCATGCGGCCATGGTCTCCGCGCATCCTGAGGTTTACAAGCCCGGCGACCATTACAAGATCGAAGTAACGCGCATGCATGACCAGATTAATTCGCGCGCGCGGACCATTTTGTGGGTGCTGTTCGCGGCCTCCGGGCTGCTGTTTGTGATTGCCTGCTCCAATGTGGCCAACCTTATTCTTGCTCGGGCCGTGCGCCGCGAACCGGAGATGGCCATTCGCGCCGCGCTGGGAGCAACCACCTCGGCGTTCCGGCGTTCGCTGCTGGCGGAAGGAATTGTGCTTTGCGGCAGCGGCGCATTGGCGGGGATTGCCATCGCCGCGCCGATGGTCGCCGTGCTGGCCCGCTATGCTGCGCGGTTTTCCGTGCGCGCCCTGGACCTCACGCTCGATTTCAGCATGGTCTGGATCGGGGCCCTGCTCGCGCTGGCGGCCGCGGTTTTCCTGGCGTTTGTGCCTCGCCTGCCTGCGCCGGACAGTTCCGCGGGATTCGGCCTCTCCAGCAGCGGCGTGCGCGTGAGCGGAGGCAGCAGCCGGCGGCTTGGCATTTTTGCCGTCACGCAGATCACGGCTTCATTTCTTTTGCTGGCCGGAGCGGGCGCGCTGGTGAAGACCTTGCTGGTGCTGGAAAAAACGCAGCCGCCGTTTGAGACCGCGCATGTTCTGGCGGTGAACCTGCCGGTGATGGCGGACGGAAAAACGCCGGAGCAGGTGCGGGATTTTTATCGTGAAGTGTCACGCCGCGTGAGCACGCTGCCCGGAGTGCAGCACGTGTCTTCAGGCTTCGGCGTGCCCTGGCGCGACGGCCGGGCCCTGAGCATCAGCTTTACTTTTTCCGTCGAAGGCGCGCGTCGCGATAAGGACGAAGACCCGCGCGCACGCTTCCGCTCGATCTCGCCCGGCTTCTTTGAAACCCTGGGCGTGCCGATGGTGGAAGGCCGCGACTTCAGGGACAGCGACCGTGACGGCGCGGAGCGCGTGGTGATCATCAGCCGGAGCGTGGCCCAGCGGCTCTTTCCCGGTCGCGAGGCCGTGGACCGCCATCTGCAATGGACGGACGGCGTGATGAAGTTTATCGGCATCAGCACCGAGCCGCGGCGCATCATCGGCGTGGTGCCAGACGTCGACGATGAAAACATCATCCCGCAACCGGCCATGACGATCTATCAGCCCTCGACGCAGGAAGGCTGGAACGGCCGCCTCTTCGTGCGCGCCCAGAATGACCCGTATGCATTGGTCCCCACCATTACCCGGACCATCCGCGAGATTGCGGGAGACCAGCCGGTGGAGCGCGCCGCAACGCTCGAAGACGTGCGCGCGGAAGTGCTCACGTCCGATCGGCTCAACGCCATCGTATTCGGCGGGTTCGCCACGCTGGCGTTGTTGATTTCCGTGGTGGGAGTGGCGGGCGTGCTCGCCTTTTCCGTGAGCGGGCGCACGCGCGAGTTCGGAATCCGCCAGGCCCTGGGGGCCCATCCGCGCAGTATTCTCACCAAGGTTCTCTCCGAGGGCCTGGTCATCGCGAGCGCGGGCGTGGTCGCGGGGTTTGTGGTTGGCTTTGCCCTGGAACGCACCATCGGCAAGTACATTGGAGTGATGCAGTTGCCCGGGGCGCTGCCCTTGATAGCATCCGCAGCGGTGATCCTGGCTGCCGCGGTGATCGCCTCAGCGTTACCGGCTGCCCGGGCTGCCAGGGTGGATCCGGCGGAGGCCCTGCGCTCTGAGTGATAGTATTCAGCATTCAGCCGAGCACACTTCACCGCAAAGGCCGCAACGAACGCGAAGGAATAGGGAACCAGCCCCCCCGATTCCTTTGCGGCCATGGCGTCCTTTGCGGTTTGAGTTCTTCATTCCTTTGCTTTTCTCCGCGTCTCCATGCCTTCGTGGTGGATTGAAATCTTTCCTGTACACTGAAGCAAATGCGGAAGCGCATGGGGTCCGGTGACCCTTCCGGTCTTCAAAACCGGCGAGAGTTAGCTTCGCTGGCTCTGGTGAGTTCGACTCTCACACGCTTCCGCCATTCCTTTTTCTGATTCGGCAAAGCAGATCCTTCGCTACGCTCAGGATTTCGGCTCGCGGCTCGGACGCCGCGAAAGCGCCTCAAGTTCGACTCTCACACGCTTCCGCCAGCCCTTTTTTGATTCGGCAAGCAAGATCCTTCGCTACGCTCAGGATTTCGGCTCGCGGCTCGGACGCCGCGAAAGCGCCTCAAGTTCGACT
>JBGPPK010000001.1:0-720503 GCA_041488515.1 Terriglobia bacterium | reverse complement strand
CCCACCTGTTTCCGCAAGCCCTCGAACACGGCGGCGCGACGCTCGTCCGGAAGCAGGTAGCAGGCGTTTTCCCACATAACCAGTTCGAAGGGCCCGCGAGCCGGCGGCATGGGAGGACTGCCGTAGTGGCCTTTAAGTTTCACAATCAGCTTTTTGAATTCTGGCATTGATGCGTCACCCAACACTAAACCAATGATGTTCTACTGTCGTCCTTCGTAAGAGGCGCGCACGAGAAAGGCATTCCCTGTGGGGAGTTCGATGATTGGCTCCGGCTTATCTTTCATAAAGATGTCAATCGCGTATCGTGCTCCCGGACAAGTGGTGAATCCATAGTCGTCAAATACGATGATCCCGCCCGTCTGCATTCGCGGATAGAAGAAGGCGAGGCTATCGAATGTCGGTTGTTCTTGCTGAACATCGATGTGGACAAATGCGAACCTGCGATCAGCAATTTCGGGGAAGCGATCTGGTATCCAACCTTTCAAGCAGACGGCATTCGGACAGTCTTTCAATTTCTCTTTCACTGTGCCAACATCGACGGTCAGAGAGTTTTCATCGAAAAACCCGTTGTCATGTCCGCTTGGCGCGGAGCAGCCTTCAAAGGAATCAAACATAAAATGAGTCTTTTGTGGAAGCGCACGACTGATCAAATAGGAACTGGAACCTTCCAGCACTCCACATTCAGCTGTATCGCCAGGAATCGACTGAACTAACTTAACGAGTTGTGAGATCACCCACCGCCGATCAGAGTTGTAGCCGTCATATTCATTAAAGCGGCGAAGAAAGTCATTGAACCTCTCATCGTTCCACCACGCCATTTGCGGCCAAATGAGACGGTAATGAGGAATGAGGAGCTTGGTGACTTTACGCAAAACGGTCCAACGCCATTCGGCGCGCGCTCGGGGATTGGTTAGTAAATGATATATGCCGCGCAGCATTACGCGAATTATATCCCGAACGGGAATTGCTCAAGACATGGCTCGCTTCTCATCGCATGAATGCTATGAGAATGACTCGGTGAGGAGCGATTTCCAGTAAACCTCAATCACAATACTTTGTGCATATTTTTTTGGGCTTTGGCACAACATCTTGGGTATGGGAGAGAGCCGGGGCAAGAATGCTGCTGCCCGGCAATGCGAACGTTTCCGCCGAATCGATAACGGGTAGCACGCATTTTCTCATATCGCCAGCTCGAACGGACCCTTCGCCAGCGGCACAGGGCTGCCATAGTAGCTCTTGAACCTGGCAAGCTTTCTGAATTCTGACGTGTTGCGTTGAAAAGCTAACTCAACTCTGTAATGTAAAGACGAACTCATTGAGTCCCAGGCCATGCACGGTCCTAAGCGCTTCGAGGGTGAAGCCTCGCTTTGGGTGAACACCTTCTTTCTCGTGCCCGAACCAGGCATCCAGATAACACGCGAACATATCGCAAATGCTCTTGCAAAAAAACGTGAGGGTCTGATTAGCGAACGTGATTTGGTTTACTGGGCTTCCATGTTGCTGATGAATGACGCCTACGAACTCGATTCACAGAACGAGAACTTCATTGCTGACTGGCTAAATGACATTAGTTATGAGCTTGATCCGAGTTCAGGGGAGTAGCGTCGTATGGTCAAACCCGTCAAATGTTGTGAGGGGGCTGCAAGGTCTGCCGCCCAATTGTCACGTCACCATCCCCAAGCACAACGCTGCTCACCATCTGAGCTCGATGGGGTATTTGCCTGCGTGTTGATAGCTTTAGCCCTGACGGAATAGCAAGCGATAGCCGCGGCAATCGTTCAGAAGGGGAAGCGCGAGCGCAACGGGCCGTGAACATCTAGAAAGTTTAGCGTTTTGAAGGCTGTTCAGGCGTGAGGCTTTCACCGTCACAAAAGCGACTACAGTGCCTGTTCGGAACACCATGGCAACTTCAAATATCATTGAAGACAAACAGTTTAGGCAGTTCGTTATCAGGTAGTCCCACTGAGTTTGCACCAGACGGTTGGACCGAAAAGAAGCGTTCCCTCCCTTCCCGTTTCTTGGCCGCAATTCTGCCAAGGTATGCATTACTCGCCAAGTGGCTTTCTCACGATGGTACAGGCCACCGGCCGAAGCCATCAGCCTAAGTTATGGTGAGGAAGTCCACCGGAACATGCTGGCGGTCCTGGGCATGGTCGGACTGGAGTTGGATGGATCGGAAAATTGAAGAGGTTATGGTTTCGAGCATGTGTTCACGGCTAGGGCGAGCGTGATCACGCATCCGGATAATCTGACAACACCACTTCTCGCAACGTTAGCGATAAGATTTAACTTGCGAATGTCTTCTGGCTCTTGTATCGTTTCTCGCACCCCCCTTGGACGGCCCCCGAGCTTATCTCGATAGCAGTTTCAGAAAGGCGGCTTCCGTGAAGCGATACCTTTTAGCGCTTCTCTTGATTCCCATAGTTTTCATCGTCCTTGGAGTGACTATCGAAGCGCGAGGGTCAGGCGCGCAGCCCACCAAAAAGTCAGGCAAGAAAACAGCCAAAAAAAAGAAAGCTGGGGACGGTAAGGTGGCAATAAAGTGTCCGGCAGCTGTAACGGCTTCAGACGGTAGCATCGCAGATTGCCCTAATATGGGGTGCGGTGGAAGTCTCGATCCTAATCTCAATAAACAAAAGAACATCGCAACAGATAACGATACACCTGTTGACAAGGACTACAGCTACTTAGCGGAGCTGCCCGATCCGGTCCCAGGTTTTAAAGTTGGGGATACTCGCGAAAAGCTAAGAGCGTTGGGAGAAGGAAAGATGATTAGGGTTGTGGCTCTTGCACTTGTAGCGAGGAAGGGTAATAAGGAATCTTGTAATTGCGGGCTAAGAAAGGCAGCCGACACTGATAACCATATCGTGCTGGTTGATCCGGAGATCACAGAGCCGACACTGGAGGAGAACGAGCCAGACTCTCAGACGGCGGAATTCAGTCCCCGCGTGCGATTGACCCACCCCAAGCTTAAGGGAGCAGACCTCCAGGCGTTAATTGCCGCTGCGCCTAACCAGGCGCTCTTGGTGCGTGTGACCGGCGTGCAAATATTTGATTCGGAACATTCACTCGGACCTTTTCGCCTTAAGCGACACAACAACTGGGAGATTCATCCGGTGTTTAAGTTGGAATACTGTCCTGAAGACAAGACTTGCGAAGATAATAGCGATGCTAATTGGGTGGACATGGAAGAGTAGGCTCCCTGTTCCTGCACGGCATCGTAGCGAACATGAAGGAGCTGGACGGCGTCAGTTTTCGAATTGCAAAAGAACGCTCATTTGAGATGTACGGAGAAAAAATGTCACGATTATTAATCCGTCCAGCACTGTTTCTTTACGCCATTTTAGTTGTATCTGTCGTACCTACACTGGCGCAATCATCACAGCCAAGTAATGCCCCAATGCAATGTTTGGCTTGCCCTACTGATTCTTCTTCGCCACTAACATTTCAAATTTTTCCGTGGATGGATCCGAACCTTGAAGAAATAACTATTGATGTCAATGCAACGCCCCCTCACTTGGCATACTTTGGCGGACCAGTGGTTTCTAATGTTCATGTTGTGCAGGTGCTGTACGGAAATGGTTCTTATGCACCGGGGGTTACGGCGACCACAACTCCCAGCATTGCCAGCTTCTTCAGAGATATCACGAACAGCGGCTTCATGGACATGCTGAGCGAGTACAACACGCCAATTTCCGGAGGGACTGGCCAAATCATTGGCCACGGAACATTTGACGGCCAGTTTACGATCATTCCGTCGGCAGCCGACAACGGCTCCACCATCGATGATTCACAAATCCAGTCGGAGCTTCTGGCGCAGATCAATGCGGGACACCTTCCAGCGCCGATTCTTGATGCCTCTGGCAACGTAAACACCATCTATATGATCTACTTTCCGCCGAACAAAACCATCACGCTACATAACAGCACAAGCTGTGCGCCCGGTGGTTTTTGTGCCTACCATGGCACGACGTCTGATACCTTTAACCTAAAAAACATTCTTTACGGTGTATTTCCAGACATGCAGTCGGACAGCAGTTGCTTTAATGCATGCGGCTCATCTGACGTGTTCGGCAATTATACATCGGTGACCAGTCACGAATTAGCGGAAGCAGTTACAGATCCCGATGTAGGGCTTGTTCCTTTCCTCCCCGCCCGCTCCCCGCTAGCATGGTATGACGAACCGAATAATCAAGAGATTGGTGACCTATGCAATGGCCAACAGGGTTCATATACCACCAATGGCGCCACTTACATAATCCAATACGAGTTCTCCAATGCTGCGAGTAATTGCATTTTGCCGTCTACGCCTGACTTCTCGCTGTCTGCTTCGCCTACCAGCTTGACACTCAGCCGAGGCGGCAGCGGGAGCAGCACGATTACCGTGATCCGGACCAACGGATTCCCTGGGAGTGTGAGTCTGGCAACGTCCAGCTTGCCTGCAGGCGTTACCGCCAGCTTTGGCTCCAGCCCGACCACGTCCAACAGCTCGGTTACCTTCACGGCCAGCAGCACAGCCACGACCGGAACCAGCACCATCACGATCACCGGAACCTCGGGAACGCTCTCGCATACCACCTCCATCAGCCTCACGATCAATGCGCCGCCTGACTTCTCGCTTGCGGCTTCGCCCGGCAGCCTGACGGTAGCGCAGGGTTCAAACGGCAGCAGCACCATCACGGTTACGCCTTCGGGCGGCTTCACCGGATCGGTGACGCTTTCCACCTCCGCGCTGCCTAGCGGCGTGACCGCCAGTTTTGGCACGAATCCGGCAACTTCCACGAGCGTGCTGCTGCTTACGGCCAGTTCAACCGCCGCGCTCGGCACCTCGACAGTAACAATCACAGGAACTTCAGGATCATTCACGCGCACTGCCGCGCTCACGCTCACCATCAATGGTCCTGTTGCTACACTCACGCCCTCAAGCCTCACCTTTGGCGGCCAGAACGTGGGAACCACCAGCAGCGCACAGATCTTGACACTCACCAACAGCGGTACGGCCCCTCTCTCCATCACCGGCGGCAATATTGGTGTCAGTGGAGATTTTGGCCAGACCAACAACTGCGGGACCTCTCTGGTTGCTGGTGCGAGCTGCATAATCAGCGTGACCTTCACACCTACAGCGACGGGGACGAGGACGGGCACAGTGACCATACCAGATAATGCTGCGGGAAGCCCCCACACTGCGAGTTTGAGCGGGACTGGTATTACACCTGCCGTCACTCTGTCTCCCACCAGCGTAGCGTTTCCCGACCAGAAAGTCGGCACAACCGGTGCGATCAAGACCGTGACCCTGAATAATGGTGGAACAGGCACTCTGACCATTAGCGCGATTACAGTCACAGGCGACTACGCGCAGACGAATAATTGCGCAAGCTCCCTGCCTGTAAATACAAGCTGCATAATCAATGTCACCTTTAGGCCAACTGCTGCGGGGCTGCGTTCAGGCACACTGAGCGTTACTGACAATGCTCCAGGGAGTCCACACACGGCAACGCTCAGCGGAACCGGCGTGGTTCCGTGCGCCAGGCTTTCCCCCGGCAACATATCGTTTGGCGGCCAGAAATTGGGAACAACCAGCATGGGCCAGTCCATTACATTAACCAATTGCGGCTCTGTTGCACTCTCCATTAACCAAATCACTGCCAGCGTCGACTTTGGGCAAACGAACAATTGTGGAAGCTCATTGTCACCAGGCGCCAGTTGTAATATCGACGCGACCTTCACGCCAACCGCTCCAGGATTGCGCACGGGTACTATAACTGTAAGCGATGACGCTCCCAACAGTCCTCAATCCGCAAGCTTGAGCGGGACTGTCTTTCAGGGATATCACGACATCGCAAACTGTCAGGGTATGGTTGGCTGGGCTTGGGATTCCGCATACCCGAACACGCCTATCACTGTCTATCTGTTCGAGGGCAGCCGCTATCTTGGAAGTGCTTATGCTAATGAGTACCGCCCTGATTTGGCTGGCTCCTATGGCAATGGCTATCATGGCTTCACATGGACTAATGTTGTAAGTCTTCTGGATGGCGCGACGCATAGTGTTTCAGTGCATTTCACACAGGATGCCAATTCTCCTGCGCTCAACAACAGCCCGAAAACCATCTCTTGCAATCCATCCGTGAATATCGCCTGGATTCAGCCTTCAGCCTTAAGCTGGGGTCCAGCAAATACACTAACTGCAGCAGGGTTTGCCTACGGAGGAGCAGGAAACGTAGCTCTACAGTGGCGAGATATTACCTTAAATGGGCCAAATGCGCCGTGGATCGTAGTCCCTTATGAAGCCCCAACTGATCCAGCGAATGGAAGTTGGTCTAACACAATCCCCTCGGCGGATACCTGTCACGTGTTTCAGGCTAAGGTGCAATATTCCGGTCTCAGCGCAACCAGGGACTATGATGGAGTAGTCCAGGGATACTGTTCCTTGCATGTGCTTTGGATTCAGCCGCAATCCACGGCTGGATTTGGGCCTCCTGGAAGTTTAGTCGTCGCGGGCTTGGCTCAAGGTGGTCCATCCGGCGCACAGGTGACATTGTGGGTCAGCGATGACACAGCACACTCAGGCTGGAGCCCTCTATCCTTTGCGCCAATACCCGACGCCACTGGCATCTGGTATAACTCAATTCCCAATGTGAACTACACACACGAGTACAGCGTGTATATAACTTATAACGACAGAAATTCAGGGGGGTGCAGCTATTTCGGGAATGGCGCTGCCACCAACTGTCCATAGTCAACTCTAAAGCTGGCATCCCTCGGGTTCTTCGCTTAGAAATGGAGAACCCGGGGATGAAAGCCGCAGAGAAAAGCGGAATACACCTGTGGTGAACGGGGCACTTCGTCAGAAATTTCTTTGGGGCACAATGGGCGAGGAAGTGCGCCTGAAGGGCAACCAAGCCGGTTCGCAATCCTCCCAGAGCAGCGCATCGCCCTCTTCGGCGGGATCGTCAGCCGGCGATGACAACAAATTTGTCGTAACCAAAGTTGACGTTGTAGCCCACACTTGCCCAGCCGAAATTCAAAACCGTATTGATCAGGATAAAAAGAAGTCAAAGTAGCTTCTTTTTGATGACCACGGGAACTGACAGACGCGAAATTACGCGTCTGTCACCGACCCGTGCAGAACGGATATTGGAAATTCCCACGTTTCTACTTGTCTCGCTGGACCTGCAAGTGGTTCTCGACTGAGAATACGCCAGGTACGCTATTTGCCTTTAGATTCGCCTCGTTCTTGTCAGTTTCATTGTCCACAGCTCCTTCGAGCGTTACGTGCCCATTTCTTACAATGATGTGAATGGGCGGCACGGACGCCAAAGAATACTTGAACAGACGTTCATCATTGAAGATAGCGTGGGCCACCGCCAGGCGGATGCGATCGTCATTTGGCGACGGGGGCAGGATCTCGATCTGGTTGTTGACGTGTTCCACGCCCTCAACCTTCTTTACCACTTTCTCCAGTTCCCACCAGACTTCAATCTGAAAAAAGCCGATTGCTGTTGAAGTTGCTGACATAATCTCCTCCTTGATGTACTTATGTCGAATATATCGATATCGATACTATTGATGCTGGTATACTGGGCTGGATTCAAATTTCTATGAAAAAAGGAAAGAATCAGCCGGACGCCCTTCATGCCTGGCTGATCGTGCTGAAAGCCTGGCAATCGATGTCCCGTTATCTCCTTCCGGCATTACTCAGGGAGGGGTTAGGGGAGTCTGATTTTCGTGTTCTCGAAATACTGCTGCACAAAGGACCGATGCCAGTAAACGCTATTGGCCCAAAGGTTTACCTCAATCCAGGATCAGTCAGCGTCGCCGTGGATCGTCTATATAAGAAGGGCTTTGTCAACCGCGTTGAGTGCAGCGAAGATCGGCGGGTCAGAACCGTGTCCCTGACTGAAAAAGGACGGCAGATATTCGTCCCTCTCTTTCGCCGCCATAAGGCACTCATCAAAGGTGCCTTCCAGGATGTCTCTTCAGAAGAACTGGAACAGCTTGAAGTAGTGCTCAGGAAGATCGGTAAACGTGCTGAAAGTCTTGCCACAAAGCAACGCCGCGCTCCACTTGGACGAGTGCAGTTAGACGCCGATCCCATGTAATTCAGCATCGTGATATCAACCGCGACCGCTGCTGGCTCGCCATTGCGGAACGTCTCGGCAGAAAGAAATCGTGTCGAACCGTAGCCGCGCAGATGGGGAACGATCACGCGGTAACCCCTGGTCGCAAGCATCGGCGCCACATCAACGAAGCTGTGAATGTCATATGGCCAACCGTGCAGAAGGAGCACGGGCTTGCCGTCCACCGGACCAGCTTCGGCATAACCGACGTTCAGCACGCCGGCATCGATTTGCTTCAGAGCGCCAAAGGAAGCATTCGCTCCGGCCTTCATCGTTCTGGCGCCCGCCGCAAATCCTGTGGATTGCGCACTGGAAGAAGAACTGAACCTCGCGAAGCCGGCGGCGACGATGGCCATGAAAGCAGTGTTCAGGAACTGTCGACGATCAGCAGTCTGTTTCGGCATGGATCTATCTCCTTACGTTGCGCTCAGCCAGCGGCATGGACGCTGCTTTGATACTTAGATATGATTCTCATGCCTGAATACCTTTTCCTTCTGCCATCTGCGGCACTTGCTCTTATCGGTGCCGCTTTTTCCGCCTCCTATCCTCGGACAGATCCGTTTGGTTGTAGTGAGCGGCACATTCATTGCATCTCTTCACCTGAATGAGCTGCAATCGGAGTGCGCAGCGGGGGAGTTTCGGGTGGAGAGGTACTCCAGCCAAACGATTCGCAGCACGGCGACTGCTGGTATCGAAAGATATACGCCGGCAATCCCCCCCACCTGACTTCCAACCATAAGCGCAAATACGACTGTCAGGGGCCGAAGTTCGAGGGTGTTACCCATGATACGAGGCGAGTTGACATAATCCTGTACCACCCTCCACACAATTAGCAACGCCGCCATCCAGATCCAGTGAGCGTGAGCCATGAAGCCGATCGGTAACATCGCCGCCGCCGAAATGATCCATCCGACCCCGGGAAGGAATTCCAGAATGCCTCCCAGGAAGCCCAGCGCGATCGCATATGGAAATCCCAGGATTAGCATCGAGATGCTGTAGAAGACAAAGGAAAGGCCCGCCAGGGCCGACTGCGCGCGCATATATTTGCTGAGCATCGCGTCAACCCGGCGGAGGATTCGCGTGACCAGCGTCGGTTCACCTCGCGGTTCCAAGGTTGCGGCAATGGCCCGGGCAGTCTCACGTCCATCCAGCAAAAAGAAGATGGCTAGAACGGGGACGGCGAAAAGCCAGACGGCATTGCCGGCGACGTACCCCAGGGAGGACGCACCCCCCTCGACAACGCGAGACACGAGATCACGATGGCTAGCCAGCCAATCCCCCATCCAGAGCTGCCGAGAAAGGCTCAACCCATGTCCACTCCCCAGGGGGCCGGCAGATCCTCCCCCAGCTTGACCGCCGAGGAATCCAGACAAAGCTGCATAAAGGCTCTTGAGTTCCGCCACCAGGAGCGGACCGAGCGCATACCCAAGGGCGCCAGCTACTAATACTCCGATCAAGTAAACTTGTGCAATCGCCCACGTGCGACTCTTGCGGCCCAGCCGCGTATGCCGTTGTATGAGCGTGACTGTGGGTTCGAGCAGGTAGGCAAAAAGAAGCGACAGCAGCAAAACCAGGAAGGCACCGCGCGCTATGTAGAGGACGACGCCCGCGACCGCGAAGAGCGTCACGGTCGTCACTACATTCCCCGTATGATCGTCGAGTGAGAACACTAGCTTCTTTCCCCAGGGCTTTCAGCTTGAGGGCATTGATGCCGGTTGACTTTGCGTCCCCTGCCAAAGCCTTGACGTTCAGCAGGCATAGCATACTCTTTGTGAGGGGCAGCCATCAGAAAACACAGTTGCATCGATGGTCTCGAATGCGCATACGAGGGCTGAGCCGGCGTTCGGCCTTGACGGCCTGTTGGCCCGCGCATTCTGATGCACAAGACCGGGTCGAGGGCTATTGTCTCAATGCATGAATACCTCTGGGGCATTCTTGGGAACAGAAAACGCTTCGCCGACTTCGAGTCAGCGTTGAACTCCTCATACGAAAGACCGCCAACGAAGCCGCCCGCAGCTTGCTGCTGCGCGGGCAGCTCGTTGGTTCGGAAAGGGTTGGTGTTTGAGGAAGCGAGTGGGCCGCTGTCCTCGTGCTCTCAAGCTCGTTTTCAGCTCGCTTTCGCCCTCGGCTCACTCTTGAGCTTCGTGGCAAGTTGCGCCAGCGAAGTTTTTAGGTTCGCCACTTCCTTGTCGATCTCAGCCTTGACCTGCTCGGACTTCGCATCGCCGGCTGTCTTCAGGTCTTGACGTTTTTTGTCGATCTCCTGGTGCTTCATCTTCAAGCGACTAATCGTGTCACTCTCCGCCTGCGCCAGCTTGCCCTTGGCGTTGGCTTCGAGTACCCCGAGTTGTGCCTTGACTTGCTGTAGCTGGCCACTGATCTTCTCTTCGAATGCTTTAACATCCTCAGGACTCATGCTCTTGCTCCTTTCTGGGTTTTACATTTCTCTAACATCTCTGCTTGATCGTGCGGGATGGCCTACGCCGCTTTCCCGCTCAAAACGTTCTCGACTTTCTTCTGCTGGTCGCGGCTCAAGGTCGTGCTCAGGATTGTGCCGCCGTAGCCGCGGAAGCGTTCCGCCACAACGTTGGGATTGGCCGAGCGCAGTAGCGCGTAGACTGCAGAATCGCCGGGCTGGATCATCGCTCCAACTTGCTGGACGAAATCATCCGGAATGCCGAACTCATCCTTCCACCACGAGGCATCGAGGGCGCCCGCGCTCGCGCCGAGAGCACCGCCCCCGAGAGCTCCCGCCGCAACAGCCCCTGCCGCGACCGCGGCACTTGCCCCGCCGGTAAAGGGGATCGCGAGCGTGGCCCCGATCAGCGAGCCCCACAGACCGCCCCAGCCCGCGCCTTCGCGTGTGGTCATTTGGAAGCTCTGGTCAACGCGCAACTTGCCGTTGTAGTCGCGGTAGACGGCGACTGCGTCGTGGAGGTCCAAGGCCCACTCCTCGTTCATCCCCTGCAACTGGTTCAGCACGTCGGACGCTCGGTACATGTCTTTCTTGAAGCCAACCACTATCAGGTTTGCCATGTTTGTTCTCCTTTTCTAATGTGTTGTGTTGATGAAACTGCGAGTTGTAGTTAAGCAAGCCGAAGCAGGATTCGCTCAAGAGTAAGCCGGCGCTCAGCCCAGTTGTTTTGTCTACTCGTGTCCCTGCCTCAACTCTCCTACTGGTTGCCGGCAGCTTCGTGGCTGCCCTCCAGTACCTTCTTTATGTGCATGAGCGAAGTCTCGAGCGAAGAGCGAATCTTGGAAACTGCGTTTCGTCGGATGATTGAGCCCTTTGGACCTGTCAGACCCGCCTGTCGCGATCCTTTAACCGTAATCAGATAGAAACCCTTCTTGTCCGGCCGGCTGCTGTCTTTCGCGCAAACGGTCAAATCAAGCGCGGTTTGAAAATAGTGGCTGGCATAGAGCTGCTTGATCGCAACTGAAGAGATTGGGCCAGAGGGCCCACTTCCGCGATAAACGACCATCTGGTTCATACGCAAAGTGGGCTTCAGACCAAATTTGACCCGCTCCCAGAAGAAAGAACTCTCGGCGTTGGCGAGTTGTGTGCGGGGGTAACCGACCAGATATTGCTTCAGGTCGGGTAGATAGCGTGGGAGGGAGGGCGACTCGCGCAATAAGGACTCGAATTGTTCGATGACGTGAACCGGATGCTCTTTGTCGTAGTAACTTCCAAGGGCGCTATCACCCTCTTTCTGGTATCTGATCAGCGCCTCCAGAGCCATCCTTTGCCCCAGGTTGTTCACCTGTGCGCCAACATCAGGCGCAGCCCAGTTCACCTGCTTCTTGAACTCCTCCATCGAGGCCGCCGGCAATTGCAGTTCACAATCGCCAGGTTTGCACTCCTTCAGGTCCTTGATGTCCTCTTCTTCCAGGACGAATCCCTTGAGATCAGCGAGCACCGGTGGTGTGCTGAACCGCTGGACACCCAGATACCCGGGCGAGCCGCGAAGGCCGTTCACATTCTGAGCGGCTTTCAGGTAATCCTCGACCGAGCCGTTGATGTAAACCGCGCCGAAAACCACGACTTCGGCAGGGGTCGATGTTGAAAGCGCTTTCGTGACTGCCTTGCCGTGTTGAATATCAGCAATCTGGTCATCCTGGAGGCCCATGTGCTGCTTGAAGAATGCTTCCGGCTCATGATCAGCCTGCCCTAGGCCGGACAGTGTTCCGAAGAGCATGAGCGTGCAGAGTGCTACGGTTCTCATCATCCAACTCCATCAACAGTCGCACTCGCCCACAAGCAAACCATTGCATGCTTGTGTTCCACTTTTCCGGCGGCCTTGCAGCCCAACCCTTATGCTGCTTTTCGAGTCAGGCGTTCAACGCTACCGGCGCCACTTCGTATCTTTGCGGCAATCATGATTCTGGAGATTCCCCCCATCAGCACTGCCACTCCGACGAGAGTACCGATTGCCCAAAGAGAACTGGACGGCCATTTCGCCAGAATCAGTATCCCGACCAGGAATGTAGCGACGCCATCGAACAGAAACCATCCCCATCCATCGACTGGCCGCATCTCGAATGCCGCGACAGCTGCCCCAATCCCGTAAACCACAAGCAACGATCCAAGGATTACCGTCAACGCTGCAACGCCTGCCAGGGGAAAGAACGCCAGGGCCACACCGGCGATCCCATACAGCAGGCCCAGAAAAACTTTCAGGAAGAAATTTCCGACGGTTTGAGAGTGAAGCGCAAAGACAAACTGCGCAATGCCAACAAAAATCAATACCCAGCCCAGCAGGAGGGTAGTGATGGTCGCAGCAGCCAGCGGGTATGCAATCAGGAACACACCCAGTAGGGCGGTTAGGACGCCCATGAAAATACTCCATGTGGAGCGCTTTTTGATACCCTCAGCCAAGTTCTGAGTAGCCATTCGATCCTCCTTATGTGCCACCTATTTTTTCCAAGGGTCTGCTCGCGGTATTGGTCTGTGGCATATCCTGTACACCTCATGCGGCACGTTTGGTCTCGCGGGTATGGTCGATGTCGAAAAGATATGTTCCGCTGACACCGGAAAAGAGCGGCTCATATTCCTGCATTCGTGAAGCTGGAATACTTCTTGTGCACTCTGTGGCATGTTATCTCCCTAGGTTCGATCAGACCGCTGCCGGCGTGTCAGCGCGCTGCGGCTGGCCCCCTCAGCAGGAATTGTGTCGATTGCAAGTCGCAGGTTATCTTCGACTGTGTGGGATGATTGGCGACCTTCGGTCCTTGGAATTGTCCACATAACGACCTCGCCAGAATGGCGCATCGTCACCATGTTGTGATGCGCTGGATTGTTATCGGGGTGTTAAAATGGACATCATTTGCAGGAGCTTAGAAGCTGGGCTGCTGGTGCACAAAGACGTCGCGTGAGAGCTCCGCGATTGACCAGCGATGGAAGGCTCTTTCGATTTCGTGTGAATCGAATCAAACCTGTCAGTCTTGCCAGTTCGTTTGGTTTGCGTATCGTAGAAAAACGAAATCAGGGTATTTTTCGACTGTTTTTTTACACCAACACTCTCAAGACAATCAAGACCAGACACCGTCCCGTTCCCCCATTGGTGGCAAACCCACTGTGCAAACTGGGTACTATTGCAACGTGTACGTCCGGTGCGTTCTCGATCGTTCCCATTAGCTTGCCGGAATCGTCATCACCAGGACAGCCTTCGCACGTGACTTTCACTGATTTTTAACCCGGTCGCCCAGTCGCAAATGACGGGCCAACAGGCGTGCAGGTCGCCATTGCATGGCGGAGCTGTTCTTGCGTGTTCATCACAATCGGGCCGCAGCATGCAACCGGCTACTCATCGGCTTGCCCGAAACCAGCAACGCTATCGACTGCGCTGCGTCACTAGCCACGGCGTTTCTGGAGCTGCTCAACCACGCTATCGAGATCGGGGTAGCCGGCGCCAAAGCTTCTTGTGAACCAGTTCCCACCACGCCCTGCGATTCTCTCGCCATCGGCGAGCACCTCAAACTGACCAGTCTCGCCAGGCGTAATCATGGCTTCAATGCCGAGCCGCTTTTTGATGAGGGCCACGAGACTCGCGACCTTGGATTTGTTGTTCTGTCATGTCGGGCAGAACCGTATCTCAATTTTCATTTCTGTTCTCCAACCTACTTGGTGTTATCGCTATGTCTTGTTATCCAAGGATAAAACCGGCTGGCGTTGAACCTACAGCCTAAATGACAACCGTGAGCCACGCTGCCGTTACACCAAGCTTACTCCTGTCGGGCCACAGCGCACCAATCACCGGGTCAACGTTCCACAAAGCGAACGGTAATGGAAAAAAGAGTTGAAGCACCAGATCGCCGGGATCTGTAGAATTTCGGCCCAAGGCCCAATGCCTGGGATCGGCGCGTACACTACAACCCGTCGTTCGCCCTTGTGAATGGTCTCCCTTGATCTCAGCTTAATCAATACATTTCCAGTAACTCAACGTTTTTGCTAATCCTCCAATCACTCCGCGCCCATCGCTTGCGCCATCAGGTGAAAGACATCAGACATGTCATGTACGCCCAGCAGTCGAAAAGCCTGTGGGCCTTGGGCGGCAATGCGTACCTGGGTGCCGGTGTGTTCCATGCTGTGCAGCGATGCGCAACAGACCGAGTTTGTCGCATAGAGTAATGTCATATTGGCTTTGTCGGCAGTGATGAGTGTGCTCATGAGCCCGGCGCTGTGATCATCCTGCTTCGGCTCGGGAACAATCTGGGTGGAATGTCCGTGATCGGCAGTCACGATAATCAATGTATCGGGATGTTCCACGGCCCAGTCCAATGCAAGTTTAATGGCATTGTCAAAAGCGATTGTTTCTCCGATCTGCTCGCACGGCTGCGCCATATGGGTACGCTTGTCGATCTGCGCCCCTTCCACCTGAAGGAAGAAGCCGGCAGGCTTTTGATCGTCCGTCTGCAAGAGTTGAATGGCTTTCAGCATCATCGATAAAAGGGCGGGCTCAGCTGTCGGACGCACAAACTCTTTGCACTTCTGCGGCCCGCTACCCGGATAAACAATGGCCGGTTCGCCGGTCCATTCCATGCTCATATTGCCTGCATTAAACAAACCAAGCAGGCGCTGCTGTGGCTCCAGATGGATTTGCGATAGCTCCGCTGCGGTCGTGATTACTTTATATCCCTGCGCTTCGGCTGAGTCGACGACTCGCTTCCCCTCGTCCGGTCCCGCGTCAATAATCTGATCGAAGCGCTGCTTCCCTCCGCCCAGAAGGACATCGATCTTATGATCCACCAGTTGCTCGGCGATGGATCCCGGTCCTCCAGCTGTCTTCCGGTATTTTTCGCAATCTTTCATGTCTGCGGGCCCCTGGCAGCGACGGCTGTTTACATGGGCGCCGAGAACAGCAGGTGTGGCGTCAGTAAGCTCAGCAGTCGATATATTGCCGGTACGATAGCCCGCTTCTTTCGCCACTTCGAGAATGGTCCTAAGAGACCGGTCTGCTTTCGCCGACGTGGAAATGCGTCCGTTGCTGGTCTTTTGTCCCGTGGCCCACGCAGTGCCGCCAGCAGCGGAATCGGTAACGTAGTCCGGTTTGGACGGATCACTTTCCTGTAGCGCATAGGTTGTAACGGAACCCGTGAACGGCAAGGTGTCCAGAGCCAGCCGTCCGTTGGCTCCCGCCTGATAGTTGCGCGCCGCCGTAATTTCGCTATCACCCATTCCATCCCCAATAAACAGGATGATGTTCTTGGCGCGGCCGCCACGGATTTGGTTTTGCAACTTTGCAGTTTCCGGCTGCGACGGCGAACCGCCGGTATTTGTCTGTGCGCAGGCAAGCGTGGAAATGCATGCCAACAGCAGTCCACAAAATTCTTCTTTCATCCTTTATCCCCCCAGATTCTCCATACACATGCCCACCCAGCAGCGTACTGGGAAGATAGTGCAGGAATGTTAAAGGCTTGTTAACGGCGGGAGCGGCGCGAATCGAAGCAAACGAAAAACACGCGCGAGCCATGCAGGTCGTAACCGCAGCGAGACGTCTTCCCAGCATTGCCCCGTTGGAAACGATCGGTAAACTTCGCCTGGTCGGTTTCTTAATCAGTTGTCAATAGCCGAACTCGCCAGAGTAAGAATAAGATTTACTCGACATTTGATCCGGGTTCTCATGCTTTCATGAATGACAAGACCAAAAGCTTCCGCCGAACACTGTGGCTGCTGCTGATCATTTCCCTTGCGCTTTGGGCGTACCTGCGGCTGTACCTAGGCTTGCCGGCCCCGATTGACGGTTTAGTTCTGATTGCGTTGCTCGCTGAAGCCGCTCTCGTTCTAAGTCGCCGGCCAGCCCGATGATAGGCGGCAACCATCGCTATTTCGACCGCTCCCCGTTGGACGTCCAGCGAAATCGCAGTGAGTCGAACGCAGCTCTCCGATTTTTCATCGGCTCGGAATTGGTCCTAGAATATCGCCAGCCTTCTCTGGGCCAGTCGCCGAAGCTGGATGTGTCGTTCAGGCTAGTCGAGAGACTTTCATGCTTCATTAACCGGGTGGTCACGATTCTTCAACACAAGCCAGCTACGCTTTCCCGGACCTAAAAAGGTTGCACGAACAACCATCGGAGGAAAGCATGAAACTGCTGTCCATTGAAAGAAGGCGGAGGCCCAGCGCGACGCTCGCCCTGTTTCTTGCCGCGTTGATGTCGATTCCCAAACCTGCGTTGAGCCAGAGCAACGGTTCTGACGGCGACGATCACCAAAAAACCGCGACGCCGATCAAGCACGTCATCATTATCATCGGTGAGAACCGCACCTTCGACAACGTCTATGCCACCTATGTGCCAAAACACGGTACCGTGTCCAATCTGCTCTCCAAGGGCATCATTCATTCCGACGGCTCGCCTGGCCCGAATGCCGATCTGGCCCAGCAATTTCAGCTCAAGACCATTAATCCAGTCAGCTATTTCATTGATACGAACAAACTGATCAACCCCGGCAAGAGCGCATACGCGCCATTCCTGCCGACGCCTGAAGCCGGTGGGGCGCCTCCGCTCGCAGTCACGCGGAGCCAGTTCCTGAAAGATCCCGTTGACAGCGCGCCGCCCTTCGACGCCAAGACATTCTCCACGCCGCAGCTCAACACCATTTCGCCTGAGCTCGAGATCGAGGACCTGCCGCTGATCGCTTCGGGTGCGACAGGCCTCAAGAACTGCCAAGCCGACCCAACCCTGCCACCCACGCCGTGTCAGGAGCCGGACACTCGCATCACGAATTTCAACAAATTGCCGAACACCGCCTTCCAGATCACCGGCGCCAAAGTATCCTACGACAGCTATACCGGCGACATGGTGCATCGCCTTTTCCACATGTGGCAGCAATCGGATTGCAATGTCGCAGACGCGACCAAACAAAACCCCTCGGGCTGCAAGAACGACCTGTATCCGTTCATCGGCATTGCCCGAGGCGACGACAGCGGGAGCAACGCCATGGGCTTCTACAACGTCCAGAGAGGCGATGCGCCGCTGTTCAAACGCCTGGCGGATGAATATACGATGAGCGACAACTATCATCAGCCGGTTATGGGCGGCACCGCAGTGCAACACACCATGATTGGCACTGCCGATTCACTCCCTTGGGAGAAGGTCGGCAACTTCCCTGCGCAGCCGCCGGCCGCACAGGTCGCCAATCCCAATCCCAAAAGCGCGACGGATGTCTCCTTTGTGAATGATCGGCGCTGGACCGAATGTGGCGATTCGACTCAACCCGGGATCAAGCCGATCATGGACTACCTGAAGTCCCTGCCGTGGCGGCCCGACCTGGCCGCGTCGAATTGTGCACCTGGCACCTTCTACATGATCAACAACACGCGTCCGGGCTTCCTTTCGAACGGACAGCTGAACATCGCAGGCATCAACGCTGGTACGGCTGTGCCACCGTCTTCGCTTCGCACCATCGGCGACGCTCTTAACGAAAAGAACATCAGCTGGGCCTTCTATGGCGGCGGGTTCAACGCTGCCGCTCGTTTTGACAATGGTTCTCAAGATCCCGTGGATGTACTGATCGGCACGGGCGGCGACTGGTATTGCGACATCTGCAACCCGTTTCAATACGCTACGTCAATCATGGGCAATCCGGCGCAGCGTGCGGCGCATATCAAAGACGCGACTGACTTCTTCGACGAACTCGATCACGGCCATTTGCCTGCGGTGTCTTATCTGAAACCCGACAGCTTCGACGACGGCCATCCGGCTAGCTCTAAGCTCAACATCTTTGAAGCATTGATCGACCGCGTCCTCGACGGGCTCAAGCGGCATCCCGAGCTTGCTGAGGAGACCGCATTCATCATCACATTTGATGAAGGGGGCGGTTACTATGACTCCGGCTTCATGCAGCCCATCGACTTCTTCGGCGACGGCCCGCGCATCCCGATGATCATCGTCTCCAAATACACAAGAGGCGGCCATATCAACCACACGTATGCCGACCACGCGTCGATCGTGAAGTTTATCGAGCGGAACTGGCACCTGAAGCCGTTGACCAGCCGCAGCCGGGACAATTTGAAGAACCCGATTGTCGCGCCTAACAATCCCTATGTGCCGCTCAATATGCCGGCAATTGGCGATCTCTTCGATATGTTCCATTTTGATCGGGACCGGGATGAAGACAGGCACTGATTTGACGACCGACGCTAACACTAATTCCGGTGGCCATCGATCCTTCGGCTACCACTCCTATTGACTCTGATGCCGGCCTGGGAAAGGAACCAGGCCGGCGTCGGCCCCACAGGATCAATAGAGCACGTGGCAGATTAACGGCTATACGTCTGACTCTGCCCTATGGGCATCGCCGCTGCTGTCAAATGTAGTGACGTGGAGCATATACAGTTGGCTCGAAGGCGCGACGTCAGCTAAGGAATGATCAAAGCAAGCCGTGACGAGCGTCACATCCGGACTCGAGCAAGCTCACGAATAATCGCGTGGAGGATCAGTATGCCATCCAATGCGATCGGTCTTCCCATGGATCTTGACCTGCGTGTCGAAGCAGCCTGCCATTCGGTAACCCTTCACTGCCAGGGTCAAATCACTGCTGGCGAAACAAGAGATGCTTTCAAGGCAACGATAGTCGACTTGCTGCAACGGAATTACGAGATGATTATCGTTGATTTGGGTGGGATTCATTGCCTGGACCGCAACGGCCTGGCAACCCTTGTGAGTTTATACAGTCCGGCTCGCAATGCGGGAAAAACTCTCAAATATGAGAATCTGACCGTTCCCGTCAGCGATTCACGACCCAGCAGCCAACCGTTTGCCAGATTGGAATAGCTAGTTCAAGGGAGGCGTTCCGCTCATTTGGCCACTGCGACAGAGTCCTGGACTGACAGCCTCTCGACGAGGTGCGGCGTTCCACGCTGCTGCACCTGACGAACCTGGGCGCCAAAATGCTGGCCCCAAGTATGGATCGCCAACTACAAGATTTGAAGCTTGCGTAAACAGGCTGCGCCTCCAATTTACCTTTGTATACTGTGATGATTTAACGAGATCTTCACCATCCTCTCTGATGTCTCCTGTGTAATGCAGCGGCAGGGAATTTCTACTCTGCAACTAGCGGGTTTGATGGAAAAGGAGACACTATGCGTTTGTTCGGCGTCCGCAGGGTAATTCCGTTAATGTTTTTTGCCGCAGCATTACTGGCTGCAATTACGGCCCGGGCTGAAGGCGATCCTCACAAAACCAAGCACATCATCGTCATCATGCAGGAGAACCACTCATTTGATAACTACTTCGGCGCGCTGGCTTATGCTCCGGGCAGCCCGTATCACACGCCGCGCCGGGAGGATCGGGACGAGCATGACGGTGGCTGCCGTAAAGACGATCATTCCTGCGTGGATGGGCTGACTTGCCGCGTAGATGCTGCCGGCAAGTTCACCTGCCTGAACGCAAATCTGGACGACGATGGCAGCACGGTATTTGCTTTTCACGACTCCCGCCGTTGCGTGGCTCCCGATCTGGATCATGGCTGGGCCAATACTCATCGCGAGGCGAACTTCAATCGTCCCAACGACGCGCTCTTTCAGGGACTGATGAACGGCTTTGTTCGCATCAACGATAAGACCGAACAGATCGACAATGGCGTGGAAAATGCCACCGACGATCAGACCATGGCGTTCTACAACCAGAACGAGATTCCGTTCTACTACGATCTGGCGCAGAAGTTCGCTGTGAATGACCGGTACTTTTCATCTGTTCTTGGTCCCACCTTCCCGAATCGCTCTTACTTGATGGCCGCTACTTCCTTCGGTCACCTCACCACCAGTGACAGTTTTCCACCTCCAGGAAGCGGCGGATACAAACCGATCACTGGCACCATTTTTGACCTGATGGAGAAACAGGGTGTCACATGGGCGGACTACTTTCAGGATGTCCCGCAAGGTGGCAGCTTCCGCCCGTTCCCAAGTCCCATTGATCCCCATTTTCTGCCGTTACCCGTGTTCCTGGGGCAGCTCGCAGGCAAACCGGGTCTCCCGCCTTTGCCGCAAGTCTCTTTTGTCGACCCGAACCTGGGCGTTCTGGGTATCAAGAATGAAAACGACGAGCATCCGCCGACGGACATTCAGCGCGGGCAGGCGTTTGTATCTCAAGTTGTGAACGCTGTGCGCAACAGTCCTTTCTGGAAGGACACCATCATTATTCTTACCTATGACGAGCACGGCGGCTTTTACGATCACGTAGCTCCACCCCGTGCGCGCCAGGGCCATGCTCCCAATCCCGATGGCATCAACCCCGGTCAGTGCGCCGATCTGTCGAACCCGCCACTGAGCCTGCAACCCGGCAAAGGCGCTGAGTGCTCGACAAACTTATTAAGCAAAACAGACAACACAGTGAAAGACGCCGCTGATCTGTGCCAGCGATTCGCACTTGATCCTACGGGTCCGTTCCCCGCCGAGTGCGCCAACTTTGACCAGTACGGCATCCGAGTTCCCTTCGTGGCGATCTCGCCATTCTCCAAGCCCAGCTACGTTTCGCACACGGTAGGCGACCATACCTCGATCCTTGCTCTGATCGAGAGAGTGTTCATGACTCCCGCCGCTGGCAGGGGCGACGATGACGACGAAGGGGCACGTCCTCACCTGACGAAGCGCGATCAGCACGCCAACACGCTGGAAGACATGTTTGACTTCACCAATTCGCCTTCCTTGAACACTAGGGTGGGCGTGGCCCTTCCTCCCGCGCAGGATTGCACTCCCTAGAAGGGCCCTTTGATCCGAGGCATTTGACGGGTCCGGCGAATGCCGGACCTGTGGGATCATAAAGTAGTCGTACAAGGAGAACCATACCGATGAAAACGCTAGTGTCAATTTGTGTGGCTTTTGTCTTCGTCACTGCCTGTATAGCGGCTGAAGCACCTGGCTTCAAGGTCACGAAGAAGTATCCGGTTCCGGGAGATGGTGGGTTTGACTATATTGTGTTGACAGCTCATCGAGCCGCCTGTACGTATCGCACGGCACGAAAATGGACGTGCTGGACGCCGATTCCGGCAAACTACTTGGAACGATCGACAACACACCGGGGGTACACGGCGTTGCAATAGTGCCTAGTTTGCACCGCGGGTTTGCCACGAATGGTGGGAACGGGACGGTATCTGTTTTTGACACCAACACTTTTAAGACAATCAAGAGCATTTCAGTCGAAAAAGATCCTGATTTTATTTTCTATGATGCGCAAACTAAACGAGTGCTTGTGTGCCATGGAGATGCAGCCGCGATCACGGCGATTGATCCGGATAAACAAGAAGTGATCGGGAAAATTGACCTGGAAGGCGGAGCGGAAGCCGCGTTGGTCGATGGCAAGGGTACAGGGTTCGTGAACTTGGAAGAATCTGCTACGGTCGTTAGTTTTGACCCCAAGCTCCTCAGCATAAAACAGAAATGGCCCATTTCCGGCTGCAAGACCCCGACCGGGTTGGCAATGGATCGCAGCAGCTCCCGGCTCTTCATCGGCTGTCGCAGCAAGGTGTTGGCGGTAATGGATGCGAACAGCGGGAAAGTGATCGCGACCCTTCCCATCGGCGAGCGGGTCGATGCCGTGGCGTACGATCCGGATAGCAAACTGATTTTCGCCTCCAATGGGGAGGGCACAATTTCAGTTATTCGACAGAAGAGCGCCGATGAGTATGAGTCGGTGGGCGATATCGCAACGCAGCAGAGCGCCAAGCCGATGGCCTTCGATCCCAAGACCAAACGTCTGTTCCTTTCTGCAGCGGAGATGGAGGCTGCCCCCTCGGCGAGCGGGCAAAGAACCCGCATGCGGCCAAAGGCTGGAACGTTTAACGTTCTCGTTGTCGAACGGCGTTAATGTCCCTCCGCCATCCTTACGCGCGCCGCGGGCGCTCTGCTTCACTTGGCGACCGCGGCCCTCGCAGAGTTTGCCGCGGCGGTGGCGGGGTGGGACAAATTGCAGGCACAACGGGTAGGCTCAGACCCTATGACAGGGCCCGGCACTGCCGGGTCCTATCTTTCGAGCAGACCAGAACAAACCCGCCGTCGCCGGCGGGCTTTGTAGTTCCGCGGATCGAGTCGACGATTTAGTCGTGATCCCTATCTTTGCCCTTTTCCGATTTAACAATTTCCCACACCTGATTCAGTCCGTGTTGCTGAGTCACGAACCAGCGGGCGTGTTCCAGGTTGCGTGGAGTTCCGAGCAAGCCCTTCGCGGAAATATCACCGTTGCTCACATGCAGCCCCGTGGGCTCATTGTCACCATCATTCTGGAAGCCAGGCGTGCCCAGCAGCGCCGAATCCTGCTCAGACGCAGGGTCCCGTCCCAAAGCGATGAACCGGGCACTACGTGGCTCGTTATCGTCCCCATCGTCACCAACGCGGAAGGCCCAAACAGAATCGAGCTTGTTGAGTTGGGTATGAAACCCGTCGCCGCGATCCTCTGCTGCCAGCAACGTGTCATGGTCAGCGAACGCCAGGTTGTCGAATGAGGCATGATCGGCGTCGCCCAGGACCGTGATCGAGATGAGGCCGTCATTTCCACTGGGCGAGAGGCGCACCTTGAAGATTGAACCCCACGCGCCGCGGGCTGCTAGCGCGGGCACGCCGCCTGCGGTAGCATCTGTATCACCGGTTGGGTCAAAGAAGAAAGTTCGGAAGTTCGAGCCCGGCCGAAACGCCAGATTTTCCGGACGCTTAAACGGTGTTGCCCCGGCTTTCTTGGCTTCGGCGTTGGCGTCAAAGCTCGGACAATTGGGCGCGCAGCCCCGGGAATCATGGACGTCAACCCACTTCACTGGCCAGCTGGTGCCTGGCGTGTGCAATTTTAGCTGCGCTATGGCAAAAACATCAGCCTGGACCTGCGCTGCCGTTGCGCCGCCGAAAACCACCGGCTGACCATCAATCGTCACTTGCAACGCCTGCAAGACTCCTCCGTGGCTGATATTGGTGATGTCCTTCGGCACAAACCGATACACAAATGAATTGGGCTGGCGCGCCGTCTTGGGGCTGTTCGGATTGTTGGGATCGATGTTGGTGGACGTTCCGCCCACGTCTTCGGCGAGAATGAGATTTCCTTTGTTGTCCGGATGGATGCCTTCGAATCCGCCCTTGCCCAGGAACCCTTCCAAGGTGCGGACCTGCGACGGCCAATCGGGTGTGATCTCGATAGGGGCACCGCCGTTTCCGCGCTCCTGCGTAAAGAACAGGGTCCTGGTGAACGGGTTCCAGGTTGATCCGTCAATCGAACCGAAACCGGTGGTTCCATCCTGTCCCACGGGCGTCAGCAGCGTGATGCGGTGCGCCGGGTCGGTAACATCTAGGTTGATCCGGGTCACATACGCCCGTGGCACGCCATTCTCATGTCCCTGGAACAGGTAGTGCCGGCCGTAGTCGAAGCCCGCTGTTGGACCGCCCAGATTGTGGTCAAATACCAGAAACAGATTTTCGTCGGGTTCGGTACGCGTGGGTTCAAACTTCTGCGTCAGGCCATCATTGAGGAGACCAAAGGTCGTAATGATGCCTGAAGGATTCTCGAGTTTGTCAGTGCCTTGTGCTACCAGCACCAGGTTGAATCCAGCCGACATCACATTGTCCGGATGTCCGGACTTCGCGTTGGCAAACGGAACCCCTGTAATCTTCGCGTCTTCGGCAGCTGCCGGTAAAACCAAAATGCCTGCTACCAAGACAAGAGTAAGCAACTGGGCAAACTTACGTTTCATTTTATTTTTTTCCTCCGGGGGAATTTTCTGGTGTGCAAGAAACAGCCTTCTAAGTTCGGAGAAAAAGCTAAATTACGGTCTATTGCCAACGGGTAACCATCAAGTTAAAACTCGATGAAAGTCTGGCAGCGACGCTCGTTCCTTTCCTGATTGAAGCATTTGGCCCACCTCTTCATTCATCGCAAAAGCTGACCATGCAAGAAGCGCCAGTGAAATGTTTAAGGAAGATGAATGTCTGGTTAAAAAGAGGTGGAGGTATTACCAAAGTTATTGATTTGCGTCACCCAACTGGCTTAAGTTGACTGCAACGGAAGTTGTGCAGCTCTGCCAGCGCGCAACTTCCCCAGCTGAGTCAAGGGGGCCTCATGGCGAGGGTTTTTGCCGGTTTGGCGCGGCTTGCGCTTGGTACCGATGTGCCAGTGCAGGTAGCGGCGGTCTGCTATCGCATGAACGGCGCGTCTGTGGAATTCCTGCTCGTAAATACGAGCTCAGGCAAATGGACTTTTCCTAAAGGCAGGCTGGATCCAGGACTTTCTCCGAGCGAGAGCGCCTCACGTGAGGCATGGGAGGAAGCTGGCGCCAAAGGCAGGATTCAAGAGAAGCATTTCGGCTTTTATCTCGACACCAAGCGCACTCTGGGCCATGACTCACGGACTCGTGAAGTTCGTATTGCAGCCTACCTTTTTGAAGTGCATACCACCGTGACTCCGGCAGAAAGCGGCCGCAATCCAAGCTGGTTTCCGCCGCACAAGGCCAAGAAGCAGTTGGCGGAAGGACGTTCCCCTCGTTATTTGAAAAGAATCGTGAATGTCATCGACCTTGCCCTTGAACATGTGGCCCCGAAAAGCAGAAAACGGGCCAACCTGTTCATGCGAGCACAGGGACGCCGGGGCCTGGCACCGGCGCGCTGACTCTCCACAATCCGATTTGCTGGGGCAATAGTTGGTCCCTATCGGACCATTTTTGACAACTCCATTTCTCCTCCCCCCGCCAAATTCTCGTAGTTCCTGCGGCCACCTGCTAAGCTTAAAAACAAACAAATTCTTCAAAAGCTTTGCAGGTGAAAACGAATTCCCAAATTCGCAAGAACTCCGGGTTGGCTTACTGGATGCGGGAAGTCCCCAGAGGGGCTGCTAAGGCCGCTGATGGCTTCAGGAGCGACGCGGTCCATAATCTTCGCGTTGCGCTTCGACGCTGTCGCTCGATGGCCGACGGGTTCCGCGCAATCGATCCGGATAAGGACTGGAAGAAGATGCGGAGGCAAGCAACAGCATTGTTTGACAGCCTGGGCGCCCTGCGCGATTGTCACGTAATGATGGAGTGGGTTGAGAGGCTCGGCCCAGAAAGCGATCCCATTACGCAACAGCTTCTAGAGCATCTTCACCAGCAAGAGCCCGGATTGAAGGGGCAAGCTGAGAGAGCGATAGAGGACTTCGATCCCAAGCAATGGCAGAGCTGGACTCGCACATTGCCCCGTCGCGCGGAGCACCTACCGGCCGGTTCAGAAGTGTTCCAGGCGCTCGCGCTCGAAAGGTTGAATGCTGCCCGCAGGCTGCAAGCGCCGGCGATCAAGACACAAGGTGAATCCGCCTTCCATCGGCTGCGCATAGGACTCAAGAAGTTCCGTTACGTTGTCGAAAACTTTTTGCCCGTGCATCATCAAGATTGGAAAGAGGGGCTGAAGCAAGCGCAGGACCTGCTGGGAGAAATCCATGATCTGGATGTCTTACGGTTAGCCGTCTCACAAATCTGTGCAACAGAGGCCCCGGAAATGCGTCTACGATGGGAAGAAGCACTCAGGAACGAGCGCATGGCCCGGATCGAGCGGTTCGGCGAGATGACGTCAGGCGAGAGCTCACTTTGGCAGGTGTGGCGCGCCGGCCTTCCTCGGGGACCGGCGGCCCGGCAGGCGTCGCTGAAGAAATTGGAAGCATGGTCTGAGTTTCTGGACTCTGACTTGCAACATGGCCATCGAGTGGCTCACTTTGCTGTTCAGATTCATGGCAGCCTCGCGGGACTCGGTTTGATTGATGGCGGCAGGAATGCTCGTGAGCTACTGAGGGCGGCGGCGATTGTCCATGAAGTCGGACGGGTCGATGGCGACAAGGACCACCACAAGACGACGCAGCGAATGATCGGTCAGCTGGACCATCTCGTGGGTTGGACGAAGCAAGAGATCGGGACCATGGCGAGTGTGGCACGCTATCATCGTGGCGCTTTACCTCACGCCGGTAAACTGCGGGACATCCCCCTGGACCAGCGGCACAGGATCAAGCTATTGGCCGGCATCCTCCGCCTTGCCAATGCCCTGGATGCCGGGCATGACGGCTCCATTCGACGGATTACAATCGGTAAGAACGAGGGGTACGTGATCATACGCGCCCAGGGCCTGATCGCGGACAGCGCGCTCGCAGAAAGAATTGCCGGCGCTCGGCACCTACTTGAAATTACCTGCGGAGTGCCTGTGGTGGTGCGGCCGATGCCTAAGAGCCAGGCCAAGCGAAGAACTTTAACATCCCATTAACAGGAACGTTCTAATATCATCCCGCCTTTATCATCCAGGTGGTTGGTCTATGCCCAAAATCGACTTAGCCTTTCGATCGGGTTCGCATGATCCAGATTTTACGATACGCGTGAGGAAACGAGTTTTGCTGGACATCGTGATTGCGATTGGGATCGCTTCCTGGCTAATTATTTTAGGGCTTTATTACAAACAGTCTCACCCACGTCATCGATCCAACGGGAGGGCAGCAATGCTGTCTCGGAGCCGCAGGCACCTCCAGTCGCAACGGTGACTGAATCGCCCAAAAGCAAGAATCAGATTTCCCAGCCTCCTCGACGTCCCGTCGTGAGTGAGACAAAGGTCATGGCGGTTGCGCCCGCTCCTTCCCCTTCCGTCCAGGGCGCCATTGAGACCTACGCCGAAAGGCGCGCCAGCCCTTTCGGTGTTTCCAGACGTCAAGAGCTGGCCGTGAAAAGGTAGTTGGCCACCGGAACTTGCCGTGAAATTGCGCTATGCCTTGTTCTAGTTCACTTGGCGACCGCTGCGTGCGCTACCGGTTGGCGCCGTGACGACCACCGTTTCAGGCTTAGTCCAGGCGGCAACACCGTTCTTCAACTCAAGACGGTTCATGGTCGCCACCATCTTTCCCGGTTCCACCTTGACGTCAATGTAGTGGTAGTTGATTTCGCTGCTTTGGAATAGGTACGTAGGCTGGCGCTCGATGGGATAGGCATCGGCCCCACCGCCGCCGGTAACAAAATAGGTCACGCCGCCATGTTCGTGGTGCTCGTAGTTGTGTACATGTCCGGCGAAGACCACAATTCGCGCGCGCATGTTCTTCTGGCGTTCTTCCAGGAACCGCGCAAGCGCTTGCTCTGCCGCGCGGGCGGAGTGTCCGCCGCCAAACTTCTTTTCGTCCGATGAACTGGTGTACGGCGGATGATGCAGGACGATGATCACAAAATCCACGCTGGCTGGAATAGCATCAATCTTGTTCTTTAGCCAATCGCCTTGAGCGCCGGACATTTCGTCCAACGCGCTGTCCAGCGTGAGCATCAACATGTTGGCCGTGCTCACGGAATAGTAAAGGCTGTGGTCCAGCTCCGGATAGCGCTGGAAGTAGTTCGCCAGACTCACCTTCAAGTCACCGTGAAGATCGTGGTTCCCCAGCACCGGGTAGATGCGAATGCGCTTTTCACGCCAGATCGCGGTCTCGCTGTCATACACTTTCCAATCGTTGGGATCGTTCCCGTTGTAGGTGATGTCGCCGCTGAATGTGACAAAGTCGGGACGACCTTCGGCAATGGCCTTGACCAGCTCGCGGCGTGCTTCCGGATTGGCCGCTTTGGTGTTGGCCGGATCAGTGAAACGCGTATCTCCATAGGCGATGAAGTGTACGCGGTCGCTCTGGTTGAGGTGCAAATCCGCCGGCTGGGCCTGTGCCGCCAGGGTGAAAGCGGCAAGGAGGCACGCGAACAGGAAGGGCAACTTCTTCCACCACTGGATCATGACCCTATACCCTACACGCTTTCTGTAAACGCTCTGTTAAAACTCTGTAGCTTTAGGCGACGACCTCTTCACGATCCCGTATTTCGCTTCCCAACTCTTCATCGAAAATTAACGGCTTCTTCATCCTTAGTTCAACGATCGAACCTAGTATTGCGGTGCAGGAACTCTGGTCTTCCTCAAGGAGCCCTTTGTTATGAAGCCCCATACCCCTTTTCAGCATTACATAACGTTCTCGTTGTGGGTTGGACTGGCGTTCGCACTTTGCGCACCCACGATGTTTGCCCAGAGTAAAGGCATCATCACCGGCCGGGTAGCGGACTCCAGCGGAGCCGTGCTTCAGGGCGCTCTGGTCGAATTGCAACCCAAGGGCGTTATTTCGGTTACGAACGAACGGGGTGAATTTACGTTCACCAATGTTCTGCCGGGCGACTATACCGTAACCATTTCTTATGTCGGCTTTGAGTCATATAGCAAGAGCGTGACGGTTGGCTCCGCTCCGGTTGAACAGGTCATTGCTTCGCTCAAAGTGAAATCGCAGAATGAAGAGATCATTGTGACCGCCCCGCGTGTTCATGGAGAGGCGGAAGGTATTAACCGTACCCGCGGGGCCGACAACATCCTGCAGGTGATTCCCTCCGACGTGATCACTTCGCTACCCAACGCGAATATCGCGGATGCCTTAGGGCGTCTGCCTTCGGTCACCATCGAACGTGATGAGGGCGAAGGCAAGTACGTACAGATTCGCGGCACGGAACCCCGCCTGAGCAACGTGACCATTGATGGCGTGAATGTTCCTTCGCCGGAAAGCGGCGTCCGCCAGATCAAACTCGATACATTGGCGTCTGACCTGGTCGAGTCGATTGAAGTCAACAAGACCCTCCAGGCAAATCAGGATGGAGACGGGATTGGCGGCTCCGTGAACCTCAAGACCAAGACCGCGGGCGACGTCCCTACCATCAATCTGTACGGGCTGGGCGGTTATACACCCATCATCGGCGGGCGGGGGGTGGACCAATTCGGCAGCACCGTAGGCCAGCGTTTTGGTCCAAACAAGAAACTGGGCATATTGATCGGCGGAACCTACGACTGGAACGGGCGCGGCATCAATGACATTGAGCCATCTCCCACCACCAGCAGCCTGGCCCCACATTACGACAGCATTGACCTGCGCGACTACCAATACTACCGCACCCGCTGGGGGCTTGCGGGCAGTGCGGATTACAATCTCGGCGAAGGATCCGGCGTCTACCTTCGTGGCTTGTATTCCACGTTCCGCAATTGGGGGCATAAGTGGGTTTACGCGCTGAACGATGGTGACAATCCCAAAGCCAGTCAGGACTGGCGCCGACCGGATTTTGCCATCGCCAACCTGGTGCTTGGTGGGAAACACATGTTCCGTACTTCATGGCTGACCTGGGACGCTTCGGTGGCGCGTTCCCGGCAGCTGAGCGGAAGCGGAAGCGCCAACTACAAGTGGGCCCAGCCCGACATTGGCGGCGCCTGCTTCGACGACCCCGCGAATACCACTGATGTGAACCGCCCGATCTTCTCGGCAGGCTGCTTTACGCCAGGCGCCGGGGACGCAACCGACATCAGAAATTACAAGCTCACCAAGTTCCAGCTCCCGCCAACGGGCCTGTCTGCCCAGCTCAATCTACAGGGCTCGGCCTCGTTTGCCCACCAGTACCATTTGGGCTCGCACTACGGGACGATTGAATTTGGCGGCAAAATCCGCAATGCTCACAAGTTCGACGACACTCAGTCGCTGATCGCGGACTTCACGGTTCTTCCCTCCCCGGTTCCGGCTGGGCAGTTCCTGGGAACTTTCACAGACCCCAGCTATTACGACAAGACCTACCACTTCACCAATACGCCTGACTACAAGCTGGTTCGGGCTTTCGCGGAGGCCAGCGGCTTGATCGCACCGTCAGGAGTCAACTCCGCCAACTACAATCTGATCGAGCGCGTCTCAGCCGGCTATGTGATGAACACTCTGGACCTTACCCCGCGCTTCCGTCTGGTGGCCGGCGTTCGTTTCGAAGCTACGCATGTGGCCACCATGAGCTTCAATGGACTTGATGCTCCAGACGCGGCCGTCAATATCCCCGGTGGCCAGGATTACCTGGACGTTCTGCCCAGCGTTTCGCTGCGCATCGGTTTGAAAAAGGACAGCGCTTTGCGCCTGGTCTACAGCCGCGGCCTTGCACGCCCAGACCCGCAGGACATCGCACAAGTCAGCAGCACTCTGGACACGTCACAGGCGCCGAACCTGATCACCCTCGGCAACCCCAACCTGAAGGCGGAACACTCAAACAACTACGATGTGCTCTTCGAGCAGTACTTGAATCCGGTTGGCATCATCCAGGCGGGTTTCTTCTTTAAGCAGCTCAGCGACCCGATCGTGAACGGCCAGTTCGCGGAGAGCCCCAGCCTGTTCGCCAGCCAGGGTGCGAATTCTCCGTACGTGCTGGTTTCCCAGATACAGAACATTGGCAGCGCGCACGTGCTGGGCTTTGAAATCGGCTATTCACAGCGCCTGAGCTTCCTGCCAGGCGTGCTGAGGGGGTTGGGCCTCTCCGCCAACTACAGCCGCACCAGTTCTGGGACCAGTGGCCTGCAGGCTTTGCTGCGCGATGACAACCCGCCCCTGTTGCGCCAGGCGCCGAATACCTGGAACATCAGCCCTACGTACGACACCAAGCGGTTCTCCATGCGCCTCGGCATGACGTACAACGATGCCATGATCTTCGGGTATCAGTTCCAGGACCTACAAGCGGGCCCGAACGGAATCATTCCCAAGGACCCAGCCGACCTGACCGCCGGTGGCACCAAAGGGCCGGGCGGCGACAATTACCTGTACGCGCACTTCCAGTTGGACGTGCAGGGGAGCTACAAGATCACCCGCCACTGGTCAGGCTACGCGTACGGATTGAATCTGAACAACGAGGTCTTCGGTTTCTACAACGGCAGTCCTCAGTACGTGGTCCAACGCGAGTATTACAAACCAACGTTCGCAGGCGGTGTCCGATACACGTTCAGCGCCGAGAGATAAAAACGAGTCACCGCGAGACCGAAATGACATGGCTGCCCTCCTTGGTGCTGCCAAAACAGGTATAGTGATACCACTTCTGCGGGGCAATATACTTGCCAACGTTAAAGGATGAAAGTTTTGGGCAAAGGAGTGCGGAAGGCTGTCCAAAAGCATCTGAGCTCGCCAGCAACCTGCAAGTCGAAACTCAAACCCACTCTCCTACAAAAATTGTCAAAAGACTCTAGTAGGCCCGGTGGGATTTGAACCCACAAATACACTGCTCTTGAAGCAGTTGCGTATGCCAGTTCCGCCACGGGCCTGGTTAATTAGATTATTGGATAGAGGTTCAGTAACTCAGTCGGGATCGACCGAGGAGTCGTAATGATCGTAGCTGAAGCGAGCGCTTCATGAATTGAATGTAGCACGATTCACGCGATTGTCAAACATCTTTACTCCAGCGGCTGCAAAAAACCGGAAACCGCTTATCTAGATTGCCAGGTCGGTTTCTGTACCGCCGATATCACCTGCAATTAGCATCGTTAATCCTTTCGATTTTTCTAAGCGTAGCGTTCACTGTTTGGCTTCGAACCTCTCAGCGCGTAAAACAAGATGTACAAGTAGCAGATCACGGGCACAAAGAACGCGTGGTGAATCCCAATGTGGTCGGCAATGACTCCCTGCATGAGGGGAAGAATTGCGCCTCCCACAATTGCCATATTCAGAATGCCGGATGCATTTCCCGTCAGGGAACCGAGTTCCGCCACGCCCAGGCTGAAAATTGTGGGGAACATAATCGAGTTGAATAGGCCGACGGCCAGAATGCACCACATCGCCGTGTGTCCACTCAGGATCATGGCCGCAGACGCCAACCCCGCTGCAACGATCGCGCATAGAGCGAGCATGGATCCGGGCTTGACCCGCCGGAGCAGCGGCGCTCCAACAAAGCGTCCGATCATGGCCCCAGCCCAGTAAAACGAGACAAAGCCTGCCGCAGTGCGGGCGTTGAAACCCGCGATCTCAGGTAAGGCAAAATAATTCACCAGGAAACTTCCGATTGAGACCTCCGCACCAACGTAGGCGAAGATCGCTATCGCTCCGAAGAGGAGATTGGGATGCTTCCAAACCGAATCCTTACCTATGTCTCCAGAGCGTGAGGTTGCGGTTTCGATTTGCGGCAGCCTGGACCTGCCGATCAAGACCGCCAGCAGAATTAGTGCGATGCCAATCACTGTATATGGCAGATTGACCGAGGCTGCTTGCTGCACGCGATAAGCTTGCAGGGCCTTTGGTGCAAGCTGCCTGAGCTGTTCTACTGCCAAGGGCGTCGTGCTCAGGATCAGTAGTCCACCGATTTTTGGTGCGATTGCAGTCCCGAGCGAGTTGAATGCCTGGGTCAGATCCAGACGGCTCGATGCCGTTTCAGGCTTGCCTAACAAGTTCACATAAGGATTTGCGGCCACCTGGAGTCCCGTGATCCCCGCGGCTAGGATCAGGAGAGCAGCCAGGAAGAGCGGGAAGGATGCGGCGGATGCGGCGGGTAGGAATAAGAGCGCGCCGCATGCCATGGTGAGCAGTCCTACTACCATGGTCCGTTGATACCCGATCCTGTTCACGAACCTCGACCAGGGCAGCGAGAAGAAGAAGTAGGCCGAAAAAAATGCAAACTGGATCAGCATGACCCGCGTGTAACTGAGGTCAAAGATCGACTTCAAGTGTGGAATCAGAATGTCGTTCAGGCAAGTGAGGAATCCCCACATGAAAAACAAAGCAGTGACGATCACCAGGGGACGAGCGTAACTCACCCGAGTGTTGACGGATGAAACACCCTGAGCCGGCGCTAAACCTGCGCTTACTTGTTGTGTTGCCATTGTCTTAACCTCTGCTCTTCCTACCACCAGGTTTCAGCCTGCACTCCGTATGTGAGTCCGTTCGTCCGATTCTGAAACGGGGTGCCCCCGACGAATCCACGCAAGCCGTCAGACCAATTCGCGTACGTCAAGAATGTTCGCAGCACGGGACGGCTGAAAAACTTGCGGCCGGCTCCGATCTGCGGCGCAATCGTGAACTTTCGCAGCCAGCCATCGAATTGGCCGGTGCTGCTGTGCGTGTGATCGGCGCCGCCTTCAAAGGCCAGCGAGAGATACTTTGTAAAAAAGACCTCTGGCCGGGCGCCGACCGATATCCACTGGTCCCAGCCGTGCAGCGGATTGCCATCCTTGGTCCGCTGGAAAACGAAGATCGGCATGATCGCAAACTTTTCATTTGGCTGCAAAAGCACGTGCTCAGTGATCAGGAACCTTCGGGTGTTGTCAATGAATCGTGTCGGATCATCAATGGACGTGCTGAAATTGCTCGCGGCGCCAGTTCCATATTGAACAGAAAAGGTGTGATAGCCGCCATGCCATTCCAGTCGCTGATGGCGTATGCCGACGGCATAGCCGTCGCTGGTGGGAATGGCTACGCCGGCCCGTGTGGTACCGCCCTTCGCGGTCGCGAAATCAAACCACCCAGCCCAGAGACCCAGAGGGCCCTTCATGTCATAAAAGCGTACGTCGATGTTGTTCTTGGCGAGCGAACCGTTCTCGGTGAGAATATCCGGCCGCGCGCCGGATAGGAATGCCAAAGCCAACTTGCCCACGCGAATATCAAGGTCCTCAATGCCCGCGCCGTAACCGCTCATATCGAGCGGATAGAAATCGTTTATTTCGATGTGCTGGCGTCGGTAGTATCTTTCACCTGCCCAGAACCTGGCTTTCGGCTGGCTCTCTAGTACGTTGCCGGCTTGAATGAAGGCTTCGCGTAACCGAAATTGGTCGTTTCCGATGCCGCCGGAGAAATTGGTAAAATTCGCAGAGTTCGTGGTGTTGGCCTCCACCATAACTTCTGTCTTCATCCAGGCTTTATCAGAGCTGTGCTCTGGGTTTAGCCAATTATTGACGAAGATCAGTTCAGCGTAGGTTTCTGCTTCATTACCCAGGCGGTATTTCGCACCCGCCCCGGGCGCTTGGAATGCAACCTGTTGACCGCCGTCGCTGTTCAGCCCATAACCGGAGCGAAAATATCCGTGAAATTCAAAGCTGCGCGTCTGTTCCTGCAGCTTGGCAATCTTTGTGTCTGCGTCGCGCAGAAGGTCGTACATTGGATCTGCTGACAGTTGACCCTGGAACTTCGCACCGGCCTGATCTGATTGTCCAAGGATGGGGTTTCTAGCTGCTTTCTCGGCCAACTCCCCCGCCGAGATTGCTCCCTCTTTCGCCGTTCCGCTGGCTTCTTTTTGCTTCTCGATTTGCTGTTCCAGTGCTGCAATTCGGCTCTGTAGCTGCTGTGTCGTCTCTTCGTACTGCCGTTTAAGCTCCTGCAGTTGCTGCTGCAAATCTTCAGGTTGCTGCGCAGATGCTGACAGGACTCCCCAAAGAGTCACCGCGACGGCGCAAACGAGCCGTATCGGACTTCGCCGGCGGCCGTACTCGTGAGAAAAACTAAATCCGAGGTTGGGAATAAGACACGGACCAAGGACGCAGAGCTTAAGCGTCAGGGATTGCTCACCCTGCTTGCAATTCGGTTTTCGTGTCGAAAGCCTCATCCAGTTGGCTCCAAGGTTTCGGGCTTATCAAATGCAATCGGTGTGCCAACCACCCCTGGTCGATCGAACCGCTCCACTGACCTGCGCAGACCGCTCCAACCGAATCGCGAGTTGCTGTTGCCTGTGCTCCGCAAAAGACTGACTTCTACGGCGTGGTTTCTTTGTTTGTTTCAGCTTCTCCCCCCTTTCAGTCCTCGGATCGGCGTGGCCAGACCAGGGCTGAGCCGCCCACGATATAGTTGCCCACATTCGGACAAAGCCCGTATTGGGTCACGCTGAGCTTCCCGCGCTGGCCCATGTCCGCCATTCGGAAGCGGTACTTTGTGGCTGTTGGCACTCAAGTTGCACTAGTAAGGATCAGGCGGCGAAGTGTCAGGCTCGGGACCGGGGATCTATGAATGAACCTGTTGGGTCCCTGCAAACCCCCGACAAAACGTCGCACCTCAACCCACAGGAACACAGGCGGCCTCTAAACAGACGGGCCGATCCAGGGAGGCAGAAACAACGATGGGCAAGAAATCCAAAAACAAAAAGAAACAAGAATCAAGGCTGGACAGCAACGCTCAACAGTCCGGCGTCAACGGCCAACCGAGGATCGGCAAAAATGAGTACGAGGCCGAGATCTTCAAGCTACAAGTTGAGTTGGTCAAGCTCCAGGATTGGGTCAAGACGACCAACGCCCGCATTGTGATCATTTTTGAAGGACGAGACGCTGCCGGCAAAGGCGGAATGATCAAGCGCATCATGGAGCGTGTCAGCCCGCGCATCTTTCGTGTGGTAGCCCTCCCCTCGCCAACCGAGAGGCAGAAGACGCAGCTCCCTGCCCAGCGCTATATTGAACAACTGCCCGCCGGAGGTGAAGTCGTCATCTTCGACCGGAGCTGGTATAACCGCGCCGGGGTTGAGTATGTGATGGGCTTTTGTACCGAGGAAGAGCACAGAGAATTTCTCAGGGACTGTCCCATCTTCGAGGGCTTTCTGATCAGCCAGGGCATCATTCTTCTGAAGTACTGGCTTGAAGTATCGGAAAAGGAACAGCACAAGCGCTTCCTCGCGCGAATTGAAGATCCTTCCAAGCGCTGGAAGCTTAGTCCGATGGATCTGGAATCGCACCGCCGTTGGTACGACTACTCACGCGCCCGGGACGCGATGCTTGCAGCCACGGATACAGCAGCATCGCCCTGGTACATCGTACCGTCTGACGACAAAAAACGTTCCCGCCTGAATTGCATTGCGCACATACTCAGCAGCATCCCGTACGAGGAGATTCCTTATGCGCCTCCCAAGCTTCCGCCAAGGCAAAAGCCGAAAGGGTACGTAGAGCCGAAGCAGAAGCATCGAACCGTCCCGCAGCTCCGGTAGGCCTGCAGCATGTCGGATCATCGGTTCCATCTCTTACCGGAATGGCTGGTCTCATGCCGTGCGGATTGGCTGCGCCCCAACATTGGCGCTGGGGTGACGACGGGCGCGGTAATCATTCCCAAGGCGATGGCGTATGCCATGATGGGCCGGGCTGCCGGTTCAGGTAGGCCTCTCTACCGCCCTGGTACCGATGGGATATACAGCGTTCGAGAAATCAACGATCCCAAACATGATCGCGAACTAACTCAGCGCATCGACCGGGCAGCATGGCCGTTGAGGCGCGACTTCGAGCTTCGCGTCGCCTGATTTGCCCATTCCCATTCTGCGAGCCAGTCTTTGCCGCATCTTCCTTCACATTGGAACTCCGACATCCGCCCGCCACACTGCGGGCAGATCCAATTAATGATCGACGAAATGATGTGCTCGTTCGATTCGCTCGGTAATGTAGCTGCATTTCTCATAGTCACTTTCCTAACCAGAAACCTCAAGACTGTACAAGGGACAGACACGTGCCACAACAACGGAAATGTGCCGCGCGGTTTTTCCGCGCTTAGTGACATGCGCTCCGAACTGGTTGGCTGCGGAGTCCGTCTCGGCACAATGCCTGCCACCTCGCTCAATTCATGAGAGTGCAAGTTCAACGCCAATTCCGTACCGCTTATCCTTCGGAACGCCGTTGTCCTGCTCTCCCCGTCCATTAGCAATGCAAGTTATATGCCAATGCTTACAACCGCTTATCTGATTGATAGGACGTTCTAGGTTGCAGGAATGAATTCAGCCGGTTTGCCTCAATAGTGTCATTGTCCGCATGTGGGCAGATGCGGTCGGGGTTAACTGAGCGGATGGAAAAACAGACGACGGAGGGCTAGTCGAAAGGAGATTCCGGACACCTTCTTCACGGGAAGTACGCCCTTTACGGGAAATACGCGTTGTTGTCGCGCCCGGATCTTGCTGCCTTGTTCTGCCCATTTGCAGTGGGGATCGTTGGCCTCTCTAGCTCTTAAATTTTCCCTGACGCGGTGAAGAGGGTTCCGCCATACCACCTCAAGAGGCATTGCCCACGCACGAATCTCGTGTTCCTCATTAACGATCATTCTCCAACTCCTAGTTGATCTCTGCGGGAAAGCTCGGCTTGAGCCGCAGCCTCATGGCTTCTATTTCATTCAGGGCTGCCATGAGTAGGATTTCTGTGAGAGAAAAATGGTGAATTGTGTTTTGCGTGATCTTGAACATAATCGACATCATCCTGATACACGCATGCGGTAAAGCAGTTTATGTGCCAATCCGGCTTGCGTCCAAGTGCATGACGCTGTGAGGCTGCGACCAAATTTTTGTCACGTCCCCTGCCCGGCAATGGTCAACGCCTTAGTATGGGCAGCTATAAAAAAAGCTCACATGTAGGTTATTGCTGAGGAGCGCCTCGCAAAAACGCGGCCCGGAACCCAAAAGACGCCACATCCGGTCCTGCCCATGACACTACCTGCCCCAATCGGGTCTGCTGCCCGTATACGGTCATCATCCCTGGGCACACCCAAGGCGACTCTTGGCCAAATGCTTGACGACCTTGGAATTACAACCCCCTCGTTGTGGCCATACATTTGCCAATACCACTTCAGGGTTCTTGCGGTTGAACTGGATTCGGTGAAGATTCCCGTACGAGCCGCCTTGAACGTTGAAAGGAAAGGTTTCCCTTGCAGAGCGACAACAGCCAAAGCGGCGGTACTCTTGGCATCAACATTGTTGAGAACAAAGATGGCGCTCTGGTGTATCTGTCAGGTCGCGTTGATATTGACTCCTCCCCAGCCTTCCGCAACCGCCTTCTCGCGTTGATAGAGGGCCAGCGCGCTAAAAGGGTGGGCGTCGATTTGTTTGCGATTACCCAGATTGACAGCTCCGGCATCGCCACCCTGATCGAAGCGCTCAAGATCGCGCACGCTTATCAAACCGAGCTGACGTTGCAGGGCTTACACGATGACCTGCTTCGACTCTTTGAATTTACGGGCATTCTGTCACTCTTCAATGGGAGCCGCCAGACAATCGGCCGGTCCGGGGACGAGGTGGTTTGATGGCCAGTGTTTTCGAAATTACCGGCAAGAAAACTCTCAGTTATGCCGAGTACCTTGGCAGCTTGAACATTCAGTTGTGGGCCACCTTGCGTGCCATGCCGGCGGCCTTGCCGTTGGTTGGAAACCGGCACCGGTGGCGAGCCGCCATTTACCAGATGCTGGATATTGGTGTGACCGCGCTGCCGATGGTTGCCCTGCTGGCGATGTGCTCGGGATTCATCCTGGCCATGCAAGGAGCGGCTGAGCTCCGGCGTTTCGGAGCTTTGCACTACGTTATTGATCTGGTCGCAGTCGGCTTCTCACGGGAACTAGGTCCGCTCATTACTGCCATCGCTGTGAGTGGACGCTCGGGATCTGCCTTTGCCGCCGAGATCGGCACCATGAGAGTGACCGAAGAGATTGATGCGCTCAAGGTAATGGCGTTCGAACCGGTGGAGTTCTTGTTAGCGCCAAAATATTTGGCCGCCCTGATCTCCGTTCCCTGCCTCACCGTCATCTCGAATGTCTTTGGCATTCTTGCAGGCGGCGTATTCATGTTCTTCAGCACGCATCTTAGTCTGCCGCTTTACTTCCATTACGTGCTGACCTCGATCGAGCTGCGAGACATTGTCATGGGGATGATCAAGAGCCTGGCATTCGCCACGATTATTGTCCAGGTGGGTTGCCTGGAAGGATTTCGCGTTCGCGGCGGCAGCGATGCCGTAGGCCGCTCTGCAACCACCGCTGTCGTGCGATCAACCTTCCTGGTCATTGTTGCCGACGCGATTTTCACTGCCATCTTTTACTCGATAGGAAAAATGTAATGTCCATCATCTCCGTGCGCGATCTGGTTGTGGAATACGATGGCCGCCGTGTCCTTGACGGTGTGAACCTTGACATTGAGCAGGGCGAGATCATGGTTCTGCTGGGAGGCAGCGGTTCCGGAAAGAGCACATTGCTGCGGCAAATTCTTGGCCTTGAGCGACCGAAGTCAGGCAGCATCTTCGTCAAAGGCACGGACATGACTCGCTGCTCACAAGCGGAATTAAATCGCACGCGACGCTCGCTGGGGGTAGCTTTTCAAAGCGGCGCTTTGTTCAACTCGCTGACCATTAAAGAAAATGTCGCCCTGAACTTGCGCGAGCACACAGCACTCGCTCCCTCCATTATCGACCTGATGGTTTGGATGAAATTGGCAGTTGTGGGACTGGCGGATTTCGGAGACCTGCATCCGCGAGAACTCTCAGGCGGCATGAAGAAGCGCGCAGCCGTGGCGCGGGCGCTGGCGCTCGACCCTGAACTCCTGGTGCTGGACGAACCCTCCGCAGGCCTTGACCCCATCGTGGCAGGCGAGTTGGATGAACTGATCTTGTTTCTGAAAGGCGCTCTCCAGATAACCGGGCTTGTCGTCACCCATGAGCTGCCCAGCGCCTTCCGGATCGCAGACCGGATCGCGATGTTATTCAAAGGAAGGCTCCTCGAGGTGGGCACAAAAGAGGAGATACAAGCAAGTCAACACCCAGCCGTGAAGAACTTCCTCAACCGCACAGCGGACAACCCGGTGCATGCGCCGGCAGTGGCCGCCTACTTGGAACGATACGTGCAGAATCAGGGGGCGAAATCGTGAGTACTGAAGCCAAAGTTGGTGTTTTTGTCGTGGGCTCCTTTGCGGTGCTCGCGTTTACCGTGATCTATCTGTTGCAAGCACAGTTCGGTGGCGGCGCCGTGCCCTATCGCACTTACCTGCGCTACGCCGGCGGACTTCAGCCTGGCGCTTCCGTGCTGTATGGAGGAATTAACGCAGGCAATGTTACAGCCGTGCGGCCCTGGTCGGCAGATCCAACTCAGATCGAAATTCTCCTGGAAGTGAAGCAAGGGATTCCGCTGAATGAGAAATCAGTGGCCAAGTTGGGCCTGGTAAGCATCATGAATAGCCCAGCGCTGGCCATCACGACAGGCAGCAACGACGCAAGTCTGTTGAAGCCCGGCTCAATCATCCCCTCAAAAGAAAGCACCAGTCTGGACGAGATCGCCGGCAAGCTGGCAACGGTGGCAGACAGCGCCAATGCCCTGATTGCGCAGGCGCAGGGAGAACTGGGCGATGTTACAGGCAATATGCGCCATTTGCTTGCGAATCTAGATAACATCTCCGGGCCGCAGACTCAGCAAAAAGTCCGGTCCATTCTGAACAACATTGACCAACTAATTGCGGAAGAGCGCCCAAAGATCGACCACCTCACAGACCAACTGGCGCAGGTGAGCCAGCATGCGGATGACACTATTCAAAATGTGAACGGCACAGTCACCAATGTGCGTGATCCGATGCTAAAAGACCTGGCTGAGTTACAAACTACTTTGAAACAGGCCAATGACTTGCTGCAGTCCATGGACACCATGGTGCGAAGCAACGACTACAAGATCGGCGATACGGTAGATAATCTGCGCGAGGCCACCGACAACCTCAATCAGTTCACGGATTCCCTGAAGCAGCGTCCCTGGAGCTTGATCCGCATCAAGCAACCCGAGGACCGGCGGGTTCCGAAATAAACGTCCGCCTGGAAAGGAGACTTGATATGAGAAGACTTTCGACAGCGCTTGCACTAATGCTAACTCTCTTACCCGTTCTGGTCGGCTGCGGCGGGGTGAGATATCCCAAGTATTACACGCTTAATTTGCCGCCTCCGCCTGATCCACCCGTTGAGGAAGGTGTCCGAGCCTCGGTGGCGGTGCGAGAATTCCAATCGCCGGCTTATCTGCGGCAGGGACCGATTGTCTATCGAGCGACACCGGAGGAAATCGGTTTCTACGAGTATCACCGCTGGGCGGCAGATCCGCGTAAATTCGTGACCAGCGCCGTCATCGATCATCTTCGCGCCAGCGGTCAATACTCCATGGTGGCGACGTATAACGGGAATCCTGATTTCGATTACATTTTCAGTGGGAAACTGGAAAAGCTGGAAGAATTAGACTACGAAGCCGGGGTGAAGGTGGAGATTGCATTGTCTGCGCAGATCACCAGGGTCTCGACCGGAGCGACGGTCTGGAGCAACGCGGTTTCTGAAACTGGAACGGTTTCTCAACGATCGGTACCTGGAGTTGTGGCTGAGATGAATAAGACTATGGATCTGGCCATTAACAAGCTGCTCTCTACTCTTCCAGCCACGCTGCTGAGTAAGAAGTAAGCAGCCGAGGCGCTGCAATGGGACCGCAGTTCATTGCAGTCCCTGAGCTTCTCATCACCACAGCACCCGTTTCATGAATTGGCCTTGCTTTACGGCTTGGTCAGGAAGATCGGCAGGCCGAGTTTATGGTCGTACTTCGGTCGGTAGCGATCGGTGTTGTACATCGATGCGATATCCACTTTGCGTGGTCCGAGCTTCGGATCGGGAATCGGCGCCATCACGTAACGGCCTTCGCTAATAGCGGTCATCAATCCGGACTTGCCTTCGTCCACCGCGTCCATGGCCATTCCCGCGAAAGTAAATGCCACCAGGCGATCCACGAAATCAGGGCTACCCGAGCGGAGGTCGTAGGTAAGATCGCTGACGACGGTCTCTTCGCCGGTCGCCCGCTTGATCTCATCGCTCAGGTCTTCCGCGACACTCATTTTTTTGCGATGGCCGAACGCGTCGGCTTCTCCGTATTCCTTCACAGCATAGTCCTGCCACTGAGCGCCTTCAGAAAGGATTACCAGCGAGTAATTGCTCGGGTTGTTGCGCTTGTCGGCGATGAGCAAGTCGATCAGGTGTTTCAAATCAACCTTGTATTCAGGAATGCAGCAGCGCTCTGCGGTTACAAAGGCCGTATAGAGCGCTGTGTAACCCGCATCGCGGCCAAACACGCGGAAGATGCCGATGCGCTCATGCGATCCCACCGTGGTACGCTGGCGCTCGATCGCATCCATGGCACGCGTTATCGCCGTCGAAAACCCGATGCAGTATTCAGTGTTGCGAACGTCGTTATCCATCGTCTTGGGCACCGCGATCACCTTCATTCCCTTGCGGTCGAGTTCCGAGGCATAGCTCAACGTGTCGTCGCCGCCAATCGCGATCAGGTACTCAAGGCCCAGAGTCTCGATGTTCTTCAGCACTGCCGGGGTCACATCGAAGACGGTGCTGGTTACGCCCTTCTTCGTCGATTCTCTGGCTTCGAAGGTCTGCCCCTGCAGAACTGGAGGCAGCTTGCTCATTTTGGTTGGACTTGTGCGGGAACTGTGCAGGAAAGTTCCGCCGGTACGATCAATGATGCGCGTGTTCTCGCGATTCAAGGGAAGGGTGTAGCGCGCCTTGCTCGCCGGATCATTCAGATCGACGTGGGTCAATCCTTCCCAGCCACGACGGATCCCGATCACTTCGCATCCGATCTCCGAGCCCCGGTAAACCACTGACTTGATCACCGCGTTCAATCCGGGAACATCGCCGCCCCCGGTGAGTATGCCTATTCGCCTCTTGGCCATAGATAACGTCTCCTATTGATTCGCATGTCGATGTTTGCTCGCTGCTTCAATCGGGTCAGCGATACCATGTTCTCACGCGGCCTCGCCTGCGACTTTAAATGCTTCCGGAGCGACGGCGGGATTGTGCCAGCCACCCGGCGGGCTCACGCGCTCTACTTCATCTGGGCCCCAGCTATTGGACGCATATTGATAAATCGGCGTGTTAAGTTTCAACACCGGTTCCACAATCCGCCATGCTTCTTCGACGTAATCTTCGCGCGCAAAGAATGTGCAATCGCCTGCCATAGCTGCTCCCAGCACGCGTTCATAGGCGTCCATCTCATCGATAGTTGAACAGTGGGTGGCCACCATCTCGCCGGCCTGCAGAGCGAGCTCCTCACTTGGAGCCAGTGACATCATCCCCATGGCGATAGTCAGTTCGGGGCTAAGCCGCATCCGTAGATGATTCTCGGTCAGGATACTGTCGGGAAGCAGCGACGGAGGCTTGTGAAATTTTGCCACAACCTCCGTGCAGGTCGTGGGCAGGCACTTGCCTGCCCGTATGTAAAAAGGGACTCCTTTCCACCGCCACGAATTGATTTCCAGCTTTAGGGCGGCAAAGGTTTCAGTGTGCGACCCCCTGGCAACGCCGTTCTCATCGCGGTAGCCCAGGAACTGTCCGCGTACCAGATTCTGTTCCTCGATAGGCGCAATCGCTTTCAGAACCTTCACTTTCTCGTCGCGAGTTGATTCGCTGTCAAATCGGACTGAAGGCTCCATTGCCAGATTCGACAACACTTGAAAAATGTGGTTCTGGATCACATCACGTATGGTTCCTGTTTGGTCATAAAATCCTCCTCGACCCTGTACGCCGAAATCCTCGGACATAGTGATCTCGATACTCTTGATGTGGGTACGGTTCCAGAACGCCTCGACAAACGTATTGGCAAAACGGAAGGCCACGAGATTATTTACGGATCGTTTGCCCAAATAGTGGTCTATGCGAAAGATGTCGGCTTCGTCAAAGGTCTGAAGCAGAACTCTGTTCAACTCCTGGGCCGAAGCAAGATCATGCCCGAATGGCTTTTCCACGATCATCCGGGCGCCCCGGGCACAATGCGATTTCCCAAGGTGCTGGACAACGGATTCAAAGAGGACAGGAGGGATTGCGAGGTAATGCGCCGGATGGTGAGCATCCCTGAGCGCTCGGCGCAACGCGGCGAAGGTTTCCGGATCCTGATAGTCTCCGTCGACATAACGAAGCAAACTGCATAACTTTTCGAATGCCGCAGGGTCGACTCCGCCGTGTTTCTCCAGACTGTCGTGCGCGCGTTGCCGCAGCTGATTCAGGTTCCATCCGGCTTTGGCTACTCCGATAATCGGAACATCAAGGTGGCCGCGTTTTACCATCGCCTGCAGCGCCGGAAAGATTTTCTTGTAGGCGAGGTCGCCTGTGGCGCCGAAGAAGACGAGGGCGTCCGAGTGAATACTACTCATGAATCTCTCCTTATGCAGCCTCGGTTTTTTCCGCCGGCTTCTCCAGGTGTCCGCCGAATTGGTAACGCATCGCGGACAAGAGTTTGTCGGCAAAGTCCGCTTCACCACGCGAGCTGAAGCGTTCATATAGAGAAGCGGTGAGGACCGGCGCCGGCACCGCTTCGTCAATCGCGGCTTTAATGGTCCAGCGCCCTTCGCCCGAGTCGGAGACCCGGCCGGCAAACTTCGCAAGTGCCGGATCCTGCACCAACGCGGCTGCCGTGAGGTCTAATAGCCATGACGCGATTACACTGCCGCGCCGCCAAACCTCGGCGATGTTCGGGAGGTCGAAGTCGTACTGGTAGTGCTCGGGGTTACGCAAGGGCGTAGTTTCAGCGTCGATCTGAGTCTCTCGCTCTCCCACGTTGGCGGAACGCAGTATCGACAATCCTTCGGCATACGCTGCCATGATTCCGTACTCGATACCGTTATGGACCATCTTGACGAAGTGGCCGGCCCCGTTTGGACCACAGTGCAGGTATCCTTGTTCGGCGGTACCATCCAGCTTTTCGCGACCTTGAGTGCGGGCTGTATCGCCCATGCCAGGCGCCAGCGCGGAAAAGAGCGGGTCGAGATACTGCACGACATCCTCTTCCCCGCCAATCATCATGCAGTAGCCACGTTCGAGACCCCACACGCCGCCACTGGTACCAACATCCACATAATGGACTTGACTGCCGGCGAGCTCTTTTGCCCGCCGAATGTCATCCACGTAATAAGAATTGCCTCCATCGATGAGGATGTCCCCTTCCTCGAGATAGGGCAGCAGGTTAGCGATGGTCTGATCTACTACTGCCGCAGGAACCATGAGCCAAACTGCCCGCGGCTTCTTGAGCTTTTGTGCCAGGTCCTGGAGCGAACCTGCTCCGACCGCGTTCTCCTCCACCAACTCCTTGACCGAGCTCGCGGACGTGTCGAATACAACGCAGTTGTGACCTTTTCTGATGAGCCTGCGCGCCATGTTGGCGCCCATTCTTCCAAGTCCTACCATTCCAAGTTGCATGAATTCCTTCCCTTCTATTCACGGGTAGCGCACCCTGCAGCTACAACTCTCTATTTCAGCGGCCACTTAACTCACGCAGCCTGGCCTTTACTGCGTGCGTTCTCAAAAATCATTACGTATTCCCGGTATCGGCTGGCGATCTCCGCAACGGCTTTTGCGCGTGTGATTTTGCCGGCCCGCAGGTTTAGCAGCGGATCCCAGAAACTGGTCCGGCCTACGGCAAAACCTATGAAACCCGTTACTGCTGCTGCTGTGGTCAGCCACTGGCCCACCTTCTGGCTGTTCTCTCCCCGGCCCAGAATGATGCAGCCAACATTGTCGCGTCCGCCACGGCGTGCGGCTGCCACTACCCTCGCACAATCTCCCGGTTTGTCGAGTCCCTCGATCTTCCAGACATCCGGTTCGACTTGCGCGTCCTGGAGTTGCTCGATTGCCCCGATCATTAAGCCGGGCCGCAGCTCCAGATCGTAGGTCTTCTGGTCACCCTTGACCCGATCAAGCTGTGACGTCTCTGGCGGCACCAGAAGCTCAAACATGAACCGGCTGTGGCCCTCACCACGCAAATAGTCGGAGAGCTTTTTCAAACGGATTGCTTGCCTCTGGTTCAGACTGCGATCGCCTTCAGGGTTGTAGCGAACCAGAACTTTGCAGAAGGTTGGCTGGAAAGACTCAATGTGCCTGGCGAATTCTTCGCCATGCTCGAAGTCGAACTCATCCTGGCCGCTCTTCTCCACAGGACAGGCGGTGATGAAACCGGATGCCGCGGCATCGCTCAGGATGGCAGCCCCGAACTGCTCGTCGACCAGAATGCCGGCTTTCTCTTTGGGTACGCCAGCCTGGAGCGCGGCTTTGAAGCCGTCATAGATGACGCGTTTAATGGCCGCGATCTCTGAGGTCTGTTCGGAGGTGAGGGCGCCCGTCCAACCGAACATCTTGGTCTGGAACGACCCCCGGTGATCGAACGGCAGTATATATAAAGGTTGGGTAAACCCGAGCAAAGTCATTCTAACTCCTTTAATTTTCGATACAGGCAAATTAAAGCATTGGTTGAGCCGTCGTGCTGGAGCACAGGCTCGGAATCACTTTCAAGTTCCGGAATGATGCGTTGCGCCAAGACCTTGCCAAGCTCAACGCCCCATTGATCGAATGAATCAATGTTCCAGAGAAAACCTTGGGTAAATACGGAGTGCTCGTACAGGGCGACAAGCTTGCCCAGGGTTGCTGGGGTAAGCCGGTCAGCCAGAATCGTGTTGGATGGCCGGTTCCCCTCGAACACTCGGTGCGGCGCCAGCCAATCCGGCGTACCTTCAGCTTTGACCTGAGCGGGCGTTTTGCCGAAGGCAAGCGCCTCGCTCTGGGCGAAAAGGTTGGCCAGGAGGATGTCGTGATGCCGGCCCAGCGGATTCAGCGGATGAACAAATCCGATGAAGTCGCAAGGGACGATGCGTGTCCCTTGATGGATCAACTGATAAAACGAGTGCTGGCCATTGGTCCCCGGCTCACCCCAATAGATGGGCCCTGTATCTCGAGCAACTGTCTTCCCGTCAAGCGTGACCTGTTTCCCATTGCTCTCCATTGCCAATTGCTGTAGATAGGCCGGAAACCGTTTCAGGTATTGCTCGTAAGGCAACACAGCCACTGTCTGTGCGCCGAAGAAGTTGTTGTACCAAACGGAGAGCAGTCCCATGAGCACCGGCAGATTCACCTCGAATGGGGCCGTGCGGAAGTGCCGGTCCATCTGATGAAAACCATCCAGCATGGCTCGGAAATTGTCCGGGCCGAGAGCGACCATGGTGGAAAGACCAATTGCCGAATCCATTGAATAGCGGCCACCCACCCAGTCCCAGAATTCGAACATGTTGGCGGGATCAATTCCGAATTTCTCCACTTCCGCAGCGTTCGTTGATACCGCAACAAAATGTCTTGCGATGGCCTTCTCATCGCCTCCCAGTCCCGCCAGAAGCCAGGCGCGGGCCGTCTGAGCATTGGTCATTGTCTCGAGAGTGGTAAAAGTTTTTGAAGAGACAATGAACAGGGTCTCCGAGGGGTCGAGATCGCGAACCGCTTCAGTGAAGTCGGTGCCGTCAACGTTGGAGACGAACCGGAACTTCATCCATGGTTCGCTGTAGTGCCGTAGAGCCTCATAGGCCATGACGGGACCGAGATCAGAGCCGCCAATTCCGATGTTCACGACGTTACAAATGCGTTTTCCCGTGTGACCTTTCCACACACCGCTACGCACGCGCTCGGAAAAATCAGCCATCCTATCGAGCACGCGGTGGACCTCGGGAACCACGTTCTTTCCATCGACAACCACACTAGCTCCCTGGGGAGCACGCAAAGCTGTGTGCAAAACCGCGCGGTTTTCCGTGACATTGATCTTCTCTCCGCGGAACATAGCGTCGATCCGTGCTCGTAAACCGGAGTCTTCCGCAAGTTGAAGCAGAAGATTAAGAGTTTCATCTGTAATTCGGTTTTTGGAGTAATCGAGGTATAAACCCACGGCCTCTATCGCCATTCGCTTGCCGCGCTGTGGGTCGTCTGCAAAAAGCTGCCGAAGATGCAGCTTTGAAACCGTTTTGAAGTGTGATGCGAGCGTGTTCCACGTCGAACTTTCAATTGCCGGCTTTTTCGTCGGGGACTGCGCTTGTGTTTCCATGCTTAGCTCCTTATGTTTTCGCTTGTTGCTCAGACCGGCTTAACAAGGTCTCGTCAGAGAAACACTGCCTTATCACTTGAGCAGCCCAGCCACCTTACAGCTGCACGATTGGTGTCGGATCGGGGTTCACATCACCGTTCGTGCGCGCACTTGGTTTGCTCATAAGCATCAGGCATACTGCGCCAATGAATGCCCAGAACAATGCACGCGCACGCCGGCATAACGCCAAACTCAGTCCAACCGTGCCGGGAACACCGAATAACTTTGTAATCAACATGTTTCCGCCTTCATACGTCCCGATGTTGCCGGGATTGAACAGCCCTACAAGGTTGATCACCTTCGTCAAGCCTTCCAGCACAAAGGCGCCAGGGACGGCGATTCTTGCTCCCATGAAGTGCAGAATGATGTAGACCTCCAGTATGGCAAGTGCCTGCCATAGGAAATTGAGGAGGAAGGCTGCGCAGAATGCCGCGGGGGCCTCGTGGAAAAAGCTAAGGAGGTTGTGTTCGCTCGACTCGATGACTGGCTGCCTACGGCTGATCCAACTTTGAAATCGAGGTACGTGCCCAATCGCTCTCGCGGTTTTACCCATCAACTCCCACCCTTTTCCGATGGACACACCCGCCAGCACCAGCACTGCCACGAGCGCAGTGACAAAGATGAATGCGAACAGTCGCAATTTGCCGGAAACGGGCGCAAGCGCCAGCGTAGCGAGGATTCCTGACAGGGTCATAATCGTCGAACTCGTGACGTGAAGTCCCCCATCGATAGCAGCCGAAGGAATTGCGTTTGCTATCGGTACTGAGGATCTCAAGAGAGAGATCCGCATGCCTTCTCCCAGGACCTTCCCGCCAGCCCCGAGCTGCCCAAGAGCCTCGGAAACGAGGCACACAGCAAAGCTACGGGTCCAAGGCAGAGCGGTAATGTCGCACATAAGCGTCATCCGCCATGCCCAGGTCCGAATGAAAAGTGCCACGCCTCCCAGAGCGACGATTACGGCCATGCCGAAGCCGACTGCATGCACCTGGTTCCAAATGATCTGAGGACCTGTTCGAAGCACTAGCATCGCAAGCAATGCCAGACCCAGAAAAGCAGCAAAAAATCTGAACCCGATTTTGGTTATCGATTTGGTCTGAGGCATGGTCCAACTCCATCGTGGCGCGCACTAGCTCGCGCTTTGGCTTTCATGCGGATCGAGAGTCGCCGCTCTTCGCCTGCGACCCGATGATTCGCATTTCTCCAGGGCATGATCTCCCTTCACTTTTTGAGACTAGGTCGAGCGTCTCCAATGCAATGCAATATGCTCGCTCGACGGTGTTCTGGCTTACCCCGAGTTGTGCGGCAACTTGGTCGCAGGAATCTCTTGCAATGCCATGCAATACGAGCACGAAACGGCAAAGCACGTCGAGGCGGGCATGCACTGCTTCGGAGTTTTCGATCAGTCGTTGAAAGTGCTCAGCAGTAAGCGGTAGGTGCTTGGGGTAGACCGGTTCGCGGTTTCCGTACTCGGAGGCGATCTCCGCGATCTGGGAGTGCTGAATCTGGAGCGCGCATCGCAAAGTGGCCCGGGCGGCCCAGTGTACGAGCCATTCGTGAAAGAGCGACGTTTGAGTCTGGGCGATGGCGCAGGCATCGACTACACACCCGTCTGCAACCTCCATGTCTCCGACCAGGAAGAGGGCCAACCAGTGCAGTACGTTATGATAGTCGCCGAAAACCTTGCGGATGTCGTCGGCCGTTGCATACCGGTTGTTTCCCCTGATTTGTTCCAGTATCGTCGCAAGTTTCATCCTGAGTATCTCCATCTCTATGCATCTTTATCTGTGACCGCCAACTGTCGCGGCCGCTGTTTCATGAGTGAGTTGGCGGGTCTTTGGACTGGGGCGAGGCGAACTGCGACGCAGCAGTGATTCGGCAAGCTGACGGATGTCTGGGTCATGGTCGTCCAAGGCGGCCACAAGGTCCTTATAGGCCTTCAGGTTTCGCTTATTGCGCCATTCCACGTGGCAAAGGAACAGGTACAGCGAATCTCGTTGCACTTTCACGTGAGCACCTCCGTATCTGTTCCTGCCCCAAAGCCATTTCGTTTTGTTGAAAGGCGCAATTGCAGGCGCTCGCAGACGTCGAAAGCGTACAAATTACCCGCAATAAAGCTGGCTCCGAGGCGGCCCAGCCACACCAAAATTTGTTCGCCAAAAGGATCCACAAAAGTTACTTCCGAAAGATCCACCAGGATGGACGGTCGGGCCGGATAGCGTTCCAAAGCGATCCTTGCGTCTTCGGCATACGGGCCAACCAGGCGGCCTTGCAGCCGCACGGTCAAGGTCCCATCTCCATCATGGTTGAATTCAACGCGCAGCATTCTGAGTCTCCCAAGGCATTGCTACTTTTCCGGCAACTCGAAAATTCATCATGACTACAAGGGATAGAAAGCACGTGCGTTGCCGAACGCCGGTCGAGGCTAAGTCGTGGGCAATACAGGGATTCCGGGACTCCGTGCACCGAAAACTCAAATGGCGTGCCCGCCGAGGGGCAGCGGTGACTACATGGGGTCAAGAATGAGATACCGGAGGTCCAGGCTAAAGCTTCCGCCGGAACCAAGATGACGTGACCGGCAAGGCGAGAATTTAATCAATCAGCAGCTTCGGCGCGAACCCGGGCGAAATGGCTGGCTGTGCCGGCTCCCGGTGCATACAAAGGTGCTTCCTTCCATCAATGCCCTGAAACAATTCCCAGTGCATCTTCAACCAGAGCATCTCTCCTCCTTCGCTGCAGGTCTCAACGCGTCTGTGGGGTACAAAGCGGATGAGAACTCCGCGCTTGCCAGCCCCCGATAAGAGCAACTCCCATGCCAAACCTGCAATCGGTTAGCCAATCATTTCATTGAAAGAATCGGCGGTCTTGGGAAAGGTGAACTGGACGAGAGCACATTCCGGCATCTGACGCATCCGCGTTGGCGGCCATTACGTGAAGCCCCTTTAATTCGCTCGTCAGCGAGGAAAGCGTAACTCGAATGATATTGGGTAATGGTCGGAAACCCTGACCGAGTTATGTACCCGCGCACTCTCGATTCTTACCGGACCTCGAACGAAGGCCCAATCGATAGATCGGCCTGCTTCCAGAAGATGTCGCCTCGGAGTCGTGGGCACGCTGGACATTGGCGCGGCCTTGCCGAATCCACCGCGGGCCAGCACGTCGGCTGCGCCAGGCTGGGATGCGTTCATGTTTAAGTCACCGGCAAGAACAATCAGAGGGATTGAATCGTGGGCCGAGGCATCCTGCACGACCTCTTCCAGCTGTGAGAGGCGCAATTGGTCATTCCCTCGGCTCTCAAGGTGGAGGTTATAAGACATAATCGAAATGCCTGCCGTTTCGATCTCGGCAGCCAAAGCGATCCGTCCGCCAAGTCGCTCCTGAAATGGTTCGTGCCTTGGCAGAAACCAGTGGGGCTTCCAGAAGTTCGACTGGCGCCGGAAATGAATCACCCGCGGTCTTGAAATCTTCCACCTGGAGAGCGTGGCCTGTCCATGCCAGGCGGGGTTAGTGTTCGATCCCTGAGTCAACTCGACGAATTCGCGCCCAAATACATAGTTCATGCGCAGCTTTCGCGCGATTTCATGGGCGATATTAAGCCTCTGCGTGCGGCGCGCATTTACGTCCACTTCCTGAAGAAGCAAGATGTCCGCGTCCGCCTGGGTCAGGAACTCCAAAATGGCCGGCAGTTGCAAACCACGTTCAATATTCCAGTCCACAACGCGAATGGAGTTGCGCGGCCAGCAAAGCCACCGGAATGGCGCGAAATTCTCGGCGATGATTTCCGGCGCTGGCACGAATCAAAAAGTCCTTGCAGCAAGCTGTGGAAAGATGCTTTGCTGGGCGAAACTCAGGTCTAGCGGATCATCGATCTCGGCCCATGGCAAGTCATTTGTACTGCTGAAGCCCACTCGAATCCCTTCGTCCGCGAGTTCCTGTACGGCGACGTTGAAAAATACGTTGACTTGCCCGCTGCCAATGAGATGCTTCATCTTCAAAGCAAATTTGTCGAATATGGCGTGATTAAAGACGGTGATCCCAATGTAGGTTCCGCTGAACTCGTCTCTGTTGATTTTCTTGCTCATTTGGACCACTCTATCGCCGGAGATGATCACCTTCATTGTTTCATCCCGCCAGCAGGGATCAACAATCATCGAAATCGGGGCGCTGGGCCGCGTGGCTGACTGAAGAATCTCAGGATCAAAAATCACGTCGGCATTCAGAACCATGAAACTGTCCCCCCGCAGCCATTCGAGGGCCATCCAGAGCGAATAGACGTTGTTGGTGAGAGCGAATGCGGGGTTCTCTATGAATTGGATTCTCTGATGAGACCTGGAATAGTGGTTCCTGACGTGTGTGATGATCTGCTCTTTTTCATATCCAACAACAATTGCTACGTCATTAATTCCGGCCATGGACAGAGCTTCGAGTTGGTAGTCGAGGATTGTGCCGGAATCAACCTCGATCAGGCATTTCGGGCGCTCGCCGTGTATGGAGCGGATCCTGGTGCCCTGGCCTGCGGCTAAGATAACTGCTTTCATAATGCCTCCCGCGGAGTATTGACGGACAGTTTTGACGAGAAGAATCTGTGATTGAAGTAGAGCGCCAGAATCCAGGTGAGATGGGCCCCGATCGTGGCAAGAACAAAAAGCACCGGCAACCCTCCAAAAACCGTGAAGATGACGACGTAGTGGATCATCACTCCGCGTTTCTCGAAGGCCTGCACGTGGCGAACAGCCCTTGAAACACAATTCCCTGAATCTTTTTCAAGCAAGCGATAAAACCGGTCCAGATATTCATTAGGGCGGTCAGGGGCCGTGGCCAGGCGGCGTCCTAGCGAGGTCACAACCAATGCAAGCAAGGCCCCGACAAAGAGAACGAACCCCATCCAGAGAGCCGCTTTCCCGTATTGCTTGCTGAGTCCGACGGTGATGCCGGCGAATAGCATAAGATAGCTGAGCCCGTCGGCAAATCCCTCCAGCCAGGTTCCGCGTGGTGTTTCGGCGAACTTGACGCGCGCCAGCATTCCGTCCATCTCATCGAAAAGGCCGGCGACAAAGAAAATGAGAGCGCCCGCAACGGACGCGAGATAGCCGCCCTGGGCAAAAGCGATGGCTGATACAACCGAGATGATCACTCCTGCAAAGGTGACTTCATTCGGAGTGACTTCCGTATGAGACAGCAGCCTTACGAACGGGCGGCAGAGGCGCCGGTTGAAGGACGAGTGTATGCCGTCAAGCGCCTTGCCCGAGTGAGCAACCAGAAAACGCTCAGAGGCGGCGGCACTATCTGGAGAGGTGACCGCGACGCCCTCGTCCGTCTGCGAACGGGAGAGCGGGGGCCCGTCGCGGTCTACCTCATGCACGGTTACATAGGCGGGCCTGCTCCAGTCCACGGAGCGTATGCCTATCAACGGCAAGCCGGTGAGGAATCGTTTGGTGGAGACCCAGTTCCACGGAACCCAAAGAAACGCCCGCTGGAGTTGCGGGTTCACTCGAGTCCAACTGGATGGGGCCTGTGGCTTGAATTCGCTCAACCGGACCGCCTTGATGGGCATACTGTGTTGCAAGGCCCGTTTCGTGCACTCTTCAATTAGTTCGTCAGACAATATTTCAGGGCAAATCAGGAGAATCTCGGTGGCGCCGGCGCGCGCTGCGGTTGCTACCGTCCTGATCAGCAAGGGGACGCCACAGATGTTTTGCAGGAGCTGCTCGGCGGCCCTTCGCTTGCCGCTCATGAAAATGGTTTCCGGAATGGCTATGACTGCTTGCATCAGAACGCCTCCTTCAAGATGGCTGTTGGAACGTTCGCTGACTTCTCGTTTTCATGGACTTCCTTCCGGGAGTTCAAGAGGAGCCAGCCGAGACCGCCTAAAGCCCAGAGAAGATCACGCACACGGCGAGTCAGGGCCAGGGCCAGGCCGAGCCCGGGGGAAAAGCCTGCCAACGCGAAGGCAGAAATCGCTCCACCTTCATCGGAGCCGAGCCGCGCCGGTATCCAACCGGTGATCAGCTTGAATCCGCGCGTGATCCCCTCGATGGCTACAACCGGCAGAAGGCGAATGGGCAGGTGTAGTGCCCATAACACCACAACAACTTCTGACGCCACCAGGAGTTGGCAGAGCACGTCGATCCAAAACATGCGTTTGACCAGCGCCGGGCGCCGCCCACGATAATTGCGGATTGAACCTTCAAGGATTGCCGCCCGAACCAGCCAGCGGGGGGATCGATTTCCGAGCCGCCGTAGCAGCAAGGACAGAACGGACTTTCGGCTGAGGATAAAGAACAGGACCAGAACAAGGCCCAATACTGCGGCGGCGACCCATGGGGTGTGCATGCCGTGAATAGCGACCATCGGAATTGAGAGCCATCCTACAATCGCCAAAAGAATTGTGGTGAACCAGTACACCCCATCGTCCAGAAGTGTTGCGGTGATGGTTGGCTCTGCCGGAGTTCCAAGGAGCTTTATCTTCATCGGCTCTGAAAGCACAGGCCCCAGAATGGTCAAATACCCCATGCCTTGAGAGGCCACGCGAACGCCGACCAACTGTCTCGCTGGAATTGAGACCCGCTGGTCCTTAAGGGCCTGTGACCAGGCCGACGTCTGCAGAAGGAGCCGGCATAAGCTCAGTGCGAGCACAACTGGAACAGCAATTTTGAACGCACTGAAGTCCTGCACGATTCCGGGAACCCGCACACGGGCGATCACCCAGATCAGGAGAGCGAGTCCAACAAGCGCCACGATCAGATGATTCCTTCTCATTGGTATAGCCTCGCTTCCCGGGCTCTCTCACTTGCACGGTCTCGCGGCGGATTCAGCGCATACCCGGAGTTGTCGATCGTCAGCTCCGCAGTGCCGAAGATCCTGACCTCGCTGGTGGTGTGAGTGGAGGAGGCAAACCAGAACTGGCCGATTTTTTGATAGGTATGCACGAAGTGGACGCCGTGGACCCAGAATGAAGGGTTCCGCGCAGGCTGACCTTCGATTCGCACGATGGAGTAATCCCTGGCATCGACCCAGATTTTTCCGTTGATGAGGTACTTGTTTGAGGTCTTTGGCGACACCTCCAAAACATAGGCTGGGCCTGAATCCAAACTCTCTTTGCCGATCAACCTGAATTCGTAGTTAGCCGGAATCAGCCTGGTGTCCTCGCGAGTTCCGCGGTGGGAAGCCTCTTCCTCTTCCTTCAGCAGCTTGTGAAGGACATGCTTGCGAATCGCGCCGGATCCCTCTTCAGTAAGGACGCTGAACTGCTTCGTGCCGTCGCTCGCACAAACAATACGTACTAGCATTTCCGCTTTGCGCTTATTGGTGACGGCAGTGTAATGACGGACCGCCATATACCCGGTCATTTCTGATTGGCGCACAGCATCGAACTTCACCATGTTCGCGATCACATCACCGACCGAAGGAAGCGGGCTCGCAGCCTGGGGTTGTGAATTCCCGATTGCGGAGAGCACAATCAAAACTAGAAACGTCTTGTTGATTACCAGCTTCATGTCAGAGCTCCAGGATGAATTTGCCGTGAAAAGTCCGGCCGACGCCGTTGAAATACTGGCCATACCGCAAGCTATCCAGATCGTTCTGCACATCACGCGGATTGAAGCGATTGAAGATGTTGTAAACACCAAATCCCACGCGCGCATGTTTTTCCTTTATGGGGAGAGGGATCCGGCGCAGTACCTGGAGATCCGTCGAAACAAATCTCGGGAACCGCAACTCATTCCTCGGCCCCACAAAGCTTCGGAATTGATTGATGGTTGAGTATGGGAAGCCAGTATGAAGGTCCAGCACCGGCGCCACGGTCAGTTTCCATGGCGCGGCAATTTCACCCCACGCCACGAAGCGATTCGGCGCGTCAAAGCTCAGCCGGCCGCGCTGGTTCGGCTGGATCACCGCCTGTGGATCGTTCCCGTAGAACTGATTGAAGTCGTTCAAATCGCCAAAGGCTTTTGAATGGACATACGAAGCGTTCAAAATGCTTTTGCCGATTTGATAACGCCCGGTAACTTGAAATTCGCGATAAAAATCGTTCCCCGTGTTGGTCAAGGAAAGGACGCCGGCTGGTCCAAATGCAACCGGTGTTAGAGCAAACTCGTGTACCGTATTGCGTTGCTGGTATCCGATCCGAAGCAGCAGGTTGTGAATAACTTCCCGGTCGAGTTCGACGTTCCAAACTTCACTGCGCGGATTTTGGAGCCCGTTGGGGGTAACGTTCGAGTACTGTGTGGAACTTACGACATTTCCCACTGTATTTAGCGATATGACGGTGCGTCCGGGCAGATGAGTAAAGGACGGAATATTCAGTGGAACGCGGTCATAAAACAAACCGGCTCCCCCCTTAAGCACCGTCTTGCGATCACTTGTCAGAGCAAGAATGAAGCCGGCGCGTGGTGCGGTGTTCACAGAATCCGTGACTGAATCCCTGTCGAAGCGCAGTCCCATATCCAACGTCAGCCGGTTGGAAATGGTCCACTTATCGCCAACGAACCAGGCAATCTCAGTCTGATCGATGGAATAAGTGGCACTTGGCCCGAACTGGATTCGTTCGATTGCAAAGCCATTCACGTCAAAGATATCCACCGGCGCGAATTGTTGGCGACCGTCATACGAGCTGTGCGCGAATTCGAATCCAGCCTGCAGTTCGTGAGAGCCCTGGAAGTGGAGCGGATGGGCGCGGAAGGTTTCTTGCCACTCCGAGCCCGCAGTATCGCGGTCCTGGCGATTGAAGAAGCCGCCGTTGGTGGTTTCGAGAAGAAGCTGGTAAGGCCCGTCACTGTTCGGCGTCAGGTCGGCGTTGAATTTCCTGAAGCTGAATTGCGAAGTCAGCAGGTCGCTTCGGGCGCTGATGAAGCGATGCTGGAGATAGGCCTGGTATCCGCGTTCGTGCAAGTCCGGAGTGCTTGCCTGCGGCGTGAAGGTGTTCAGGCCGTAATAGTCAAGCTTTTGCGGGAACACCGCGAACGATGCGGTGGCGTTCTGTTTCGGGCTGATATTAAGGTCGACTTGGGTATATGACTCGAAGCTTTCGGACCGGGTGTCGCTCTGGAGAGGCGGCAGGCTGTTAACGGGCGTGCGTTCATAGCGATAACTAACCGACTCTGTGAAGGCAACGCGGCCCTTAATAATGGGGGCTGAGAACGTGATCCGGGGCGTCGCCGCTGCGATGCCCATAATGCTTCCATCAAGCCTGCGCAACCGGGGAACGAAATTTTGCGCTGACAGCCGAAACTTGTTGAACTCTCCGGGCCGAGTTTCAACGTTTGAAACTGCACCGGTAAACTTGCCGTATTCGGGGTCATACGGTGTTGAGAAGACCTGGACAGACGAAACTACGTCGATGGGAATATTGATGGCGGTGGCGCCAGTCGCCGGATCGGTCACGTCAGCACTATTGACGAGAGATCCATTCTGCGTCGCCTGAGCCCCCTTCATGTTGATCAGGCCGCTGGGCCCGCGCACCACGCCAGGAACCAGAGGCAGCAGGGAGTCAACCCGTTCGGTCCGGTTAGGCATGTTCTTGATTGTGGTTTCGCCCACGGTATTGGTTCCGGAGGATTCCTGGGTCTCAACTGGCGTTGTACTTCCATTGACCGTGACAGACTCCTGAACGGCTTCAACCTTCATCTCCAGTTCGACTTCAGAGGTCTTGCCTGCTGTAACGACCACGTTCAACGCCGCCGACATTCTGGGCGCCATGGCGCTGACTTGGAATGAGCCAGGAACGACTCGTTCGATTGCGAACTTGCCCTCACCGTCAGTTTCGGCTTCGAGGTGTATGGGGCCGTCGAGCGTAATTTTTGCTGTGGGCACGATTGCCCGGCTGCCGTCCGCGTCGGTTGTGAAAACAACTCCTTGCACGGTGCCGGTTGGCTGTTGTGGGTTTTGGGCATGCACCCAGGCGCTGAGCAGTCCGATGGCGATCAGCAGCCTTGCAAGATTCTGGGCCATTGTTAATCTCCTCTCTGCGGCCGGACCGGCATTGGATCTCTTGGGCATATTCACAACCCGGGCTCTCCCTGCGAGACCTCCTGAACTTGCAGAGCACTCGCGCCGTGAAACAGTGCAGGTCTTATGCCGAACCTGGTGTATCGCTAAGAGCTTGATCAGAAACGAAATCAGGAATTCAGAAGATGCAGGGCGTGCCCGGATACGGGCATTTGCCGACATTGCGTCATGGCAAATGCCCTTGGTCAGGAAACCGCGCAATTCCATTTGAAAACCAGCGGTTCGAGAATTCCTTTTTACGTCGAAGTGTCGAAACGCATCTAGGAACAGTCTTGATTTTTGATTGCGGTATTGGGAGGGAACTGTTCGTCTTTGGCAAATGCAATCAGAGTAAATTCAATGTCGGTGGAATTGAGCATGAGAAATCCGGGCCTACGACTCAGATCCGGAAATCTCCTACCAACATTTTGTCTCTATTCAAAAAACGAGTCAGTGAGGGCGAGCCGGCTTGTTTGCCGGCTTACCCTCACTTCCTTCCGCGGTTATAAACCTGACTGGTAGAGGTGTTTTCGGCGCGACTGCGCGGTCAGAATGTGAACACGAAGCCTGCTGATGGAACCGCGGCATGCGTGAACTTATCGGCTTTGAGCTGATTGAGGTTGAAATCGGGGATCTTGTAAACGAACCCGCGATACTGCGCCCGCAACGCAACGCGCTTCATTACCGGGACATCAACACCGCCGCCGTACACGAACGTTCCGCGGGTCTGGCTGTCAATCCCTTTCATAGTCCGCGGATCGAAGACCAAGACCCCGCCACCGGCAAGGACAAATGAGTTCACTCTGTAAAATGCAGGCAGCTTGATGACACCGGCGCCCGTAACCCCGTGCGTATAGGTTTGCGTGCGTAAGTTCCCAGATAAAGTCGCATATTTTTGAGAATTATTGAAGAAATCGTAATCGGCTTCCCCTGCAATCCACTTGTTGACGTAGAAGCGATATCCGGCAAGAAAGCCGCCGGAGTTGGTAGCTTCGTTCTGGATCCCGGATGAACTCGTTGTTTTGCCAAGGAAGCCGCTTCCTTGGAGGATAATCTGGTGGCGCGCCTCTTCTTGTGCCCAACACGATAGCGAGAGAACGAGAAGCACACCGACAAATAGCAATGAACGTTTCATTATGACTGCCTCCTTATGACTACAAGGAGTCAAAGCAAGCGTATTGCCGAACGTGGATTTGGGCTAAGTCATTGCACGACATAGCGATCAGCAACGGACGGCAGCGAAAGAAACAAGTGCTCCGACCGCCAATGGGCAGCGGTGACTACATCAGGTCAGGAACGAAGATCGGGTGTATAGTCGGGCTTCAATATATTCAGCCGGCGCATTTTGTTCTGCAGTGTCGTGCGTTTCAGGCCCAAACACTCGGCGGCGCCGCCCGGTCCGGCAATCTTTCCTGATGCAGCCCTGAGGGCCTCGATAATCGCGTTCCGCTCTACATCATGGAACCTGGATACTGGAGTCAAGACGCGGCCTGTCGATTTTGTGAGCTCCGTGAGTGGCACATTCAATTCGGTCCCCTGGGTCAGAATGACGGCACGCTCGATGAAGTTCTCCAGTTCACGAATATTGCCGGGCCAGGTGTGATTGGTCAAAGCGTCCATGGCCTGCCTGGATATCGGATTGATCTGTTTTTTCATCCGCCTAGACAGCTTCGACACAAAGTGATTTGCCAGAAGTGGAATATCTTCGCGCCGTTCGCGAAGAGAGGGGATCTCTATCGGAAAGACGTTGAGTCGATAGAACAGGTCCTCGCGAAATTGTCCGTTGCGGATCATTGTGGAGAGGTCGCGATGGGTCGCGGCAATCATCCGCACCGTGACCTGGATCGTCCTGGTGCTTCCCAATCGCTCGAACTCCTGCTCCTGCACCGCCCGCAACAATTTCGGCTGCAGTTCCAGGCTGATGTCTCCGATCTCATCCAGAAACAGCGATCCTCCATCTGCAAGCTCGAATCTGCCTTTCTTCTGCATCAAGGCGCCGGTGAAGGCGCCCTTCTCGTGCCCAAAGAGTTCGCTTTCCAGCAGCCCCGAGGGAATGGCGGCGCAGTTGAGGCGAACAAAGTTGCGCTGGCGCCGGAAGCTGAGGTTGTGAATGGCTTGCGCAATTAATTCCTTTCCCGTTCCGGTTTCCCCGTGAAGCAAAACCGTCGCATCTGTATTCGCAACGATCTTGACCTGGTCCAGCACCTTCTGCATGCCTGCGCTGTTGCCTATGATGTCTTTGAAGCAATCGTCAGCGCTGATTTCTGAAACCAGAGAGGACCGGTTGCCCCATGGCAATCCAGGCAACTCGTTGGCGATCGGGTTGGCAATTGCTGCGCTCATTTGGTTTTGCTCCTTCACGGATGATCTCGGTTATCAAGCGTGATTTTGGACCAAGACCAAATTGCACACAACCGTAGATCAGCGCTTGCGATTCCGGGAGATCAGCTGAAGCTTACTCATCAGATCAGGGGGGGATTACTCATCAAAACGGGGGGGATCGCTCCGCCAATTGGCGGACAAGTTCAGATCCGGACCTCTTTCCGGCCGAAAAGCCGGGCATCGATAGACCAGGCGCCGGGGCCAATGAGGGCCAAAGTCGCACCAAACGTAGCCAGCACAATGCTCATCCATGGGTCGGCCTGATGTGAGATAACGATTGCCAGTTCAGAAATCGTCACTATCAGTCCCGCCAGTGGAGTCCACAAGCCGAGCAGCAGCAGAAGTCCGGCGGCAGCCGCGATCATTTGCAGCACGGCGGATAGGGCATGAGTTGTGTGCGATATCTGCGCGATTGCACAATAGAAAAGAAGGGCAGCGGCCATCACTCTCTGAAGAAGAAGCCCAACGCCGGGCCAGCCACGAGCGAATGTTGAGAATAAGCGCTGCAAGATCACCCTCAAGGTAGCTTAAGGGTGCCGCAAAACAATGCGAAAGCCCCGAATTCCGGTCGTGGCCTCCGTCTTTTGGCGGAGGACTTACAACTCGATGATGCGGCGCTTTAGGGCAATGGTAACAGCGTGGGTCCGATCGTTTGCGCCGAGCTTGGACAAAATATTTTCCACGTGGCTTTTAACGCTGGTCTCGGCGATAGAGAGCTTATCGGCGACCCGCTTATTGCTATTCCCGGCGGCTATCAGCCGCAATACATCGATTTCACGTGGGGTCAGGGCGTCATCGGTGCCATGCTCGGCAATTTCGAAGGAGGCCTCTGGGGAGAGCGCCTTCTTACCCGCATAGACGGCGCGGATCGTTTCCAGCAAGTCCCGATGCAGGGTATTCTTCAGCAGGTATCCCTGAGCACCCGCCTTGAGTGCGCGAACAATTTGCACGTCGCCGGTGTACGTTGTCAGCATGATAACTTTCGCGTCGGGAGATTCATTGCGAATAGCGATGAGCGCATCCAGCCCATTCATAACCGGCATCTGCACGTCCATGAGCGTGATGTCCGGATGAAGGATGCGGAACTGCTGGATCGCTTCACGTCCGTTGGAAGCTTCGCCGGCCAAAGACATGTCTGACTCAACTGCTATCATCCCGGCGATCCCTTGGCGGATTACGGGATGGTCGTCGACCGCGAGAATCCGAATTCGAGCGTCGCCGGTGTTCATGAATCACTCCTATTTCATTCCTCGGCCTTCCCGGCGAGCTTGTCTGACAACCAGGAACGTCTCGCCACTTTAACATAGGCTGTACTGGCAGGAATCTGCAATTCCAGTTCGGTGCCCGCGCCAACTTCGCTCCAGACCGTCAGCTTGCCTCCAGCAATTTTGGCGCGTTCATGCATGCCAGGCAAACCGTAGTGCCCTTTCCGTTCCAGGTTGCCAGAAACCGCTCGGTCGAAGCCTCGTCCATCGTCGCGCACGTGCAGCCGGAATTGCTGCTTGTCATAGCGGATCTCGACTTCGATCTGCCGCGCCTCCGCGTGCCGAAACGCGTTGCGCAGCGCTTCCGCCGCGATCTTATAGACTTCATCGCGGAGGATCGGGTGCAGATCGCGCGGCGCGCCCTCCACCGCAACGCGGAATGCTGGAGATGGGGGATTGGTTGATTCAGTCGCGAGCTCTTCTCCCAGTGTGCTTATAGCCTGTGCAAGATCGTTGCGTTGTACCGTTGAAACGCGTAAGCCCTGCACTGCCTCCCGGCCTTCGAGAATCGCCTCTTCGGCTTGCTCAATCGCGCTATCCAGCTTTTGCTTCGCTTCAGCCGGACGCGCCGTCAGCAGTCTCGAAGCAGTCTGGAAATTCATCAGCAGACCGTGGAAGCTTTGCAGCAAGGTGTCGTGCAGGTCCCGGGCAATCCGGGTACGTTCGTGCACACGCTCTTCCATGCGCATATTGAACTGCGCTGCCAGTTGCCGGACTCGCACTTGGTAGGCACCCCAAAGCATCGCCAGAAAGCCCAAAACGCATGCTGCCCGAAACCAGTTCGTCTGATACCAGGCCGGCGGAATCACAAAGTCCAGCGTCGCGCCTTCCTCATTCCAGACCCCGCTGTTGTTGCAGGCGAAGACGCGGAAGCGGTAATTGCCTGGAGCGAGGTTCGTATACTGCACCTCGCGGTCGTTCACGACTTCGTGCCAGTTTCGATTCTGCCCCTCCAGCTTATAGCGGAAGCGCACCTTTTCCGGCACAACGAGGCTCAGTGCCGTGTAATCGATCGCTAGATTTCGGACTCGCGCAGGTAGCCGCATCCCGTTCTTCGCATCGTAGGTCTTGTCATCGGCAGTGATTTGCTCGATGTGCACCGGGGGCGGAAGCTTATTGAACGGAAGATGATGCGGATCGATGACGCTGACGCCGGCGGATTGCACAAACCACAACTTGCCATCCGCGGATTTTGCGACTAACGGGCTATAGCCGCCCGTGAACCGATGGTTGCTGACCCCGTCGGAACTGTCGAAAACCGCCACTTGGATCGTCTGCTTTGGATGGGAGGCCCAGGCGTCCAGCTCAGACTGGCCAATACGCACCAAGCCACAGGACAGATACAGCCAGACCGATTGGGCGTCATCCTCCATCATCCAGTGAACGGTATTGCAAGGCAGTCCGTTCTGCGTTGTTAGCGTGAGAATGTGGCCGTCTTTGATACGGCTCAGCCCACCCTCAGTTGGAACCCAGAGTTTACCGTTCTTATCGATGTAAAAGCCGCGGACCATTCCCTCTCCCAGCCCTTCGACGGCTGAGTACGAGGCGCGGAGTTGACCGTCCTGAAAATAAGCTACGCCACCGTCTCGAAATCCAAGCCATAAACCACCGTGCGCAGCATCATGCAGGAGAGCAGTAGCCGGTTGTCCGCGCCCGAGCCTGGTCCAGGGGATGCGTTCTACCACACGCTCTCGGAACAAATGAAAAAGCCCTTCCTGATGACTCATCCAGACGTTCCCTGCAGTGTCCTCAGCGAAGGCATAGACGATTCCGTACGGTACGGAGCCTGCGGGAAAAAACCGGTCAGACTTAAGAAAGCCAACCCCGATCTGTGTTCCGACCCAAATTTGCCCGCGGTGGTCCTCAAAGAGGGAATACACCGAATCCTCCGGCAACCCACCGTCGGTAATCTGCCGAACCGTGCCCCGCGAGTTCGTGCCCCTTCCGGCCGTCAGTCCGCTGACCGGGGACCCACGGCGCACGTCACCCAGCCCTCGATTGCGATAAATCGTGATTTGGCCTTTATTCCATCTATTCACCCCATTAGACGCGCCCAGCCACAGACTGCCATCCCGCGCGGCCAGAATGGAAAAAAGCCCTCGGCTCGAGAAACCTTGCTGGTCGGAAAACGTTGGGATAGTGAAGTCGCGAAAGCGGTCCAGGCCTTCTGTGGTCGCCACCCAAATATTGCCTTCCCGATCCTCAAAGAGAGAATTAACGGATTCGCTTGAAAGGCCTTCCGCTTGGGTAAACCGATCCGTTCTCCCCTCGTGAATATGCAACAGCCCGCTATCCCGTAGGGCGCCGATCCACAGGCCACCATTGCGATCCCGAAGCAGCCTGTGGGGTGGGAACGGCAACCCGTTAGGAAGCGGATACGCCTCGGCTTTTCCATTTCTCAGCTTGGTGATTCCGCTATGCTTGGCAATCAAGATTCCGCCGTCGTCGCTTTCGATCAGCGCGTAGATTCGCTGCGCGGGATCTGGCATCGGATAGAGCTGGGGTGGACCAGGCTTCCATCGCCACAGGCCATTCATCGCTCCCGCCCAGATATTGCCTCCGCGATCCTCATATAACGGGGTCACTCCAGCGCCGAAACGGCCGTCCTCTCCATAGCATTGGGTGTTGCCGCTCTGAATCCGACAGAGTCTTCCCGCGGGAAGCGACCACCCGGCGACCCATATCGTTCCTTCACGATCCTCGAGCAGCCCTTCAATAATCTGCCCATCCAGTTCAGGGTAGTGAGTTAGCTTGCCGTCCTTCCAGCTTGCAAGCCCGCCATAGGTGCCAATCCAAAGACGTCCGTCGCGCGCGCCCTGCAAGCTTCTGATATCGCTGCTGGGGAGGTTCTCCCCCGCGGGTGGCTGCCACGGCACAGCCCGTACGCCATCGAACCGAAGCAATCCGAATTCCGTGCCCAGCCACAGATACCCGTCGGGGGTCTGTGCAATTGACCGAATGAGGCCTTTAGTAAATCCTTCCCTGACTCTCCATGCAGTGTGCGAGTATTGAGTGACGTCGAGCGACGGGTCTAGCGCAAAAGCATAGGGCCAGCAGGCGAGGAGGATGCCTAACGCGATAATGGCGTGTCGTCGCCTGTGCACTCTCTCCCCCTTCACCACCAACCAGAACCAGGACAACGATTCGCCCATGCGACGTTCATATGAGGAACCCGTCCCTTTTAGTCCGTATTTTGCCAAATGGAACTAAAAGTTTCTGTAAATGTTGAACGCCTGATACTGGTGAAACCATTTTATGCGCAGGCAGCAATCGAGATGCGGCTAAAAGCTATATTTCAATCCCAGCTGGATCACGCGTTCGGTCTGAGTGAATCCGAAGTCGCTGGCTGAAGTGATCTTTCCAGCCAGGGGGTTGTTCCCGGGCGTCACCACCGGATCGTCAAATTGCGGATGATTGAATGCATTGAACAATTCCGCCCTAAACTCGACTTGATGCCGCTCAGCGATGTGTAAGAATTTTGAAATAATCAAATCCCATTTGTTATTTCCGCTGCCACGGATAACGCCTTTGCCTGCATTGCCGAGCTGACCAGGAGATGGATTCGCCAGCTTGCTGACGTCGAACCAGCGATCAATGGTCCGCTCACCGCGCGGTAAGTTCGGGTCACCTAAGAGATTGGCGTGGGACCCGACGAACGGGACGCCAAACGACGAGGGTGTCAGAGAGGGGCCGTCCTGGAAAAGAGCAATTCCACCTACCTGCCAGCCTCCGGCGAGTTTCCCCAGCAAATCTCGACGTTGCTTGAAAAACGGGAGTTCATAAAGCGAGCTCATAACGAAGCGTTGCGGCCGATCAAATACCGCCGGACCATAGTTGGCGCGAATATTCTTAATCGTTTGCAGTCCAGCTCCCGCACCAAATGCAACACCGACGCTGCTGGAATCCAAATCAGTCAACGTCTTCTCGAATGTATACGAAACAAGGCAAGTGAGACCTTTAGCAAAGCGCTGCTCAAGACGGACCTGCAGCGCATTGTAGTTCCCGGACGCGCGCGACTCGAAGATAGAGACGCTGCCCAGCTGCGGGTATGGAAAAACGCGTGCAAAACCGGGAGGCTGAGGCGGGAAAGGATTCGTCTCGTTGTAATTGAGAGCACTCATCAGGTTCGTGCTCTTCGAACCGTGATATGCGGTTTCGAACAATGTATCTTTCGTGAGGAGATATTGGAGAGTCAAATTCCATTGCTGCACCTGACCATCGCGGAGGTTGCGCTGCATGCCGTTGCGGTTATTGGTGGTTAAACGAGTGGCCTGCGCCAGGGGATCTTCCACGGTGAAAACCGGCAGCGGATTTTGCGGATCGGTGGGACGGGCTGTCAGGTTGAAGACGCTTCCAAACGGCTCCTGAAACGCGAGTTGCCGATACGAGTTGATCACATCGGGCGTGTAGAAGATCCCATATCCAGTGCGAACAACGAGGTGATCGGTGACGGCCCATCCAAGGCCGATCCTGGGCGCGAAGTTCTTGTAATAAGGATCGACCAAGCTTCGCGGATAACCATTCTGCCCGGGGAGGACTTGCTGGCCTGTTGCGAGGTCAAAACTGGCGATCCGGTTATCACGCTCAACTGGCCGCCCATAATAGTCCCAGCGCAGCCCAAGATTCGCCGTAAGGCTGTTTGTTATCTTCCAGTCGTCCTGTATGTAATAGCCCATATCCGTATACGACAGGTGTGGCGAAAAAGGAGTCGTCTGTACGGTATAGCTGGAAGGGAAACCGAGAAGCAGGTCGGCCAGGGCATTAAAGCGAGAGGTGGTCGAGACCGGCACCGGAGCGCTGAATTGTCCGGAAAACGTGTAGGTTCCATCGGGCTGGCCCCACTGTAGGGTGGTCATTCGCTTGAGTTGAATCGTCAGGCCGGCTTTGACTGTGTGTGCACCGCGAATAAAAGAAAAGTTGTCGACAATCTGTGCAGCGTTTGTCACCCACTGTAATACGGCGTTGTTAGAGGAATAGCCTATTTCGGAATATCCGGCAGGCGTCATTGACGGCGCGGCCCAGGTAAGTGGAATGGGAGAAAACCCCTTGATCCCCAGTTCTTGGATCCAATTGCGCTCGAAAGCGTCAACAGAATGGCGCTCGCGCCGGAAGCGTACGAAGCCAATACTGAGTTCGTTGAGTATCGTCGGTGTAAAGGTATGAGTGTCTCCGAAGGCAAACTGCAGATTGTTGTCCGACTGTTCCTGATCGAATCCGGGGAATGCAGGAGAAAGAGCCTGTCCCACCCCGCGATCGAATGGAGCATTCCTGGTAAATCGGCCCCAGATCGCGTCCCGCCCTCCAAGCTGGTAGTCGATTCGCGAAGCCAGGACGTCGTTGTCGGAAACACCTTTTGGATGGCCAATGAAGTTTCGCGACGGGTCGCTGTTGTTGGGTACTGGATATAAGTTCGCCAGTGCGGCGCCAACAGGATTAATTCTATCTGCCGGAATCACATTTCCCGGAAAAGGGATTTTAGTTATAGGATCGACGATGATCGCCGGCAAGCCGCTGAAGTCCCCAGCACGCTCCTTCAGTGTCGGCACCAGTGATGTGCTTGTGATCGCCTGCCGCCGCCGCGTCCCTTCATAAGCAAACATCCAAAACAGTTTGTTTTTGCCACTGTAAAGGCGAGGTATGAACACCGGCCCGCTGGCGACGAAACCGAACTGATTCCGTTTGAGGGGATCAACCGTCGTGCTGAAAGGGTTCCGCGCGTCCAAGGCGTTGTTGCGAAGGAATTCAAATAAGGTGACGTGAAATTGGTTTGAGCCGCGCTTCGAAGCAACATTGATTACAGCTCCGGAATTGCCACCAAACTCAGCAGGGTAGTTGGACGTCTGAACACGGAATTCGCCCACCGAATCAAGGGGCGGTATCGCTAGCGGATAGTTGTTGAGTTCCTGGCCGCTGATTTCGATCCCGTCTATCAAGACCACCGAGGTGTTGTCTCTCTGTCCCCCGACGGAGAATCCTGGGCCATAATTGGCCTGACGTTGAGTAGCACTGGCACGCCCGCCGTTGATAACGCCAGCAGAAAGAGACACCAGTTGCATTAGATTTCGGCCGTTAATCGGCAGGCCCAGGAGAAGTCTTTCATCGATGACTTGAGACAAACTCGCATCGGAAACATCGAGCCGCCCAGCTTTCGCAGTAACCACAATAGACTGGTCTACCGGCCCAATTTGCAACGTCACTCTAAGACTTTCAGTTTCCGCCACTTGCAGCGGGATATTCTCGATAACCTCTTTCACGAAGCCGGGATGTTCAACTTTGAGCGTGTACTTTCCGAAAAGCAATGCCCGGAACTCAAAGGCACCTTCCTGGTTCGTGGTCTGTTCCCGGCTTTGATTTGTAGCTTCGTCGCGCAGGATCACATGAACGTTAACAAGGACGGCGCCACTTGGGTCTTGAACCGTCCCGCGTATGACCCCAGTAGCGGTCTGCGCGACGGCGAACGAAGCAATAGCAAGATAACAGAGAATCGCGAGGATCAGACGCAATTGCATCTTGGCTCACTCGTCCAGGACAGTGCGCGCGTTTGGGTGCCGAGAATTATACAACGCCAGAAGCTTTGGCAACCCTAACATCGTTAGTGTCTCGCTTTGGCTGCTGAGAACCATGATCGCCGTGCGGCTTTTGAGTAGGCCTTGGCGGCGGGGATCTGCAGTTCCAGTTCGGTGCCAGCGCCCACTTCGCTCCAGACTGTCAACTTGCCTCCGGCAATTTTGGCGCGCTCTCGCATGCCGGGCAAACCGTAGTGTCCCACTCGCCCCTGGCTGGCAGAAGCGAGTGGGTCGAAGCCTCGTCCATCGTCTCGCACGCGCAGCCGGAACTCCTGGAGATCATAGCGGATCTCGACTTCGATCTGCCGTGCCTGGGCATGGTGAAACGCGTTGCGAAGCGCCTCCGCCGCAATCCTATAGACTTCATCGCGGAGGATCGGATGCAGATCGCGCGGTACGCCCTCCACTGCCACATGAAACCTTGCGGATGGGTGGTTGCTTGAATCGGCTGCAAGCTCTTCTCCCAGCGTGCTAATGGCCCTCGCAAGATCGTTTTTTTCCACCGTAGATGACCGCAAACCCTGCACCGCCTCCCGGCCTTCAAGGATCGCCTCTTCCGCGTGCTCGATCGCGCTCTCCAGTTGTTCTTTCGCGTCGGTCGGACGCCCCGGCAGCAACCGCGAGGCAGTCTGGAAATTCATCAGCAAACCATGAAAGCTTTGCAGGAGGGTGTCGTGCAATTCGCGGGCGATGCGGGTCCGCTCCGCCACACGCGCATCCAGCGTCATATTGAACTGCTTTGCCAGGCCGCGAACGCGGAGATGGTAGGCCATCCACAGCATGGCAACAAAAACCGCAGCGCATAATGCGCGGAACCAGTTCGTTTGGTAATACCCTGGCGCTATGGAAAAATCCAGGTGAGACGGATTATCGTTCCAAACACCATCGTTATTACATGCGATCACGTGAAAAGAATATTTCCCGGGAGGCAAGTCGGTATAGAACGCCTGCCGGCGTGTACCGGCGTCCTGCCAATCACGATCATGACCATCAAGCCTGTACCGAAATTTCACTTTCTGTGGGATTAGAGACGCGGGCGAAGTGTAATCAATCCGCAAGTCACGCGGATGCGGTGCGAAGCTGAGGTTGTCGGTTGCTGCCAATTCCTTTCGGTCAACGATGACCGATTCGATGATTGTCATTGCCGGTGGAGCTTTTTGCGAGAGCCTGGACGGGTCCAGCATCTGCACCACGCCCGAGTTCACAAACCACACGCGCCCATCTGACGAGTTCGCCGCTGATTTGAAAGGTGGTCGCGCGGATGGACGGGCTCCGTCCAGTACGTCGTAGAAACGTGCCTGGATTGCGGCTTCCGGACTGGCCCACCATCGCTGGAGCTCGGAGTCTGAAAACTCGACGACGCCACACTGGGTATTGAGCCACCAGCGTTTCTCCTTGTCCTGAGCGAAAGAAATGACGCCATCGCAGGGAAGGCCATTCTTCGTTGTCATTCTCTGCACTTTACCTTGCCGCAATCCGACGAGCCCGTCGTCGAAGGCGGCCAGGACAGATCCGTCGGCCTCGGCAATTATCTGATTGGTCCAGGGATTAGCTTTAGAACCTGCCGGGAACCTTTTCAGAACACCATCGCGAAACAGAGCAAGATCCCCGTTACGAGTGCCGATCCAAATTCCTCCCTGCGGATCCGGGGCAAGCCGGCCGGTTGGGATTTGCGATCGTGAAAATTCTTGTTGCACCTGGAAATCACGGATCCGCACGAGCTTTCCCGTGCCGCCGCACTCTGCCCAGATATTTCCGTCAACGTCCTCGATCAAATCAAAGACCAGTCCAAGTGGCTGATGATTCGGTTCGGGCAGGCGGCGAAAATGGCCATTCTTGAATACATAGAGCCCGTCATCCACTCCTACCCACATGTTTCCGGCGCGGTCTTCCAACAAAGAAGAGACCTGGCTTCCCGGAAGGCCGCTTCCGGTGCGAATCGATGAAATAGATCCGTTTTTCTCAATGTGATCGAGCGACTCAGCATTTGCAACCCAGATCGTGCCATCTCTGCTGGCCAAAATGCCTACCACCCAGTCCTTTGCCAAGCCCTCCACGGCTGAGAAGGTCGTGACAAGCGGATCATGGAATTTGTCCACACCATTGCTGGTGGCAGCCCAGAGAATACCCTCACGGTCTTCAAAGAGAGTGCGAACGAAATCGCTCGACAAGCCTTCCGTCCGTGCGTAATGGTCGACAGCATTTCCATGGACACAAAAGACCCCGTCGGCATCAGTGCCGACCCAAAGATTGCCGTCGCGATCGAGGTGCAGGTTGAAGACGCCGAACTTGCTTCCATCGAAAGTCTTGGTCACGAACGATCTGACGGTGCCATGCTCGAATCTTGCAAGTCCCTGCCCCGATCCTTTTGAAACTATGCCGACCCACACGGAACCCTCGGGCCCACGTGCCAGGCTCATTATCCCCGGGGCTCCTGTATTGGACTTCAGGCCTTCAATCGGGTACATCTCCGACACCCCGTCATGCCAGTGAACAAGCGCAGCCTGTCCTCCCAGCCAAAAGCCGCCTCTTCCGTCCGCCAATATTGCATCGATCGGGGAAATCGGTATTCCATTCGGTTTTCCGAAACACTTGACCGCACGCTCGGTAACATGGCACACAGGCTCTGAAATGCCATTCTCGCCTCGTACGACCCACAACGAGCCATCAGCGTCTTCGCTTATATTGCTCGCATTGGGCGCAAGCCCTTCCAACTCAAAATGAGACGTGACAAGCCCACCTTTAAGGTGAACAATCCCGTTCGCTCCCAGTGCCCAGAGTCCGCCTGCCTGATTGCCAATTATGTTCCTGATCCTGCCGACGAAGCCAGCCTCAGCAGGCAGACGCCAAGGAACAAACTGGACACCGTCGAACCTGTAGATAACACCGCGAGAAGACAGAACCCAGATGAAACCATCGGACGTTTGGGCAATCGTGTACATGCCGGAGGGCGCGGAACCATCCTGGATCCGCCATGATGTATGCATGTATTGGGTGAGCCGTTTGTTCGGATCGAGGGCGCGGAGCGGGGCTGGCCACAGCCAAACACACAGAAGCCAAGCGCCGAATAAAGTTGCAATCGCGCCGCGGCGCGGGTTTGCTCGAAGCCGGAAGGAGCGGCGGAAAGTAGTTTTCTCCATAGCGCAGCCAAACCGCGCAACCAATCAGGTCCCATTCAGATGCCCGGATTGTCCTGGGCATGAACGCCCACAGGATACCGTGATCTGAGTCATGAGTCACTTCAGGAATTCATTCCGGGTGTGTAGTCTGGCTTCGAAATGAGGAGCCGCCGCATTTTGTTCTGCAGGGTAGTGCGCTTGAGGCCCAAGCGCTCCGCCGCGCCTCCCTGTCCGGCTATCTTCCCTGATGCCGCCCTGAGGGCCTCGATGATCGTGTTCCGCTCTATGTCGTGGAACTTCGACTCCAAAATCGAGGCGCGGCCCGTCGGTTTTCTGAGCTCTGCCAATGGGACATTTAGTTCGGTCCCCTGGGTCAGGATGACGGCGCGCTCGATGAAGTTCTCCAGTTCCCGAATGTTGCCGGGCCAGGCGGCACTGGTGAGGGCCTCCATCGCGCGCTTGGGGATGGTCTTGATCTGCTTTTGCATTCGGCGCGCCAGGCGCGAAACAAAGTAATGCACCAGAAGCGGGACATCGCCTGGACGCTCGCGAAGAGGCGGGATCTCGATCGGGAAGACATTCAGGCGGTAGAACAGATCCTCTCGAAACTGTCCGTTCCTGATCATTGCCGGGATATCACGATGCGTCGCAGCGATAATTCTGACATCCACGTGAGTGGTCTTCGTGCTGCCGAGCCGTTCAAATTCCCGCTCCTGAAGAGCGCGAAGCAGTTTTGGCTGTAGGTCGAGGCTAATGTCGCCGATCTCATCCAGGAACAGCGTGCCCTGATCAGCCAATTCGAAACGGCCCTTTTTCTGCATCAACGCTCCGGTGAAAGCGCCTTTCTCGTGTCCAAAGAGTTCGCTTTCGAGAAGGCCGGCCGGAATAGCGGCGCAGTTGACCTTCACGAACGTACGCTGCCGCCGGGGACTGTTGTTGTGGATCGCTCTGGCGATCAGTTCCTTTCCTGTCCCAGTTTCACCATGCAATAAAACGGTGGAATTTGTCGGAGCGACGATGGAGATGTGGTCCAGTACGCCCCGCAACGCTGGACCGTCCCCGACGATATCTTCGAAGTTGTGCTCCGAAGAGATCTCGGATTCAAGGTACAGGCGTTCGTCTTCGAGGCGGTCCCTCGCCGCTGTGACGCGCCCGTAAGCAACTGCATTCTCCACCGCGAGCGCAATCTGAGTGCTGATCTGGGACAAGAGGTCCAAGTCCTTTTCGCCAAAACTACCCGAGAGACGGCTGCCCATCGTGATCACGCCCAACGGCCCGCTGGCGGTTGTGAGCGGGGCAAGGGCCATGGCCACAATTGACTCATCCTTGAGATTTTGGCCGATGGGGCCCGGCAACTTCTCCAACTCTGTCGCAGACCAGAGTTCCGGCTTTTGCGCCCGCAGCTTTTCCTGGTCGGTGGAGCTGAGCTTGTGCACGGCGAGATCGGTCAGGAAGCCCTTGCTGCCGGGAAAATCCATGACCGCAAGCTCAAGCTGGCTCGACTCTTTGCCGATGAGCCAGAACCCGGTGAAATCGTTCCGGAAATAGCTGCGGATGGAAGCCGATGCCGACCGGAACAATTCCATGATGTCCAGTTTTGTAACCACGTGGTTGTTGACTTCCAGCAATACTCTGAGCCGGTCATGCTCTTTCGCTAACTCGCGCTGATAGAGTTCTGCCTGGTCCCGCGTAAGCGCGATCTCAAGAGCTACGGCAACGTGTGAAGCCAGCGAGTTCATCAGCTCCAGATCTTCCGGAGAGAATTCGCCGGTCTGCATTCTGGTAAATGCCAGAATGCCGTATTTCTTCCGAGAGGTCGAAACTGGAAACCAATACGAGCTTCGGGTGCCGACCGCCGATGCAAATGGAGCGAGTTCAGGGATTCTCGCCAACTCCTCCGCTACGTCGGGGACATATCGTGGCTGCTGTTCATCTATGACTTGCGCCGCCGGCCCGACGCATGCAACCCGCGTTCCGGCGGGGATCGAAGGCGCGTCCGGCGCTCTATCGAATGCGAATAGCTGCAACGTTTTCCCGTCATCGGCAAGCAGGAAAAGATCGGCCCCGTGTAAGGCCGATATGTTCGCAAGGAGCGCACACAAGCTGTGCAGCACCGCATGCACGGTGGGCTGTCCGGCAACCGCGCTGGAAAGGTCCAGCAAAGTTCGATATCGATCTTCGTTTCTCGCCATGGATGACGGTACTTCAGCGCGCCTTGCCGACAGATGATCCGAGTACATGCCTCCCTCATTCCTGGAGCGCTGCTATCGCCCCATGTGACGGTCTTTAAAAATTCTTTGGCGCGCCCCGTAATCTGCGGGGCGCAGTTCAGTTCAGCGTGCCAGTCCAGCCATACGACTCAAGTATGAACTGGGAGTAAATGACTTCCAGAGATTCAAGCGCGGCGCAGTATGCGCCTTCAACAGCATGCTTGCTGATTCCCAACAATTGGGCGGTTTCGGTGACGGAGCGCTCCTCGACGCCGCATAATATAAGGACAAACCGACAGAGAACGTCAAGGCGAAGCTGAACAGCATCGAATTCTATCACCAGCAATTCAGCCGTACCCGCGGACAGAGATGCATGCTGACAGTGAATGCGATCACGGCGCTCGTATACGGAAGCAAGCTGGTCAATCCGAACCCGTTCCAGATCCAGGGCAGAGCGGATCGTGGTTTCCCGCGGCCAGGTCCAAAACCACTCTTCACTGACTGCGTTTCTGTTCTCAGTCCGGGTGCGTGCGTCAATTACGCAGGCGGACGCCATTATCTCATTACCCGTTAGAAATACTGCAAGCCAGGCCAGTTCTTGCTTGTGCTGAGTAAATGCCGTGCGGATTTCATCCGCACTCGCTATCCCTGACCAGGTTCCCGTGCATGCGTCGCTCATTGTAGTTGCCATCTGACACTTCCTGTTTTTCACAATAAGCAATAACGGTGCCACGTCAGTTTGAATCTCAAGTTGTTGAAAGCATTCAGGTGCCGGAAGGCGGCCCAAGGCGGGGACCGGTGCTCTGCCCGAATACGGGCAATCCCATGATTGAGGTCGGCCTGCGCTTTACGAGTTGCGCTTTTCGGTCTTTTGGCCGACCAGCACACATTGGCGAGGGGACCAGTTGTAAGTGTTGCCGTAAGACTGTGCCCGCACACAACTGTTCTTATGCTGCCCGTATTTGGGCAGTGCCAACTCTCTGATTGCCACCTGGCGGCAAGCAGCTTGGAATTAAACAACTTAACAGCAATATTGGTATGGCTATGAGCTTGCATACTCAAAAGCGAGATAGGAGTTATGACAACTTGGCGGAATATCGCACTAAGTATTCTGAGGGATTTATGCCACGATCGATAAAACGCACCCTTGCTGCACTGCTGTTCGTTTCCCTCGCCGCATTGAAGCCAGTAGCAGCCCAGCGACCGAACCCGGATCCCGAATTCTTCATTCCCGAATTCTTCATCAGCGTTTCCCCTTCAGTCGTCACGGTTGAACAGGGCGGACTGACAATGCTCACAGTCACAATCAGATGCAACACTTCCTCTTTCGAAGCCGTAAAGGACTGTAATGCCCGGCCGAAATTTGATCTCTATCTGTCAGAATTTCCTGACGGCACGTCTGCGCAGACAGCGGGGGGTCGAATTGGCGACAATACCATCTCAATAAACACTTCTTCCGAGGCAAAAGTAGGATTGTTCCCGGTTCAGGTGACCGTTGTGGCGGGCACTACGACACAGATGCAAACCTTTGTCTTGAACATCAGGCAGGCTGCGTCGCCCCCATCTGCGGAGACGGCAATTAGAGAGCCGGTTGCTGCTGCAGCAGGCCCTCAGATTACCTGGGAACATCACGTGGTGGTTGCCAAGACCCCGGAAGAATTGAATCGCATGGCCAATGATCTGGGGAAAACCTCCTGGGAACTGGTGAGCGTAGTCAGCAGACAGAATGCTCGCGGTGCGGAATTGGTCGGATTCTTCAGGCGCGCCAAGTTAGTAGATGCAAAGATGCAGAGACCATTTTCTCCGTGACAAGTTCAATCGTACCGGCATTGTTTCCATGGATCTTATTCCTACGTTCCTAACCCGCTCTAACCCGCGAAGTTCCTTCCTCACCTCATGCCAACCTCGATCAAGGCGGCCCGGCTGGGCCGCCTCCCGCCCTCGCACCTCATGAAACGCTGCCCACATCGGGGCACCGCCCACCATCAGGCACTGCAAGTCGTTCCTGAACCAGCGCGTCTGCTGAAAATGCAATGGTTTCCGTGATTGCCGGAATGGCACGCAACCTGCACCTTCCATGGCTGTCGAATCAGAAACTGCGCGGCGCGGAGGTTCTAAGCAAGAACTGCGCAACAGCATTGATTCGTGCAGAAGAATGGCTTCAAGAAAGAGCCTGTGCCTGTATGCAGGGAAGAATTGTGTCGTGAACGTATATCGAAGCGACCGGAAAGAGCATCCATGAACCGATATTCAGCGCGTCAACTCAGGGCCGTATTTTGCGCGGCAGCCTTGCTGTCGAGTGGTTTTGGCCAACAGCCAACGACTAAGCCAAAGACGGAGGTTCGTGGGGGTCACCAGGTTGTCTCCCGTGTTCCCGGAGATATGCTGGCGCAGCTCAACGACTCGCTCCAACAACTGGCCAGCAAGGTTTCTCCGGCCGTGGTCCAGATCGAGGTAACCGGCTTCGGATCAGTGAACTCTGGTGACCGCAAGGAAATGGCGCTTGTCGTGCGCCAGCACGCCGTCGGGGCCGGGGTGATCGTGGCACCGGATGGCTACATCATGACCAATGCCCATGTTGTGGAAGGCGCGCAGCGGATCCGCGTCATTCTCTGGGTGCCGCCGACCACTTTGGATGACGTATCCAATTCCGGGGACGTGCAAACGTTCAATGCAAAAGTCATTGGACTGCAAAGGGAGACTGATCTGGCGTTGCTGAAGATCGAGGCCATCAATCTGCCGACGTTGCGCCTCCGTCTGGACCGTTCTCCGCAACCGGGAGAGATCGTCTTCGCCATCGGCAGCCCGGATGGTCTGCAAAACTCCGTATCGATGGGCGTGATCAGTTCGGCCTGGCGGCAACCCGATCCCGATAACCCGATGGTGTATCTGCAAACGGACGCACCCATTAATCCGGGCAGCAGTGGAGGACCGTTGGTGGACGTCACGGGCGCCGTGGTGGGACTGAACACGTTTATCCTGAGCAGCGGCAGAGGCAATGAAGGTCTTGGTTTCGCCATTCCGGCGCGCATTGTGGATTTCGTTTACCAGGGGCTGCGCAAGTACGGCCACGTACACCGCACCGAAATTGGAGTTGTCGCACAAACGATTACGCCCACAATCGCGCAAGGCCTTGCGCTGGCACAGAACTGGGGCGTAGTTATCGCCGACGTCATACCCTTTGGACCGGCAGATGTGGCCAGCCTCAGACCCGGGGATGTGGTTTTGGCTGTAGACGGCCGTCCCATACTTACTCTTACCACGTTCACCGCTACGCTCTATCAACACCCGCCCGACCAGGTCCTGAAAGTCGACGTGCAGCGAGGAACGCAGAGGCTCTCGTTCAACGTTCCTGGCATCCTCCCGCGCGACCGCATGGACCAGCTCGGCGATTTCGCCGATCCAATCAAGAGCCACATCGAATCACTCGGCATCTTAGGGCTGGATCTGGACCACGAATTGAGTGCCTTGCTGCCTGCTATGCGCAGGAGCACCGGTGTACTCGTGGTCGGTCAGGCGCCGGGTTTCAGTTCCGTCGATACGGGACTGCGGTTAGGGGATGTAGTCCATTCAATTAATCGCGCGGCCGTTGAATCGGTCGAGCAACTGAGGTCAGCAGTTGCCAAGCTCAAGCCGGGTGACGCCGTGGTGTTGCAGATCGAGCGCCGGGGACAATTCCAATACCTCGCATTCGAGATGGAATGAAGCAGAAGCAAAAAACCTTTTATGCAACTCATTGAGAGGAGAACAAGGCATTGAAACAATCTGGAAACAAGAAAACTGCTGCTTTTGCATTCCTCACAGCGCTTTTAGTGTGCTCTGCGACAAATGCGCAGGATGTGAGAACGAACTATATGCCGGGAACCGATTTTGCAAAATATCACACCTACAAGTGGGTGGCGATTGAGGGGAGAGGCGCTCCCGACCAGATACTGGAAGCCCAGATCAAGCAAGCGATCGACACGCAATTGAACGCAAAGGGTTTGACCAAGGTGGAGGGAGACAAAGCCGACCTTCTTGTTGGCTACCAAGTCGGTGTCACTAAGGAGAGAGAGTGGAACGGTTCCCGGACGGGATTCGGCTTTCCCGGGGGGCTGGATAGTGGAACTGCAACCAGTTCAACCATAACCGTTGGAACGCTCATTCTGGACGTCTATGACCCCGCTGCCAAGCAACTTGTCTGGACAGGTTCTGCAAGCAAGAGCATTGACAGCAGCAAAGATCCGAGAAAGATTCAGAAAAATCTGAACAAGGCCATGCAAAAGCTCCTGAAAGACTTTCCTCCGCGACGGAAGTAGCCATGATGCAACGAGTTGTAAAAGACATTCCCATGATCAATCACACGAGCCAGTTCGGGTGCCCGTCTGCCGGGATGTCAAACACGCAAAGCGGTCACTGCCCACATAAGGGCAGCGTGGGGCGCCTTTTGCTCGAGCCGACGCTCTCACATTCAACGACTTAGAGGTGCCCAGTTCTGGCACGCAACCTGCACTAGCAATCGTCGAAATGTTGGCGAGCAAGTTCCCGCCGAGGTTCTGAGATGACAGCAAAGCACCTTCTATACCTGTTCTTGATATTCGTGGCGGCAAGCCCGGCCACATTGATCGCGCAACGGCCGCCAACATCGGCCACGGAAAACGAGGCGCCTCTGCTAACGTTAGACGATGCAGTATCCCTCGCACTGAGCGACAATCGCCTTGTAAAGAATTCGGCGCTGGAAGTACAGAAGCTTGACTTTCGCGTGAACATAGCGCGCAGCCGGCGGCTGCCGCAGCTTCAACTGAACGCGCTCGGCGGCGAGTTGTTGCATTCCTTTGATTTCACCTTTGACCAGGGAGTGTTCGGCACCTATCCGACCATCGGGCCAGTGCCCGGGACGAAAACAAAGATACGCAACCCCGCGCGATTCACTACGTACATTACCGGCAATGCCGATCAACCCCTCACGCAACAGTACAAGATCGGCCTCGGAATTCGCGCAACCCGGCTTGAACAAGAGATCGCTCGTGAAGACGTTCGTGCTGAGCGCCAGAAAATCGCGGCGGAAGTCCGCAAGGCCTACTTCGATCTCGTCGCTATCCAGACCGGCGTGGAATCGACACGGGAAGCCGTTGCAACCCTGGAAGAGGCACAACGAGTCACCGCCCGCTATCGACTCCAGGAGATTGTGCTCCGGGCTGACGCACTGGAGGTAGATGCACGACTTGCAAAAAGCCGATTTGAATTTTCGGTTGCGGAGAACGGCCTGGCTACCCAGCGCGAGCGGCTGAACCAACTGTTGGGCCGGGATCTAAACACGCCGTTTCGCGTCGAGTCTTTTCCTGAAGAGGATACATCTGGTCTAACGCTCGAGGATGCGCGACGTCAGGCCACGCAGAACCGACCCGAAGTTCGAGAAGCACAGCTAAAAACCAAGCAGGCCGAGGTTGATCGTCGCCTCGCCAAAGCCGAATACATACCCGACCTCAGCTTGTCGCTGCGGTATCAGGGAATCAGCAACGTTCGGGTACTTCCGGCGAATGTTACTACCGCTGGGTTCTATTTGAACTGGGAACCGTTCGACTGGGGGCGCAAAAGAAATGCCGTCGCGGAAAAAACGAAGACAGTTGAACAGGCCCGCAATGGCCTGCAAGAGACCAATTCGCAGGTGGCGGTAGAAGTTGGATTGAAGTATCGAAAATGGCTAGATTCGACCCTGCTACTGAAGGCGGCGCGAATAAACCACGAGGCGAACGCGGAGCAACTCCGTGTTACTACCAATAAATACAAAGAAAAGGCAGCGCTCGTAAGAGACGTACTGGACGCCCAGGCGCATAGCGCAGACGCGGATTTTCAGTACAAACAGGCACTTTCCACTTATTGGACTTCGCTCGCCGACCTACGCCGGGCAATGGGAGAAGAATAACGATGAAAAATGTAATCACAACTCTTTTGCTTTGCCTGGGGATAGTTGGCTGCAATGGAAGCAAGCCCTTGCCACAAGCTCCTCAGGCTGTTCAGGCCCGGCGAATCGAATCGCAGCCGATGCAAGGAACCAGCGGCTTGCGCTTTTCGGCAGTCGTGATGCCCGATTCGCAGGCCCAACTTTCGTTCCGGATACCCGGCTACATTGTCTCGCTAAAGCAAGTGCGCGGCCAGGACGGAAGAATGCGCGACCTTGCGGAAGGCGACCGAGTCGCTCAGGGCGCAGTGCTTGCCCAGATGCGCGGCACAGAATATGAAGACAAAGTGCATCAGGCCGCATCGCAGACGGAGGCGGCGGATGCCGCGGCGCAAAAGGCCAAGCTCGACTGGGACCGTGCCACCCACTTGTACGAAAACACGAGCCTAACCAAACCTGAATTCGACGGAGCGCGCGCTCAATACGATTCTACGCAGGCACAATTGCGAGCGGCGCAGGCCCAGGCCGCGGAAGCCCAGGTGTCATTGCGCGATACCAGGCTGTTGGCCCCGTTCGCCGGTGACATTGTGAAGAAGTCAGTAGAGAAAGGCGCCTATGTAGGGCCGGGGGTGCAGACATTCGCAATTGCGAACACCGATATCGTAAAGATCATCATTGGAATGCCTGATACGCTGGTGCGATCAATACGGCTTGGGCAACCTGTGGAAGTTGAGATTGACGCTTTTCCAGCGCGAACTTTTCATGCGCGAGTCAGCCGAATCGCCTCGGCAGCAGATAATACGACACGCAACTTCGACGTGGAAGTCGCGATTCCCAACCGCGACCACTTGCTGAAGGTTGGAATGGTCGGGTCGCTGCAACTGGCGACCGACGTTAGTGCTAACCACACCACGTCTCTGGTTGTTCCGCTGTCAGCTATTGTGCAAACCAGCGATGGCAAGTATGGCGTATTCGTAATTTCAAATTCAGCCGCCGGAGACATAGCCCGAACCCGGAACGTGGAGGTCGGGAACTCGAGCGGAACTGACATAGCCGTACTGAGCGGTTTGGTTGCGGGCGAGAGGATCATCACGACCGGCGCCAACCTGCTGAAGGACGGACAGCGGGTGGAGGTGGTCCAGTGAGAGCCCCAGATAAAAACAGCCGGAACCTGGCGCGCTTCTTTACACAGAACCGTCAGATCGCATGGATTACCTTGGCGGCAACAATGGTTTGGGGCGTATTTGGATATCTGAACATGCCGAAACGCAAGGATCCCGACATCCCAGTTCGAATTGCGCTGGCTATTACTCCCTGGCCCGGTATTTCGGCAGAAAAAGTCGAACAGTTGGTCACGCGCAAGGTCGAGCAAGCCGCGACCGGCAATAGCAAGGTGGATCGTGTGGAATCCACGACACAGGACAACATTTCGGTGGTCACCGTAAGGTTGTTGGACAACATCAAAAACACGCAACAAGAATTTCAGGACATTGGGCAACGCCTGAACCAGATCACCGACCTGCCGGACGGTGCAGGACCGATCACCTGGATCAGCGATTTTGGAGACACCGCAGCACTCATGCTGACGGTTGCGAGCCCCGAAGTCCCGGATCTTGAAATTGAATTGCGCGCCCGAGGTGTGCGGGAAGCGATTCAGAAAGAGCGTAAAGGAGATCTAACCGGGCGGGCCACAATTCTCTATTGTTATCCGGCATCCGTTTCCCCCGCGACGGTCGAGCGGCCATTTACGATTCTCGGGGCCCAGGCAGAACGGGATGGATTCGCGCATGATGTCCGGTCCGTATCCCAAGGGAGCTGTTCCGGAATCGACTTTGCCACTGCAAAGTCGGACGATGAGCTCCGAGCTTACGGCCACCAATTCATCGAAAAAAGACTGCAAGAATACGACTTTCATCCCGATGCATGGGGGCCGATCATCGTCCGCGACCCTCAGTTTACCAAGCAACGAATTGCGGAAGTCGCCAGCGACCGGTATTCCTACCGGCAGCTTGACGACTTTAGTGATCTGATCCAAAGGACTCTGCAACGCGTCCCGGAGGTGGCCAAGGTACAGCGTGTGGGTGTTCTGCCGGAGGAGATTTACCTGGAGTACTCGGACAGCCGGCTTGCCGCCTTCAAGTTGCAGCCGACAAAACTTAAGGACATCCTGAGTGCCCGAAATGTTACGGCCCCGGGGGGAATTGTCGAGACTCAATCCAGAAACGTCCTCATTGACGCGACTGCCGAGTTTAAAAGCGCCAAGGATATTGGCAACGTCCTGCTCGCAACATCCTCTACGGGAGTGCCGGTGTACTTGCGCGACCTTGTGGACGTCTCGCGTGGATATCAGACACCAACGCGCTACCTGAACTTCATGACCTCGCGTACTACGAAGGGTAGCTGGCACCGCAACCGTGCCATCACCCTTGCCGTGCAGATGCGCTCGGGGGAGCAGATCGGAAAGTTCGGCGAGCAGGTGGACAAAGCGATCCAGAGCGTGCGTCCGCAGTTACCTCCTGATCTGATCGTTGCACGCACGTCAGACCAGCCCAGGCAGGTGCGGGAACTTGTGAGCCTCTTGATGGGCAGCCTCTATGAGGCCATTGCCTTGGTGGTACTCGTCGCCCTCATCGGGTTCTGGGACTGGCGCGCCGCAATGCTCATGGCCGCTTCTATTCCACTAAGCTTGGCAATGAGTTTCGGTGTCGCTCACATACTCGACATCGATATCCAGCAGGTTTCGATTGCAACATTGATTATTTCTCTGGGCCTGATCGTGGATATGCCCGTAGTTGCGGGAGACGCGATCAAGCGTGAACTGGGCTCAGGCGCGCCCAGAGACATCGCCTCATGGCTTGGGCCGACAAAGCTGGCAAAAGCAATTGTGTTTGCCACCATCACTAATATCGTTGCTTATCTCCCGTTTCTGATGCTTACCGGCGACACAGGATTCTTCCTTTACAGCCTGCCTGTGGTCATGACGTGCACGCTGGCCGCATCGCTGATCGTGTCTTTCACATTCGTGCCGTTGATCGCGTACTACCTGATCAAACCGCCGAAAACGATCGAGCCGCCGATCTCCGAGCGCCGTACCCACGGGTTTCCCGGGCTCTACTACCGCGTGGGAGATTTTGCGCTCAGGCACCGCTGGGGCGTGTTTGCCGGCTCGCTGTTAGTGCTCGTGCTGGGCGGGTGGCTGTTTTCTCTGCTGCGCCCGCAATTCTTCCCCAAAGACCTCTCGTACCTCTCTTATGTGGATGTCTGGCTGCCACCGGACGCTCCGCTCGGCGCAACTGACGCGACCACCCAACGGGCAGAAACTGTCATTCGGCAGGAAGCGGAGCGGTTTGGGGAGGAACATCATCGCAAAGATGTTCTCAAGTCACTGACCACGTTTGTCGGAGGCGGCGGCCCCAGATTCTGGTTCTCCGTCGACCCGGAGCGGCAACAGCTCAACTATGCACAGATTCTAGTCGAGGTTGCCGACAAGCATTTTACCAACGAACTGGTAGGGCCTCTGCAGACCGCGTTGAGCCGCGAGGTGCCTGGCGCGCGCGTTGACGTGCGACAGCTCGAGACCGGAAAGCCAGTCGGCATCCCCGTCTCGATTCGCATTTCCGGCGCCGACATGGGAGTCCTGCACCGGCTTTCCGGCGATCTGCAGACAATCCTTCGCGCGCAACCCAATGCGACTCGTGTGCGCGATGACTGGGGAGAGCCTGCCATGAATGTCCAACTGAAGGTTGATCCGGACCGTGCAAACCTTTCAGGCATCACGAATCTGGATGTGGCGCTCTCATCCGCCGCGGCAGTAAGCGGATTGCCCGTCTCGACGTACAGGGAGGGCGACAAGCAAATCCCGATCGCCGTCCGTCTACGCATGGAGGACCGGGCCGGGCTTTCTGACGTTCAAAATGCTTACGTCTACTCTTTGAACAGCAACCAACGCGTGCCGTTGCGGCAGGTTTCGACCGTCACAACGGAAATGGCGGTATCGAAGATCAAGCGCCGCAATCAGTTCCGCACGGTTACGGTGTCGGCATTCCCCATCCCCGGCGTACTGCCCTCGCAAGTGCTTACACCCTTGTTGCCGAAAATCCAGGACTTTCAAAAGCAACTTCCTCCCGGTTATTTCTTGGAGATCGGTGGCGAATATGACGAACAGCAGAAGGGATTCAAACAGCTCAGCGTGGTCATGGCAATTTCGGTCGTGCTCATCTATCTCGCACTGGTGATGCAGTTCCGGAACGCCATCAAGCCGATGCTTGTCTTCGCGGCGATCCCTTATGGGATGACCGGCGCGCTTGCTGGACTGGTGATCATGGGGCAGCCTTTCGGATTCATGGCGTTCCTGGGAGTTGCCAGCCTTGTCGGCGTGATTGTCAGTCACGTCATCGTGCTATTCGACTTCATCGAAGAAGCGCATGAGCGCGGCGAGCCTCTGCGGGAAGCATTGCTCGATGCCGGCATCGTGCGGTTGCGCCCGGTCATGATAACCGTCGGCGCTACCGTTCTCGGGCTCGTGCCGCTTGCGATGCATGGAGGTCCGCTATGGGAGCCGCTCTGCTACGCCCAAATTGGCGGTCTCACAATTGCAACTTTTGTAACCCTGATCCTCGTACCGGTGCTGTATTCGATCTTTGTACTGGATCTGAAGGTGATCAAGTGGGAGGCGAAGAACGTGCCAGAAGAACAGGTTCCTGAAATGGAAGGAACTGAAGAAGCTGCTCTTACCCATGCGGGTTCTGCGCGCTAGAAGGGAGTAGAGAGATGTCGGAGGATCTTCGCGAAGTGGTTAACAAACATCATGCTTTCTATGAAGTGCTGCCATACTGCGTAGTACTCGAGGAAAGACATGGAAGCCCTACGGCTATAACTCGAACCATTCAGGCTGGCTTTGATGTTGACATCTATGGACGAAACCTTACGAACGATATGGCGACGCCTGGTCCTGATCCGGACTATGTCCTCGGCTACCTCGAGTTAAGGGAAATGACGAAAGAGATTTTGCCTCAGGCCGGTGGTTCCTGTTCGCTTGAGGTTATTTCGTTCCCTTCCAGGGTCGTACTCGACGCTCGAAATCACGCGGTGGAAGGAATGCTCCGAATCAGAATCTCACGCCGCGATCTTGATCAACCTGCCGGTCTGGCGGAACAACAAGCCCTGAAGGAAGTCGAAAACCAGCTACGCGGACTTGGCGTTTCGCGCCGATAACGAACGAACACACGAATGAACGCAAGGAGTTTGAGTATGGCATCTACAGTTCTAATTGAGGAAGCCCCATCGCTTTCGCTGAGTGCCTATGGGAAGGCGCGATCGACTGTCCAAGGCTCGCCGCTGAGTTCAGAGGAGTTGAGAACAATTCACGCATACTGGCGCGCATGTAATTATCTGGCGCTTGGCATGATTTATCTGCAGGCGAATCCTTTGCTGAAAGAACCTTTGAAGCCCGAGCACATCAAAAACCGCCTGCTCGGACATTGGGGTTCGAGCCCCGGTCTCGCTTTCACTTACATCCACCTGAACCGCCTGATCAAGAAACTCGATCTCGACATGATCTTTATGGCTGGCCCCGGGCACGGAGCGCCGGGCGTTTTAGGTCCGGCGTATCTCGAAGGGACGTACTCCGAAATATATCCTGAAAAAACTGAGGATGCAGCCGGGCTGCAGGAGTTTTTCAAACAGTTTTCCTTTCCCGGAGGGATTGGCAGCCACTGCACGCCGGAAACTCCCGGTTCGATTCATGAAGGGGGCGAGTTGGGATACGTGCTTTCCCACGCCTGCGGAGCAGCATTTGATAACCCTGAACTAATTGTCGCGGCGGTGGTGGGAGATGGCGAATCTGAAACAGGACCTCTCGCGACTTCGTGGCACATCAACAAATTCCTGAACCCCATTCGGGATGGGGCCGTACTCCCGATCCTGCATTTGAACGGCTACAAAATCAACAATCCAACCCTGCTGGCTCGAATCAGCCATGAAGAATTGGAAGAGTTGCTGCGAGGCTGCGGATGGACGCCGTACTTCGTTGAGGGCTCTGATTCTGACAGTATGCACCAGGCAATGGCCGCGACTGTCGAGCGTTGCATCCTCGAGATCCAGAAGTATCGGCGGGAATGCCGGACGAGCGGAGTTGCCACCCGGCCACGCTGGCCGATGATCGTGTTGCGTTCTCCCAAGGGATGGGGCGCGCCGCAAGAGGTGAATGGTCACCGTCTCGAAGGTTCCTGGCGTGCGCACCAGGTGCCCTTGAGCGACGTGAAGAAAAACCCGGAACATTTGCGCATCCTGGAAAAATGGATGCACGAGCAAAAGCCGGAAGAGCTGTTCGATGAGAACGGGACCCTCGTTCGGGAACTCAAGGATCTTGCGCCTAAGCGCCACCGCCGCATGAGCGCGAACCCGCACGCTAACGGTGGAAAACTTAGAAAGGCTCTGCGCTTGCCGAACTTTTCTGATTACGCCATTAAAGTAGAGGCCCCCGGAACGATTGAAGTCGAGAACGTCCCGCCGCTGGGAAACTTCCTGCGCGATGTGATGAAGCTGAATATGACCAACTTCCGGGTCTTTGGTCCGGACGAAACAACCTCTAACAAACTGCACGCCGTATATCAGGTTGCGAAAAAATTCTGGATTGCAGAATACTTTCCTGAAGATGAGGACGCCGGCGAACTCGCGACCGATGGACGCGTAATTGAAATGCTCAGCGAGCACACCATGGAAGGCATGCTCGAAGGATACCTGCTTACTGGACGCAACGGCTTTTTCTCCTCCTACGAGGCCTTTATCCACCTCATCGATTCCATGTTCAACCAGCATGCCAAATGGCTTTCGATCTGCAACCACCTGTCATGGCGCCGGAAGATAGCATCGCTGAACCTGCTGATCACATCGACGGTCTGGCGGCAGGACCACAATGGCTTTACCCACCAGGACCCCGGTTTCCTGGACGTGGTTCTAAACAAAAGCGCTGCGGTCACCCGCATCTACCTTCCCCCTGACGCCAACTGCCTGCTGTCAGTAGCCGACCACTGCCTCCGCAGCGAGAACTACATCAATGTAATTGTTTCTGACAAGCAGTTCCATCTGCAGTACCTCGACATGAATGCCGCGATTACCCACTGCACCAAGGGCATCGGCATTTGGGATTGGGCCAGCAATGACCAGGGCCACGAGCCCGACCTGGTTATGGCGTGCGCCGGGGACATACCAACACAGGAAGCGCTGGCTGCGACCGACCTGCTGCGCCGGGAATTTCCGGATCTCAAGATTCGTTTTATCAACGTTGTTGATCTCTTCAAGCTGCAACCCAACACCGAGCATCCCCACGGAATGACGGAGGCCCAGTTCAACTCGCTCTTTACCGGCGACAAACCGGTCATTTTCAACTTTCACGGCTACCCGTGGCTGGTCCACCGACTGACGTACGCGCGAACAAATAAAGCCATACATGTGCGCGGCTACAAAGAGAAGGGCAACATCAACACCCCGATGGAACTGGCTATTAACAACGAGGTTGACCGTTTCAGTCTGGCGATGGACGCCATTGATCGTGTGCCGAAGCTGCAGGCCATAGGTGGCCACGCTAAGGAAAAGTTCCGCAACGCGCAAATTGCCTGTCGCAGCTATGCCTATCAACACGGCATCGACAACCCGGATATCACAGGATGGAGATGGTCCTCTGAGCTAACGAAATGATCATAAAGTGTTGGCGAACAGGAACGTGAACAGTAGAGATGCACGACGTTCGTCGCACAGCTCGAATCAACCATCGCCAGCGATGGCCGTGAAAGGATTCAAATGAACTCGGCGGTTGCAACCTCCCCCACTCAAGTTGGCCGGGACCTGGATCAGCTCTCTGTCAACACCATCCGAACGCTTTCGATGGATGGCGTGCAAGCGGCGAACTCTGGCCACCCAGGAACTCCCATGGCAATGGCGCCAGTCGCATACTGCCTGTGGCAGCAGTTCCTGAGATTTGACCCACAGGATCCGGTGTGGCCGAATCGTGACCGCTTCGTGCTCTCTATCGGACACGCCTCGATGCTGTTGTATTCACTGCTGCATTTGACAGGAGTCCGGGCGGTTAGTAAGGACTACGAAACCTTGGGCGAACTATCGGTCCCGCTTGATGCCCTCAAGTCATTTCGGCAGTTGAACAGCCGTTGTCCGGGACATCCCGAGTATCGCTGGACCTCGGGCGTAGAAACCACAACCGGCCCTTTAGGGCAGGGAGTGGCAACCAGCGTAGGGATGGCTGCTGCCCGGCAGTGGTTGTCGGCTCGCTATAACAAACCGGGCTTCGAAGATCTTTTCGATTTCAACGTGTATGCGCTCTGCGGGGATGGCTGCATGATGGAGGGAGTCTCCAGTGAAGCAGCCTCACTCGCCGGGCATTGGAAACTTTCGAATCTCTGCTGGATCTACGACAACAACCACATCACCATCGAGGGGAATACAGCCCTTGCGTTTACAGAAGATGTCGCAACACGCTTTATCGCTTACGGATGGAATGTGACGCGGGTTGGCGATGCGAACGATCTTCAGATGCTGGCTCGCGCATTCCGGACTTTCCAGAACACCAAAGATCGGCCCACGCTGATCATCGTGGACAGTCACATTGGCTACGGGTCGCCGCATAAACAGGATACAAGCGGCGCTCACGGCGAACCTTTAGGTGAAGAAGAAGTCCGGCTCGCCAAGCGGAACTATGGCTGGCCCGAAGACGAGAAGTTCTACGTGCCGGAAGGCGTGTATGAACATTTCCAGCAAGGCATTGGCAAACGCGGGAAGAACTTACGTGACTCCTGGTTTGCTCGTATTAGCCAATACCGCGATCAGTATCCGGAGCTGGCTGAGGAACTCTATCGCATGCAGCATCGTCAACTCCCCGAAGCGTGGGCGCTCGACCTGCCGGAGTTTCCTGTAGACCCAAACGGGCTGGCGACACGCGAATCTTCCGCCAAGGTGCTGAATGCAGCCGCCAAACAAATACCCTGGCTGATCGGCGGATCCGCGGACCTCGCGCCTTCCACCAAGACTCGCCTCTTCGAAGGGGCGGGCGATTTCGCATCAGAGAATCACGCAGGACGGAATTTTCATTTTGGCGTTCGTGAACACGCCATGGGCGCGATATTGAACGGCTTGAGCCTGGTGAAGCTCCGACCGTTCGGGTCAGGGTTCTTCATTTTCACCGACTACATGCGCGGCGCGATGCGCCTGAGTGCCTTGATGGAACTACCCGTCATTTACATCTTCACCCATGACTCGATCGGTGTGGGCGAGGATGGCCCGACGCATCAGCCCATTGAGCACCTTGCCAATATGCGCTCCATGCCCGGTCTGATTGTTATCAGGCCGGCGGATGCCAATGAAGTCGCGGAGGCATGGAAGGTGATCCTCCAGCTTCACCATGAGCCCGCGGTGTTGGTGCTCAGTCGTCAGGCCGTGCCAACGATTGATCGCACAAAGTACTCTGCCGCATCTGGCCTGGCCCGCGGCGCCTACGTCCTTGCAGATCCTCCGTGCGGCACTCCCGAAGTCATCTTGATCGCAACCGGCAGCGAGGTTTCTCTCTGTCTTGAGGCCTACGAGCAGCTCACTAAAGATGGCGTGAGAGCGCGTGTGGTTAGCATGCCGTCGTGGGAGTTGTTCGACGATCAGGACAAGAGCTACCGCGAATCTGTTCTCCCTCCGCACGTGAAAGCACGTGTCTCGGTCGAGGAAGCGTCCGATTTTGGATGGTCGAAGTACACCGGGACGGAGGGACAAAATCTCTGCATCGAAAGCTTCGGGGCGTCAGCGCCCTTGAAGCAGCTCCTTAAGAGATTCGGATTTACGGTCGAGAGCGTCGTTGACGCGGCTAAGAGTCAGATCGCGTTGCACAACAAATAGGCGAACCAGCAGATAGGAGACACCAATGACCGCATTTGAATCCCTCAAGCAATACACAATTGTAGTAGCAGACACCGGCGATATCGAGGCGATTGCCAAGCATTGTCCACAGGACGCGACTACCAATCCCTCGCTTCTTTATCATGCTGCTCAGATGCCCGCATATCATCACCTGGTTGAAGAGGCAGTTGAAGCAGCTTCCGGGCAGGGCGCCAGCCACGATCGAATGGCGGAAGAATTCATCGATCGCCTTTTCGTCCTGTTCGGGTGTGAAATCCTCAAAGTGGTGCCTGGACGCGTTTCCACCGAGGTCGCAGCGGGCCTGAGTTTTGATACTGCCGGCACGATTGCTAAGGCCCGAAAGCTGATTTCCCTGTACGAAGAGAAAAGCATCCACCGCGACCGCATTCTGATCAAGATCGCGAGTACGTGGGAAGGAATCCGGGCCGCGGAGCATCTTGAATCGGAAGGTATTCACTGCAATTTGACGCTGCTCTTCAGCTTTGCCCAGGCCGTAGCCTGCGCCGAGGCGGGTGTCACTCTCGTTTCCCCATTCGTCGGCCGCATTTATGACTGGTATAAGAAGGAGCGCGGTGGAGCAGAGATATCTGCGGATGAGGATCCGGGAGTCGCATCCGTCACGCGCATTTACAACTACTACAAGAAGTTCGGTTACAAGACGCAAGTCATGGGAGCCAGCTTCCGCAATGTCAATCAGATCGTCCGTCTGGCTGGATGCGATTTGCTCACTATCAGCCCGGAGCTTCTGGATCTATTGGAGAAGACAGACACAATTGTGCTACGCAAACTCGATCCGGTGAAGGCCCGAGCGAGCAAAGAACAGCGATTGCATCTTGATGAGAAAACCTTTCGCTGGATGCATAACGAGGAACCAGATGGCCACGGAGAAGCTAGCGGAGGGCATTCGCAAGTTCAACAGCGATGCCCACCACCTGGAGGAGTTCGCGCTTTCCCAGGTCGCTGAAAAAATTGTGTGAAGCCGAGTTGGCGCTTAGATTTCCCACGGGTGCGGATGGCCAGGAAGATCCGCCCCCAACTACAGGCGAAGTATGAGCAATAGTCGAGCAGTTCTCTGGGACATGGATGGGACCCTCATTGACTCTGAGGAGTTTCACTGGAGGTCGTGGCATCTCACGCTCCAGAATGAAGGCATTAGTATTACGCGCGAGCAATTCCTTTCCTCATTTGGACAGCGCAATGACTCCATCCTTTATCAATGGCTTGGACCGTCAGCAACTCCTGACCGAGCAGCAAAGGTCGCCAGCGACAAAGAGAATATGTACCGGCATCTGGTCCGCCAGGATGGTATTTCACTACTGCCCGGCGTAGCAGAGTGGCTGCGCCGGCTGCATATAGAGAGGTGGGGCCAGGCAATCGCTTCCGCCGCGCCCCGCGCGAATATCGAAACCATCCTCGAAGTATTGTCGGTCACTCATCTGTTTGACGCTCTTGTGTCCGCTGAAGACGTGCACAAAGGTAAGCCAGATCCTGAAGTTTATTTAGTCGCGGCAGAACGATTGGGCAAAGTGCCCGGCTGCTGCATCGTTGTAGAAGATGCTGCCGCAGGAATCGAGGGTGCGCGAGCTGCGGGTATGCGCAGCATTGGCGTGAGTCGGAATGGCAAGTATCTGCCCGCGGACATTGTTGTGCGGTCTCTTGACCTTTTGCCTGCGGATGCGTTCGACAACCTGTTGCAGGCTCGGTCTTCATGCATCCTATAACTGCGATGCCTTTGCGGCTTGGTCCAACTGCGCTTGATTCAAGTGGTTTCGATCGAACCTGGACAAACCAGTTCCCGGCGATGAGAAAATAAATGAATTTGAAAACGTAACCAGCTCACCGCTGGGCTGCTGCGTTTCGGTGTTGATCTGTCTCAGATGAAACTGCAACCAGCCGATTTCGATTACATCACCAGTCACTCCGGAAATCCGCACTCGATCTCCAGTTCTTATTCCGAGCTTTCCCACCAATACAAGATAACCGAGTCCGCAAAGGATGACACTTTGCAGACCAACCGCCACCCCTGCCGTGGCAAGCCCAAAGAAGGTAGCAAAAGATCCGAAGTCGGACGCGAAGAAAAATGCGCTCACCATCACCAGAGCGACCCAGACAAACACCCTCTGGATCATCAGTAGAATTTGGCGGCGGTCAGAATCGTGAACATGGCGCCGGATTGTCCTGCGGGCGACAGCGCCGATCACCACCAGCACCACAGTCATCAATACAAGACCTGCCAGTCGTATGACCAGGCTTTTCCATGTTTTCTCGTCTTCGTTGACAACTGCGGCACGCCAGCTCTTCAAGTGAGATTGATAGCCATCGAGCAGTATCCTTTGCTTATCCAACGCCACAATGGCCGGGGAGAGCATCTTGACAGATGCTGCAATGTGATCAAGCTGGTCCTTCTGCACCTGCAACGCGTGGAGATCGCCAACCTGGAGAGGATTCGTAGTGTCCAGTACAAAACGCTGGTTGATAGCAGCCAGCAACGTCGTGTGGAGGGCAACCGAGGCTTGCCTCAGCTTGTCCGTTCGGAAAATCTGGTCGTCCACAATGCGGAGTTTTCGTCCAAGGGCTAACAGTTCTGAATTGAGGGCGAGAATGCCAGAATTGTTCGGTTTAGCTGCCAACAAGACTTCCGGTCTCTGCGCTTGTGTTTCCATAGCCGCCGGGTTGGTCGCGTCGGGCACGGCTCGCGCCAGCTCATCGATGGATGACACCAGGTCTCCGGTCTCTCGATCTCCGAAGTTCCGCACGAAATCAACCAGCTGCTGAACCGTAGCCGATGCTGACTGCAGGACTGCCACCCGGCTTTGGGTAGCTTCTAGTGCGGCTTGCAGCCTGCGACGCTCGGCCCTGTGCGCTATAGGGAGCTTCTTTTTGATCTCCTCGATTTGCTGGCTGGCCTGCTTGCCCGCGAGATCAATATTGCTTTGAAGCTGAACGAAGTATGCCAGGTCCGCTGAGGAACTGCTCGCGCTCGCCTTCTGCTTACCTGCCGACACCATCGCAATCGATGCATACATCCTGGCAAAATCATGGGATAGCCGGACAATCTGCCCGGCAACTGGCCGATTATCTTCCGCGAAAACAAGATCGCGATCATCGGTCACGATCTGGCGCTCGACCGCGCGTTGGCGATACCAGTCAATTGACTCGGTTAAAAACGCCAGTACCTGCTGGTTTGACGGGAGACTGGATGGTTCCTGGCCGGAGAACCCAACGGTAAGCATCAGCATCAGCAGCAGGTACTGGTGTAATCTCTTGCACCGGTATTTATGTTGCTGGGTTATCTTTGGTGCACCAACATGCAAACGCCAGAGCTCCGCCACCGCTGTAATTGTCGTTCTGCGCGATTCAAACCAACTCATGTGCTGTGCCTCTTCTTCGGCTATAACACCGTCCTTTTTTCAGGATTGGTGTCTCGCCGGGTTAGGACTGGCCGAGAGCATTGCTGACGATTTCCTGGGCTTCTGCAACGATAACGTTCAGATGTGACTCTCCGTCAAAACTCTCCGCGTATATTTTGTAAATGTTCTCTGTGCCGGATGGCCGAGCAGCGAACCAGCCACTTTTTGCAACCACCTTCAGGCCGCCGATTGCAGCGTTGTTTCCGGGAGCCTTGGTCAACTTCGCGACGATAGGTTCACCCGCCAACTCTGATTCCTTCACAGCATCCGGCGAGAGTTTCTGCAGTTTCTGTTTTTGATCTGGCGAGGCCGGCGCATCGATACGCGTATAAAAAGGAGTTCCGAACTCGGCCGTCAGCTCACGGTAGTGCAGGCCGGGATCTTTTCCGCTTCGAGCTGTGATCTCTGCGGCAAGAAGGTCCATGATCAGACCATCTTTGTCTGTCGTCCACACGCCGCCGTCGCGACGAAGGAAGCTGGCGCCCGCGCTCTCTTCCCCGCCAAAGCAGACGGAACCGTCGATCAGTCCGGACACAAACCACTTGAAACCCACCGGCACTTCACGCAATTGGCGTCCGGGCTTTTCCACCACGCGATCGATCATGCTGCTGCTAACCAGCGTTTTCCCGACTGCAAAGAGTGCGCTCCACTCAGGCCGGTTGGTCAGCAGATAACGGATCGCAACAGCAAGGAAGTGGTTCGGGTTCATCAAACCCGCCGATGGAGTGACAATGCCATGGCGGTCTGAGTCAGGGTCGTTGGCAAAAGCAACCTGATACTGGTCCTTCAAGCCGACAAGCCCAGCCATGGCGTACGGACTCGAGCAGTCCATGCGAATCCTGCCGTCATGATCGAGAGTCATGAAAGAAAATGTGGCATCAATGCTTGGATTCACTATGCTGACGTCCAATTCGTAGATAGAAGCGATGGGTTCCCAATAGGGACGAGCTGCTCCGCCGAGCGGGTCAACACCCAACTTGAGTCCCGCATCGCGAATGGCGTCCATATCGACGACATTCCTCAGATCCTGCACATACGGCAGCACGAAATCTTCCTGGCGAGTAGAAGGAGCGTTGATTGCTCTTTCAAAGGGAATTCGGCTCACTTCACGATTTCCGGCTCGCAAGAAGCTGTTGGCGCGGTCCTGTATCCAGCGCGTAATGTCAATATCCGCGGGTCCTCCATTGGGCGGGTTGTACTTGAACCCCCCATCCTCGGGAGGATTGTGGGAAGGTGTAATGACAATGCCATCCGCGTGAGCGCCTTGTCGGGTGCGGTTCCACTCAAGAATCGCTCGCGAAATAACCGGCGTGGGGGTGAAGCCGTCGTTCTCCTGGATGATCGTGGCGACATTGTTCGCGGCCAAAACTTCCATGGCAGTCTGTTGCGCCGGCGCGGATAAAGCGTGCGTGTCTTTCCCCATGTAGAGCGGGCCGGAAATGCCCTGGGTCCGCCGGTAGTCGCAGATCGCCTGGGTAATCGCGAGAACGTGCGCTTCGGTAAAGCTTCCGTTCAAAGATGTCCCGCGATGCCCGCTTGTTCCGAAAGCGACTAACTGGTTTGGATCTTCCACATCTGGCTTCCTTTGGAAGTACTCCTTCTCCAGGCGGGCCAAGTCCACAAGCATTTCTTTTGGAGCGGGTTTGCCGGCTAACGGTGAAATCCTGGATCTACCTGACCCTGTTGCAGCGGCTTCATTTTCCAGCGCACAAGACATGGTTCTACCCCCAGATAATGGCTCACTAAGATTTCTCCTTAAACCTGAATCACTGCCGGAGTTACGCCACCGCCGCCGCGGTAGAAGAGAGCTTCCAACATTCTCCTGCGATGGCCCAGTCTTCTTCTGCCCGAATTACCAGGACCTTTGCTCGGGACTCGAGGCTCGAGATTTCGGCGTCGAGTACAGGACTCTCGTTCTTGCTCGTGTCTATATTGACGCCGAGAAAGCCCAGTCCTTTGCACGCAGCAGCGCGCACCTCAGGGGAGTTCTCTCCCACTCCGGCTGTGAACACCAACACATCCAGGCCTTCCAAAACAGCCGCCATCCCTCCAATGGCAATTCGCAAACGGTGAATATAAAGATCGAAAGCCAACTTCGCTCTGGCATTTCCCTCATGCATGCCGGCCAACACGCCACGCATATCGGCCGATAGACCAGAAATGCCGAGCAGCCCGGATTTCCTGTTCAACATATCGTCTAGCTCCTCGGCGCTGAGCCCATGTTGCCGCATGAGGAAGATCAGGACTGCCGGGTCAATCGAACCCGAGCGCGTGCCCATCATGAGACCCTCCAACGGCGTAAACCCCATCGTTGTCTCCACGCTGCGGCCGTCTTTAACGGCTGTGACGGAGCACCCGTTGCCAAGGTGACACGTTATGATTTTGGAACACCTCAGATCGCTTGCAATCAGATGAGCAGCGCGGGTGGCACAGTAATGATGGTTTATTCCATGAAAGCCGTATCTGCGAATTCCATGTTCGAACCACTCATACGGACCAGGATATGTCTGTGCAGCCAACGGCATGTGCCGATGAAACCCAGTATCGAAGACCGCAAATTGCGGCACGTCTCCCAGCAGGTCCGTGACAACCTTCATCCCCTCGAGTTCTGACTGGATATGTAGCGGAGCAAACTGTGAGAGACCGGCGAGGGCCGAGCGTACATCTTGAGTGATGAGAACGGGATCGTGGAAACGCTTGCCGCCGTGGACTACACGATGTCCGACAGCGTCGATTTCGGTTGCAGAAGCGAGGCTGCTCGTCTCACCGTTCCACGAAGCCTTCAGCAGCTCTTTTAACACCAGCTCACGGGACGTGATCTTCAGCTTTTTATTCCTCGCAATGCCGCTCGAGTTTCTGATGGTGAGCGTAGCAGTGTCGTCATGCCATTCGATTTTTCCCTCCCACAGTGGTACAGGCGGATTCTCCGGGAGCACATCGGCAACTTCGTAGATGCATGCCTTCTGGCTGCTCGAACCTGAGTTTAAGACAAGAATCTTCACTAAGCGTATCCCGGAGGGCGCGTGGCTCGTCCGCCGTCAAATTTCGGGCATCATCTCGTTCGGCGGATAGCGGCCCTGCACCCTCAACTATCAGATTGGAAGGTGCATTTACGGTGCCAAAACCGGCATTTATTGTTCTCGGCAATCGAAGCACTTCTGCGCCGTCGTTCGGAATTATTGTGCCCGAATCCGGGCAACTGCCCGAGATCGGGCAGAGCGGAGTGAGCTGCCACGGCTCCGGTTTGCCCGAAACTGCGCTGGACGGGGGAGTGCAGCTTTGGCAAGCCACTTGCACTGTTCAGCAGGGTACGAAACCCAAATCAGAGGTCAGGCCAAGGAAGAGCAAGGATTTCTAATGAGCAGAAGAAATGTAGCAGCTGCGAAAGTCGCCCGAGTTGCCCCGAAAACACCAGAGGAGTGGCGGGTTTCGGAGCTTCTCCACCAATACGGGTGCGGGCCTATTCCATTTGTCGGCTCAGAAAACGCTTTCTATGAACGACACCTGATTTTCGACCGCGTTATCGAGCCGCGCGTTGCAACGACGCGAGAACGTTTCGAGGCATTCGCACATTCGATTCGAGACATTCTCGCTCAACGCTGGATGCGCACCAGGAATACCTATAACCAAGCGAATGTCAAACGCGTTTATTACCTCTCGATGGAGTTCCTCATTGGCCGTTCGCTCGCGAACAACATCACCAATCTCCTGCTCAGCCCGTTAGCCCATTACGCGGCGAGAGAGCAAGGTGTCGATTGGCTCAACGTTATAGAAGAGGAACCCGATGCCGGACTCGGCAACGGCGGTCTGGGACGGCTCGCAGCTTGTTTTCTGGACTCCATGGCCAGCCTCGAACTGCCCGCCATGGGCTATGGTCTGCGCTACGAGTACGGCATGTTCAAGCAATCCATCGCGGATGGATGGCAAAAGGAAAGTCCGGACAACTGGATCCGAAGCGGCGACCCGTGGGAGGTCGTACGTCCTACCGAGACGGTCGAGGTGAAGCTAGGTTGCTCGTTCAAGCTGATCGGTGGCAACTTTCAGGTCCTGCGTGGAAAGCCATCAACCCTGATCGGGATTCCATTTGACCGGCCCGTGGTTGGCTATGGCGGAAAGACCATCAACACCCTTCGGCTGTGGGCCGCAGCCGCGCCGGACTACTTTGATTTTCAGGAATTTGGCGCCGGAGATTTTGTGGGAGCCCTAGGCGAGAGTCTTGAAGCGGAGTCGCTCACCCGCGTGCTCTACCCTGACGATTCAACCGACATTGGGCGAGGACTTCGATTCGTCCAGGAGTATTTTCTGGTGGCATGTTCACTCGCTGATATCGTGCGTCGATTCCGGCGTTTGAATGAGGATTGGGAAATGCTACCCGAGAAGGCCGCAATCCAGCTTAATGATACGCATCCAGCACTCGCCGTCGCCGAGTTGATGCGAATTTTGCTCGATGATGCGCACCTGCCCTGGGAGCGGGCGTGGGATCTGACCAGAAAGACGCTGGCTTATACCAATCACACGTTGCTTCCTGAAGCGCTCGAGAAATGGCCGGCCGACTTGTTTGAAATGCTTGTCCCTCGCCACCTGGAAATCATTTACGAGATCAACCGACTGCTGCTGGATGAAGTTCGATTGCGGTTCCCCGGCGATGATGGACGCGTGACGCGTGTAAGCATGGTCGAAGAGGGCACGGAGCGCAAAATACGGATGGCCCATCTGGCCATCGTTGGGTCCCACAGTACCAACGGAGTTGCAGCAATTCACTCCAGGCTCTTGCGCACGACCACAGTCCGCGATCTCGCCGAAATGTACCCGGAGCGGTTCAACAACAAGACCAATGGGGTCACTCCTCGGCGATGGCTGCTGCAAGCAAATCCGGGACTGGCTGGCGTGATCTCAGAGGCTATTGGCGAACGGTGGATCACCAATCTGGACGAGCTGAGCGCGTTGAAAGCTCTTGCCAATGATGCTGGTTTTCAACAGGCGTTTCTCGCGTCAAAACGGGAAGCCAAGACCCAGTTTGCCACTTGGCTGAAGGCGACTTCGGGGCAACAAATAGACCCGAACACTATCTTCGATTGCCACATAAAACGGATTCATGAATACAAACGGCAATTGCTGAATGCGCTGAGGATTGTAACCGTCTATAACCGTCTTCGGGAAAACCCCGGCCTGGAAATCGCGCCCCGCACTTTCTTCTTTGCCGGCAAGGCCGCGCCTGCCTATCACTTGGCCAAACTGATCATCAAGTTCATCAATAATCTCGCGGGTACGATCGATGCCGACCCGGCTGTCCGTGGCAGGATCAAAATAGTTTTCCTCCCCGACTACAACGTCTCGCTCGCAGAGCGCCTGATTCCCGCCAGTGACGTTTCGAACCAGATCTCCACTGCAGGCTATGAAGCCAGCGGAACCAGCAACATGAAATTCATGATGAATGGAGCTCTGACCGTCGGCACGCGCGACGGTGCAACCATTGAGATGGCGGAGGAAGCCGGTGAGGAGAACTTGTTTCTATTCGGCTTAACGGCAGAACAGGTGGAGAGCAGTCGCGCGTGGTATAGCCCGCAGTGGCACTATGACCACGAGCCGGAAACGAGAGCGGCGCTGGAGCTGATCTTCTCCGATCATTTCAGCTACAACGAGCCCGGAGTGTTTTCTCCTTTACGCGAAGTGCTTCTCAACAGCGATTACTACATGCATCTTGCTGACCTCACATCCTATTGCGAAGCCCAGGAGGCGGTTGGCGCGCTGTATTCCCAACCCCGTAACTGGGCACGCAAGGCAATTTTGAACATAGCAAGCGCGGGAAAGTTCTCCAGTGACCGCACCATTTCCGAATACGCGCGGGACATCTGGAACGTGGAACCATGTCCAATACCGTAGGAGCGCCACGCACACCATCGGTATCTGAGGAGAGTTGGCCTTCGCCGCCACTCGCCGGCGAATCAGATCCGCAACAGCCGCTGTCCGAACCCCGGCCAGAGCCGGAGGGGTCCAAAGAACTTATGAGTTGCAGCGGCATCGAGAATATAGGCGAAACGGGTCAGGTGGACCAGAGGTGGGCAAACGCACATATTAAGTTTCACTTTCCGCAAGTTTCCCGCGGCACCGTGGAAGGACATGGAACTGTAACGAATCAAGGATGGGTGCCTGGACTGCATAAGCGCGAAGTACCGCTATCTCCCGATTGGCGCGGCGGGCCGCAAACCACATCCAGCGAGTATCCAGCCTCGACCGCAGACCTCACATGCGGGACGGGTTCAGCTTTGAAACGTCCCACCTGGGCCCAAGCAGAAGGAACTCCGTTACCGTTGGGCGCGACATGGATCGAAGAGGAGCAGGCATTCAATTTCGCTGTCCATGCGGAGCATGCCGATGGCGTAACTCTGTTGCTTTATTCAGCCGATGACTTCGTCAACCCAGTCCTGGCGGTCCAATTCGATTTTCTCCGTAACAAGTCAGGGCGGGTCTGGCACTGCAGGATACCGTTCAATAGAATGCGCGCTGCTCGATACTACGCCTACTCGGTTTCAGGACAGTCCGTTTCTGCGCTTCAGAGCTTTCATCCTGAAAAGATTCTGCTCGATCCCTACGCCCAATGCGTCTTCTTCCCAGAGGAGTTCGAGCGCAAGCTGGCAATGTCGCCCGGTCCGAATGCAGGGAAAGCGCCGCTGGGAGTGCTGACCGGCCATCGGGTAGCATTCGACTGGTCAGAAGACATCCCGCCTCGCCCTGAATCAGAAGCGATCATCTACGAACTTCATGTAAAGGGATTCACGAAAAACCCCAATTCCGGTGTGCATCCGTCGCGAGCCGGCACCTTCGCCGGGATGATGGAAAAGATCCCTTATTTGCAGGAGCTCGGCATAACCGTCGTGGAACTTATGCCTGTATTTCAACGTGACCCCCAGGACGACGACTACTGGGGCTACATGCCTTTGAATTTCTTCGCGCCGCATGCGCAGTATGCTTCAACTCGGGATCACGATGAACAGCATCTTGAGTTCCGAAGCATGGTCAAGGCTTTCCACCGCGCCGGAATAGCTGTGGTTCTCGACGTGGTCTACAACCATACCTGCGAGACCGACCATGAGGGCCCTGTCTATAGCTTTAAGGGGCTCGGCGCTTCGGGTTATTACATGACTTCCTCTGAGCCCGGCAAGCCTTACGCAGACTATTCGGGTACAGGGAATACGCTGAACTTCAGCCAGGCGCACGTGCGCAAACTGGTGACAGACAGCCTGCGGTACTGGAAAAATGAAATGCACATTGATGGCTTCAGGTTCGATCTGGCCTCGGTGTTCAGCCGCAATGCCGACGGATCAATCAATTGGGGAGATGCTCCGATTTTCAGCGAAATCGCCGCTGATCCGGAGTTAGGCCGCATCGCGTTGATCGCAGAGCCCTGGGACGTCGGCGCATACCAGCTCGGGCCCGGATTTCCCGGGGTGACATGGCTGCAATGGAACGCGCGATTTCGCGATGATCTCCGCCGCTTTATCAAGGGCGATCCGGGCATGGTGCCCGACCTGATGCGACGAATTTATGGCAGCGATGATCTATTTCCAGACAGCCGGGCTGACGCGTACCACGCTTATCAGACCGTAAACTACATCGATGCCCATGACGGTTTTACTCTTTACGATCTCGTTTCCTATAACCACAAAAACAATTGGGAAAACGGCTGGAACAATCAGGATGGCATGGACCAGAATCACAGTTGGAACTGCGGCCACGAAGGAAATGAAGGCGCGCCGGCCGACGTTTTGGCGCTGCGTCGGAAACAAGTTAAGAACATGTGCTGTCTCCTTTTCTTGTCGAATGGCATCCCTATGTTCCGGGCCGGCGACGAGTTTCTGAATACCCAGTCTGGCAACAATAACCCTTATAACCAGGACAACGAGATCAGTTGGCTCGATTGGAACCAACTCAAAGCCAACCAGGACATCTTTTGTTTTTTTAAGAAGATGATTGCATTCAGGAAGTCGCATCCTTCCTTGTGTCGCAGCAGATTCTGGCGTGACGACATTTCCTGGTACGGCAGCGGCCCTGCGGTTGATTTGTCGCATGATTCGCACAGCCTGGCCTTCTGCTTACACAGTGACTCTCAGGATGATGACCTGTACGTGATGATCAACGCTTACTGGGAAGATCTGCAGTTTCAGGTCCAGGAAGGCTCGGCAAGAGACTGGGTGAGAATCGTGGACACGGCCTTGGCAAGCGGTGAAGACTTCTCAGAGTCAGGCGTGGCATTACAACGCAACCAATATCATGTGGCTCCGCGTTCGGTTGTCGTCCTGGCCCGCCGCAGGTCACATTGACCGCCGACGGGCAGAGCGATTGACGCTCCTGAGCCGATCGCTGCCGAGTAGTCCTTTGAATCCAACGAAATAAAATCAGACAGGGTGTCGCGCGATTTGGCATCGTGATTGCACTTTCCATAGCTGGAGGAAACAACCATGGATCGACAACTCGAGTCGCGCGCGGACGCTGCCTTGCTGAGATTTGGCCTGGCTTTGCTTATTTTCTTGGGATGGCTTGCGGTGAGTGCCAAAGGACAGGAGCAGCGCCCACCTGAGACATTAATTACGAATCCGTCCATACATGCGACACATATTCTCGGATTTGAAGGCGTGCACCGCAATGCCGGCGGAGAGCTGTCTATTCTAGACGACGCCGTTCAATTTCAGCGCGAGGGAAAAACGGCTGAAAAGGTGAGCCTGGGTTCCATTCAGAATGTCTCGGTCGGCGAGGAGGACAGACAGGTGGGCGGCATTCCGATGATGCTGGGCAAAAGCGCAGTACCCTTCGGCGGCGGCCGCGTAGTGAGCCTTTTTTCACACAAGAAATACGACAGCCTAACCATTGAATATGTTGATGGCAACGGTGGATTTCACGGCGCCATATTCCGGGTGCCCAAAGGCGCAGCGCAGATCTTTAAGGACAATTTCATCGCGCACGGCGCGCATCTCGGGACTTCAGGAGACAGAGCTTTTCTGCAAAGTACGGGAGAAGAATCGCCAAACGCGGTGCAACAATGGAGCGTGCTGGTAGGCAGGGTCGATCCTGGCGCCACGAGTCTGGATTCGTGCTTCGCCGATGCGATTTATGAAGACCTCGTGAAGGAGTTGTCCAAGTCAAAGCAGTTCAAAAGCGTATTCCGCAGCGGTGACCGAAACGCCACGGCTGGTTCTGGGATCCTTGTCCTGAAGACGCTTGTAACAAAATATAGCCCCGGCAGTGAAACGCGGCGCGCAGTGACCACGGTAACCGGAGCGACCAAACTGAACATGCAGATCCAGTTGCTCACTGACGATGGCCGCGTCGTCCTGGAGCGCAATGTGCAAGGGAACGTTCGGTTCTATGGAAACAATTTGCGGTCCACCAGCAAAGTAGCTCACAGCTCAGCAAAGCTCCTGGCGCGATCAACTTTGCCGGGACCAACAGCGCTGGCCTCAAAAGTAACTGCAAATACCGGCGGCGGGTTTTCGAGGAGCAGCGTGGCACTGAAGCAGAGCGCAGTCGAGTAGCCTTCACTCGAGCCGAACAATGCTGAGGACTCTGGAGGAAGAGTGACGTACCTCATCGAAGAGAAGGTTTTAGCGATCACGCCGCTACTCTTCGATTTGTACTTGAGCATCAAGAAAGAAAAGATTGGACATGGCTCTCAGGGTGGTTTGAATATGTTGCGATGGGCAAAAAGAGTGCGATCGGTGGGTAAGGTGAGGGATGACTATGCAGCGCATTCAGATTTCTGCGCTGTTTTCCTTCAGCAACTGGACCGCTTGTACTCGTTGGCGCTGATCTTGACGGGTGATGAACTCAGGGCTGAGCAATGCCTCCTCGCAGCGCTTGACTCCTGTGCAGGAAACCTCGTCTTCAAGGAATCAGCAGTATTCTGGAGCGGCCGAGCTGTAATCAAAACCGCAATCAGATCCATGTCACCGGCGCCGTTCGGCCCAGCTCGACGCTCTTTGTTGGGTAATCGCAGTAATCCAAAATTTGACCCGGATGTTTCGATCGAATGCGTTCTGGAGCAGCCGGCCTTCGACCGCTTTGTATTTGTAATGTCTGTGCTGGAGGGCTATTCCGATCGCGATTGTGCGCTTCTTCTGGGTTGCTCTTGCGCCGATGTCGTAGAAACTCGAATCCGAACCTTTCAGCAGATATCAAGAAGGGGCACAGAGACGTATCCTGGTTACGGCAGCGGCGCCCAACCATACGTAGTTGATACCGACGGGCTTGAATGCGGATAACCTTATCTGAATCCGGCGTGAAAAGTCGTAAAGCCTCCATGCGTCCGCTCACACGATTCGCATGGCTCAATAACTTCCACAAGATGTACCCGGAAAGTTTCAAGAGCGAGGCGCAGGAGATGGTGATCAGCGCGCTGGCCGAGTCGGGCGATGAACAATAACGACGGGCCCGCGAATACTCCTCCGTTTCCAGGTGATTACCGCGCTTCTGGATTGTTGTTGCATGTCACTTCCCTCCCGTCCCCTTACGGCATCGGTGACCTCGGCCCCACTGCATTCGCCTGGATGGACCATCTCCAAGAGAGTCGCCAGAGTTGGTGGCAAGCGCTGCCGCTCGGTCCGACGGGCTACGGGAATTCTCCGTATCAGTCGCTGTCCTCATTTGCCGGGAACGAGATGCTGATCAGTCCAAGCAGACTGATCTCAGATGGGCTGCTCCAGGCGACCGATTGTGAGTCTGAGTTCCCGCCAGACTTGCTTGACTACGAGACGGTAATCCCTTTCAAAATCAGACTCCTCGAGACGGCCTGGAAAAATTTCAAGGCCGGGGAGCGTAAAGATCTGCGGCCTCTATATGATGAGTTCCGCACTCACCAACAAAATTGGCTGGAAGACTATGCATTGTTCCGGGCATTGAAAGCGAAGTATCGTGGGGCCCATTACCTCGATTGGCCGGCGGAGCTCGTGCAGCGCCGGCCTGAAGCCCTGGCCAGTGCGCGTCGAGAGTTGGCTAGTCAAATCGATCAAGTCTGCTTTGCCCAGTTTCTGCTGCTCCGACAAGCCGATCAACTTAAAGACTATGCCCATTCCAGAGGTGTGAGGCTGCTCGGCGATCTGCCTTTCTTCGTCTCCCCAGATTCCAGCGATGTTTGGGCGAACCCGGAGTTGTTCCTGCTCGACCAGCAGCGCCGGCCACACTTCGTTGCCGGCGTTCCGCCTGACTATTTCAGCGCCCAGGGACAATTGTGGGGCAATCCCGTCTACAACTGGGATGCCCTTCGGGCAACGGGCTACCGATGGGCGATTGATCGACTTAGTGCCCTGCTCGCTCATGTGGATGCAATCCGCCTGGATCACTTCCGAGGATTCGTCGCTGCATGGCACGTGCCTGCAGGGGCGCCTACGGCTCAAACAGGAGAATGGGTCCACGGTCCGGGAGCCGGCTTTTTCGAAGCAGTACATCAAGAATTGGGCCGGCTGCCGTTCATCGCCGAAGATCTGGGCATTATTACCAAGGACGTAGAGATACTGCGGGATGATTTTCAACTGCCGGGTACGCGGGTCCTGCAGTTCGCCTTCGACGGTCATTCGGACAATCCATATCTGCCACACAACTTTTCATCGAACACCGTCGCGTATACCGGCACTCATGACAACGCCCCAACTCGACAATGGTACGAAGAATTGCCCGATTTCCAGCGGCAGAACTTATGGAGTTACCTCAAGCGCGCCCCGGCCGGAGAAACTGAAGTTGCTCCGGCGTTGATACATCTTGGATGGTCATCGAGGGCAGCGTTGGCGGTTGCTCCCTTGCAGGACCTCCTCAACTTAGGGCCCGAGAGTCGAATGAACGTTCCCGGTCAAGCCAGCGGGAATTGGAATTGGCGGTGTCGGGAAGACATGCTGTACCTCTCGGCCTTTGAGTGGCTGCAGGAGCTGACGCAGACCTCGAGACGCTCAAGGCCACCTAGCACCGATCTGCACATGACGCTGGAAGCTGACATTTCTGCACGGTCAGCAGCATCACAGACCGAGAGAAGTGGATCCAGAATTGATAGGGCCGCAGCCAGCGGGCCGTCTGATTCGTGAAACCAGGCTGTGTCGCGGTACAACGACGGTACAACGAAACTTCGTGTCTTAACGTTCCATCAAGTACTTACAGGGCTTACCAGAGCGACCGGTGCCTTGTAATTGTTAGTTGATCCGGCCGGTTACCTTTCTTTCACGGCGGTAACACGGGTTCAAATCCCGTCGGGGACGCCAAAGAATCAATAACTTAGAGGCATCCTGGCCGTAATTCCCACAACACTCCACAACAATGGTCAAAATCATGCGTGTCCAACCTTACCCGTGCGCATGATCAGGTCCGCCAGAGCTGCCTGAGCCTGGCGTTTAGGTGCTTCCAAAGCCTGAGTGTAACCGTCCATCGTTGTTTTGAAAGACGCATGCCGCAAGAGTTCCTGGACAACCTTCGCGTCCACGCCCAGCGACTTGATCAAAGTCGAGAATGTATGCCTGAGGGTGTGCCAGCCGATTTTCTTGTCAATGCCGGCCCGTTGTGCTCCTGGCTGGATGTAATACCTCATGATCGTGGCAAGCCACAGCAGCAGTCTTTGTGACAAGGGCTATGAACTACGACTGTGATCTACATCACACCTCACATGCCCTGCTTTTGCGTAACATTGCTGCCACGTTCGTCAACATCACAGAGTTAATGTGATATCTCCGCGAGCGTGAATCTGAATCAACGGGTACCACTAGTGTCATTAAGGAGGTCTCATGAGGACCTGTTCAGCAAGAATGCACTATGGGCTATGGTCTATCTGTCTGCTGCTTTTTTTAGTCTTTCCCACGGTCAGCCATGCAATCCCGGCATTCGCCCGGCTATATCAGACTTCATGCTCCACTTGTCATTCTGATTTTCCCAAGCTCAATGACTTTGGCAAAGCCTTCAAGGACGCAGGCTTCAAATTTCCCGTCGATGATGAGGGAATGTTGAAAGTACCTCCAGTCCTGCTGGGAGCACCGGCGCAAAAAGAGACCTTCCCGCACAGCATCTGGCCGGGAACCATCCCGGGCATTCCACCGATCGGGCTAAAGGTGAGCACGTATTTCCAGGGGACCAGTAGCAATCGAGGAAAGTTCGATTCGCTTGTTCCAGCGGGCACGGTGGGGCCCTTCATTCCCAGGACGGACTTCAGCACTGGGTTGTTCAGCCTGTTTGCCGCGGGCAATTTCGGCAGCGACATTGCTTTCTGGGTGGATGAAGACATCAGCGTTGCCGGCGACAACGCAGCCGGTGGATTGGGCGACGGTTATTTGAAATTCGTTAATCTGGGCCGGCTTTTCAAACTGCCCAAGGACTCCTTCAGCCTGCGCGTGGGCCGGTTTGAACTGGACCTTCCCTTTAGTCCGGCGCGCAGTCATAACATCAGCGGCTGGGACATCTTCGACCAGGCGAACATTGGCGCCCAGAACCCGGCCTTTAACCAGCAGAACGTGAACAATCAGCTGACTATGGGGGACGCGATGAACGGCATTGAGTTCAGCGGCGGCCACATGACCGGCGGATATCACTATTCGCTCGCTTTTGTTGATCAGAACACCAGCGGCATTAGCCAGGCGGACAACAACAGTGATTTTGTGCCGTCTCCTGCGGGATTCGCCTCTGATTCCAATTTCAAGAACATGTATGCCAGGTTCTCCTATCGTTTCAACCTGGAACGGGATCCGGCCAGTCGCCATGCCATCCAGGCTGCCGGAGCAACGGGGCCGCGAGACCATACCTACATCACCCTGGGCAGTTTTTACCTCTACGGACGTTCCGTGCAGCGCTTTAGCGGTGAGAACCTGGTTGGTGACCCGGTGGTTCTCACAGTAAAAGAGCCCTACTACCGGGTGGGTGGCGATTTCAGTTTCAACTACAGGTACATCATCAACATCTACGGCACGCTCATGTACGGTCATGACACAAATCAGCTGCCAGTGGATGGGACCGGCGCGCTGGTTCCTCTGCCCTTACCGTTGGAACCGCCCTCAAGTGCGACGGGATTCATTCACGGCCAGCCGGCAACATACACCGGCGGCTTCATACAAGCCGACTGGATGCCTTACCCCTGGCTGATGGCCATCCTGCGCTGGGACGCAGTCAACTCCGGTCCTGACCGGCTCAACAGTCTCGCAGGAGTAGCTCCCCTTGCGTTCCACTCCACTCGCAACCGGATCACGCCGGGCGTCCAGTTCCTGATCCACGCCAACATCAAGGCGTCCTTCGAGTACCAGTTCCGGCCGCAGCAGTTTGTAACCATCATCACCAATCCCATCACGGGATTGCCGACCGCGATTCAGCCCTTCCATACCAATACGGCCGTAGTGGCTCTGGACTGGGTGTTCTAAAGATTGAGGAGAAGATGCACTCATGAAAATGAAATACGTATTCTTAGTCAGTGTATTGGCGCTTTTGACGGCGCAGGCGTGTATGGCCGGCAGCGTCAAAGGCAAGGTATCTCCGGGAAAATCGGTTGTCTATCTGGAATCGGCCGGCGCGGCAGCGCCGGCAGCCAGTGACAAGCCCGTAACCATGGACCAGAAGGGATTGCGCTTTGAACCCCACGTGCTGGTGGTGCAGGTAGGAACAACCGTGGATTTCCTGAATAGCGACAAGGTGCAACACAACGTTTTCTGGCCATCGATTTCCGGCGACAAAAAGAAGACGCACAACATGGGAACCTGGCCCACGGGACAAAAAAAGGCGTTCAAGTTTACCGACCCCGGCGTGGTGACACTGCTGTGCAACGTTCATCCCGAGATGTCGGGCTTCATCGTTGTTTCTCCGACTCCGTATTTCGCTGAGACGGCTGCGGACGGCGCGTACGCCATCGCCAATGTGCCCGATGGTGAATACACCGTCAACGCGTGGCATGAAGGCAAGAAACTCCAATCCAAGAAAATAACCGTGAAGGGCGATACTACGGCCGATTTCACGTTGCAATAATCCCGCAGAAGGCAGGATGGCCACGGTCATCCTGCCCTGCCATCCCAAAAAGCTAAGAAACGCCCCATGCAGAAACGGTTCCAGGACAAGACGGTGAGCCGAGATTGGCTAAACACCAACTTCCCCTGCATGATGGCCTGCCCAGCCCATACCAATGCCGGACGATACGTCGCACTGATTGGGGAAGGCCGGTTTGAGGAAGCGTACCGTTTTGCTCGCGATCCCAACCCCCTGGCCAGCATCTGCGGAAGGGTATGCGCGCATCCATGTGAGAGCGCGTGCCGGCGCGGCGAGATCGACAAACCGATTCAGATCCGCGCCCTTAAACGCTTCCTCACGGAACGCCACGGCCCGGAATCCAAAAACTTCAAGCCCAACCCGGTAGAAAAGCAGCCTCCGCTGCCCTTTAAGGTTGCGGTGATTGGCGCCGGGCCGGTCGGCCTCTCCGCCGCCCACGATCTGGCGCTGATGGGATATCCGGTCACCATCTTTGAAGCCGCAGCGGTCCCGGGTGGAATGCTTTACCTGGGCATTCCTGAGTATCGCTTGCCGCGCGATGTGGTGGAAGCGCAAGTCCGCGAGATCCTAGAGACCGGAGACGTCACGCTCAAGCTGAACCAGCGCGCGGGCAAAGACTTCACCATTGAAGATCTTCGCGCGCAGGGCTTTGATGCCGTGCTGATCGCGGTTGGAGCACACCGCAGCCGCGATCTTTCCATCCCCGGGGTCGATCTCGATGGTGTGTACAAGGGCATCGATTTTCTGCTGAACGTGAATCTTGGTTACAAGTTCACGATCGGCAAAAAAGTTGTGGTGATCGGCGGCGGCAATGTGGCCATGGATGTGGCCCGCTCGGCCGCGCGCGAAGTCGTCCGCCAGCACGAAATCCCGAATGAGGACTGGTCCAAAAACATCGGCGCGGTTGCTTCGCATGAAATGGTGGACATTTCACTCTCCGCTCTGCGCATGGGCGCCAGCGAGGTGCATATCGTCTGCATCGAGCGGCGCGATGAAATCCCCGCCGCCCTGGAAGAAGTGGAAGAAGCGGAGACCGAGGGCGTGACCATCCATGCCGGGTACGGGCCGAACCGCGTGGTCGGCCAGAATGGCCGGGTCACCGCGCTGGAAACAGTCCGCACCAGCCGGGTGTTCGACGAGAATGGAAGATTCAATCCTCAGTTTGTGCCCGGCAGTGAATCGCTGGTGGAATGTGACACGGTGATTCTGGCCATTGGCCAGGCCCCCAACCTGGATTTTCTCGGGCCATCCAGCAAGATTGACCTGTCGCCGCGCGGACTGATCGCGGTAGACCGCAACAACCTGATGACCTCAGTCCCGGGGATTTTTGCCGGCGGCGATTGTGTCTTTGGTCCGCGCCTGATCATTGACAGCGTTGCCGACGGCAAGCGCGCCGCCGTGGGCATAGACGAATATCTGCGCGGCGCAAAGCACGCCGATCCCATCCTTGAAGTTGAAGTCTTTGATATGCACCAGATGATTACCAACTACATGGAGATCGCGCGCCAGTCCGTGCCCATGCTGCCGCTGGAGCGGCGCACCGGCGTGACCGAAGTGGAGATTGGCTTCGATGAGCAGACAGCGGTGGAGGAGGCACAGCGCTGCCTGCACTGCTGGATCAATACGGTTTTCGAAGGCACTGAGGTCGATGGCAGCGAGTGTGTTTTGTGTGGCGGCTGTGTCGACGTTTGTCCGGAGCAATGCCTGGAACTTGTCCCGCTGGAAAACTTTGAATTTCCTGAGCCGGTGCTGGCCCATCTGGAGCAGAATGAAGCGGCTTATGAAGTCGAACTGCGGGGCGTGAAGCCGCAGGAGCTTGCGACCGGAACGCTCACCGGCGCGGTCATGGTGAAGGACGAAACACGCTGCATCCGTTGCGGCCTGTGTGCAATGCGGTGTCCGGTGAAGGAAATCACGATGGAGGCGTTCCACTTCAGATCGGCCGAAAGCACCGGGCTGATCCCGATCCAGTCATTCGATTTGAGGAGCAGCAAATGAGCGACGCGAAAACATCAGCCCCGGCTGACACTCCTGCGGCTTCGGCCCCCAACGACGAATGCAAAGACTGCAGCCGCAGACAGTTCTTTGCCAAAGTGGGCATGGGATCGCTGGCTGTGGCCGCGGCAGGCGCGGGTTTGTTTTCCTACGAATTCTTCTCACCCAACGTGTTGTTTGAATCCGCCCCCATCATCAAAGCCGGCAAGCCGGACCAGTTTGCGGTCGGCACGGTTACCCTGGATGCGCAAAGCGGAATTTACCTCATCAACGGACCTAAGGGCTTTTACGCGCTAGGTGCAATCTGCACCCACCTGGGCTGCCTCACCGCGTGGAAGCCAGAACTGGACCTGATTGCGTGCCCCTGCCATGGCAGCCGCTTCAATCGTGATGGCGTCAAGGTCGCCGGCCCGGCGCCGCAACCACTCCCCTGGCTGAAGGTCTGGCTGGCCGAAGACGGCAACCTCATGGTCGATCGGTCCACTCCCTTGAAAGAACCTGAGTACGTGAAGGTATGAGCATGGCCACCTCACTCAAGACGGAGTTTGAGCGGCTCAGGAATACCGATGCCTGGCGCACGATCTTTCGCAGCGGCAGCGGCGCCAGCAATCTGCATCGTTCACAGGCCGTACAGCAGAATATTTTTCTGCACTTGTTCTCGGTGAAGGTCCGTTCGCGAGCCCTGGAGTTCAGTCCCACATGGTATCTGGGCGCACTGACGCTAAGCACGTTTTTCATCCTGATCGCCACCGGCATTCTGCTCATGTTCTACTACCACCCCTCGGTGCCGCAAGCTTACGCGGACATGAAGGACCTGCAGTTTGTGGTGGCCTCAGGGGTTTTCTTGCGCAACCTGCATCGCTGGTCGGCGCACGCGATGGTGTTCCTGGTGTTCGCGCACATGTTCAAAGTTTTCTATCGCGGCGCCTATCGCCCGCCGCGCCAGTTCAACTGGGTGGTTGGCGTCTTTCTGCTGTTGCTGACCTTACTGCTCAGTTACACCGGCTATCTGCTGCCCTGGGACCAGTTGGCGTTCTGGGCCGTGACCGTCGGCTCCAACATCGCCAAGGCCGTTCCATTCATGGGAAAACAGATTCGTTTCCTGATGCTGGGCGGAAATGAAGTCAACGCCAACGCGCTGCTGCGCTTCTACGTGCTGCACTGCGTGATCCTGCCGCTGGCCGCGATTCTTTTGGTCGGCGTGCACTTCTGGCGCATTCGCAAGGATGGCGGACTGCACGTTCCGGAGAAGAAGAAGCCATGACCGATGATCCCAAGCTGCAAGCAGAAGCGAAGATGCAAGCGGAAGTGCAATCGGACGTGCGCAAGAACCCGCGGCGCATCGCCTTCATCCTGCGGCGCACTTCTCCGCACGTGAAAACGCAGGACGATACGCGTGTGATGACTTATCCCACGGCGCTGTCGCGGTTCGTGATTGCGCTGGAAGTGGCGTTTCTGCTGCTAGTGTGGATCTCATTGCTGGCCAACGCACCGCTGGAAGGCATTGCCGACCCGATGCACACGCCCAACCCCGCCAAAGCGCCGTGGTACTTCCTGGGCCTGCAGGAGTTGCTGCACTATTTTCCGCCTATGGTGGCCGGTGTTTTGATTCCGGGCCTGGTGGTTGCCGCATTGGTTGTGATTCCGTATTTCAATATCAATATTGAAGGCCGTAGTATCTGGGCAGAACTGCGACAGCGGCGGTGGGTGATGATCGCTGTCCCAGCGTTTCTGGTTGCTATCTTCCTACTGTTTGACCTGAAGCAATTCGGGCAGAGCGGCGAGGCCGTCCCTAAGCTCGATCGCCTGCTGGACCTCGCGGTTCCCCTTCTGCCGACCGTGCTTGTTGGAGGCGCTTTGCTGTGGTCGTCGCGCTTCTCCATCGAGTCGCCGCACAACTTTCAGCGCTGGCTTGTAGGCAGGCCGCTCTCCTTTTGGATCATGACATGGTTCATGGTGGAGTTGATCGTACTCACTGCTGTCGGGACATTCTTTCGCGGGCCTGGATGGTCCTGGGTGCTGCCGTGGAAAAGCTGATGCGTGGAGGGAGAAGCTCAAGTGGACGATAACAACCAGCCCGGTCCGTTGCGCAGCCGCCCCACGCTGAGGGAACTGGCCTACTTTGGCGTGGTCAGCCTGGTGCTGCTGGTTTCCCTGGCCATCGCGCCCGCCAAAAACTACTTCAGTGACTGGCGTCATTATCAGAAGTCCTATTTGCAGATCGCCGGCCAGCGGCAGAGCGGTACTCTGGTGCGCAGCTTCCAGGGTGGAATTCACCAGACATGGATCGCCAGGCTGGGCGTGGTGGACCGCTGCGAGAGTTGCCACGTCAACTTGAATGGCGCGCTGGTAGGGGCGACGGCCCAGCCCTTCAGAAAACATCCAGCCATGCCCCATGATCTTGACCAATTTGGCTGCACAATCTGCCATCGCGGACAAGGGCCGGCAACGTCGGTGGAAGAGGCCCACTACACCACGGAAGCATGGGAACAGCCGCTGCTGCCGGCACGTTACCTGGAATCCGGATGTGGGCAGTGCCACCTTGGCCCGATGGAAGGTGCTCCCAAGCTCAATGAAGGCCGGGCCCTGCTTTCAAGCCAGGGATGCGTTCACTGCCACACGGTCACACAGCCCGACGGAAACCTGCTCAAGCCTGACGATAATCCGCCACCGCTGACGCATATCGCGGAAAAGACCAGCCGGGAATGGATTTATGCCTGGATCAAGAATCCTCAGGGCTATGCCGCCTCGGCCACCATGCCGAACTTCCAGCTCAATGACCAGGATGCCGCTGATATTTCGGCCTTCCTGATGGCGCAGAGCACGGCTTCTCCGGGTGCGGGCGGTGAGGCAAAAACCGTGGCGGCCCCGGCGGGCGCGGATGCCTCGACTGAAGCGGTCACGTTGTACGGAGCGTCGTTCTGCTCATCCTGCCACGCGGTCCAGAATGAAGCCGGCAATCTTGTTGGCGGTAACTTTGGCCCGGAGCTGACACGGGTGGGGAGCAAAGTCAATCCGGATTGGCTGCGGCGCTGGCTCAGCAATCCTGCGGCTTATCATCCCGCCACGCGCATGCCGCACTATCGCCTGGACGGCAAGCAAGTTGCGTTGCTTTCCAGCTTCCTGTTGGCAAAGAGAGACAGCGATTTCCTGGCCAACGTACATCTGGCGCCCTCCACCGCGGACAGCGTCGCTCGCGGCAAAAAGCTGGTTACCGAAACCGGCTGTGCCGCCTGCCACCAGATCAACGGCGTGAACCCGCCGCAGAACTTTGCTCCTGACCTCACGCGCGTAGGCAGCCGGGCGTTGGCGCAGGTGGTATTTGCTCCAGGGATGAAACACAACCTCCCGGATTATATTTCCGCCAAGATCCATGATCCGCGTTCTTTCGGTCCGGGACTGAAGATGCCCAAGTTCACTCTTGGCGAATCGCAGATCGATGCGCTGACCACGGCGCTGCTGGCGCAGACCGATCACGCCGCGAGCTTCCCCAAAGAGCTGATCATCAGCGGCGGGCGCACGTCGAACTATCATCCCGGCGGCGAGGCCGGGCGAATCATGGACGATCTCCGCTGCCTGAGCTGCCACGCTATCAGCGGCAACGGCGGTGACATGGCGCCCGACCTGAGCTGGGAAGGAAGCGCGGTGCAGCGCGCCTGGCTGGAAGAATTCTTGAAAGACCCAAACACCCTTCGGCCCGCCCTGATCCGCCGCATGCCCAAATTCAACCTGAGCCAAAACGAGATCAAGACGCTCTCGGATTACATTACGTCCGCGTATCAATCGCCCGGATTCGATTCCCAAACCCTGGACACTCACGCTTTGAACGCAGACGCGGCCGCGCGCGGCAAGCAGTTGTTTTATTCCAAGTATGGATGCCAGTCCTGCCACATTGCCGACTACAAGAATGACAAAGGCTACGTGGGCCCGGCCCTGAGCAGCGTGGGCAACAGGTTGACTCCCGCGTGGACGTACAAGTGGCTGAAAGATCCCGGCGCGCTGCGTCCGGCGACGATCATGCCCAATTTCAGTTTGAAGGATGAGGAGGCCCGCGATCTCACGGCCTTCCTGATGACATTGAAAGCCAGACAGGGAGGTGGCAAATGAAGCTCCTCCACATTGCGATGTTGGTTTCGGCGGCGCTGGTGGCTGGTTGCAAACACTCCGGTCCGCAACCGCTGAAGCCCACAGCTTACGGAACGCAGATCACTGAAGTCAGCGGCGGCAAACAGCTCGCGCAAGTTGGGTCCACGCTGCCACAACCGCTGGTGTTGCAGGTGAACGGCGCTAACGGAAATCCTGTTACCGGCGCGCTGGTGTCCCTGCACGGTGACGGCTTACAATTCAATCCGGCCCAGGCGCTGACCGATTCCAGCGGCCAGGTTACGATCGCGGCGCAACTGGGGTTCAATCCCGGTGACTACCAGGTGATTGCAGAAACACCAAAATCCGGCGGAGGCAGCGCAACTCTGAACCTGCGTGAGATTGCGCTCGGCTACGAACAGTCCGTGGGCAAGGCGGTGAATGACCAATACTGCATCCGCTGCCATGATCCGGAATCAACGCCGGAGCGCGTTTCCAATCTTGACAATCTTTCACCCGCTCCGCACCAGTTCACTGACGGAGCAACGCTGAACCGGATGTCTGACGCCGACCTCACCAACATGATCGCCCACGGCGGCCTGGCGCTGGGCAAATCGCCACAAATGCCGGCGTATGCCACAACCCTGAAGCCCGGCGAAATCAAGGCTGTGCTTTCCTACATCCGCACCGTCGCAGATCCTCCGTACCAGACGCCAGGAGTGAAATATGGGAAATAAGGCTTTTGTTCGCATTCTGGTTGCAGCGCTGGGCCTCTTCGGTCTTTCCTGCGCAGCGCAGGTACTGTCCGTGGGCAGAATCAAAGACCCGGTTTCGCGCCAGCTGCAAAAGCAATACTTTGCCCAGTTGCAGGAACTCTCTACAGACGCCGCGGCGCTCCACTTTCCCTATCCCTTTTATTTCAGCCAGACGCTGGACATAGACGAAGTGCGGCAGAAGCAACTGCCGCAAGGGTCCATCCGTTTTGACCAATTCAATGGCCAGACGGTGCTTGCCATCACTGGGAACTACTACATTTCCTATTCATCAGAGCTGCTCAACCGCAACCAGCGCGCGCGCAAAACCTATGAGGACGTTGTGTTGCCGCTGCTGAAAGCGGCGGTGGCGCGGGTGGACCGCAGTGTCCCCTTTGAAGCTTACGCGTTCGAGGTCTCTCACCACGTCCGCGGCAAAATGATGAAGGTCAGCACGGAGGGAGCGGAGAATCTGATGGTGTTGTTCCCGCGGACTATTGCGGCCCGGCTGGTCCGGGCGAAAGATGCGGAATCAGAGCAAAGCGCGCTGCTGGAGAGCGAGGTCTACCTCAACGGCGAGCTGTTCACGCTCTGGCTGACCGGAGACGATGCCCCCGACGATGTGCGAGACACCTACCTGGCGCGGCACGGGCATAGCGACCAGAAAAAAACATCGCTGGCAGCCGAGCCGCCGGAACCCGGGACCCTGGTAAACTCCAATCTTGTCCCGGAATCCGAGTTGGCCAGGATGGTGCGGGAGCGGAAGAACGCGCCGCACGATGTTTCTCCCGTAAAACTGCAGAAGCTGCAGACTACCTATGAAGGCACCTTGCAGCGTCTAGTTCCAGAGCTGAAACAACAAGCGCACTTCGTGGATTACGCGCCACCGGCGTTCATTGCCTTCCACGACGCGGCATACCTGCAACTCAACATGAACACGGATCTGGAACAGCCCGCCGGGTCGTCACAATACCGCATCGCTGCCATGGCTTTTGACGGCCACATCTCGCACATGCTGCGGCCGGTGGGAAAATACTTCCATGACAACCCGCAGTTTGACGGAGTTGATTTCACCACCACGGTTCACCAGTCGGCGCAACCCACCAGCATATCTGTAGAGTTTGTGGTGCCGTTCTCTGCCCTGGCTTGCTATGAGAAGTATGATTGCACAGGCCAGGAACTGATCAACCGCAGCATTGTCCTTATCAATGGAGAAAGGGTTGCTTTGGACCTGCAGCGCGCAGAAGCGGATTCTCTCGTTAAATGAGATAGAGCAGCCATGCTGCCGATGCTTCGCAGGCTGAGAATGACGATGCCTTTTTCGTGAAATCCATTCGCCACTTCAATTCGCCGGATGCCATTGTCACTGGTTTTTCGGCTGCTCCCAGATTACTCGGACATGCGAAGTTCTGAGCCGCAGAAGTCCAAGTCTGGTTAGGGCAGCAATCCCACATGTCGAAGCCTACTCACATACTGACCGATGATGCTGACATTGCTGCCGCTCTCAAAGAGTCGATCTCAGTTATGAAACGAAAGAGGTAATGTGCGGACGGTACAGACTCACGGCGAAGGAACGCTGGCTCCGCGAGTATTTCAACATCCCTGCTGAGGACATAGATTGGGCCGCTCGATGGAATATTGCACCCACGGATGAGGTCGCAACGATCCGCCAATCGCCACGGGCCGAAGAGAATCTTCGCGAAGATGCGTTGGGGGCTGATTCCCTATTGGGCAAAAGACAAATCCTTCGGGGCTAAGGCGATCAACGCTGTCTCCGAGACGGCGGCTGAGAAACCAGCATTCAAAGATTCGATGAAGAAGCGTCGTTGCCTGATCCTGGCAGACGGCTTCTACGAATGGAAGAAGCTTGCAGCAAAAAGCAGCCGTACAACATCGGCATGAAGGATGGCGGCCTGTTTGCGTTCGCCGGATTGTGGGACAGATGGAAAGACCCTGACGGCAGGTCATCGAGTCCTGCACCATTCTGACGACAGAAGCGAATCCGTTGCTCAAAGACATTCACGATAGGATGCCGGTCGTCATCGAGAAAAAAGATTACGATTTGTGGCTCGACCCAGGCATGACAGATCCTGTCAAATTGGCTGATCTGCTAAAGTCGTTCGACTCGCGAAATATGCGCATTTATCCGGTTAGTTCAGCCGTCAACAGCGTAAAGAACGACGTTCCCGAGTGCGCAGAAGAGGTGACTGTCGACGATGAAAGCTCATCGCAGGGCAACTTGTTCTAACGTATGAATGGCATAAAAGTATTCTGCAGAGCGGGTGTAGTAGGCGGAACGCCGTGGGCTTATGGAAAGATACTCACTGCCACAGGCAAAAACTTCGTACAATATCCGGGCATGGCTGCCGCGAGTGCAGATGCTTTAGAAGCTGGGGCGATGTGGACCTCGATAGGAGCCGCGACCGCAGAAACGCTTGGGGCCGCTGCCGCCGCGGCAACAGCATTCGCAACAGCAGCCGACTATTGGGCGAGGCAGCAATGCAAGAATGTACCGTAATTCCATCGGTGGGTTTCGTGCCAGCGATGAGTGTCTTCATCAGTGGCCTACCAATCCTTGCCCGAGCATTGATTGTCCTGAGCATCTTTCTCGCCGGCTATTTGGAGGCTGCCCTCAAGCTTCGGAGGTCAGCTTTGATAACCTGGTTTTGGGGTCTCGCCGTTCTCGTTGCGTGTATTGCGTATCCGTGGACGGCGGGGGCGATTGCCGCTGGAGCGGTAGTGCTCGCCTTAGGCTTAGGTCTGTTGATCGCTTACTATCGAAGCTGGAAAGCCGATGGTAGAGGGCCAAGATCGTGAAACTCAATGTGCCGGCTGGATGGGCCGCAAACAACAGCCACAAGCAGGCGACGTGCCCTGGGGCGGTAGCCAGTAGCCAAAGATCCTGCCATGAATTCATTCAATTCAATTCATACGAAATATAAAAATCCATTTCAAACCAGATGGGCACAAACCTGTGTCGTATCGGAGCCTCAAGATGGTGTTTGGGCAGAGTACAAGAGACGAGATTTCCGACTGTCTATGAGAGTGCTGGGGCTCGGCGGCCGATCCAGCGCATCGGCCGAATGTGACCCTGGAGGGAGGCTCGCGTCGGAAAACTCGTCACTGAATAACGAATGAAATGTGTGGCCTCATCCGCCGCGGGGGATCGAAGCTGAGCTGTACATTTTTCGTCCACGACTGCGCCGTTGCGTCTGCAAAGCACTTTTGAGCCGCCGTGCCAGTACGACTTGATGCGCGTACCCGCCAGTACCGCTCGGTAACGTTGGGATCGATGAGCGCATTTCCAAGCTTTTCGGGGATCACTTGGTCCCGATCAGATTAACGAATATGCCTCTGTGGTTATACTTCAGGTCGGTCAGTTCGTCGGAGAAGTCGGTGAAGTTGTAGCCGACGCCAACCTTCAGGTTCTTGCCGACATGATGATAGATCGCGGCCAAAACGCCGCGGCGGCGTTGATTGATATCCGGGAGGCCAAGCTGTCGGACCTCGGCCAGGGTGTCCCATTGCTTGAGGAACCGCCAGTCCAGCCGCAAGACGGCGAGCTGCGCGGTATTGTCGAAGAAACTCGGCTGCACACGGTCCAGGCTCGCCTCACCCAGCCGGTAGGCGTACTTGCCACCCACGGACCAGTTGGCTGTGAGGTCGTAGGTAAGATCGAGCGCTGCGATGTGACTCTTCTGAAGGAACTCGGTCACGGTGTTCTGGAATCCCAACTGATCCGTTGTCGGAACGTTATAGAAGTACGTGTACTTGACCAGGGCGTTCAGCCGGTCGTTCCGGACCGGACGGTAGGCGTAGCCGACCACGGCCTGGGTATAGCCACCGGCATAGAAGTCGCCGAGCGAGCTATCACTGATCGAGTGATCCAATTTGCCGAGTAAGCGCCAGCTGGGCGTCAGTTGGTATTTGAAGTTGTTACGCAACAGCAACACAGTCTGTATGGTATGAATCAGGTTGGGCTGTTCCGCGTCGTCCCGGCGAAACTCGATCGCGCTTGAGAACTGTATCTTATCCAGGCCGTAGCCCATGTGGATTCCGGCCGCCTTGCGTTTGGTCTCGGCGCCGGTCTGGGAGTCGAACAGGTTGCCGAACTCCGCGCTGCCGCCGAAATTCCATCGCTCTTTGGTCACGAGGTTGATTCCTGTGGCGTGCGTGAGGCCGCTCTGCGACGCGCCAGTCTGGTAACGTTCCTCGGCGTAGACGCTGGAGTTGCCGGAGAGCCGCGTCTTTACGCCGGAGACCAGGTTGCCCCAGCTGCCGCTGTGGACCAGCTGATCGTTGTCCGTCCGCTCGTTTTCCAGCGAATAGTTCAGGTAAAGACTGGTCCGCTCGGAATAGAGAAAGGTGGTGCCGATCTTTCCGCCGGGACCCAGGTCTCCGTCGGACGCCTCACCATCGATCCGGAAGCGTTTCGTCAAACGATAGGAGCCACCCACGCCGATGCGACTGTTGTCTGGACGGTTGCCGGTTGCCGCGACCGTGTCCTGGCCGAAGACATATGCGCTCCAGGTGTCGCTGGGACTGAACTTTAGCTGCGCGACCGCGTCCGTGCGCTCGCCCTGCTCCTGGGTGAGTGGGACAACCGACGAATTGTCCGTTCGCATATCGTTGCGTACGCCGGCGCTGAAGCTCCATCTGTTGGTCAACCTATAGCCCAGATCCAATTCGACCGCGCGCGTCTCTAGCCCCTGGTCCTGGGTCTTCTGATCGCCCTTGGCCATCAGGGTCAGGCGGCTGGTCACCGGCACTTTGAACATGCCACCGTATTGCTCCGTGTCCTTGATCGTCATCTGTCCCGGCGCCGAGTAACCGGCGTCGAGTCTCTGCGTGTAGAACGCGAAGCGACCGTCGTGCCCCTTGAAGAAGTCGCTGAGCCCGACGCTCACGTCGGCGCGGTAGGCCCCAGCTTTTGAGTTGGTGAAGAACTGGTCGACAGGGCCCTGGAACCCAAAACCGCCATCATTGGATTGCAGCGACGGGGAGAGGAGACCCGTGGTGCGGCCTGCCTGCACCTTGAGCCAGGAATTGGCGCTCTTCCGCAAGGTCAGGTCTGCGGCGCCGAGGTTGCTGGCGCCGTCTCCCTCGTTGGAGTCGGCCGTGAAGCCAAGCTTCACGTAATTGTTTAACCAGTAGCTGCCCTGACCGCCGACGGCGACCTGGTCCAGCTTGTCCAAACCGGGTGTGTACTCATAACGCACCACGAGAAAGGACTGGTCACCGCTCAAGCCGCTGGTGCGAACCAGCAGGTTGTCGCTAGCGGTCGCCGACAGCGGCTCGGAAAGCAGCAGCCGGCCCTGGATGTAATCAATATCGTAGTCCACGTTGGGCCGCAGGTTGACCACCCCCGTGACGATGTTCGAGGCCTTGTCGCGGACTTCAATACGCACGCTCTCGGAGCCCGTCAGGATATCCTGGTGGTGCAGGAAGTAGAGCGACCCGCCCGTCCCTAGGAATTGCTCATAGCTCGGCAACGTTCCCGGTTGGGCGGCGAACCCGCCCACCGATATTCGTCGCTCGCCGAAGCTGGTGGTGAGTCCGGAGCCATAGTGCGCGTTGGCTCCGTACAGGCCGCGGTCGACGTGAGCCAGTTCGTTGCCCACGTAGGCGACCTTGAAGTTGCCCCACATCCCATAATCCTGGCCATGGCTCGCTTTAACGTAGAACTTGCCCAGGGTCGGCGCCGTTTCTTCCACAACACTGTCGTCGCCGAACGACGGGTAGTAATAGTCAGGATTAATGCGCCGGAATAACGAATCGGGTGTCTTGTCCAGGAAGTTGCTGAACAGGTCTTTCAACGGGCCTTCGCGGGTATCCGCGCTAGCCGTCAAATGCCAGTTCTGAGTCACCTTACCGTTCAAGTAGAACGCAAGCCGGCCATCCAGCGACGAATCAACGGGTTGCCCAGCATTATCACCCTGCTGTAGCTTTTCCGCCGCCGTCACACTGTTCTTGGATATCGTCATATCGGCAATACCGACGAAGAACATGTCCCTATGCTTGAACTCCAGATCGCGGAGATATAACGAGCCGTTGCCGGCGTCGTCGAGGACCGCGACTTCGACAGTTTGTGTGCCGGTGGGAAGAACCTCCTCCGCAACGAAGTTGCCCTTCGGGTCAACCGGAACCTCGCGGCCGGCTACCAAAACCTTGTGGCCCGCCGGTATGCCGCTACCCTGCACCTTCACCGTGCCGCTGCCGAGCGGAATCTGCTGGCGTGCCAGGTCGTTCTCGCCGTAGGCGGCCAGCAGTGCCTGGGTTGACGACTTGTCGGACTTCGCAAATTTTCCAAGCGATCCCTCGTGGTAGAGCCACAGCGGCCGCGCATCCGTTTCATCGAAATTGCCCTTGGAGTCATAGGCGCGAAGCAGGTACCTGAGCTCGCGTGCCGGGCCCGCGAGAATTTTTGCCGTCGGCTGCCATTCCGCAAGACCCGCTTCATCGATCGGGATGATTGCGAGCGGCTCGGCTTGCAATGACTGCTGCTCGAATATTCGGATTTCAGCACGCTTGAGGAAGGCCGTATAGTTGCTGTACATCCGGAAATGCACGACCGGTGGATCAAGCTCGCTGACTGGTTCCTTCACAACCACGGCGACTGGATCTGCCGCGACGCCGAGCCGCCGCCGCGACTCGAGATTGTCGATGCGGAACCGGATATTGGCGTTGTCGAGCGCGACGTCAGTGCAGCGCTGGACATCGGAAGAGCTGCGATCCAGGTCATCGATCGGCTTGCCGTCGACGGTGATGTGCATCACGTTCAGCTCGTACGGGCTTTTCGGACTAAGCTCCTGGGTGAGACGGGTGATGTCCACGCCCTCGTAGTTGTCCAACGGCAACCGTTCGTCATACACGACCTGCACGCGCACGAACGACTCTTCGCTTTGGATGAAGCCAAGGTTCACGACGTCATCGGACTGGACGTAGCCGCGTCCCTCATGTTCGGACCGGGCGCCTGCCAATTGCGGATCCTGTATGAGCATGTCCATGGCGTGGCGAGCCCGCGCCGCGGAAAGGCCGATGTCGTCGTCGTATACGGACGCGGTACGACGGTCGAGCCCCTCGTTCTTGGTGTAACCAATAAACCGCAGCCGCGCGTTGGTACGATCCGCGATGTCTGTAAGTGCGCGATGCAGATTCGTCGCGTAGTCCGGCGGAATGACCGGCTGGCCGTTCTCGAGCTTGATATCCGGGATGCTGCCCCAGGCGGGATCGTAAACCCTGGTTACTGTTTCCTCGATATCGTTCGGGCACAGTTGCGCCTTGTCCGGTAACTCCTGAAGAGGATCGTCGTACCAGAATTCCACTTCGATGCGACGATTCATCGTCCGTCCCTGCACGGTTGCGTTGGAGGCAATCGGATGGGAGGCCCCGCGACCGTCGCTTTCGATCGCCGAAGCAGGCAATCCCAGGATTTTTTGCATTGCCAATGCGACTCGTTGCGCCCTTGCCTTTGACAACGACAATTGGTTCCCGTAAAGGCTCTCATCGCGGCCGGTCAGCGGCGCGTCGTCTGTGTAGCCGATGAACCGGATCGTAACGCCCTGCTTGTCCCGCAACGTGTTGAGCGCCTGCTGGAGCTGTTTGGTGAAAGCGTCGGAAATGGGAACGCTCGCGTCCTCGTATCGCAGTGGCATGACGAGGTTTTTGACGCGCGTCCGCGGCGTCTGGCCTTCCTTGTATCGCATCTTGCAGATGTTCTCCACTCTGCAGACCTTGATGCGCTTGATGTCATCGGTCCGATTCGAGTCGTGCGACCATTCCTTCATTGTCTGGTCACTGGACAGATGTCGCTCGACCGGTTCGCCTGGCTTGGCCGTGTTGACCTGGCCGATGCCCACAGGGGCCGCCATGATCAGGAGTCCGACAATCAGCAGTAGATGGCGTTGCATGCTCATACCGTTCACCTACTCTCCGGTACACGCACGTCGGACCGTTTGGGCGGGGCGCCGCGCCGCCAGAAGACCTCAGGCTCAATGGTCAGTACGTAGCGGTCTTTTTCTGTATCCCATGCTTCGGTCAATTGCCGCTTAACCGCTTGCATGCGCCGTTCGACGAGTGCCGCATCCTCGGTATCGCCGACATAGGACAGGCGCAGCACCGACGGCGCTTTGCGCAATTCACCGAGGAGCACATCGACGCGCGGCCTCCACTGGACGCGAATTTCTGTCGAACCCGGCTCGAAGGCCGCATCCGACAGGTCGATGGCCACAACGCGGTAGATTGACGCACCGAAATCGAATTTCAGGGCCTTGCCGCTCGTGGCGTGCTTGATCTGCATCTGGTCAGTCGACATGCGGAAGCCGCTGGGAAGGGTTCTGTCGTCGAGCTTCAGCACGAAATTGCTGCCGCGGATATCGTTCGGCACGATCGCGCAGGTGATGTGGAATCGCCCGTACTGATCGGTCATTGCTGCCAGGCCTTGTGCCGTTACCACACGCACTCCCGGCAGGCCTTTCTCGCCGGAATCCTGACGGCCGTTTCGATTCACGTCGTCGAAAACCTTGCCAAAGACGTCTGTGCAGTCAAACGTCTGATCCGGGACCACACGAACCGTTGCCGTCGCCTCACCGGACAGAGGCTGGCCCGTCACGCCTTGGATGGCCTGCGCGCGGTTGACGAACTCTCCTTCGCCAACACCGGCGCCGACTGCGAGCAACAGCATGATCGTGCGATGATCGGAGCTGCCGAAGCTGAGGCCATTCCACACGAGCTGGCCGGCGGTCACCGTGGGCTCTGTGGGCACACCATCCAGGCGCGCGGATCCTGGGACGTAGCGGAAGCCCGCTGGATAGCGATCCACAATCTGCACACCTTGCATGGACGCGCCCAGCACGTTGCCTATCGTGATGGTGTACGGAACGAGCTGCCCGCGAGTCACGTTAAGCAACGGCGTCGTCTTGGTGATCGAGAATGTTCCCGCGATCTGCGGGTCGACCGGAATGTGGTTGTTGTAGATCTGGTTCGAGCCGGGCACTGCGGTGCCATCCAGCGTGAGATTCAGGTAGTACTTTGTCCCAGTGCTGCGCGGGGGCACGGAAGTTGGTGGTGCGAATTCCGATGCCTGTGCTTCGCAGAACGGGATGCCCGGAAGGGCATCCTGCGCACTACCCGGACAGGTAGTCACAGAAAACGGCGCGGTCGATGCGTTGGAAGCCGCGGGGATGAGCAGCGACTCACCGGCCACGAAGGTCGTCGATGGCGCGGTCACCTTGATAACAAAGCTGCCCCCACTGGAGCAGGCAGGATCGGTGAAGTTAAGGTCGAAACGGTAATAGCCGCCCGCCTGCGTAATCTGGCCCTGTTGAGCCGGGTCGTCGAAGCAAGATGCCGGCAATGTGGAGCTGCCCCCAGCGCTCAGCAGGTTCAGCGTCACGCCCCCAATCGGAGTGCGCGTCAAGGAGTTGTAGACCACGCCATTCGGCCCGATCGGTAGATTCAGATTCTGGAGGTTGCTGCCCGCGGGCACGATGATGTCGGTGATTCGCTGCAGAGTGTTGGTAAAGGCCGAGTCGGCCTTGCCAAGCTTGGCGGTATTCGGGCCCGCGCCGGGCGCGGTGAACCGCACTTCGTACCGGTTTGGAGTCCCGTCAGTCGGCGGCACGCTGCCAAAGCGGTAAACGCCGTTCACATCCGTCAGAACCGACTGTACCTGGACCCCATTAAGAAACAGCGCTACCGTCCATCCCTGCAGTAGCGGCTCGCCGGTGTCTGGGGCCTTGTTGAAGTTGGCATCGAGCCAGGCAGTGCCGTTCAAAGTGCCGACGCCGGGGACTCCTCCGATATCGACCGAGACGCTGGCGCTCGCCGTCTGTGGCGGACTGTTCCACGTTACGACCGCGGTGTTCGTGAGCCTCGTGCCGGCGGGAAGTCCCGCAGCAATCTGCACCCGGAAGCGCACGTCGATGGATTGTCCGGGCTGCAACGGCCCGTTCACAGCAGAGTAGTTCGCGGTCAGCAGCGAGCCCGCAATGGTGACACCGGTCGTGGAGCCGTTCATCGTTGCCGCTGGGTTCACGAACGTGAGACGACCTGCACCCGCGCTGTTGAGATCGTCGGTGATTACGACCGGGGTGGCCGCGCTCGTCGAAGCATTGGTCACATGCACCAGGTAGTCCAGTTGTCCGCCGGGCTGAGCAGCGCCGCCGCCCACCACGCTGACTTGCTTCGTAATTGCCAGGCCTGCGGCCACTACCGTGACGGTGTGGGCATCCTGGAAATCGAGGACGCCTGGCGTGCCATCGGTGAGTGTGTGCGTGAAGCTTTGGCGGGTAGGGACGCTGGGGTCGGCGTCGAACCACTGGATGGCCCCAGCAACGTTGGTGAGTGTAGCGCCAATTTGACTGTTCGCGTCGAGCCGGGTCTGGTAATTGATGATCAAACGCTGATTCTGGCCGATGGTGGCGGCCGACGTGAGCATGGTCAGCGTGAGCTCGCAGGTGGGCGCGCCGATAAAGTTGATGGAAAAGTCGGTGCCCGGAACCAGAGGCCCCTTGCCCGGAACCGGCGTGATCCCGTTCGCCTGGAAAACCTGCGCGCTAAGTATCTGTGGTGTTGAGGAACACATGCCACCGGTGGGGCTGCTTTTGGGGAGCCGATCCAGGATGGTGGCGTTCCAGGCGTCGCTCACGCCGGTATTCTGGATGTCAAGACCAAACTGCCCTAACTGCGCGGTGCTCATCGCCGCCGGTCCCGTTTTTGTCAGTACAAGGTTGGGCGTGGAGGGTTCTCCAATAGCAATCGAGACGCTCGCGCTCGACGTCTCTGTAGGGGTGTTCCAGGTTACGAGCGCAGTGTTCGTGAGGATCGTGCCGGCGGGAATTCCCGCAGCAATCTGCACCCGGAAGCGTATGTCGATCGATTGTCCGGGCTGCAACGGCCCGTTCACAGCAGAGTAGTTCGCGGTCAGCAGCGAGCCCGCAATGGTGACACCGGCCGTGGAGCCGTTCATGGTTGGCGCTGGTGGATTAACGAACGTGAGATTACCTGCACCCGCGCTGCTGATATCATCGGTGATTACGACCGAAGAGGCCTGGAAGTTCGGGGGATTGTTCGTGGGATTGGTCACGTGCACCAGATAGTCAAGCTGCCCGCCTGGCAGCGCAGGGCCGCCACCCACCACGCTGACTTGCTTGGTAATTTCCAGCCCTGGGATAACTACTGCGACGATCTTAGTGAGGCTCCCCCCCTCAAGGCTGAAAAACGCGTTACTGTTTGGTTTAATGCCACCGTTGCCGAAATTGACGATCCCACTGTTCGCGTTGAATATTGTGTAGTTAATTCCCGCGGGACCATAAAGGTTCGGGTCCGTTGCGATTGCGCAATTGGGGTTCGGCCCAAGAGCGCTGAAAGTCCATCCCGGGAGGCCACACACTCCATCGTCCTCGAGACCAAAAATAGGGACAGTTGCGCTGGTGAGCTGCAAAGCGGTGATGACTTTACTGGTGTTATTCACGACACCAATCAGGTTGTCGTCAAGGCCTTGATCGTAAGACGGGGAAGGATTGGGGAAAGTTGTTGTGATAGATCCGTCAGCGTTGAGCGTGATCAAGATGGTGCAACCCTCATTAGCGCGTCCGTCTTGATTCGCGAGATAGGTGGGACTAACACCCAGTCCCCCACCGGCATCGCCGCCGGTGATAATGGCGCACGTCTGAACCTGGGCAAACGCAGAGTTCGCTCCCATCATCAGAACGACGATGCCGAGAACAAGTGAAATCCTCTTGATAGCGCTTGCTCCTTTGAACAGCCGCGCTCTTCCTGGGCCGCCAATAGCCGCATGAGCTATGAGGGGGTTCCGCACATCATCGATCTCGGGAAGTCGCAGGCGGAAACGGAGACCGAGGCGCAGCTTGTCGAGCAGGATTACGATCCAGCTGCCGCGCGGCCTCGGTTTGTTCGTGTTGCTAGAAGTCATCAACGCCCTCGTTCACTCACCAACTGATTTCGGGACCGAGGCAGCCACTGTGGACTGAATTTCGGCGGTCCCGCCGTCCTGGGGCTCGCAGCCCGTTAGACCGGTGACTTTGCGTCGCCATCTTTCGATGGTTTTGCCTTTATCAAAATTGCGTCGAGGGTCGACTCATCAGATTCGCAGCTTCTCTAAACCTCCTGGCCATCCGTGCCCTTCGGGCTACGGTCTCCGGCTTCATGTCGCCGGCAGGAAGTCAATCGGGTACACAATCGTGACGGCCTGAACGCCATCCTTCGCGCCGAAATTAATCGTCTTGACGCGGTTCACTACCTGAGCGACGAGATCCGGCGCCTCCATGTCAGTCGATTGCAGCTGGCACATCGACACGGCGCCGTCCGGCTCAATCGTCAGGCGCAGCACCATCTTGCCTTGCAAGGTCGGATTGCGGCGCAGTTCCCGGTTGTAATCCCGGTAGAAAGCCGACTTGTAACGATCGAACACAATCTGTATTTCTTCGTCGGTACGGGAAGCCCCAAGGCCGGTGTGCGCCTTGGGTCGGTCGCCGCCGCCGATCCCCGCGATCGAGCTGGTCGCGCGAACCACCTGCAGACCCGGTCCACCCATACCGCCCCCACCACCGCCTCTGCCGCCGCCACCCCCCACATTGCGGCTCAGAGAGCCGGCGTCAATGCCGCCACTTGAGCCCGGCGTATTCGTCGTCAACACAGAGTGGGATGATGACTGGCCCACATCGTCGGCGGCAGAGTAACGCGCATCGGTTCCGAGACGCGGTGCGATCTGGTCCTGGGCCAGGCTCGCGAACTGGTCCTTGTATTTCAGAATGCCGGCCGTGCCCACGTTTGGCTCCGGCGGCTTCGCCTCCGCGGAAAAGCCCTTTTCCGGACCTGCTGGGAGATCCGGTTGCCCAGGTCCTTTTGGAGCTTCCGAGGCCTTCGGTTTCGCTTCTGCTCCAATTGCCTTTGACGGAGGAGGCGGGACCGCGGTCGGCGTGACTGGGACCGCCGCTGGACGATAGAAGACGATATCGATCTCTTTCTTCGTGCGGGGCGCGCCGCTGCGAACCAGTACTGTTGCCGCCACGAGCGCCAGCAAGGCCAGCACAATGGCATGGAGCACAAGGCTCTCCACCATGCTGCGGGTGGACAGAGCCCCCGATTCTCTGAACCTGCCGATTTCCATGGTTGTCGCCAAAGCAGCCACCTCAATAGCTCGTAATAAACTCGACCTTCAAATCCTCGACGCCCGACTTTGCGAGATCGAGGATGCGCAGAACTCCCTCGTAGTTCAAGCGGTCGTCAGCGGCCAGAAACAGCACGCGCTTTTCCGGAGGCCGGTTGGCCAGGCTCTCCGCCACCCGCGCGGGCAATTCGCTCGCAGCGATTTTCTGATCGCCCAGTGTCACACGGCAGTCCGCGGGAATTTCGTCGCCCGCAGAGGGCTTGAGGATGCCGCAGGTCGTCGCGGAGATGATCAGGATCAGCCGTGATTCCTGGGACTGCGCGGGCTTGGCATTGGTCGAGGTTTTAGGAATGTTAACGTCATAACCCTGCATGAGGAGCGGAACCACTACCATGAAGATGATCAGCAGCACGAGCACCACATCGACGAGCGGCGTGATGTTAATCTCGGACTGCAGATTGGATCCGGAATCGCCTCTATTGAACTCCATAACTTACTCTCCTCGCGCCCCTGTGTTACGGCCCTTGGCGATCAACCCCACTCCCCGGAAGCCGGCCTGCTCGACCGCCTGCATGGCCTCTCGGACTTGACGGAAGTTGAGCTTTGCGTCGCCCCGGATCACGACCTTGGGATCCGACTCGGCCGCTACTGCAGCGCGGAGGGCGTCGCCGAACTGCTCGGCTGCGACCTGCTTATCGTTAACCCACAGCCCGCCGGCCTCGTCGATGGAGACCAGGACCCGGCCTCTCTCGTCGCCCTGCTGGCTCGGTTTCTCCGTTTTCGGCAAGCGGACGTCCGGCCCTTTCCGCATCTGCGGCGCCATCACCATGAAGATGATCAGCAGCACCAGCACCACGTCAACGAGCGGCGTGACGTTGATGGACGCCTGCATTTTGGCGCCTTCACCGAGCCGCATACTCGTTCTCCTCTGCGTCCACCGACATCTTGGCCACCCGATCGATCTGCGGCGCCTTGAAGAGGCGGTTCACGAGCTTGGTTGAAGCCCGATTCATCTCGATGTGGAAATTTTCAATCCTGCCGGTGAAGTAGTTGAAAGCGGCGACGGCCGGAATCGCGACGAAGATGCCCAGCGCCGTCGTGACCAGAGCCTCGGCGATGCCGCCCGAAACTACAGACATACCGCCGGATCCCGTGGCCGCGATGTTCCGAAAAGCGTTGATGATTCCAGCCACGGTACCGAAGAGGCCGACGAACGGAGCCGTGGAGCCGATCGTAGCCAGGAAGCCGAGACCCTGTTTCAATTGGACCAGCGTTTCCGACATGGAGTCTCTGAGTGCGCTTGTGACGAGCTCGAGGGAAGCGGACGGATCGCCTCCTGCCTCGCGCACGCCCTCGTACTCGAGGATGCCCGCCGAGACCACCTGCGCCACGTGGGACTGCTGATGCTGCTGCATGGCGTCGAGCAGTTCCTGGACCTCTCCCCCGTGGACGAACTTCGCGAACAAGGGCTTGAAAATCTCCGACTCGCGCGAGGCCGCGCGAAAGCGGCGGTACTTGTTAACCATCACTGCCACCGAAAAAAATGACAGCGCGGCAAGGCAACATATCACGGCGGCCCCGAATACGCCGACGTTTCTCAGCAGCTCCGTAAAGGTCATGCCATCCTCCTGTGCACCGCAGCCGCAGGCTGCGCCGCATTCATTTTGGTCGGCGCGCCGCTGGGGCGCTCTGCTTGCGATCTGATTTCGTAAGTTTTCATCTCTCTATTTCCCACGCAGTCCTTGGGCAGTAACTTCCGACGTCACCGAGTATTGGGCAGACAGCTCCCGGTAACAACAGTACACGGGTGCTAAGGTCCCCTCTATCCGGGTGTCAATACCTCTGTCCAAGTTGGCGTGGCCCACGAACGGGAACCTTTAACTTCGCCCAGCAGGACAATGAATGAGCTGGTGTTTACGAATCTGCGATGGCCAAAGGTAACGCCCTATCAAGAGCGTTGGGACACGGCGGGCTGGGCACTGTTCACTGAGACATGGCCACCCGGTATGGAGACACTAATCATCATCAGACAGGGAATGACAGCCGGAACGGAGCTCTTCCTGTCCGGTGGACGTTTCAGAAGGAAGTGCTGCTGGACACGGCGGGCAGGAACAGATGCTCAAGGATTCATCGAAGAATCTTTATGGGCAGATTCCCCTGAGGACAGTGGCGATGAATGGACCCGCCATGAAGAATCTCACTTTTGAATGCAAGGCACGCCTCCACGCAAGCAGCCTACGCCTAATCTCTCGATTGCTTCTAAAAATCCACTTCAGAAAAACGCAAACGGCCGGCTCACGGCTTCTTTTCCGATCTGATCTCGTAATAGCGCAGCTCCCGCATGAAGACTTCCTTGTCTACGGGCTGCCTGGAGTCGTCGAGCATCGGCGAGATGCCCGTCGCGCGGCCAACTTCCGAGCTTTTCCAGGGAACGATGACCAGCGACGTGGGCGCTTCCTGATTGCCCAGGATCGACATGCCCAGCGCTTTTCCTCCCGGGACGGAAGTTAACTTCCCGTCTTTGTCCGTCTCTGGCTGCGCTTCTTCTGTCTGGGGCTGCGCATCTTGCGTCTGTCCTGCTTCCGTCTTTACCTGCGCCGCCTCGGCCTGCCCCTGCTGCTTATTCATCTCTGCCTGCGGTTCTGCGGTTCTTTCATGAGCTGCTTTCGTTTTTGACTGCGCTTCCTTCTGTCCCTTCACCGCTTCCGTCTTTGCCTGCGTCTTGGCGGCAGCGGCGTGTTCGGCAGCGGCGTGTTCGGCACCGGACTTTTTATCGGCCTGGCCGACACCCGTCGCCAGCAACAGCACGAGCAACATCTCTCCCGTCATGACTTCTCCTTTCGGTTCCTGCGGTTGCGAAGGTCGGCAATCCATTTAACAACCTCGGCGTCATCCGGGACGAGCCGGCTGTATGCCTGGTAATGCTCCAGTGCGCACCCGTAATCACCGAGATATAGGTCGCACAGGATGGCTAGGTTCCTGTGCGCATAGTGGAAGTCGGGGAACTGTACCAGGGCCGCCTCATAACTAGCGCGCGCCTTCGCAAACTCTCCCTTGCGCCGTTGCACCAGTCCGAGCTCGTTGTACGCGGCGACATGGTGTGGACTCAATTCCAGCGCCTTGGTCAGGCTGGCCTCGGCGTGGTCCAGGTCGCCGGTGCGCGCGTATGCAATCCCGAGGTTGATGTGCGCCGCCGCTGTTGTGGGCGATTGTTCGGTCACCTTGAGCAGCAAGACGATAGCGCGATCATATTGCGACACCCCGAGCATGCGTACCGCCTCGTCGTATTCGGCGCGCACCTCGTTCGGGACGGACGCCTGCTCAGTTATCGTGACTCCAGCTGCATCCCGCTCGAAGTCCAAGGGCGCGCCCTGCGGTGGCGGTGCCGGCGCCTGTTTCGCCTTCGTCGACTTGGCAGTCACCGTGCGTTGGGCGGCAGGCGAGCAGCCCAGGGCGAGGAACAGGGCAAGCAACGGTATCCCGCAGCAAATCGCCTTGAGCGATCGGGTCTTATTGCGGATTGGCATGTTTCACCGCTCCTTGGTTCACCGCCATCGGTGCCGGGTGCGTCGGGTCCGGCTTGCTCGGCGTTGTGCCGTCGCCCGGTGTCGGTTGCGTCGTCTGGTCCGGCTTACCTGGCGTTGTGCCGGCGTTGCCCGGTGCCGGTTGCGTCGTCTGGTCCGGCTTGCTTGGCGTCGTGCCGCCGGTGCCCGGTGCCGGTTGCGTTGTCTGGTCTGGCTTGCCTGGCGTCGTGCTGGCGTTGTTCGCTGCCTGGATCGCGGCCTGCGCTAGCGGTGACCGGTACGCATAATGATCAATGGTGACGATGAAGCCGCTGCTCATTTCGTTTTTCGCGTAGCGGCCCGGCACCATCTCGGCAAGCCTGCTGAGACTCTTCTGAGTCCAGGCGTTGAAGACGCCGGCGTGCAACATTTCCATGTTCTTTTCGTGCACCTTTATGGCTTTGTCCTCGAACGGATAGGCTGCCTCATCGAGGTCCGCTTCAAACTTCTCCAGGTCCGCTGCTTTCAGGTCGGCCGGGCGCTCCGACTCCTTCAGTGCGCGACTGAAATCGAAATAGGTTTCGGCCATGTAAAACGTGGCTGCTGCCGTCACGTCGGCGATCTCGTAGTTCACCAGCCCACCCATGGCTTTGATTGTGGCATCCATGCGCTGCTGTTTCTCCTTCAGGCTGGCTTCGAACGGTTGCCGCAGCTTTACGGCCACGAAAGCCTGGTAGAGCTGCTCCGCCAGGACCAGCGCCGAACGGGCCCCGAGCGTCCGGGTCCGGCCGGTCCTTTCCGGCCCTCCCGCCGCGTCGATACGTACGATTTCTGTCAGGTCTTTCTGATAGAGAGAGTCGTCGTGCGCCGCTTTGTGTATTTCGGCGATCTTGAAGCGGGTCTCGAGGGCCGGCTCGAGCGGCTTCGGAAAATCGGTGACGTAGCGTTGGTACGCATCCAACGCCTTATCCTTTGCATTGGACTGCTGGTAGAGGTCGCCTGCCACGAGCAGCGACTCCCTGCGCACTGCCTCGTCGGTTGACTCGGACGCCAGCCGCTCGTACTCCCCGGCGGCGTGCGATAACTCGCCGCTCTCCCGGTAGGCACGTGCGATCAGCCTGGTGGCCTCGCCCGCCATTTTGTGCTTGGGGTAGGTGCCGCGAAAACCTTCGAGCACGCCCGCGGCCGCCTTCCAATCCTTCAGCTCAATCAGCGCGGCGCCGGCATCGTACTCGGCCGTCGCACGGATTGTGGAGGTAGGCGCTGCCGTGCGAATCCTCAGGAAGTGATCGGCAGCCGCGCGATAGTCCTTCGCGTCTCTTGCAAGCTCGCCCTGCTTGTAGATGGAGGCGGCGAGGTTTTCAACGAACTTGGCGTGCGACGCGTCACTCTCCGGCGTGACCGTCAGCACCTGCGTGTAAGCGTGTTCGGCCTGCGGGTATTCGGCAAGTTCGAACGAACCGTGCGCAACCACAATCCAGGCGGAGCGTCTGATCGGCATCTCCGCGCCCGGATATTTATCGATGACACGTTGGGCGGAGCCCGCGGCGGCGCGATAGTCCTTCATCTCGTACTGGTCATCGGCGGCTGCTCCCAGGACCGCTGCGGCCTGTGCGTGGGTCGGAAACGTGTCGGCGAATTTGATCGAGCTTGCGACCGTATCGTGCTTGACGGCCTCCTGACTCTCCTTGCCCACGACCTTCAGCTGCTCGCGATATGCGTAGACTGCGGCGTAACCCGCGGCTGCCGATTGAGCGTTTGCCGCGTATCCGTAGGCCGTACGCTCGTACTGTTTGGCTGCCTCGCCGAAATCCTTGTTCTCGAAGATAAGGTCAGCGAGCCGGTAGTTGATCGTCGGCGACTCCGCGTCGGCCGGAAAGGACTTGAGGTAGTCGCCATACCAGCGGAGAGCCTCGTGATAATTCGCGAGCTTCTCGTTCGCTTCCTGCGAGCTCTGATACTCAGCGTGGTAATGCGTCGCGAGGTCCTTCAGGTCCGTCTTCAGATAGGCCAGCACCTCCGGCAACTCTTCCGGCTTGTTGTGCCGCCAGTATTCCGCCTGCAGTCCATACTTGGACGCAAAGTCCCGCTTCGACTCCAGAACGAGCTTGGGGAATCCGCCCTTGGTGAAAGTCTCCACCACGCGCATGCTGAAGCGTGGGGCAGCACGGTGGAAAGGATGGAGCGTTATGAAAGCGTTGTATGTCTTCGCCGCGTCATCGTAGCGCAGTTTCGCCAGGTAGTGCTCGCCAAGATTGCTGTAAACGCGGTCTTCATAGGATCGACTCTTGGTGCTGGAGAAGTACTGCTGGACCGCATCCGGCCCGCCGAGGTTGCTGAAGCTCAGGCTGACAGCCCGAAAAGTATCGGCGACGCGGCGTTCGTCCTCTTTCTCGTGCTTCTCATCGAAGTTGTAGCCGGTTGACACTTTGTAATCGAGCAGCGCCATGTATCTCTGCAGGGCCTCCTCGTACAGTTCCTGCTTGTAGAACGTCCAACCGAGCTTGTATAGAGCAAGCTCGTAGTACGAGGAACGGGCGCCCAGATTGGTGATCGCTGAATAGGCGTTCTCGGCGTCCCGAAATTTTCTGCGCGTGAAGAAGTATTCACCCCGCCGGAATTGCACTTCGTCGAGATGCACGGAATTCGGATTGGCGCGTATCACACGCTCCATGGTTTCCATGGCCTCTTCGGTGCGACCGAGCTCGTCATACGCTCGCGCCATCTGATAGAGGACCTGGTCGCTATCCTTATAACTGGGGTACTCGGTGAGCAGCTTCTTATAGAGAGCGATCGCCTCGAGGGGGCCTTTGGGGGCTGCGTCAGCGCCTGCAGCATCCGTCAACGGGGCGCCAGTGTCGCCGCTTGCCGGGATCCGGCTCTCCGCAGTCGTGCGCCGCTCGAATTCCTGATCAGATTCCCCACGGCCGGCACCCGCAGCCGCGGCGGCCTTATTGGGAGTGCGCGCCGGCTTGCTCGCAGGTGCCTTAGCGGACTCGGGAGCTGGCATGGGCTTCGGCTTGCCCTCGCCTGTATGTATTCCGTACTGCTTCTCGAGTTCCAAGTCCGCGAGACGGCGGATCGCCTCGGGCGTCATCGGGGTCTCCGGTGATTCATCGAGGAATTTCCGGTAGTGCTCCATCGCCTGATCGACGCTCTGCTGGGTCTCCGCCTCCTTCACGTCCGGCGCCACGTTATGCAGGTCTGCCAGCGTTCCCTGCGTGGGCGGCTTGTGATGCGCGGTGCAGCCGCCGAGGAAAGCCGACACAACCACGATCGAAATGGCGCGGTAACGCATCAGCGTCCCCCTGCGCCAGACTGGGCGCGCGAGGCTCTATCGTAGCTATCGGCGATACCGAAGCGTGCCTGGATCTGCTGGGCCACCAGGCGTTCCCGGCGAGCCTCAAGCTGGTTGATGGCGACGTTCTCGATCATCTGTCCCTGCCGGGCCATCAAGATGTCCACATTCTTCAGTGCGCCGCCAACGCGTTCGCGGAGCCGCGCAATCTGGGCGTCGTATCCGACATAACTGTGCGTCGCCGCCTGCCTCGTCCTGACAAACGCCTCGTACCGCTGATTGAGCGCGTCGACCTGGGTATTCAATTCTTTGAGGTGCTCAAATGCCGCGGTCAGCCGCTTGGGGTATTCGGTTTCCACCCGCCACGTGAGTAAACCGCGCAGGCGTGCCGCGCGGTGACGAAGCGCGAGTGATTCGGGGCTGTCAGAGTTGCCGAGCTGCTTTTCAATGAGTGCGATGCGCTCGCTGGCGATCCGCTCGTCCGTGGTTGCCAGGTAATCCGGCCGCGGCGCGGTAAGCATGGCGTGCAGGCGCTCGTCGAAGTTCTTGCGCTGCTGGAGCCGCACGCGCATCCGCGAATCCAGCTCCCGAAACTTGGCGTCGATCTCCGGCAGCAACGGCTCGTAGTTCTTTTTACGCAGTCGGATGACATCGTCGAAGGCCTCAAGGCTGGTTTGGTAGCCCATGAGCTTCGATCGCAGATCCTCGAGGTCGAGATAGTTCTGCAACGCTGTCTGGAAGTCGTGAGACGCCATCAACGCCGTTAGATAGAACGTTTCCGGCGCGCCGGGAAGGCTGCGCAAGCGGATGACCCAGGTTTGGTCCTCCCGGCTCTCCTCTCGGATCAGCGCCTTGAGAAACCGCCCTTCCTTGATGCTATTGATCGATGCGTCTACCCTTTCGATTTGGTTGCTGTACTGCTCGAGTGCGCGACCATACGTGAGCGCGGCGCGACCATATAGCTTCAGGCTGGCATAGGTATGCGGCACGGCCAGCAGGGCTTCCTGAACCGCGACATCCGTTGGCTCACGATCCGCCAGGATATTCCAGGGAACGAGCGCACGCTCAAACTGGTTGGCCGAGGTGTCGGCCCAGCCGGCCCGCAGCAGAGCTTGGTTTGAGAACGGGCCCTCGAGCCGGACGCGGTCCAGTGCCTGTTTTGCCCGCTCAAAGTTGCCCGATTCGAACAGGAGGGAGCCAACAACCAGGTTGGACTTGTCGCGGATCGCGAGGCCGGCGGGATCATTCGCTGGCAGCCGCCCGGCCTTGTCCAGTTGCTCCACAGCTTCTTGTTGTTTACCGGCCTTCAACAAAGCGATACCGAGGTTGTAGGCGACAAACCCGGCGAGGCTCGGATCGTTCTGCAGGTGATTGAGCACTTCGATGGCCTCGGTCGGCCTGTCTGTCGCCATATAGATGTTCGCCCGCAGAAACTCGACATCGTTCTTTATCTTTGCGGGCACGGTACCCTGGATCCGTCCGAGCGCCTGCAGTGCATCATCGAGCTGGTCCTTCTGGAAGTGAATGCGGGCGAGCCTGAACGCGGCTTCGTTTCGTACAGTTTCATCGACAGCACCTTCAAGCACCCTCTTGATGGCGCGTCCAGCTCGATAGTGCATGCGGTAGTCGAGTTCAAAATCGCCGACCGAGAATTCAGCCTCGTTGATGTGATAGTGAAGCGTATCGAGTCCGGGTTCGTCCAGACGGTGGTATTGTGCGAGTTCGGTGTCGAGCCGCTGGATTGATTCGAAATACTGGCCCTGGTAGGCGTGATAGAACGCTTCATCGAAAAAGAGGTCGTCCTTCTGGTTCGCAGACGGCTTCTCCTTCCCAGCCTGGTTCTCCTTCCCAGCCGGCTTCTCGTTCCCAGCCGAGGCGGGAGCAGCAGCTATTGCCAGGGCTAGGCCCAGTCCGATTATGCGGCGAATCGCTCGCATCAATTACAACTCCCCAAGCTTGATCGCGGTGCTGCCGGAGTCCGGTCCGGCGACTGTCAGTTCCACCAGCTTTGGCTTAACTTCCTTATGGAAGGTAAAGTGCTCCGTGCGGTTGAAGTCCGCGCCGCCCTTAAGCTTGCCGTCGACAAGCACGTTGAGCTGGTGATCCCCCGTGGCCACATTGCCGACGTAGATCCGTTGCACGCCACCCTTGCGCAGTGCCTCGAGCTCTTTGGCGCTATAGATGTAGTGCGCAACCAGTTGACCGTCGATCTGGAGCCGTACAGCATCGAGGCGCAACTCGTCGCCTTTGGCCAATGCAACGAAGATCGCGACCTGTGTCCCAGACGGGTACAGCAGTTTTTCCTCCAACTGGTTCAGCTCCGCCGCAATGTTGAGGACGTCTGATTTGGTCTGCTGAACCTGTTCGTCGAGGTCCCTCATCTGCCGCTGGTCTGGAGTGGTCGCGGCGCCTTTCTGTTCCGTCTTCTTGTTGTCTTTCCGTTCGGTGTTTTTGTCTCCCTGCATCGGCGCAGCATGTAATCGCGAGAGAGCCGCAAACGATAACGCCAGAACCAGAGCACTCACAACCGCTAAATGCGCTCTATTTTTCATCTCTGTACTCCCATGCAGCCCTTAGACAGTAATTTCCGACCTCATTGAGTATTGGGCAGACTGCCGGCGGCAACAACAGTACACGGGTGCTAAAGCCCCCTCTAGCCGGGTGCCAATACCTCCGTCCTAAGGAGTACACGGGTGCTATGTCCTTTCTATCCGGGCGTCCGATACCTCCGTGCGAAGGGCACTTATTTGCGAGGAAGAGCGGCATGGGCAGGACCGGGGGTAGTGAGAAAGCAGCGTCAGGAGCCAGGTGGCGGAGAGCAGAATCAGCAACACTATCATTATTAGGGGCGTGGCAGCCGCCGTGATTTTCACTGGAATGCGACAGGCAAGAAGTCTGGAAGCAGCTAGCCCAAAGGCTGGGCTGCACAAGTCTGTATGGATCTGCACTTCAGTGGGATCTGCAACGGCGAATCGTCCCTCCCGTTTTACCGGCATTCCTTGTTTAGCCCAGGTCTGTGCAGACGCAGGACTGGAGCCCAGAAATTTAGCAATCGCTGTCCAGCCCTTGAGCTGGGCTTGTCTCATTCGACTCCTTCTCACAAGAGCGATTTTGGACAAACGACCTATGCTGGTTTCCGAAGCTCATCCATTCTTCGCGAACCACGGGCCTCCTCAAAGATGCCCACGAACTCGCGGTAACGTCGGCTAATCTCGTCAACGGCGGCTTCCCGTGTGATTTTCTTGTCCCGCCAGTCCATCAAGGGGTCCCAGAATGCCGTACGACCCACGGCAAAGCCGATGAATCCGGGAACGGGTGCTGCTGTTGCCAGCCACTCGCGAACTTTTCTGTCGTCCTCGCCGCGGCCCAGCACGATGCAGCCAACTTTGTCCCGGCCGCCACGGCGCGCGGCGGCAACGATTTTGCCGCAGTCCTCACTCCAATCAAGCCCTTCGATTTTCCATACGTCCGCCTCGACGTCCGCGTCTTGTAGCTGCTGGATGGCCTGAACCATCAGTCCGGGCCGAATCTCCATGTCGTAAGCCTTCTTGTCTCCTTTTACCTGGTCCATCTGCGCCTTCTCCGCAGGCACCAGCAGCTCAAACATGAACATGCTGCGGCTCTTGCTGTGGAGGTAATCAGATAAGAGTTTCAAGCGGGCGGCTTGCCGTTGGTTCAAACCGGCATTGCCCTCTGGGTTGTAGCGCACCAGAACCTTGCAAAACGTAGGATGAAAAGCTTCGATATGCGTGGCAAACTCTTCCCCATATTCGAAGTCGAACTCATCCTGGCCGCTCTTCTCGGCGGGACAAGCGGTCGCGTAGCCGTTTTTCGCAGCGTCGCGCAGAATGGCGGCGCCGAACTGCTCGTCCACCAGGATGCCCGCTTTTTGCCGCGGCACGCCGCCTGCAACGGCCGCCTGAAAAGCGTCATAGATCACCTGCTTAGCCGCGGCAATCTGAGCTGTCTGCTCGGGCGTCAACGTTCCTTTCCACCCGAACATCTTTGTCTGGAAGGTGGCTCGGTGGTCGAACGGAAGAACATAAAGTTGCTGATCAAACCCTATTTTCATTGGACTGTCCCCTGAGCTTGCGATAACGCCGAATCAGGTTGTTGGTTGAGCTATCGTGTTCGAGCTTGGGCTCCGTCTTGCTCTCAAGCTCCGGGATGATGCGCTGGGCCAGGACCTTGCCTAACTCGACTCCCCATTGGTCGAAAGGATCAATGTTCCAGATGGCGCCCTGGGTAAAAACAGAGTGCTCATAGAGGGCGACAAGCTTGCCAAGCGCTTCCGGCGTGAGCCGCTCAGCCAGAATCACATTGGACGGACGGTTGCCTTCGAACACTCGATGAGGCACCAGCCAATCCGGCTTGCCCTCAGCCTTGACTTGCTCCGGCGTTTTCCCAAATGCCAGCGCCTCGGCTTGAGCGAAGACGTTCGCGAGAAGGATGTCATGATGCCGGTTCAGCGGATTGAGGGTCCGTGCAAAAGCGATGAAGTCACAGGGGATCAACCGCGTACCCTGGTGGATAAGCTGGTAAAAGGAATGCTGGCCGTTGGTGCCCGGCTCGCCCCAGTAGATAGGCGCAGTCTGGTAATCGACCTCACTTCCGGCGAGGGTAACGTGCTTGCCGTTGCTTTCCATGGTCAATTGTTGCAGGTACGCCGAAAACCGTTTCAGGTATTGCTCATAAGGAAGAATGGCAACGCTTTGGGCGCCAAAGAAATTGTTGTGCCAGAGGCTGATCAGCCCCATGAGCACGGGAAGGTTTCGTTCAAACGGTGCAGTGCGAAAATGCTCGTCCATCTGGTGAAACCCGTCCAGCATCGCGCGAAAATTGTCTGGACCGATGGCCATCATTGTAGAAAGGCCGATCGCCGAGGTCATGGAGTAGCGCCCGCCGACCCAATCCCAGAATTCAAACATATTGGCAGTATCGATGCCGAACTTCGCCACCGCAGCCGCGTTGGTCGAGACTGCCACAAAATGCCGCGCGACTGACGCTTCGTCGTCGCCGAACGCTTTAAGTGACCAGGCGCGAGCCGTGCGGGCATTCGTCATGGTTTCAAGCGTCGTAAATGTCTTTGAAGAGACGATGAAGAGGGTTTCCGCCGGATCAAGGTCCCGAACCGTCTCCGCGAAATCCGTGCCATCGATATTTGAGACAAAACGGAACGTCATCGACCGCTCCACCCAGTGCCGTAGGGCCTCATAGGCCATGACCGGACCCAGGTCAGAGCCGCCAATGCCGATGTTGACCACATTGCGGATCCGCCTGCCGGTAAACCCCTTCCATTCCCCGCTGCGCACCCGGTTACAGAAGTCAGCCATCTTGTCGAGCACGGCGTGAACCTGCGGCACCACATTCTTACCATCGACAATGATCGATGTATTTTTGGGAGCACGCAGGGCCACGTGCAACACCGGCCGGTTCTCGGTGATGTTAATCCTCTCGCCGTTGAACATTGCGTCGATGCGTGAGCGCAAAGCAGATTCTTCGGCGAGTTGGACGAGGAGATGCAGGGTTTGGTCGGTGATCCGGTTCTTCGAGTAATCCAGAAAGATGCCTACTGCTTCAGCCGTCAACCGTGTGCCTCTCGTCGGGTCCTTCGCAAAAAGATCCCGTAAATGCAGTTTGCGGACGCTTTTGTAATGCGTTTCCAGCGCCTTCCATGCTTTGCGGTCGGTAAGCGTCTCGAATCCGTCGTGATTCAGTAATCGCGCTCGCGTTGCCATCCCCTTCTCCTTTCGCGCCTGACAGGGACTGTGCCATAGGTTCTACGGCACCCCTGAAACTCAACTGGCGACTCTCTCGAGCCCGCCGGCCTTCGACTCAAGCACGGACATCAGATCTTTCCAGGACTTGACGAATGACTTGGCGCCTTCATCCTGAAGCTGGGCAGCCAGAGCTTTGATGTCGATGCCGGCCTTGACGAATTGAGACAGCACTTCTTCGCTGTTGCCGCCATCGGCAGGAAGAATCGACCCGAGTTCGTCGTGGCTCGCCAGCGCTTTCAAGGTCGCCTCCGGCATGGTGTTCACCGTAAACGGCGCAGCAAGAGACTTGACGTAGAGCACATCGGACGCCGTTGGGTCTTTTGTTCCCGTGCTCGCCCACAAGAGACGTTGTGGAAAGGCCCCGGCGTTATAGATGCGGTGCCAGCGTGGCGAGCTGAGCAAATCGCGCGCTGCCTTGTACGTGCGCATCGCGATGGCAATGCCAAGTTTATTATTCAATTCGCCAGGGACTTTCCCGCTGACCGCGGCGTCCCAGCGGCTGACGAAAACAGACGCCACCGAGCCGATATTTGGTCTTAGCCCTGCTTCCATGCGGCGTTCCACCCCACGGAGAAACGCTTCGGCCGCCGCCAGGTAATGGTCGGCCGAGAACAGCAGTGTGACGTTGATGGGAATTCCGGAAAAAATGGCCTCCTCAATGGCAGGCAAACCCTCCTTGGTGCCGGGAATCTTGATGAGAAGGTTTGGACGCCCTGCACGAGCATGCAGGTCCCTGGCCGCGGCCAGGCTCTTGCCGGTGTCGTAGGCGAGCAACGGAGACACTTCCAGGGACACCCAACCGTCCACGCCGTTGGTCCGATCATAGATCGGACGAAACAAATCGGCCGCCCGCGTCAGATCTTCCAGCGCCAGCTCAAAGAAGAGCGCCTCTCCGGATTTGCCTTCGCCGAATTTCCTTCGGATGGATGCGTCATAAGCAGTGCTGTTCTTCACGGCATGGTTGAAAATCGTGGGATTCGAGGTAAGGCCGGTCAGTGACAGCTCATCGATGTACCGTTTAAGCGTTCCGCTATCAAGCAAGTCACGCGTAATATTGTCCAGCCAGATGCTTTGTCCCAGATTATGAAGAAGTTGCGTGGCTTTCATTTGGCACCTCGTTCAGAAGACTTACGCCGCAACGCCAGGTTCAGTGTCCACGTGACGCGTGTCGTTCCAGAATCGAATCACCGGCCGGGAGATCTCGTTTTCATAACCCAGGGCGCTGACGCTGGCCGTACTCAACATGAAATATCTGCTGTTGGCTGTGGGCTCGATCCCCAGCCACCGGGACGCCAAGACACGGATGAAATGCCCGCTGGTGAAAAGCAGGACGTCTCCTTGAATGGCACGCACGCGATTGACAACCCTGTCGGCGCGGGCACTGATCTGCTCCGGCGTCTCGCCTCCGGGGCAGCCGTCGCGGAACAAGTTCCACCCTGGACGCTCGGCGCGGATCTCGGCCCCGCGGCGTCCTTCATATTGTCCATAGTCCCACTCGACGAGATCGGGATCGATTTCAGCCACGCCGCCAAATCCGGCCAGTTCGCAAGTCCGGCGCGCGCGTTGCAAGGGGCTCGTGAACACCTTTGCGAAAGTCAGCCCTTGAAGTCGTTGCGCCAGTCTTCGAGCAACATGTTCGCCATGTTCGGTGAGGGGGAGGTCGGTAAGCCCGGTGTGCTGGCCCGACAGGGTCCAGGCGGTTTCACCGTGCCTGGCCAGATAAACGATTGGAAGTTCGTTCTCCATCGCACTACCTTTCCGCGCCGGAGCCTCGCCGCATACAGTCCGGTGGATTGCAAAGGCGGGCGGTAAGATTCACCTTCGAAGTCATGAGCATGAGCGCTAGCAGCCTCTTCATATTCGAAGTGCCTCGAGTTTCGATGGCCCTTCCGGTTGCGGGGAATGGGGCTCACCCAGAACGCATCGCACGGTATCGCGCGCGATCAAAAGCTCCTCGTCCGTTGGAATCACGAACGCATGCAAGGTGGAATCGTTGGTACTGATCTGACCTTCGAATCCGCCCGCCTGCGGGTTCCTGCTGCGGTCGAGCCTCAAGCCAGCCCATTCGAGGCCTTCGCATATCTGCGCCCGGATCTCCGGTGAGTTCTCTCCGATCCCCCCAGTAAAGACAATCGCATCGGCCCCCCTCATGCAGGCCAGAAACGCTCCAATGTATTTTCTAACGCGATAGCAAAAGATTTGAATGGCAAGACGCACACGCCGGTCATTTGGACCATTCAATTCGTCCTGCAACACGCGCATGTCGTTCGTCAATCCGGAAATGCCCAGCAATCCGGACTGCGAGTTGAGAAGGGCCTCCACTTCGGGCGTGGACAGGCCTTCTTTCGTGGCGATGATGTTTACGATGGCGGGATCGATATCTCCGGAACGTGTCCCCATCACCAGGCCCTCCAGTGGCGTCATGCCCATGGAAGTGTCTACCGAGCGGCCGCCGCGAATGGCCGCCGCGGAGCAGCCATTCCCGAGGTGGAGCGTTATTACGTTGGTCTGTTCTTTGGTTCGTCCACGCAAAGCACTGTATCGTTCAGACACAAATCGATGTGAGGTGCCATGAAATCCGAAGCGCCGTATGTGGTGGCGTCGATACAGGTGATAGGGCACGGCATAGAGGTACGCGTGCTCTGGAATGGACTGATGGAAAGAGGTGTCAAAGACCGCCACCTGGGGCACGTTTACGCCGAATACTTGCCGTGCCGCCAGAATGCACTTGATGTTGTCCGGATTGTGGAGCGGAGCCAGATCAATGCACTCCTCAATTCCCCTGAGCACTTCATCCGTGATCAGCGTGGACTCAGCAAACAATTCTCCGCCATGCACCACTCGATGTCCGATGGCGCCGATATCGTTCACAGCCCGGTGTTCTGTTATCCGCGATTCGTCTATCCACCGCACCAGGTATTCCAATGACGACCCAAGGTCCGGAAGCGAAGCCGTAAGTTTCTGCCTCGGGCCATTGGGCGTCTGGACCGTGATGATCGCTTCTCCCCCGATGCGCTCGATCAGTCCGCGGCACAAGCGCTCATCACTGTTGAGCCGAATCCGGTCACGGTCAGTGGCAATAAGCTGGAACTTTAGGCTTGAGCTTCCCGAGTTGAGTACCAGGACTTTCATTTATGCACACAAAGGCGGTCACGCGTGACGAATTACGGGCCGAGCGCGAACCGGGTTCGGCCGTGGCGAGGTTGACTAGGCGGCCTTGCGCGTTTCGTGCGGCCACCTCCAGTTGGCAACATCGGGCTTGTCGGTGCCGTGTTTGAAAGCGTAGTTGCGGCAGGCGATCTGCTCATTGTGAAACTTTGCCAGTGCGGAGCCGCCGGTTCGCTGCAGTCGTGGTACGTGCTTAATCACATCCATGGCCTGGGTAAAGCGATCAATTCCATTCTCGATTGCCAGCTCCAAAGGAGTATTAATGTTGCCCTCTTCCCTGTAACCGTGGACGTGCATGTTGGGATGGTTCTTACGGCTGTAAGCCAGGCGATGGATGAGCCACGGATATCCGTGGAAGTTGAAAATCACCGGTTTATCGACGCTGAAGAGCAAATCGAAATTCTGGTCTGACAAGCCATGAGGGTGCTCGCTTTGCGGCTGCAACCTGAGCAAATCAACCACGTTGATGTAGCGAATCTTGAGGTCCGGAAACGCCTCCCGCAACATAACGATGGCCGCCAGTGTCTCCTGCGTAGGAATGTCGCCGGCTGAAGCCATCACCACATCCGGCTCCACGCCTTGGTCGCTGCATGCCGGTTCCCACCTGCCGATTCCCTTGGTGCAGTGGATGATCGCCTGGTCCATGCTCAGGTACTGCAGGTGCTTCTGCTTGTCGCAGACGATCACATTGACGTAATTCTCACTCCTCAGGCAGTGGTCAGCGACTGAAAGTAGCGTGTTGACATCCGGAGGCAGATAGATTCGGACGACAGCAGCGCTCTTGTTGAGGGCCACGTCCAGGAAGCCGGGGTCCTGATGAGTGAAACCATTGTGGTCCTGCCGCCATACGGTGGAGGTAACCAGGATGTTCAATGACGGAATCTTGTGGCGCCAGGGAAGATGATTGCAGATCGTGAGCCACTTCGCGTGCTGGTTGAACATGGAGTCGATGACATGGATGAAGGCTTCATAGGAAGAAATGAAGCCGTGGCGTCCTGTAAGCAGATAACCTTCCAGCATGCCTTCGAGTGTGTTTTCACTCAACATTTCCATCACTCGCCCATCCGTCGCCAGCTCTCCGCCATCAGCGTCTTCCGGAAAATAGTTCTCAATCCAGAACTTCTTGCTCACTTCGTAAATGTTGTCGAGCTTGTTCGAGGTGTTCTCATCAGGACCGAAAACACGGAAGTTGTTCTTGTTCAGCTTCATCACGTCGCGCAGAAACGCGCCCAGGGGACGGGTGTTTTCAGCCTCGATGACTCCCGGTGCATCAACCTTCAAGGCATAGTCCCGGAAATCCGGAAGATGCAGGGCCTTTTTCAAATGGCCGCCATTCGCATGAGGGTTGGCGCCCATGCGGCGATCTCCGGCCGGTGCAAGTTCCTTGAGCTCTGGAAGCAGAGTTCCGTTGCTATCAAAGAGCTCTTCTGGTTTGTAACTGCGCATCCAGTTTTCCAGCTCGTGCAGCCGTTTGGGAGTGCTCTTTACATCGGCCATTGGCACCTGATGTGATCGCCAGAACCCTTCCAGTTTGTGGCCGCTTACCTCCGCTGGAGCAGTCCAGCCCTTTGGGCTCCGCAATACAATCATCGGCCAACGAGGACGCTCAGCCTTTCCTGACTTCCGTACCTTCTGCTGGACCTTCCTGATTTCGGAGATACAGTGCTCCATCGTTGCTGCCATCGCCTGGTGCATGCTCTCCGGATCAGAGCCCTCCACAAAATACGGGGTCCAGCCATAGCCGCGGAACAGATCTTCGAGTTCTTCATGGCTGATGCGGGCAAGCAATGTGGGATTATTGATCTTATATCCGTTCAAATGCAGGATTGGCAGTACGGCGCCGTCGCGAACGGGATTCAGGAATTTGTTGATGTGCCAGGAAGTTGCCAAAGCTGCAGTTTCCGCTTCTCCGTCTCCGACAACGGCTGCAACAATCAGGTCTGGATTATCGTAAGCGGCGCCACAAGCATGTGAGAGCACGTAGCCCAACTCGCCTCCTTCGTGGATCGAACCGGGTGTTTCCGGTGTGCAGTGGCTCCCAATACCGCCGGGAAAGGAAAATTGCTTGAAAAACTCGCGGAGGCCCTGCTCGTCCTCGCTTTTGTCCGGGTAGATCTCAGAGTAACTACCCTCCAGATAAACGGGACCGATAACGCCGGGAGCGCCGTGTCCGGGGCCGGCAAGGAAAATGGCGTCCACGTCGTACTTCTTGATGAGCCGGTTCAGGTGTATGTAGATGAATGAAAGACCCGGACTTGAGCCAAAATGACCCAGCAGACGGTTCTTGATCTGCTCCACTTTCAAGGGCTCCCTGAGCAAAGGGTTGTCCTGCAGGTAGATCATGCCGAGCGTCAAATAGTTACAGGCGCGCCAGTAGGCATGAGTCTTGCGCAGTTCGTCAGCGCTGAGCGGCGTCCCGGAAATGGTTGACCTTGCTGGGCCGAATGCACTCAAAGGATTATTTTTGATCTCGGCTTCTGCTACTGGCGCCATAACACACTCCTTCTTTAGGTTCCTTCAGCGTCGCCCACGGGTGGATCTTAGACCCGGTCCTGGATGACGTCACCCGTCAAAGTTGACAGGCCTAGACAGACTTTTGCCGGCCGGCTGCGCGCGCCCTACTGTTTCCTGAATCGCCAGGCGCTGATGGCAAACAGGATGATCGAGAACGCGGTGAGCGCAACCAGATTCGGCCACAGCGCCGCCCACGGCGCATCCTTCAGAGTGACACCCCGGACGATCGTCACCATGTACCGCAAGGGGTCGAAATAGGAGAGTTTCTGGAAAAACTCCGGCATGTTTTCCAGCGGCGAAGTTGCTCCCGAGAGCAGCGTAAGCGGCGGGTTGACGAAGAACGTCAGCAGCTGTGCCTGTTGTTGCGATTTCGAAACGGTGGCAATCATTACACCAATTCCAATCCCGGCCAGTGCCGCTAAGGCCCCGGAAAGCGCAAACAACCACACCGCGCCCCGGACTGGCAGGCCGAACACAAGCATCCCAACCACCAGTGACACGAACAGGACCACTATCATCAGCGCAAAAACCGGTGACGTTTTGGCGAGCAACATTTCGCCGGTCTGGGCCGGCGTCATCAGCAACTGTTCGATGGTGCCAGTCTCTTTCTCCTTGACAGCCAGGGCCGAGGCGACCAGCGACGCATTGATAAACATGATGATGCTCATCACGCCGGTGACATAGTGCCACGATGTCACCAGGCCCGGATTGTAGAGATAGGCAGGCTGTACGTCAGGGACCCCAGGCGGTGGTGCAGGATGCGAAGCGCGCACCAACGCAAGCCGGCGTCGGGGACCGGCTACGGGAGCGCCGATGTCGGTGTTGTACTCTTCCAGAGCCATTTCCAGGTAACCCTGCGCAATCTGCGCGGTGTTGGCGTCCACAGCATCGATCACTACCTGCACGTCGGCCGTCTGGCTACGGCCAAGGGTGCGCCCGAAATCGCTTGGAATTACAAGGAAAAGATCCAGGTCCAAGCTTTTGAGCGCATCTTCCGCATCTTGCGTCCGCGTATACAGATGACTCACATCGAAATTCACGTTCTGGGCAAGAGAATCGACGAATTCCCGGCTTTCTGTTGTGAAGCTTTCATCCACGACCCCCAGACGCAGCTCGCGGACCCGAGGGTTCAGGGCGTATCCGAAGATGATCAGCACAACTGTCGGCGGCAGCATCAGCTGAATCAGCAGGACGCGATTGCGCCTTAACTGCTGGACTTCCTTGGCCAGAAGAGCGAGGTAACGTCGTATCATTGCGGGCATTGGAACTCCTATCCCTTGAACTGCATCTTGCGCATCTGAAGCACATTCAGAGCGAAGAAGGCAAACGCCAAGATCAGCAGCATGACCATCGACTGAAATGAGGTGTCCCACCCCGCGTCGCGTAGAATCGAGTTGCGGACAATCTGGATGTAGTGGGTCGCGGGCAAGAGGCTGGACATCCAGCGAATCTGCACCGGAATATTCCGCACGGCAAGCAGGTACCCGGAAAGCAGCAAGGAGAGCAGGAAGGATCCCATCTGCACGCCCTGAATCGCTGCGCTTTGGTTGCCGGTGGCGTTGCCCATGATCATCCCGAAAAACACTCCCGCCAGCAGATATAAGAGGGTGGCGACCAGCAGGATGCTCGGGTCCGTGGGGAACCGGAATTCGAATACCAACAGGCCCAGCGCAAAGCAAAGGACAAATTCCACCAGTCCAATCAGAACGTATAGCAGAGCTTTGCCCAAGATCCACTGCACCGCGGTGAGACTGGAGGCATATGCCTGGATAATCGTTCCCGTCTCGTATTCTTTGGCAGTCGTCAGGGCCCCCAGCAGCGCAGGGAAGATGATCAGCATCAAGCCCAGACCGCCAGTCCCAAAGTACACACGATCCGAAAGTCCGGGGTTATACCAAAACCGCTGCTCCAGGCTGACACCTTTTGCTGAAGGCCGGTTGATGCCGTTCTTCAAAGCGAAGTTTGTATTGAGCGATTGTGCATAGTTACCCAATGCCGTGGCTGCATTGGAATCCGTGGCATCAATCATCAACTGGACACTCGGCTCGGCTCCTCGCCGGAAATCCCTCTCAAAATTCTGCGGGATGATCAGGGCAGCTCGCCCACGCCAGCTGGCCAGCGCGCGCTCCGGCGATTCGCCGGGTGGATGCGGCTTCATCCGGAAGGTGAGAGCTGCTCCGTAGGTTTCAAGGTAAGTACGGCTGAGAGGTGTGTTGTCGTAGTCATAGACCAGAAGAGACACGTTGCGCAGCCGCAAGGACCCGGTTATGCCGGCGAGCAGCATCAGCACGATCGGCATCAACACTGCGAGCAGAATGAGCAGCTTGTCACGCCGGAACAGCCTGAATTCCTTCCACGCCTGGGCCAGGACCTTCTTCACAGCGGAATCTCCGATCTGCGGGATTCGATGAGCGAGATGAAAACGTCTTCCAGCGAGAACGGCACTGGTTTCCTGGCAGTAACGTGGACCCCGGCTTCCTCGAGCGCGGCCGCTGCCTGTCGTTTCTGCTCGTCATTTTCCGTCACCAGGTGCAGGCGGTCGCCAAACAGTGAGACCCGTGAAGCGCCAAACTTTTTCTTCAACACAGCCAGGGCTCGATCTGGATGATCTACTTCCATCTCGTAGAGCTCCCCCTTCATGTTGGCCTTCACCTCACTGGGAGAGCCCTGGGCGATGATCTCGCCGGCAACCATGAAACCGAGCCGATTGCACTGCTCCGCTTCCTCCAGGTAGTGGGTCACAACCAAAACACCCGCGCCGCGATCGGCAAATTCGTTGATCATCCGCCACATGGCGCGGCGTGCCAGCGGGTCCACGCCGGACGTCGGCTCATCCAGAAAGATCGCCTCGGGCTCGTGCATTACAGCGGCGCCAAACGCCACTCGCTGCTTCCATCCGCCGGGCAGAGACTTCGTCAGCATCCCCGCTTCTTCGCTCAGCTCCGCGGACGCGAGCACCCATTTCTTGCGCTCTTCGCGCACGCTTTCATCCACGCCGTAGAGCCGGGCGTAGAAGTCCAGGTTCTCGCCGATGGTGAGGTCGTCGTAAAGCGCGAACTTTTGCGACATGTAACCGATCCTGGAGCGCACTGCTGCCGCACGCAGTCCCTTGGATTTTCCCAGGAGTGTGACGCTGCCGGAAGTTGGATCCAGCAACCCACAGATGATCTTGATCGACGTGGTCTTTCCCGCGCCGTTGGCCCCCAGCAGTCCGTAGATCTCGCCATTGCGGACTTCGAGTTGAAAGTTCTTGACCGCCTGGAACGATCCGAACTGCTTGTTTAGATCTTTGGCGCCGATGACCACATCTTTCCGCTTCAGGGGCGGGGACGGTCTGGGGAAGTGGGGGACCGGTTGAGTGCCGCGCATCTTCCGCAACTGGCCCACAAAGGCATTCTCGAGAGTCGGCTGCGAGCGGCGTATCTCAGTAATGCGCAGGCCACCGCGCTCCGCGCGCTGATGCAGGTCGGCTTCGGCAGCATCAGGGCGCGCCGCCATCACATCCAGGCGGTCGCCAAAGCGCTGTACATCCTCTGCCTCCGGCGATGTAGCCAATACTTCCTCAGCCCCGGCCAGAGGCTCCACTTTGACCTCAAGGCGCGTGACTCCCATCTTGGAGCGGAAGTGGGCCGGAGTATCGATGTCATAAATTTTGCCGCGCTCCATGAGCGCTACGCGATGGCAACGCTCGGCCTCATCGAGGTAAGGAGTCGCCACCACGATGGACATCCCGCCCGTGGCGAGCGAGGTCAACGCATCCCAGAAATCGCGGCGCGTCACCGGATCGACGCCCGTCGTTGGTTCGTCCAACAGCAGCAGCTTCGGGTCAGGGATAAGCGCACAGCTCAGAGCCAGTTTCTGCTTCATACCCCCACTCAGCCGCCCCGCAAGCCGGTCGGTGAAGTTAGTCAGTTCAAATAACTTAAAGTAGTGCTCTCTGCGCTTCGCGAAATCTTCCGCAGGAACTTCGCGTAAGCCGCCCGCATAGTTGAGGTTCTCGTCCACGCTCAGGTCCGGATAGAGGCTGAACGGTTGCGTGAGATATCCCACGCCGGGGCGCGCCTCGCGAGGCGTCTTGTCCAGGACTCGAATTTCTCCGCCACCGGGGGCCAGCACACCGCCGACGATCCGGAAGGCCGTAGTCTTACCCGCGCCATCCGCACCGATCAGCCCGAAGATTTCCCCCGGCCGCACGTCGAAGGTAACGGCGTCCAGAGCTTTGATGGAACCATAGCTCTTGCTGAGGGCCCGGGAATCGACTACAACAGCCTCAGCCATCATTGTCTCCCAGTCTGAATCTCGCCGTCCGCCGGCATTCCTGGTTTGGCCCAACCGACTGCGCCCTTCAACCCAAGCTTCACGCCCATCACCTGCTTTACCCGGTCGTCCTTGAAGTAAGTGTTCTCCGGCGTAAACATCACTTGCGGGTCAATACGGATCACTTCGGCCTGGATGGCCTCTTTAGGGTTCGAATCAAGAAAGACCTTTGCTTGCTGTCCAACTTTCACTTTCCCGACATCACCTTCCGGAACAAAACCACGGAGATAGAGTTTGTTCAAATCCACCATGGTGAGGATGGTTTGGCCTGCGGTGATCACCCTTCCTGGTTCAGCGGAGCGCGTGAGGATAGTGCCTGCGATCGGGGCGGTGATCGTTAGATCGCTCACGTTCGCCTCAAAGCGCCGCAGCTGGGCGCGGCTGGACGCAAGATTCGCTTTTGCGGTGGCGATCTGCTGGAGTTGTGCCTTCGCCTGGTCGAGTGAAGCCTCTGCTGCCAACACCTGCTTGCGACTCGCATCCGTGGAGGCCAGGGCGATTTTCAACTTGGTTTTCTGCTGGTCCCCCGTTTGCTCAGCCGCGGCCCCGGATTCCACCAGGGGAGGATACCGTTTGGCATCCAGCTCCGCCTGCTGCACTTCTGCCTGCCAGCGCACAAGGTCTGCCCGGCTTGCTGCAAGATTGGCTTCCGCTAACGCCACGCGCGCGGGCCCGGCTGCAACAGCCTCTTGCAGTTTGCGCTCACCTTCGATGACATTTGCCTTCTGCGCGTCTACCTGTGCGTCGTCCTGTGGGCTCACAATGCGCGCTACGACTTGGCCGGCCTTCACCGAGTCGCCTTCGCGTACCGTGATCTCTATGATTTTCCCCTCCCTCTTCGGCGAGATATCCACCGTGTCCCCATCAATGCGGCCGCTCACGAAGAGATTGTCTTTTTCCGCGCTCTTGGTGACTCTGGCGCATCCCGCCAGCACCATTAGCAGGATCATTTGCAAAAAGACCCATTTTCGATTCATAGCTTCCTCACGTGCCGTTACTTACGGTAAGTCTTCTCGGCCGCCCCGGTGGCGCGGGCAAGGTTTGCGCGCGCCAGTCCGAGCGTGTACATCGCCCGCACGCGTGCATCATCAGCTTTAGAAACGCGGTCCTGCGCGTTCACTACTTCCGTGTTGTCCGTTACGCCCTGGGAAAAGCGCTGACGCGTCAATTCCACTTCTTCTCGCGATAGCTTTACGTTTGCGGCACTGGTTTCCACTTCTTTGAGGGCCCATTCCACTCCGGCAATCGCGGTCAGCACGTCCGTCTGGATCTGTGAACGCAGTTGATCGGCCCCGGCTTGGATCTCGCGCAGCGAGCCCTGCGCCTCTGCAATCTCTCCGCGGATGCGTCCCGATGTGTAAATAGGGATGTAGAGGGTCCCTTGCACCCGATATGTATTGACATTACTAACCGGCGAATCCCCGCTTTGCCCGTCACTGAAACTGGCGCCTATCGTAGGCCAGCGCGATGCTTTGGCGGACTTCACTTGCAACTCGGCCGCCTTGACGCTGGCTTCCGCCGCGCGATAATCCGGCCGCGAGGCAAGCGCCGCGTTAACCGCGGCGCCACGGTCTACCACAGCCTCGACGCCGTATGCCGCGGTATCATCCACTTCGAAATCGGAGGTTATTTGCACCTGCAACGCGTTGGCGAGGGCGAGCTTTGCGGTGATGTAACTCTGCTCCGCCTCCTGCCGCTGCTGCTCAAGCGCGTTCACCTGTTGCTGCGCGCGATTGGCCTCCAGCTTGGCGGAAACCCCCTGCTTGACCCGATCTTGCGTGAGTTGATATAGGTCGGTCGCGAGCTTGGTTTGCTCCGCCAGCGTGTCCCGTGACGCCTTCGCTCTCAGCGCTTGCAGGTAGGCGCCTACAACATCCAGCACTACGATCTCTCGCGCGTTCTCCACCAGCAGGCGAGAGGCTTCTTGCTTGGACCGGGAACTCTTCCAGGCCTCCCGGTTCGCGATGTTCAGCAAGTCCTGGCTAAGCGAGGCGCGGGCGTTCATCGAGCCGAAAGGCCCTTGCTTCCCCTGCGGCACGGTGGGTATCTCAATTCCGAGACCTCTCAAGTTCATGGTCAGATAAGCTTGGTTCGCATATCCTTCCACCTGGGGCAGCAATGCGGCGCGCGACTGGGTGGATCGTCCTGAAGCCTGATCCAGGTGACTCTGTGCCGTCCTGATGATGCTATTGTTGGCGAGCGCGATCGTCACTGCCTGGGAAAGTGTCAGTGGATTGGGTAGGGGTTGCTGGCCTGTTGCGGTTGCTCGCGTCGCTGCGAGCACGCATAGCAGGACCCCCATGACTCTTGGTAGGTCCTGAAGATTGCCCACTGCCCGTTGGGCGAGATGAAGACATGAACGAGCGTGTAGACGAATTTCTTCGCGAACAACCATTACCGGTCGAAAGAGTCCGCTTTCGATGACCACGACGTCCCCCTTTTGGCCGTCGCTCCGACTCTCGCACCGGTGCCGAGCAAGACAAATGAATAGCGTGTCGTTTATTGAGGAAAAATGCCTATCCAGAGAGCTTCGATGCGCCATTCTGGTCTGGGTTTGTCAGCCGTTAACGTTGCAGAACAGGTTGATTAACTGCCATGAAATATCGCTGATTTCGTGTGGTCTCTGTAAAGAGGTCTAGGCGTCCAAGCAGATCTCATCTATGCCCTGCGTTTCGTTCGAGGCGGGGTTGAGGGTGTAATTGCGCCGCGCATTTGTTGTCTTCTCGGAAGTAGCTCCAGAGGTCGCGGGGTTGGACTTTTTACGCCGGATGTTTCTTCCCAGAGCCGGAAGCCGCCGAGGAAGGCATTGGCGTTACTGCCAGCGCGGCAGCCTTTGGGGAGCTTCTTCAATTTCTTGACGTTGCCGCCCCCGAGCACGACGTCGTCGGCATGGATCTTGGCCACGAAGCTGCCGACGATTTTTTCAACATTTTTCCGCCATGCCTTCTTGCCCAATCTTCTCATCGCTTTGACGCCGACATAGTACTCGTAGTTCTTCCTCTTGTAGGGTAGGCGCGCTAGTTCTCTCGACTCCGCAACGCCGTTGATCACCATTGCGGCCCCGAGGCCCGTACCGAGCCCAAAGAAGAGCAGCTTCCCGCCCCTGTAACTGCCCAGAGCTTGCATCGCGGCATCGTTCACGACCTTTACAGGCACACCGAAAGCGGCGTTGAAATCGTAGTTGACCCAGCCCGGTCCAAGATTTTGCGGATCGGCAATCAACTGCCCCAGCAGAAAGGGCCCCGGCACCCCGATGGAGACTGCGTCATACAGCCAGTTCGCCGTGAGTCTCTTGACGCCGACAACCATCTTGTCGGGTGTCAATTCGCGGCCGGACGGAAACTTCAAGGGTTGCTTTTGGCCACTGGCAAGGATCTTGACATTCGTCCCCCCAACGTCAATAACGAGCACTTTCATTCCAATGGCCTTTCTAGATGAGAGAGTTGCTGTATCAGGCAGGAGGGTTGCTGTAATTTTTGACAGGGTCGAGCTCTGCGGTGCAGCCGCGCAGTTATGAGCCTGTCAACACTGACGTAGCTGGAGCCAGGGTCGTTCTCCAGGGTCAGCAGCCAGCCTTCTCTACTGCATCGGCTTCTAAGAGAATGAACGGCGAGCGCGATGTGCGAGATGGCCGTCGTTGGTTACAGGGAAGACACGCAACGGACCGGGATGGGGCCTGTTGGCACAACGGAGGAGGTTTCCACGTGAGCGACGACAGCATCAGCATTCTTGACGGTTCGACATTCCTGGTTTCAAGTGCCAACGGCAATATTGAAGCCGCACCCAATAAGCCGCAGGGACTGTTTTTTAAGGACATGCGTCATTTGTCAAAATGGAACCTGACGATCAATGGCAAATTGCTGGATGTTCTTTCGACGGACGCGCTCGAGTATTTTTACTCTCAGCATTTCTGCGTCTCGCCGACAGGCACCATTTACAAGAATCCTACCGTTTCGATCGTACGCCGCCGTTTTATAGGTGATGGTTTTATAGAAGACGTTATTGTCCTCAACCACGGCATTGAGGCTGAAGAATTGGAATTGCATCTGGATGTGGGGGCCGACTTTGCTGACCTCTTTGAAGTTAAAGACGCCCTTGAGAAGAAGGGCGAGCTCTATAGCGAAGTGCGCAACCGCCAATTGGTATTAGGTTACAGGCGCGATGACTTTGTCCGCGAGACCGTCATTTCATCCACTGTCCGGCCCATGGAGATGAAGCCGAGCGGCGTCGTTTTCCGGGTCAAGGTTCAGCCAAAGTCAAGGTGGAGCGTCAGGTTCAGCGTAACTCCCGTGACCGGCGAGACTCAATATGCGCCTAAGTTTGCCACCGCTGCTGGCAACAACATGCGGCGTAACTTGAAGGACTGGATTACACAAGCGCCAACCGTGACCTGCCATCCTGCGGCCGTGCGCCTTTATATGCAGAGTCTGGTCGATGTAGCCGCGCTTCGCTTTCGGCCCGATACTATGCCTAAGAGATCGCTTCCGGCCGCTGGCCTGCCCTGGTTCATGGCCTTGTTCGGCCGGGACAGCCTGATCACCAGCTATCAGATGCTGCCTTTCAGCTCCGAACTGGCGTGTACCACGCTCAAGGCATTGGCGGAAACACAGGGCAAGAACCTGGTGGATCTTACCGAAGAAGAGCCTGGTAAAATCCTGCACGAATTACGGTTTGGTGAACTGACTTACTTCAAAGAACGCCCGCAGTCTCCTTACTATGGCGCGAGTGACACTACGCAACTGTTCCTCATCCTGCTGGATGAATATGAGCGCTGGACGGGCGACGTCCAGCTGGTACGCGCGCTCGAACCCAATGCTCGCGCTGCCCTGGACTGGATTGACCAGTTCGGTGATCGCGACGGGGACGGCTACATCGAATACGAACGCAAGACCGACCTGGGCCTGGATAACCAATGCTGGAAGGACTCATGGAACTCCATTCTTTTTCATGATGGCACGTTGGCGCCCACACCGCGCGCCACCTGCGAGCTCCAGGGCTACGCGTACGACGCCAAGGTGCGTTGCGCGCGTCTCGCCCGCGAGATATGGAAAGACGATGCGCTGGCAGTCAAGCTGGAAACTCAGGCAGCAGAGCTGAAGCGCCGCTTCAACCAGGATTACTGGATTCCCGACCGTGAGTTTTTTGCCGTGGCCCTGGATGGACACAAAAAGAAAGTTGACAGTTTGTGCTCCAACATAGGCCACCTGCTGTGGAGCGGTATTGTGGAAGATGAAAAGGCCAACTCGTTACGAGGGCATCTGATGAGCCCCAAGATGTTTTCCGGCTGGGGCATTCGCACCATGGCTGAAGGCGAGGCGGGTTACAACCCCATCGAGTACCACAACGGCACTGTTTGGCCGCATGACTGCAGCATCATCGCTGCTGGGCTGGCCCGCTACGGGTTCCGCCATGAGGCGGCGACCATTCTTGACGGTCTCTTCGCAGCCAGCGTCGTGTTTCGGAATCGTCTGCCAGAGGTCTTTGCTGGCTACGAACGCGCGAAAACCCGCTTTCCCGTGCAGTACACTACGGCTTGCATCCCCCAGGCATGGGCCGCAGGAGCACCGATGCTGGGGATCCGCACCTTGCTCGGTCTGGAGCCCAAAGGTGAGGTCCTTACCTCCGCCCCCGACGCAGTGGTTCCTTCCTGGATAGGAACCCTTACCGTCGAAGGGATTCGCGGCCGCTGGGGACGCTCCAACGCAATTACCAAGGGCGATGATCAAGGCGTTCTAGGGGCAAAGCAGATCTACGAACAGATCCTGACGAGGCGAGAGGAGCTGGGCGATACGGAGCTGGCAGCATAGCCGAACCGTGCTTTGATTCCATAGTCTCAATTGCTCCAGCCCAATCATTGGGCCAACGCTTGTGTAATGCAAAGTCCCATCTGAGGGCCTTTCACGATGGCTGCCACTCAAGGGCTTCTGCCTCCAAGAGGCCGTATTCAATACAGTGCAGGATCGGCCGTTTTGATTCTCTTGCAAGTGTCCAACGGCCGTATCCATCAATTATGTTTAGCTCTCCCGACTTGGAAGCAGGTGCGCAAGAATGGCCGGCAGTTCAACGCTGAGCCGGTCCTTGGTGGCAAACTCGTACGCGCCGCTGTCCTTGCAGACCTGGCGCAGTCCGGGCATGTCATGGGAGGTCAGCATCACGACGGGGATTGTGGGAAAACGGCGGCTAAGCACCTTGGTGGCTTCCAGACCGCTCATGCCCGGCATCTGAAGGTCCATGAGCACCAGATCGGGCTGCAACTCGCCCACAGTGACGAGTGCCTGGTGGGCATTGCTGGCGATCCCCACGATTTTAACGTTGGGGTAATTTTCAAAAAAGGCACAGAGCGTCCGTACAAACGCGGGTGAGTCATCCACCACCAGGATTCGCAGATACTTCACGCCACATTGCAGCATTTTCTCGTCCCCATTCGTGTATTCGCAAGAGTCCGCCGCCCACTCGCACAACTTGGGCCAGACCTACCCAATGCGACTTCGATCCCCCTCTCCATCCCGGACTAAAGCCCTGAAGGATCGTCACTACAGTAGAGACTGCATTACCTTGAAAGATATAACTTTGGGAGACAAAACCGCATCAGGTTGATTCCTGATTTAACGGCAGGAGAACCACGAACGGTTTCTAAGCAACCGCCCCTGAGGAAGAGGCCTGTTCGGTGGACAGAGGAAGACGAATCGCGATGGTAGTGCCGGAGGCGCCGGTCCTGATCTCCATGTGTCCTTTAAGCAGCCGCACGCGCTCACGCATCGCGGCAATGCCGACTCCAGCGCTGTCAGCTCCGGACCGCAGACCACGGCCCTGGTCAGCGATTTCCAGGGTAAGAAGCTGGCCACTGCGAGAGAGCAGGATAGATGCGGTGGCGCTGTGAGCGTGGCGGTGAACATTGGAAAGGCATTCCTGCACAATGCGAAAGACCGCCAACTCCACGTCGAAACCCAATTGCTCCAGTTCGCCTTCAGTTGTCAAGCTAACGGCAATGCCGCTACGCCTGCTGAAACCATCCACGTACCCGCGCAAGGTCCGGCGGAGGCCCAACTCTTCCAGAAGCGGCGGGTGCAGCAGATAGGAAATGGTGCGCAGTTCGCTGGTGCAGTTTTCCACCAGCCGCACGGATTCATCAATCATAGCCTGTGCGCCGGGCGTGAGTCCCCCGGAATCACGGATGCCGGCCATATTCAAGGCCAGCGCGACAAGGTTCTGGGTAGCCCCGTCATGCAGTTCGCGGGCCAGGTTGCGGCGCTCCTCTTCCTGCACGCGCATCATCCGCCGGGAAAGTTCCTGGACCTCTTCTTCCGCGCGTTGGCGTTCGAGGATTTCACCCTGCAGAGACTGGTTGCTCTTTTCAAGATCGGCCGTCCTCTCGCGAACGCGCAATTCCAGCTCGTCATGCGCCCGGCGAAGTTCCTCTGCGGCACGTGCCTGCTCGGTAACATCGCTGCAAATAATGGTAAAGAGCCTTTCGCCGCCGACATCGAGCCGTGATACGGAGGCTGCCATGGGAAACTCGGTCCCGTCCTTGCGCACGCCAAAGACCTGCCTCCGCGCCGACATGAGCAAACTCTGTTTCGCCGACTCTGCAAATTGGGTGACGTGTTTAGCGTGCATGGCGCGGAAGCGTTCGGGAATCAGCATGTTGATGGATTGTCCCATGGCTTCTTGCGCGGTGTAACCGAAAGTCTTCTCTGCAGCCTGGTTGTATAGCGTGATGCGCTGGTCGACATCGGTCGAAACCACTGCTTCAGCCGAGATCTGCAGGATGCCGGCAAAACGCGCCTGCGAGTTGCGCAATGACTCATCAACGCGACGGCGCTCGGCGATCTCAATGCTTAGCTTGCGGACAAACTGCGCAATCACCATCAGCAGCAGGGTCGCACCGAAGCCGAATAGCAACGTCATCAACGGGAGGTTTGAATGCATTTCCCGCATGGCCGCGGGTTTGGACCAGACTTTCACCCGCCACGAAGAGCCTCGTAGAGGAACATCTATGGTTTGCGCCCAGTCATGCTCGTTTTCCGGGGTGCTGCCCTCCAGGCGGAATGCCTCCACACCGTTTTCCTCGACCTTGATCGAAAAACCCAGCCCGTTCATGTCCGTGAACATGTTATTGAACGATCTTTGGGTGTCAAAAAAGCCCAGGACGAATCCCCGGAACCGTTCTTTTTGATAAATGGGCACCACCGTAAGCCATTGCTTCTGACCGGTAGGCGATGTAAGTAGGTTTGACAGCGCCGGCTGCCTTGATAACTGGGCACGCTGGAGCACGGACTCACGCACGCCATTCCCTGCCAGCGGCACCTTCTCTCCCTGAACCCGGGAAATCCAGCGCTCCTCATACTTGGGATCAAGCCATTCAATGGCGAGGCAGCCGGGATGATGATCAAGGTAGAGATTGGCAAAAGCCGTCCATTGTTCGTAGCTGGGTTCGCCAAATTCCCACATCTTGGCCAGGCGCACCTGTGCCAGGGTCCAGGCTTCCACGTCCGCGCTCATGTCGGCCGCCACAGCGGAAGCAGCGAGCCGGGTCATTCTTTGAATGTGAGCGCGCTCATTGAACGTGACCAGGCGCCAGGAAATCACGGTACCGATCACGCCGACAAGCAGAACCGCCAAAACCAATCGCGACGCCAAGGGCCAAGTGGCGCTCTGAGTCCGGCCCATGCAGGAGCCTCCTCCAAGGGGGTGTTTTAGCAACATGTAAGTGGCGACTATTGAGAGGATGGACAGTCGCTTGAATATCTTGACTTACGCAACCCGGGGCATTCCGAAGCTAAAACACTGCTTCCAGAGTACACCTTTGTATTCATTTCTAACCAGCAAGTATTAAAGAGTGATTAGCTCAAGATTAGAGATCTTAATCTTCCAAATAAGCGCATCCGGAAAGTTACTGCGGATGCATCGCTCGCTTTGCCAATGAACGTCTGCTGAAACCGAAGCAATAGGCCATTAGAGTTATTTAATCCAATTGAAAAAATTCAGAGACAAAGCTCTTGTTGAGATGTTTATTCGGCAACAGGTCGCGTTGGATTGCGAATTGATGGAACACGTGTTGCTTGCGGCTAAGCGGAGGGACGTTTGCCCGCCACAAAGACCGTGAATCGAAGGCAGCGCGGTTCGGGAAAAATCATTTCTTCAATCGCAGGCTTGTACTGCTAAAAAGTTTTTAATGAACGGACGCCGGGCTTCGGTGTAAGCTCCAAAAAGTATAGGTCCCTTGCGGCCGGTTTTCGTGTATCCAGAGACTGTCGCAAGAGGATTTGGAGCCGCTCCGCCCCCTTCACGGCTCCCTGGATTCCGGGCTCAGATGAGGTGTGCAGATGGCAGTTCGCGTAATGCTGGCTGACGACCACGAGATGGTCCGTCAAGGGCTGCGTGTTCTTCTAGAACGAGAAGGGTTTGAGGTGGTGGCGGAAGCGCCGGACGGGCGTGAGGCGATGAAATTGTGTGAGGTCCATCGCCCTGAAGTTGCGATCCTTGATCTGGCAATGCCGCTGTTAAACGGGGTTGACGCCGCGCGCGAAATTATCAAGACCAATTCACGAATAAAAGTCATCCTGCTTACCATGCACACAGAAGATCACCTGATCCTGGAAAGCCTGCGCGCCGGCGTAACCGGATACGTGCTCAAGACAAAGGCCTCGGGTGAGCTGGTCCAGGCACTTCGCGCGGTATGCCGGGGCGAAATGTTCCTGACCCAGACCATCTCCCGCACCATCGTGCAGGCGTTTCTCCAGAAAGATGACCTTCCCGAGAAACCGATCAGCGATCGCGAACGCCAGGTGCTGCAACTGGTGGCCGAGGGCAAGACCACCAAGGAAATTGCGGCATTGCTGGGCATCAGCGTGAAAACCGCGGAGTCCCATCGCTCAAACATGATGGACAAACTGGACATCCATGACACGGCGGGACTGGTCCGTTATGCCGTCCGCAAAGGCATCATACAGTCGTAACCACTCCACAAATTCTCTGTCCGTAATCTCAATCTGAAAAATGTAAAGTTCGTGTTCAGGACAGGAGCAGATTGAGAAAGCGATTCAGGAGTTTGCTTTGTAACCTATCGCCCGCTCAGAGCCGACATTACTGTGAGCTAGCTCACACGCAGAGTGTGGTTTCACATTGCAGCGCCGCTCATAACCAACCTATTTAACACCAAGCTCACAATCCAATTGTGGCCTCGTGGGGATTTCTCCGCATGAGAATTACCAAACTCACCTGATTGTCGCGATTTGCTTAGCAGAGCAAAATTCTCCACGTTACCAAAGTCCCATGCTGACGCCAGGACTTGAGAACAGATCATTTCCGCTCCCCTGGGCCCGAAGCGTTCGATGTCGGCGCCCGGACTGGAGTCGGGGGAATTGGGCCCCAGCAGGAAAACTGTTCGATCAGGAGAAGCCATCATGAGTTTTACAAATATCTTCCGGACAAGCCGCATTGCAATCGCGCTGTTGCTCTGTCTATTGGCCATTTCGGCCAGCGCATGGGGCCAATTGCCGGTACCCCCATCGTCACAGTTTGACATCACCGGTTTTATTGAGTCAGCCACTCTGGGCGGACCCGGCAGCGGCAACGGTTCAGGCGCGCACCAGGGCGGCTTCATCGCCGTGAACGGCCACTTGATCACCGTGCCTTCGGAAACCATTGTGATTCTGCCCGCCAATGCCCTCACGTGGCAGGAACTTTTTGCTTTTGCGCCGGCGCCCTACACCGGGGTGGCTACGGGCATGGCTCTAGACGACGTTCCGGCCCCCCTGACCACCTATGAAGCGCACGTGATCGGCAACCGCGTGCTGGGCGGCGCGGGTGGCGCTGACGTGTACATTGCCGGGCTTATCTACATTTCCCAGCATGCCCTGAACTCGGGCATGGGACACATCAACTGCATCAATTACGCGAATGGCGAAATGCGCGTGGGCGGCGTGATGGGCAATTGCGCCAGCGGCGCGCGAGTGCAAATGAACGACCCGATCATTACCACTGCCGGAGATGTCGCGCTGGGCACCGGACGTTACAGCCGGGGACAAACGCCGGATGCGCGGTTCCAGGTGGACCAGGACAATCCCACCATCGCTTCCGCCACCGGCTTTCCCATGTGCATGCCGCGTGTCGTGGCCGATCCGAACATTGCCGGCAACCCCGACGATGCGCGGTGTCCTAAAACGCAGAGGCCTCTGGTGGGGGGCCCGCTAGCGTGCTTCTCACCAACCACGCCTGGCGTCCCGTGCACCTACTTCACAATGCTTCCTCCGGGAGGCGGCGCGCCTGATCCAACCATCCAAGCGCCCTTCGAAGTCGGCGACATCGTAACCTTCGCAGGAACGCTGGTGCAGGATTGCGCCATGACGGGCTGTCCCGGTGGCGGCCCCACAGCGGGGCCCTGGCCGGCGGCTGGAAGGGCTGCGACTTACATCTCTGCCCACACGATTAGCAACAACACTGCCATCTATACATTCCCCGGCACCAACCCAGCTTACGTTGCGACCGAAGTGACCATCATCGGCACTGGAGGTTTGACGGTTGTGGGCGCGGGCGAAGCGACCACACGGAGCCGCTTTGAAGGCATGACCACTGACGCTGATCCGACTGCGGCGAACCAGAGGGTCATCCACCTCTACGGGATCGATTTCAACCCGATCACCGGAACGACCACGGACCGTGATTTTGGCACCATCGGCGTTGATCCGGGCCCGGAGAATGGCCTGGGTGCGGTAAGAGGCCGCTGGCGCTTCCGTCCGCCGTGCCTGCCGTTCGGGCAAGTTGCCACTGTCAGGAACTGCGTGATGAATGCTGCGGACACTTTCCTGCCACCGCCGCGCGAAGTGCGAGCGGTCATCCAGAGCGCATTTACCGCTCCCATTACTGGTGCGTCTCCCAGGTCTGCCAATGGAATCGTCTATGGCCAGTATCACGCTCCTATTCTGGAGTACATCTTCCCAGAGAACATTCCCGGCACCCCGTTCCCGGAGAACAACTTCAACACCATCCCCTTCCTGGCTCAGGGCGGATATAGCTCATCGGCGGGTACGCTGGTGGGGCAGCTCAATCCCTGGCCCAGCAACGTCGTTCCAGTCATAACCTGCGCAGCGGCAGTCGCCAACACCGGAGGCCCATACGCAGCTAACTCCGGGCAGACTATCCCAATCATCGGTGGCGCCATCGGAACACAGCCCATTGCCTTTGCCTGGACAGCGACAGGTGGAACATTCTCGAGTGTTGTTCTGCCTGTGACTAACTGGACGGCGCCTCAGGTGGCTGTCTCGACCACGTTCAGCCTGACGCTCACGGCCACTAATTGCGGCGGGGCTTCGAGCTCGACCACGACCGTGACCGTCGCCGCCGCGTCGGCACCGACCGTGAATCCCATCCCCAATCAGTCAGTGATTTCCGGAACGGGAGGCACCTTCAACGTCACCGGCTCTGATCCCAATGTGCCGCCGGCGACGCCGCTTGCCTGGACGATCAGCCAAGCCGGAGCGCCCGCTCTGCTCGGCCTGGTGATTACTCCTACTGGGCCAACCAGCGCCACCGTGAGCTATACGGCGCCGGCAGGCGTGCTCGCGCCCGCGCCCATCACGGTGACCGTCACCGCGACCAATACGATTGGCATTTCCACGTCGGCACTCACCACGGTGACCATCAATCCGGCCCCCGCGGTCCTGCCCCCAGTGGCCAATCCCGTAGCGAACATTTCAGTGCCCGTGAGTTCTTCGGATGTCAGCATCCTGATCACAGGCTCTGATCCCAATGTGCCGGCGCTCACACCGCTTCTCTTCACCGTGACGCAGGTCCCGGCTGGAACTTTGCAATTCCCATCCGGCGGCTGCGCCTTGGGTGTAGTCCAAGGGAATCTGTGTGTGACTCCTTCGGGGCCAACCAGCGCGACCGTATCCTTCAATGCCCCGGCCACGCCCAATTCGGTGACGCTGACTATATCGGCCATCAACTCTGGCGGCGTGGTTTCAGCGCCGATCAACACCATAGTGACCGTCACCGACGTTTTCAGCATCACGGCGGCGGAGTACCGGACCAACAAGCAGCGGTTGATCGTTAACGTCACGGACAATACGATCGATCCAACCATCCAAATCTTCCTGCAGCCTTATCGGTGCGAAACCGCGGCTGCACCCTGTGTGCTGAACCCGGCAACAGGCTTCTGGATGTATGACCCCAACCCGAACAACGGAGGTGTCGGAAACCTTTTCACCGGCGGTGCGGGCGGCCTCTACATCATCGACGTGGTAGGAGCTCCGGCGCCGGCCTGCAATCTCGGTGGCCAATACCGAACCCCGTGCGGTGTGGTGTCCGTCAGTGCTCTGTCATCGAAAGGTGGCGTGGCATCTTCCGTAGTCACCCGCATCCGGTAGTAAGACAACCCCAGGCGGTCGAAGAGCAAACCTGCTCTTCGACCGCACCTGGACTTGAAACCGAATTTTGAAAATGCCGCGAAAGGCGGAGGAGGCTGCAAATGAAAGACTCAAGATGCCAAGCTCCCAGATTCATTTCCCTCGGTTTCCTAGTGACGCGCTTGTTCGGCACGTCGCGATTCACAAGATCAGGAAAGACGTTTCGCGTCATTCTAGCCGTGGCCCTGACACTTATGTTGCTGTCGCCTGAAACCTCGCTGGCGCAGACGCAAACTTACAGCTGCCCCACAGGTTTTGGTCCGGTAGCGGTTGCGCCGGTTCTCCCGGGCTTGCTTCTGCAATCGCTCAAGACTGTGGCCAATCCGATTCTTCCGAATGGCCCGGCCGGCGTCGTGAGAGGCGACCTCACCGATTACATTGCCAATCAGGCCGCTGCCATCCAGTTGGGCAAAGCCCTGTTCTGGGAGATGCAGGCCGGCAGCGACAACAAGACAGCGTGCGCCACTTGCCACTTCAAGGCCGGCCAGGATGGACGAGACCACAACCAGATGAATCCCGGCGCCAACGGCGGCTGGGACGGCTTTGGTTACGGGCCGAACTACACGCTGGTCCAAAATGATTTTCCGCTCACCGTTCTTCCAACCAAGGACGTTGACAATATCATCGGGTCACAGGGCGTCCGCAAGATGAATTTCGCGGGCTTCAGCAAATCCGGGGCAGAGTTGACCTCATCGGTCGCCGATCCGGTCTTCAGCGTGAGTGGCGTGAACGTGCGGCAAGTCACCGGCAAAAACGCGCCCTCCACTATCAACGCGATTTTCAATCACCGCCAATTCTGGAACGGCCGCGCCCAGCCGGAATTCAACGGCGTCAATCCGTTCGGGAATCGGGACAGCAGCGCCCATGTCTGGGTGCTGGGCAGTGCCGGCTCTCCCGTACAGATCGATATCCATATTCCCAACGCGAGTCCCGCATCGCAGGCGGTGGGGCCGGCGCTGAGCGCCGTTGAGATGTCCGCTAACGGGCGCACCTTCCCTGATCTCGGCCACAAGCTGCTCCTGCTCAAGCCGCTCGGACTCCAGAAGGTTGACCCCAACGATAGCGTGCTGGGCAGCCTGGCCGATGTGAGCACCGGCAAGGGTCTGACCACGACCTACACGGCGCTGATCCAGAAAGCTTTCCAGCCGAAGTGGTGGAACTACAGCAGGAAAATGCCCGTGGGCACCTACAACATGATGGAAGACAACTTCGCCCTCTTCTGGGGACTTTCCGTCATGCTTTATGAAGGGACCTTGGTGGCGGACAACAGCCCCATGGACCAATATCTGCTGACTCGAGTGTTCAGTCCAACCCTATTCGATCCCGTCACCGGAATGCCGGTGCTTCTCTCGGATAATCCTTCGCTACTGGACCAGGCGGTAAACCGGCTGGCCGCTGACAGCATCAGCGTCACGCGTGCCGATATCCTCAACGGTCTTGCTCTCTTTGAACGGCCGGTGTCGCCGCCTCCATCGTTTCCGGTTCCAACCGGTTTCGGGGTGGGATGTATCGGCTGTCACACGGGGGCTGAAACCACCAGCGCCTCCGTGCGGAACCTGACGGGGCCCGGCGTTGAAGCCGGCGATGTGGCGCTCAAGAACGCGGGCTTCGATCTCCGGATGGAGCGCATGTTCATGAAATTGGATTGGAATCCGCCAGGCGCGCTGTCTCCGGTGCCTCCGACGGATACCATCACCTTCGATTCCAGCACCTACACGGTGAACGTGACCGACCTGATTACTCCATATCCGGGCGGGATCGCGACGCCGATTTCTCCGCCGATCACCTTGGCCGTGGCTACGTACGACACCGGCTGGTACAACCTCGGCGTGCGCCCAACGGCGGACGATCCCGGCCTTGGCGCCACGGACATTTTCGGTCCCTGGTCCTGGACCCAGTTCTTTCAGTCAACCACGCCAAGCCTCTTCAGGATTCCCGGAAACGGGCTCGGTTGTGCTGGAGTCGGCAACGCCACATTTCCGAATACGGTGCTGAACGCGTCCGGATTCCCGCTGCTCTCGGGTCCATTGCTGGCTACGGAAGCCACCGCTGTGGCTGGCAGCTTCAAGGTCCCCGGCCTGCGCAACGTGGAATTCAATGGTCCCTACTTCCACAACGGGGGCAAAGCCACGCTGGCACAGGTATTGGATTTCTATGACAGCGGCGGAGACTTCGGTCGCACCATCAACGCGACGAAAGCTCCCGCCATAGTGCCTATGCAGTTGAGTGCGGACCAGCAAAAGAGTCTGGTGGCTTTCCTGCTCGCGCTTACGGATGACCGTGTGCGATTGCAGCAGGCGCCATTTGACCACCCTCAGTTGTTCGTTCCCAACGGAGACAGTCCAGTGGGCACAGACAACACGGTGGAGATCCCCGCGGTGGGCGCGAGCGGCTCAACAACGCCCGTGCAACGTTTCCTGAATTTGAACCCATTAGCTTTGTGAAGAAAGAAGGGCTGAACCCATTTTTTATCAGTGATGTGAACTTAAAAAATTACAAATGATTAAAAGGCGGAGGAGAGACGCGATGAGCAAACTAGACATTACCAAACTAAGCCGGAGAGAATTGATCAAGTTGAGTATGCTGTGCGGGGCGGGCATGCTCGTCCCTGGGCGTGCGTGGGCCCAACAATGTGCAGGCTTCATAGATCAGACGCCGCACGACATCGACATCGTCACAGGCCTCACACCGATCGAAGTCTTTCCTACCAGTCCATTCATCCTGAGCCCGTTCACTGATCCGCTGCCCATTCCGGGGGCGATGCTGCCCGGGTATCGGCAGCCTGATGGGACGCTGACACCAAACGCTCCCGATGCGTGGAGGGTGCGGACGTCGGCGTTTGGGGGCAACGTCGTTCTTCCGCCAAGTCCGCTCCGTGGCCGGCAGGATGCACTGGGCGCTCGTGGTCGCACAGCGGGCGTACCCGGCCCCGCAGTCCCTGACGCAGGAACACACCAGCTCTGGACGGACGGGAGCGGAGTATCAGGGACCACCAATGGCATCAGAGTACCTGGCTTCCCGCTGCCGAACCCGAAGCTTTATCACATCCGGGTGCAGGTAGGAACGCATTCCTTCACCAGTTCACAGGTACAGCCGATTACCAACGGCGGCCTGCCCGTGGTCCCTCCAACCGGGATCCCCGGTCCGCAGTTGCTGCCCGCCAGCACGATTTATGGCTTCAACGGAACTTTCCCCGGTCCCAGAATCAACGCCATGTACGGGCAGCCCAACCTGGTTCGCTTCGAGAACGACCTGGACATGAACCCCCTGTGTCGTGACCGCCAGGACTTCGGGGCGCCGGACTGGGCATTCCTTACCCACCTGCACAATGGCCACACAGCGCCGGAGAGCGATGGCCAACCTCACCACCTCACGGACAATAAAGGCGGGTACATACCGGAGCAGTGGACGGACAACCTCTATCTCAACTATCCGGCAGGCAACGACGAAGCAGAGAAGCAGTCCTTCCTCTGGTTTCACGACCACCGCATGCACCACACCGGCGCCAACGTTTACAAAGGCATGGTCGGTCTCTATCCCATTTACGACCCGATCCTGGATCCAGGCGACGAGACCCAGAAGACCGGCCTCGGACTGCCCGGCCGCAAGCGGATTGACCCGGCCGACCCGACGGGGCAGACCTTCAATGTCGATTACGACATCCCCATGGCACTGTACGATTGCTGCCTCGATGATGGCGTCACGCAGCATCAGGACTTTCACAACGGCCTGGGCGAACTCCATCCCGAGTGGTGGGGCCAGCTCTATTTCCGCCACTTCCCCAACCATGGCTTTGTGGGAGACATCTTCACGGTGAACGGAACGGCTTTCCCGGTGCTCAACGTGTACCGCCGGAAGTATCGCTTCCGTTTCCTGGGCGCCTCTGTGTCACGTATCTATGAACTTATGCTCATGCGCGGCACGCCCACCGCAGCCCCCGGCACTCAGGGGCAGTACCAGATCCCGGATGCCCAGCAGTGCCATCAGTTCACTCAGATCGCCGCCGAAGGCGGACTGCTGCCTAAGCCGATTACGCGCGATTCCTTCCAGATCTGGCCGGCAAAACGGAAGGAAGTCGTCGTCGACTTCACCAAGTATCTGGACGGGACCCCGACTTCACCCGGGGACGTGCTCTACCTGGTGAACGTCCTGGAGATGCCCGACGGACGCAAACCGAACTTCAATGCTCCGGGAATCATTCCGACTTACAAGGTGCCGATCATGAAGATTGTCATCGGTGGCGCTCCGCCGGAGACGGACGTGAGTGTGGTTCCCAAGAACCTGCGCAACATGCCGACCCTGCCCAAGAACCAGACTTCGCTGCCACAGCGGACGTTCACATTGGAGCGTAGCGGTACGGCCGGCGGGGAAACCCAATGGATCATCAACGGCCTGGAGTTCAACCCCACCACTCCGCTGGCTCTCCCGAGCCGCAGCGGCGCTGGCGAGGTGTGGACTACCGCGAACGGAGGCGGTGGCTGGGTGCATCCGATGCACATGCACCAGGAAGAGCATACGGTGCTTTCGCGCGTCGGCAGCACCAACCCTCACCCGGATGACACCGGCAAGGAGGACGTGGTCGCACTCGATCCAGCTGAGTCTGTGACCTTCTTCCGCCGCTTCAGGACGTTTGCGGGTAACTATGTGGCTCACTGCCACAACCTGGCGCACGAGGACCACAACATGATGTTTGGTTGGTCGATCTTGCCTTGAGGATGAGTGATTTATATCACTGAAGCCTCAAAGCCAGTCAGGTAGTTTCTCAGGTACTCCGGCATTCGCTGCCGGGGTACCTGATTCAAACAATATCGACGGGAGAGATGCATAAGGCCGAAAGGACTTGATGGGCTCTCGTCTTAGCTGCCTTTGAACCGTCCCGGGAGGGCTGCTGTGAAAAAAATCCTATACGTGTTGCTGCTGTTCTTATTTGCCGCCGGAACGTTCCTCGCCGGTTCCTGGTACAACCAGCACAAGACATCGGCCAACACTCACGCCGGCGCGCCGAAGCCCCTCTATTACGTTGACCCCATGCACCCGGCGTACAAGTCCGACAAGCCCGGCATTGCGCCCGATTGCGGAATGCAACTGGAACCTGTCTATGCCGGTGGCTTACTGGCGACCGCGGATGCTGGGAACCGTCCATCATCGCTGTCTCCGGAAGCGGTCCGGATTGATCCCGCGAAGCAGCAGCTTTTCGGCGTGCGGATAAGTCCAGTTGAGGAATCCTCAGGCACATACAAGGTTCGCCTGTTCGGCCGGGTCGCTCCCGACGAAGTAAGTATCTACAAGCTCAACGCGGGAATCGATGGTTTCATTCAGGACGTCTCGGCGGCCACGACAGGTAGCCTGGTCAAAAAGGACCAGACGCTTGCCACGTTTTCCTCACCGATGGCTGCTATGACAATTCAGACGTACATCCTCAACCTCGGCGCTGAAGACCGTTTCAAGAAAAGTGCTGCGGAGGGCTCGGTGGAAGGCCAGTCTCTCCCCTCCGCAAACGCGAACATCCAGCAGCGCACCCAGCAACTGCAGAACCTGGGGATGTCCCTTCTCCAGATGGAGGAGATCAAGCGCACGCGCCAGTTCCCGGAGAACATCAAGATCGTGTCCCCCGTCGATGGCTTCGTGCTTGCCCGCAATGTTTCGCCGGGCCAGAAATTCGAGCGGGACACGGAGTGGTATCGCATCGCCGATCTGCGCCGGGTCTGGATCCTGGCAGACGTTTTCGAGAATGAGGCCCAATATCTTCACCCTGGGACGCATGTCCGTGTATCGCTCCCCAACCAGGGAAAGACCCTTCCTGGCCGGGTCAGCGATGTGTTGCCGCAGTTTGACGCGGCTACACGAACCTTGAAGGTGCGGCTTGAGGTAGACAACCCTGGCTACGTTCTCCGGCCCGACATGTTTGTGGACGTGGAGCTGCCAGTCGCCTTTTCCCGGGCCATCGTGGTTCCCACGAGCGCGGTTATCGATTCCGGATTGAAGAAGATGATCTTCGTGGAACGAGGCGAGGGATTGTTCGCATCCCGTCTGGTGGAAACGGGACGCCGCTTCGACGATCGTGTGGAGATCGTCAAGGGATTGGAGCCCGGAGAGCGAATTGTGGTTTCGGGCAACTTTCTTATCAACTCAGAGAGCCGCTTGAAAGAAGCGGCGGCCATGTACGCGCCGGCCACCGATCCCGAACAACCCGCCCGCAACGCGAAGACGGCAACCGGAGGGCACCGGCGAGATACCCCGCGAATTGAGACCGGAGGTCCGCCCTCGTCCGCAACCGGGGCTCGTAAGCCCCCCGATCTCGGGGGACATCGTGGTTAATCGGATCATTGATTTCTCAGTCAAGAATAAGTTCCTGATCTTCGCCGCGGTGGCGGCCGCCTGCTTGGCGGGTTGGTGGTCCATGAAGCATGCGGCGCTGGACGCCATCCCTGATTTGAGTGACACCCAGGTGATCGTGTATTCGCGCTGGGATCGCAGCCCCGATATCGTCGAAGACCAGGTGACCTATCCCATCGTTAGCGCCATGCTGGGTGCGCCGCACGTCAAGGCAGTGCGGGGCTTCTCCGATTTCGGCTACTCCTATGTCTACGTGATTTTCGAGGACGGCACGGACATTTACTGGGCCCGCTCGCGCACGCTGGAATATTTGTCGGGCGTGCTGTCCAATTTGCCGCAGGGGGTAAAGACGGAGCTTGGGCCTGACGCCACCGGGCTTGGCTGGATCTTCCAATACGCGCTGGTCGATCCCTCTGGCCGGCACAGCTTGGCGGAATTGCGCTCCTATCAGGACTGGTACTTGCGCTATTACCTGAAGTCGGTGCCGGGCGTGGCTGAAGTGGCGCCGCTGGGGGGCTTTGGACAGCAATACCAGGTCAATCTGGATCCCACACGTCTGCAAGCTTACGGGATTTCCGTCAACCGCGTGGTGGAGGCGGTGCGCGACGGCAACAGCGACGTGGGTGGCCGCCTGCTGGAGTTTGGCGGTACCGAGTACATGGTGCGAGGACGCGGCTATGCCAAGTCCGTGCGGGATTTCGAGAACATTGTTCTTCTGGCTAATGAAAACGGCACGCCCATCCGCGTCAAGGACGTCGGACAGGTGGTATTGGGCCCCGATCTGCGCCGAGGTGTATCCGACCTGGACGGCAACGGCGAAGTTGTCTCCGGCATTGTGATCATGCGGCAGGGCGAGAACGCTTTGCAAGTGATCGATCGTGTCAAAGCCAAGCTCCATGAGATTGAGCCCGGCTTGCCGGCGGGCGCGCAAGTGGTCCCCATTTATGATCGCTCCGACCTGGTCCGCCGCTCCATCTCCAACCTGAAGTCCACCCTCATCGAGGTGCTCTTCATTGTTGCGCTGGTGATCCTTCTGTTTCTGTGGCACGGGCCCAGTGCCATAGTCCCGCTGGTCACCATTCCCATCGCGGTCTTGCTCTCATTTATACCCTTCCGCATGATGGGGATGACGGCCAACATCATGTCGCTGGGGGGCATCGCCATCGCCATCGGGGCGCTGGTAGACGCCTCCATCGTCGTCGTAGAACAAACGCACAAGAAGCTGGAAGAGTGGGAGCGCACAGACCGCAAGGAGGACTACCAGGACGTGGTACTGGGCGCGTTGAAGCAAGTGGCCGGCCCCAGTTTCTTTGCTCTTCTCGTGATCGCGGTCTCCTTTCTACCCGTGCTGACTTTGGAGGCCCAGGAAGGCCGCCTCTTCCGGCCGCTGGCTTACACCAAGAGCCTGGCCATGGTCATTGCCGCCATCCTGGCGATTACCCTAGGTCCCGCGTTGCGAATGCTGTTCACGCGGCGCGACCCCTTCAGCTTCCAGCCGCGTTGGCTGTGCCGGGTTACCAATGCCCTGGTGGTTGGCACCATTCATGCCGAAGAAAAACACCCGATCAGCCGCCCTTTGGTTCGTCTGTATCAACCCGTGGCGGCGTGGGCTTTGCGCTGGAACTGGGCTGTCATCGCAGCAGCCTTGGTGCTGGTGGCCATCACCGTGCCCGTTTTTTATAAGCTGGGCTCGGAGTTTATGCCGCCCCTGGACGAAGGCTCTATCCTTTATATGCCTTCGACCGCGCCTGGCATTTCCCTCACTGAGGCGCAAAAGCTGCTCCAGGTTACCGACCGCATTATTAAGCAGTTCCCCGAGGTGGATCGCGTGCTCGGCAAGGCAGGCCGGGCTGAGACTTCAACCGATCCGGCTCCGCTCTCCATGCTGGAGACCGTGATCATACTGAAGCCCATGGCACAGTGGCGGCAGGTGGATACGTGGTATTCCTCGTGGGCGCCACAGTGGGCCAGAAGCATCTTGCGGCACATCACCCCCGACCACATTTCCCAGGATGAGCTCATCAGCCAGATGAACGAAGCGCTGAAGGTTCCAGGTCTAGCCAACGCCTGGACCATGCCGGTGAAGGGTCGGACCGACATGCTAACCACAGGAATGCGCACCCCTGTTGGGCTCAAGATCTCGGGCGCCGATGTCTCCCAAATCGAAAAGATCGGTATCCAGGTGGAATCCTTGCTGGGCCCGATAAAGGGGACACGCAGTGTTTTCGCGGAGCGAGCCAGCGGCGGCTACTTCCTGGACTTCGACTGGGACCGCGAGCAACTGGCCCGATATGGGATCAGCGTTGACGACGGGCAACAGGTGGTTCAGAACGCCATCGGGGGTGAAAACGTCACTACAGCCGTTCAAGGCCGGGAACGGTATCCGGTAAACGTCCGCTATATGCGCGATTTTCGTGCCGACGTGAGCGCGCTAGGCCGCGTGCTGGTCTCCGCTCCCGGAGGGCAGAGGCAGATTCCCCTGGCGCAACTGGCCAGAATCAGCGCCGCGAGCGGCCCCTCGATGATGCGCAACGAAAACGGTTTACTGACCGGTTACGTGTATGTGGACATCGCGGGACGAGACCCCAGTGGCTACGTCGAAGAAGCGCAGCATTTGCTGCGGGAGAAGTTGAAGCTGCCGGTGGGCTATGCCTTTTCCTGGAGCGGCCAGCATGAAGCCATGCAACGGGTCAGGGAGCGCCTCAAGTTGGTGGTGCCGCTCACCCTGCTACTGATCTTTCTACTGCTTTACATGAATACCCGTTCGCTGACCAAGACCTTCGTTGTTGTTCTGGCCGTGCCCTTCTCCGCCATCGGCGCTATCTGGTTCCTGTATCTTCTCGGCTACAACATGAGCATCGCAGTGTGGGTGGGTCTGATCGCGTTGCTGGGCATAGATGCGGAAACCGGCGTTTTCATGCTGCTCTACCTCGACCTGGCATACGAACAGGCCAGGCGGGAAGGCCGTCTGCGAAACCTGGCCGATTTGCAGGAGGCCATTCTCCAGGGAGCCGTTAAACGCCTGCGGCCCAAGTTCATGACCGTGGCCGCGGCCTTCCTGGGACTGCTTCCTATCATGTGGGCTACCGGCGCAGGATCGGACGTCATGAAACGGATCGCGGCGCCGATAATCGGCGGAATCCTTACCTCCTTCCTCCTGGAACTGGTGGTTTATCCGCCCGTGTACCAGATCTGGAAGTGGAACTTCGGGTTGAAACGCCGGCTTTCGCCATCCTTAGACCAGCCTGAAGCTAAATTTCGAGCGTTCACTTGATCAGGAAGGCACCGGAGATTGTCTTGATACGTGTGCCAGCGTTCTGGAAAGCGCTGCGACCGTGGGTTCCTGGAAGAACAATGCCAGCAGCGGAATACTGGTGGTAAAATCGGCCTGGACTTGGGCCACCATTCTGGTGGCCTGAATAGAGTCCCCGCCGAGTGAGAAGAAGTTATCGTTGATGCCGATTGGAGAAGTGCGCAGCATCGACACCCACAAGGTGATCAGGTACTTCTCCACGTCCGACCGTGGCGGCGCATAATCGTCCGCCTGTTCCCTCTCTCCAAACTCGGGCAACGGCAGCGCCGTATGATCGCGCTTGCCATTCGCGTTTATCGGAATTCCAGGTATATTCAGCACCAGGGCTGGCACCATGTGTTCCGGGAGTCTTTTCGCCACAAATTGGCGATAGTGGTCGGAACCGTGCTGTTCCGCCGCAACCACATAGCCGATCAACCGTTTGACGCCGGCCGGATCGGTGTGCAGCACAACGGCGCTCTCACGAACGCCGGGATGTTGACAAAGCACGGATTCCATTTCACCAAGCTCAATTCTGAATCCTCTTACCTTTACCTGACGGTCAGCACGGCCGATGAATTCCAGCATTCCATCGCCGGAATAGCGTGCGCGGTCGCCGCTCCGATACATTCGCGCCCCCGCACCCTTGAAAGGATCGGGCAAGAATCGTTCTGCCGTCGCCTCAGGATTGTTAAGATATCCCCGCCCAACACTCAAGCCCCCAATATAGATTTCCCCCACCGCTCCGGTGGGTGCAGGTTCCATGATCTGATCAAGGAGATAGACGTTCGTTCCGGCCAGGGCTTGTCCGATTGCAGGCAGTGCTCTCGAATGCAATGCGCATGCCGTGGAGTCTACCGTGCATTCCGTCGGACCATAAAGATTAAAGCAAGGTGCGGCGCTGCCTGCGGCAAGTTCCCGCCACATCTGCGCCGGCACCGCTTCCCCTCCCAGCAGCAGGCTTATTTCATTGGAAGGATCGAGCAATCCCGCTTCAAGCAGAATCTGGGCCATGGTAGGCGTGCAATCAAGCACCTCAATTCCCATTTCTTTAGCGTATGCCAGCAATGCCTTACCGTTGCGCCGCACGTCCTCTGGAACCACGCAGAGAGTGTGCCCCATCGTCAGCGTAAGTAGTTGCTTGACTGAAGAATCGAATACCAACGGAGCATTGAGTCCAACAACCAGCCTTCTCTGCTGCCAATTTTCATAGATCGAGCGCAAGCCTTCCACCAGATTCGCCACGGACCGGTGCTGGATCATCACTCCTTTTGGTGAACCAGTTGAACCCGAGGTATGGATGACGTAAGCCAGAGTATCCAGCGGCACCGGAAGGTTAAGGTTTGAATCATCTTCTAATCCGATCAGTTCCATATCAAGATCGAGCAGGACCAATGGCGGCAATTGGTCCGGGAGTTGGCCCAGCAACTTTTCATGGACGATCATCACGTCAACCGCCGCGCCTTCTGCCAAGGCCGCCAGTCGGTCCCTGGGATCGCGCGGATCGAGTGGAACGTAGGCGCCTCCGGCTTTCCAGATACCCAGTATGGCAATGACCATCTCCGCACAGCGGTCCAAACATATGGCCACGCGAGATTCAAGACCAATTCCGAGATTGCGCATGTAGCGCGCAAACTGGTTGGCTTGAGCATTTAATTGAGCATAAGTGAGCTGCTTGTCACTTATGATCAGCGCCGGCGTCTCAGGATTGCGCGCAGCCTGTTCTTCAAAAAGTTGATGCGGGCATAGGAGAGTATGGGCCTGGCGAGAGGTGCCAAGAGTCCATTGCGCCAGCAACTCCGCCCGCTCGGCGCCAGACAGCATCGGCAAGCTCGCAAGTGGCCTTTCTGGGCAATGGACAATTTCTTCCAGGAAAACTGAAAACTGTTTTGTCAGACGACGTATGGTGCCGGCATCGAACAGATCGGTGCTGTATTTAAAGACACCCGGCATCCCATCGGTTTCTTCGGCCATCATCAAAGTAAGATCGAACTGGGAGCCCGTGTTTTCAACTGGCTCTTGCCAAGCTTTCAATCCAGCCAATTGAAAGCTGGCCGCTCCTGCTCCCACTGAGGCGGATGCCAGCGCATTGCCCTGCTCTCCTTCCAGCTTTTGCCAGGCAAACATTGTCTGGAAAATCGGAGCAATGGCGGCGTTGCGCTGCGGGTGAAGCTTCTCCACCAGAAGAGGGAAAGGGTAATCCTGATGAGCAAAAGCTTCCAGAACCGTGCGTCTGGTCCCAGCAAGATGCGACGCGAACCTGAGCGTCCCGTCGTAAACAGAGCGCAAAACAACCGTGTTCACGCAATAACCCACAATTCTTGCGAATTCGTTTCCCGGGCGGCTGTTCACAGGCGCTCCCACTTGAAGCGCGTCCTGGCCGCAGATGCGGTGCAAGAATGCCTGAAATGCAGCGAGTACCACCATAAAGAGCGTGGCTTGCTCCGCTCGCGCAATCTTCCTGAGTTCTTGAGAGACGGCAGCAGCGACATGAAAGCGCTCGGAAGCCCCCCTGAACGACGATGCCAGCGGGCGTGGGCGGTCTGCTGGGAGTTCCAGAACCGGCAGCTCTCCTCCTAATTGCCCCTGCCAGTAATCGAATGAATTCTGGCCTTTCGGACTTTCGACCAGCTCTCTCTCCCATTGGACGAAATCCGCATACTCTGCCCCTGTTTCCTGCAACAAGGCTGGACGCCCCTGCAGCTTGGAAGCGTAAAGGGCGTTCAACTCCTCAACGATGATCGTAATGGAAACCAGGTCGGCAACGATGTGGTGCAGGCTCAGGAGCAGCAGGTGCTCTCCGTTGGATAAAGAAAAGACGGTTAGCCGGACAGGCGGCTCTCGGTCGAGTGCGAATGGCCGCTGTGCTTCTTCATTTAAATGCTGACTTGCATCCGTCGCCTCTGACGCGGAGAGATCGCGGTGTTGAAAATGATTCTCCAAAACCAGCTGAGCGGATTCCTGGATGTGCGCCACAGGCCCTTCGCCTGCAAGGGAAAATGTCGCGCGCAGCATCTGGTGGCGGGCCATAGTTTCGCGGAACGCATCGCGCAAGTAGCCGAGATTCAGTCCGGCTTTGATTCTTGCCGCATTGGCTAGGACATATGCCGTGGACTTCGGTGCAACCTGGTGCAAAACCCACAAACCGTGCTGCCCATAGGAAAGCGGGACTTCCCGCAAATCTGCGGCCGGGCGCCTGACTACAAGTTTTATCTTTTCGTTGAACGAATCCACGACTATCGCCGTCAAAGCATTCAGGCTGGTGTCCTGAAGCAGGCCTGCCGGATCCAGGACCACTCCCAGTGCTTTGTCCAGAGAAGCCGCGAGTTGCGCGGCAGCTAATGAATCTAGACCCAGACTGATCAAGGGTCGATCCGTTTTCAGGTCCTCCGAGGAGAGCTTCAGCAGACTCTGCAAATGCATCCGGAGATGAGCATGCACCAGATCGTAGCGCAAAGCGGGTTCGGTTCTCAGGATCGCGTCGCGGGTGATATGCTGGCCCAGGCCGGGATTGGCTTCTTCCGTGACGGACACGTGGCTCTGGGCCAATACTTGCAGTTCTCCGGCGCCAAGACGGTCGCGGCACGCTGAGCGCCTGATCTTGCCGCTGGTGGTTTTAGGAATTGTCCCGCTCCTGATCAGCACTACCGTCTGAATTGGAATCCCATGCTCCAGCAGTACTGCTTCGCGTATCGCGCTTATGGCTTCTTCCCATGAGATACCCGGCCTGCGGTCCACCTCAGCAACGGCCACGACGGCTTCCTGATTTTCTGCACCCGACGTAAAGACCGCCACAGAATCAGGCCGTATGCTGGGATGGCTCAATTGAATCGTGAGTTCCAGGTCCTGCGGATAAAGATTGCGGCCGCGAATTATGATCAGGTCCTTGCGCCGTCCAGTGACGAACAACTGGCGTTCCATCAGGAAACCTAAATCGCCCGTGCGCAGAAATGCTCCTTCTTCACCAGCAATGCGTGCGCGAAAAATTGCTTCGCTTTCTTGTGGATGGTTCCAATAGCCCTGAGCGACGCTCGGCCCTCCCACCCAGATTTCGCCGACTTCCTGCTTCCCTGCGGGTTTCAGCGTTTCAGGATCCACGATTCTGACTTCCTGCTCTAAAAGGGAATGGCCACATCCGGCCAGCGAGTGCCCGGCCTGATCGCCTGGTTCCTCGCAAATCAGTCCCTGCTCAAGAAACGCAGCCGAAAACTCCCTGACCAGCGGCAGATCAGAGTTGCGCGCGCCGGTGACCATCAACGTCGACTCCGCCAAGCCATAACTCGGAAAGAAAGTTCGCGCGGAAAAACCACACTCCCTGAACGCGGCCTCAAAGCGCTCCATTGTTTCCGGCCGAACGGGCTCAGCCCCGTTGATTGCAACTTTCCAGCTAGTCAAGTCCAGGGAAGCCTTCTGCTCCGCTCCAATTTTCCGGCTGCACAGATCATAGGCAAAATTAGGCGCGCTGCTGCTGCGTCCACGATAGCGCGTTATGGCCTGCAACCAGATCACAGGTTCCTGTAAAAACCTGGTTGCAGGCATCAGTACGGAACGTGCGCCGACGTAAGCCGGATGTATTACCGTTCCGATCAAGCCCATATCGTGATGCAGAGGAAGCCAGCTTACTACCGTGGAGGTTTCATCATGACCGCATGCCAATTCGATCACTTTCTGGTTATGCAAGAGGTTTCCATGGCTCAGGATCACCCCTCTCGGATTGGACGTGGAACCGGAAGTGTATTGCAGAAATGCTATGGTCTTTGAGGTTATGGAAGAAGGACGCCATTCACCGGCCTGGGCGAGGTCGACCGGCCGTGGGTCAATCCAGGCGAAGGAGAGGGCCTCGAAGTCGGTGCTGTTCTCCATTCGCCGGGCCGTCTCAGGCAACGCAAAGATCAGGCGCGGCTGCGCATCCTGGGCCACCCGATGAAACCATGAATCTCTTTGCCGAAGCCGCCCAAATCGGGGTGGAAACCCTGGGACGGCAATGACTCCTGCATAAAGGCACCCAAAAAATGCGGCAACGTAGTCCAGACCGGAAGGAAGGAGTATCAGGGCCCTTTCGCCTTCCATGGAGCGTTCCTGCAGAGGGGCCGCGATCGCACGTGCTCTTTCGTCCAACTCTGCAAACGTAACGTCAGTGCTGGCGCCCACCCCTTCATGCAGAAAGGTATACGCCACGTGGTCCGGGGTCTCGTATGCGCGCATGCGCAAGACGTCAACCAGCGTGTTGCATGTTTCCTGCTGGAGCGTTTCCGGAGCATTCTTCAGCTTGAAATTCACGTATCCTCCTGTTTGGCAAAACGCGGGAAGTGTCTCGATAACGCGGTAATAGAACTTTGAACGCTCAGCATGGCCCATCCAGGGCCCTGACGTGTGCAACTCTATGAGGGATTATGAGCGCAAAACTATTCAATGCTTCACATACTTTGGAGCGGGTTGTATATGCTGAGACATCTTAGGACGGTTCCATCGGGGTATTTCTTTACAGATATCCAAAGGCAATGAACAATGATCGAACTGTGCGAACCAATAAAAACCTTGCCTGCGACTGGGCTGATACAAAAAACTTATCCAAGCAACCTTCATCCGGACATCTCGTCGAAATACCGGGCACAGAATGGATGCTTTGGCGCTGGATATGCCTTCGCGGATCAGGATTCCCCTCGGATCTAATGGACCGGCTCGCCGCTACGGATGCTGCCAGGCTGGCGGATGAATTGTTTGCCGTAAACAGGGCCATTGAAACCGAAACGGAAAATGCCCTGAATGCATTCCGCGCGGAAATGAATATCGCAACCGACGGCGAACGCCGCAAACAACTTTCTCGCTCCTTAAAACAACTGCATAAAGGCCGTATCCCGGAATTTGCGGAAGGGCCGCTCCAGCAGATCAAACAATGCCTTGAAAGCCTGCATTCCGGCGCCAAGGAGTCCTAGGCAAAATTCGTAGAAGAATTTGAGAAAGGGGTTTTGAACGTTTCCCTGAACTTGCGGGAAGCTGCCAACGATCCACAATTTCAGCAGGCTGTGATGTTACAAAACCGCGATGCGATCCGGCGCGTCACGAATTCATTTCTTCGACCCAAACGTGGATTCAAAGAGCGGCAAAATGAAGAATTGATTGCCAGCTATCTCCAGAGATATTGCCTCAAAAATGACACCATCGGTTTTTTCGGGCCGGTGGGCTGGGCAAAGTTCTCAACCAAACCGCAAATGATCGACGTGCAAACGGGGCCGGGGCTGATTGCACATTCGTCCATATTTTTCGAAAACTGGTGTATTGAAGCACTGGCGGACAAATTTGCCGAAAACCATGCTCTTCGTCCTTGGATGAGGCCTCGCCTGCTGCCCTTCTTTCACATTGAAGGCAATAGGCTCTATTCAGGAGGAAGTCTTTCATCCACTCTACCCAAAGCTCATCTGGCCATCCTCAGGAACTGCAACGGCGAACTCACGCCGCGGGAGATAGCACGCTCCCTCATGATGACAGGCGTAGCCGCCATCACTGAACAACAGGTCTGCAAGCTGCTTGAAATCTTTGCCGCGAGAGGAATCGTCTCCTGGAGATTCGAAATTCCGTTGTGCCTGCATCCTGAGCAGCATCTCCGCCAGCTTCTTGACGACATTGAGGACAATGAACTGAGGCGGCCTTTATTGGACGCTCTCGACCAGTTGGATAAGTCACGCCGGGCCGTCGCGCAGGCTTTTGGCAATGCCGCCTGCTTAAATGACGCTCTCCAGGCGCTGGACGAGACTTTCAGCAGGTTAACCGGCAGAGCGCCCACGAAGTCCGCAGGTTCTATGTATGCGGCGCGAACGCTAATCTATCAGGATTGCCGCCGTGACGTCGCAATAGGGTTTGGGGCTGAGATCGTATCCTCGCTTGGAACTCCTTTGTCCCTTCTGCTGGAAAGCGCTCGTTGGTTCAGTTACAGGAGCGCTGAACTATATCGCAGCGAATTTGAAAGAATCTACGATGAATTGGTCACAGCAAACGGCGGCCGCCAGGTGGAGTTAATTGAGCTCTGGTCCAGGATAGAGTTGCTTGTCTTTGATCCAAGCCGGCGGCCCTTTAATCAGGTCATATCAGAATTTCAAAGCCGCTGGGAGCAGATCCTGAACTTCTCGCCGGAAACACGCCGGGTTGATTATTCCTCGGATGATCTTATGCCCCTGGTCCGCAAATTATTTGCCGCTCCTCGCCCGGGGTGGCGGCTGGCGCGTTATCACAGCCCTGACGTCATGATTGCTGCATCAGACGAGGAAGCAATTCGCCGCGGGGAGTATACGTTCGTCCTGGGCGAAGTGCACATTACCACCAACACGCAGAGATTCTCCTTCGCTCTTTCACAGCATCCATCTCCAGAGGAGTTGTTGCAGGCGCTGGCAACGGACTTTCCCGAGCCTCACGTGTTGCCGGTGCCGCCCCGGCAATGGCCGCGAATTACAAACCGCACCGCGATGGCCGTGGTATCGCCTCATGACTACTATCTTGAGATCGCGCGGGATTCTATTGCGAACGCTCCCCGCTCTTATGCGTTGCCCATAGGTTCTTTGGTCCTCAGGAAAAACGGGGCCGGCCTCGCTGTCGAAAAGCGGGATGGAAGCGTTAGTTTTGATCTGATTGAGTTCATCGGAGAAATTCTTTCCGGAATTGCCGTAGAAATGATGAGGATCGTCAGCCCCCGCCGGCACGTGCCGCGAATCACAGTCGACCGCCTGGTCATCACGCGTGAATCGTGGTCCTTCTCCGCGAGCGAATTACAGTTCGTCACCTTCGAAGAAGACCATCGGCGCTTCCTGGAAACCCGCCTCTGGATGCAGGAGCGCGGCCTGCCGCGCTTCGTATTTGTACGCGTGCCAGTCGAGGTAAAACCTTTTTATCTCGATTTTGACAGCCCTGTGTATGTTGAAATCTTCTGTAAGATGGTCCGCCGGATGCTTGCCAGCCATCGCGTTGATGAGCCAATCACCGTGACGGAAATGCTGCCTGGCCCGAACCAGCTATGGCTGCGCGATTCTAACGGACGCGCATATACGAGTGAACTCCGCATCGTAGCCAAAGACACGCACTGACGTAAACAGAATGTCAACCCCGGAAGCTTAAACTTAAGCCGCTGAGTCATTGGTCTGGCCTGCAAGAGACTGCAGACGCGGAAGTGAGTCCAGCTTCCTGTAATAAATAAGGTCGAGGAGCGGTGTGGCCATCAGCGTAGTGAAAAGGGCCATGATCACCATCATGGAAAATAAAGCCGGAGAAATGATGCCGATGTCCAGCCCGATATTGAGAATGACCAGTTCCATCAGTCCCCTGGTATTCATTAGCATGCCGAGAGCGGCCGCTTCTCTGAGCGGCATCCCCATGCACCAGGCGGCAAACGTTGAACCGCCAAATTTGCCGGCAATAGCGACGAAGAGAATGAGAATGCAGTAAAACCACATCTGCGTTCCACTGATCAATGAAATGTTGGTACGCAGCCCCGTGAAAGCAAAAAAAAGCGGTAATAATAAAGTCTTCACTACGGGCCCAAGCTGTTCTGTAATCGAGCGAACGAATGCCTGCTCTTTCGGCATGACAGCGCCCAGCAGGAATGCGCCAAAGAGCAGATGGACCCCCAGCCATTCGCTGCAAAAAGCCGCCAGTAAGACAAAGATGAGAATCAGCAGCATGGAGTCTCCACCTGGTTCGTTCCCGGCATGAATAAAAAACTGGAAACGGCGCAAGAGGGGTCGAACTGCATAAATCATGAGCACCGCAAAAATGAGCGTGCCAGCTACCGTAAGCCATACCGCAATGGTGGATCCTGTGGACCGCGCAAGAAAGATAATGTAGGCGACGATGCACCAGCCGGTAACGTCATCCACTGCTGCGCAGGTAATCGCCGCGGTTGCTATCGGACTTTGCAGTAATCTCCTCTCGGCTAAAATGCGGGCGAGCACCGGAAACGCGGTAATGCTCATGGCCGCACCCATAAATAGTCCAAATCTGGTGAAGGAGATCGAACTGCTGGAGAGCCGGGGATAAAGATAAAGCGCCAGCAATGCTCCCAGTACCAACGGCATTGTGATACTTACATGGCTGGTAAATACGGCGACACCTTTTTGGGTTTTTAACTCTTTCAGATTGAGTTCCAGGCCCACAAGGAACATAAATAGAACGAGTCCAAGCTGGCTCAGCGCATTCAACGATCCAAGGCTGGCTGGGGGGAATAAATGAGAGGAAAGCGAGGGCGCCACCCATCCTAAAAACGATGGTCCCAAGAAGATCCCGGCAATCATCTCACCTATCACGCGGGGCTGGTGTAGCCGGCGAAAAATGAGGCCCATAAACGCGCAAGCGGCCAGGATCACCGCCAATTGCAGAACCAGAAGGCCGGAACTGAACATCTGCGGACCGCTTCCCGAACCAGGGACCATTTTCCAACTGTTGGCAATGGCGATCGACGCAACCAGCTTGTTGCCGTGCCTGAAAATGACAATCAGGCCAAGCAGCGGCAGCCCTATTGTCGTCAGGTAAAGTACAAAGAACTTTTTTTTAGAGTTGGACATGCTGTTCACATGCAGAAGGTGTGAGTGACTTAATCTGCTCACGGATACAATTCGCCATGCGAATTGCGCTCTCGCCTTGCATGATTGAATGATGGTCGCCTGGCAGCGTCACAAGGTTTAGCTTCCCGGATACCAGCCGTCCCCATCCCAAATCATGCTCTGCTCCCTCAGGTTGTTCTGTCGCGCGAAAAAGGTTGACGTTTCCAGCATAGGCAAGCGGAACGTGGTCCCTGAGCAACTGAACGTTGAGCGCGTAGGTCCTCACGAGCCGACGAAGATAATTTGCGTCAACCTCCGCGGCTGGCATTCGCCCTCTGTAATCGCGAACCATCCTGGCGAGCAAAGGCGGCAAATCGAGCCGCGCCCCGTTCGCTCCCTGCAACGACTGTAGAAGCAACGCAGTGGTTTTGTCTGTGTCAATGTCACATTCAAGAAGTTGCTTCTGCAGGCAAGGATGTGAATCCATCAGCACCAGCAAGTCAACTGTACGACCCATCTGTTGAAGCTGACGCGCCATTGCAAAAGCAACCACGCCGCCCAAAGACCATCCGCCCAGAAGATAAGGAGGGGGCGAGACAACACACAGACTATGCACGTAATCACTGGCCATCTCTTCAAGAGAACGTGGTAGTCCGGCAACATCGGTTACGCTTCGCGCTTGAAACGCATACACAGGTTGATGTGGCCCTAAATATTGCGCCAACTGCTGGTAGCAGAACACGGCCCCGCCCACCGGATGCACCAGGAAAACAGGCTGGCTCCCGCCCGCATTTTGAAGGCATATCAGGGGAAGATCGACTGAATGGCTCTGCCCATTTCGCATCAGGCTGGCCAAGCCGGCGAGTGTGGGATGCTCGATGACGTCACTCAAAGACAACTTCTTTCCTAAATGTCGTTGCGTCCTGGCTATAAGATCCAAGGCAACCAGCGAAGTACCGCCCAATTCGAAAAAGTTGTCCGTTCTTCTGATGGGATTGATGCCCAGCAATTCCTGCCAGATTTCAGTCAGACCAGTTTCAATTTCATTCACCGGCGATTGATAGTCTACGGCTGTGCTGGAGCGAAATTCCGATGGACGACGCTTGTCCTTCGCCTGCAGGCTCTCCGCCGCGGCGTTTCTCTCCTCGGTAGCGGCCGTCTGGTCCTTAAACAATGAGTAATTTTTTCTTTCGAATGGGTAGGTAGGTAAAGCGATACGCAAACGAGATTCCCCGGCAGATAGCTCTTTCCAGTGAGGATTGATTCCATGCATCCATAGCCGGCCCAAAGTCTCCATCAGGCTGCGAGATTCCTCGTGTCCCTGCTCTAAAGCAGGCAGTCCGGAAAATATTGGGACCGCGGCATGATGCGGGTTTTGCAGGCATTGCCGGGCCATGCCGCTCAAAGTATTTCCCATTCCAACTTCCAGCAAAAGGGTATTGGCATCTTGCGCTGCCAATTGCAATCCGTCACAAAACCGCACTGGTTGGCGAAGCTGCCTGACCCAGTAATCAGGATTCGTGGCTTCCCCCGCTGTGATCCATCGTCCGGTAACACATGAAACGTATGGGATTTGCGGAGGACGCAATGGCATCTTCGCGATTCTTTCATGGAATTTCTCAAGCACTGGATGCATCATGAATGAATGAAACGCATGGGAGGTTTGCAACCTGCGGCAAGGAATTTCCATTCCTCTGAATTTCTCTTCCAGGCAGCCAATTGCCGGCAGCGAGCCTGAGAGGACTACGGAACGGGGCGCGTTTACCGCCGCAAGAGAAACTTCTCCGTCGAGATATTGGCCGGCTTCGTCTTCCGCCAGGGCCACCGCCAGCATGGCTCCCGGCGGCACATCTGCCATCAGCCTTCCCCTCCAGGCCACCAATTCAACGGCGTGTTGAAACTCCAGGACGCCAGCGAGACATGCGGCGACAAATTCCCCGACGCTGTGACCAATCATGGCCTGCGGCATGACGCCCCAGCTCATCCAGAGCTTTGCCAGTGCGTACTCAATTGCAAACAACGCCGGTTGCGCCACTGCGGTATTGCGCAGCTTCTCCTGAGCTTGCTCGAAGGCGGCGCCGCGTGCAGGATAGACGATTTCAAGAAGATCAATGCCCGTCTGGTCACTGGCAATCGTTAAGCATGCATCCACCGAATCGCGAAAGAACCTGTACTCCTCGCGAAGCCCCTTGCCCATGTCCGCATGCTGTGTCCCTTGCCCGGGAAACATAAACACCAGGCTGGGCTTGTTCGCTTCCGGAGCATGAAGCCACCGTTTCTCCCCCGTCGCGTCACCGAGCGTCTGTCGCGCCTCTTCCACGTCCGCAGCAGAGATCGCCATTCGATACGGAAATGATTTGCGTCCATTTTGCAGAGTAAACGCAGCATCCGGCAGCGACCACTCCGCTTCATTTTTCCAAAAACGTTCCAGGTTTTCAGCCGTGACTTGAAGCGCGGCTTCACTGCGGGCCGAAAGCGGCAATACATGCCACCTGCGAGAAGATGGTGCGCTTGTGATCTTTGGCGCCTGCTCGATTACAAGGTGCACGTTTGCTCCGCCCATGCCAAAAGAGCTCACTGCGGCACGGCGTGGCTGGTTATCGGGGTTCCAGGACCGCAAGCTGGTGTTCACCGAAAATATCTTGTCATCCAGGCAGAGGGCCGGATTGGGAGTTTGAAAATTGATAGTGGGCGGCACCTCTCCGTACTCGAGAGAAAGTATCGTTTTGATCAGGCCGGCAATGCCCGCGGCGGCATCTAGGTGGCCGACGTTGGGCTTGACCGCACCCAACAAACAAGGGGCATCCCTTTGTTGCGTTTGAAAAACTTCACGGAGCGCAGCCACCTCAACCGGATCCCCCATCGACGTGCCTGTTCCATGCGTCTCCACGTAATCTATGCTGGCTGGTTCAACACCGGAGACAGCATAGGCAGCGCGTATGACCTCTGTCTGTCCCGCAATGCTGGGCGCGGTATATCCGAGCTTCTGCAATCCGTCGTTGTTTAATGCCGAGCCCTGGATGACCCCGCGCACGTTGTCGCCTGACGAAATTGCGTCTGCCAGACGTCTGAGCACCACGACGCCGGCCCCGCTCCCGGGCACCGTCCCCTGCGCACGCGCATCAAAAGTACGGCAATGCCCGTCTGGAGACGTAATCCCGCTCCGCTCATAAAAATATCCACGGCTGGCTGGAAAGCGCAGCGACACGCCGCCGGCAAGGACCATGTCAGATTCTCCGCTGAGCAAGCTCTGGCATGCCAGGTGAACTGCCGCCAGAGACGTAGAGCACGCCGTTTGCACTGTAAGACACGGGCCTCTCAGGTCCAGCTTGTATGCAACCTGTGTAGCCAGAAAATCCTTGTCGTTGCCGAGAAAGAACTGAAACAAGTTGACGCCCTGAAGAACCTGTGGCGCCCGCGCCAGAGCGAAAAGAAGATATTCGCTCATACTCTTGCCGGCAAATACTCCTATGGACCCGGGAAAAAGAGCCGGATCGTATCCGGCATCTTCCAACGCTTCCCAGGCACATTCAATGAAAACGCGGTTTTGCGGGTCCGTGAGCTCCGCTTCGCGTGGCGTCATCCCGAAAAATGCCGCATCAAAAAACGTCGAATGACGTACGGCGCCACTCGCAGCCACATAGTTCTCAGCGAGGGCCTCCGCTTCGGCAATTCCTTCGCGCTTCAACTCTTCGAGAGAAAAAAAAGAGATACACTCTTTGCCCTGCTTCAGATTTTCCCAATATGCTTGGACATTCGGCGCTTGTGGAAACCGCCCGCTCATCCCTATAACTGCAATTTCAAGCCCGGAACGTGCGCCGGCTTGGGCCTCTTTCATGGCGCACGCTCCTGCCTTGGGGCTGTTGCGAGACGCGCCATACGCCGAGATAGCCGGTCCCGCCCGTCAGCAAACTTCTTTGTTGCAGCGGCTTGTGCCCCAGCATCAGGTGCGGTCGTTTGTGTACCGGAGAGCTTTACCGCCAACGAACGGACGGTAGGATAACGGAACATCTCCATCATGGAAATTTCCTGGTGCATCGACCGCCGGATTTCCTCGCGCAGCCGTACCAGAAGCAAGGAATGCCCACCGAGATCGAAAAAGTTATCGTTCACCCCGAAGTCTTTTCTGTGCAAAATCTCTTCCCATATCCTGATCAGGTCCTTTTCCAGTTCGTTCTCAGCCTGCTGGTGGTGATACGGAGTAAATTGCTCTGGGGCTGGCAGGGCCTTGCGGTCGAGCTTGCCGTTGCTGGTAAGCGGCAGCCTCGCCAGCGCCACGAACGCAGACGGCACCATGTATTCGGGGAGTTTGTCGCGCAGATAGTTTCGGAATTCATCCATTGAAGGCAGGCTCGCGTCTTGCTCCGGCACTGCGTAGCAGATGAGTTGCTTTCCATGGATCGTATCTCGTGGAATAGTAAGGCTTTCTCTCAGCCGGCCCCAGGCATGCAGCCACGCGTCGATCTCGCCGGGCTCAATCCGCAATCCACGTATCTTTACCTGGAGATCAACGCGCCCCAGGAAATCCAGTTGCCCGTCACTTCTCCAACGGACCCGGTCTCCTGTCCGATACATCCGTGCGCCCGGCTCCAGACTGAATGGGTCTGGCAAGAACCGTTCCCCCGTGAGACCGGGCCGGTTCCAATAACCGCGCGCGAGTCCTGCGCCGCCAATGTACAATTCGCCCGCACTCCCGGCAGATAAGAACGCCATGTCCTGACCCAACACGTAGAGGCGTGTGTTATCCACCGGCCGGCCAATCGGCGGCGCGCCCGACCCTCTTTCAACAAACGCCCAGGTCGAATAGGTTGTGTCTTCTGAAGGGCCGTAGAGATTGCAGACTTTTTCGATCGTGCCCAAGTCATAGATCTGCTCAACCAGCGCAGCCGGGAGCGGCTCTCCCGCCAGATTCATTACACGGGCGGAAGCCGGCACCTTCTTCATGCGCAGCAGTTCCGCTGCCGCTGAAGGCACGGTGTTGAGTAACGTAGGCGCGGAAGCAGAGAGTTGCGGAAGTTCAAGCAGATTCTGCGCCACAACCACTTCTCCACCCATGGTAAGGGGCACAAAGATTTCAAACACCGACAAATCAAAACAGATCGACGTAGAAGCCAGCACGCATTGCAATTCCTCAGCGGAGAAAGCCCGCTGCGCCCATGCCAGCATGGCAACCACGCTGGAATGTTGAATGGCGACCCCCTTTGGCTGTCCGGTGGAACCCGATGTATAGATTACGTACGCCAGATTTTCTGGCTGCAGACTCGGGACTGAAGGCGATCCCTGAAGCTTCTGGATTTCCTCCCACTGCTCATCGAGAACGATCGTTTTCTTCTGATATTCAAAAAAACGTTCGCGCAGCGATGCCTGTGTCAGCAGCACTTCCGCCTTTGAATCTTCCAGTATGAAGTGGATGCGGCGCGATGGGTGCGCGGGGTCCAGGGGAACGTACGCGCCGCCGGCAATAAGGATGGCTAGCATGCTTACTACCATCTCAACCTCGCGCTCCAGGCAGAGCGCCACACGAGTTTCGGCGCCTATTCCCGCACGTTGAAGATGCAGCGCCAGTTTCCTTGCGGCCTCTATCAATTCCGAATAAGTGAGCTGGCGATTCCCCCGGCGAAGAGCAACTCGGTCTGGTGTGAGGAGAGCTTGTGCCATGACCAATTCATGCATACAACGGTCATGCGGAAAGGCCGCCGTACTGCCTTGCCATTCCTGCATTCGCTGTAACTCAACGGCTGGGACCACCGACAATTGGGAAACGCGCCTCTCCGCGTACACGACCATGGACTCAAGCAGGCATTGATAGCCTTCGACCATCGCTTTTACCGTATCTGCATCAAACAGGCTGGTGTTGAAAACCACGACTCCCTGAAGATGGTCGTCCACCTCGTGGAAAGAAAAATCCAGTTCATATTTGGCGGTGGCGGCTTCTTGCGTCACCATCTCACATCTGGTGGCATGACCTAGAGTAATTTTTTCTTTTGGTGCATTCTGCAATGCAAACATCACCTGGAATAGCGGAGTACGGCCCAGGTCGCGACCCAGACGCAGCTCTTCAACCAGCCGTTCGAACGGCACGTCCTGGTGAACGTAAGCGGAAAGACAGACATCGCGAACCCGCGCCAACAATTCGCGAACTGAAGGGTCGTCTGAAAGGTCCGCTCGCAAAACCAGAGTATTTACGAAGAAGCCAATGAGCCCGCTGATTTCCGTCCGGGTGCGGTTGGCCACTGGGGTGCCTACAGCAACGTCATCCTGGCCGCTCCAGCGCGAAAGCAATATCTGAACTGCCGCCAGCAGCAGCATGAACAAGGTAACTCCCTCCGTTCTGCAGAGCTCGTGCAATTGCGCCGTGAGAGCGGGTGAGAACCGCAATGGAATGGACGATCCTTGATGGCCGAGAATCTCAGGCCGAGATTTTCGCGAGGAAAGATCCAGAACGGGCACGTCCGCCAGTTGCTCCCGCCAATAGCCGATCTGCCTTTCCAGAACTTCTCCCGTCAGCCAATTTCTCTGCCAGACGGCGAAATCCGCATATTGGATGGGTAAATCAGGCAAAGAAGGCTTTTGTCCCGCGCTAAATGCCGTATAGAGCGACTCCGTCTCACGGACGAGAACGCCGATGCTCCAGCCATCACTCACAATGTGATGCATCACAAAAATCAGCAGGTGCTCGGTATGGTCGTTCTTCATGCAGAGCAGGCGTGCCCGCAGCAAAGGGGCATGCTGCAAATTAAATCCGGTGGCAGTTTCCTGCTCGAAAATCTGCCGGGCAACGGCTGATTGCTCTCTTTCGGAAAGATGACTCAGGTCTTCCCTGACTAGCAATCCGGCGATAGCGGAAACAGGCTCGGCCTGGCATTTGACGAGACTATCTTCCACGAAAAAGAACGTCCTGAGTACCTCATGCCGGCACACCAGTTCGTCCAGCGCTCGTGATAATGCCTCTTCATCCAGAAAACCGCAAATACGAATTGCCGCGGGGACGTTATAGGCTGCGCTTCCAGGCTCAAGCTGATCGATAAACCACAATCTCTGCTGGGCGAAGGAGGCTGGCAGCGGCGTTTCACGTCCGACTGGCATAATCGCAGGTGTGCGGTCAGCGGGCGCTGAACGCCTTAGATCATCGATGGCCTGAGCGAGGTCTCGCAAAACCGGAAACTGGAAGATGAGCCTTAGATCGACCTCAACTCCAAAGATGGCGCGAGCACGTGCCACAACTTGTGTGGCCATGAGCGAATGTCCGCCAAGTTCGAAGAAGCTGTCGTTCACTGATATCGCTTCCCTGGCCAACACTTCCTTCCAAACGTTTGCCAGCAACTGTTGCGAGGGCGAAACCAAGTCGACTTCAAGCGTGGGCTGTTGCCTGCCGGCGGGGAGCGCTTGCCGGTCAAGTTTGCCGTTGGGCGTCAACGGCAAAGCATCCAGAAAAATAAATTTCGAAGGAATCATGTATTCGGGAAGACGCCGGCGCAACGCTTCCCGCAATTCATCTTCGCCCGCTTCTGCCGCTACGTAGGCAACCAGCTGTTTTTCTCCGGGTTGCTCTTCCCGCACCACAACAGCAGCCTGCCGGACCGACGGACGTTCGGTGAGGGCAAACTCAATTTCCCCCAGCTCGATGCGAAATCCACGAATCTTTACCTGCTGGTCATTGCGTCCCAGGAATTTCAAAATACCTTCAGGATTCCAGCACGCCAGGTCTCCGGTCCTGTACATGCGCTCTCCCGGGCCTTCAAACGGATTGGGAACGAAGCGTTCTGCCGTCAGTTGCGGCCTGTTCCAATAGCCGCGCGCCAAGCCAGATCCAGACACGTATAGCTCTCCCGTTACGCCGGGCGGCACCGGTTCAAGTTCACGATCCAGCACCCAGGCGCAGCTATTTCCTATGGGCCGGCCAATAGGAACGCTTGTGGCGTGCTCACTTACGGTTTGGATCACGTGGCAAGCGCTGTACGTAGTGTTCTCCGTAGGCCCATAAGCATTCAGCAGACGTCTGGGCGGGCCATGCTCCAGGACTCTTCGTATCCAGTGCGGATGCAGCGCCTCTCCGCCGACCAGAAGATCATCAAAGCCGCTAAATGCATCCGGCACGTCCGCCGCTATCAGGTTGAACAAGGAGACCGTCAGGAACGCTTTGCTGATTCTTAGTTCCCTGACGGCAGCTGCCAGGTCCTTCGGAGAAAGGATTGTGTCCCTTCCGATAACGACCACGGTGCCCCCGTTCAGCAAGGGGCCCCAGATTTCGAACGTATACGCATCAAAGGATGAGTTTGCCACCTGAGCTATTCGATCGCCCTGGCTGAAGACGGCATATCCCGGATCGCACACCAGCCTGATAATGCCCCGATGCGGAACTTCGATTCCTTTAGGAATCCCGGTTGATCCTGATGTATACGTCAGATATGCGGTCTGGAGCGGATCAATACTCAGCTTCAAATTCTCGCGTGGTTGCTGCGCTATCTCCTCCTGCTCCCTGTCCACTTCAATGACGCGCGCCCAGCTTACGGGCAGGCTGTCACGCAGAGATTGAGTCGTCAGCACCACGGGTACAGCGCCATCTTCGAGCAGGAACAGTAGTCTCTCCGCAGGATATGAGCAGTCAAGAGGCACGTACGTGCCACCCGCTTTAAGAATGGCGGACACCGCCACCACGCTCTCGATGCCGCGCTCCATGTAAATGCCCACGCGCGTTTCCGCCTCTATGCCGCAAGAGCGGAGATAGCAGCCCAGTTGATTGGCCCTTTCATTCAGCTCCCGATAGCTGAGTCGCCGTTCCTGAAAAGTGATTGCAGGCAGCTCCGGCGTCCGTTCTGCCTGCTGCTCAAACAGTTCACACACGCTCTGAAGAGGATAGCTGCCCTGCCGGCGCCCCCAGTCAAACAGCAACTGCTCCCGTTCCGCGGAACTCAGCAGGAAAAGCCGGCTCACCGGAAGCTCCGGATGGAGAATAACGTCTTCCAGCAATTGCTGGTAATGCCGCATCAGGCGCTGGATAGTGCCTGCTTCAAACAGGTCGGTCGCATATTCCAGCATGCCCGCAAGGGAACCATCACGCCGCGGTGAGAGCAACAGCGAAAAATCAAATTTACAAGTACCGCTGTACGCCGGAAGCGGCTCCATCTTTAACCCCGGGAGTTCCGGCAGTTCCGTAGCTTCGTTATGCCACGTGAACGTGATCTGGAAAAGAGGATTGCGGCTGGGATCGCGTTCAGGCTTAAGCTCGTCCACCAGCTTTTCCAAAGGCATTTCCTGGTGCGCATAGGCCTCAAGGCACACCTCGCGGACGCGCGCGAGTGCAGTTAAAAAGTCAGGATCGCTGGAGAAATCGGCGCGCATCACCAGCGTGTTGACGAAAAAACCTATCAGAGGCTCGATTTCAGGACGAATGCGGTTCGCGACCGGAGTCCCAATGACAATTTGCTCCTGATTGCAATAGCGATGCAGTAGGACCATGAAAGCCGTAAGCAGCACCATAAACGGCGTATTGCTCTGGGTGCTTGCCAGTTGCTCAAGCTTCTTATAATTTGCACTGGAAAAATGCACAGGCTCGGCGGCCCCACGGTAGCTGGGTACAGGCGGCCGTTCGTGATCAGTAGGAAAAGTCAGGACCGGCAGGTCGGACAATTGCCGGCGCCAGTAATCAAGGCACAATTCAAGCCTCTGACCCGACAGCCAAGCCCTTTGCCACAGGGCGAAGTCTGCGTATTGAACCTCAAGTTGCGGCGGATCTTCTCCAGCCGCCCCGTTCGCGCGCCGATACGCACGCGCCAGTTCTGAAACCAGAATGCCTGACGACCAGCCATCAAAAACGATATGGTGCACGGAAAAAAGCAGCACGTGCTCTCCTGGCCGGACTTTCAGCAATCGGCAGCGCAGCAGCGGGCCGGTAGAAAGATCAACGGCAGTGGTCGCCTCACGATGAATCTCAGCACGCAGTTCTTCGTCACGCCGCTGGGATGGCAGGTCGCTTAAATCATCCACCGTGATTTGTATCGGGCGCGGTGGATCGATGATTTGCCGCGGGCCTTCATGTTCCGATATGAAGCGGGTCCGCAATGCCTCGTGGCGTGCGATCACTTCGTACAAGGCTTGCTCCAACCCTTGCACATTCAAGTGGCCGATGAGCCGCAGGGAGACACCGACGTTGTAAGCTGCCGCATCCGGTGCAAGCTGCTCCAGGAACCATAGCCGTTCTTGAGAAAAGGAGAGCGGCAGATCGGTGTTCCGGTCTCTGCGTCGCAGCGGCGGCAGCCCCTGATGCATGCCTGAAGATTGCTTATTCAGCAGCTTGACGAGCAATGCGCGTTTCCTGGTGGAAAGCAAAATGATTCCTCTTCTCTATGATTGACGAAGCGGTTTGGCAGACGAAGTAACGCCAACGCCGCAATCAGAAAGCCAGGCTGCGATCGTCCTGAATCATGCAGATGCTTGAAAGGGCGGTGTGAGCAGCGTTCATTTGCTTGAGGCAATGGACTCAATCGCCGGCTGAAACCATGATTGGAGCTTCCTCCCATGAGAGCCCGTCAGCCGATGCCAGAAGTCCGGCTTCAAAAACAGGTTTTTGCTCAACCTGTGGACGCAGGCCGGCAAGCCTGTCAATTTCAAACCGCCCTTCCGCCAAACCTTCGGCCACCTTGATCAGATCAAGTTTCGATTTGTCAAAGTTCGCCGCGGTGATGGGGTCTTTTTCTCCTTCAGAGTGTTTCTGCAGCACCTGGCCAATGCCGATCCGCTGGTCGAAAAATTGTTCGGCGGCAGAACCGGAAACTAATGTAACGAACGCGTCATTAGCCCGTTCCTCAGTGTTGAGCACGCTTCTGGCATGCCAGTAATAGGAGTCCTCGTCCCTATTCATGTCGTAAAAGGCGATATTGAATTGATAGAAATGATTGAATTCCCGTCGATAACGCCGCTCAAACTCCTCAAAGCATCTTTCCTCGGAAAACTTTTTGTCCAGGCAGGAATTGATGGACCGGGCGGCCAATAATCCTGAATAGGTCGCCAGATGAACGCCGGAGGAGAAAATGGGATCAACGAAACAGGCAGCGTCACCAACCAGCACCATGCCCGGGCTCCAGAACCGCGTGTTGGCATAAGAATAATCCTTGCGGATCCGCACCTGTCCATAGCGGCCCTCGCGGATTCTGGTGCCGGTGGAGACATGGTCTTTAATGATCGGACACGCGTCGATAAAACCATCGTAAGCGGACTCGGTTCCCTGGGCGAAGGTGTCAGCTTCGAGCGAGTCGCGAGCCACAACTGCGCCCACGCTGGTTAAAGTTTCCGAAAGAGGTATGTACCAGAACCAGCCATCTTTAAACGCGACGTGCAAAGAGTTGCCCTGGTTCGGCGCCGGCAGCCGCTTGGCATTTTCGAAATAGCCGAATACCGCCACGTTGCGGAAGAAATCGGAGTAGATCCTCTCGCCCACGGCCCGGGAAATTCTGGTCGTGTTTCCGGATGCGTCGGCCACGTAACGGGCATTCAAGCGGCCCTCATTCCCGTTTTCATCCTGGTAGACGACACCTACGGCCCGGCCATCCTCCTTGATTATCTCCGTGCAGGTTTGGCGCATTCTTACCTCCACGCCTTTTCGTCTGGCGTTATTCAGGAGAATTGCATCAAATTTCGAGCGTTCTACTTGATAGGAGTAACCCAGCGCCTCAGGGGTTTGAGGAAGTTTAAAACGAAAGCTCCATAGGTCCGGGTTCTTACCCCAACGGAATGTAGCACCGGGCTTCAGCCAAAAATTGGCATTTTTTATCTCTTCGGAAATTCCAAGCAAACTGCAGATGCTGTGGACAGTGGAGGGCAAAAGAGATTCGCCAATCTGATAACGTGGAAACTCTTCTTTTTCCAGCAACACTACCCGATTGCCGTGCATTGCCACAAAAGTAGCCAGCGCCGAACCTCCCGGCCCTCCTCCAATTACAATTAAGTCACAAGAGTCAGCTGCATTTCTGGGCATAGTTCTCCCTTCGCGTTTGATATAGAAGTAAGGTTGTTAGCTATTTAAAACTAGGATATTTTTATGAGCTATGTTCATTCATAGCAGCGTATAGGCTCTGGAGTTGCCTAATGAAGCGCTCTATTTGGCAGGCTGCCGCCAATTGAACCTTCTTCTGCCCCTTCTTCGCAGAAAACATGGCACGAGAAGCTACTCTATCTGCCACTCATCGAGAGAGTCAACATACATCCTTGAGTGTTGTCGCATACCATTGGAGACTTTATATCCAAAGGTCCAAAGGACACTAAGCCCCCTTGCGAGCAGGAATATATGTCATTGGCGATGACAGCGATTCGCGACAGATTACCCGCCGGTTGCTTGGCAATGAACGCCAATGAATCCATTGTTTTTCCATCCAATAATAGATTGTCGACCGGCTGACACTAGCGATGCGCACTGCCTGGTAGATAGGTATGAAATCAGTTTCACATTTACAAAAATCGCAAAAATGTCGCATTGCAACGTCTCAGGGGATCCAGGGACAGCCTTGTTTGAAATTCAAATTTTGTTGGAGGTTAGGCCATACTAATATTGAAACTTATGAAATAGAACGGCCTGCCATACGAAACGTTTAAGCATCTTTCTGAAGATATAACATTTTCCCCTGGCGGATTTGTCCCCTGGCGGACAATTGAACTTTGCACGTACGATAGAAAACCTTGCGATGTCCCGCAAAAATGATCCCTTATCGGGAATAATCTCTTATTTGAAAATAACACTCACAAGCCGTCTTTTCCAGCAACTTCCGATCCCGGATGCGAATGAGGCCGTGAGTGTAACTGATCATGCGATCTCGTTGCATACTGTTGGCTATTTCTGACATTGTCGATCTTTTTGTGCCGAGTGCCTGCCCTAGAATTTCATGCGTAATAGGAAATACGTCGGAATTAATCCGGTCTTGCATTGTCAATAACCAGCGGGCCAAACGCTGTTCCGCCGCATGAAAACGGTTGCAGGCCGCCAGTTGCGCTACCTGCATGAATCTTTGCTGTGCGTAACCCTGGAGCACGCGGCTGAAGCGATTGTCGGCGAACAGCGCCTTATTGATGATGGAAGCAGGAACGCGGAGGGCGCTTCCCGCTATGTGAACAATCGTCTGAGTAGCAAGTGTGCGGACCCCCAATGCTGCCTCGAGTTCCACGCATCCTTCGCTTCCGGTGAGCATGATTTCCAGACCAGTCCCATCACGCATGATGACCATGGTGGAGGCAATGCCTTTCGTCGGAAAATAGACGTACCGCTCTCCTGTTTCCGGCTGCATGAGCATTTGTCGCGCATGCAAGCGCATTCTCTTGACGTGAGGAGAGAGATAAGCACGTTCCTCTTCCTTCAAAGCGGCCAGGATCTGGTTCTTTTCGAGACCATCTGCCAATTCGAGCACAAAGTGTGTTCTCCAATCCGGAGATCAACACTCTAATACTCTTACTTTAGCAGGCAAGAACGTCCAAGTTACGTTTTATCTACATAGAAATGTGGCAGCTGCCTATTTTTGCCGCCAAACAAGCAGGTAACTTTTCGCCAAAGAAGCATGTACCAATGAATGTTTCATTCATGGCGCAAAGCATGCATCGGATCAAGGCGGGCAGCATGCAAAGCAGGGAGCGCACAAGCAACTACGGCCGTAAAAAGCAGCAGCGCCACCGCGGCGGCAAATGCCGCAGGATCAAAGACGGATATGCCAAAAAGCAGGGCTGCCATGGAACGCGCAAATGCCACGGCAAGAACAGCTCCAATGCCTACTCCAATGAGCGTGAAGCGGAGCCCCTGGCCCACAACCAGCCAGAAGATCCGTGTCCGCGGCGCACCCAGAGCCATACGAACCCCCAACTCGTTGCTTCGCTGAGAGACCAGATAGGACACAAGCGCAAACAGGCCTACGGCCGCAATCAATAAGGCCAGGGCAGTCACTGTTCCCAGGAGCATAAAACGCGCGCGCTGAGGCCGTGCCGCGTCCTGGACCAACTCTGTCATAGTTGCTATGTGGGCAATAGGCTGGTCGGGATCGACGGATTGCACCGTATTCTGAATCTCTGGAAGCATGGTGACAGGATCCACTTGAGTGCGTACCGCGATGCCCATTGACCGCGCCGGGCTCTCAAGGTAGGAAACATAGAATTCCGCCCCGGAATCCTGGTCGAGCGCCGATTGGTGGACGTTGCCCACCACTCCGGTAATCGTATACCACGGGCTTGCAGGGTCTGTTCCCACTTTCATGTGACGACCCACCGGGTCCGTATTGGGCCAGTAGCGCCGTGCCAGAGCCTCATTCACAATAGTCTCTTTGGGAGCATTCGCGTCATCCCGTCCGGAAAATGTCTGGCCGCTCAAGATGCGAATTCCCATGGTTGCAAAATAATCAGGGCTTACAGCGCGATAATTTCCAATAGGAGCGTCCGCGGGCGAAGAGATGGAAACGCCTTCAGGAACAAAGGAATTCATTACGATCCAGTTTGTGAGCGGCAATCCGCCTATGGCAGCTACGGACTCGACGCCGGGAAGAGTCTGAATCTGGTCCAGAAGCTTGTGATAAAAACGTGCACGCACGGCATCATTGGGATATTTTGCCGCCGGAAGCGTGAATTGGTAAGTGAGAAGGTGCTCGACCCGAAATCCGGGACTAACGTTGAGCAAGTTGGAAAGGCTGCGGGCGAACAAACCCGCACCCACCGCCAGGACCAGCGAGAGAGCCACCTGCCCTACAAGGAAGGCACTGCGTAACTTTACCGTACTCACGCCCGTAGAGACCCTCTTTGTCTCCTGCAGTGACGACATAGAATTGACGCCGGAAAGTCCCAGGGCGGGGGCCATCCCAACCAGGAAAACCGTGAGCACCAACACGCCGGCGGCCACTAGAAAAGCCAATCCATTAAAGTTCAAAATGGTCAGCGCGGGAGCGGACAAGAGATTGGTCACGCCGGCGCCGCCGCGCTGCACCTGCAGGACGGTGACCAGCAAACGAGTACCTGCGAACGCGAATCCGAATCCGGCAGCGCAGCCCAGAACAGCGAGAGTGGCGCTTTCCGAAAAGAATTGCAGGATGATGTCTTTACGGCTCGCTCCCAGTGCGACGCGCAGCGCTGTTTCCTTGGCGTTTACACTGCCTCGCACCAACATAAGATTGGCCACGTTCGTGCACGCAATGAGCAACACAATCCCCACGGCTGCCAACAAGAGAAGCAACTCGGTCTTATGCGCACCGGCCAGTTCACTGGTCAGCGGCACTAAAGAAATAATCCGGTTGCGATGAGTATCCGGAAAAGTCGCGGCGAGCTGCGCGTTGAAATTATCAAGCTCCTGAGAGGCCGCGGCCATCGTCGCTCCGGGTTTAACCCGCGCCAGCACGAACATCAGTCCAATGCCGCGCAGGTTCGAAGCCGTGAGTGGAGCTTCAGACATCCAGGCTTCCACATCTTCATTTTGGTAGCGGATGGGAAAACGGAAGTTCGACGGCATTACTCCCACGATCGTGTAAGTAGTACCGTCCAGAGTGATCGGTTTACCGGCTATACGGGGGTCAGCTCCGTACCGCTCTTTCCATAAGTGATCGCTGATGACCGCAGTAGTTCCTCGCTCTGCTTCAGGATCGTTGCTGGTGAATACCCGGCCCAACGCGGCATCCACGCCAATTAGGGTGAAAATGCCGGGCGAGACTCGCGCCGCTCCAATTTGTTCCGGCTTCCCCTCTCCGGTCATAGCAAAGGAGAACTGTCGTAGATCAATGCTGACCACCGCGGAAAAAATTCCGCTCTTTTCCAGGTCGGCCACGTCAGGCGGAGGTATGGGAGTACGGACGGCAGGAGTACTCTTTTGACCTCCCCACAATACGACCAGGCTCTCAGCGTCAGGGTATGGCAGTGGATGAAGTAATGCGGCATCCACCACCTGGAATACCGCGACCACGGCGCCAATGCCGAGCCCCAAAGTAACTACGGCAAGGGCCACAAACCCCCGGCTCTTGCGCAAAAGACGCACTCCGTGACCCAAAACTTCAGCCATCATTTGTAATCCGTAACCTCGTGCGAAATAGCACCCAGCGAATTGCAGGAGCCGATACCCCTCACTTGGAGCTTTTCTCCCCAAGTATAACTTCGCCCGGCATCTATGCTAAACCGCCCCAGAAAATTCGCGAATTCACGAATTGCGTCCACCGCTCACCATTATTTGTGGTTGATCATTATTTATGGCTGGTCCACGACAGCAGAGCTGGCTGCGCTCCTGCGCCTGAGCTTCACCAGGGGAACTGACGGCTTTGGCTGCGAGGTCCGCGCCACCCGAACCCGCTCGGCCAGTTCCGCGATGGTTGGCGCTTCGAAGATTGCCTGTAGCGGAATCTCAATGTTATATAAGGACCGAAGCTTGGTGGTCACCTGGGTTGCGAGCAAGGAATGGCCGCCCAGATCGAAAAATCTCTCCGTCACACCCACTCGCGGACGATTCAGCACCTCCGCCCATAGCAGGCACAATAGCTCTTCTTCTGCATCGCGCGGCGCCACATATTCCAACTCGTTGAGAGCCGCGGGACTGGGCAGCCGCTTGCGGTCTATCTTGCCGTTAGGAGTAAGAGGCAAATCTTCCATCCAGACGATCTCACCCGGCACCATGTATTCTGGGAGTTTTTTGCGCAAAAGACTCTTCAATACTGCAGTATCGGCTTTGTGACCATTCTGGGCCAACACGTACGCGGCCAGATATTTTTCGCCGGGACTACCTTCCCGCACAACGGCCACGCCCTGCCTTACGTTTTCGCACTCGTTCAGGACCGATTCGATCTCTCCCAGTTCGATCCGGTGGCCGCGCACTTTAACCTGGTAGTCAGCGCGGTCGAGAAATTCCAGCTTGCCTCCTGGCCTCCACCGTACCCGATCGCCTGTGCGGTAAAGCCGTTCTCCTGCCCCGTGGAATGGATTCGGGACAAAGCGTTCTGCTGTCAGTTCCGGACGGCGCCAGTAGCTGCGCGCCAGGCCTGCGCCTCCGAGATACAGCTCTCCAGGAACGCTCATTGGTACAGACAGCATCCCGTCGTCCAAAACGTAAACCTGAGTATTTGCAAGAGGCTTGCCGATGCAGATGTGCTCGCCCCCTCTTTCCAGCTTTTCCATCAGGGACCAAATGGTCGTCTCCGTAGGGCCATACATGTTCCAGGCCCCACAGCTCGATGCCACCAGCTTAGACGCCAATGAAAGCGGCAGTGCTTCACCTCCACAAAGAGCTTTTAACACCCCGCTTCCTTTCCATCCTGCATCCATCACCATCTGCCAGGTGGCCGGTGTCGCCTGCATCAAGGTAACCCGCTCGTTCATTTCCCTGATGAGTTGCACCGCATCCATGCTGGCTGCACGGCTCAGCAGCCTCACCTGCGCTCCCGCGCACAATGGCAGATACAACTCAAGGCCTGCGATGTCAAAGGAGAGCGGAGTCTCTGCCAGGACCACATCCTGTGAAGTCAGCTCCAGAGCGTGGAGCATGAAAAAGAGAAAATTTGAAAGAGCAGCATGAGATATCTCAACTCCTTTGGGCTTGCCCGTAGATCCGGAGGTGTAAATTACGTAAGCCAGGTTTTCCGGGAGAACTTCGGCTTCAAGATCATCATCACGGTAGCGGCAGACATTGCTCCATTCTTTATCCAGATCGATGACTCGGCAGCCATTCCACAGCGAAGCCGGTAATACTCCTTGTCCGGTCAGGACGAGCGCGGCATCCGAATCCTGCAGCATGTACGCCAATCGGTCAGGCGGATAGCCGGGATCGAGGGGCACGTATGCGGCGCCGGATTTGAGAATGCCCAACAACACAGGCATAAGGTCCAGTCCGCGGTACAGGCAGACGCCCACTCGTGATTCGATCCCTACTCCCGTGCTCTTGAGAAAGCGCGCCACGCGGTTTGCCCGGCGATTCAATTCACCATAAGTCATGGCGCGACTTTCGAATTCCACTGCGACTGAGTCCGGCGTAATCTTCACCTGCTTCTCAATCATCGCGTGGACACACAGGACCGGATACGTGGTCTCAGTGCGGTTCGGCGCGAACAGCAGTTGTTCCCGCTCCTCCTCATCCAGCATGCAAAGATCACTCATTCGCGAATCGGGCTCTGCAACCATTCGTTCCAGGACCCTCTGCCAGTGCGTGACAAGCCGCTCCACCGTCTGCTGGGCGTACAGGTCCCGCGCATACACCAGCTCTCCAACCAGCGCTCCGTTTTCCTCACGCACAGAAAGAGTAAGCTCTAATTTGGCTGCGCCTGATTCCGTCATGAACGGGCTTACTTGCGCGCTTTCAAATTGCAGGTCCCACGGGCCGGTGTTTTCGAGAATCATCATGGCCTGAATAAACGGGGTCCCGGTCCCAATACGCTCTGGTTGCAGGTCCTGGACCAGTTTTTCAAAAGGCAAATCCTGATGGCGATAAGCGTCGAGCGCCACACGCTTGACTCGTTTCAGTACCTCGCATAACGCGGGATCTCCATCCAGGCTGGTTCGCAGCACCAGGGTATTCACGAAGAACCCTACCATCGCTTCCAATTCCTTGCGATTACGGTACGCAATGGCCGTGCCGACCGCCAGGTCCCGCTGCCCTGAATACTTGCTAAGCGCCACATGGAAGGCGGCCATGAGCACGATGAAGAGCGTCGATTCCGAGCTCTGTCCTGTCTTCTTAAGTTGTTGGAGCAACGCAGGAGGCATGCACACACGCACACTTCCCGCGCGATAGCTTGCTGCCGGTTTTCTGGGGTAGTCCGTCGCCAGTTCCAATGCCGGGCTTCCGGCCAACTGGCCCCGCCAGTAAGCCAGTTCGTGCTCCAAAATTTCCCCCTGCAGCCACTCGCGCTGCCACACGGCAAAGTCCGCATATTGAAAGGCCAATTCAGGGAGCTCCGGTTGCCTGCCCTGCAGATAAGCACGATAGATGACTGTAATTTCGCGCATGAGCACCACTACCGACCAGCCATCACTCACGATGTGGTGCAAGTTCAGCACAAGCACGTGGTCAAGTTCGCCCAGCCGTAACAACTTGACTCGGATCAGCGGCCCCCGCTCCAGATCGAATGGATATTCGGCTTCTTCGCGCGCGATTTTTAACGCTTCTGCTTCACTCAGCCGGCCGGCAGGATCGTATTCACAATCTAAGGCCAAATGAGACAGGATTTCCTGTTTAGGGCCGGCTTCTCCCGTGGTAAAGACAGTGCGCAAAATCTCATGCCGGCTGACAATGGCGACGACCGTTCGCTGGAGTGCCCCCGCGCTCAATTGCCCTTTCAGCCGCAAAGCCAGTGGCATGTTGTAGGCGGAGCTTCCTGGATCCAACTGGGAAAGAAACCACAATCTCTCCTGGGCGAACGAGAGTGGAAGCGGGCCCGCACGGTTGGCCGGTTTTAAAGGCAGGATTGTATAGACTCCGGCGTGCGCGTGGTCATGTTCTCCGCCTGAGCTTCCGCGGGATCGATTGCGAGTCACCAACTCTTCAATCAAACCGCAAGCCGCGGACGCGCCTTTTTCCTCGGCAATCAATTTCGCCAGCGCCGCTGCACGCCGCCTGAAATCCAGTTCACCGAGGGTACCTTGAATAGCACGCGCCAGCCGAACCGCATTAAGTTGCGCCGCTGGAATCACGTTTCTGGCGCAGCCTTTCGCCCGTGCCAGTTCCGCCCAGCTTCTCTGTTCTGGTGTGCATGGCACGATTACTGCTGGGACTCCGGCCCGAAACACCTCGGCGCTAACCTGCGCGTCGCCATGATGAATAACAAGCTCGGCTTTTGAAAGCAGCGAGGAGATCGACGAAGAAAAATCTATTTCAACGCGCTTGCTCGCATACTCTTTGGCCCAAATTGCTTCTTCGCCAAGGCGCAGCAGCGCCCGTCCTCCCGACTTACAAACACCTTCGATCAAAGCCTTGACGAGTGTCTTGGAAGCGGGGTTCGCCGTTTTCGTAAGCAGGATAAGCACCGTTGACGGCCCAGCCGCATGGGACTCAAGTTGAGTGCCCGCAGTGCCTGCGTCTTCTCTAAAGAACAAAAAACCTGTAACGCCGACGCTTTCCGGCAACGTGACCGATTCAGGGAGAAGATGCCGGCTCACTGCACAAATGGCGAGCTGAGAAGAAGTGGCGCGGGCGGTTGTGCCTAGCGGCATTGACATTTTCCGGCGGGTAGCGTTTTCCCACGCCGGACCTGATTCTCCAAGTGCAACAGGAAAGCCTTTCAGCGAGGAATGCACCGTTACGTGATAAAGCTCAGATGATTGGCAAAGAATGGAACCGAGCGGATCGTCGGGGGGGCTGATGAGCACGCCAGGGCTGCGCTGGAAGTCCGTTAATTCCCGCAACGTTGCGGGGAACTTTTCACCAAAATCATTGACTGAGAACGTGGCATTCTCACGATCCGCAATGAACTCCAGGAACGTCTCGGAAAGCGGAAGAAAGGCGGTTTCCAGTTCAGGTACGAGCTTTTTGTAACGTTCGAGGAGAACTCCCGAGACGCTATGGCCGTTGCGTCGCAACTCAAGCGCCAGTACTAGGAACTGCTCAATGTCAACCCCGGGGCTGGATACACAAAAAACGGCATGCATGGTCAGATCCACAACAAAAGAGTTTTCAAGACAATATTGGGAGATAGTTCAGGGATTTATGTATGGAGGAAAGCAATACTAAAACTTCGCATCAATCCCCGTGCAATAACGAATCAATTTCACCTTCTGACAGGTTCTCCAGTTCCCGATAGAGCCGGCTGACTTGTTCAATCTGGAAACGCCATTCCGGGGAAGCCATCAGCCTGGCTGACAGCATGGCAATTGTCGGAAGCTCAAACAGCATTCGCAACGGAATCTCCAACTGCAGGACCTCGCGTATGCGCGACATGGCCTGTACGGCCAATAGAGAATGCCCGCCAAGGTCGTTGAAGAAGTTGTGCTCCACTCCCACTTGCTCCATGTCCAGAACCTCCTGCCAAACCCCGGCAAGAAGATCTTCAACCTGGTTCCGCGGCGCCACGTAGCGGAGATTCAATTCGGCATCCGCTTCAGATGGTTGTGGCAAACTGTTGAGGTCAAGCTTTCCGTGGCTGTTCAGCGGCAGCTTGTCCAGCCTGGTCCATGATGATGGCATCATGAATTCCGGAAGCTTGCTGCGCGCGTGAACGCGCAAATCGTCCGCCTGAAGCTTGACGCCGTTACGGCATATGAAATAGGCCAGCAATCTTTTTTCACCGCGCCTCTCCTGTGCTACGACGACACAATCCTGCACGTCCTGATGCTTGCGAATCACGGCTTCGATTTCGGAAAGCTCGATTCGGTGCCCGCGCAACTTTACCTGGCGATCGACCCGGCCAAGATATTCGAGAGTCCCGTCCTTGAGATAGCGCGCCAAATCGCCGGTGCGATAAAGACGTCCTCCGCCCCGCTTCGAGAATGGGTCCGGTAAAAATTTTTCCGCGGTCAGTTCCGGCTTAGAAAGATACCCGCGTGCAATTCCTGCTCCGCCGATGAACAACTCGCCCGCTTCACCCGCGGGCATGGACTGCAGCCCTTGGTTCAATACGTAAACCCGCGTGTTCGCCACAGGACGGCCCAGGGAAACGCCGGCGGGAGAAAGAACGAATGCGCAGGTAGCATTGGCGGTGGCTTCCGTGGGGCCGTAGAGATTCACGATCTTTAAATGTGGCAGCAGTTGCAAGGACTCTGCGACCAGGTCCTCAGGCATGCTCTCTCCGCCCATGAACAGATGAGTGAACTGCGTGCCATCCACGAAACCTTGGGCCATTTCTCTTCGCATCGATTCAATCAGTACGCGCCACACGGCCGGCACGCAATTTAACCCGACTCGATCGCTCGTTTGTAAAAGTTTGATCAGAGCGTCAGGTTCCTTGACTACGTCGCCAATGAGGTAAACGGTTTTTCCCATGAGCAAAGGAGCAAACAACTGTTTCAGTGAGGCATCAAAACTCAGGTTTGTGATAGCCGGAAGCCGGTCCACGTCCTGAAGCAAAGCTTCATTGACCCACCGCAGGTAATTCACCAGGCTGCGCTGCTCGATCATGACCCCTTTTGGCGCGCCCGAGGAACCTGACGTGTGCAGGACGTACGCCAAATGGCTGGTATCCGTTTCATGCTGCAAGTTGTCGCAGTTTTGCAAAACAATCGCTGGCCAATCCTTATCAAGACAAATTGCCGTCAGCGCCTCGTTCTCGGCAAAGAGCCTTGCCAGCCCGGACCTGATGATTACGTATTCCAAATTGCAGGCCCGCGTCATACCGTTCAGGCGTTCGGGAGGATACGAAGGATCAAGAGGCACGTAAGCTCCCCCGGCCTTCAGGATTCCCAGCAGACCCACAAGCAAATCGGGAGAACGTTCCATGCAGATGCCGACAGTGATCTCAGGCTCAACACCAGCGCGCAATAGATAGCGCGCCAACTGGTTTGCTCTGGCATTCAGTTCCCGATACGTGAGCTTCTCTTCGTTCATGATCACGGCCAGAGTTTCCGGCGTCTGCTGTACTTGCTTCTCGAACAGTTGGGCGACCGTGACGTCGCAGTCCCAGTGACGATCGGTGAGATTTCCGCGTTCCAGAAGCTCACCCGCGTCCCTGCCGATCATTTCCAGTTCGGAAAGGCGCCGCCCGGGATCGTTGACCGCGCCTTGCAGCAAGTTTTCGTAATGATCTGCCAGCCGCTGGATCTTCTCCGCGTCAAAAAGCGCGGCATTATAGTCAAAGTTGAATTTCAACCCGTCAGTCGTATCCGTAACGTTCACCACGAGATCGAACTTAGTCGAGTCGATGTCCTCATCTTCTATGATTGTCTCCAACCCTTTCAATTTCAGCTCTTCCATGGGCGCGTTTTGCAGTACCAGCATGATTCCGAAGAACGGAGTACGCTGAAGGTCGCGCTCGGGCTGCAGGTCCCCTACAACTTTTTCGAAGGGGACATCCTGATGAGCATAAGCGCCGAGGGTGGCTTCGCGGACGCGCGCGAGCACGTCGCGAACGGTAGGATCGCCATGCAACGAGACACGCAGTACCATGGTGTTCACAAAGAAGCCGATCAGGTTTTCAATTTCCCTGCGATTGCGATTGGCAATGGCCGTCCCCACGGTAACGTCCCACTCGCGCGTGTAGCGCCACAGCAGAACGTCAAGCATGGCGAGAGAGATCATGAAGAGGGTCGCGCCATTTTCCCGCCCAAGCTTTTTCACAAGCTCGGTCAGGTCGCGCCGTAGTCTCTTCACGATCCGTCCAGCTCGCTGATCTCCTGGAATCTTCCGGTCTACGTTCGGCGTCAACTCTATGCGCGTTGCGCCTTGGAGCTGGGTTCTCCAATAGCTTAGCTGTGTTTCCAGTTCGCTCCCCTGCAGCCATTCCCGCTGCCACAGTGCGTAATCCGCATACTGAATCTTCAATTCCGCCAATTGAGGAGCCCGGTGCTCAATGCGTGCTTTGAATAGCTCCGCCACTTCCTTGACTAGAACCCCTAAAGACCATCCATCCGCGGCAATGTGGTGCAACACCAGGATGAGCACGTGCTCGGAATCCGCCATCCGCACCATCCCCGCACGCCACACCTCGCCTTTTTGCAGATCAAAACGGCGTGTGCGCGCCGTGCTTCGCAGCCTCTTGTATTCGCTCTGTATTTCGTCGTCACCGAGGGCACTCAGGTCCCACAGAGGCAAGTCGACTCTGGAATCATGAGCAATCACCTGCGTGGGCTTGCCGTCCCTGAGTTCAAAGCGTGTACGCAAGGTTTCATGTCTAGCTGCAACTTCTTCAAGACTGGACTTGACAGCCTGCAGGTCCACAGCGCCACGCAGTCTTACCCCCACCGAAATGTGATACGTGCCTACGCGCAACCCCATTTGCTCCAGAAACCAGATGCGTTCCTGTGCATGCGAAAGCGGCAGCAATTCCGGACGCTGTGCCACTGAAATGTGCAAAGCGTGTTGTTCGGTTTTATGACCTTTCAATTGCTCGCCAATGCAGACAGTCAGCCTGGCAAGGGTGGGGTTTTCAAATATGCTGCGCAGAGGGATTTCTATCCCAAATACTTCCTTCACCCGGGACATGACCTGTGTGGCAAGAAGGGAATGCCCGCCAAGATCGGTAAAAAAATTATCATGCGGGCCAACGGAGTCTACGCTGAGCATCTCGCCCCAAATTCCCGCCAGCAATTCTTCCAGTTCGGTCAGCGAGCCAGCAGGACTGGTTGCCGTTTCAGCTCCCCGGCTCTCTGGCTTCGGCAACGCTTTTCGGTCGAGTTTGCCGTTGGCGGTAAGCGGCAGCTTGTCCAGCTCCACCCACAGCGACGGACACATGTACTCCGGAAGCGTTTCTCGCACGTAGCGCCGCAATTCCGGCAGCAATGCAGATGTGGCCCTTCTTCTCACCGGAACGTTCGCATATTGCTGCCAGTCTGGAATCAGCTTTTCGACGCGCCATCCCATGTCCTTATCCAGTGGAACCGTCCGGTCCGTGCTTCTCTTTCGATACCACATGTGAAAACAGCCCGGGCTTGTGCCGGAGAGATATGGGACCGGTTCGTACGAAAATTCTTCTCCCAGGCGAGACAACTCTTCCGGATCAAACGCGTTCCCGTTCGTCACAGAAGCAAGATCTTTTCCCGGAAACTCACCGGCACGGTTGCGCTTCAACAACTGCAGCTCTGAATGAACACGGCTGTTAGGAATGTTTTTTATCAGCACTGAGCTGCCGGTGTTCGCATGCAGGATTTCGCGCAGACGCTCAAAAGTAAGCTTTTCTTGTTCGAAATCCCGCACCGCGGATGGCGACTCCTGAACCTGGCAATCGCTGGAATGGAGAATGGCGTCATATCGGAAGCGCGTCATCTCGTTACCGAACCGGCCGCGTTTGAGCACCATTTCCATCTGTTCGATGGGCCAGGCTTTCGACGCGGCGGCGAAAAATTCAGGAGAAATCAATAGCTCGCTTTCCTGTTCAATTCCTCGCAGCAGCTGGCTCCGCAAATCTGAAATTTCCATGGCGGGGTCATTCTGTGCACTCGCAACCGAAAGATGAAAGGCCTCCATCCACTGTAGATTTCTTAAGTCACCCAACACGATACGCCCCTGCGGAGCAAGGGCCTTCATGGCGCATTCAAGCACACGGACGAGGTAATGAACGTCAGGAAAATACTGCACTACTGAATTGAGAATGATGGTGTCGAATTTTTCCGGTCCAAGACTGGAAAAATCATCGGCCGCGGCTTGCGTCAGCTTTACCTGGGGAAACCTGTGGCATATTCCGCTGCTCTTCAATTGCGCCAGAACTTCACTGGAAAAATCTGTGCCGTGATATGCGGCGCAGTGCGGCGCGATTCGGAAAAGCAGTAGGCCGGTCCCGCAGCCAATCTCGAGAACGCGAGTAGGGCGTAATGCGAGAATCCGCGCAACAATAGCATCCACCCACTCCAGCATTTCCTCTGCAGGAATGGGCTCATCGGTGTAGCTACTGTTCCATCCAGTGACGTTGAATTCAACGCCGGCTGTGGACGGCTTCGTGTAAATTTCATCAAAGACGGATTGCCAGTCGGCCACACGCGGCCGCTCTGTTTCACCGGCTCCCACCTGCTTGTCCCCTACCACATAAGCTATCAGTCTGGGACCGCTGGTTTCGTTCTCTTCCACCAGAACCACGGACTCCCGCACCGTCGGGTGACGGTTCAGAATCGCCTCAATCTCCGGCAGTTCGATGCGAAAGCCGCGTATCTTTACTTGTCGGTCTTTGCGGCCCAGAAATTCAGCTTCCTGCTCGCGCGTACATTTCGCCAGATCACCCGTCTTGTACCATCGCGCTCCAGGCCTGGAGCTGAATGGATTGGGAAGAAATCTCTCAGCTGTCAAATCCGGACGGTTCAGATATCCCCGAGCCAGCCCACTACCGCCCACGTACAGCTCTCCGGGAACCCCGATCGGAAAGAGATTGAAATCTTCATCGACGATGAATGTCTGCAAATCGCGAATGGGCTTCCCAATTGGGCTTTTTACACCCGTCTCCAAGTCCACAGCTTTAATTTCCCGGAACGTCACGTGGACGGTGGTCTCCGTAATCCCATACATGTTCGTCAGGCGGGGATACGCGTCACCATGGCGATTGAACCAGCCTTCCAGGCTTTGGACGTCCAGGGCCTCGCCGCCGAAAATCACGTGCCGGAGCTTAAGACCTTGCGACTGCTCCTGAGAGTCCACCCGCATAAGCTGCCGGAATGAAGACGGCGTCTGATTGAGCACCGTCACTTGTTCCGAAATAAGAAGTTGATAAAAATCTTCAGGCGAGAGCCTGTGCTCTGGCGAGACAAGCACGAAACGCCCTCCGGTGATCAGAGGTCCCCAGAACTCCCATACTGAAAAATCAAAGCCCAGCGAATGAAACAGCGTCCAGACGTCATTCTCGTCAAAATGAAACACATCTCTTGTGGCCTGAAAAAGCCGTACAACGTTGAAATGAGTAATCAAATTCCCCTTTGGCCTGCCTGTGGAGCCGGAAGTAAAAATGACGTAGGCCAGGTTGTCAGGTAAAACATTTGTCACCAGGTTTTCAGAGCTGAATTGATCCAGCAGCGTCTCACACTTATCGATCATTACCGTGGCCGCAGCCGGATCGTGTGAAGGCAGTGATATGCCTGATTCGGAGAGCAGCAAAGAAATCCCCGCTTCTGTCATCATGAACTGCAGCCGTTCTTCGGGATAAGAAGGATCCAGGGGAACGTAAGCCGCGCCTGATTTTGCAATTGCGAGCAGGCCAAGAACAGTCTGGATTGAGCGCTGCGCGGCGATCCCTATCCGTGTCTCAGGACCGGCGCCCCGGCTCTGAAGGTACCACGCAAGCTGGTTGGCCTTGCGGTTCAGCGCCTGATAGCTGAATTGCGCTTCGCCAACGATGGCCGCTATGGCATCAGGACTGCGCTGTACCTGCTCCTCAAAGAGCTGCGCCAAACACTTCTCCGCCGGATATTCTACGGCAGTACTTCCCCAGCGCAGAAGGCGGTGCTGCTCCTCACAAGACAAAATTTCCACCGCAGAGAGACGTTTCCAGTCGTTGGCCAAGGCATCACGCAGCAAGCTCATCCAGAAGCCGGCAATGCGCTTTACCGTATCTTCATCGAACAGGTCTACGTCATATTCCCAGAACCCTTGAATCTCCTTTTCCCGATCTTGAAGGCTTATAAGCCAGTCAAACTTCGAAGTATCGTTGTGGATTCCAGAAGCGCTGACCTCGAGGCCCGGCAGTTTTAGCTCCGGCAGAGGTACGTTTTGCAGTACCAGGACTACCTGAACCAAAGGCATCCGAGTCAGCTCCCTTTCCGGATGTAGTTCTTTAACGACCTGCTCGAAAGGTACGTCCTGGTTCGCATGGGCCTGCAGCATGGATTCGCGGTTTCTCGCCGCGAAGTTCCGGAACGACGGATCGCCGGACAGATCTCCCCGCAGCACCAGAGTGTTCGCAAAAAAACCTATGAGGGGCTCAAGCTCAGAGCGGCTTCGATTCGCAATGGCCGTGCCAATCGGAACGTCTTTCTGTCCGGTGAGACGGAGAATCAAAACCTGAAGAGCCGACAACAGCGTCATAAAAACCGTTAGGCCTTGCTTCCTGCTCCACTCCCGAATGCGAAGACTGAGTTCCTCCCCGAAGTTCAGGAACGTGCTCATCCCTCGATGTTCCTGTATCTCCATGCGTGGCCTGTCAGCGGGCAACTCCAGGGTGGGCAGGCCTTGCAGCCGTTCTTTCCAAAACTGCAGTTGTTGACGTAATTCGCCCGTACCCAGCCATTCACGCTGCCATACCGAATAATCGGCATATTGCACCGGCAATTCCGGTAACGTTAGTTTGGCCCCGGTTACGACGGCCATGTAGCAGGCGCTCATCTCTTTCACCAGCACACCCATGGACCATCCGTCCGAAATGATGTGGTGCAGGTTGATCACTAAGATGGAGTTCGTCTGGTCAAGCTGCAGTAGATGCCAGCGCGACAAGGGAGCTTGCCGCAGGTCGAACGGCTGGCATGATTCCGTCTTCATCCAACGTGCAGCGGCTTTTTGTTTCTCGCAATCTGCAAGATCACGGAGATCAGTAATTCTCAACTCAATCCGGTCGCATTCCTCGATGATTTGGACTGGCTCTCCCCTGGTTTTTGAAAAGCGCGTCCGGAGCGTCTCATGTCTGCCTACAACAATTTTCAGGCTTTGGCGAAGGGCGGTGACGTCGAGATTTCCTTTAAAAGAAACCGCGATCGATATGTTGTAGGTAGCCTGCCCCGGCGCCAGTTCTTCCAGAAACCAGAGTCGCTCCTGTGCATAAGAAACGGGAAAAGCCTCGCCTTCGCTCTCGGCACGCACCAATTCCTTGGCAGGTTCCAGCACGTCTTGCGCGAGTGCGAATGCGATTTCGCTTTGGTCTTTGCTCATGATTTTTGAAAACTCAACGCTTCAAGTAATCGGAAGCGCAGATAATGCATGGCCTTGGATTGGGCTCGTGCGGCTAGAGTGTCTTGTTGGCCGCTTCCGGAACGGGTACGCCGATGATCGTCGAGACCGGCGCGCCTGCTTCGAACGCTTTGAGCTTGCCGCGGAGATAAATCCACAGAGTCATGGAGGCCAGCACCATGGCAAGCAGCAGGAACAACAAGGTTACGCCGTGCCGCATATTACCCGCTCCCGGCAATCCAAAAAAATTCGAGATGGCCGTTGTCAGCGGAGTCAGGACGTAGTCAACCAGCGGTCCGGCTGTCATAGCTGCAATAGGGACGGAGAACGATATCAATTGCCGAACCGCCGCGAAGATTCTGCCCTGGGCTGCCGGATCAATACTCTGCTGGAGCAGCGTGTCGGCAGCGCTGGTAGCAGAGGGGGCAACGATCGCAAACGCCAGGAAAGCGCAGGTGATCACGCCAAATCTAGGAACCATTCCGGCGGTAAAAAACACTATTGCCTCGATCAGGTTTACAGTTACCACAGTCAACAATTTGTTCTTAGGCAAACCTCGCAGGCTCACTAACACACTGCCAACAAGAACGCCGGCCGCAATAATGGACATCATTGCCCCAAATTGCTTGGGTGATCCTGTTCTGAGCACCAGGGGCGTCAGCATCAGGTAAGCGATTTGAATGGCACATTCGTTGATCGCAAGCAGCAAGGCCAGATACATGATCTCCCGGTGCCGCAATAAATACGTCCATCCATGCACTATGTCCTTCTTGAGGGATGGATAACGCTTCCCTATGTTGCTGCCCACAACAGGAATAATGACTAACGTCAGCAGCGCTGCCGCCACATAATAAGAAATGCCATCAATGATGAAGAGACGCCGCACGTCATGTCCGGCAACAATTAAGGCCGCAAGGGAAGGAGACACTACCCTGGCCAGCGCTGGTCCAATTTGCTTGAAGCCATTGGCTTTTCCTAATTGATGGGGCGGCACGAGTGCTACGACAGAAGCAGTAAGTGTAAGGTTCAGGAGGACAGTCGCCACAGACATGACGGACGCAACCACGCAGAGCGTCCACACGTGAAGCAAGTTTTTCGACTGCAGAAAAGCGACCAGTAAGATTGCGGTTCCGCCTGCCAGATTGCAAAGTAACATCGTGTTACGGCGATTGCGACGGTCGGTAATGATGCCCGCATATGGAAGGACAAGTGCGCCCGGCAAGAAGCTGAACAATCCTAATAGGGCAAAAGGAGTAGTCATCTTACTGTGCTCATAAATCCAGACGCTCACGGCGAAACTCGTCAGCCCCGAGCCCAGAATGGACATAGCCTGGCCGAAGCAAATTAAAACAAAAGCTTTGCTTGCTCGTAACATTTATCGCATCTCGCTTTCCGGCCGGATGAATAAAGGCTTGCCATATCGGCTCGCCGGATAGGCTCTGTGCTGGGCCGTTGCATCGGCATTCCAGACACCAAGTGAATGAGGATGCACAAGTTCTCCATTCCCACAGATCGTGGTTGGGCATGGAATTCAGTTGAATAGCTATTGGCAGGCTGCCGCCAATGCGGCGCCAAGTTTGGACCGGCAGAAGAGCTTAATCTAATTATTTAGAAACTAGCTGGTGATGTACTTCCCGTCAACCTGCACAATTCAGCATCGTCGTACATCTTTGGAATTAACATAAATCATGGACATCCATACCATTCCAGGTAGTTCCACGATGGTGCTCTATCATTAGAGCTTATCGTTTGTAGTGCAGTTATTCGGTATGAGCTGAGCGGCCTTCGGCGAATTCACATCGCCATTGAACCGATTGCTTTGGTGCCCCCAGCGGTTTCACCGTGCTCCGGCTTAGCTCTACTGCTACCGATCTCCCCATTAACGCAACGGAAATCACCAAACGATACTGGCCGCGCACCGAGATCAGAATACCCGCTACTCCGGCGAGCGGCCCGTCCTCCACCCGAACCATTTCTCCAACGCTTAAAAACTTGCACGGTTCGGATTGAAATCCGGATGCAACCACCTTCTTGAGCGCTTCTATCTCTCTCATTTCAACCGGCATAGGCTTACCACCGAATCCCACAATGCTTATTACTCCGGGAGTGGTGATGATCAATCCATTTGCGCCCGGACTTAATCGACAGAAAATATATCCTGGAAAGAGCGGCTTTTGCTTTTCAACTGTATGGTTTGTGAAACGGATTTTGTACAAAGGCAGGAATTCTTCATACCCTTTATAGCGTAGATGCTGAGACACCTGCTCTTCGGTTTTGCTTTTTACATAGAGTGCAAACCAGGCTGTTCCGACAGCGGATACTGACATCTTGGACCCCAATGCTGTATGTTGCTCATAAGAGCTTATAGCTCGATAACACTGCAAATAGTTTCGTGAGGCTATCAATCGTATTTACGATAAATCCAGACGTCAATAATCATCATTGGACACTGTAGGACGCCCTTGAATTCGATGTGAGTTACCAAATTGGCACTTATCATATTGAACCTGGCTGATCTATATCAGTGGCTCCATGAAATGCGCCAGCAAATACCACCCACTCTTAGAACGGAAACGAACCCTTATCGCTGTGGTGTCCTTGCGTACCGGTTCATCGTCACGCTGCTGCCGCGATAGTCGTATTGGGGCTCCACACTTACAGCCAGTGGCAGCCACGGCAGCGCAAATGGAATTTGCGCAGCGCGGGTCATAGTTCACGTTCGCGGTATCATTCTCTTTTCTCATCCCATCGCCTCGGGTATCACTCGCGAAGTAAGAGAATATCTGCTTGCTCAGTCGGCAGCCTTGGGACGGTGGCCATAAATATTTTCGATCATCGGCATTTATCAAGGCAACCAGAAGCACAGCTATTCGGAAACATCGCCCGCCTGTCGGGAAGCAGGGATTCCGCGGCCATTCTTTTTGATGACGGAACTCACGCCGTCAGTGCCATTTCAACCCTGAAAGTCTGGGGTTTCCCGTGGTACAAGAGCGGTATATTGAGGACATGTTTTAAGCGTTTTCTGGCGACCATTCTGGCATCCACGTTCAGATAACCACAGGCCCCGGTTTTGAATCAGTAGGATTTGGAGTTTTGTCCGCGCAGCACAACACGGAACAAACGAGAGATGCCGAAGCCAGCACATCTTGTCCTCCTCAGCCTGATGATGATCTGCGTTTGCGCAGGCTCACAGAGAGGCGACTCCAAACACGCGTTTGCAAACCCAGTGATGCTCACCAGCCACAACGGGAGGCTAGACATTGATCTCGTGGCCGCTTCCGCCGGCTATGCGATTCAAGGCCTCCAATTCCAAGGCGCCCTCTACAACGGACAATACATGCCGCCGCTCTGGCGTTTGCGTGCCGGCGATACATTGACGGTGACGCTGCATAATCAGTTGCCCGAGGAGACAAACCTGCATTTTCACGGTCTGGATGTTTCGCCATTGAACAACGGCGACAACGTGTTCCTTCATATCGCTCCCGGCAAGGCGTTTACTTATGAGATCAAAATCCCTGAAAAGCACGTCGGACTGTTCTGGTACCATCCCCACCTGCATGGAGCGGCAGATCGGCAGATTATCGGGGGACTTTCCGGGGGAATTCTTGTTGAAGGCAGCGAACGTCTTTATCCATTTTTGAAAGGGCTTACAGAAAGGGTCCTTCTCCTGAAGCACCATCCTGTTGGCCGCGCTGATTATCAGGAACTGGTCACGGTGAATGGCATCGTGGCTCCGGTCATCCCCATCCGGCCGGGCGAAGCCCAATTCTGGCAAATCGGCAACATTGGAGCGGACCGTTTCTTGCGCATGAAGATCGACGGCATGCCCTTTTATCTCATCGGAAGAGACGGCTACTTTGTCCCTCGACCGATCAGGATGGAGGAAGTGCTGCTGGGGCCTGGCCAGCGATTCTCGGCAATCGTTGTAGGCGGCCAGGCTGGCCGGCATGCATTGAAGTCGGTCGCGTTCAAGTTCGATGATCGCCAACCGCCTCTGCCCAAAGTCGAGTTGGGGACCGTGATGTCGCAGGGCCCGGCGGCAAATGTCGCCGCAGCCGAGGCTAGGGTCAGCGAGCAGCGCGTGCATGAACCGTTGTACGTGGAAGTTGTGCGGTCAGCTCCGATCACGCGCCGGCGCACTTTCATATTTTCCGTGAACCCGCAAAAGACATCTTTCTTTATTAATGACAAGGTCTTTGCCGAGGAGCGCACCGACGTAACAGTGAAGCTCGGCAACACCGAAGAATGGACGATCCTGAACAGAGATTCCCAATACCACGATTTTCATATTCATCAGACTGGATTCCTGGTTACGGAGGTAAATGGAGCCCCCGCACATTTCGACGGCCTTCGCGACACCTTCAGTGTTCCCCCAGCACAAAATGGGAGACCGGGTGAGGCGAAGCTCATCATCCCTTTTACCAATCCGGAAATTGTCGGACGGTTTGTATTTCACTGCCACGTCGTCAAACACGAAGACAAGGGCATGATGATGACGGTGGAAGTTGTGCGGTAGAGGAACGCGCTCAGGTTCTTTGCGCAAAAGCATTTTTGAATCGTGAAATAAAGTGTTTGAATCCATTGAAAGAGCAACGCGCGCTAAATGCGCAGCGTCACGGACCCGGGTACCGACTGGAGGTGGCTGCAAATGTCATTGATAGCATCGGTAAGACGCAAGGCGTCTGGCGTACTGATTCTTGGTGGTTTTCTTCCACTTCTAGCAGGCTGCAGCATCGGCAGCAGCAAAGCGGCGCCGGCCGCCCCGCCACTGACCGTTGAGGTCGCGACGGTCGTGCAACAGGACACGCCGATCTACAGCGAATGGGTAGCAACGCTGGACGGATACGTAAACGCGCAGATACAGCCTCACGTTTCCGGGTACATCATCAGGCAGAACTACAAAGAAGGATCTGTAGTCAGCAAGGGAGAGGTCCTCTTTGAAATAGATCCTCGCCCGTTCAAGGCCGCACTCGACCAGGCGAAGGCGCAGCTCGCGCAGGCGGAGGCGCAGCTAGGCAAGGCTCGCCTCGACGTGGAGCGTGATACGCCATTAGCGCAGGCGCGAGCGATCGCCCAAAGCCAACTTGATACCGAAGTCCAGGCGAAGCTCGGAGCACAGGCCCAGGTGCAGGCCGCAAAGGCGAACGTCGAACAGGCCGAACTCAACATTGAGTGGACCAAGGTCACATCCTTGGTTAGTGGAATTGCCGGCATCGCACAAGTGCAGATCGGAAATCTCGTCGGACCCTCCTCGGTCCTGACTTCTGTATCGCAAGTGGACCCGATCAAAGCTTATTTCACGGTGAGCGAGCAGGAGTTCACGGATTTCCATCGCAGGTTCCCGACGGAGGCGACCGTGGAGGAACAACGAAGGCGCATACCGCTGCAACTGCTGCTGGCTGACGGCAAAGTGTATGAACGGACGGGAAGGATTTATTTCGCCGATCGGGAGGTCAACCCGGCTACGGGGGCCATACGGATTGCGGGCGTCTTCCCCAATCCAAACAATCTTCTTCGTCCCGGCGGATACGGACGCGTGCGCGCATCCGTGAGCACGCGCACCGGCGCCTTGCTGGTGCCGCAAAGAGCCGTCATTGAGCTTCAGGGAAGTTATCAAGTTGCGGTCGTGGGAGATGACAACAAGGTCAGTATCCGCCCGGTGACGGTTGGAGAACGGGTCGGACGGTCTTGGATTATCAACCAGGGTGTGAAGGCCGGTGAGCGCGTCGTAGTCGAAGGATTGATGAAAGTGAGGGACGGCGCTCCTGTGAAACCAGTGCCTACGGACGCTGCCAAGGCAGGAGACTAACAAATGTCAAAGTTCTTCATTAATCGCCCGATTGTAGCCATCGTGATCTCAATCCTGACGGTGATCGTCGGCGCCATTACCGTGGTTAGTCTTCCCGTCTCACAATTCCCTGCAATCGCACCGCCGGAAGTTCAGGTGCAGACGACTTACGTCGGCGCGGATGCGCAAACAGTCGAGCAGTCTGTCGCCACACCGATCGAACAGCAGATGAGCGGCGTGGACAACATGAACTACATGTACTCCGTCAACTCATCGACCGGCGAGACGAGACTGATCGTCGACTATGATGTGAAAACCGATCCGAATACTGACCTGATTCTTACCCAGATTCGTGAGACGCAAGCCGCTTCTCAACTTCCGGTCGAGGTCACGAACTTCGGAGTTACGGTGCAGAAAACGCTTACTGCTCCGTTGATGTTGATCAGCCTGTATTCGCCCAGCGGCGTCTATGACTCGAAATTCCTGGCCAATTACGCCTACATCAATTTGAACGATCCACTGTCGCGCGTTCCAGGCATTGGCAGTGTTCAAGTATTCGGTGCGGGCAGATATGCCATGCGGTTGTGGGTAAAGCCGGATCAGCTGGCAAAACTCGCTATTACGGTACCCGACATCGTGAATGCGATTCAGTCGCAGAATACGGTGAACCCAGCCGGCCAGATCGGCGGCGAGCCTGTACCCAAAGGTCAGGAATTCACGTACTCCGTCCGAGCACAGGGGCGATTGACCTCGCCGGAAGAATTTGAGCAGATTGTTGTCCGCGCCGCGCCAGACGGTGGGATCGTGCGGGTCAAGGACGTCGCGCGTGTTGAGCTGGGCGCACAGGACTACACGGTCGTCTCGCATCTGAATGGAAAGCCGAGCGCGATCGTCGCGGTGTACCAGTTGCCGGGTTCGAACGCCGTTCAAGCGGCTGAAGGAGTCAAGAAGCTTCTGGCTGAACAGAAGCAGAGGCTGCCTCAGGGCGTGGATTACACCATCGCACTGGACACGACGCGTGCCGTATCCGAAGGAATCAAGGAGATCGTAGAGACGCTGTTAATCGCCATCGTTCTGGTGATCATCGTGGTGTACATCTTCCTGCAAGGATGGCGAGCAACACTCATTCCACTTCTGGCGGTGCCGGTTTCTCTCGTGGGAACCTTTGTCCTGTTTCCGGTATTTGGATTTTCCGTCAACACCCTTTCTCTGTTTGGTCTCGTCCTGGCTATCGGACTCGTGGTAGACGATGCCATCGTGGTGGTGGAAGCCGTCGAACACCACATTGAGGAAGGGATGTCGCCGAAAGACGCGACATTCAAGGCAATGGAGGAGATCTCAGGACCAGTGGTGGGTATTGCCCTGGTTCTTTCCGCAGTATTTATCCCTACTGCGTTCGTCCCAGGGATCACAGGGCGGCTTTACCAGCAGTTTGCGGTGACTATCGCAGTCTCCGTCATACTCTCCGCCTTTAACGCACTAACATTGAGCCCTGCCCTTTCGGCCTTGCTGTTGCGGCCACGTGAGAAGAGCAGCGGCCTGCTGCGCAGGTTTTTCAACTGGTTCAACCGGGTCTTCGCACGGGCAACAAACGGGTACATTCGGGTCGCCGGTGCCCTCGTGCGCAAAAGCGCCTTCGCGTTCATCATACTCATTGCATGCGGAGTCTTTGCGGGTTTCTTCAGTACCAAGCTGCCCTCGAGCTTTCTTCCGGACGAAGATCAAGGGTACATGTTTCTGAATTTGCAGCTTCCCAGTGCTTCATCGTTGCAGCGGACCGAGGCCACGGCACACGAGATAGAAGATATGCTGGCCAAGACCCCCGGCGTCGAATCCACAGCCAGCGTTATCGGGTTCAGCCTGCTGAGCCTTACACGGTCGAGCTACAACGCGTTCTTCTTTGTCACGTTGAAGGAGTGGAAGGACCGCAAGAAGCGAGAAGAGCAGTATCAGTTTATTCGCCAGAGCATTAACCGAAAACTTACTGGCCTTCCGCAGGGCATTGCATTCTCGTTCTCTCCTCCGGCGATTCCAGGAGTGGGAACTTCCGGAGGTTTCACCTTTGTACTTGAGGACCGTTCGGGCAAGGATGTGCAATTCCTTGCCGACAACGTGAACAAGTTCCTTGTCGCAACGCGGAAGCGTGCGGAACTCGCCACAGTCAACACCACTTTTCTGCCGAGCGTACCGCAACAGTTCATTGATGTGGACCGCGACAAGGCGCTCAAGCAGGGCGTTGATATCAAGGACGTCTATCGAACCATTCAGGCGTTCATGGGGGGCTCCTTCATCAATTACTTCAACCGGTTCGGCCGGCAATGGCAGGTGTATGTGGAGGCTGAGGGCGCTTATCGAAACCGCGCGGAAAACGTCGGACAGTTTTACGTTCGAAACCGCGCAGGCGACATGGTGCCGCTCTCCGCGTTGACAACATTTGAGGCACGTTCCGGCCCTGAATTCACCATGCGCTACAACCTCTATCGGTCCGCCCAGATCATCGGCAACGCCGCCCCCGGATACAGCTCGGGGCAGGCCATGGCGGCACTGGAAGAGGTCTTTGCCCAGACGATGCCTCCCGAAATGGGATACGACTACATGGGCATATCTTTCCAGGAGAAGAAGGCCCAGGAAGGCGTGCCTGCATCGCTCATCTTCGGCTTTTCACTTCTGGTTGTGTTTCTCATCCTGGCGGCTTTGTACGAGAGCTGGTCTCTGCCTTTCAGTGTCTTATTGAGTACGCCGGTCGCGGTCTTTGGCGCTTTTATAGTGCTCTGGCTGCGTCGCATCCTGCTTGGCGTCTTCTTGCCTCCTTATATGGTCCAAATCGAAAGCGACGTGTACTCACAGATCGGACTGGTCATGTTGATTGGATTGGCCGCGAAAAACGCTATTTTGATCGTTGAGTTCGCGAAAGAGGCATACGAAAAAGGTCAACCGCTGGCGGAGGCCGCGCTTGCAGCGGCCAGGTTGCGCTTGCGGCCCATCCTGATGACCTCATTCGCGTTTGTGCTTGGTTGCGTACCGCTCTGGACTGCAACTGGGGCTGGATCGGTTTCACGCCAGATCATGGGCACCACGGTGATCGGAGGCATGCTGGCGGCCACATTGATTGCCGTGTTCATCATTCCCGTGCTGTTCGTGACCGTCGAAAAGCTTTCGCAGAGGAAACCTGGCATGACGGTTGCGCCATCACCTTTGCCGTCGCCACAGGGAGATGATTGAGATGCATGCAGGAAAAGAAAAACTCATTGTCGCCTTCCTCGTCATGTTGTGCTCGGGTTGCGCAGTAGGACCGAATTATAAGAAGCCGGCTGTACCTGTGCCCCCCGAGTACAGAGGCGCACCGGCGGAACAGACGGGCAAGTCCGGAGCAGAGTCATTCGCCGATCAGAAGTGGTGGGATGCATTCCAGGATGAAGCGCTGCGCGATCTCATCCAGACCGCCCTGAAGCAGAACTATGACGTGCGGATCGCAGCGGCAAGGATTCTCGAAGCGCGAGCACAGCTCGGCATCACGCGAGCAGACCAGCTACCCACTGTGGCTGCGAGCGCCGCCTCGGTGAATGAGCGCATCCCTCAGTCGGCCCGTATCCCCAGTATCGAGACTACAGCCAATCAGGTGAGTGTGTCGCTGGCATGGGAGCTCGACTTTTGGGGGAAATTCCGGCGTGCTACGGAGTCTGCGCGGGCCACCCTGCTCTCGCAGGAATGGGCGCGGCGCCAGGTCATCAGTTCTCTGGTCAGCGACGTTGCCAGCGCGTATTTTCAATTGCGCGAGCTGGACCTGGAGCTGGAAATCTCACGCCAGACGCTTGCCTCGCGAACGGACTCGTTGCGGTTGACGCAGGTGCTGGCTGATCATGGCGCCACATCGATGCTCGATGTGCGACAGGCCGAGCAATTGGTCTATGGCGCGGCAGCCTCCATCCCGGACCTTGAACAGCGGATCGAGCAACAGGAGAACTTCATCAGCACCCTCATCGGGAAGAATCCTGAAAGTATCGCCCGCGGAAGGAAGCTGGTCGATCAACCACATGCATTGGAAGTGCCTGCGGGACTTCCGTCATCGCTGCTTGAGCGTCGTCCGGACATCCGCCAGGCAGAGCAGCAATTGATCGCCGCGAACGCGCAGATCGGCGTCGCCAAAGCAGATTATTTTCCCCGCATTGCATTGACGGGTAGCGGCGGCTATCAAAGCTCCGCCTTGAGCAGTCTCTTTGCGGGACAGGCAGGTCTCTGGACGTTTGGCGTCAACGCGGTCCAGCCGGTCTTTGAAGGCGGCAGAATCCGCAACCGAGTCAGGTTAGCCCAGGCCCAGACTGAAGAAGCTACTCTGTTCTACCAGCGCACTGTGCAGCAGGCGTTTCGCGATGTTTCTGATGCGCTGGTTGGATACAGCAAGAGCCAGGAGTTCCGGAGCCAACTGGAGCAATTGACACACTCGGCCGAAGAAGCGACCAAGCTCTCGAATATGCGGTACAAGGGAGGAGCCGCAAGCTATCTGGAAGTCCTTGATAGTGACACGAGATATTTTCTGGCCCAGATCTCTCTCGCGCAAGCACAGCTTCGGGAGCTCCAGTCTTTGGTACAAATCTACCGGTCACTCGGAGGTGGATGGCAGCGGTAAGGAAAGTGCGGGACTGCAATATCCATATCCGCCGCTTGTGCCCGTTATTTAGCTATGGCAGGAGGCGACAACCGGTCTCGCCATCATTGAGTCCAACGTGACACCGTACCGAGGAATCAAAATTGAGGATTACGGAGGTGGATCTCCATGTCAAAAGCATCCTGGATCATCCGCGGTTACCGCGGTTTTGTCCCAACGCTCGCCGAACCTCACGCACCGGTCCATTACAGGCGCAGGCATCGCCTTCCGAAAATCTTCCAATGGTGGCCTCTCTTCTGTGCGGCTGTACTCATCGTAACTGTTTCCCCGACGCTTGCGCAGAATACTCGCGACGCTGGGTCCAATCCGCATGCCTCAGAAAGCGCTGATCAGGTTGCGAAGATCCTGGGCATATCTCAGTTGGTCAGCAATGCTCGCCTCATGCGTTCCCAAACTCCCTGCGAATCGGCAGCTACGGTCGAAGAGCTTTCGATGCGGCAGGACATTCTGGAGACGGTGGTTGCAGCCTCATTTGAGATTGACGGTGTTCTCGCAGAGCTAAGCAACGAGAATGCCCATCTTTCCGAGCTAAGTGCGGTCTTACAAGCTCGAAGAGATCGGAGTGTGAACCTTATCAATGCAGCAAACTTGATTACCGGTACCGGATTGGGGATCGCCGTGAATGCCATGCAGTTCAGCAGTTCCACTGCGAACGTCGGCAACGGTCTTGGCGTGGGCTCCGGAATTGGTTCTACCGTGCTCTCCATCATCGGGATTCGTCTGCAGCGCGGTCCGCAGCGCAGCATAGGCAGAATTCCCAATATGCTCGCTCCGCTGTTTGCAAGACAAGCGGCACTGAACAGTTACTATCCGCAGGAAGTGCTGGACTATCTGCGCAGCGTAGCGCCGGGCCAAGGCCCGGATGGCGGATCGCGACTCGACCAACTCATGGCTGAATGGAAAACCGCCGGCCGGTTAGGGCCGCCCGGCGCTGCAAAAACCGATCAGCAGATCACGCGGCTTACCTCGAGCCTGGACAATAAAACGAAGCTCTCGATCGACGATCTATCGGACCGGATGGCAATGCTGGGCGATGTAACTGGGCGAGTTGCTTTGATGAAGCGCGACCTGAGCAACCTTATGCGGTCATTACGTGCAGGCAGCAGATGTGAAACCAAATAAACCGACGTCTCCGGCAAAACCTTGATGGCTGCCGAGCGATTCCAGCGGTAGCGCCGTGAAAGAGCTGCCCTGCTGCTTCAATCGATTTCCTGTCATATACTGTTCCGCATGGCTATATCGAATCAAGCTGCCATTACCGCTAAAGCTCAGCAAAATTCCTTCTCTCCTTCGCTTCTAGGGATTTTTGCACTATGGGCTTCCATCACCGCGCTGGCCGTTCTCTCTGTAAGAGCAATGCACCCGCCTCAGCCGGTCCCCGCGACAGCTCCTGAGAACCAGTTCTCCGCTGAGCGGGCGCTCATTCATGTGCGCGAAATTGCCAGCGTTCCCCACGCGCTCGGGTCACCGGCCAATGCAGCGGCGCGCAATTACTTGATCGCCCAGCTCTCCCAACTTGGCCTGCGACCACAGATTTTCTCATCCATAGGTATAGATCCCACCTCACGCTTGATCGTAGCGGGAAAAACCAATGACATTGTGGGACGGCTTCCCGGCACGGCATCTGGACCGGCAATCCTATTGATGGCCCACTATGATTCAGTTTACCGTGCTCCAGGTGCCGGCGATGACGCTTCGGGCGTGGCTTCCATCCTTGAGATTCTTCGAGCGCTTAAACATGGCCCTCCCATTCAGCGCGACGTCATCGTGCTATTGACCGACGGAGAAGAAGCGGGGCTCCTTGGAGCCGAAGCATTTGCCCATTCGCACCCGTGGATGAAAGATGTTGGACTCATCCTGAATTTTGAAGCGCGCGGGAACAGCGGGCCATCGCTCCTTTTTGAGACGGGCCCGAATAACCGGCCGCTCATTGAGGCTGTTGCCCAAGTCGCACCCCATCCGATCGGTTCATCCTTGTTCTACGAGCTTTACAAAATTCTTCCCAATGACACTGACTTCACCGTCTTTCGTCCGGCAGGAATCCCCGGGCTGAACTTCGCTTTCGGTGAAGGGCTGGAGGCATATCACGCTCCCTTGGATAGTCCGGAGCGCCTCAGTCTTGCTTCTCTCCAGCACCACGGTTCGTACGGATTGGCCCTGACGCGTCATTTCGGGCAACTCGATTTGGCGGCGTTGCGGAATTCACACGGTGACGATGTATTTTTCGACTGGTTTGGCAGCAGGCTGGTTGCGTACAGCCAAAGCTGGGTGCTGCCTGGCCAGATACTGATCACGCTGCTGCTGGCTATGGCGCTCGTGCTGGCTTTCCGCCGCCCGGAAGTTAACAAGCGGCAATTTTTTCTTGCCCTGCTTGCCTGCCTCGCGATTCTCACTCTGCTGGTTGCAGCCGTCGCCGCAGGATGGTGGCTCGTTTCTCTTGTTCTGGCTAATCGCAGGATCATCAGCGACTCTTCAGCAAACCTTTCTATTCTGAGCGGGCTCATGTTTTTCGGCGCATGCATAGGCATGCTATTACTCGGCTTCTTTCGGAGACGCCTTGGCGTCCAGGAACTCTCGCTTGCAGCTTTATCGCTGTGGTGCGCTTTGAGTTGGCTGCTCGCGCTCGCGATTCCCTCAGGAAGCTATCTCTTGTTCTGGCCTTTGCTCCTTGGTCTCCTGGGCAATGTTTCCACAAACTTTAGAAACAGACCCACAGCACAGTGGATACGCAACGCCCCTGCAATTGTGGCAGCCGTCCTTTTGTTCGCGCCGTTCGTTTATCTACTGTACATATTCCTGACTTTGCAAATGATCTCAGTAGCAGCGTCCGCTCTGCTGCTGGGCTTGTTCCTCCTGATATCACTCCCGGCGCTCGAACCTTCCGCCAGTGCGCCTCGTGCCTGGGTATCAGCGCCCCTTGCAGTCGCGGCGGTAGTTTGTCTGGGCTCGGGCATCGCTTTATCCGGTCACAGTGCTGAACATCCGCGGCCGGACAGCATCGTTTACAGCCTCAATGCAGACGACAATACCGCAGTTTGGATCAGCTACGATCAGAAGCCCGACGACTGGACACGCCAGTTCTTCGGCGCAAATACGCAAGCACCGCATCCTGTGCCAAACTATCTCGCCGGATTTGCCCGGCCGCTCATTTCGGCCAGCGCGCCTACGCTTCCCCTCCCGCCCCCGCTTATCGAGAACGTCGAGCACAAGCAGGAGGGTACGACGCACACACTGCGGCTGCGACTTAGATCGCAGCGAAAAGCCGAAACTCTGTACCTGAGATTTGCCGACGATGTCCAACCTGTTTCAGCGAAACTGGCAGGGAGAGATGTCCCGGTGCACAAGGGCAGCCGCTTCGGTTTCACCTTGCTTGCAATGGGAGATGAGGGCGTAGAACTTGAGCTAGCCGTTACAACCAACTCCGCTCTCTCTTTCTGGGTAATGGACCGTTTGTACGGCTTGCCGGGAGATAAACCGCCACGGCCACCCAACATCATGGGAACGGATGGCAGCGATGTAACGTATGTCTGCCGCAAATATACCCTGTAAACACGTTATTCACGCCGGAATGACGCGAGTGCATGCAATGGTGAGTTCCTCAGCGGTCCGGGCAACCGGTCAGGGGGGGCAATTGCCGGGCGGGCCGTTAACCGGCAAGCCTTCCCGCAGAAGATCGAGCATGTCTCGCCGAAGCGCATGCACGAGATCCGCGGAAGTGTGAATAAAGAAGTGATCGCCGGGGAACATCCTCACTTTGAACACTCCTGATGTTTGTTTCTGCCACGCCTTCAGGTTGGCTACGGGTACATTTGTATCCTGCAGTCCACCATAGGCATGAATGGCACAAGCAAGAGGCGCCTCCGGCTCATAGATGTATGTGTCTACCAGTTCGAAATCCGCCCGGATGGTCGGCAAAAATAATTCCTTCAATTCAGGATGGTCGAGTAATTCTTTGGGCGTACCGTTCAACCGGCGGAGTTCGGCAACAAATTCCTGCTCCGGAAGATTGAACGTGGGCGGATCAGGATCAACAATCTGAGGAGCGATGCGGCCGGAAACGAATAAAGCAAGCGGACCGGGTTGACCGCGCCGGCGAAGTTCACGGGCCAGTTCAAAACTGATCAGCCCCCCCATGCTGTGCCCCCAAAACGCGAAGGCCGGCGTGAGTTGAGGAATGATGGCGTCGGCCAGAGCATTCACCAGCGGTTTATACTGTTTGAACGGAGGTTCGCCGATGCGCGCGCCCCGGCCCGGCAAATGCGCCAGCGAAAGACCCGCCTCGGTTGAAAAGTGGTGTTGCCACTTCCGGAACACCTGCGCACCGCCGCCTGCATAGGGAAAGCAGAACAGCCGGAGCGCTCCATCCTTTCCTTCCGGCAGGTTCTCAAACCACTTCGACTGTGATTTCTTCATGGCGCTCCTTACGATTTCTAAGAGACGTCATATTTTTCTCTCCGAAAAATAGAACAGTGTCTCCGCTCGATCAGAATCCATCGAGAGATGTGAAACCATTGCCCTGTCTGGACAGATAATTTTATGTTTTGCAGGCGCCAAGGAACGGAATCTCGTCCGAAGAGCTTGCGATAACTTTCATTCCTCAGAAGGGTGCGGTGCATTGTGGCGCGCGAATCAGGCTTGGAGTCGCCAATTTCTGAGTATCCGTAACCAGGCCGCATTCAGCCTGGGCGAAAAATATATCCATTCTCTGTGCTTTCTGTCCCGCTAGTTTAAACACTCACAGCAGCGAGTTGCAAGATAGTCTCCGAACTTTTAAGCGATCAGATTTTTCGGAGAGCAACATTTGAGATCATTACGAGCCTGAGAAATCAGGAAGAAGGAATTTGAGTGGCTTCGTAGCAAGGATAAGCCTTGACAGTGAAATACGCGTTCTTTCAACCGCTCAAGATTATCAACACAAATTCTATGAATAGGTTAAGTTGATGAAAATACTGAGTGGGGAGTAACTTACACCCCCAAGACATCTCTCAAGCCTTTATGTGCAGGTGCGGCTTCCCTTCAGGTACAAGACAAACGAGAAGGGCGCCGAAGCGCCCCTCTCGCTGGAGTTCTTGCAACGTGCTTTCTCTAGTTCTGCTGAACCAGATTCACGCCGGCGATCTTGCCCTGGGAGTCCTGCTGAATACCGGTAACGATCCCTTGAACTCGCAAAGATTGATCTGACGCGCTCAGCTCGACGTATTTTGCCAAAAACGTTCCATCCGGCTGCAGTACGGCTTCTATTTCCGCAAACTGACTCTTCTGCAAATCCGAGAATTTGCTGATTCCGCTGTCGAAAACGGTATTGGCATCGGTGACGATCCGCACAGTGCCGGTTATTTTGGGCACCTGGAAGTCAAACGAATTGGCGGGGCTCGCCGGAAAATTGACCACCTGGCCAACCACATCCACAAGCTGCATGCCTGGAGAGCTGGCCGGGACCACCGTGGCTGAATGGACGACCGGAGTAACGGTGTAGTTTCCATTTGCATCCACGCTGACCGACTTTGGCACGTCGAAATCGAGCAGGAGGCCCATTGTTCCGCCAGCCGATAAATTCAGGGCACTGAGCGGGACAGCAACGGACGTTTGCGCGAGTTTTACATTGCTGACCTGCGTCGGAACGCCGTTCGCAAGAATCACCAACTGAGGGTTAGCCACAGCCAGATTGACTGAAGCATAAGATCCAGCCGGGAGCTTCGCACCGGGAACGGCCAGGCTGGGAGCTAAATCAAGGTGAATCAGCTCAAACGGCGAGGAAGTGTTGGAGAGGCTGGTGGTAACTCCGTTTGAATCCGTGATGCTGAGCGGAGTCATGTCGAGGTGGAACGCGACAATGTTGCCGGCGCCAGCATCTTGCATCAAAACCACCAGGTTGCCAGCCGCGGCATTGAATACGCTAACCGTCGCGACGGCGCTGGTGGTTTTGTTGCCGGCGGCATCACGGGCGATGGCCGTCAAGGTGTGGGAACCGTTGGCGCTCTTGATGGTATCCCAGGTGACGCTGTACGGAGATGCGATTGCCTCCGCACCCAGATTGGCACCATCCAGTTGGAACTGCACGCCTGCGACTCCTACGTTGTCGGAAGCTGAGGCCGTCACCGTGACGGCGCCACTGACAGTCGCTCCGCTAGCCGGGGCGGTGATGGCCACAGTGGGCGGCGTGGTGTCGGTCGTGATAGCGCTGGGAACGGCCGTGTTCATGTCTGTCTGGATCTCCGCCGCGCTCAGGGCGCGGTTGTAGATCCGTATCTCATCGATGAAGCCGAGAAAGTACTCGCCCCAGACCTTGTCGCCGCCAATGTGCAACACTCCGGTCGAGGTCTGCACCGTTCCGGTTTGATTGCGGCTGGCCACTAGCGCTCCGTTGACATAGAGCTGTTCCACCGTTCCGTTATAGGTCACGGCGAGGTGGTTCCAGCTGTTCAACGTCAGGCCGTTGGTGGCGGTAGCTGTTTGTTCTGCGCCGATGTAGACCCCGCCCAGCGGCGCCGCAGTGTAGCCGGAACGGTAGAGGTAATAAGCGGTGTCGGTGGGCATCTCCTTGAACACGATCGCCTGGAACCCGTTGGCTGTTGCGGTGGGCTTGACCCAGGCTTCCAGGGTGAGAGCCGTTTTCAAATCCAGACTCGCCGCTTCGGGCACTGTCACCAGACTGCTGCTGCCGTTGAAGGACAGTGCGCTGCCGAAACGTCCGCTGGTCGACCACGCAGCGCCGCTGATGGTTCCGTTGTTGTTGTTTCCAGAGACGTCATGCACCACGGTGCCGGTGCCTTCGTTGAATCCGTAGGCGGCGACCAGCCCATTGCTGGGTGACGGCGCCGGAGCAGGCGTTGGTGAAGGTGTGGGAGTTGGAGTGGGACTCGGCTTTGGAGTCGGAGAAGGCGTTGGAGTTGGAGTGGGCGTTGGAGTGACCGTGCCGCATGTGCTTCCGACGGGTGGAACCCCGGTGCCGCCGTTGAATTCATAAGCGCCAATATCGATCACATTCACGGTTGCGCGGCCCTCGGCGCAGGCGGGATGTACATACTGAAACGCAGGGGTCAAAGAGAAGGTCCCGTTTACTCCGGGGTTGGCGCCATGGTCAATGGCTGGAGAACCGGCGGTGAGATGGTAGTCGTATCCCGCTGCGTTCACGAAGCCAGGAGCGCCTGCGAAATTATTTGCTTGAGTCGCCGCAAGCTGGTTGGTCATGGTTCCGGGACCGGCAAAGATGTTGTTCTTGATCACTGCCGGAGCCGATGCGGTGGCCAGAAAGACGAAAGTTCCCGAGCCGGCGTCATTCACGAAAGTATTGTTAACAACAAAGAGTTGCTGGCTGGGATTGCCCGCTGTCACACCTTCTTCCAGATAACTCACCAGGGTCGCATTGTCATTGGCCGGCCCTTGTTCGAGGACATTGCCAATCACGTAAGAAAGGCCGCCGTTGGGCAGGTCAATCTGATAGCTGGAGTTTCCCGTAGCCTCATCGCTCAGGCGGTTATTGACGATAACGTTCTGCGCGGCCCTGGACTTCAGCAGGTGCCCCACATTGGCGTGATGGGAGTAGTTGTAACGGAAAATGAGCTGGGCGATGTTGCCGATATAGAGATTGTGGGATTGTCCGTCGCCAAAGCCATTGCGCGCAAATTCTGAAAACTCGATCAGGATCGTGCTCGTCGGTGAAGAGTCGGTGAGGATCCCTTCCTGGTTGTCGTGAAAATAGCAATTGCGCACCGTGAGGTTATCGCCCTGCTGACGGATGCCGGCACCGTTCAGGTCGACGACGGAAGCGCCGCTGAACTCAATATTCTCGATGACGGTGTTCTTGCCTGAGATCACCCAGATTCCCTTGCCCTGCGAATTCTGGCCTGCGGCATCAATGTGAGCGCGCGCGCCGCCAACACCACGAATCGTCAGATTGTCGGTGGTCCAGCCACACACATCGCCCGTGTAGGTAACGCTCGAATCGATTTCAACCGTGTTGCCGGCAACAGCGGCGGCGATCGCCGCGCAGGGCGTGGCGAACGGCTTGCCTGGGCCAACTTGCAGCGTGGCGGTTTGCGCGGCTTGCGGGCGCGGAGTTGTCACAAGAGCAACGACAAGTGCAAATGCCAGAAAAATTGCAGACTTCTTCATGTGCTGGTCCCTATAAAAAAATTGAAGATAGATTTTGGGCGGACGCCCTCAGTTGGCCTTCCGAGGGACGAGAATGTTCCCGCAAACGAAGTGGTTCAAAGCGAGATGCTAAATTTCCGATCGAACGTAGTTGCAGGGTGGGCGATGCTTGTTTTTAGGCGCGTTTCACGTGGCGGTGAAAGCTTTTTGCAAAAACGTCGTGCGAACCCCAGGGCCCTTGTTGTGAATACTTGTTGCGCACCCATTGTCGATCATGGACCGCGCAGAGCGGAAGTAACTAGAGTTGGTGACCCACCCCATACAGACTTTTGGGTTACCAAGACAGGATTACGGGATTCTTTCGAGGGTCTTTCTAAGAACCTTCACTGAGGGAGAGGACGGGGCACATGGTTGTGCGCCCCTGGTTGTGTCCTATAGTTTCGATCAAAAGAACATGGCGGCTCTTGTTGGCGTGGATCAGATATTCAATGCCATCGTGCTAATATGAGCCGCAATGCGAGTCTTTACCGTATCGGATGTCCATATCGACTACGAGGTTAACGCTAAGTGGATCGCAAACTTATCCATTGCCGAATACCAGGACGATGTGCTCATTCTTGCCGGCGACGTGACCGATGCACGGCGGCTGCTTGGCTGGTGCCTCAGCACGCTCGCGAAGCGTTTTAAGAAAGTCCTGTTTGTTCCGGGAAACCACGACTTGTGGGTGATACGTGAAGACCGCGAAAAGAATTCATTGCAAAAATTTGACGACGTCTGCGCTGTGGTGGAATCAAGCGGTGCGTCCATGCAGGCGTTTCACGAGCGCGGCGTGTCGATTATTCCGCTGCTGGCATGGTACGACTACTCCTTCGGCGAGCCGAGCGAAGAGCTGAAGTCGATATGGATGGACTACCACGCATGCCGTTGGCCGGCCGGATTCACGGAAAAAGACATTGCGGCGCACTTTGCGGCGTTCAACAACAAACAAGCCAGCCAGGGGAACAACAAGGTCATTACCTACTCGCACTTTTTGCCGCGCATCGATTTGATGCCGGGATTCATTGCGACCGAGAAGAAGCTTTTGTATCCGATCCTGGGATCCGCACAACTGGAGCGCCAGTTGAGAAGGCTCAACCCGAACATTCACGTATACGGACACAGCCATATTAACCATCATGTGAAGATCGACGGTGTATCGTACATCAACAATGCTTTCGGCTATCCGAGCGAAACATGGATCACGTCGAAACGCCTGATGTGCATATATGAATGCTAGCGGGGCAGATCGCGGATCACAGGACCGGCCGGAAACAACCGGACCATCCCACTCACGACGGGAAAACATCAAGGGCTGCCACGGATCGACACGGATGACGGATCAGAAAAAGGACCGGTGATTACTTAAACGGAAGGCAGGTCACTGAAGAAGTTTGCGGGCGGCCTCCCTCCTTGGCGTTTCTTCAGAAGGCCACCCGCAGAGGCTTTTACAAACTACGGCGCCGGTACAGCGATCCGGTTACCGGGTACGATCTGCGGCTGATAAGAAAAAACTTCGCGGCTGCGGGCATCGACAGTAACCTTGACCCAGTTCACGTCATTCGTGCCGTTGCCCTGGTTATCGCCGAAGGTTTCAACACGGGTGAAGTTTTCCAGGCGCTGGCCCTTAGAGTTAAGGAACGGCTTGTCCACGCGGAAATAGTGCGAATCGCCGTGGACGTAAGCCACCGGCCTCTGGAAGGCGCTGACCTCATCCCGCAGCGCGACTAGAAAATCATGGAAGCCGTCGGGAAGGCCGTCGGTTTCCACCAACGTTTTGGGATCGCGCAACGGCACGCCGGCTCCGGTGGAAAGGTCCCAGCCGGGATCGGCCTGAGCGATCAGCATGACCGCAGCGGAGCCGCGCGCCTTGGCCTCAGCGAAAGTTTCCTGTAACCATGCGATGTTGGCCGCGTTGCGGGCGGCAAATTCGTTGGGGTCGGGCGCCGTGTCGCACAGGTTGTTGCACGAGCCCTGCACGTTGAGCGTGGCAAAGGTCACGCCACCGTGGAACCAGCGGCGGTTTTCCACGCACGGTGTTGGACCGCTCACCCCCAGGCACAGCGGCGTGGACTGTACTTCCATGCGCAGCCGATGCTGCCCCATGGAGAACGGCGTGCTGAAGAACAGCTGGCGCTCGTGGTCCAGCCGCTCCAGGGAATTGAAGCCGCCGTTGGAAGGCCGGTCACAGTCTGTCCAATCATTGTCGCCAGGAGTAAGGATGGCGGGCGCGCGGAGGGCATTGAAGAATCCCAAGCCTTGCGTGTATAGGGCGTCACTGCAAATCGTTGGCGTGACGGAACCGGGCGTACCGTTGCCTGCCTTCAGGTCGCCATCGTGGACCGTGAATGCCAGCTCTTGCTGGTTCATGTCGGCAATCAGGTTGGGCACGCCGATCTGGGCCTGCACGTCAGAGTACGGCAGATCGCCCCAGAGCCCGATGGCAAAGCGTTCGCGGTCATCGCCCCGGCCGTTTTCATCGCGATCTTGGAATGCGCGGGCGGTTGTGAATACTCCTAGAACCAGCACGGCGAGGGCCACCAGAACGAGCTTGCGTGACCTACCTTGAGGTCCAAATAGATTCTTCATTTGCATCATGGTTTTCTCCTGACCAAAGGCACATCGGCCCATGCGCCGTACCGGGAGATAAGACCGGCCGTTCTGCGCAGAGTGCTGCACATAACGTCTCTGCGCTGCAGGGCAGCAGATCAAGGTAGAGAATCATGTTTAACAGAATGTGAATGGCTGGTTAAGAGTTTGTGATTGGATGACCGGGTGCCATCCGCGACGTTTGACACGAAAAAAAGCGCACCCCTTGCGAGGTGCGCCGTCAGCACATCAGGAATTGCAGGTTAGTCTAGGAATTGCAAGGTTAGTCACCGCTCTGGTCGGAGCCGGGCTCGGCCGCGTGCATTACGCGGAACGAGCTGCCGCCATTCGACCATAGCAAAACCATCGCGTCTTTGTTCGCGGGCACGTTGCCCAACTCGCGCTTCACGTCGTCAGGGCTCTGCACCGGGCGGCGATTGACTTCCAGGATCACGTCACCGCGGGAGATCCCGGCGTTATCGGCCGGGCTGCCCGGCTGGACCTGGCTGACCACAACGCCCTTCACATCGGCGGGCAATTGCAGCTCGTCGCGCAGGTCGGGCGTCAGGTCTTGCAATCCCACGCCCCAACGCGCTTTGCCGTGTGCTTCCCCGCCCTTGTTGCCGGCCTCCTCGGACTTCTGGTTGATGGATTCCAAAGTCACAGGGACCGAGAGGCTCTTGCCGTCGCGAATGACGCCAAGCGTCACTTTGTCGCCGGGACGCTGCGCGCTGATGGCGGCCTGAAGCTGGCCGGAGTTATCCATCTTCTTGCCGTTAAGTTCGGTGATTACGTCACCCACTTTGATCCCGGCCTTCGCTGCTGGAGATCCGGCTTCAACCTGGCTGATCAACGCGCCGCTGGCGTTGTTCAGGTGGAAGAAGGTCGCGTTTTCCGGAGTCACGTCATTGATGCCGATACCCATTCGCGCGTGCTCAATCTTGCCGTCCTTGAGCAGCGTGTCCACCACGGGCCGCGCGATCTGCGTGGGAATGGCAAAGCCCATGCCGGCGAACGATCCGGAGGGAGAGATCAGGAACGTGTTGATGCCGATGACTTCGCCATGCGCATTCACCAGCGGACCGCCGGAGTTGCCGGGATTGATGGCCGCGTCAGTCTGGATGAATTCGCCGGGCTTGCGGGCATCGTCACTGTAAGGGTTAGGACGGTTCAGCGCGCTCACGATGCCGCGTGTCACGGTGAAGCGGAAGTTGAATGGATTGCCGAAAGCAAGAACGGTCTGTCCCGGCTTCAGCGTGGTGGAATCGCCCCAGGGAAGGCTGGGGAAACCGCTGCCGTTGATCTTGATCACGGCCAGATCGGTCATCGGGTCAGCGCCGATGAGCTTGGCCGGCAGCACGCGGCGGTCATTGAGAGTTACACGTATATCGCTCGCCGAATCGACTACATGGTTATTGGTCACGATGTAACCGTCCGGAGAAATGATCACGCCACTGCCAAGTCCATGCTCGACGCGCGGGCCCTGGCGACCCTGCGGGCCTTGCGGGCCGAAGCCGAAGGGACCGAAGAAGCGCTGTATTTCGTCCTGGTCGCGGCCGGAGATCTGCTGTTGTTTGGCGCGCGACGTTACGGTCACGTTCACTACCGCCGGCGTGACGTGGGCAGCCAGATTTTCCATGGCTCGATCAAGCGCGGTGATGGCGCTCACGCTGTTGTCGTCAAGGGCCGCGGCTGCGGGCGCGACACTGGCGGCGCTGGCGGGTGCGGGTTTAAAGAATTGATAGCTCGCGAAGGACGCCGTTAAGGCCAGCATCAGTACTGCCGCCGACATCCTGCGCTTCAGGAAAGGTTTGAATTGCTGTATCAGGTTTCTCATTTCGTACTTTTTCTCCATGTAATTTGATTGCGTGATCAATCATTGCAACTAGTTATTTAGTTTTTACGAGCCAGGCAGCTCCACTGGCCCGGTTCAATGGTTCCCTAGATTTTGCGCGGCTTTGGCACAGGCTTGGATTCAGGCTGTACGCTGACTTCGACGATATGCATCTGCCAGCTCTGCTGCTGTCCTGACGGTGTCTGCTCGGTTACCACCAGGAACATTTCCTGGCGAACGGTGATGTACTTTTCCTGCGTTGGAGCCTGGTAGCTGGCGGTCAGAATCTCTGGCCGGCTGCTCTTGCGGGCCACTGTTGTACGCGGCCGGCTTGCTTTGCTGTGTGGCGAGATGGCGTTTTTCGCCTTGACTGGTCCCGGGTTGTCGCTGTCTGTCCGGAAAGCGGCTGGCACAGCACGAACTTCGTTGCCGCTGGCGGTCGCACGGTGTGGCTGCGCCGCATGCGGACCAGAAGCATAATGGGTTTGCGCAGACAGATCAGTCGCGTTCGTGGCAGTCGCGCTATCTGCAAAACTGACCAGCGGAGGAGCGAAAGAGGCCGGCAATGTGCACAGTCCGGCCAGAACGATGACGACCGGAATGGCCGGCTTCCACAAATGCGTTGCGCGCGGGCGGTTGGGATCAAGGATCATCGCCACTCTTGCGGTGAGCTGCCGCATCCGGCCGACGGCCGCTTGCGCCAGCGCAATTTGCCGACGCAGAAAACTTTTTTCCGCTACACGCGCGAGGCATTCGGCGTATCCGCGCGGGGTGCCGGAATGTGCGAGCACGGCTTCATCACAGGCCATCTCACGGTCCAGAGAGAGCCGGCGCTCAATCCACCAGACGCTGGGCAGGAAGAACAGCAGCGCCTTCAAAACTTTTTGCGCCAGATTGGTCCAGTCGTCACGGCGCCACAAATGCGCCAGCTCATGCAGCAGAATGTACTTCAACTCCTCAGGCGGCGTGGATTCGAGCAGCCATGCCGGCAAAATGATGGCAGGTTTACGGAAGCCGATGGCCGTCGGCACTTCCAGCCGCCGCGAAACCAGCAGAGACACAGGACGGGACCGCTGCAACTCCTCCAGCAAAGCCCGCAAGTCCGCCTGTAGTGACTGCACGTCTACAAGAGCTGCTTCAGCACGCAACCGGCGTACCTGGATCGTCGCCAGCGCCACCCGCGCCAGACCGGCCGATGCGGCAATCGCCCATGTAAGAAAGATGTACCAGGCCCAGGAAATTGAAATCGTCACCACCGCGTGCGATGCGCCTGTGATCGTCGTGCTGTTATCCGGGTGCAAGCTCAACAAGGGCAGGATCGCCGTCGCCAGCAAAGTCGCAAACCATACAGCAAAGTTGGTCCGGGAATCTCTCCGGGAGAACAGCCGCAGCAAAAGCCATACAGCCATGGCAAGCAGGGTTCCGGCAACGGCGCCATGCAACAGTCGCTCGGCCGCTGCAGTAGCTATCCCATGGAGATTGGCGGTGAAGTTCATGGCTTCTCCCTCGGCTCCTGCAGGAGCTCGCTCAGCCGTTTGAGTTCACCCGCGCTAATGCTCTTGTCCTCTAAAATATTCAGCACCAGCAGTTCGTGGGAGTTTTTGAAGAAGCGTCCAACCAGGTTTCTTATTTCGAAGCGCGTGGCTTCCTGCTTTCCTACGAGCGGGGCATAAACATGCGCCCGCCCCTCTTTCTCATGCTGTACGTATCCCTTTTTTTCCAGAATGCGGATCGTTGTGAGCACGGAGTTGTATGCCAGAGGATACGTAGCCGGCAATGCCTCCAAAACCTGGTGGACCGTCGCCGGCCCTTTCTGCCACAGCACCTCCATCAGGCGCAGCTCAGCTTCTGTTAAAGTAGGCGACTTTTTCGGTGGCAAGGCCTTTCGCTCCCTTGAGAAATTTTCTGTTAGCTATTTAGACGCAGATCAATCAAAATAGTAACTAATTCTTTAGTTATTTTCCAGCGGACCGCGGAGATTCCATGTAAGCGTTTGATTATAAAATGTTTATATGGAAGAGCGAATGGCCGTCAAACTTATCGGCCTGATTCACTCACCTTCTCAAAGCGACTGCGATGTTCGCTGATCAGCTTACTGAGCTGTACTTGCAGGGTATTTACCGTTTCAAACAACGCCTGGATGCCACTGGTCTGCCAGGTTACTCCCTGCTGGTCGATATCTGAGCACAGATCTTTCAGCATCTGGTTTGACCGGCGCAGCCGCTCCGCGGCAACAAACGACAGCACCTTGGCCGGATCTTTGTGGGATTCTACTGCGTTGAGTAACTCACTTACGGTCCATGCAGTCATGCGGGCGTTGTCCAGGACCTGGCGAAAGTCCTGCAAAAGCAGCAGCTCGGGAGTGGCCCCCGCCCGAAGGGCCAGATCGACTCCGCGCAGTTCGGACGAGAGATGGCGTAAGCGCTCGGAAAGCGCCGCCTGGGTTACATCCGTCATTCAAACACCTCATTACGCGATACGTTATCCCAGGTCAACGCGCTCGGTATATTGAAAAGAACACGGAGAGCCTAACTAGTGATTACCAACGTGACCATGCTCACCAGCATCATTGGCATCATGTGCAAAACAACCCGAATTGGCAGGAAGATAGTTTCATATTGTAGGTAAACATTTGCACCATCACCCTGCTTGGAGCTGATTCCGAGTAATGCAAACTCACAGGCTGGCAAGGGCAAGGTAGCGCTGCGGCTCCTGCTCAAAGGTCTGTTTGCAACCGGCGCAGCAGAAGTAGAACATTTTTCCCTGGAATTCCGCCTTGTATTTTGCATTCGCTTGATCCACTGTCATCCCGCAGATGGGGTCCTTGGCTCCAGCGTTGAGCACAGGAAGCACCGAACCACTCTTGGGCTGGGCCACAGCTTTTGCGGCCTTCGCGCGCATCTGGATGATCTCTGCCAGAATGCTGACCGCGATCTCCTCCGGCGAACTGGCCCCGATATTCAGCCCCGCAGGCGCCCGCACCTGGCTCAGCTTGTCTGGTTTGACGCCTCGCGTCCGCAGGTACTCAAACACCTTGGTTGCTTTGGTTTTGCTGGCGACAAACGCGACGTAGCCAGCGCTGGTCCTGATCGCCTGCTCCAGCGCTTCCTCGTCTCCCTCGCCTTGCGTCGCCACCACGACGAATGTCTGCGGGGCAATCGTCACGCCCTCCAGTATGAAATCGCGCGCTCTGATAATCTCAGCACCAGCTACGACTTCACCAGCCGGATCAGACGACACAAGCGCAACCGCGTAGCCAATCGTGCTGCCCAGCTGCGCCAGGATTCGCGCTACCGGCGAGCGGCCAAGAATCACGATCTTCGGTTTTGGCAACACTGGTTCAAGATAGATATCCAAAGCGCCCCCACTATGGCACGTCATGGTGTAGTCCACAGTTCCCTCTTCCGGATTGCTGGTGGAAGGGCTGATGCGCACCAGTTTAGGCCGGCCATCAACCAGTGCCTTCAGTGCTTCCTTGACCACGACCGGCTGCGCGCAGCCGCCGCCAATCCATCCCCATATTTTTCCGTCAGCACCAATGATTGCTTTGTCTCCCGGCTTGCCGGAAGTGGGCGCCTGGCAGCGGACCACCGTCGCCGTGACGAAGGACTCGCCCTGGGCAACTAACTCCGCCGTCTTGTTTAGGAACTGATCAAACATCATCGGCATTTACCCATGTTACTTCTTAAAGACGATCTTCTTCACGCGCGTTTCAGATGCCCTTCCAGCTCCAGTAAGCTTTCCAGGTTGTGTCCCGGAGCAAACACATCGATGTAAGGCAGTGCGGCGCTCATCCCACGCGTGATGGGCTGGTAATCCGCCATTCCCAGCAGCGGGTTCAGCCAGATCAGCTTGCGCACGCGCCGTTTGATGGCGCTGAGAGCTTCCGCCAGCACCATCGGATCACCCGTGTCCCATCCGTCGCTAAGAACCATAAACACCGTATCGCGGGAAAAGAGACGCCTCCCATGCAACCGGTTCAGGTCGCGCAGCGAGTCGCCAATCTTTGTTCCTCCGGACCACCCAGCCGCCTGCTTCGCCAATGACTCCATAGCATCTCGCAATTGCCGTGCCCGCAGCGCCGAGGTAATTTCCGTAAGTTGGGTGCTGAACAGGAATGTATCTACGCGCTTGAAGTACTTTTGCAGCGCGTAAGCAAATCGCACAAAGAAGATGCTGTAAGGATTCATCGAACCGCTCACGTCCAGTAGGATCACCAGCTTCAGCTGTTGCAGCTTCCGCCGGCGAAAGCTGAGGTCGATCGGCTCTCCTCCCCGGCCGATGCTACGCCGGATGGTCCGGCGCAGATCAATCCTGCCCTGCGCCGCAATGCTCCTGATCCGGCGCGAGAGCCGCAAGCTCATCTGCTGCAGCAGTCGCAATGAAATCCGTTCCAGATCGGCCAGGTCAGCATGCGTCAATTGAGAGAAGTCTGCCTTCTTGAGCCGCTCCTGCGCGCTGGCGCCCAGAACAGCCTTACCCTCGCCTTCAATGCTTGCGGAGCTGCTCTGCCCTATGAGCGACTGCCCGGCCTTCTCTTGCTGCGCATCTTCCGCTGGATTCTTCTTGCGCTTGCTGTCGGGCCTCTGCGCCCAGGCGCCTGACTCTGACCGGTTCCAGAAAATCTCAAAGATGTCGTCAAACAGATCCCAGTTCGCCTTCGATGAGCAAAGTACGGCGCGCAACGCGAACTTCAGATTTTCCCGGTCCGCGATTCCCACGGCGCTGGCTGCTCGCAACGCATCCAGGCTTTCCTTCACGCCCGTCGAAAGCCCTTGCTCTCGGGCGAAGCGGCAAAACTCGATAATGCTGCTTTCCAGGCTCCGAGTTGCTGGAGTCGTCATGCTCAACCAACTTCCGTCAGTATCTTCTCTATTCCGGCGGCCTTGATCTTTGCCGAGTCTTCCATGGATTTGGATAGACAACCGAGCGTCTCTTCCACTGACTCGCTGTCCAGCCTGCTCTTTCCCAGCGACCTCAGCGCTTGTGCCCAGTCCAGCGTTTCCGCTACGCCCGGGGCCTTCATCAGATTCAATCGCCGTACCGCCTGCACAAAGGCGACGATCTGCCGCTCAAACTCCTCGGCAATTCCCGGCAAGCGCGCCGCTACAATCTTCATCTCTTTTTCCAGGCTGGGATAATCGATCCAGTGGTAGAGGCAGCGTCGCTTGAGCGCGTCGCCCAGTTCGCGGCTGCGGTTCGATGTGAGGATGACCAGCGGCGCATGTTTTGCCTTGACCGTTCCCAGCTCCGGAATGCTGATCTGATAGTCGGAGAGCAGCTCCAGCAGGAACGCCTCAAACGCTTCGTCGGCGCGGTCCACTTCATCCACCAGCAGCACTGGCGACGCCTCTGCCTCCTGGATCGCCTGCAACAGGGGCCGCTCCATCAGAAACTCGCGGCTGAAGATGTGTTTCTCTTTCTCCTCGACGGAAAGGCCCGTCCGCTCTTCAATCTTGATGGCAAGCAGCTGCTTCTGGTAGTTCCACTCGTAGACGGCGGAGTTGACGTCGAGCCCCTCATAACACTGCAGACGGATCAGCCGCGTGCCCAGAAATTGCGCCAGCACTTTCGCGACCTCCGTCTTGCCCAGTCCCGCATGGCCTTCAAGCAGCAGCGGCTTAGCCAGACTGACCGCCAGATAGACCGCGGTCGCCAGCGCGGGATCGGTGATGTATCCAAGCTGCTCAAACCCACGCGCCAGCTCACCGGGTTCGTGTAGCGTTTTGCCTTTGCGGAGAGTCGGGGATGGCATCACTTGGCGCCGGAGCCGCCTGTGGATTTTGCTGAGTCTGGTTTTTCTGGATCGGGTTTGGCTTCCGCGCTTCCAGAATGTCCGCTGATGGCCGCCTTCAACGCTGAGAATGCCACGCCCACGGCGCTGATCGGCTTGGGCGCGGCGGGATTTGCTTCTACAGCCGTGCCCGGCGACTGCAACAGCGCGCGGAAATTGTTCAGGAATTGCTCAAACATGATGTTTGAAACTTCCTGAATGACCCGGGCGCCCATCTGGGCCAGGATGCCAACCACGTTGAGTTCAGAAATGCTGACGACCTCCGTGCCGTGGTCGAGCACGCGCAGCTTGCCCGTCATTTTCATTGATGCGCTGCCTTTGCCGCGCACGTCCTGCCCCTTGCCCAGGATTTCTATCTCATGCGCTGCCGCGTCCAGCCGCACGATCTGCACTTCGCCCTTATAGTCGGTAACGCTCGGGCCCACTTTCACCTTGATCGCGCCTTTGTATGTACGCTCGTCCACCTGTTCGGTGATCTGCGCTCCAGGTACGCACGCGCCAACCTTCCGCGGGTCGATCAAAAAAGCCCAAACCTTCTCCACCGGCTCATCCACCCGGAATGTTTTTTCAATCTTTACTGCCATGCTAGCCCGTGATTCCCTTCTCCTTCAGGATGTTCCACACCTTCCACGGTGTAATGGGCATGTCAATGTGCTTCACGCCCAGATGGCTGAGCGCGTCCACCACGGCGTTCACGAAGGCCCCCGGTGAGCCAACCGTGGGCGACTCGCCCACGCCCTTGGCCCCGAACGGGTGATGCGGCGAAGGCGTCGTGGTCTTGCCCGTCTCCCAGTGCGGCGTTTCGACCGCCGTAGGTATCAGGTAGTCCATAAAGGTGCCGCCCTGCACATTGCCGCTTTCGTCGTACCCGATCTCCTGCATGAAGGCGATGGCAAACCCTTCGGTCAGGCCGCCATGAATCTGGCCTTCCACGATCATCGGATTAATGATGTTGCCGCAATCGTCCACCGCCACAAAGCGGCGTACTTTGATCTCGCCCGTGCCTTTGTCGATATCGACGACGGCGATATAGGTGCCAAACGGGAACGTCAAGTTCGGCGGATCGTAGTAGTTCACTGCTTCCAGGCCGGCTTCCAGTCCCGGGGGAATGTTGGTGTAGGCCGCAAACGCGATTTCCTGGATCGTCTTGGCTTTACTCGGCGCACCCTTCACAAAGAATTTTCCCGGCTCCCAATCCAGATCCTCTTCGCTGCACTCCAGCAGGAAGGCCGCGATCTTGCGCGCTTTCTCTTTGATCTTGCGCGCCGCCATGGCCGTGGCCGCGCCGGAGGTCGGCGTGCTTCGGCTGGCATACGTTCCCAGACCGTAAGGTGCGGTGTCCGTATCGCCTTCTTCCACCTGCACGTCTTTCGCCGGGATCCCCAGCTCCTGCGCCACGATCTGCGCGTACGTAGTCTCATGACCCTGGCCCTGGCTCTTGGTCCCCATGCGGCAAATTGCTTTGCCCGTGGGATGCACGCGGATCTCGGCGCTGTCGAACATCTTGATGCCCAGGATGTCAAACGTATGCGCTGGACCGGCGCCCACGATTTCCGTGAAGCTGGATATGCCGATGCCCATCAGCTCGCCCTTCTTGCGTTTTTCCGCCTGCTCTTTGAGCAACGCGTCGTAGCCGACTGTGTCGAGCGCCAGCTTCATGGCAGCGTGGTAGTCGCCGCTGTCATAGGTCCAGCCCAGCGGTGATTTGTAAGGGAACTTGGCCGCTGGAATAAAGTTTTTCTTGCGCAGCTCGACCGGGTCCATCTTCAGGTCGTCGGCCAGCACGTCCATGACGCGCTCGATGAGGTACGCCGCTTCGGTCACGCGGAATGAACAGCGGTAAGCAATGCCGCCCGGCGCTTTGTTGGTATAAACGCCATCGACTTCGCAGAAGGCATTGGGGAAATCGTAAGAGCCGGTGCAAATGCTGAACAGTCCGGCGGGGAACTTCGTGGGCTGGGCCGCTGCGTTGAAAGCGCCGTGGTCGGCCAGCGTCTTTACCCGCATCGCCTTTACCTTGCCGTCTTTGTCGGCGGCGATCTCGGCGGTCATGTGATAGTCGCGGGCAAAACCCGTGGACTGCAAGTTCTCTGAGCGCGTCTCTATCCACTTGACCGGACGCCCCAGCGTGAGTGAAGCCACCACGGCGCACACGTAGCCTGGATACACCGGCACCTTGTTGCCGAAACCACCGCCGATGTCCGGCGAAATGATGCGGATATTCTGCTCGGGAATGCCGCCTACCAGAGCAAACACCGTGCGATGCGCGTGCGGCGCCTGCGAGGTCAGCCAGACCGTGAGTTTTTCCGTGGCCTTATTGTAATCAGCCACGCAGCCGCAGGTTTCCAGCGGCGCCGGATGGCAGCGCGGCGACAGCGCATCCACCTTGGAAACTACCGCCGCCTCCTTGAACGCCTTGTCGGTGGCTGCTTTGTCGCCTACTTCCCAGTGGAATATCTTGTTGTTTTTTTCCGTGCGGTCTTCTCGCAGCAACGGCGCATCCGCATCCATGGCCTTGTGCGGGTCCACCAACACCGGCAGCTCTTCATACTCCACTTCCACGAGCTCGGCGGCATCGGCGGCGGCGTAGCGGTCTTCCGCCACCACGAATGCAACTTCCTGCGCCTGGAACAGCACCTTGCCCGTGGCCAGCACCATCTGTTTGTCGTAGGAAAGTGTCGGCATCCACGCCAGATTGGCCTTGGCAAGGTCTTCGCCGGTGATGATGGCCAGCACGCCCGGCACTTTCTTGGCGGCGTCAGTATTGATGCTCTTGAGGCGCGCATGTGCGTAGGGGCTGCGCACCATCTGCGCGTAGACCATGCCGGGCAGGTTCACGTCATCAACATAGTTGCCCTTGCCCTGGATAAAACGCCCGTCTTCCTTGCGCTTCATCGGATGTCCCATGCCGCTGATTTCTGCGCTTGTCTTCTGCATCACTTCCCTCCCTGCGCCATCTTTTTGGAGGCGAATTGCACGGCCTTTACGATGTTTTGATACCCGGTACAGCGGCAGAGATTACCCGAAATTCCCCAGCGAATGTCGGCTTCGCTCGGTTGCGGGTTCTTCTTGAGCAGCGCATACGTCGACATCAGCATTCCCGGCGTGCAGAAACCGCACTGCAACCCGTGCTCCTCTTTGAATCCTTCCTGCAAGGGGTGGAGGGCGCCGTTCTGCAGCAAGCCTTCCACCGTCATGATCTCAGCGCCATCCGCCTGGATCGCGAACATGGTGCATGACTTCACGGTCTTCCCGTTCATGATCACGGTGCAGGCGCCGCAGTTGCTCGTATCGCAGCCGACGTGCGTTCCCGTCAAGCCGAGTTGTTCACGAATAAAGTGCACCAGCAGAAGCCTGGGCTCTGCCGCGGCCTCGCGTTCCGTGCCGTTGATTTTGAGCTTGATCAGTTCCTTCTTCGCCATCGCGCCTGTCCTCCGTCTGCTTTCTGGGAACTGCTACTTGCCCGCCCGTTCGGCGGCCCGCGCCAGCGCGCGTTTGGTGAGCTCTTTGATCAGACCTATTTTGTACTCCGCCGGCCCGCGCAGGTCAGAACCGGGCTGCGCCGCATCCGCAGCAAGCTGGGCTGCCTGGCCGATCGTGGCCGCATCCAGCTTTTTGCCCCGCAGCGCATCTTCCGCACTTTTTGCTCGCACCGGCGTGGCCCCGACGTTGGTCAGCCCAATCCCCGCCTTCTGCACCGCGCCCTTATCATCCAGCGTGATTTGGACAGCCACGGCTGCAGTCGCAAAGTCGCCCACTTTGCGTTCCAGTTTGAAATAAGCGCCTCCGCTCTTTGGTGGCGGGATGGGAATGCGAATCTCCGTGAGAATCTCGTCATGCTGCAGCGATGTGGTGAAGAGCGAGACAAAGAAATCGTCGATCGAAATCACCCTTGCGCACTTGGCTCCGGTAACGGCGATCTGCGCTCCATATGCCAGCATGGTGGCCGGGTGATCGTTCGCGGGATCGCCATGGGCAAGATTCCCGCCCACCGTGGCCAGGTTGCGCACCTGCGGATCGGCGATCACCGTAGCCGTATCGAGCAACAGCGGATACTTGGCCCGCACCACGTCTGATGCCTCCAGCTCCGCTTCGCGCGTGAGGCCGCCAATCTTCAGAAAGCCGCCGTCCTCTTTGATATAGGAAAGCCCGGATATCCGGTTGATGTCGATCAGGTGGCTGGGCCGCGCCAGACGCAGCTTCATCATGGGTATGAGACTTTGTCCGCCGCTCAGGATCTTGGCGTCGTCTCCATGTTGTTGCAACAGGGCCACGGCTTCAGGAAGCGTCTTGGGCCGGAGATATTCGAAAGCTGGCGGGATCATGGTCCACCTCTTTCAACATCAAAGTATCAATAGCGGCGAACAGCTTAGGACGCTATTCGGAGAGGCGTCCCTTATATCACAGCGACGGTGACAGGGGAAAGTCGCTGGACCGATGGAGGGCAACGCAACACCGTCCGCGTTGAACTCCAAAGACGCTAAAGAATATGATACGCGTAAGGTGGCAAGGATGGACCTCTATTCCAAAGCGGCGGAACTCGCGGCCCAGCGCAGGCCTTTTGCCATCGCGACAGTTGTCCGCGTGGAAGGCTCGTCGTCAGCGCGGCGCGGCTCCAAAGCGCTGATCGATTCGCAAGGCAGGATCGTGATGGGCTGGGTGGGCGGCGGCTGCGCGGAGAGCGCGGTCCGCAGTGAAGCGCTCCGCTGCATGCGCTCCGAAAAACCTGAGCTCATTACGCTCGACATGCAGGATGAAATCCTGGGCGTGGGCATGCCCTGCGGAGGAATGATGGACGTTTACATCGAGCCCGTGCTGCCCCAGCCTGAGCTGGTCATCGCCGGCCATGGACGCATTGCGGAAACCCTGGCGCGCCTTGGGCATTTGATGAATTTTTCGGTGACCATCCATGATCCGTCCGCCGCGCGGGAAAGTTTTCCTGACGCGCAACGCATCATCGATAAGGATTTCGATGTTGCCGGAATTTCGTTCGGCCCCAGCACCTACGTGGTGATTGCCACGCTGCACAAGAACGATCATCTCTGGCTGCAAAGGGCCCTGGAAGGCGAAGCGGCATACGTTGCGCTCATCGCCAGCTCGCACCGCTCCCGCCTGGTGCTGGATTACCTGCTGGCCGAAGGTGTCTCGCCAGAAAAAGTTGATCGCGTCTGGGCGCCCGCCGGAATTGACCTCGGCGCCGCTGGCCCCGAAGAAATCGCTCTCAGCATCATGAGCCAGATCGTTGCCATCCGGCGCGGGGGCAGCGCGGAGCCGCTAAAGAAAATCAAGGACCAGACAGCGGCGGAGCCGGCCGAGGCGGGAGTCGCCGATAAGGTCATTCGCCAATGCGACCTTGGCAAAGACGAGTAAAGCTGCGGTTCTAACGCAGGTAAAGAACGTAACTGCAACCCGGTTCCAGACCATCCTGAGTCGCCAACGGATGCAAGAGCAGTGTTTTGCCGCCATCTTTCAGTAAGTAGCTCCATGTAGATACCGGCTTTTTCTCAGGCCAACTGGGAGTGAGTTTCACCTTCGTCGCCTTCACATCAAGCTCATAGCTGCCGCTTAGCCATGTTCCCGCAGCGATATTCATTTCCTTGCCCACCCAGAACTGCTGGTCGACGTGGAATTTCCAATCAGTGCCGTGGAGCGCGCGAGGACGAACTATGCCGGCCCTGATTTCCTGGCCTTCCCCACAGGCTACATGCGTATCGACATGCCACCCGCCGACCAGTGGGTTCTCTTCCGGCCTGTATACATATAGCCTTGTTTCCAGCTTGCGCCGGCCGCCGTTTACAATCGCATGGATGATTGTGGTTGCACCGTGGGGCGCGTCTGCATCTACGCTGATCTTTCCTGAGTTTCCATCGATGGAAATTCCTTTGGCTGGTGGTGCAATCGACCACTCGACTTTCGCCTTCAACGGAAATAAGGGCCCGTCTGGCACAGGATACATGGCTTGCGCCGCATAGGAGCTACCGGCGCGGACTTCAATCGGCGAATCGGGGCCTATCTGCGCATTTTGCATTGCCCATTCATTCGGTTTCTGTGCAAGGCAGGCGGCAGCTACGATCACAGTGCACGCGCCGCAATGCCCAATCCACGCCCAGCTAGTTTTCATTCCGCGTTTTCTCCTGCGTGTGGCGCATCGCGACAATTTCCGCCATGACGCTCAGCGCAATCTCTTCTGCGCTCTCGGCCCCAATGTCGAGTCCGGCTGGAGCGCGAATGCCTGCCAGCTTCTCCTGTGGATATGACTTTGTCCTGAGGGCCTGCACAATCTCTTCCGCCCTTTTTTTGTTGGCCAGCAGCGCAATGTAAGAAGCTCCAGCGCTCAATGCCTGTTCGATAGCCTCCTCGTCGAACTGTCCCCGGCTCGCAACCACAACGTAGCGTTCGCCTGCCGCCGGCAACAATGAAAAATCAAGCGCGTGAAGAATACGGTCGGCTTCCGGCAGTTCCGCCAGTGCCACCAGCGGATCAACTACGGTCACGGTGAAATTCAACAGGCGCCCAAGTTTCACCAATGCTTGTGCTACTGCGTCGCGTCCGGCAACAACCAACTCCGCCCGGTCCACAGGCAGCACTTCCCTGCTCTCGATTGCTGCGATTCCCGAGCTGCCGGATTCATTTCGCTTTGCTGCGTATGCTTTCTCCAGTTTCTGATATTCCTCCTGGCTGTCGATATCCAGAAGAATGCCGACATCTTCCACCGCGAGCTTGCAGATGTTTTCTGTATGGCTGCCAAAGATCGCGCGGCAACCCACGTCGCCACTTAACGCTTTTAACTCGGGGAAGACCGAGCGGTCCAATAGCACCGGATTGCCGCGAAAACCTTTGTACATGGGAATAATGATTTGCGGCTTTGACTCTTGATGGCAGGCGATCAACCTGTTGAGCGTGTCCGGGCGGACAAACGGCTGGTCCGCCAGCACGATCAGCGCCGCGCTCGCCCTGGCATCCACCGCCGCCAACCCCGCACGCAGTGATGTGCCCATGCCTTGCTGATATTCCTGATTGCGCACCACCGTCACGCGGTCTGTAGAAATCTCTTTCTCCACGCTCTCTGCGGCAAACCCCAGCACCAGAATAATCTCCTCGACCACGGATGCGCGCACATTCTTGAGCGTGCGCTCCAGGATCGTCTCTCCGCCGATGCGGAGCAGCTGTTTGGGCGTGCCCATACGCCGCGACATTCCAGCCGCAAGCACCACCGCTGAGACGCCCGCCTTCTGTCCCCTGCCGCTCATCTGTTCTTGTCCCACAGCACTCGCCCAGCCTAGCTACCGGACCAACTGAAGTCAATTTTCAGTCCCCATTTCAGTTTTCATCTCGACTTTGTTGTACCGTATTAAATGACGGAGACCTGACAGAATGCAAAAGAGCGAATTACCCGAACCCTGGCTGCGAGGCACGCTGGCGGAAGTACCGGCGGCGCAAAGGGCGGTGCTGCACGCGCTGGAACTGGCCAAGGAAGACCTGGAGCGCTGGTGCGACGGCCTGAGCGATGAAGAATTGAACGCCCGGCCCGGCGGGATCGCCCCCGTGGCGTTTCATCTTCGCCATATCGCGCGCAGCATGGACCGCCTGCTGACCTATGCGGAAGGGAAGCAGCTTTCCCCTGAACAGCTCTCGGTCATGAAAAGCGAGATGGATCCGGCAGGAACCAAAAACGAGTTGCTGGCCGAGCTTGTAGTGGCCATTGCCAAGAGCGGCAAGCGCATCCGCTCCTTTTCGCGCGAACAGTTGGAAGAAGAGCGCCACGTCGGCAAGAAACAACTTCCTACGTCCGTGGGTGGGCTGCTGGTCCATGTGGCCGACCACACGCAGCGGCACGTCGGGCAGGCCATTACGACGGCAAAGATCGTGGTTGCGCAGCGGCAATAGCTTGCGGTCTTGAGGCGTCCCATTGTGCGCGGTTCTGTTGTTTGAAAAATGCTCTCTAAAAAAGCGACAATGTTTTGTACTACACAAACACGTGTAGAAAAGAATATCCATGGGCACCCCTGAACAACCCGCCTCAGCCGCACCTATCCAGCGCATCCTGGCCGCCGCGCGCTTTGCCGCGGAGAAGCACGCTCAGCAAAAGCGCAAAGGGGCCAGCGGCGAACCCTATTTCAATCATCTGGTTGAAGTGGCGGAATTGATCGCCTCAAGCAGCCAAGAGCTGGATGCAGAGCTGGTGATGGCGGCGCTGCTTCATGACACCGTTGAGGACACCGGCGTCACCTTGCAGGAACTGGAAGAGCGGTTCGGCAGCGACGTTGCCGGGCTGGTGGCCGAGGTGACCGACGACAAGTCACTCTCCAAGGAGACAAGAAAAGAACTGCAGGTTCGGAACGCGCACAAGAAATCCGAACGCGCGCAAAAGCTCAAGCTGGCCGATAAAATTTCCAATCTCCGGTCCATCCTGGCCAGCCCGCCCGTGGGCTGGAGCCTGGAAAGGAAGCGGCAATATTTTGAATGGGCCCGCCAGGTCGTTTCCGGCCTTACTACTCCTAACCCTGTCCTCAAAGCGGAATTCGATAAAACGTACGGGATGATTTCACATCTCAACGAAGACTAGAAGCCATCCTCTGCGTGCAGAACAGCATCGCTCATCGTTCAAAAATCACGGAAGAAATCCAGCTCTGGATCCAGAACGGGATGCATCGAAGTATGAGTACCGCGCAAACGGTATGTCTATGCGTCGATGCCTCAAAAAGTTCGCGTTGTTTGGGTTCTGTCTCTCATTTTCTGTCGTTGGGACGGCCCGGAAATCGGCCGCGCAGGAAGTCAGTTCAGGCGTCACCAAATTCACCAGCAGCCTTGCCGGGCCTGACCTGTCACAAGATGAACCGCAGCCCGATTCCAAGAGCCTTCTTCTCTTGCTTGGGTCCCAGATCCATGAAACCGAAATGGATTGCTCCCATTTCGTGCAATACCTTTATGAAAGCGCCGGCCTCTATTACGATTATGCGCCTTCAAGAGCCCTCTACGATGGCATGGAGGGCTTCAGGAGCGTGCGTCATCCGGAACCTGGGGACCTGATTGTGTGGCGAGGCCACGTAGGGATTGTGGTGGATCCAGACGAGGCAACATTCTTAAGCGCTCTGCGCTCGGGAGTGAAAACAGTATCGTATCTATCAAGCTACTGGAAAAGGCGCGGACGGCCTCATTTCCTGCGCTACACAGGTGCGCGTAATGAGAACCTGCAAACATGGACGACGCGGAAGAGCATCCCTTCGCGAACCATGCCCGCTGGTGCAAGCGCCGAATAGCGAAATCTAAAGAATGTATTGGTTATTGCCGCAAGGCAATCATCATCTCTGAGCGGTGGCAAGCACCGGCGTGGATGAGACCGCGGACTGCCGGTACCACTCAACTGTCCGCCTGAGGCCTTCTTCAAAGCTTACTTCCGCCGAATATCCCAGGTGTTTTTGCGCTAATGCGATGTCGGCCAGCGAGTGCTTTACATCTCCGGCGCGAGCGGCGGCAAACTTAGGCGGACCATCAAAACCAATGATTCCTTGCAGCATGCGGTAGATCTGGAGCAAAGTGAAGCGCTTGCCCGTGGCGATATTGAAGACCCGGCCCGCAACCTCCGCAGCCGGCGCTTGACAGGCTAGCAGGTTTGCCCGCACCGCATTATCAATGTAAGCGAAGTCCCGGCTTTGTTCGCCATCGCCGAAGATGGTGGGCGCCTCATTGCGCAACATCTGGGTGATGAATTTCGCCAGCACCGCGGAGTATTCTGAGTTCGCATCCTGGCGGGGACCAAAAACGTTGAAGTAGCGGAGACAAACTGTCTCCAGCCCATAGACGGTATGAAACACCTGCATGTAGTATTCGCCCGTCAATTTTTGCACGGCATAGGGCGAGATGGGACGAGGGACCATATCCTCGCGCTTGGGAAGGACCTCGCTCTCCCCATAAGCGGATGATGATGCGGCATAAACCACACGCTTCACGCCCGCATCCCTGGCGGCAATCAGCAGGTTTAAAGTGCCGCCAACGTTCACTGAGTTTGTAAGTGCGGGGTCCGCCACTGATTTCGGCACCGATGGCAAGGCGGCCTCGTGCAGGACATAGTCGATTCCTTCACAAGCCGTCTTCAGTTTGGCCGCGTCCAGCACGCTGATCTCGCGAAAGTCCAAATCGTGCTTCACGTCCGCGATGTTTTCCCATTTCCCGGTAGAGAAATCGTCAATCCCGCGGACGCGCTCGCCCTGCGCAATCAATTTTCGCGCGATTGCTGAACCTATGAATCCGGCAACGCCGGTAACTAAGTAAGTCGCCATGGGGTCCTTTTTATTGTATCCGCCAGGCAGCCCCGGCGAATACAAGCCGGGCTGCCTGCTTGCCGTCGTGGCCTTTACATGTTCGCGGCGGTGCGCAACCGGAAATCACGCTCGGCGGCCGGCGACAAGCCATGCTGCTTGATCTTGTACAGCAGCGCTTTATAGCTTATGTTCAGCTGCGCAGCGGCGCGCTTGCGGTTCCAGTTGGCATTCTCAAGCGCCCGTTGAATTTCCTTGGCTTCAGCATCATCTTTCAAGCTGCGGACCATGGCTTTGAGTCCTCCGCCGGAGGAGGAATGCGCGCTGCCGTCCCGTTGCTCAGAGTCGCTCTCTTTGCTCTTCATCTGCAATTCTTCGATGGCAATGTTTTCATCTTCCAGCACAAGGTACCGTTTTACGAAGTTGCCCAATTCGCGCAGATTACCGGGCCAGTTAAAGCGCAGCGCCTCCTGCACCAATTTTTCAGAGATCGGCAGGGGATTCTTGCCAAACTTCTCCGCCATGCTGTTCATGAAATACCGGAGCAGGATAGGGATTTCTTCGCGCCGTTCGCGCAAAGGCGGAATCGTCATGGTGAACGCATTGAGCCGGTAGTACAGGTCCTCGCGCAACCGGTGCTCGGCAATGGCCTTGTGCACGTCGATGTTGGTGGCCGCCAGGATCCTCGCGTCCGCGGTGACGTTGTTTCGGCCGCCCAATCGAGCAAACTGGCCGTCTTGCAGCACGTGCAGCAGTTTGGCCTGCAGAGCGGCGCTCATTTCTCCGATTTCGTCCAGAAGCAAAGTGCCCTTATGCGCGATCTCGAATTTACCCGGCTTGGCCTTGGTCGCGCCGGTGAACGCTCCTGCTTCATAACCAAACAGCTCGCTTTCAAGCAGATCCGCCGGCAGCGCGGCACAATTCACTTTCAGCATGGGACGATGGGCCCGGATGGACATCTTATGGATCAGGCGGGCGAGAATTTCCTTGCCCACTCCGCTCTCGCCCAACAGAAGGACGGGAACATCTACCTTGGCGATGAGCGCAACCTGCGCCCGTATCTGCTTCATCACTGGACTTGCAGCCAGGAAAAAGAAGTCATCGTTGAGGTCGTCGACTACCTCGCCTTCTTTTTCCTTGATGGTATATTTCGTCGCCTGGGCATGCGTTTTGGAAGTGGACTCAAGCGCCCGGCGCACCGCGCCCTGCAACTGTGGAAGTTGAAAGGGTTTGGTCACATAGTCCGATGCACCCAGTTTGATGGCCTGCACCACCTTGGTGGTGTCGTTCAAACAGGAAATCATCACCACTTTTTGCTCGGGATGGATTTTTTTGCAGCTTTCGAGCGTCTGCAGGCCGTCCATGCCCGGCATCACCATATCCAGCACGATCAAGTTGGGAGCAGGGCCATTGCTCACCCGTTGCACGGCTTCCTCGCCGCTGGTGGCTGTTTCCACACGGTAGTTCGAAATTTCTAGAAGAGTTTTAGTATAACGAAGTACACTGGGCTCGTCGTCGACGAGCAGTATATTAGGCGCGCTCATTGCGTGTTCCACTCCTTCCGGACCTGGGACAATAACAACGTAAATTTACTTCCTTTGCCGAGTTCGCTTTCTACCCAAATGAGACCACCATGGGCTTCAACAAGCCGGCGTGCTATGGCCAGTCCTAATCCGGTGCCGCGAGACGATGCGGCCGGCAACTGGACAAAGTCTCCGAAGATGTTCTCGTGATGTTCGGGAGCGATCCCGGGGCCAGAATCACTGACATCAATTCGGACTGCGTTTTCAATTTTGCGGTCAACCTTCCTTTCTATATTGAACAAAAACTCGCTTTGCGCCTTCCGTCTTTCCCAGAAGCAAGGCGTCACGGTCACCACGACTTTCCCCTTGGCGGGAGTAAACTTCAGGGCATTCTCAATCAGATTGGATAATGTGTGCTGCAGTTTTAAAGGGTCCACGCGGACTCTTGGGCTCCCACTGCTTATGTGTAGTTCATAGGCTATGGATTTTTGTTCGGCGGCGGACTTCCAGGAATCGAAGATTGTCGTTACTTCCTCGTTTACCTCGGTGGGGTCCAAATCCGGTATTTCAGGCCCGATTTTCCCCGCCTTCAATTCGCAGAGGAGCAACAGGTTCTGGATTAGCTTTTGCAGGCGTTCCCCGCTCTGCTCGATTTCACCGAGCACCTGCTTTTGCTTTTCATTGACGGTTCCCAGATGTTCGTGGCGAAGCAGGTCGGTATAGCCCAGCATCACCGCGAGAGGCGTTTTGAATTCATGCGCCGCTGAAACCAGGGGAAATAAATGTGGCTCTACGCCCTCCTGGATTTCCGTCCGTTCGCGCCTCACCCATGCTGGCGGCTTCGCCTCAACCACTTCCGGCAAGCGGTGAGTATGGCATCCCGTATTCAGCACTTCAGCGCTGACGGCTATATGGCACACTGGACATTCCAATGCCCCTGACGCTCTTTGGCTGGCATCCATCGCGTTTAGATAAACCTCAAGATATGTACTCTGAAAACCCTAACGTAGCATCTGTCAAAACTACGTGACCCTGGTCACATGGTTACGTGCGGCTTGCCAAATTGGAATCTAGAGTGTGCGGAATTCGACGCGATCGGGCAGCAACTTACCCAGTGCGTCCTTATAGAAGTGAACCTAAACTTCTTTCAGCTCAGGCTGGAGTCAGCAAACCTTCCCTTGCCGAATCTCGAGGACTTCAAAGTCTGGCAATCGAGAATCTGGGTTTGCACTTCCCCTCTTCCACGTGTCCGATTCCGTCGATGCACCAACTTCACCCTACGCAAGGCTCGCTTTCTCTCGTGCTAAAGAATCCCAAGCCTTTGGGGCCGCGTAAGGTCAGTTTTGTGCTCGTCCACTTGGCCAATACAGCATGTAACATTGGTACAATATATTGTCTAGCACTATAGGCCATAATTATTAGAAAATCAAGTGAAAAAATTCGCATCTTTGCAAATCTTAACAATGGATTCGGAGTGCCCATTTTCCCTCTAAACCCAACTAATACTTATGTGATCGATCAGGCAGAAACGTTTCGTATTCTGCCTGTCAACTTTTTCTTATCTTGTGCTAGGGGATTTTCTGTTGGAAATGGAAAAGCCGTTCTCAGTGTGAAAATGTTTTCTCATCCGGTTTCAACATAAGAGGCCAACTGGCCAACTGGTACATGGCCGGTGTGCCCAATCTGCGAGGCACTTTTCCTTTACAAACCAATAAGTTAGTCCAGTTCCCCAGCTGCCCGGAACCCTCTTTCGGCGTTGCCCGGAGAGTTGGCGTCCTGAATGCACTTGTCAGGTTGGATCAAGACTATGCATCTTTCTGCCAGCTATCAGGGAAACCTGCCACGCACGATGGGGTACTCAGCTTCCGATCGCAGCAAACTGCCGCCGGAAGAGGTGATCTTTGGCTTAACCCCGGCCTTGTCCACTATCCGGGAGCGAATTCAGAAAATCGCGCCAACCGACATTCCCGTGGTCATTACAGGTGAAAGCGGTACTGGGAAGGATGCGATTGCTCACCTGATTCACAACTATTCTTCCGTAGCCGGCAGACCTTTTGTACAGGTCAATTGCGCCGCGATTCCGGCAACTCTGATTGAGAGTGAGCTTTTCGGCTACGAAAAGGGCTCCTTCACGGGAGCTGTTGGATCCAAGCCCGGCCGTGTTGAACTGGCCAACGGGGGCACACTTTTTCTCGATGAAATTGGCGAACTCGACCCCGGTATCCAGGCCAAGTTGTTGCAACTCCTGCAAGACGGCCAATTCAGCAGGATTGGCGGTCAAGAGGACAAGAAAGTCAATGTGCGCTTCGTCTTTGCGACGAATCGCGACCTGGAAGAGGAGATTCAGGCCGGCAATTTCCGTGAGGACCTCTATTACCGCATCAACGTCGCCAGTTTTCATCTGCCTCCTCTGCGCGAACGCCTGGAGGACATTCCGGTCCTCGTCGAGTACTTCCGGCTCAGATACAACGAAAAACACAACTGCAGGACGGCCCCTCTTTCAGAGCGCACCGTGAAAAGCCTGCAGGAGTATTACTGGCCTGGCAACATCCGCCAACTTGAGAACGCGATGAAGCGGTACGTGGTATTGGGCACGGAAGACGCGGTCCTCTCTGAATTGGTGGAGCACCAGTCGGATGTCTTTAAATTCACCGTTCCGCCGGGAGAGCAAATCTCGCTCAAGGACCTTACCAAGCAAGCCACAAGGCAGGTGGAGCGGAAAGTCATATTAAAGGTCGTTGAGGCAAATGGATGGAATCGAAAGCGCGCCGCCAAGCTGCTCAACATCAGTTATCGGGCGTTGCTTTACAAGCTCAAAGAAGTAGGAGTTCCCTCGGACCGTCGTAGGGGTTCGAGGCCACACACGGTGAAGGCGGTAGAAGCGGTGCCGCCCAGCGAACCAAACGATAACAAGGGATCAGAAGAATGAGTGCTATGTTGGCCGCGAGAAAACTCGTATCGATCGTAATACCGATTTTCAATGAGGAAACCGGCATCAGCCACCTCAGTGAGAAACTCAACGGACTCAACACGCTTTTGTCTCCGGAATACGATCTTGAATTCATCTTTGTCGACGATGGCAGCAGTGACGGTACGGTGGAAGCGCTGAAAGAGCATTTTTTGGAAAAATCCATGCGCGTCCGCATTATCGAGCACACAGTCAATCTCGGCGTGGGCGCCGCTTTTCGGACCGGGTTCCGGAAAGCGCAGGGAGACCTGGTCTGTACCATTGACGCGGACTGCACCTATTCTCCTGAAGGATTGAAGAACCTGCTCTCGGCGCTCACTGACACTGGCGCCGACATTGCCGTAGCTTCCCCTTATCACCCCGACGGTGGCGTGGAAGGCGTTCCGGCGTGGCGCCTGGTTTTGAGCAAAGGATGCTCCGGCCTTTATCGCTTGCTTTCACCCCTGAAGCTCTACACCTATACCAGCATTTTCCGGGCTTATCGGGCCGAAGTGGTCCGTAATGTGCAGTTCAAGGGGAATGGATTTGTTTCTGCGTCCGAAATTCTGATTGCGGCAGGCCGCCAGGGCTACAGCGTAACCGAGGTCCCGATGGTTCTGCGCGCACGGACGATCGGCCGCAGCAAGATGAAGGTGGCCCGCACCGTGGCCTCTCACCTGGAAGTGCTTTTAGGTTTCATTGTGCCTTCACGCAAGGCGCCGGTTGCGGTCACCGCCGGTCGTTTACCGGGAAAGTTTGTAGGCAGGGCCATTACACCGCGGGACAGCAAAGATCCGTTTGCGGCGTAAGACACACAAGGAGATTGTATGCGGATTGGGACAGTAGGGTTGGGCGCTTGGGGTTGGAACCTGACCAGAAACTTTGCCGAATTGAAGACTTGCAAACTGGTCACTTGCTTCGACCTTGATCAAAAACGTCGCGAACTTGCGGCCCGGGCCTGGCCAGGTGTGGCCCCGGTGGATTCTTTTGAAAAGCTGCTGGAGCATGACATTGACGCGGTAGCCATCGCCTCGCCTGCGGTCACGCATTACCAATACACCCGGCAGGCGTTGCTCTCAGGACGCGACGTGTTCGTGGAAAAGCCGTTCACGCTCAACGTGCCCGAAGCGGAAGAACTGGTGGAACTCGCGGACAAGCTCAACCGCAAGCTGATGGTCGGTCATCTGCTTGAATATCATCCTGTCGTTCATCGGTTGAAGAAACTGATCACCTCCGGGGAACTTGGCCCGGTCTATTACATCTATACCCAGCGCGTTAACCTGGGCCGTATCCGTGGCGATGAAAACGCTCTTTGGAGTTTCGCGCCGCACGACATTTCTCAAATCCTCTACATGCTGGATATGGAACCCACCAACGTGAGCGCCCGCGGCCAGAGTTACATTCAGGACGGGATTGAGGACGTGGTTTTTCTCAGCCTTTTCTTCAATAACCGGATCATGGCCCATATTCACCTGAGCTGGCTCGATCCACACAAAGTACGCCGCACCACGATCGTCGGCAAAGAGAAGATGGCGGTGTTTGACGATACCGAGGCTACGGAAAAGCTGCGCATCTATGACAACCATGCGGAAATGCCGCCAGCCCAAAGCTATGGCGAAGCCATCCAGGTCCGGTTTGGCGATATTCTGATCCCTCGGGTCGAGACGACCGAGCCTCTCAAGCTTGAATGCCAGCACTTTATCGATTGCGTCCGTGACAGGAAAACCCCCGTTTCTGATGGCCGCGATGGACTGCGAGTAATCCGAATCATTGAGGCAGCCCAGCGCTCTATGGAGCAGGATGGCGTGCCCGTTTCATTAAGGAATCATGATGACAAATTTCATCCATCCTCAAGCACAGATCGGCGTTGGTACGCAGTTGGGGTTTAACAGCGTCGTTCAAGAGAACGTTCGCATCGGGAGCAATTGCAGGATCGGCAGCGGCGTAATTATTCATCCCGGGAGCATGATCGGCGACAACGTGCGGATCGACGACCACACGGTCATCGGCAAATTGCCCATGAAAGCCGCTCTCAGCGCCGTCACCCAAGATCAGGCCCTGGATGCTTGCGTCATTGAAGACGACTGCATGATCGGGGCCATGGTCGTGATCTACCGTGGCTGCACGGTCAGGAAAAAAGTCATGGTGGCGGACCTCGCTTCCCTGCGGGAAAACGTGGAAGTGGGGGAATACACCATCATCGGCCGCGGCGTAACCATTGAAAACAAGGTCCGGGTCGGCAGCCGCTGCAAGATCGAAACAGAGGCTTACGTCACGGCACTCTCCGAGATTGGTGACGGGTGCTTTATCGCTCCTGAAGTCACTTTCACCAACGACAATTTTCTCGGGCGCACCAAGGACCGGTTCAAGTACCACAAAGGCGTAACGATGAAGCGTGGAGCGCGGATCGGGGCCAATGTAACGGTCCTGCCCGGCTTGACACTAGGAGAAGACGCGCTGGTAGCGGCGGGGTCGGTAGTAACGCGCGATGTCCCGGCCCGCAAAATTGTTTTGGGATCGCCGGCGAAGGTCTGGAAGGACGTTCCCGTCGAGCAGCTCCTGGAGAACCAATAGTCACGAAACCATGAAAAAGCTTCTATCCATCGTCGGAGTCAGGCCTCAATTTGTGAAGGCGGCCATGGTGTGCGCGGCCGTGGAGCGCCACAATGCGGATGCACCCTCTGGAAAGCGCATCCAGCATTTGTTGCTGAACACGGGCCAACATTACGACTTTGAGATGGCGGAGGTGTTCTTTCAGCAACTGCCACTTCCGCAGCCTGATTTCAATTTGGGTGTGGGCTCGGGCACGCACGGAGCACAGACGGCAGCCATGCTCCAGGGTATCGAAGAACTATTGCTGAAGGAGCGGCCGGACTGCGTGATCATCTATGGCGACACCAACTCCACGTTGGCTGGCGCGCTGGCGGCAGTAAAACTGCACATCCCGGTCGCCCACGTGGAAGCGGGATTGCGCAGCTTTAATCGCGCCATGCCCGAGGAAATCAATCGCGTTGTGGCCGACCATGTCTCCGATCTCTTGCTTTGCCCGACTCAGGCCGCGGTCGACCAACTGGCGCGCGAAGGCGTAACCCGCAATGTGCAATTCACCGGAGACGTGATGCTCGACGCTACAAAGATGTTCTGTGCCGCCGCGTCCGAGCATTCACGCCTGTTGGAAGATATGCGCATCGCGCCCAAAGGGTTCATGCTTACCACGATTCATCGGGCGGAAAACACGGATTCACTCGAGCGCATGCACAACCTGGTGACAATGCTCTGCCGTCTGGAACGGCCGACTGTGTTTTCCATGCACCCGCGCTTGCGCCATAAGCTTCAGCAACAGCCGGAGTATCAATCGCTGAACCGGCAACTGGTTGCCGCAACGCACGTAAGAATTGTGAATCCGCTGCCTTATGTGGACATGCTGCGGCTGGAGACCAATGCGCGGCTCGTGCTGACCGATTCCGGAGGAGTCCAGAAAGAAGCGTACTTCGTCGGCACCCCCTGCCTGACGCTGCGCGACGAAACCGAATGGACCGAAACTTTGCAGGGCGGCTGGAACCGCGTGGTGGGCACATCTCCGGAAAAGATCCTCCCCCTGGTGGAAAGTTTGTGGTCGGCCAACGGGGCTTCCCCAGCCGGCAGGCCGATGCTCGCGGCTTTTGGAGATGGAAGAGCATCAGACAGGATCGTTCAAATTTTGCAGGAGACGGAAACAATTGCCAATGCGTAATCAAACCCAGTGTAAGACTGTCCTTGTTACCGGTGCGGCCGGGTTTCTCGGTTCTCACCTTTGCGATGCGCTGCTCGCGCGCGGACACCGCGTCATCGGCGTAGATGATCTTTCCCACGGAAAACGCGAGAACCTTGCGGAGGCGATGCAGAGTTCCCGCTTCTCGTTTCATGTTCTGGATATCACCGATGCGGAAAGACTGAAGTCCGTGAGCGAAGGTGTGGAAGTAGTGGCCCATCTGGCCGCATTCAAGATCCCGCGCTACGGAGACCGCATGAAGACCCTGCTGATCAACTCGCAGGGCAGCCTCAACGTGCTGCAATTGGCCGTGGAAAAGAACGCCAAGTTCCTGTTCACCTCCACGTCCGATGTGTATGGCCGGAATCCCGACGTTCCGTTTAGCGAGTCCAGCACAAGCGTGATCGGGTCTTCCACGATCCCTCGCTGGGCCTACGCTGTTTCCAAATTGTTCGATGAGCACCTGGCTTTTGCTTTCCATGAAGACCACGGCGTTCCGGTTACGGTGGTGCGTATTTTCGGGTCTTACGGTCCACGGCAGCATCTGAGTTGGTGGGGCGGGCCGCAGTCTGTCTTTATCGATTCAATCCTGCGGAACGAACAGATTCCAATCCATGGTGATGGATTACAGACCCGCAGTTTCACCTATGTATCCGACACGGTCAGCGGGATTCTGGCCGCGCTGGAAAACGATTCCGCCAACAACCAGATCATCAATATCGGCAGCACCCACGAAATTACAATCGTGGAACTTGCTCGCCTCATTCACCGCCTGTCGGAAACCTCTGATCCGCTGCGCCTGGAATTCGTTCCTTATAAACAAATCAGCGGACGCGAATATGAAGATGTGCGCCGCCGTGTTCCCGACGTAAGCAAAGCAGAAGAACTCCTCGGTTTCAAGGCAAAGATATCCCTAGAGGAAGGCTTGCTGCGGACGCTGGAATGGCAGAGGGCCATCCGGGGCATCGACAGCAAAATTGTAGTGGGTGCGTAGTGGCAGCGGACGTAATAACACAGCCCCAGGCAGCGTCTCCGGCCCTTGAGACTCGGGCCGGCAGCAGGATCTCGTGGCAGTGGCCTGCGTTCGGCGCGATTGCCCTGGCCGCCTGCGGGCATCTGCTGATCAAGCTGGGCCTCAGCGCCGCTGCGCAATCAGCGTTACCAGCTACGCCGATGCAGAACATATTTCACTATTTGTTACAGCCGGCGGTTCCACTGGGCTTGTGCATCTATGGTGCTGGCACCCTTCTTTGGATCCTTGCCGTATCGCGTCACAACATCAGTTTTCTTTACCCCCTGACTGCACTTAACTATGTCATTGTGAGTTTGTGCGCTAAGCTTTTGTTCCATGAGTCGCTTTCCGCCGGGCGTTGCATCGGGATTGCAGTGGTCGTCCTTGGTGTGGCCCTGCTACAGCTCTCGGCGCGCGGAGAGAAGTCATGACCGCCTCCGTTGCTTTATGGTCGAGCATTGTCCTGGGAGCATGCGCGCAGGTGCTTTTGAAACGCGGCGTGTCGCGCACCGATGACCGGGAGCCCGCTCTTGGCCTTGCCCTTTTGCGCTCGCCATGGGTGCTGGGCTGGGCCTTCTGCTTTGTCTTGGCAACCGGTTTGTGGCTGGTTGCTCTCTCGCGAATTGAGATCTCGTACGCTTTCCCACTCCTCAGCATCGGCTACCCGATCGTGGCGGTCCTTTCCCTCGCAATACTGAAAGAACGGATCACGCTGTCGCGTTGGCTTGCAATCCTGGTCATCACCATCGGGGTCGCCATCATCTCGAGGAGCGCTTAGGGTGCGAAGATGACCGACAACCTTCGAACACAACGCGGAATGCACGTCGGTATTCTGGGCGGCGGCATCACCGGCTTGACCACGGCCTTCTATCTTTTGCGCGCAGGTCATCAGGTGACCGTGCTGGAAGCGCGGCCGGACCTGGGCGGCCTGGCGACCAGTTTTAACTTTGGTCCGTTTTACTGGGACAAGTTTTACCACTGTATTCTTACCTCAGACACACCCCTCCTTGAACTCATCGATGATCTGGGGCTTACTCCGGAGTTGCGCTGGACAGAGACCAAGGTCGGCTTCTATACCGATGGCCGTCTGCAACCCATGACCACGACGCTCGATTTTCTGCGCTTTCCGGCCCTCTCGCTTTGGCAGAAATTTCGCCTGGGACTGGGCATTCTTTATACGTCGCGCATCCAGGACGGCCTGCAACTGGAACAGGAACCGATTGGACCGTGGCTGGTGCGGGTGTTTGGCCGAGGCAATTACCAGAAGATGTGGGAGCCGCTGCTGAAGTGCAAGCTTGGAGCGGCCTTGCATCAGACGTCCGCCAGCTTCATTTGGGCGACGATCAGGCGTCTCTACTCCACACGAGAGAAGAATGCCACCAAGAAAGAATGCTTGGGTTACATTCGCGGCGGATATCGCGCCGTGTTTGCCCGGCTGGTGGAACGCATTACGGAAATGGGCGGAAATATCACCACTGGCATTTCCGCCGAGAGGATCTGTTCCAGCCGCACCAACGGAATCACCGTAACTGCGGAGCAGAAGCAACTGGATTTCGATTGCCTGATTTCCACCATTCCCAGCGGTGCCTTTGCCCGGGTGGCGGTCGAACTCGATGACGAGTACAGAACGAAGCTGGAGAAAGTCCAGTACATGGGCATGGTGTGCGCAGCTCTGGTCCTGCGGCGCAAGCTGACACCCTACTATTGCACCAACCTGACCGAGGACCTTCCTTTTACGGGAATTATCGAAATGAGCAACCTCATTTCATCGGAGGAGACCGCAGGGCGCCACCTGGTCTACCTCCCGAAGTACACGACGCCCGGAGACCCGTTGTTCGGCGCTTCGGATGAAGAGGTGTGGCAGAAATATCGTGCCGGATTGTTGCGGGTGATTCCGGACCTGAAGGACGGCGAAATCGAGCAGCGATTCATCTTCCGCGAACGGCTGGTACAGCCAATCCCGGTGATGAACTATTCCGCTCTGGTGCCGGACATGCGGACCAATGTGGAGCATCTGTTTTTGGCAAACACCACGCAAATCGTCAACTCGACACTCAACAACAACGAAATGGTAAAGATCGCGCGCAAGGCGGCGGACCTTGCGGCACAAACCTGGCAATCCCAGAACGAACTTCTCCGGCAGGATACTGTCGCTGAGATCGCTCATCTGGGCAGATAAATGTTGTAAGAGGTTTTTTGGTATGAAGCGCAAATTATTCATCTTCTTGCTAATGCTTCCGGCTTTTCTTCTTGCCGGCTCCTGGACCGGAGTGGCTGAATCACATATGGCGAACCTTAAGCAGGCGGCTGTTGTTTTTCCCAGGGAGGCTTCTGTTCTTTTTTCCAGCTTGCTCGGTTCGGTTTCACGCATCACCGAGGAAGCAGGCTTTTTTGTGCTGGGCGCATGCTGTATCTCATTGGCCTGGGCGCTGCATCGCAAGTCGTTCAGGAGCCGGTGAGAAAATTGCTCTTCAGGAAAGCCATGCTACCGCAGACTGAGAATTCGAATGCGTTCGCGAGCCTTGCCATGGAGTCCTCGCACAGCGTGAAGCACATTCTCAGCATTGACCTGGAAGACTATTTTCAAGTTGAAGCATTTGCGGGCAGCGTTTCCCGCGAAGATTGGGACCGTTTTCCTTCTCGCGTCGAAGCTAACTGCCACCGCCTTCTTGATACATTCGACCGGCACAATGTGAAGGCGACATTCTTCGTGCTGGGATGGATTGCGCAGCGCTTTCCGGCGCTGGTGCGCGAGGTACACGAACGCGGGCATGAGCTGGCCTGCCACAGCTACTGGCATAGAAAAATCAACTCTCTTACACCCGCCGAATTCCGCGCGGACACTCGTGCCGCCTGCGATGCGATTCAACAGGCTGCCTCGGTTCGCGTCACCGGATACCGCGCGCCGACCTGGTCGGTCACTCCCACAAGTCTCTGGGCGTTGGATATTCTCGTCGAAGAAGGGTTTACCTACGACTCCAGTATCTTCCCGATCCAGCACGATCTGTATGGAATTCCGGGCGCCAGCCGATACCCATACTTCCACACCACGTCCCATGGAGAGCGGCTGTTGGAGTTTCCACCGGCGACTGTGAAACTGGTGGGCAGGAACATGCCCGCTGCGGGCGGCGGGTGGTTCCGGATATTTCCGCTCTTTTACACCAAGTGGGCCTTCCGTCGCTTTGAAGCAGAAAACCGGCCTGCAGTGTTCTATCTGCATCCGTGGGAGATTGATCCGGACCAGCCTCGGATTTCTGCATCGCTAAAATCGCGGCTTCGGCACTATACGAACCTGCGGAGCACGCAATCCCGATTGGATGACTTGCTTCGCAGTTTTCAATTTCAGACATTCAAAGAACATCTGCAAGAGGGCCCGTATGACGTTTCTCCCGCCGGGGCGGCTGTGCCGTCTGATTTGCAAGCCGCTATAAGATGAAAGATCGGCTGCGCTGCGGAAACCTTTCCTGTTAGCGTGACGCCACTCGGAGATTATTGATGCCGCTTAACATGAAGCCGGCCGAACCCGCGGCCTGCGGCAGCCACCAAAGCTTTCGTAAAGTAGGGTGATTACTGCGCATCAAGCGTTTGCCCAAATAGTCGGTTGCCATGGGCGCCAGTTGGATCACGCCGTAAATGGCGCCTGATCCGGCAAATGGCTTCATCAAAGGATTCAGCTCACGGCCTCGTCCCGAAGAAATGGAGTAACGCGTAGACCAGGCATCGAAGGTCGCTGTGCTGTGCTGAATAGCAGTCATAACCAGCCAGTTGCGGGTAACGAAGGGGCCAGTCTCGCGCCGGACCGGCTTGACGGGGCGAATTGGCGTAATCATAGCCGCGTCGGGCGCCGCCAAGACTGGCAATGAGCCTGAGAATTGTGTCAGGTCCGCGAGCACTTGCTGCGTTTGGTCCGCGGAAACGGCAGAGACCGCCGGGCTGGAAGTAGTCGCCGCACCTTCCTCGGCAGGAGATCCTGGCAACAAGAGCGCGAGAAACAAACTGGCAGTGAGTGTAGTCATAACCCTCTCAAAGGTGCACGTGGCATTCCACTACATGCGCAAGAATCAAGGTCACTTGGGGATGAACTAGCAGGGGAGAATGGACAATATAATACGCGAAATAGGACATGTACTCAAGGTCAAAATTTGTCAGGAAGGTTGCTTGCTACAGTGGTCGATTTTTACCTAAGTATCAAATTATTCAATGTCTTACATAGACATCATTGACCGGACAGGTTTCTTCCGCGGAAATCGCGCTTACTTGGTTACACCGCGAATGTGACACGACCAGCCAGTACTCTGCGCACGATTGTGCAAGACAGGAAGTGCAGGGTTTTGCACTTCGATAGAAGTCACTTTCCGCGCGCCCGAGCCAAAGGCGAAGAATCCATTTCTTGGAATTAGCCAAATCATCTGTTTTCAATGAAATACAGAGACTCACCCCCTGCCCGGAATAACTCTATACGCCGGCAATTTTGGTAAAGAAGTTGCTTCATCAGTAGAACCGGCGATTTGTCGAATGAAGCCCCGACTAATCAAGGGGAATCAGCACGTTCACCTGATTCAAAGCTAATTCGATGTTCAGATTTCTCAGCGAGTAAAGGTGGGTATGGTAATGACCTCGAGCAAGTACAAGTTCAACAGAAGAATCGCAGTTACCCTGCTGCTTTGCGCGATCGCTGCCGGCGCCCAGACAACGGCCCCGGCAACGAACAAAGATGCCCAGAACAGCAAGGTTGCAGCGCTAAAGTCGGAAGCAAAAATGGCCGCCGCAAACTCCACGGATCCCAGCGGCGCCGATGCCGCGAAAGCCGATTCCAGCACGAGCTCCACGGTGCGGCACGATTTGATTTCTGAGTACCGGATTGGCGAGCAGGACCTGCTTACCATTACGGTTTGGCGCGAACCCGAACTTTCTGGCACGGTCATGGTTCGCCCTGACGGGAAAATCACTCTGCCGTTGCTCAACGATGTCCACGCCAGCGGCCTGACTCCCGACGAACTGAAAGCTTCGTTGACGGAAAAACTCGGCCCCTTCGTGAATGCTCCCCAGGTGACGGTTGCGGTGCGCGAAATTAACAGCCGCAAGGTGTTCATCATCGGCCAGGTCGGGCATGAGGGATCGTATCGAATCAACAGCACGACGACTGTCCTGCAGATTATTGCCGAAGCCGGCGGCCTGCGCGATTTCGCCAATCGCAAGGGAATTTACGTGTTGCGCAGCCAGAACGGCGCACAGCAGAGATTGAGTTTCAATTACGACAATGTAATCCGCGGAAAAGACGCCCGAGCAAACATCTTATTGCGGCCCGGCGACACCATCGTGGTGCCCTGAGCGCTAATCACCGAGAGGACCAAGGCAATGAAACAACTGATTTGTGGAAACGCTGGAAAACTACTTGCTGTTTTGCTAATGCTGGTCCTGGCGGGCACAGCCGCTCTGGCGCAGGAGGAGTCCGCTCCTTCAACTCAGCCGCCCGCACAAGACAAGCAGGCGTCTCCGGACACGGCGACCCAGCGCGCCGACGTGCCGCCACCGAGCCCGGATGAGAGTCTTTCCACCCTCTCTTTCGAAAGACCAGCCACCAACCTGGCAACCGGCACCGTCCTTACCACGACTCGATCTCCGTTCCGCTGGGGGAACCTCTCCGTCCTGTCCGTGGACGCTTTGCAGGTCTATGACAGCAACTATCTTTTCCGCAATGACAACCCTCTGCCCGTGCATGCCGGCGCAATTCGCGGATTGTTGGTTTATGCCGTCAAGACGGGCCACGGAACTTTCAGCTTGCAGTATCGGCCCCAGTTTTGGGCGTCTGGAGAAACCAGCCAGTTTGATTACGCCAGCCACATGGTGGACTTCCACACCTTCCGCTATCTCTCGTCCCAGTGGGCCATCAATATCAGCGATCAATTCGCTTCCGTCCCGGACCGTGGGCGTCTCGAACAAATCGGTTTCAGCTCTGACTACACCACCAGCACGTCGACCCAGAATCCTTTCCTGGCAACCGGGCGCCGGCTTTTGACCAATGCCTTTGGCGTCTCCGTGGATCACCGTTTCACGGCCCGCGACCGTATGGAATTCCTTGTGCGGCACCAATACATTCGACTCTCTGAGCCGGACAACGGCACGGTACAGGATCCAGCCGCGGTTTTGTCGGAGCAACAGGATATAGGCGGCGAGCTGGGATGGACCCATACCTGGCGCCGCGAGAACGAGTTCGGCATCAAGTACGCATATGACCGCGAATATTTTCAGGATTTCCAATCCAGCGCCCAGCTTCATAGTGTTCTCATAGGCATTTCCAGGCGTTTGCGTCCGTCTTTGTTGTTACGCGTCAGCGGCGGTCCGGCGCTTCTATTGCCGGCCAAAGCGGGGGGATCCACGTTGCCCACCGATTCACGCAAGACGTATCAGGCTTCAGCAGCCTTGTTCAAGAAGTTCACCAGGTCTGGACTGACGCTATCGTATTCTCGTTCGAACAACTTTACCGGACAGATCAGCGACAACTTGAACGACCGCTATGATGTTTCCTACTCGCAGCATTGGTCTCATCGCATTGATACGGTCATCGGCGCAGCCTATGTACGCCAGGCACTGACGGCGCAGACCCTACAGGGAAAGTCAGGATGGACGGAAGTTGACTATCGGCTCAATCGCTCGTGGTCTTTCTACGGAACCTACAGCTACCTGACGCAGGCGGGCGGCCCGCTTCTCTACGGTCCACGGCACCTAGTTACGTCCGGCATCCGCTGGTCGTGGGACGCGGAGCGCGGTGCGGGATTCGCGAAGTAGCTCTGATCATCAACAACCTTCAGCGAGGTTGTTGATGACCAAGCAGTTCAACAGGCGGATCTGAGTCAAGGGGGGCCTTGCATCCGGCTTTCGTGAATTGCTGTTTCGCGGCGTCCCCAACCGTGTGTGCATGGGGGACATAAACGGCGAACCGTTCCGCTACGCACAACGGACGATAGTCCCTCTCGATCCCCGCCAGGATTGCCGTGCTAAAGAGAGTCAGGCCGCGCCATTGCCGTGCACGATTCCCGCTCAGGCCGACAACTACATAATCAAAACTGCCCGTTTGCAACTCCTGCAACACGGGTTGCGGGGACCATTGTCCCGCCAGCTCCAGGTAGTGATTGACTGATGGATCCAGCAGCTCCGGTTGGCTGCCATGAGCGGTTACATAGGGAATATCGGATAAAACGTGCCGTCCGCGTACTGCCTGCGCCAGTTCCCCGTATGCATAAGGCCGGATTGACATTAAAGTGCGCCATGCATTCAGCTCAATCAACATGCTTCCCGCCCACAGGAGCATGATGACAAGCCGCGCTGTCATTGGAGTGAGGGACCAGCCTTCCACCAGATCAGCAACTGCAAATGGAGCGCAAATAGCGGTAACGATCCACGCCTCTAAGAACGCATTCATATTGGCGCCCGGCGCCATGGATGTGTAAAAGCCGGTCAGCCATGCAAGCACAAAATAGACGGCTATCAGAGGGCGTGCGGGAACGAGCTTTGGATCCATTCGCAATAGGCCGAGAACGCCCAGACCGAGGAAAACAATCTGCCAGGGATAGGCGACAAAATCGGCTCTTAAGAGTTGCAACGCGCCGAATACGCTGGTCGGGGAGTACCGTGCCAGCATCATTTCCCGGAGAACCGGCTCATGTCTGAGGGCCAGTGGCGCAAGCACCGCAATTCCCACAGCAGCCGTGCCGGCGGCAAAAGCCAGGGCAGCCCTAAACTCCTTTTTCGCCAAAAGATATAACAAGACAGCCAATGGGAGGGCGATCATGGACTGCTTGAGCAATCCCGCAACACCGCACAAACAGCCGCAGAATAGAAGTCGACGCCATGAGAGTGGACCGGTCAACAGGAAATAAAAAGCCGCAAAACCGGCCAGCAGCGCAGGTAAATCGGGACGCACGCTTGCATTCCACGCTTCAAAATCAATTTGCGCGAGGATCAGCGCCGGAGCGACCAGCGCGATCGCAAAAGTCAGCCGTTGACGCTCCCACCGGTACGCGGCAACGACAAGAAGCAGGAACGCCGCAAACACAATGAACCGGCCAGTCACCAGCAAACGCTCGAAGTCTCCTCCCACAGCCTTGGCCAGCGCTGTCAGGCCAGCGTAAAACAGCGGTCCGTAAGGGGCCGGTGTGAAGGGAGATTGGTTCAGGTTGGGGTAAATCTGGCCGGAGGCCTTGGCCCAGAGCGCGGTTTGCACCACAGCACTCTCTGGAAATGTGCTGTCACCTTGAAAGAACAAATACTGTCCCACCCTGACAAGCTGGCATAGCCCCGCGATCAACAAAGGGCCGATCAACCACAGCAGCAATACTTTCCGGGAAGCAACTAGCCGGCCTAATTTTTCTATCATGAAGCTTCTATCATGGAACCAGGAGAACTCCAGCGCAACGCCGGGAATCTGAAACAAGGGCTGAAGGAATCGCTTACGACACTACCAGCGCAGCACTTTAGCAGCAATTGCAATTTTGATCCGTAACCCCGGGCCAGGACCTTGGATCCGTTTTCCTGGTTCCTTAAGGCAGGGTAGCGATCCAGCAAATTCCAGACCTCTAGTCCATCCCAAGCTCTTTGTCCCTGGTGTGCAACTTATTGCACACGAGACCGGATCGGGTGGCCGAGCCTCCCAGCAATGCTGCCAAAGAAACATAATTAATCGTTATTTTTCAATCATTTAGATGGATTATAGACTTTGCTGCAAGGGTGAGGAATGGCAAAGCGCTTGCCCTATAGAAGGATCGTCCACTGGATTCTTACGAATTGGGGCGGGGTGGCGCTTTGTGCTCTTGAATTCCTAGGGACTGGTTGGCAACAAATTGTTGGAAAAAATCACCTATGAGCGCGACTAATCAATCCGGTTTTCAACTTGGCTTGCCGGGGCTGGAATATTTGACGTTGAAAGGGCTTCTGCGGCTCTTAGTACGCCGCAAATGGCTCCTCATTTTATGCACTTTCCTGGCGGGCACGCTGGCCGCGGTTGTTGGTCATCTCATCCCCAACAAGTACCGCGCCACCACGGTCATTATGGTGGATCCCAGGAAAGTACCTGACAACTTCGTCGCTCCGACGGTAGCCTCTGGAATCGCTGACCGTTTGGCCACATTGCGGCAACGCATCCTGTCTTCCACCAACCTCACCGATGTGATGGACGAGCTAAAGCTGTACCCGGAGCTTCGCGGCCGTAAGAGTCCGGAAGAACTGGTGCAGCTCATGAGCAAGGACATCGAGATCGTGGTATCGCCGCCCAGCGGCGACCGTGGGGAAGGGACCTTCAGGATCTCTTTCCAGAGCAACAACGCTGAAGTAGCGGCGGCGGTCACGAACCGTTTGTCTTCGCGTTTTATCGACGAAAACGTCAAGGCCCGCGAGAGCGAAGTGCAAGGCACCTCGCAGTTCATTGATCGTGAACTCGCGGAGGCGAAACAGGACCTGCAGCAGAAGGAAGACAAAATACGGCAGATCAAGAGCCAGTATGTCGCCGATCTGCCTGAGTCGCAGGCCATCCACGTGCAAGCGTTGAACGCGCTGCAACTCGATCTTAGAAGCGAGGAAGACGCGATCAATCGGGCGCAGCAGCAGAAGGTCTACTATCAGAGCCAGCTTCTCTCCCAGCCCCAGGTGGTCAATCTGGATGGGAGCAGTGAAAATTCCGGGCTGATTCCATTACAGACGCAACTGGCGAAGGCCCAGACCGAGCTTGATACCTTGCGCTCCCGCTACGGCCAGGGCCACCCGGATGTGGTCAAGAAAACCGTGGAGGTCAAAGAGCTCGAGCGCCGAATTCGCGAAGCCAAAGACGAAAACTCAGACCGGCATCAGGTCAAAACGCCGGGCAAACAGCGGAACCCGGTGCTGGAAAGCCAGATTGCCGGCATCGATGAAGAGATCAAGTCGCGTGCCAAGCGCGAAGCCGATATCAAGGAAAAGATCGCTTACCACCAGTCCAAGCTCGAGCGAATTCCGGTGCTGGAGCAACAGCTGGCGGCAGTTAATCGCGACTACGAAAATTCACGCGACCATTACAAATTGCTGATGGACCGGAAATTTTCGGCGGACATGTCAACCAGCCTGGAGAGCTTTCAAAAGAGCGAGCGCTTTATCGTTCTTGATCCGGCGCAGGTTCCTTCAAGGCCGTACAGTCCGGACCGCCGTCTGTTTGATGCAGGCGGCCTGGTTGCCGGACTGTTGGTCGGTTTGTTGATCGTTGTGGTGCTGGAACTGCTTGACCCAACCGTCAAGTCAACCCGGGAAATCCTGGAAATGCTGACCGTGCCCGTGCTGGCGGAAATTCCTGAGCTCGTAACCAATCGCGACCGGCAAAATGCACGCATGCGCAATCTTTTAGGCGCGGCAGGCAGCGCCGCATCCGTGCTCTTGTTTGTCCTGGTGGCATTTTGGGCGCACAACTGACCTTGCAGACCGCAAGACCCTGAGGCAGGCCGGGGACTTGCATGGACTACTCACTTTTTGACGGGGATAGAGAGTGTATCCAAATTTGAAAATGGAAATCTGGCTATCCGGCATCCGGCAAAACCGGCTGGCGCGCGAGCTTGATGTTGATGAAACCGTTTTGAGCAAAGTGATCAACGGGTTTCGCGAGCCTTCGTGCGAGTTGCGCGCTCTGCTGGCGGAATACTTCAACAAGGATGAAGGCTGGCTCTTTGAGACCGGGCCATTCCCCGTGAATCGGGGAACGATACGGAACGGGACCACAACCGCTGACACGCGCGACAGAAAATCCGCGAGGGGCAAATAGCAGCAAAATGAACATCGTTGAGTACAACAATACAATGCAGGCGCAATGGGACGCTTATGTCCTGCACCACGAGCAGGGGACGCTTTTTCACCTGACCTCGTGGCAACGGATCATTGCGCGGGCGTTTGGATATAAACCGCATTACCTGGCCGCAACCGAAGACGGCAGCATTCGAGGCGTGCTTCCGTTGTTCATGGTTTCAAATCCTCTCATGGGCCGCGCCTTGATATCGACTCCCTTCGCCGTCTATGGCGGCATTTGCGCCAGTGACCAGGCGGCACATGACACCCTTCTTAACGCCGCATCGAATCTGGCCCATGTGCACAAGGTGGAATATCTTGAGCTCCGGCTGCGGGAAGGGGCGCCCGCTTCGGGCTTCGAGACTAAGAACCTTTATGTGACCTTTCAAACGGCTATCGAACCCGATGCTGACCGCCTGCTCAAAGGCCTGCCTCGTGACACCAGATACATGATCAGAAAAGGCCAGAAGGCGGGGCTGCGGGCCACGCGCGGCAATCAGCAGGTGGACACTTTCTATGAGATCTATGCCCAGAGCGTGCGCAATCTGGGCACCCCGGTATTTTCGAAGAAATTCTTCAGGATCATTCTGCAGGAACTCGGAGACGACGCCGAAATCAGCGTGATCTGGCATGGTGAAAGCGCTGTTGCCTCCGTCCTGAGTTTTCGTTTTCGCGACTGGATCCTCCCTTACTACGGCGGGTCCACTCTGGCCGGCCGGAACTGCGCGGCCAACAATTTCATGTACTGGGAATTGCTGGAAAGCGCACGCCAGCGCGGTATCCGCAATTTTGATTTCGGCCGCAGCAAACTGGGCACCGGCTCCTACGATTTCAAGTCCGACTGGAACATGCAGGAGCGCCCGTTGCCCTACCAGTTTCATCTGGTAAGGCGCCGCGAGATGCCAAACTTCTCCCCCGCGAACCCGCGATTCAAGCGCGTGACCGAGCTATGGAAAAGAATTCCCTTCCCCGTAACCAAGTTCATCGGACCGGCCCTGGTGAAGCTGTTTCCCTGAGAAGCGGGAGAGGTTGAAACGACATGAAAATCCTATATCTGGCACATCGCGTCCCCTACCCACCCAACAAGGGTGACAAGATTCGTGCGCTCTGGGAAATCAAGTCGCTCTCCTCGCAACATCAGGTTGATCTGCTCTGCTTTTACGATCACGAGGAAGACCGCGACTCCATTGAAGCGTTACGCCAGTATTGTGGGGAGTGTTACGTTGAGCGACTTTCCTGGTGGCGCAGCCGCTTTCAATCCCTGATGGCCGCAATGCGGGGGAAGCCATTCAGCCTGGCCTACTTCTATTCGCGCACCATGGCGCGCAAAGTGAAAGAACTTCTTGCCGCCCGGGACTACGATCTTGTGATTGTCTTTGGTTCGGCCATGGCGTCGTATGTCGATGGCGCGGCGGGGATACCGCGGGTGCTCGATATGGTCGATGTGGATTCCGCAAAATGGGCCGAGTATGCCATCGACGCACCGGGACCGCTGCGCTGGCTATGGCGCCAGGAAGCACGCGTGCTCGGCGCCTATGAAAATCACATCGCTACGATTTTTGAGCAGACCCTGTTGTGCACGGACGCGGAGGCCGCAATTCTGAAAAAGGCGGTCCCGCAAGCCCGGATTGACGTGCTCCGGCACATGGTCGACACCAACTATTTCGATCCTGACAAGGTTGATCTTTCAGAAGAGATTGCGGCTTTGCGGCCTTATGTGGTGTTCGCTGGTTCCATGGATTACGCGCCGAACGTGGAAGCGGTGACATGGTTTTATCGCCACGCGCTGCCGCCGATGCGCCGCAGGATTCCGCAATTGAAATTTATGATCGTAGGCCGCAATCCTGCCAAGGCCGTAGTGGAGCTGGGGAAAGACCCGGCGGTCCACGTAACCGGTACGGTGCCCGATGTTCGGCCATATTTTCTTGGAGCGGCGGTAACAGTGGCGCCGATGCAACTCGCGCGCGGAGTCCAGAACAAAATCCTTGAATCCATGGCCATGGGTATTCCGGTTGCGTCGTCCGCCAAGGCCGCGGTGGCTTTCCCGTCTGAGGTGGCGAACCTGATTGTGGTTGAGGACGATCCGCAACGGCTGGCCGATAAGCTGATCGAGATCATCGAAAACGGGCCCTTGACTCCAAGAAGTGACATTCGCCGTGCCTTGGAATCGGTTTTTGGCGACAGCAGACTAAAGACGCGTCTGGAGGCCTTCGTGCAGAAGGCGGTGCAACGCACTTGTGATAACCGGCCGGAGGATCAAACCGGCAAATTTGGAACGGACCCGGCACGAATGGGGGGACCGAGTTTAACCATTCACTAGAGAATCGCGATGCTGAGAGCGCTTGGATTTTACGCATTGGTCGCGGTGGGAGTGCCACTCTCGCTGTTCCAACCCTTTAGCGGGTTGCTGCTCTACTTGTTTTTCGCGCACGGGCATCCTGCCGATTTTGTCTGGCCGGGCTATATCTTCAACTACGGACTGCTGCTGGTCCCTGCTTTGCTGGCGGGATACCTGCTCTTTGAGATGCGCAAGTCGCCTCCGCGCTTTCGCGGGATGATGTTGCTTTTAGCTTTCTGGGCCTGGCTCACGGCAGCGGCCATGCTGGCAGTCGACACCCGGCCGGCGTTCGACATGCTGTCACGTTACAGCAAAATGTTCGTCATCGCCTTTCTCATCGCCGCGATGGCCAATTCCGAAGAACGTATTCGCAAAATCCTCACGGTGATCGCGGGCTCGTTAGGGTTTCTGGGCATAAAAAGCCTTGTCAGCGTGATTGTTACGGCCGGCCGGTACCGCATCCAGGGCCCGGGCGGATTGATGACGGAAGAAAATGAGTATGCGCTCGGCATGAACATGGCGATTCCCATGCTGTACTGGCTTGGTTCGCTCGAAAAACGCCGCTGGGCCCGAAGGCTTTATCAATTCGCTGCGTTTGCCTGCGCGGTGACCGTAATCTTCACCCGGTCGCGCTCCGGCTTTCTTGGGCTGGTTGTAGTCTGCCTATTGATTGCAATGCATTCCAAACGCAAACTGCTGGCCCCGATTGGACTGGCCATGGCAGCGGCTTTATTTCTGGCGTTTGCTCCCGAGGCCTCCATCGATCGCTATAAATCCATTCCTACCGCGACGCAAACAGACGCTTCCGCGATTGGGAGAATTCAGGCATGGGAAACGGCCGTGGAGATGGTGAAGGCGCACCCGATCTTCGGCGTGGGCCTGCGTAATTTTGAAGTTACATTCCTCGACTATTCCAATTACGAGCCGCGCGCGCCGCACAACGCCTTTGTCGCGCTGACGGCGGAGTCCGGTATTCCTTCCTGCCTGCTTTTCATTTGCTTGATCCTGGGCACCAGCGGTGCCTGCTGGCTCAACTGGCGAAGATTGCGTTACAACCCGGAGAACCAGCTTCTGGCCACGTATTGCCTGATCGTTCACGCGACCTTGCTGGTGTATCTGGTGCCCAACTTCTTCATTAACCGCCAGGATTTCGACCTGATGTATCACCTGGTGGGAGTGAGTGCCGGGATGAGCATGGTTGTCAGGCAGAGACTGTCTGCATCTCGTGCTGTCAGGCCCGCGACGAGCTTCGAAGCTGTCCTGGCGCAAGACGGATATCAGGTGGCAACACAATGAGACGCGCCCGGATCATGCACGTTCTGCATCGGATGGGTGCGGGAGGAACGGAACTGGCCCTGCGCCGCGTGGTAGCCGGCCTGGACCCGGAACGCTTTGAGCACATCATCTGCACGGTGGCGCCGATACCGAAGGAGGAATTCACGGGAGACGTTCGCCTGGTGAGCCTGCAGCGTACAGGCACAAAGACTGGTTCGCTGGTAGCCGATCTGTCGCGTCTGTTCCGGAGCGAGCGTCCGGATATTGTCCATTCGCGGAACTGGGGCGCGATTGAGGGCGTCCTGGCCGGAAAATTGGCGCGCGTGCCGCGAGTAATCCACAGTGAGCATGGCCGTGATATTCACACCATGCATGGCGATCCCTGGCGGCGGCGTGTATTTCGCCGCTTCTGCTATTCGCTCGCCGACGAAGTATTTGCCGTTTCCCGGGAGTTGCGGGAGCACTACGCAAAACAAGTGGGAATCTCCCCGGCCAGGCTGAACGTAATTCCTAATGGCGTCGATGTCGATCGCTTTCGTCCCAACCCATCGTCGCGCCACAGCTTGCGCCAGCAGATTGGCGCCGCCAGCAACGAAATTGTCGTGGGCACAGTCGGACGGCTCGATCCGGTCAAGGACCACGCTACTCTCCTGCTGGCAGCCGGACAGCTCATCGACGATGGCGTGCCCTTGCGGGTCGTGATTGTTGGTGACGGCCCGGAGCGAGAGCGACTGCTGGCCGCAATAGAGTCCAACCCGTCACTTCGTAATCGAGTGACTCTTGCCGGCGAGTCCGCAAATCCCGAAGCCTGGCTGAACAGCTTCGATGTGTTTGTCCTGCCCTCGCTTTCTGAGGGCATGTCGAACACCATCCTGGAGGCCATGGCCACCGAACTACCGTCTGTTGTGACATCGGTGGGAGCGAATCCTGACCTTGTCGAAGGCGGTAAGACCGGCTTTCTCATCGACCCCAAGGATGTCGGGAACCTGGCCGATCACATTCAAAGGCTGGCTGACGATCGGGACCTTCGTTCGACCCTGGGCAAGCAAGCCCGGCGAAAGGTTGAAGCGGAGTTCAGCCTGCAGCGCATGCTGGAAAACTATTCACGTTTGTACACCGTCCGCACGACGCAGCAACGTCTTGCGGGAACTGCCCTGGGGAGGGCATAAGGGAATCCATGGCAATTACTGGAATCGCAGTCACAAGAAACGCCGGGCAGCTACGGCCTGATCAAATCAAGCCGATGCTGGCGGTCGCGCGCATCTCCGAAAGCGCAGGCGTGGAATGTGGCGTAGCGCCGCAAGCGCAGCTCGGCGCTACTTCCGAGGCCGGCACAGCCTCACTCTGGTCCTCGGCAGAACTGATCGTTGCTGCTGACGCCGGACTGGTTGATCTCAAGAAGAATCAGGAACTGGCAAACAGGCCGCCGGGCGATCCATCAATGGCTGAGATCATCGGCAGGCTCTATCTTCAATATGGGGCGGAATGCCTGAAGAAACTGCGCGGCTCGTTCTCCCTGGCCATCTGGGACAAGCGGACGCAGGCCATGCTGCTGGCGGTCGATCGCTTTGCCGTCAAACCGCTCACCTATTACGCCGATGGGGCGCAAATCGTTTTTGGCTCCCAGCCAAGAAGCATTTTTGCCAGTGGCCGCGTGGACAAAAAAGTGAATGCCCCCGCTATCGCATCATTTCTCAACTTCAGTGTGGTGCCGGTCCCAGAGAGCGCATTTCAATCATTGAGCAAGCTGCCTCCCGGGTGCTTCCTGTTGTGGAAGGAGGGATCAAGCCAGCTCCACCGCTATTGGGACCTGGAATATACGGAATCGCAAAAAAAGAACGAGAACGAACTTGCCCAGGAACTGCTTTCCACCATGTCTGACGCGGTGCGTGTCTATTCCGAAGACGTTGCCAGCAATCGGCTGGGCTGTTTCCTGAGCGGCGGTACTGACAGCAGCTCCGTTCTTGGCTTGTTGACCAGGCACAAAGGCAAAGCGGTGAATGCCTTTTCGATCGGCTTTTCCGAAGAGCGGTTCAACGAACTGGAATACGCCCGCTTGGCAGCTCAGACATTCCAGGCGCACCATTCCATCGCGGTGTTGACGCCGGAAGAGACGTTTGCGGACATTGCCACGATCGCCGCCGCCTATGATGAGCCCTTTGGCAACGCCTCCGTTCTGCCTACCTATGCCTGCCTGAAGATGGCGCGCAGAGAAGGCATTGAAGTGATGTTGGCCGGAGACGGCGGTGATGAGCTGTTCGGCGGCAACGAACGTTATCGCACCGAAAGAATTTTCGGACTCTATCACGACATTCCTGAAGGGCTACGCCGTTATCTGATCGAACCACTTGCGTTCGGACTGCCGGCGGTGGGGCCGCTCGGCAAGGCGCGCCGTTATATCGGCCACACCAGGACGCCCAATCCGGACCGCTATTTCCAGTGGCTGCTTTTGCAACGGTTCCCGCGGGAAAAGGTCCTGGGACCGGGGATCCAGCTCATGAATGGTCACAGCGACCTGCTGGCGATACCACGCGAGCACTACCGCAAGGCGCCCGCCAGTTCAGAGCTGAACCGGCTGCTCTATATCGACATCAAGATGACGCTCGGCGACAATGACCTGCCCAAAGTTGTGCGCGCGGCCGAGCTTGCCGGCGTGGACGTGCGCTTCCCGCTGCTCGATCACCCGCTGGCGGACTTTTCCGGACGGCTCGCGGCCAGCTTCAAAGTACACGGTCTGGAGAAACGGTATCTGTTCAAAAAAGCGACGGCTAGCTTGCTGCCCAAGGCAATCCTGGCCAAGAAAAAACATGGCTTTGGTCTGCCCATCGGGTTGTGGCTGAAACAGCATCCTCTGTGGCGGGGATTGGCCGAGGATGTCCTGCTGGATCCGCGGACCTATCAACGGGGCTATTTCCAGCGCAGTTTTGTGGAAGAGCTCTTCCGCATGATGGACTCGGACCAGTCCACCTACTATGGCGACTTGCTCTGGCTCTTTCTGATGGCTGAACTCTGGCACAGAAACCACGCCGAGGGGGTGCCCGCGTGAAGATTGTTCTGTACCAGGATTGGAAAGACGTGGAGCAATTGCGCGAGCCTTGGACGCGGCTCCTCAAGCAAAGCGCCAGCGATACGTTCTTCCTCACCTGGGAATGGATTTCGAGCTGGTGGAGCGCGTACGGGCAGCACAGCCAACCTTTCGTTCTGGCAGCCTGGGAGGAAGACACGCTGATCGGATTGGCCCCGCTGTGCAGCGAAGAAGTAAGGCGCGCCGGCCGCTCATGGAAACGCCTGCGCTTTATGGGCGATGGTTCGAACGATTCCGACTACCTCGATTGTTTCACTGAGTTGGGCAAGGAACGTGAGTTTGCCGGGGCAGTGCTCCAGTATTTGCAAGATCACCGGAATCTGTGGGACTACCTTGAGTTGCATGGCCCGGTCGAGTCTTCTCCGATTGCCGGCGCAATCGCTTCTCAGCTGCAAGCCGGGAAATGGCCGTTTGCCCTTGAAGAGGTTCCATGCCTCGCATTGAAGCTTCCGCGGACCTGGAACGACTACCTGCAAACCTTGAAGCCGCGATCGCGCTCCAAGGTGCGCTCCGGTCTTTCTTTTGTGCAGGACCAGCTCAAATTGTCTCCCGTGGAGTGCACGACGGAGGAGCAGCTGTCCGCGTGGCTGCCGATCTTCTTCGAGCTGCACGGCAAACGGTGGCAGAGCAAAGGCCAGTCTGGAGTTTTCCATGGCGATGCCAAACGCAAGTTTTACGCGGAGATGTCACGGGCAGCGCTGAAGGCCGGCGTTCTGAGCTTCCATCGCCTGGACTGGGGTGAACGCCCGCTTGCGTTTCAATTTGGTTTCACTTACGGCAGACGATTCCTGTTGCTCCAGGAAGCGTATGACCCGGCATTCGAACATCTGCGTCCGGGGCTGGCGTTGCGTGCCTCGCAATTGCAGGCGATGATCAGCCAGGGGATCGAGGAATATGACTTCCTGGCCGGCGTAGCGCAGCACAAACTGGAATGGGGCGCTGATCCCAAGCACGCCCTCAAGATTTGTGTTGCTTCATCCAGCATCGCTGCAACCGTGTTTCTGAAAGCGCCGGCGTTGCGACGGGAAATGAAAGAACGCCTTCGCAAAGTAATCCCGCAGCCGGTTCTGGCTTTGCGGCAAAAAATTCGGGCCAAAGCGGAGCATCGGGACACCGCCACACCTCAGACGCAGGGCTCTTTCAGGTCTGCTCTGGCATCGATCTATGCTTCCACCCCACTGCGCCGCGCCGGCAAGTGGGTTGCCGATCGCTACCAGCGGGGGCGCGGCCTCTCCATCGTCTCCCGCACGTCACCTATCTGCCAGGTATTCCTGTATCACCGCGTCAATGACGATCGGGACCCATTCTTGCCATCGTTGCCGGTTGAGCAATTCCGCCAGCAGATGGAGTACGTGGCCCACAACTTCAACGTGGTGACGCTGGACGACATCGCCGCGGGCAGGATTGGCAGCGACAAATCGAAATACTCCGTTGCCATCACGTTCGACGATGGCTATCGCGACAACTTTACTTCAGCCTTCCCCATTCTGAAGGAGCTCGGCATTCCGGCGACCATCTACCTGGCCACCGGCTATATCGGCGCCAACCAGATCCCCTGGTATGACGAGATCTGCCTCGCTTTCAAGCTCACCGTACGCACAACGCTGGCAATGGCCAGGACAGGCGCCCCATCGGGAGATATCACCTCGCAGGCACAGCGTCTGGCGCTGCTTGATCGCGTGCTCGACTGGCTGCGCGGCCTGGATGACGATGAGCGGCGGCAGGCCATTCCAGAATTGTTCCGCGCTCTGGGCGTTCCCGCATCTCTGGCGCTACCCAACTACATGCTGAGCTGGGACGAGATCAAGCAGATGAAGGCCCATAAGATCAGTTTCGGCGCGCACACGGTAACGCATCCGGTCTTGTCACGCACCGGCGCGGCGCAGCTCCAGGAAGAAATCAACGCGTCAAAGAAAACGATTGAACAGAAACTCCGTGCGGACGTGCAGCATTTTGCTTATCCATTCGGAAGAGAATCGCACTATGGCAGCGAAGCGAAGCGCTCGGTGGAGCGCGCCGGCTTCAGAACGGCGGTAACCACCGAATATGGGTTCAACGCGCCGGGTCAGGATCCTTTCACGCTCAAACGATTCACTCCGTGGGGACATGATCAGGCCAGCTTCATCCTGCAATTGGACTGGTACCGGTTTGCGGGAGTGAGTCCAACACCGGCTCCGGCAGAATCGAAGACACCACAAATATCACAACGGCAGCAAACCGAGGGACAAGGGCTTTGAACGAGCAACTCACAAAACTGATTCGCAACGCCGCAGTCTACGGCTTCGGCCGGATTCTGGGAAAGGTCATCAGCTTCCTGCTGATTCCCTTCTATACCCATTATTTCTCGGCGGGCGAATACGGAGTCATGGAGATCCTGAATCTGACCGCCATGGTGGCGGCGGTGTTGCTCGCTCCCGGCCTCTCCACGGCGGTCATGCGCTTCTACTATGACGTCGACGATCCACAGGAGCAAAAGCAGGTCATTAGCACCGGCTTGCTCTTCACCCTGGTGGTCGGCGGCCTGGTCTCGGCTGCGACGATTCTTTTTCCTGCGTGGGCATCACAAACGCTTCTGGGAAATCCCAAATACTCCGTGCTCGTACAGTTGGTCGCGGGCAGCTTCTTTTTTACATTCACTGCCGATATCGGCTGGGTCTACCTCCGGGGCAAGCAACGCTCCGGCCTGTACACGCTGCTTACTCAAGTCTTCCTGATCGCTTCGGTCACGCTCAATATCTATTTTGTTGCCTTTCGTAAGATGGGCGTGGCTGGGTCTTTCTGGGCCGGCATCATTGCCGCCGCGGCCGTTTGGACAGTCCTGATGTTCCTGACGCTCCGCGAAGTCGGGCTCCATTTCTCCCCGGCGAAGTTTTTCGGGTTGCTCAAGTTCGGTGGACCACTCTTCACGGTCTGGCTGGCGGCGTTCGTGCTCAATTATTCAGATCGATTCTTCCTGCAGCGCTTTCACGGAATCGAAGTGGTGGGAGTCTACGCCGTTGGCTACAAGTTTGCCTACGTCCTGAGCCTGCTTGTGATCCAGCCGTTCCAGCTGATGTGGGAGCCCCAGTCCTATGAGATCAGCAAGCGTGACGATGCGGCGGCACTCTTTTCCCGTATCTTCATCCTTTATTCCGTTGCGCTGATTGCCGTGGCTTTCTTCCTGAGCCTTGTAATCCGCGAAGTTTTCGAGATCATGGTCGGCCCCACGTTTGTGGCCGCTTACCGGTTTGTGCCACTCCTGGCTTTTGCTTACGTGCTGCAGGGAATGGGCCTCTTCTTTGAAGCCGGGCTATTGATCCGCAAGAAAAACCTCAGGCTCTCGCTTGTGGGCATCGCGTCAACTCTGGTTTGCGTGGGGTTGAATTTCGGTTTGATTCGCGGGTGGGGAGCGTGGGGGGCCGTCTGGGCGACATTCATCAGCTTTGCGTTTCTCGCCGGGTTCAGCTACTGGAGCAGCGTGCGGGTGTATCCGTTCCATTGCAATCTGGGTGTGCTCTTCAAGGTGCTGGGATGGAGCGGCTTGCTGCTTGCGGCGGGTTACTTCCTGCCCCTGGAGTCCCTGGCTGCACGCGTCGCAATCAAAGGATTGCTGATGGTCACGTTCGTTGTCGTGCTTGCCCGGCTGCGTTTGCTGCCCTCCGGGCTTGCGGCCTCCATGCGGGCCGATGCCGTGGAGTGGCTGCGCGTGCGCGTTTCACCAATTGTCAGCCGGGTGGGTAGCCTGGTCAAAGGAGTTAATTAAATCCATGGTTGATGTTTCCGTGGTCATCGCAACCTACAACCGCTCAAGGCAAGTGAAAGAAGCGATTGACAGTGTTCTTGCCCAATCAGCGCCCGTACGCGAGATTATCGTCGTAGACGATGGCTCGAAGGACAGCACGCGGGAGACGTTGCTCTCCTATGGCGATCGCATCCGGCCGTTCTTCCAGGCTAACGGCGGAGCATCGGCGGCGCGTAACCTCGCCATGCGCATGGCGCAGGGCAGCTGGATCGCGTTTTTAGACGATGATGACGTTTGGCTGCCGGAAAAAATTGAACAGCAGATGGAGCTGGTACGCCGCAACCCTGAGCTGGGACTGGTCTATTGCAGTGATTACGCGGTGGACGAGCAGCTCCGGATCTTGTATCCGCGGAATGCCCAAGACGGGAATCGCGGGGACGTTTTCGAGCGCTTGCTGATCAAGAACTTCATCTTTACTTCATGCGTGATCGCCCGCCGAGACGCAGTCGAAAAGGCCGGGTACATGCAGCCGGAATTCAAGTTCGCGCAGGACTGGGACCTTTGGTTAAAGATTGCGGCGGAGCGTCCCGTTGATTTTGCTCCTGCCCCGCTCGTCCTGTACCGGCAGTCGCCGACGGGCTGCCTCACCCATGACATGAAGGCCGACGATCGCCTGCTGGAAATGAAGACGATCATGCAACGGGCATTCACTCTTAGGAAAATCGGATCCAAAGCGCGCAAGCGCGCACAGTTCGAGATCGAAAGCCAGTGGGCATCCGCTTCACTGGTCAACGGCAAAAACACCGCGGCGCTTTCACATGCGCTGCGAGCGGTGGCAGCCCAGCCCAGGTCGATGGAGGGCTATCGTCTCAGCGCCTATTCCCTGGTACCCAAAGGCTTGCGGAGCTGGGCGAAGAAGCTGCTGCGCGGCAACAACTCTTCCACGACAGCCGATACCAAGGTTGTCACGACAGAGGCCAAACCGGAAGCAGCTCGCGGACAGAACAGCGCGATGCCGCCCGTCATCATCATGAATATGTTTTACTCCGGGCTGGCCATTGCCCGCGCCCTTGCCGGAACAGGCGTGCGAGTGGTTGGCCTGTCCGCCGATCCCAAGGCATATGGCAACTTCACCCGCTTTTGTGAAGTGCGCCGAGCTCCGGATTCGCAGAGCGAACCGGAACATCTGGCGGAATTCCTGGTGAAAGCTGCCGCCGAATTGAAAGGAGCGGTCATTTTCCCCACGCGCGATGCGGACGTGGTATTCCTGGACCGATATCGCGACGAGCTGAAGGATTATCGGCTGTCCATTCCCCCTCGGACCGCATTGATGCAGTCTCTGGACAAAGGCGCCCTGGTGCGTTGTGCCGAGGCGACGGGCGTGCCGGTTCCGAAAAGCCTTGTCGCTCACAACGCTGAAGAGCTCAAGCGCGTGCCGTCCGAACTTGGGTTTCCCTGCGTCGTGAAACCAGTGAGCTCTTACATGTGGCGGGGCGAAGGAAGATGGCAGGCCGTGGGATGCCGCAAGGCCTTCCTCGCCGACACTTGGGAGCAACTCAAAGAAGAATACGATCGCGTGTCTGCGGTGAACCCTGACGTGCTGGTGCAGGAATGGATTCCCGGGTCCACGAAAGACATAGCCATCATGGGGGCTTACTTCGGTCAAGGTTCTGAACCGCTGGGCTATTTCTGCGCGCGGAAGCTGGTGCAGGAGCCGGATGATTTTGGCACAGGCTGCATCGTGCAGAATGTGCTGCTACAGGAAATTGTGCAGCCCTCCATACGGCTGTGCAAGAGTCTCGGGTATCGCGGCATGGCGGAAATCGAGTACAAGCGTAACGAGAAAACCGGGGAATACAAATTGATCGAGATCAATACACGGCACTGGGACTGGCACCAGCTCTCACACATGAGCGGAGTGAACCTGACCCGGGTGGCTTATTCCGATCTCACCGGGCACATGCTGGATGCAACCACGTCACAGAAGCCCGGAGGCAAATGGGTGGCTGAGGACACCCTGCTCATGCATTCGGCGGCGGGGATTTACAACCATCGCCTGACTTTGAGGGCTGTGTTCCGGCAATTGTCCGGGCCCAAGATTTTTGGCATTTTTCAGTGGGCAGATCCAATGCCTTTTGTCCGCTATCTATTCAGCTCCATGGTCCCGACGATGGGCCAAATGGCATTGAGGAAGATTCGCAGTAAGGGATAACGCTATGGCAAACTCCATTCACTATTCGAGGTTGGGCAAGAAACGGGCACTGTTGATGAGCTGGCTGGTCATGGGCTGGCTGCTGGGCTGCATGCCCCTGGCGCTCCGCGCGCAATCGCAGTGGCAAATCGAGGTCATCGACGGCGCTGCCGGAAAGAATGTCGGCAAGTTCACATCGCTTGCTGTCGACAAGGAAGGAAGCCTGCACGTGGGGTACTATGACGAAACGCGACAAGCGTTGCGCTATGGGTTTCGGGCCCGCCCCGGCGAAAAATGGTACACCATGGAAGTGGACGCCAGCGGCGGCTATGAATCCCTGGCAGTGGATGCAGAGGGTCATCCGCACTTCGCTTATGCCGCCCCCAATGAGGCGGGCCTTCGCTACGCAACCTGGGACGGCCATACGTGGAACAAGGTGACGCTCGATTATGAGCGAATCGATTTCTTCAACTGCATCCGAATCGCGCCCGATGGTTTTCCGCGGATCAGCTACTATCATCGCCTGCACCGCGATGGCAGTTTCGCTTTGCACCTGAAATATGCGAGCTTTAACGGCAAGAAACAAGAATGGTACACGGAGACGGTGGATGCGCGCTCTGCCACCGGCAAGTTCAACTCCCTGGCCCTAGACAGCAAAGGACTGCCTTACATCTCTTACTCAGATGTTGACAACGGCGACCTGCGCTACACCAAATGGGACGGCTCAGAATGGAACTTCAGTGCGCCGGATACCCAGAAACTTTCCGAAGGCTGGGTCGGCATCGGCAGCAGCATTGAAATTGATCAGGCGGGCGTCCCGCACATCGCCTATGTCGATGTCACGCACCGCCGGATCAAGTATGCCAGCTGGACCGCGAAAGGCTGGAAGTCCGAGATCGTGGACTCAATGGTCGGGAAAGCCGACAACATTGATCGAGTCTCCCTGAAATTTGACAGCAAGCAGATCCCCCACCTGGCCTATTGGGACAGCGGACTCGGTGTTTTGCGCTACGCCACAATGACGCCAAAAGGCTGGAGAGCGGAGACCGTGGATAGCGGAGACAATGTTGGCCTGTACCCGTCACTGGTAATCGATGCCCACGACGAGATGTACATCAGTTACTACGATATGGCCAATGGAGCGCTACGCCTAGCCCACAAGCACGTAGCTGAAATGCAAGAGAACCGATCGGAAAAGGCAGCTAAAGTACAGGAGTCGGCACATTGAGATAGTGAAGCGCGCTGATCGGACCACACCAGCGCGCATATGCACCATGACTTCTACCTTTTCCATTACGCCGGCAAATACCTGGGTCAGGGGAACCCAAGAGAGCGCCAGATATCAGCCCATTGACGGAATCCGCGGACTCTTTGCGCTTCTCGTGTTTCTTTCCCATTTCCATATCCAGTTTCGCTCGCTGACGCACAACCAGGGAATATTGTTTTTCGTTTCTTCGGCAGTGTGGTGCATTACCCGCGCGGCCGTGGGAGTTTTCTTTGCCCTCTCCGGCTTCCTGTTTTATGGAAGCCTGCTGAAAAAGCCCGCGTCCTATTTCACATTCGTGAGCAAGCGCCTGGGCAGGTTGTATCCGACATTCCTGTTCGCCTTTTCGTTTTATCTGTTCTTCTGTCTGGCAGTTCCCTCGGCGAGCAAGCTTCCGGAACCGGCGGAAGCAAGAGTCGTATACATAGCCGCAAATCTGCTGATGCTACAAGGCCTGTTGCACCCGCCGATGATCGTTCAGAGCTGGACGCTCACATTTACCTGTGTCTTTTATCTTGCAGTACCGCTTGTAGTCTGGGGCTTTCGCAGGCTCGCCCTCGCCCCGAAGCAGCGCCTGGCTTGTCTGATTGGTCTTTGGTTTGTGGCGTTATGCAGTATCCAGATCTCCGGCGTTATGACAAATGGCATCGGCTTCATCACCGGAATGATTGTCGCAGAATCGTTGCCTTGGTTGAAAACCAAAGCCTCAGTCATGGGACGACGCGCGGAGGCGCTGGCCGGAATCCTGGTCATGGCGGCTTGCGTCATGCTCTATGCCAGCTTCCAGTGGCATACCCGCTCCGTCGATGCCGTTATGCCGAAAGAATTGTTCTCGTTTTACGCGGTCGCGTGCCGTATCACTGTATTGTCCCTGGCTACCGTGGTTGTGTTCATGCTTGCACTGGAAGGAAACGGCCTGACGCAGCGTGTGTTGAGTTTTGGTCCGCTGGCTACCCTGGGGACCTTCAGTTATTCCTGGTACCTTATGCACGGCATCGCCCTGAAGGCGACAGAGTACCTGACTCGAAGCGCCCTGGCGAAATGGCACATTGAGTCTTCTCTACTGTTTGTCCCGGCGCTGATCGTGGCAATGCTGTTTGCGTGGGTGATTGCCTGGGGAACTTATAATCTCATAGAAGCCAGAACGATTGGAAAGCGCCGCGTGGGACAGGCAATCCAGCCTCTAAGTGTTGCGAGGCGGCTGGTCCAACACAGTTGATGGAACCGAAGCTAAGAATGGCTTGCGTTTTTCCACTTGCGGTACATCAGCAGGGCCCATAGATGCGCTGAGCGGTCGTACTGGCCGGACTGATGCTGGTTCCAGATTCGCTTCAGCAACTTCGGATCGAGAATGCCATCCTGCTGGACAATAATGTTTTCATAAGCCATTTCCTTGATCTCTTTTCTGAACCAGTGGTCCAGCGGCACGGCAAACCCCTGTTTTTTACGGTAGAGCACATCGTCGGGCAAAATGCCGGACATGGCTTTCTTCAGGATATATTTTCCGTTTGTGCCCCGGAGTTTCAAACTTGACGGAATGGAGGCAGCCAATTCCATCAGGCGATGGTCGAGAAGAGGGGCCCGAACTTCCAGGGAGACAGCCATGCTGGCGCGATCAACTTTCACCAGGATGTCATCCGGCAGATACGTCTTGATATCGACGTACTGGATCCGCGTCAGGGGATCGTCAGTCCCGGCGTTGTCATAGTGCTTCTGGAAAACGCTGATGGAATCGTAGCCGGCCATCTGGCGGAGAAAGTCACCCGTAAACAACCGTGGTTTCTCGTCCGGCCGGAAGATGGACATGGAGTTGAAATATCCTTCCAGCGGAGAGCGCGACAGGCTCTGGAATGTGGCCTTGCCGCGGAAGACACGCGGCGCCCAGGCAAGCGCGGGATACAAGCGCCCCAGCGGTCCGAAGATTGTGCGACGGACAGCGGGTGGCACGAAGTGCCGCAACCGGTTTTCCATCTGGTCGAAGGCATAACGCCTGTAGCCGGCGAAGTTCTCGTCTCCGCCGTCACCGCCCAGCGCTACCGTGACTTTCTCTCTGGCGATCGCAGACACATAATAGGTCGGGATGGCGGAGGAATCCGCGAACGGTTCATCGTAGTGCCATGCCAGCTTATCGATGACTTCCGTTGCCTGGGGCCGGACGGTCTTTTCGTAATGATCCGTGCTGAACTGCTCCGCGATCCTGCGGGCAAACGGGGCTTCGTTGTATTCGTCCTCTTCGAAGGCGATGGAACAAGTGGTAACGGAGCCGTTCTTCTGGATGTGCCGCATCATGGCGACCACCGACGAGGAATCAACCCCGCCGCTGAGAAACGCTCCCAGCGGCACGTCGCTCATCAGTTGAATGCGGGTGGACTCACAAAGCTGGTGGCGCAAAGCTTCACACCATTCCGCTTCGCTGCGGTTGTCTTGAACGTGGAAAGCAAGGTCCCAGTAACACACATCCCGCAGGCCCTCTTTCGAGACCACCAGATAATGGCCAGGCAGAACCTTGCGAACTTCGCGATAAATGCTCTTGGGCGCGGGAACGTAGCCGAAACTAAAGTAGTCAAAGAGCGCCTCATTGTCCGTGGTGACGGAAACGCGAGGGCCGGCCAGAATTGCCTTCAGTTCTGATCCGAACAGCAGGCGCTCGCTGTCATGGTAGTAAAACAGCGGCTTTTCTCCGGCGCGGTCGCGCGCGAGCAGGAGTTTGTGATTCCGCGAATCCCACAGCGCGATGGCAAACATCCCCCGTAGCCGGGAAAAACATTCTTCACCGTAGTCCTCATACAAGTGGACGATCGCTTCCGTATCCGAGCGAGTGGAAAACCGGTGGCCGCGGGCGAGCAGTTCCTGGCGTAATTCGGGGTAGTTATATATCTCGCCGTTGAGAAGCACCCAGATGCTGCCGTCTTCGTTGGAGATGGGCTGGTGGCCGCCGGCAACATCAATAATGCTTAAACGGCGGTGTCCCATGCCAATGCCACGGTCAACGTGCACGCCATCGTCATCCGGACCGCGGTGACGCAGGGTCTGATTCATCGCGTGAATTTCATCCCGCGAGATCACCCTCGCCTGATCGAATTCAAAAACTCCACAGATTCCACACATTGGGTTACTTTTTGGCTCCCGGCGCAACAAGATATGGAGAAACAACATTTAATGGCACGTGGGAGGCCAAATAACTCACGAAAGGAGAATTCGCCCGCAATAAGTGCTTGCGAGTCATACAGTTCCATGCGGGGCGTTTCGGTGGCGCGCGCTCGAGCATTTCATCCTTATTTATGTGCAATATTTTGCACATATGAAACGGGCCGAACTCGGCAATTTTGTAAGCTCATATATACTGACGGGTTCGCCGGTCGTTTTTGCCTTTCCAGTCACCACAGCCTACGAAATGCGAATTTTGACGTTTACCAGCCTTTTCCCGAATGCAGCGGACAAAACGTTCGGGGTCTTCATTTATCAGAGAATGGCGCACGTGAACATGCGTCTGGGAAACCAGGTGCACGTCGTCGCACCCATTCCCTATTTTCCTTCCTGGCTGAAATCTTCGCGGTGGGGCGCCACGGCAGGAGTCCCCAAAGAGGAAAAAATCGGCGACATGACGGTTTACCATCCGCGCTACCTGCTCGTGCCGAGGATCGCCATGCCCATCCATGGGCTCCTGATGTTTCTGGGCAGCGTTTTGCTGGTGCGCAGGTTGCACAAAAAGATTGGCTTTGATTGTATTGACGCGCACTACGTCTATCCTGATTGTTTGGCGGCGGTGATGATCGGGAAATTGCTGGGCCTGCCCGTAGTTGCTTCGGCCCGCGGAACCGATATCAACCTATTCCCTTCATTCCGGCTGGTGCGCCCGATGATTCGCTGGACCCTCAAGAACACCGCCGGCAATATTGGGGTTTGCAAGGCACTGGCGGATGAGATGGTAACCTTGGGAGCGCCTGCTGATCGCGTCACCGTGATTGGGAATGGCGTGGACTTGCAGCGTTTTCATCCTGTCGATCGAATGCAAGCCAGGCAGATGCTGAAGATACCAGAAGGCGCGCAAGTCCTGGTGGCAGTCGGTGCCCTCATTCCCAGGAAAGGATTTCAGTTTTTGATCCCGGCGGTTGCCAGGATCGCCGGAAACTTTCCTGATCTCAAGGTTTACATCGTGGGCAAAGGCGATCCAAGCGAGCTGCGAGAACTGTGTCGAAGCCATAACGTGGAAGGCCGCATATTTCTTGTGGGAAGCCGTCCGAATGAAGAACTGAACATGTGGTACAGCGCCGCCGATTTAAGCTGTTTGGTGAGCTCGCGTGAAGGCTGGCCCAACGTTATTCTGGAATCGCTTGCCTGCGGAACGCCCGTTGTAGCAACAGGTTTGTGGGGTGTGCCGGAAATTCTGGTCTCTCCAGACCTCGGCATCATGGTCCAGCAGGACATCCAAGCGATCGCCGATGGCTTGAACACCGCATTGAACCGCCACTGGGACCGGGACGCTATTGCTCGCTTTGCGGCCACACGAACATGGGACGTAGTGGCCCAGGAAGTAGAAACCTACCTTACAAAAATTCTCAGGTGAAGGCTCTAGTGATAAGAAGTAGCTGAGGTTTTCTGCACAACCCCAACCCCTACTGATGAAAATCCTTGCAAACTGAAATATCCGTGAACTTTTTTCTCAAGCGTGTAGTTTGTGCCAGGTTGTGTGTTTACATTGCCGAAGACCTGGCAATGTTAACTGCTGTTGTTCCTTGCATTCTGATTCCTGATCGGTTTGGCCTTCTTCGTGCCTGTGCCTGAACCTAGCATCTGATAGGGCTCCTAATAAGAATCCAGGTTATTTGTGGGTTAAGGCCACTTCACTCACTGCGCGCTGTTTACCAAGGCTGATCGCTGGCATTCAAGCAGTGCAATGTAGCGCAAGCGGCTAGTTGCAAAGTTTTTCACTTTTGAACACGCGCGCTGTAAAAGGGTCAGCATCCAACGCAGCCGAGGTTCAACATCAGTTTTAACGCAGATTTTTACGCGGTCTCGAGGAGATCAGGGAAAAGCTCAGTTTCATAAGGATCACCTCGATAGCTGTAAGTTTCGAATTACTTTTGTCTCGGACCAAATGATCACATCATGACAATACTGTTGGCATCTCGTGCCGCCGATCACTCTCTTGTATGTTCGAGCCTAGAAAAAGCTCTTATGACAAGACAAGAACAATTGAGTGTGTGCGATTCACCTGCAGATTTGGCTTATCGCCAAGGAAGAAGTTGAATGAAAATAGCAGTCTCAGTTCGACGCGCATCAGCCCGCAAGCTGTCCTACGGCATGCCGGCGCTGGCAGTCCTGGTCTTGTTTCTGTTTGTTTCGAGCGCTTCCGCACAGTTGAACGTTCCGCTGACGATTCAGGAAATGGATTACCCGGGCCAGGCGGGAATTGCACGGACCGCCGACCCTCTTACCGTCGGCATTCCGCTGGCGAAGGGAACGGTACCTTGCGGAGGCGCGAATCCTGCCGCTTGCACGGGCCTGGCTGCGCTCGGTCTCACGGGCGCGACAGTAGGACAATTTCGTTGTCTGGTGGAATGGGAAGACCAATCCTGTAAATGGGTGCTGGTGGACACGCAGGCGACGGTCGCGGCCGGCGGCATCAATACCGCTATCTCGCTGACAAATGCGGGAACCGGCAGTTTTGGCGGGACCAATCTCGCCGTCGATAACGGGACCACGATCAGCGTGGACACTGGCGCGGGCCAGTTTACGGTAAGAAAAGCGAACTTCAACGGGCTTGATACCGTCGTGGTGGGAGGCAAGACGCTCGTCGCCACAGGAACCAGCGCCGGGCTGGTGATCGTTGGACCTGCCGCGGGAGCCACATCGTGCGGCACCTGCACCACGGCTTACGCGTCCTCGAATGACGCCGCTTCCACAGCCGTCATTGAAGAAAATGGGCCGGTGCGTACCGTAATCAAAGCGGATGGAGCGCACAAGGACGCAGCGGGAAACACTTACATGCGCTGGACGGTGCGGCTCTATTTCTATAAGGGCAAGAGCTATGTACGCGCAAACGTGAGTTTGCGCAACGCAGACAACGCGGCAAGCGCAGTCAATACCGCGTATAAAGGATTCACTTCCTACGAACTTCGATTGACTCCCGCGCTGGGCGCGGGCCGCAGCTTTGCTTTCGGCAACGATACGGCCACGCCGACAGCCGGTGGCTTCACGGGTTCCGAAAACTCCTACCTGTATCAGGCTTACACCTCGCACATGGAGCACTCGGACTGGAGTTCATCCACGGCGTCGTTTGTTACCCGCTCCGGCGCGACTTACGCGCAGAACGGATATCAGGTCACGCAAGGAGCAAGCACGCTGCTCCGTGGCGCCGCCAGCAGCGCGGCCGCAAAGATGTTCGGCGATCTTTCCGATTCAACCGGCTCCGGCGTGCTTGCGGGCGTATATCTGGGCGGAGAATTCTGGCCGAAATCGGTCCAGTTTCAAAATGGCGGTAACGAAGTTCGAGTCGGGATCTGGCCCGACCAGGCTTTATACACAGGCACGTGTTCGCTTACACCCTGCGCCATCCCCTATTACCAGGCATGGCCGCAGCATAGTATTCATGACGTCTATCTCAACTTCCACAATGGCGCTCTGGCCAGTTCACAGAACGAGTTCCTGAAACAGCAGTTCGCCCTGGTGGGCCGGGCCAACGTCGACTACTACAACAGCACGAACGCGATGTTCAACTCGCTCATCAATCCGAGCGAGGAAGATGCGTACTATCGCGCGCAAGGAATGGTCTGTTGCATCGCGGATTTCACGCCGAATGTGTTTCGTTTTTACGCCTGGCCCAACACAGGTGGAAGCAATCAGGCTGATTTTGCTCTTGCCTACATGCGGAATTTCCTGGAACGCGGTTATACCGGCCGCTACATGTGGGCCTTGAATCGATACCGCTTTGACGCGGAACAGGCCTTCCCGCGATCGGACGGTTTCAACTGGCGCACAAGCGGGAGTTCGCTCGATTCGTGGGGTTTCCCCACAGCTGGATCGACCAACAGCGGCAACGCGAACCGGGCCTGGGTAGACCAGGAGCACGCCCACTGGTACGGCATGGTGGACTACTACTACGTGAGCGGCGACGAAACGATTCATGACGCCATCAACGATGGTCCTAAAGATCGCTTTCTCAACACCACGGCGAGTCTCAATACGGGCAGCTTGTGGAATGAACGCGCCATCGGCAATGAACTCATCGCTATCGCGCGCATGTACCTGCTGGCCAAGGGGACCAATGATCCGGACGCTCCCGGTTTCCTGACTGTTGCCGATAAAGTGATGGCCACGCAGGTGTTCCCTGACATACCTAACCCCGCAGCGCCAGGCACGCCAGCGCAGGGCCAGCAAGGAACGGCGATGAATCGCGGCATTCATTATGGCTGCTGCGGCTGGGATAGTTTCGCCAATCCGCCCGCGACCAACGGTCCCGGCGGAGCAGGCACAGGACGCCAGGATAAGCCGTTCATGACCAGCATCATGATTCAAGGCGTCTATGAGCTGGCACAGGCACGCGGCACGACCTGGACCAGCAGCACGGGCGCGGACCAGTATAACCACGCCATCGACTATGCCTATGGCATGGCACATTGGGCGCTCACCGAAGGATATGTGGACAACGGAGTCTGCAGCCCGGTTTCGACCTGCGGCTTTGTGTATGAAGTTTTCCTCGATTACCCGCAGAATCTAGGCGCGCAGAACGGACAGGAGACGATCTGGTATCCGTTCTACGTGGAGCAGCTCTACAAAGGCGACCTGAGCGTGTGGCAGCGCAAACTCAATATCCAGTTGAAGCAGGTAGACCAGGCCAATTCGGGTGGAAGCTGGGATGAAAACGCAAACTATGCGGTGAACCAGGCCATCTTCTCGTCGTTGCACCCGGGCACAATTACCCAGCAGGATGTTGCGGTCACGGTGGTGAACAATGGCGGCGGCTCCTACACAATTTCATGGACCCAGCCCACGGGTGTAACGAAATACCGCCTCAAACATTTCAACGGCAAACAGATCGTAGATGATCTGGGATGGAATGTTGCGACCAACACTTCCACGTTTTCAGCCGCGAATTTTAATCCTTTCTGGTCCGCGCCCGCGACCAGGCAGCAGCCCGCTCCCGGCCAGGGCAGCATCACGGTTACGCTGGACGATCTGACCGGCACAGCGCTGGCTGCGGCAGGAGAAAATTTTGCCCTGAAGGCATGGACAACATCTGGCGCTCCTTTAGACACGACACCGCCAACGGTCGCCATGTCGGCGCCGGCAGCCGCTTCCACCGTTTCCGGATCGGTGGCTGTTTCCGCCACGGCTTCAGACAATGTGGGCGTTGCCGGCGTGCAGTTCCTGTTGGACGGCACGAATCTTGGAACCGAAGACATCGCCTCGCCCTATAGCGTTACCTGGAACACTACGACCGCAGCCAATGGGTCGCACACGTTGAGCGCTCGGGCACGCGATGCCGCCGGCAACACCGCGACTGCTTCAGTCACGGTCACGGTGAATAACCCTGATACCACGCCGCCAACTGTTTCATTTTCAGCGCCGGCCAATGCGGCCACGGTATTGGCTACCATCGCGGTTTCCGCCACGGCTTCTGATAACGTCGGCGTGGCCGGTGTGCAGTTCCAACTGGACGGCGTCAATCTGGGCGCGGAAGACACGACCGCTCCCTACAGCGTGAGCTGGAACACGACTACGGCAACCAACGGCGCGCATACCCTGAGCGCCATCGCTCGCGATGCTGCCGGCAACAAGAGCACGGCCACGATTTCGGTCACTGTCAACAACCCCGTGCCGGATACAACTCCGCCCACAGTTTCGTTCACCGCCCCCGCCACCGGGGCTACCGTGTCGGGCTCGATTTCCGTCTCGGCTAACGCCTCCGACAACGTGGGAGTGGCGGGCGTGCAGTTCCAGTTGGATGGCGCAAACCTAGGCGCAGAAGACACGGCTTCACCCTACAGCGTGAGTTGGAACACCACCACGGCGACCAACGGCACGCACACGCTGAGCGCTATCGCCCGCGATGCCGCGGGCAACAAGAGCACGGCCACGCTGAGCGTGACCGTCTCCAATATTCCTCCGACTTCGGCCCTGGGCATGGGAGTGGATGCCAGCACGCAGTTCAAGGTGGAGTTGCGTGAGCTGGCGCCGCTGGTGAGCTGCCCAACCTGCTGGTTTGCCGCGGCCACGGATGTGATGGCGGGGCAGACGCTGGAGATACGGATGCGTCCGGCAACCAATCCGGCCATCGCCGACCAGGTGATTTTGAAGCAAGGGACGGTGGATGGAACGGTGGTCACGGTAGGCACGAACCAGTTCATCATCCAGCCGGCGAGCGGAACGGTTTGGCCAGCGAGCATCACGGTGGTGACCGGGAGCGTAACCACATTCACCGGCTTTGCGTCGGCGACCGGGCCGGTGCAGAGCGGACAAAAGGTCTCGGTGCGCGGGCTGCTGTTCAAGTCCACGCCTACCGGCGTGCAACTGATCGCCAGCAACGTCCTCTTACGGCCATAAAGAAAAGTTTCGAACGACAAAGACTTAACGGGATGACCGAGGTGTCATGATGGGGAACAAACTAAAGTGGGTTTCAGGCGCAGGCCTGTTGGGACTGGTGATATTGCTGGCTGGTTGTGGCACAACCGGATCAACAACACCGCCACCTCCTCCGCCTCCTCCACCAAACGCTGGGAACCTGACGATCTTCACAACGGATGCCGCTGCCGACAATGTCCTGGCATTCAAAATTGATGTCACCTCAATCAGCGTTGCAGACTCCACCGGCAAGAGCACCACGTTAACCACCACGCCACAGACGCTTGAACTGCGCCATCTTCAGTTAGCGCCTACGCTTAGCCTGCAGGCGGCGAACCTGCCCAGCGGTCAATACAACTCGGTGACCCTGGCTCTGGCCAATCCGAAGCTGGCGGTATTCTCAGCCGGTACGGTGACCCAGGTTACGAACCCGCAGCTCACGAACGCAACGGTTACCGTACCGTTGACCAGTTTCTCGCTGCCTTCTGGCGGAACACAGGGCTTGGCCCTTGATTTCGACCTGCTCAATTCCATCAGCACCAATGCCAGCGGAGGATTCGTGATCACTCCTGTGATTCATCCGTCGACCGTGAGCACATCCTCTCCTGCATTGGAATTAATGGATACGATCGGTCAAATCTCCGCGCTTCCGTCGACTCCGGCCAAGTCGTTTGACTTTCAACTCAGCAGCGGCGCTGCAACAGCCCGGGTCATCACCGACGCGAGCACCGTTTTTGACGGCGGTATTACCTCGTTTGCCAATCTGCAGATTGGACAGTACGTAGAAGTTGCCGGACAATTTCAGAGCGATGGAACGTTCCTGGCAAAGTACGTTGAACTGAGCGCTTCCAATCCCGGTTTGCGAGTGCAGGGCGTTGTGGCGTCCGTAACAACCACTGCGTCAGGCACCTCCTTGAGCCTGGTGGTACAAAACTAAAGTCAGGACCAAGGAACAATGTTCAAGTTCAGGAAACCGGAGGCAGTCCAGCTCCTCATGAAACGCTTAGCCACATTATTCGCAGTTTTGCTTGCCACGCCGCTGGTGCACGCGCAAGTGTGGCAATCCATTGCGCCCACAGGCGCCGCGCAGCCGCAAACTACCAATTGGACAACGTCCGTTTACGATTACCAGCACAAAACTCTGCTGCTGACGCAAGACGATTCCGCCGGAGGCTCGGGGATTTACGCGGACACAGTCTTTGGCTTCAATCCAACGAATGGCGCATGGACACAAATCTGGGTAAGCGATGCCAAAGCGACGCAATGTCCGGGCGACACAGCCACACGGCCCAACCATCGGCATACTTACAATCAGATTGCCTGGGACACGTTTCGCAACCAATTAAACATCACAGCCGGTTCGTGCCAGGGCGCTCTCGGCTACGATTGGTATTCTTTCACCCATGCTGGCACCGCAGGTTCGGGGAACTGGACACAAGCTGCAACCACTTCTCCTAATCCCTCCACTCGTCAGGAAGGCGCTATGGTTTACATGCCGAATGTTGACCGCGTGCTGCTTTACGGAGGCTTCACCGGCGTAAGCGGGGCTACCGGCGCAGATACATGGGAGTACAACCCCAGCACCAATACATGGACGCAGATATGCTCGGCATGCGCCCCTGGAGCACGCCATGCTCACCTGCTGGTTTATGACAATGCCAGCGGCAAGGTAATCATTTTCGGCGGTCAGCGCAGCTTCGGCGGCGCGAATATCGCCTCGACTTTTATTTATGATCCCAATGCGCCGGTAGCCAGCCGCTGGACCGCGGCCAATCCTACAGTGGAGGCGCCGGCAGCCGCTTATCCCTGCCACGGCTACGACAAGCAGCGCAGCCGTTTGTTGATCTATCCTCAACAAGGTCACGTGTTCTCCTACACCGTTGCGTCCAACACCTGGGTCGATCTGGGTATTACAGGCGGACCGCCGCCAGCTCCTGCCGGAGCACCTGACGGAACGGCCGATTCTTTCTGCGGCTACGATTACGATCACGACTGGTTTGTGTATTTTGGCTCCTCAGGATTGGCCGGCGGCCCGCCCAACACTTTTGGCATCAACTTTGGCAATCCACCCGGCGGCCCAGCCGATGTCACCCCGCCGACAGTCTCGCTGACTGCGCCGGCCAACGGCTCAACGGCGACCGGGACAGTAACCGTTTCGGCGAACGCGTCCGACAACGTGGGCGTGTTCGGTGTCCAGTTTCTGCTGGATGGCGCCAACCTGGGCGCGGAAGACGCAACCGCTCCTTATAGTGTTTCCTGGAACTCAACCACGGCCACGAATGGCGCACACACTCTGACAGCCGTCGCGCGCGATGCCGCAGGAAACAGAACAACCTCGACCGCGGTTTCGGTCACGGTGAGTAACGCTGCACCGGTGGACACTACACCGCCAACTGTTTCATTTTCAGCGCCGGCCAATGCGGCCACGGTATTGGCTACCATCGCGGTTTCCGCCAATGCCTCTGATAACGTCGGCGTGGCCGGTGTGCAGTTCCAACTGGACGGCGTCAATCTGGGCGCGGAAGACACGACCGCTCCCTACAGCGTGAGCTGGAACACGACTACGGCAACTAACGGCGCGCATACCCTGAGCGCCATCGCTCGCGATGCTGCCAGCAACAAGAGCACGGCCACGATTTCGGTCACCGTCAACAACCCCGTGCCGGATACAACTCCGCCCACAGTTTCGTTCACCGCCCCCGCCACCGGCGCTACCGTGTCGGGCTCGATTTCCGTCTCGGCTAACGCCTCCGACAACGTGGGTGTGGCGGGCGTGCAGTTCCAGTTGGATGGCGCAAATCTAGGCGCAGAAGATACGGCTTCACCCTACAGCGTGAGTTGGAACACGACCACGGCGACCAACGGCACGCACACGCTGAGCGCTATCGCCCGCGATGCCGCGGGCAATAAGAGCACAGCCACGCTGAGCGTGACCGTCTCCAATATTCCACCCACTTCAGCCCTGGGCATGGGAGTAGATGCCAGCACGCAGTTCAAGGTGGAGTTGCGTGAGCTGGCGCCGCTGGTGAGCTGTCCGACCTGCTGGTTCGGTACGGCCACGGATGTGATGGCGGGACAGACGCTGGAGATACGGGTACGTCCGGCAACCAATCCGGCCATCGCCGACCAGGTGATTTTGAAGCAAGGGACAGTGGATGGAACAGTGGTCACGGTAGGCACGAACCAGTTCATCATCCAGCCGGCGAGCGGAACGGTTTGGCCAGCCAGTATCACGGTGGTGACCGGGAGCGTAACCACATTCACCGGCTTTGCGTCGGCGACCGGGCCGGTGCAGAGCGGACAAAAGGTCTCGGTGCGCGGACTGCTGTTCAAGTCCACGCCTACCGGCGTGCAACTGATCGCCAGCAATGTCCTCTTGCGGCCATAAAGCGGATGTATTCACCCGCAAAGGAAATCGGATGAAAAGAAGTTACTCTTTACTCTTTGCTCTGGTGGCGCTTCTGGCCGCTTCTACAGCGGCACATGCAGCAACGCTGCAGGTTGGACCGGGTAAGCCGTTTGCCAAACCATGCGCCGCAATCGCCGCGGCAGTGGCCGGCGACATCATCACAGTCGATACCAGTGTGACCTATGTTGGCGATGTCTGTGCCTGGACCACCAACAACCTCACCATCCGCGGCGTAGGCGGCGGGCGCGCGCATATTGACGCCGGAGGCCAGAATTCCCAGGGCAAAGGCATCTGGGTAATTTCTGGAGCGAACACCACGGTTGAGAACATTGAATTCAGCGGCGCTACGGTAGTCGACCACAATGGCGTTGGCATACGCCAGCAGGCTGACAATCTCACCGTGCGCAACTGCTACTTCCATGACAATGAGGAAGGCATACTCACGGATGCATCGCCCACCAGCACAGTCACCATCGAATTCTCGGAGTTTGCGTTCAACGGCTTTGGCGACGGTCAGTCGCACAACGTGTATATCGGCAACGTTGGCAAATTGATTTTCCGCTACAACTATTCCCACCATGCCAAGATCGGCCATCTGCTCAAGACACGTGCGGCGCAGAATTTCATTCTCTACAACCGGCTGAGCGACGAGGCAACAGGGACCTCCAGTTACCAGATTGATATCCCGAACGGCGGCCTTTCATACGTGATTGGCAACGTGATTGAACAGGGCCCGCTCAATGACAACTCAACCCTGGTCGCATACCTCGCGGAAGGAACCAACCCCGGCAATCCCAGCACTCAGTTGTTCGTCATCAACAATACTTTTGCGAATGACGCTGCATCGGGAACGTTCATATCGCCCGCGGCAGGCTCCGCTCCGGTTGTCATCAAAAACAATATTTTCTTCGGCCCGGGAACGATCACAGGCCAGACGACCGCCATTAAGGCGAACAACTTTTCCGGCAATCCCAGCTTAGCCAACCCGGCGGGATTTGATTACCACTTGCTGGCGGGATCGGCGGCGATCAACGCCGGAGTCGACCCAGGTGCGGACGGAGCGTTTTCCCTGGCGCCCGTATTTCAGTACGTGCACCCTGCCTGCGCGGAAGGCCGCATCGCAGTAGGAACAATCGACATTGGCGCTTACGAATTCGGCGGTGGCACCGGAATTGCGCCTGCCGGCGGCACGTGCAGCACGGCCACCGGGCCCCTGCTCTCGTTGTCCGCTTCAAGCCTCACGTTTTCCGCGCAGCAGCTGAATACCACGAGCGTGGTCAGAAGTTTTGATATTACGAACGGCGGCAATGCCCTGCTCACGATCAGCGGCATTGCGGCCTCGGGAGACTTTTCGCAAACCAACAATTGCACCACTCTCAACGCCGGCGCCAGCTGCACCGTCAATGTGAAATTTACTCCCACTGCAACGGGCACGCGGTCCGGTTCAATCACGATCACCGATACAGCGCCCGGCAGCCCGCACTCCGTCAGTCTAAGCGGGACCGGAACAACCGCGCCGACTCCGGACTTCTCGGTTTCGTCCACGCCCGGAACAGCAACCATCAACGCAGGACAGACAGCGTCGTTTTCTCTGACGGTGGCTGCCGCCGGTGGTTTCAACCAGACGGTCACGCTAAGCTGCTCGGGGGCACCCAGCGGAGCGACTTGCAGCGTCTCTCCTGGTTCGGTTAACCCCAATGGCGGCAGCGTAACCACTCAGGTAACCGTGAGTTCAACGGCACGGGCCGGGCTCGCGCCAATTTTCGCACCACCAACTGTGCCTACCGGGCTGCTGCTGGCGGCGTTGGCGGCTCTGGCGAGTCTTGTGGCGATAAGGTCGTCCAGGCCGCGGCTCCGTTGGGCCATGGCTGTGCCGATTGGTGCCTTGATGTTCTTCAGCTTTGGCTGCGGCTCAACAGGAAAGAATACGGTCGGCAACGGACCGGGCGGAACCCCGGCTGGTACCTATTCGCTCACCATCACGAGCACCGGAGGCGGACAGAGTCATACCTCGACTCTAACGATCATCGTCAACTAGAGATCCAGCGCCATCGACGGCTGGCCTATCCAGTTACACGAAATATGCGAACGCGTTTTCGCTTCGCCGCGGGCGCAACAATCTTGTAACGCCAGGGCGTCACTCGTTGTATTCTGCGAGCGCCGTCTACAAGCGTGGAGATCCTGAAATCATTCGCGAGTTTTCTGGCAAGCAGTGACGCTCCCGCGAGCTGCGACCTGATTTTTGTTCTCGCCGGCCGGCCGGAGAGAAAGCCCTGCGGTTGGCAACTATTTCAATCAGGGCTGGCGCCCCGACTGATCTTCAGTGTGGGCCGGTATGAAGTGCGGCAAACCGCCAACGAACCCACAAACATACCTGAACTCCTGGAGTTGCGCGATAAGACCGCGCCCGAACGCAGGCACTTCTGGGTCGACTTCCAGCATGGCAATCGCTCGACGTCGCTCGCAGAGATCAAGACGCCAGGCACATTCCGGGAACTACATGCTCTTGCCCGATACCTGGCGCCGGATTTCCCGCGACGGATCGCAATTGTCAGCACTGCCATCCACCTGCGCCGGGTGCGGTTCTGCTGTGAACGAATCGGTGCGTTCCATGACTCGACCGTTCTCTTTCTGGCCGTCCCGGAAGATCAAAGTTCATTCCGCCTGGAGGGCTGGTGGAAGCATGCAGGACACTGGTCGTATTTGGTCAGAGAATACCTGAAGCTGGCGGCGTATCATCTTCGCTACCGCAAGACATACTCTGCTACAGGGGGTTAGCGGGCCGATGCAGGAGCAAGCGCGGAGCGAATCGCCTCCACGCATCGCTCGGCCGCTTTGCCGTCCCAGAAGCGCGGAATTTTCCCGGCGGGCATGTTTTCCTTCATCTCCTGCCAGGCGCGCACAATGCTCTCATACGTCGTTCCAGCAAGCCGGTTCGTGCCTTCCTGGATGGTGATAGGACGTTCGGTGTTGTTGCGCAACGTCAAGCACGGAACGCCGAGCGCGGTGGTCTCTTCCTGCACGCCGCCCGAATCGGTAAACACCACCGCGGCATGCGACATCAAAGAAACGAAATCCGTATAACCTAACGGTTGCAGCAGATGCAGACATGCGGCAAGGGGCTGGTCCTGCAAGCGGGCCCGCGTCCGTGGATGCACAGGAAAAAACAGCGGCAAATCATCCGAGGCAATTTCCTGCAAAGCCCGCAGAAGCTGGCGCAACTGCGAAGGTTCGTCCACGTTTGCGGGCCGGTGCAGCGTGATCAGGCCGAAACGCTTGCCCCGCACTCCCAGGTCATCCAGCACGCTCGAACTTTTGGAACGCTCCAGTTGATAGTAGAGGGAATCAATCATCAAATTGCCGACAAAGCGCACCTTCTCCGGAGCCACGCCCTCATGCTCCAGGTTGCGCAAGCCGCTCTCTTCGGTCACCAGAAGCAGGTCGGAGATCGCGTCGGTAACAAGCCGGTTGATTTCTTCCGGCATCGAACGATCGAAACTGCGCAGACCGGCCTCTACGTGAATCACGTTGACATTGAGTTTTTTCGCGACTAGGGCGCATGCTGCCGTGGAATTCACATCTCCCACCACCAGCACAGCGTCCGGTTTCTCCTGCAGCACGACCGGCTCGAAGCGCTTCATGATCTCGGCGGTTTGTTGCGCGTGAGAGCCGGAGCCAACCTCCAGGTTGTAAAGAGGCTCGGGCAGTCCCAGGTCGGGGAAGAACTGGCCGGACATCTGCTCGTCATAGTGCTGGCCGGTATGGACCAGGGCAGGAGCAAAATCCGGGAGCTTGGCAAAAGCCCGGAACAATGGCGCCAGCTTCATGAAATTCGGCCTGGCGCCGCCAACGCAAAGAATGCGAATGGTCTCTATGGAGTTCCTCACCTTGGGTCGCTTCTGCGCCAAGCATGGCGACCGACTGCCTTCAGAAATCGCTACAGTTTGTATAATTATAGCCGCACCAGATGCGGCCGGATTCGTTTCACTGTTGTCGGATCGAATGCATTGTGACTCTGCATAAACGTCATCCGCTATCCCAACCAAATTACCGAGCAGCCCGGAAAGGCCATCCTGGAGTGGAAGTGTACGTGCAAGACAAAGGAAAGAACGCCGGATTTCCAGACCGATGTTGATCCCTGCTTATGACTGAATCGCAACCTTCAATGGCCGGCAACAATATCCGCTCGCGGATTCTGATTATTTCGTATCTCTTCCCTCCTGCCGGAGGCATTGGGGTGCAGAGGGCGCTGAGCCTCGCCCGGTATTTGCCTGCTTCCGGTTTTGAGGTCCATGTGCTGCGCGCCGGGAATGCCGCGGCGCCGGTGTTTGATCCTGCACTGTGCAAGCGTGTGCCTGATTCGGTCCAAATTCACAATGCATTCACCCCTGAGGCCCCCTTCTGGTTGCGGCACACCGTGTGGAACTGGCTCTCGCGGCGCAAGAAAGAAGCTGTGCCGGAGAAAGGGGGGGACAACAATGGCAAAGCGGCAACCCCTAATCCCAAGAGCGGCGGGCTGAAGTCTCTGGCCACTCGAACGATCAGAAGAGTATTGTCGCCGGAGCCTGAAGTTCTCTGGTATCCATTCGCGTTGCGTGCGGCCAGCCTCATCGTGCGGCGGTTCGGCATTGACACCGTGATGGTCACAGCGCCCCCATTTTCCGCGTTTCTCATAGGCAATGCCCTTAAACGACGCTTCCCTCACCTGAAATATGTAGCCGACTTCCGCGATGAATGGATCAGCTTCTATCTCAAGGATTTCGAGTATCAGAGCGGCGACCACGCCCGCCGCCGCGCCACGGAGATTGAGCGCGCGACTGTGGAGTCCGCCGATCTGGTCGTGGCGGTAGCGGCAACGTCACTCAAGACAATCAGGGGGCGCTATCCCGGGCAGCCGGAAAGCAAGTTTCTTTGCATTTCCAACGGGTTCGATCCGGAAGCATTCGCGGATTTCCGTCCACGGACCAACTCCGAAAAGAAGCTGGTAGTCTCTCACGTCGGCACTGCCTATAAGACATCCTCGCCGCAGTTTTATCTTGATGCTGTGGATGGCTTGCCGGAAGAATTGCGCAGCCGGATAGAAACGCGCTTCATCGGCCGGATCACTGACGCGGAACGGCTACAGTTTGAAAACCGCAAAAGCGAACTGCGCTTGCTTGGCTTCAAACCACAGAACGAAGCTCTCCGCGCCATGGAAGACACGGATTGCCTGCTGGTCACCATGACCAATGACATCAGCCTGCCGGGAAAGCTTTATGAATATCTCGCCGCGGGCAAGCCGATCATCGCGTTGTCACCCAAGGGCGGCGAAGTGGACCGGTTCATCCGGGAGACGGGCGCCGGTTGGTGCGTTGACTATCGCGACGGAGAGGGCATACAGGCCCTGCTCATACGGTTGTGCCAGGAGAAGATGCAATCAGCGCCCCGCGAACAGCACATCGCGGACGCGGAAACAATCCAACGTTTCGCACGTCCGCGATTGGTTTCTGATTACGCGGAGGCGATGGTACGGCTGCGCAGTTCGAATCACCAGCCAGCGGATTAGCCATCCAGTAGGAGCCCTGCAGGCATGACCGCTGCGTGCTTCCAAATCCCTCGCAAATACCTTCGCTCTTCCGCGGGGTAAACCCCCAAAAGCTGGACCACGTCCGCCCCGGAGCGAGCGTGGCCAGGCTAAAGTGAGCGTCGCGTAACATGGGACGCTCACCGTTTTTACGGTACGGTCACAAAGACGTCATCAAACTGCATGTGCTGATTGCTCACATCCAGCGCGATGGCGCCGCCGATAAAGCTTGCATCGGTAGCCTGAATGATCGTTGTTCCGTCGTAGATCACCGAGATTTGTGTTCCGCTAAAAGCCAGTCTGAGATTATGGAATACGTTCGGGTCCATATTCGCCACGGTGAACGAGCCCAGGGCCGTCAATCCCGGCGCATCAATGGACCATCCAGTAACTCGGTACAGGACAATCGTCCTGGAGTTAGGCAAGATCCAGGCTTCGTATCCCGCACCGGTTGAGGTGTTGACACGTCCGCGGAGCCCACCCGGATAGTTGCTGATAGTGAAGACATTGAATCTTGCTTCCACCGTGTAGTCTGTCCACGCGGGGCTCCCGGCATACAACTGCGTGTGACCGCCGCCGTTATAGTCCGCCAGATCCAGCGCCGCCGACCAGTTACCGAACAACCCCAGCGGCGATGCTGTCCAATTCGCCAGTGAAGCCAAATTGAAGGCGTCCTGGAAGAGGATCGCTGACGGATCGACGTAAGTGTAAGCTGCCGTGAGCGTCGTGCTGCCGCCGCCCGGACTGCTGGCTACAAGGTCAGCTGCTCCGGCAACCCCGGCCGGGACAGTCACCGTCATCCGGCTGCCGTCTGCCGCAGCGGAAAGCGCGGCGGCGTTCTGGCCTCCAATTGTAACCACGGTGTTCACGTTGAGGCTGGCGCCGTAGATATCCATCCGATCGCCACCTGCGGTTGAACCTCGCAACGGGCTGATCCGGGTAATTGTCGGACCAGTAATGTTGACGTTCACCGTGGACGTGGATGAGAGCCCGCCGTTGGAACCGGTAATGGTGGCAGTTCCATTTCCCACGGAGGTAACAAGACCTGTTGCGTTCACAGTGGCGGCTGCCGTGTTGTTCGAGCTGTACGTGGTGCCTGCAGCCGAGGTGATGTTTTGCGTGGTGCCGTCGGACAAGTTGGCTGTGAGGATCAGCTGTTGCGTGCTGCCGGCGGCGGAAAGCGAGACATTGGCCGGCGTCAGCGACAAGCTGGTAACGATGGGACCGACGGAAATGCTACCCGTCACAATCGCATCTTCATACTGAATGTGCTGGTTGGACACATCCAGAGCCACAGCGCCGGTCAGGTTCGTGGTGTCCGTGGCGCTCAGCGTGAGCACGCCGTCCCAGAAGACCTGAATCGAGCTGCCCTGGAAGGTCATGCGCAGCGTGTGGAACTGCGTTGTGTCATAGGTCAGCGAGTTGGACGCAAGCTGCACCAATCCCGCCGAATCAATGTTCCACCCACCGGTGCGGAACAGCTTGATGGAATTCGTTCCGGGATAGAGCCAGATGGCGTACGCGGTTCCGGTGGCCAAGTTGACTCGACCGCGGATGCCGCCGGGGAAATTCTGCAGCGCGAATACTTTTACCTTCGTCTCAAAGCTGTAGTTGCCCCAGTTGGAAGCGCCGGTGTATTGCTGCGTGTGTCCGATGCCGGAGTAGTCGTACGCGCCGCCGGTCCTCGTCCACCCGCTGGCCAAACCGAGCGGCGAAGCATTCCATGTAGCGGTGCTGTCACCGTTAAAGCTGTCCTGCATCAGGATCGTGGCCGGATCGAGATAGCTGTAAGCGTTCGCAAGGGATGCCGAACCGAACGGAGTGGTCACCGCGACCGTGGCTGTTGTCCCGATGGCGCCGGCCGGAACCGTGGCTGAAAGCCGCGTGGTGTCAATGAACGTCACGTTGCCGGCAGCGATCCCGCCGATGGTGACCTGTGAATTCGCAGTGAATGAGCTGCCGTGAACGTTGATAGTATTTCCGCCCGTAGCAGGGCCCGAGGTGGGGCTGATGCGGCTGATCACCGGCGGGCCAATGTAGGTAAAGCCCAGCTTCAGCGTGCCTGGCCCGTTGACCGTGGTCACGGTAACGTCAGCAGCGCCCTGTGCGCCGGCCGGCGTATTGGCAATGAGCGTGGAACTGTTCACAAAGCTGACGCCGGTCGCATTGTTGCCGCCGACCCTCACAGTGGCAGCGCTGGTAAATCCGGCTCCGGAGATCGTGATACTCGTGCCGCCAAGAGTTGATCCGGTGTTCGGACTTACCGCCACAACTGTGGGTGGCGCTGGGGGAGGCGCCAGGCTGGTCGTCAGACCATTGCTGAACCCGGGAACCGACTGCCACACACCTTCTGTGTCACCGTTGAAAACCAGAATCTGTGTGGACACCAGGGTTCCATCTGGATCAGCTGCCTTACCGGTAAATGTGTACGTGATGTTGGCGCCATTAAAGCTGGCCTGCGTCAGCGTGGACTTAGTGCGGGCGTAGACGTATTGGGCCAGATCCTGCATGAATACCTGTTTCGCACCGTGGCTGTTCAGGAAGCTGGAGATGGCCTGAATGTTTTGCCTGCGCGAAGCGTCCTGGCAGGCGGAGTACGCGTCGTCATGCGTAAACATCTCCGCCGGCACCATGCTGCTGAAAAGCCGCCACGTATACCACTGCCATTTGACCTGGCTGAACGTTGCGCCATTTCCCTGTGGATCACACCAGCCGAGGTCCGGCCCCTCAGCAAGCTGCTGATCACGAGCGCGCGAGCCGATCAAGAAGAACTTCTGCGCCGGCAGCCCTGAGCGGCTATTGATGGTCAGATCATCGGCAAAGAAGAAGGAATACGATTCATCCGAGGCGAACGTCCCTGCCGGCTTGGGTGGCAATTGATAAATCCAATAGGGACGGACTTTCAGCCGCTCGCTCTGGAACGCCGGCTCCGTAGCGTCAGTCGTGTATGGATTTCCGGGCTTGGTAACCGTGCCTATATACCGAACGCCAAAGGTATTCCACAAATCCCAACCCATATTGTTGGAAAGATCGTAGAAGTGGCCCAGCCACCATTTGGACATCGAGGGAATCGAATCATTGCCGCCATTCCCTTGAACAAAATCCTGGATCGCGGAAATGTTGGTGAGCCACTCGCTGTCGGTCATTGGTCCCGGAGGCGAGTCGAGCCCCGACCAGAACAGGTCACCACCGGTGACGCTGGCAAATCCGTGCGGGCTGAACTGAATCTTCCCGGCTCGCATGTCTGAGGTGAAGGTTGCGCGTGAAGGATCTCCCGGAGGCAAGAAGTCGAGATAACCGGAAAGCGTGACCTTCCACGGGCCGCCGGTTCCATCACTGGCCGTGGTTCCGGTCAGCGTGGTGTCATACATCTCCCTGATGCGTGTGGCAAAGCCGGTATCAACGTTGTGGTCCATGCGCAGGCCCCACAACCGCGGATAGCCGCGCAGGGCGAATGGTTTCCGCGCCGCCCAAACCAAGCTGCGCCAGAAGATGTCATCCACTCCCATCATGAAACCAAAGCGGTCAGCCTGAAGGTAGTCCATGGTGCCGAAGTTGACTGCCCGCCCGGAGCCGAAAGTTGTGGCTGTAACAAGAGGGTCATTGCCCAACTTGGCAATCACTGTACCCGAAGCGTTTTGCAGGACCGTTGCCGTCGCCGTCTGCAGGGTTCCGTTCTGGTCAACGTGGAAGTTGTAAATGAAGTCTCCCGGGTTCTCCAGAGTCTTCAGCTGAAGGCCGGCGATATAGTGAGGCGTTGCTCCCCCGGAGGCCATAGCGGCCGGCACTGTGATTGACGTGGCTGCTGTGCCCGTCGTTGATCCAGTCGCATTAAAGATGGTCCTGATATGCGTATTCGTACCGATGGTTGAGCTTGAATCGAGATTGATGAATCCGGTGCCGCCCTGCACAGCCGTGGTAATGGCGTTCTGCCATGTTGTCGACAGGGAGAGCCCGCGGTGAGCGGCGATAATCAGTTGCCTGCTGTTAAGATCAGCCGGAGGCGCCGCGCTGGCAACGTCAAAAACCTGGTACGGGAGCTGAAGATTCTCGAAGTATCTCTCTGCATATCGCTGATACTCGCCAGGGCTCGCGGCATTCGTGTTGTATCCGGTGGTATTGGCTGAGTTGACCAGGACCGCCACAGTCATGTTGAAATTCTGGGCGTGCAAGTCAACCGAGCCGGCAGTCCACAAACATGCCAGGACCGCCAAAAATAATACTCGTGAGCGCATTTTTTTTAACCCTTCCTCATATTCCTGCTGGAGCGAGCTTGTTCCAGTGGATGAGTTGCAATCAATTTCACTATCCCCAGCAATGTCGGGATTTCTTCAAGCCAACTAGCGCACTACGACCCTGGGCAATGCAGAGTAGATGTGCACGATTGATGCCGAATATGCTCGAGCTCAACAAGCGTTCGGCTTTGTTTGTGGAAGACGCTCTAACTATCTGTATTGAAATGACTTCAGGAGTGGACGGCGTTCATGATTCGCGCCGGTGTTTTCGCCCGGCAATCGATTACTAAGGTAACAGTGAAAAGGATTGCATAAGTGAGTTCCACATTTACTCTTGCTACTCCAGCACGATGACGGTCCTTCATCAAAACGAGTTTCCTCTCTGACAAAACTCGTCATTTGTTCAAGTGAAACATTAATCTAAACGCTGAAAACTGGCGCTAGGGCTCCAAAGCGGCCTGATAGTATGCTGGGCATCATTGCCTGGCGTTGGGTCGGCCTTCCACGTGCAAGCCTTTTACGTGCAGGTCTTTTACGTGCAGATCAGTGAATGGCAAACTTTCTCCGGAGAGGACAAATTCAGTGTCCAGAGTGTTGGTTACAGGATGCGCAGGTTTTGTGGGATTTCACGTCAGCCAGAGGCTCCTGCAAATGGGACATCAGGTGCTTGGCATCGACAATCTCAATCCTTTTTACAATGAAGGGCTGAAGGAGGCGCGTCTCGACATCCTGCGCAAAACCAGCGGATTCCAGTTTGTGCAAGGGGATATTGCCGATCTTGCCTGGGTGCAGGACCTTTTCAGGAACCAGGAATTTGGACCAGTCATCCATCTGGCCGCACAGGCCGGAGTGCGATACTCACTCGAGAACCCTCATCTCTACGTGCAGAGCAATCTGGTGGGCTTCGTCAATCTGCTGGAGGGAGCCCGCGGGAAAAAAACTCCGCACTTCGTCTTTGCTTCTTCCAGTTCGGTCTACGGAGCCAACAAAAAAATTCCCTTCTCAGAGAAGGACAACGTGGACCATCCAGTGAGCCTGTATGCGGCAAGCAAAAAAAGCAACGAGTTGATGGCCCATGTTTATGCGCATCTTTACCAGCTTCCCCTCACCGGCCTTCGTTTTTTTACGGTGTATGGCCCGTGGGGAAGACCGGACATGGCGCTGTTTAAGTTCTGCAAATGCATTCTTGAAGGCACTCCCATCGAGGTCTACAACTACGGAAAAATGCTGCGCGATTTCACTTACATTGACGATATCGTCGAAGGCGTTGTGCGCATCATGGACATCCTTCCGGGAAAAGAAAAGGGCGAAGCCGCAGGCGAGGCGTCAGTGCACTACCGCATCTATAACATCGGCAATAACGAGCCGGTGGAACTGACAAAGCTGATTGAAATCCTGGAAAACAAGATCGGCAAAAAGGCGATTACCAAGCTGCTTCCCATGCAGCCGGGCGACGTTCCCACCACGTATGCCGACATTGACGAGCTTTCGGCGGTTGCCGGGTATCGCCCACACACGCCCATTGAGGTTGGCGTGGGCCGTTTTGTGGACTGGTACCGCGAACATTATCGTGTCTAATGGCGTAGCGCACCTGGACTGGACTGCGACGATTTCCATCGTTCCTTCCGCTTGAGCCAGGAAAGAATCTCCCCACCGGGCATTTTCCGCAGGGGGCAGTCTGGTTAGCCTCCAAGGACAGGAGCTTGGCTATGTTCTGCAAATTGTTGCACATTATCCTTACATACCACCTGTGAAACAGCCTTCAGGCCAGAAAAACAGGCTGTAAACCTTTTGTATTCAATAGTTAGCTGCGGTGCGGATGGTTATTAACGTGCATTACCAGAATAGCTTTGAGCACTTTTGAGGATTGATAACGGGAGGCGGGCAGGTGGAGAAAATCACAGTAGTTGGTTCGGGTTACGTTGGACTGGTGGCCGCAGCGTGTTTTGCTGAGCTGGGACATAGCGTTGTTTGCGTGGACAACGATTTAGCCCGGGTTGAAACACTGCGTGGCGGAGGAGTGCCCATTCATGAGCAATTCCTGCCCGAGTTATTGGCACGCCATCGCGGAGCCGGGCTGGAATTCTCCAGCTCACTGCCCGAGGCCGTGCGCTCCAGCTCCATCATCTTTATTGCCGTGGGGACCCCGCCGAAGGAAAACGGCGAAGCCGACCTGTCATATGTCGAATCAGTCGCGCGCGAGATCGCGCAGAACATCAACGGTTACAAGGTGATCATCGAAAAGAGCACGGTCCCTGTTTATACCAGCGACTGGATCCGGCGTGTCATGCACCTGACCACCGGCGCCGATTGCGAGTTCGATGTGGTCTCTAACCCGGAATTCCTGCGCGAGGGGACCGCAGTGACCGATTTCCTGTATCCCGACCGCATTGTGGTAGGAGCAGATAGCGCGAGGGCTGCCGCTCTCATCAGCGAAGTTTACGCGCCGCTTACCACCGGCAAGTATTACTTGTCCCCGGAGCGTGTTCCCGAGCCTGATGGGGCCGCCAATGCGGCCCAGCTGATCCTGACCACGGCAAAAAGCGCCGAGCTGATCAAACACGCGTCCAATGCGTTCCTGGCGATGAAGATCTCTTTCATCAATGCCGTGGCCAACATCTGCGAAGAAGTGGGCGCTGACATTGAGCAGGTTTCCCGCGGCGTTGGCAGTGACTCAAGAATCGGTCCGCGGTTTTTGCGCGCCGGCATTGGCTATGGCGGGTCGTGCTTCCCCAAGGATGTCTCGGCTTTCCGCGCCGTCGCCCGCGAGTGCGGCTACGAATTCGATCTTTTGGACGCGGTCATGGGGATCAATGAAGACCAGCGTCTTCGCTTTATGAAAAAGATCCGCACCGCGCTCTGGACCCTGAAAGGCAAGAAGCTCGGCGTGCTGGGGTTGGCGTTCAAAGGACGCACGGACGATATTCGCGAGTCACCCGCGATCGCATTAGTGCAGCAGCTCCTGGCCGAAGGAGCGTGCATTCGCGCATTTGATCCGGCAGCCATGGAACGCACGCGGGAAATCTTCCAGGACAAAATCGCTTTCGCGGAAAATCCGTACCAGGCTGCGGAGGACGCGGATGCCTTGTTGATTCTGACCGATTGGGAAGAATTCGCCACGCTGGACCTCAAGCATCTGCGGAAGTTGCTGAAGTACCCGATCATTTTGGACGGACGAAATCTCTACACTCCGGAGGAAATGGAGCAAAACGGTTTCATGTACGTGAGCGTAGGGAGGAAGCCCTCAAGTTTGAAGCAATTTGCCAAGGTCTAGTTTTCAAGCTCCGTGCATGAGCTTTGCGAGAGGCTGAAACTAAGGTTTGCGAGTATGCAATCTGTTGCACACGGATGCCTCATGGCAGACTAATGGCATTTAAGTCTTTTATTTGCTTTTAGTTAGTTAAATGATGTTTGGAATGAAAGTTGCAGTCTTGAATTGGAAAGAATTACAAATTGAGACGATTGTCCACGCCAGTACGAGCGACGAGGACAGCTTTAGGGCAAACGCGATGTATTCTGCATTTTACGGCTTAAAACACGAACCGTTCCGGCTCACCCCTGACCCGCGGTTCCTGCACCTCGCAGAGCCGCACCGTAATACGCTGCGGGCCATGCTGGAGGGCGTTTCATACCGTAAGGGGTTGCAGGTGGCGGTGGGCCCGATTGGCACCGGCAAGACCACCCTGCTGTATTCGCTGCAACACATCCTTGTCCACGAGTCATCTTCCGGAAGGCCGATTCGTTCAGCTTTCATCATCAACCCTACGTTGACGCAGGAGGAATTGTTCGAGGCCCTTTTTGATGAACTGGAAATCACCTCTTCAGCAACAACCAAGCCGGCGCGATTACGCGGACTGCACGAGTTGCTGCTCGATTCGCATCGCCGCAATGGAATTGTATTGGTGGTCATTGACGAGGCCCATCTGCTTTCTCCCGAACTGCTGGAGGAGATACGGTTGCTCCTCAACCTGGACAACTATCCGGCCAACGTATTGCAGTTGATCCTTTGCGGACAGCCGGAATTGGTGCCTCTGTTGATGAAACCGCAGTTTGCGGCCCTGCGCGGGCGTGTTGCCGTGGTTTCCAAACTGCGCACGCTGACGCTACCGGAAACCCGCGCCTATATCGCGGAAAGATTGCACATTGCCGGGCTGCGGAGTGAAAGTCCGTTTACGGCGCCGGCCTTGGAGGAGATTTTTCGCCAGGCAGGAGGCACGCCCCGGCTGATTAACCTGCTGTGTGACCGGGTCCTGACGGCTGGTTTTCGCAGGCAGCTTTTGCGAATCACACCTGACCTGGTGCGGGAAGCGGTGGATGGACTGACCTTGTGCGAAGACGCCTTCTCCATTCCCGAAACATCGTTGAGCGCGGCAACAACAGCTTCGGCTCCCTCATCTTCCGGAGTCAAATCGTAGTAGGGATTCGTTTGAATCCAGAATGGCTTGGTTTGAGACATGAGCAGATTTTTTAATGAAACGCGCAAGACTTTCAAACAGGAAACCGCTGTTCCTGGGCCCGCCAGTGTCAATCTGGATGAAGCTGTAGACGCTATGAGACTGAGTGCGGATACTGAACACCAGCCGCAGCTTGCCATTCCTTCGGCCCCGGAAGCGTTGTTCGGCGCTTTGCATGAGTCCGGCGAAATTGCTTCCCAGGTTGCCGCGACGCGGCTGGAAAAATGCCGCAGCATGAAACTGCCGCGGGGCGACGAAAGGTCCTTCCTGGCTGCACAATACAATCCTTCCATGCAGGCCGCCGTAGAGGCTTATCGCACCCTGCGCACCAGGCTTGTAAAACGCCAAACCGAAAGGGGCACGCGTTCGTTGGTGATTGCCAGCGCCGAGCCGGGCGATGGCAAGACGCTCACGGCGCTGAACCTGTCCCTGTGCTATGCCAACATCCAGAACTGGCCGGTTCTTCTGGTGGATGCCGATCTGCGCACGCGCGGATTGTCTCGCATTCTCGGAGATCCGGAGTCCCCGGGGCTGGGTCAGATCCTGGAGTCAGGCTGCCCCTATCAATCTGCCATTCTTTCTACGAATGTGCCCAATCTGTATGTATTGCCGGCTGGAGTATCATCGACACCTTCGCCAGAACTCTTCTCCGCCACCTCCTGGGCTGAGTTTCTGGGTTGGGGCGCCGAATCTTTCCGCCTGGTGATCATCGACTCGCCGCCCATCCTGGATCTGGCCGACTTCGAGCTCATCGTTGCGCCTTGCGAGAGCACGTTGTTGATAGCGCGGACAAGGAAGACGAGTCGCGAATCCCTAACCCGGGCCGCGGCGACGCTTGATCCGAAAAAGCTGGTCGGCGTCGTTTTGAATTCAGTCGACGAGTGCCAGAGCGCGAATTACTACTATCATCGCTACTAGCTGCGGACACAGGAAATCGCGCAGCGCCTGGCCAAGCTGGTATGAAATGAGACCGATCCTAAGCCTTGGGAGCGTCAAACGGAACTTTTTGGGCCTCATGGTTGTAAAGTGCAAAAAATGCACCTGGATTCTGCACTTGTTTTCCTCGCGAAGCAGAACGCGTTATATCATCCACCTGATGCAGATCAACTCTCGATTCCGGTTTTTCAGTTCCCTCTTTGCCGGCCTGTTACCGCGCGCAGGACTACTTCTATTTCTGGTCATGCTGGCGGGCGGGAGAGAAGTGCGCGCGCAGGCGACGTGGAGCCCGATCGTGACGGTGGGACCCGGTTACGTAGATTGCTACACACGACAAGTAATAAGAACCTCCGGCGACATCGTCTACGTGGTGACCAATGCCAGCGGATTCAGCGGCGGCACTGTAGCTTCATCGATCCGCGTTTATAAAGGATCACCCACGGGCAATCCTACGGCATTTGCCGAGGTGGATGCGGGACACCGTCCATCGAACGGTGTGCGGATGGGAGGAGCCGAGGCAAAAATCGCCGGCAGCGACCGTTTCATACAAATCGTGTATGAAGACATTGCAGCCTCCCAGGCTAAGTACGTTAAGTTTGACACCGTCACAGATACATGGGGGACACCTGAAATCGTTGGTCCTCTCAGCGGACAAAATACGCTCGACCGCTACATGGGAAAAACCGGCCTGGCTCTGGACGCCAACGGCGTGCCGCACATAATCACGGGAGGCACGAATGAGGCGATGTATTACACCAATCGAGTCAGTGGAACGTGGTCCACACCACTGGCAATTGCCGGCAGCAGCAACCACATGCATCCTTCGATGTCTTTCGACCACAATGGCACGCTGCACGTTGCCTACTATGACGGCAATATCAATATGTTCTATCGCAGCCGTAATCCGGCGAACGGCACATGGAGCGCCGTGGAAACCGTCAGCAACAACGTTTCCACCAGCCAGTCGGACGAATCACCGTCGCTGGTCATCGATTCGTCAGGACGCATTCTGGTCAACTACATCTCCGGCGACTTTACCTTCCACTACAAACTGGCGCGTCGAACCGCAGCCAATACCTGGGCCGATGTCAGTCCGGGCGCAGCCGTTGCAGGTCACGGTCCGGGGCTGTATATCGACTCCGCCGACAACATCTACGCTCTGGAAGGCCACGATCTCAGCATTATTCAACCATCAGTTGACATCCGCTCGGCAGCAGGCACCTGGGGCGCGTACCAGATTCTGGCGTCGGGCCCGCCAACGCGGGACGGCAGCGCCTCCGCGCGCTGGGACCTGCTATGGCCTGGAAGCGCCACTCATCTGGATACCGTGAACATGGACGAAAACGGTGTGGACCCCCAGGGCAACCACTACGGCATCACCTATTACCTGCATGCGTCGTTGGGAGTAACACCGCCTCCTCCGGTGGCTGATTTTTCGTTGACGCTTCCAACCGGAACCTCTATATCGATCAAAGCGGGACAGTCAACGAGCATGAGCCTTACCATCTCAGCATCCAACGGGTTCAATCAGAATGTCACATTGAGTTGCTCGGGCGCGCCCGCAGGCGCTACCTGTGGTGTGTCACCGCCTTCGGTAAACCCGAACGGCGCAAGCGTAACCGCGCAAATATCCATCACCTCGACGGCCCGCAGTTCGGCAGCATTGCACCAAAGGGAAAATCGCTCACCCTGGCTATGGGCTGGGTTATGGGCCAGCGGAATCCTGGTAAATCTAGCGCTTTTGATTTGGACACCGGAAAGAAGAAGGAGCAGATTGCCGGCTCGCGCAAGTCTCTGCGTGCTCTTTGCCATTGGGATAGTAAGCTGCGGCGGCGGTAATACATCCGTGCCACCGCCACCTGTGGGAGGTGGGGGCGGCGGTGGCGGAACCCCAGCGGGAAGCTATGTGCTAACTGTGACCGGCACCTCGGGAGCACAGACCCACACGACTTCGATCAGCCTGACAGTTCAATAAGAGATTTTTTAGGCTAAGACCTTCGTTTCACGTGAAATTATGCAAAACTTTGCACATAGAGCTACATCTGACTTCATTTGGTATGCGGCGATTTGTCCACATTCTCCGAAGATCGCTGATAGCACAGCAATTAGCATTTTCTCCACATGAATACTGGATCGGGCGGATGGAACGTCAGTTGCACTAACTAAGGTCCTGGAGAGTGCAAAATGAAAAAGCACGGGCTTGCACTACTTTTGGCGACCGCGATTTTGGCGCCAGGGCTATCTGCATTCGGCTACGACCACGACGACAAGGACAAAAAACCGAAAAAAACAGACGCGGCTGAGATGAGCATCATCGGCCTTGCTGTAGCTTCGACTCTCGGAGCCGGGACTTACCTGGCTTATCGGCGTAAAGTGCGGTCGCGCGGTTAGGCGAACGGGCAATTCCGCGATGCCGAACTCAAGCATCTTAACGGCGCCGGAGCGCACTGCCGGCTGGCACTTCCTTGAGGGCGTGAATCGCGGCATGATCCGCTTGCGACGAGAACCGGCAATCACCGTTTTCGCGCTGTCGTTCATAGTAATTTGCCTGGATTACATACTGGCTCCGGGACTCAATGCGTTCACGCCAGTCTTGTCTTATGGCCTTCTGGTGGTCTTGCTTCTTCGAGGATCACCCCATGCTGAATCAGGACAGCCACCTGCGAGTTTGGGGAGGTGGCGTGTCCTGTTTTTTTTGCTACTGCATTCGATCCTTGTTGCCGGCTTTTTGGTATGGCAAGGGGTCAACACGCCAGTGCGGAACGAGGCAGCCCTCCCTGCTCCGGCCGCGACTTTGGCGAAATACCTGGTACTTCTGCCCACAATTGTTTTGCTGCCCATGGCTGCGTGGCGCAATCTTAACCGTCTATACCGCGCTGAATTCGTGGCTGCGGCAATTGCGCTCCTGAGCTTCTTTCCCCACCGTCTTTTCCTGATGGCGTGGCCATGGTACTCGCAGATCCTGGGCCGCGTGGTCCATGAGCTGTCCCGCCCGTTCGTTGCAGGCTTGCAATACGTTCCGTTTCCATCACCCACTCTCATGGGACCTCACCTGGACGTGACAATTCTGTTCCTGTGCAGCGGTCTGCAAGCCATCAAGTTGTTTCAACTGCTTTTTGGACTGATTTTGATCGTGGATTGGGCCTTCCTGAATCGCCGGCGCACCCTGGCTGCATACTTTGGCGGTCTGGGATTCATGCTGTTGGCGAATGTCCTTCGCATTGCACTGCTGTTTGTCATTGGCAACCATGTGGCTGCGGGGCCGGTGGTTGAATATCACGTGACGGGCGGGTGGATTTTCTTTACGGTGGCCTTCTGCCTTTATCTGCTCGTAACGTATCGCTGGCTGCTTGGAAAAGAAGCGTCTTCCCGGCTGGAATCGCGCTGAATCCTGCGGCAGTTGAATCCTGGATCAGCTCGGTTTTTTCTTTGAATCGGCCGTCTTGGAAAGGTTGCGTTGCTGAGAGTCAACCCACTTGGCGCCACAACAGCAGATATGGACGTTGAGCTTGTGGCCGGGCCTCGCACTGCATACATGAGGCTTGCCGGCCTGGATGCAGGTATCTCCGCAGATAACGCTTCCCATGCGGCCTCCATTAAGCAGATAGTACCGCTATTCCTTTTGAGTTCCAACTACTTTATTAACCTGTATCCGTCAGCTGGGGAACTCGCCCTCTATAAGATTCATAATCGCTGGCGGCCACGAACCTGGAACCATCTCCTCGACCCGGATGGATCACTTTGTGGTTGTGCCATAACTATCACTCACCTCTTTGAGTAACTACTGCCGGCCTGCTAGAGTCGCTCAAGGAGGCACCGATGGCCAAGTTGGATTCAGACGTCCGTAGCCTGTTCAACTACCTTTACTTCGAGGTTTCGAGCACTTGGAATGAGATGATGCGGTTCCTATGGTCTCCTGATACCGAACCTGATGCCGATCTGTGGGTGGAGCCCTTGGCGGGCACGAATAAGGTTCAACTCAAGAAAGAGATCAGGGAATTTGTCATACAAGCGGATGCTCAGATGCAGAGGTTACCATCAGACGATTTTGTATTTAGCTACCCGATCACTGAAAGGCCGCGGAGGCAAGGTGATTTGCGGTTGTGTTTTCTCGCTATGCCGACGAAAGACTGGCTTCCGGACGTCAAGCAGACGATCGAGTCTGCCGCAGCAGGTTTCGAGTGCGAGCTCTCTGTCGATAATGCCGCTCCTGGCGACATCATGAATCAAGTTTGGCGGGACATCAGACGGTCAGAAGTGGTGGTCGCGGACGTGACGGATAAGAACCCCAACGTCTTCTACGAGATGGGTCTTGCGCACGCCCTTGGCAAGACCACCATCATCATCAAGCAGAAAGATGCGCCTCCTGTGCCATTTGACCTGAGGAATTACAGGTACTTCGAATACGATACGGGGAAACTGGCAGAACTGAAAGGTTGGCTCAACGGCGCATTCCTGTCGGTGCCGCAACGGTACAGCTTCGATCGCTAATCGCCCGGCATGCGCCTAAGACAGGAATTCCGGCAATAAGACTTGTACGCCTTCCGAGCCGGAAGCCGGCTTCTGAGAAGCGCCGGCTTGCGGGCGCGATTAGCCAAACCGGAAGTAAATCCGCCTTCGCCTTACTTAGCGCCCTTGCCGATGAGCACAACTTTGGCGGTCTCAAGAAGTATGGTGAGATCGAACAGCACCGAAAGGTGCTTGATATAGAAGAGATCAAATTCAAACTTGGTCTTTGCCTGCTCCAGGCTGGCTCCATATTGATACTTAACCTGGGCCCAGCCGGTGAGGCCCGGACGCACGCTATGCCGCAGGTTGAAGAATGGGATCTCGCGCTCCAGAAGCTCACAGAAGTACGGTACTTCCGGGCGAGGACCCACTAGGCTCATCTCTCCCTTCAGGATGTTCACAAGCTGGGGCAGTTCATCCAGCCTGAACTTGCGAATGAAGGCGCCCACGCGTGTGATCCTGCTATCGCCATCGGCGGTCCAACTGGGCTTGTCTTTGTCCGAGCCGGTCTTCATGGAACGGAATTTCATGATCTTGAAGAAGCGGCCGCCCAGTCCCACGCGGTCCTGCCGGAATAGCGCCGGGCCCTCGCTTTCCAGCCGGATGGCAATTGCCACCGCCACCATGATTGGCAGAGTCAGGGCGATTAATACCGCGGACACCACAATATCTGTCAGGCGTTTGGCGGCGAGAGCAAGGCGAGACTTGCGAAATCCTTCTGACATGATCAGCCAGCTTGGCTGCAGGCGCTCCAGCGTAATGCGGCCGGTGAGGCGCTCATACAGGGATTGTGCTTCTTCAATAGGCAGCCCCTGAAGCCTGAGCGCAGCCAGTTGCCGGATCGGCATCACTCCACGGCGTTCCGCCAGGGAGATGACCACGCGATCAACACGCTCGCGGGCCGCAATTTCGTCAACTTCCGAGACCGTGCCGATGATCCCTGGTGTAACGAGCGGCTTTCCCACCACGCCGGCGGTCTCATCCAGAAACCCGACAACTTTATATTGAAGTTCCGGGCGCCGCAGTATCTCGGCGGCAAGGCTGGTGCCATTCAGGCCCGTGCCCATCACAAGAATGCGCTCCAGCGGCCGGCTGAAAATCCTGGCTTTCTCCAGCGCCAAACGCCAGGCGACAAGGAAAGCGACGGCGAGAATCGCGGCGAGAACAGCAATTCCACGCTCCATGCGTACGAATGGAAAAAGGTAGTAGAGCAGCGACAACGTCAGCAAAGCTATGCCCATGGCCGCAAGGGCGCGCACTAATTTGACACCGCGTGTGCTGGCCACCCGCACTTCGTACAGATCGTTATAGTACAGCGAGAGTTGACAGATCAGCGTGATCAAAGCGAAGCGCAGCCAGGTCTGGGGATGAGAAAAATAGTCACGCGCCACCGAGAGATCGAGAAAACGCAGTACGGTGGCCGAAACCAGCGCCAGCAGGAAGATCAGGCTCTCGCTCAATGCCAGGATCAGGCTTCTGCGAGGCACATAGTGCGCCCCGATCTTGACCAAAGTGCTGCCATAGCTTCGATTCAGCAGCTTGAAGCTGTCCGCTGAAAAAGCGGCTGAAGACCCCGGCGGCGTGTTTCCGTTCCACACGATTCCCTTCTCTCCTGCCACAGCCACACCTACCCTTTCAATACCTGAACCAGCGATTCAGAGACGTACCCGCTCTGCTCCGGCTGGAGCTCGGGGAACATGGGTAAAGAGAGGACTTGCATGCAGGCCGCTTCCGTAACCGGCAGATCGCCCTCGCGATAACCGAGTGCTGCGTAAATCGGCTGCAGGTGCATGGGCACGGGGTAGTAAACCATGGTGGTTACGCCCAGGGCCGCAAGCTGTTTCTGAACTTCATCGCGTTGCGGCACGCGGACGGTGTACTGATGAAAAACGTGGTCGCCAAAGCCGTTGCGCGCCGGCGCGGTCACGCCCGGCAGATTGCGCAGAAGCTCATCGTAGCGATCAGCTGCGGCACGGCGCCGGCTGCTCCACTCATCCAGGTGACGCAGCTTCACGCGCAGGATGCCCGCTTGCAACTCGTCCAGCCGGCTGTTCCATCCCTGCTCTTCACTGAAATACTTCTTGGTACTTCCGTGAGCGCGGAGCGAAACCAGGTGGCGGAAGACTTCTTCAGAATTGGTTACTACCATGCCGCCGTCGCCGTATCCTCCCAGATTCTTGCTGGGGAAAAAGCTGATACAGCCAACATCGCCAATGGAGGCCACGCGACGCCCCTTGTACGCGGCGCCAATCGCCTGCGCGGTGTCTTCCAGCACCATAAGGTTGTGCGCCCTGGCCAGGGCCATGATGGGATCCATGTCGGCGGACTGGCCGTAGAGGTGGACCGGAATGATTGCCTTGGTCCTTGGAGTAATCAGCCGCTCAATTCCCGCAGGATCGATATTGAAAGTGTCGGGCTGAATATCGGCGAATACCGGCGTGGCGCCCAGCAGGCTCACCGCATCCGCGGTAGCAATAAAGCTAAAGGACGGCACGATCACTTCATCGCCCGGACCAATGCCGCACGCGCGCAATCCCAGGATCAATGCGTCCGTTCCGGAAGCAACTCCAACGGCGTACTTGGCGCCGCAATAGGCTGCGATCTCTTTCTCCAGCGCCTTTACCTCCGGCCCCAGAATGAAATGCTGATTCTCCAGGACGGAATCGATAGCCGCGCGGACTTCATCCTTTATGGTGGCGTATTGCGCTTTCAAATCCAGAATAGGAACCGTCATTCGCGTTGCGACTGCTGTACTCATAAAATTCTATGTAGAGCCTCTCTGATGATTTGCACCCAGCTCCTACATATGCATTCCGGTCGCCAAATACAGGAATCTCTGCCACCTCGTAAATCATTGAAAACAAACATTTTTGTTGGACTGTCTTTCCCAGCCGGGCGAAGCTTTGGGGTGTTGTGAAAATGCTTTCACTTTAGGGCAAGCTTGAGGAACCTCCAAGGATTGACCACTTGGGGAGAGGCACATTGCTTGGAGCATGAAAACCTTTGCACACATTGTTCGGCTCAGATGATTTCTATGGCTTTTCTGCCGGCAGCGAATCGGCAACATTTGGAATTACTGGAGCCAATAGAATTAAGCAGATACAAGCCACAGCTTTGTGTCGGGCGGTTGGAGGCTTGCATGGCATCAGAAATGCTTCATTCCAGTTCGCTATGAATGCGACTAATACCTCATCGACCCTGAGTAGCGCTGACCTGCTCAAGACAAAAGTTGAAACGCGGACCGCCAAGATTGGCATTATTGGCATGGGCTATGTCGGTCTGCCGCTCGCTCTTCTGTTTAGCGAGCAAAAGTTCCGTGTTACCGGCTTTGACATTGATCCAGCCAAAGTGGAGACGTTAAGCCGCGGCGGTTCTCATATCGTGCGCATCCCGGAAACCGAGATCCAGGCGGCGATCGCAAACGGCTTCCACGCAACCAGCGATTTTGCCGGCATCGCGGACATGGATGTGGTCATGATCTGCGTGCCGACTCCTTTGACCGATCACCACGAGCCGGACCTCAGCTACATTGTGGCCACAGCGAACAATATCGCTCCTCATCTTCGTGCCGGACAATTGATCGTGCTCGAAAGCACAACGTATCCGGGGACGACCGAGGAGCTCCTGGTACCGATCCTGGAGAAGAATCCGAAAGGCCTGAAAGCCGCCCGCAACGGCGCGGCCTCCGACAGCGAATTTTACGTGGTCTTTTCTCCCGAGCGCGAGGACCCGGGGAACGACACCGTGGCTCGCCGCGACATCCCTAAGGTGATTGGAGGACTGAATCCCACGGCTACGGAACTTGGCAGCGCTGTTTACAACAGCATTTTCAACCGGACCGTACCCGTCACTGCTCCTGCCGTGGCGGAGATGACCAAGCTGCTGGAAAACATCTATCGTTGCGTGAATATTGCTTTGGTCAACGAACTCAAACTGCTTTGCCTGCGCATGGGAATCGATATCTTTGAGGTCATTCAAGCCGCCTCGACCAAGCCTTTTGGTTTTCATCCGTTTTATCCCGGGCCTGGCATCGGCGGCCATTGCATCCCGCTGGATCCGTTCTATCTCTCGTGGAAGGCAAAGGAATACGATTTCCACACGCGGTTTATCGAACTGGCAGGTGAAATCAACCTGAGCATGCCTTATCACGTGGTGCGCGCGGCGGCCGCGGCATTGAACCGCCAGAAAAAGACGCTGAACGGCGCAAAGGTGTTGGTGCTTGGCGTGGCCTACAAGAAGGACATTGACGACCTGCGCGAGTCCCCGTCGCTCACGGTCATCGAACTGTTACAGCAGGAAGGCGCGCAGGTACTCTACAACGATCCTTATTTCGCGTTTGTCGGCCGGGGACGGAAATATGATCTGCAGATGCCGAATACACCGCTGGAAAATCTGGGGCAGTACGACTGCGTGATGATTGTCACCGACCATTCCGACTATGACTACGCGGCGATTGTCCGGGAATCACAACTGGTGATCGACACGCGCAATGCCACCCGCGGCATCCAGTCGGAGAAGATCGTCCGCTGCTAAGTTTTCACGAGCACGCGAATCTGCGGCTCTGAAAAACCAGCCGGCCAGCCCACGCAACCACGTGATGTTGGCCGGCATTTGTTTTAGTCAGTTGTTCTGGGTTTCGCGCTGGTGCGCCGTGATTGCTTCTTCCAACGAACATTTCCCGGAAAAATCGTAACTATTCACTTCCATCGCAACGCCCACCATACCTTCCGGCCGCTCTTCACTTACCCGCAACACCGTTCCTTTACAGCCGACCAGGAAGGGCTCCGTGGCGAGCGTCAGGTCTTCCGGCAATACCAGGACGCACTCGACTTCCTGCCCTGGATAGAGCCGTGCTTCAGTCCAAAAGAAAATTCCCTGGGCGCTGACGTTGCTCGTTTTCCCAAAATAGGTAGCTGCGGATTCGACGACTTTGACCCGCAGCGTGACTTTGAGCGGAAGCCGGGACAGTTTGCGCCGCTCTGGATAGATAGGCATGGTCGTTCTCAAACAGGAGCCTTGCTAAAAACTGTTGGATTGATGGAAAAATCGAGCTTAACCTGAGCGGATTAAGCTGCACGATACATGCCATTTGGCAATTGTATGATCCTGAACCGTTTCAGCAGCTTACGATGGATGTTGATCTCATCCACAGGCTTTGCATTGCAACCCTTTTCTCAGAATGTGCTAATCTTCGCCCGAAATTACCCTCCTGGCCCGGATTCGAAGCCCCAGAGGCGCCGATTTCCGCCGCGCGCCAAGCCCTTCCATGGAAGCCGGTTTCATCGCTGGTTTTCAGATTGAAGCGAGTTCCAAACTGGACCGCCATCCAACCCCGATTGCGCATCCACGTTCGCAACCCTGCTCTGGCTTGTCCGCATCTGTCAGAACGACGCGTGTACTTCTGTAACTTTCACTCGCCAATCACCGCGGTTATCATCTGTCACATGGCAACTCAGGCACGTTTGCGCACTTCGCCACAGCCGGGGGGGAAATCTTCTCCGGAAAGGGCCGTCTTCCGGCGCTGGCAGCGATACCGGCTCAACCTTCCCATTCGGCTCATCTTTTCCCACGAAGGAACCACCAAAATCATGAGCGGCCGCGGGAATGACATGAGTGAGGGCGGCGTCCTCGTCTTTGCCGGAATAGAACTCAAAGCAGGTGACGAGGTGGCCATCGAATTTACTCCGCCGTTTTCAGCGGGACCGGTACGCGCTCGCGGCGTTGTTCGCCATCGCAGAGGCTATAACTACGGCATCGAGTTCATCAGTGAATCGAAGGCAGATCAGGAGCAGACGGAAAAATTCCGCGGCCTCTTGCGCCTCGCCGCCGGCAACGCCACGGAGTAGTCTGGCCCAGTCTCTGTTGCTATTGCGATCGGTCAATCCGGGCGGGAATCGCGCGCCTCTGTTCAAAGCAACTGTGCAACTCCGTGATCTAAGGGCGGAGCTTCACCGCCCGGTGGTCAACACCACTTTGCCAGTGGACTTCCTCTGGCGCAGCAGTTCCATTGCTGGAGCGACGTCCTTCAGATCAAAGTGTTCCGACACGTGCGGCTGAAGTTTCCCTTCTTCAAACCAGCGCAGCAGCTTGGCGTAAGAATCGCGCAGCAGCTCAGGCTTGCGCGCCGAGTGCGAGCCCCAGTAAAAGCCGATGGCATCGATGTTCTTTACCAGCAGGATATTTGCCGGGATTTGCGGAATGCGTCCGGAGGTGAAGCCGATAATGATGATGCGCCCGCCCCAGGCGATGGAGCGCAGGCCGGCATCGAAGGCGTCGCCGCCCACGGGGTCATAGATTACGTCCGCGCCGCGTCCGCCGGTGATGGCTTTCACACGCTCGCGAATGTCCTCGCGCGAGTAATCGATCAGGTGGTCCGCGCCGTGCTGCTGCGCGATGGCCAGCTTCTCCGGACCGTTGGCGCAGGCAATCACACGGGCGCCCATCGCCTTGCCGATTTCGACCGCGGTCAGGCCCACGCCGCCCGCCGCGCCGAACACCAGCACCCACTCGCCGGGCTGAAGATGCGCGCGCCAATCAAAGGCGCCGTGCGAAGTGCCGTAGGTCACGGGAAAACCCGCGGCGGAGATGAAATCCATCTTGTCTGGAATCTTGTAAACGCGGCCGGCATCGGCGACGACCTCTTCCGCAAAAGCGCCGGTGCCGGTGAGCGCCATTACCCGATCGCCAGCCTTTAAGCTGGTGACGCCCGCGCCAATTTCAGTCACCACTCCCGCGCCTTCCATCCCCGGCGTAAACGGGAAGGCAGGCTTTTCCTGGTACTGGCCGGAAATCAGGAGCAGGTCGGCGAAGTTGATGCCCGCCGCGTGCATGGCAATCCGCACCGCGCCTTCCCGGAGCGGCGGGGAAGGCACATCTTCAACCACCAGCTTCTCCGGTCCACCCCATTCCTTGCACAGCACGGCGCGCATACGCTCTCCTTTTTTCGAAGCGACATTGTAATTGAACAAGAAGCGCTGGCGCAGAATGCCCTGCGCTGTGTTGAACGGCCTACGCCGTCAGTTTTGCGGCAGGCCCCCATTCACGAGCCGCACGGAAAGCTTGATTGTGTTCAGGACTTTGCCGTCCGATTCGGCGCGGCACTCGATCTCCTGCGGCGCTTTTGTCTCCGCCTTGGGCGCCTCCAGCAGCACCTGCGCGAAGTAGCCGCTTTGCGGCTCAAGTGCGTACTTGCCGGCGCCGCTTTGCGGGGTCCAGCCATCCGGCAGTTTCAGGGAGATGGTGATCGTTTTCGCGGTGTCCGTGTGGTTATGCAGTTCCAGCGGGACCGTCAGGGTTGCACCGCGCTTGATGGCAATCTCCGGCCCGCTGGCTTGAGGGAGATTGGTCAGTCCGTGCGCGCGACGAAATTTGGCATAGAAGCCCCACGGGCCGCCCAGCTCTACTGCAACCGACGAAGGTTGCTCGTAAGCTTCTCTGCTCGCGGGAACGAATGGGATTCGCGCCGCGGTGATGCCTTCAAACACATCGGCGGTCACGCTGCCCGGCACCAGCGACTTGCCCAGCGTGAAGTCGATTGGCCCGCCCCAGTTCTTTTCCTGCTCCGCAACCTGCTTCTCATCCATCTTCTTGAGGCCTTCGATGTAACTGCGGTACTGCGTGAGGTGATACTTGAAGGTCTCCATGGCGATACGCCAGTACGGCAGCTTGAGCGAGGGCGAGGTCCCATTGGTGGGATAGCTTGGGCCGGTGTTCTTGAAGATGTCGTCCGCCGAATCGGGAAAGTAGTAGAGCTTTTTCGGCTGCCAGGGCTGGAGGCCGTCCAGCAGCGTCTCATTGATCTTTGCCGGCCCCGCAAGCTGTGCGGGGAAGACCGCCGGATCGCCCGCGCTGTCGAATGCTTCCGTCGCCAGCACGCCCGCCGCCTGATGGTCGCCGTGATTCTCGCCGACAAAAAATCCCGGCATCCACGTCAGGATCACCTCAGGTCGCGTGAGCCTGACCATCCTGATGAGTTCTTCCTGGACCTCTCCATGGCGCCAGTTGGCCAACGACTGCAAAACGTTCTGGCTCGGCGTATCGCGCCCGCTCAGGAACCAGACATTGTCGATCCCCACGCTGTTCAACGCGTGACGCAACTCCATCTCCCGCACCACGCCCAGCGACTGCGCGCGCTCCGGCCCCATGTTGTTATGGCCGGCTTCACCATGCGTGGTGTAAATCACGGCCACGCGCTTGTGCTGGTCGATCAGTTGCACCAGGTAAGGGACTGCTCCGGTTTCGTCATCCGGGTGGGCCACGATCAGCAGCAGGTCGACCTTCAGGCGATCGTCGGGCTGAAGAAGGGGCGGCGTGGGCGTTGGAGTCTGGGCGAGAGCAGCGGTGACGGAAAGAAGCAACGGGCCGAGCAGGCGCAGCAGTTTCATCGATTTCCTTTCGGAAATGTAAGTGACCTACCCCAAGACTCAATTGTTAGCGTTGCAGATTCAAATTTTGTGAGACATGCGCCAATAAAAAAGGCTCACCGCATCCATTTCACTGGCGCGGCAGACACGCGCAGGTCCCGATATGCAGCGGAGCAGGTCCCTCGGGTCCTATTTGGCTGCTCTGCCCATTCACGCCAAAAGCGGGCGCGAATGGGGTCCCGAAAGCGCAGCCAAATTACGGACCTCTCGGGATGGCGTCTCTTTATTTATAGGGACATTTTTCAGGGGAGATTTTAGAGAGGGACACGGAGCACGGAGAAAGCAGCATGGTTCCGGAGAAAGCCCATCCTTCCGCAAAAGGCGCGGAAGGATGGGGCACCCTCGATCATAGTGAGGTCGAGAAAAGGCGGGGCACCCCGGCGTTGAACGACAAGGTGGCTGGCTGCCAGTCACGGGGTAATGAGAATTTTTTAAAAATCCTACCGGACATTGAATCTGACGATGCTCTGATAGACCTTATCGTTTGGGTCCCGGGCGTTAACAGTAAGGATATGCTTGCCCGCTTTGGTTCGCACCGAGGCATCCAGAGTATTCATGGAAGAGTCAGCCACCAGCTTACCGTCGATGTAAGCCTTCATGGCTACAATGGGCAGCGCTCCGCCGCTGGCTGAAGCGTGTATTTTTGCAGTCGTGGAGTTACCAGTCGCGACCGGTGGACAGATGCGCACGCCGGCACGGTTGGGATAGCCGCAGGTAGCAGCGGTAGTGGTGTTCAGGAAGACGAGGAGTTTGCCGCTGTTATCGACGGCGGCAAAATCGGGGCGCCCGTCGCTCTTGAAATCTCCGTTGGCTACAGCTTGTGAATTCTCACTGGGCGGATCGTCGAAATAAACCGGCTTACCCCAGGTGGCGCCCAGGGCCGGAAAAAACGCAAAAACGGAGTGGCCGGTTCCGAAGTTGGGTCCGAACGGCACCACAATGCCGCGAAGGCCTGCCTGTTTGCCCTGAGGGTGGATCGCAGCGGCCTTTCGGCCGGCAAAGGTATAAAACGGGTCGGCAAAAAGCACCATGCTCCTGAAGGTTCCGCCGCCGAGACTGGTGAGCGCAATCACTCCGGCGTGGTTGTCAGCCCCGCCGAGAAAAGGAACGAGCAGATCGCCTCTTCCGTCACCGTTGAAATCAACGGTATTCGCGGCCTGCAATTGCGAATCGCGGGTGAATACGGTCACCGGCGGGCGGAAGCTGCCGTCAGGATTTTGATAAAAGATTACGACGTGCTGCGGACTGCCAGAGGAATCGGTGCTGATGGCAGCAACGTCCTGAAGATGGTCGCCATTGTAATCACCCGCCGACGCGCCGGAAAGTTTTGTCCCGGGAGCGACAAGAATGGTTTGCTGCCGGCTAAAGGTTCCATGGCCGTCATTGCGCAAGATAGAGATTTGCGAGTTACGCGTGGAGAAGAGCAGGCTGGGCAGCGAATCATGGGCCAGGGTGATGAACCCCAGCGCGTCTCCACAATCAGCAGGTTCAGCGAATACTATGTTGTTATAGTCCCTGTTTCTTACGAACGTGCCATCGCCGTTGCCAAAAAGGACTGACGCTCCCGGGCCGCCGCTCCCGCAGGCCAGGGTGGCGACATCAGGGATTCCGTCGCCACTAACATCAGCTGCAATCACGCGGGTGACATCCGATCCCCCGACGAGAAAGGTCAGAGATCCGCCGTCAGGGAACGTTCCGTCTCCTTTATTCAGGAAGACCGTGAATTTGTTGCCGTCGCTTTGCGGTGTAAGCAGGTCAAGCTTGCCATCATGGTTCACATCAGCCACAAAGACATCTGACGGTCCATTAGGACTGCTGTAGATTGTCCGCTGGAAAGATTGTCCAGAGCCGGAAGATGAGAACACAAATGCCGCGAGAGTCGCAGTGAGGAGATATGGCAGCGAGGGACATTTCATTGGGGCACCGGATTCTTTACTGGAATTGATCTGCTGACTAGGAACCGGAGCAGGAGAGCAGCGGTTGCCTTACTAAGGACATGGGGCTATTTAAATTCTTAAAGAACCTTCCAGGGACAGATTGCGGCTGGGTGCTTATCGTTGTTTGCCACGCCGCGAAGAACGACTGGCAAGCGGGCCGCAGTCACCAGGGTAGATTTTCTAAAAGCTCTCCTTCCCGCATGAGCGGCATCTTTTCTCAACCGCGGAAGCACGGAGATGCGGAGAAAAACCAGACCTACTTACTACAGAGGGCGGAGGAACACGGAGAAACGCTTTGCCGCTGATTCACGCAGGTGAACACTGATCAGAAGTGGTCAAAAACTTCTTGATTTTTCAGACCATCGATGCTAGAATAAGTCTTTTGTTTGCATCATTTTAGGGCCAATAGTCGTACGATGCTGTCTTCAAGAACTGCGTCAAACCAGGATGGCCTGGGATGTCTGAATAAGAGCTTTGAGGCTAACGTTGGTTAATGAGTAACCGTCCGGCGAGCCGCCTGGGTGGCCAGCCTCATCCAATATGTTAGGCTTTAATTTGAGTAACTTTGTCCCGGCTACAGAGTAACTTCTAAGGGAAAACAACAAGGGAAAACAACACTTGATAGGAAAAGCGTTAGCCAAGGTTTTTGGCACCAGCAACGAACGGGAGATCAAGCGGCTGCGTCCGCAGGTGGAGCAGATCAACGCGCTGGAGCCGCAGATGCAGCAGCTCAGCGACGAGCAGCTTCGCGGCAAGACGGCGGAGTTCCGCGCGCGCATCAAAGCGCGGATGCAGGACGTGGAAGCCGAAATCGCCCGCCTGACCGCCGAGTTGAAGAGCGCTCCGGACCAGGATATCCGGTCGCAAATGGATGAGCTGAGCAAACGGAGGATGGCGGCCAGGAATGAAGTCCTGGACGAGGTCCTGCCGGAGGCGTTTGCGGTGTGCCGCGAAGGCGGCCGGCGCGTGCTGAACATGCGGCATTTTGACGTCCAGTTGATTGGCGGCATTGTGCTGCACCAGGGCAAGATCTCCGAGATGAAGACCGGCGAGGGCAAGACGCTGGTGGCAACGCTACCGGTCTACCTGAATGCGCTGAGCGGCGACGGAGTCCACGTGGTGACGGTGAACGACTACCTGGCCAAGCGCGACTCGGAGTGGATGGGCAAGCTCTATCGCTTCCTGGGCCTGAGCGTGGGCGTGATTGTGCACGAGCTGGATGACGACGAGCGCCGCGAAGCCTATGCCGCCGACGTGACGTACGGCACCAACAACGAATTCGGCTTCGACTACCTGCGCGACAACATGAAATTTGACCTGGCCGAGTGCGTGCAGCGCGGGCATAACTTTGGCATCGTGGACGAGGTGGATTCCATCCTGATTGACGAAGCGCGCACGCCGCTGATCATCAGCGGCGCCAGCGACGAGTCCACGGACAAATACGAAAAAGCCAATCGCGTGGTGCCCCACCTGATTAAAGGCGAGGAGATTGAGAAGCCTCCGGGAGAGCCCAAGGAATATACCGGCGATTTCGTGGTGGACGAGAAGCACAAGAACACGATGATCACCGACCAGGGCTGGGAGAAAGCGGAGCGGCTGCTGGGGATCGACAACATCGCGGACCCGGACAACTGGGCGATGAAGCACCACGTTGAAACCGCCGTGAAGGCGCATGCGATGTATCGCAAAGACGTGGAATATGTGGTGAAAGACGGCGAAGTGCTGATTGTGGACGAGTTCACCGGCCGATTGATGCCGGGACGCCGCTGGTCGGACGGCCTGCACCAGGCGATTGAAGCCAAAGAAGGCGTGAAGGTGGAGCGCGAGACGCAGACGCTTGCCACCATCACCTTCCAGAATTATTTCCGCATGTACAAAAAGCTGGCCGGCATGACCGGCACGGCGGAAACCGAAGCGGCGGAGTTCGACAAGATTTACAAACTGCTGGTGGTGGTGATTCCCACGAACCGCGCGCTGCTGCGCAAAGAGAACCCTGACATCGTCTATCGCACGGAGAAGGAAAAGTATTATGCCGTGGCGGACGAGATCCAGAAGATTACCGTCGAAGGACGGCCGGTGCTGGTCGGCACCACGTCGATTGAGAAATCAGAGAGGCTCTCTGACCTGCTGAAGAAAAAGAACGTGAAGCACGTGGTGCTGAACGCCAAGTATCACGAGAAGGAAGCCGAGATTGTGGCCCAGGCCGGGCGCTTCAACTCCGTCACAATCGCCACCAACATGGCCGGCCGCGGCACCGACATTCTGTTGGGCGGCAATGCCGAATTTATGGCGCGCCAGGAGATGGTGAAAAAGGGGATTGCGCAACAGTTGCGCGCCGCCGGCGGCGAAGTGGCGCTGGAAGGGGACACGTCCGACAACATCGTCTTCTATTACAACGGGCTTGAGTACAAGTGCCCCGCCGACAAGTGGAACGACGCCTACAACAAATACAAAAAAGAAACTGACGCCGAACACGAAAAAGTTGTGCAAGTGGGCGGCCTGCACATTCTAGGCACGGAGCGCCACGAGGCGCGGCGCATCGATAACCAGCTTCGCGGACGCGCCGGCCGCCAGGGCGACCCCGGATCGTCGCGTTTCTACCTGTCGCTGGAAGACGACCTGATGCGCATCTTCGCCAAGGCGTGGGTGTCAAACCTGCTGCAGCGCCTGGGCATGGAAGAAGGCGTGCCGATTGAGTCGAAACTGATATCGCGCAGGATTGAGGCGGCGCAGAAAGCCGTGGAAGCGCAGAACTTTGAGTCGCGCAAGCACGTGCTGGAATATGACGACGTGATGAACAAGCAGCGCGTAGCGGTCTACGGGCTGCGCAAAGAATTGCTCTCGGGGATCGACCAGAAAGAGCTGATCCTGGAAGACTACGTTGCCGGAATGGTGGCGGACGCGCTGGACCGCTTTGCGCCGCGCAACGTCCACGCCGACCAGTGGGACACGGAAGGGTTGCACAAGTTTCTGGTGGAGCAGTTTGGCCTGGACATGGCGAAGCACGGCATTGACGCCGACCAGCTCAACCGGCAGGAGCTGGGCGACCAGATTTTCGAAAAGCTGAAAGAGCTGTACGACGCAAAAGAGAAGCAGATTGGCGCCGATGCCATGCGCTATCACGAACGCATGATCATGCTGAGCGTGCTGGACACGCAGTGGAAAGACCATCTGCTCAACATGGACCACTTGAAAGAAGGGATCGGGCTGCGTGGTTATGGCCAGCACGATCCGCTGGTGGAATACAAACGCGAGTCGTTTGACATGTTTGAAGACATGATGCAGCGGTCGCAGGAAGACGCGGTGCGCTACCTGTTCCACATGCAGATTGTGGAAGCGCCCGCGGCCCAGGAGACAGCAGCCGCATCCGGCGGCAACGGCGACCAGCCGCAAGCTCCGCCACCGCCACGCAAACGCGCATCGACTTCGATGGACGACCTGGAAGCGCAGTTCCAACGTCGCAAGAAAAAAGAGCTGGAGCAGGCGCGCATGGCGGGATCGAACGGCAACACCACGCCGCAACAAGTCGTTCGCGGGCAGGCCAAAGTCGGGCGAAATGATCCGTGCCCCTGCGGCTCCGGCAAGAAGTATAAGAAGTGCCACGGAGCAGGAACGACAGCGTAAGAGCTTTTTCTCGACGCGGCGAATCCTGTAATTTGCGAGACCGAAATAAAAAGAGCGGGCCATGCCCGCTCTTTTTGTTTAACTTCGTTTAGCGGTTGCCGCGATCTCCTCCACCGCCACGCGGACCGCGATCACCGCCGCCGCGCGGGCCGCGACCACCGCCGCCGCCTCCGCGACGATGCCTTCCACCGCGTCCGCCTCGATCTCCTCCGCCGCCGTGCGGGCGGTCTCCACGCGGACGGTCGGGACGTGGGTGACCGGCAGCAACAGTTTCGCGGTTGGCTTCTTCGCGATTGAAGTTCGGCTCTCCTTCTTCGTCGGAGAAGTCTCCGCCGCCTTCAAAAGTGATGGTTTCCTCGCCTTCCCCACGTGGCTGGCCGCCGCCCTCGCGTGGGCCACCCTCGCTGCCCATGCCGTCGCCCGCTGGAGCGCTTTCGCCTTCGGGACGTGGCGTTTGCGGCGCCATCTTTGCGCGTTGTTCGCGCAAAATCGCTTTCCGCGAGAGCTTAATGCGGTTGCCTTCAATGCCCAGGACCTTGACCAGCACCTGGTCGCCTTCTTTGAGCTCGTCTTTCACTTCTTTCACGCGATGCTCGGCAATTTCGCTGATGTGCAGCAGACCGTCGGTTCCAGGAATGATCTCGACGAACGCGCCAAACTCCGCCAGCCGCACCACTTTGCCCAGATAGGTCTTGCCGACTTCAGGCACCGCGGTGAGGTCGTTGATCATCTGGATGGCTTTTTGCGCGGAAGGCCCGTCATTGGAAGCCACGTTGACCTTGCCGGTGTCATCGACATCGATTTTCACGCCGGTTTGATCAATAATACTGCGGATCATCTTTCCGCCCGGCCCGATCAGGTCGCGGATCTTGTCCACCGGAATCTGCAGCGTGTAAATACGTGGCGCGAAGGTTGAAATGTTTTCGCGTCCGCCGGTGAGCACGCCTTCCATCTTGTCGAGGATGTAGAGGCGTCCGCGCCGCGCCTGCTCCATCGCCTCATGCATGATCTTTGAGGTGATGCCCATCACCTTGATGTCCATCTGCAACGCGGTAATTCCCTTGCGTGTTCCCGCGACTTTGAAATCCATGTCGCCGTAATGGTCTTCGGCACCGGCAATGTCGGTCAGGATCGCGTAAGAGTCTTCTTCTTTCACCAGGCCCATGGCAACGCCCGCCACCGACGACGTCAGCGGAACGCCCGCATCCATCAGTGAGAGCGACGCGCCGCAGACCGAGGCCATCGACGAAGAGCCGTTTGATTCCAGGATGTCCGAAACCACGCGGATGGCGTACGGCCATTTCTCCTCCGGCGGCAGGACCGCCGAGATAGCGCGCTCCGCCAGTGCGCCGTGGCCGATCTCGCGCCGGCCGACACCGGTCATGCGGCCCACTTCGCCCACGGAAAACGGCGGGAAGTTGTAATGCAGCATGAAGCGCTTTTTGGTCTCGCCTTCAAACCTCTCGATGCGCTGCATGTCATCCGGCGTGCCCAGCGTGGTGGTGACCAGCGCCTGGGTCTCGCCGCGGGTGAAGACGGCCGAACCGTGTGTGCGCGGCAGCACGCCCACCTCAATCGTTATCTCGCGGATCTGGTCAAAGGCGCGCGCATCCGGACGCTTGCGATCTTTTGTGACCTGCTCGCGGAAGATGCGCTCGCGCAGCAACTCGTAATAGTGAGAGAGCTTGGCAGCCGCTTCTTTGTCGTCTTCCGGCAGCTCGGCCTTCAGCGCCTTCTTGATCTCGCGGACTTTTTCATAGCTTTCGTGCTTAGGATGTTTTGCCGTGTCGAGAGCGTCAGTAAGCTGGTCTCCAACCTTTTTCATCAGCTGGTTGTAATACGCTTCGTCAAATTCAGGCGCCTTGACTTCCAGCTTCTTCTTGCCGTTTTTGCCGGCTATGTCGCTGATGGCGGCGCAGATCTTCTTGATCTGCTCGTGAGCGAACTCAATCGCACTCAGCACCTGCTCTTCGGAAACTTCTTTCGCGCCGGACTCCACCATCACGATGCCTTCGGCGGTCCCGACAACCATGATGTTCAGCTGGCTGTCGCGCATCTCTTCGTAGGTCGGGTTCACGACCATCTGGTCGTTGATCAGGCCCACGCGCACGGCTCCCACAGGGCCGTGGAACGGAATCTCGGAAAACGTAAGCGCGGCTGAAGCGGCGTTAATGGCCAGCACGTCAGGATCGTTTTCCGTATCGGCGGAGAGCACCAGGGCAATCACCTGGGTCTCATTGCGGAAGCCCTCGGGAAACAGCGGGCGGATGGGGCGGTCAATCTGGCGGCAGGTCAGGACTTCGCGCTCGCTGGGACGGCCTTCACGTTTGATGAAGCCGCCGGGAAAGCGTCCGCCGGCGTAGGTGTATTCGCGATAATCGACCGTGAGCGGGAAGAAATCGATGCCTTCGCGCTGCTCCGGCGAAGCGCACGCGCTCCCCAATACAACGTTATCTCCCTGGCGCACAATCGCGGAACCCTGGGCCTGTTTCGCTAAATGTCCGGTTTCAATCTGGAGGGTTTTGCCGCCTGCAAGTTCAACAGTGGCTGTCTGCTTCATGAATTCCTCTTTTCCAGGAGGACCAGCAGTCTGAATTCAAAAGAGAGCACCTTATGCGTACGAGGCGGCGGAGATACACCTATCCCGCCGGTGCTAGACGACCGTATGTCCGTTCGATCGCGATCGATTATTTACGGATGCCAAGTTTCTGGATGACGTCTTTGTAACGCTCAGTATCGTACGTTTTCAGATAGTCCAGCAGGCGGCGGCGCTTGCTGACCATCATAAGAAGACCGCGCCGGGAGGCATGGTCTTTTTTGTGGTTCTTGAAGTGCTCCGTCAGCTCTCCGATGCGCTCACTCAGAATGGCAATCTGTACTTCCGGGCTGCCCGTATCTGCCTGATGCGTGCGGAAGCGGTTGATGACGTCGGCCTTTCGCTCTCTCGCTAACACTGAATTCTGGTCGACTCCTATATCTAAATCTCGTCCTGTAAGTGACTTAAACAGAGTAACACGGGGGTGTGAAATGTGTAAAGCGGCGCCAAACACCTACCACGGAGACACGGAGGCGCGGAGAAAGGCAAAACCTTACCACGGATGAACACAGATAACACTGATTCAAAAGGGAACTCCATAAGCCGATTCTCTATTCCGTCCCGCCCAATCTTTCCTTATTCCTCCGCTTCCTCCGTTCCTCCGCGTTTCAAGGGTTTTTGCCTTCAATTTCGGCGATTTTTGACAATTTTGGCACTTCTGGCAATTTGCCAACTACCGCCACCAGTAGTGCTCAAGATAATAGAGGGCTGCAAACGCCAGGACCAGCGCTGCGCCCGAAACGGCCAGGGGTCTCGCGCTTCGCCACCGCAGCCGCCAATCCGCCGTAGCGAAGAAAAGTATCATCGTCGGCGCCACCGCCACGATTGCCAGTTGAAAGATATGTGCCCCGGCGCCTTCGTCCGGTTGTGGCGCCTGCGCGTATCCGGTAAGCACCGTAAGCAATGCTGTGAAAGAGAGAATGATCAGGACGCTACCACAAACCCTGTTGATCCGTTGAGCCTCCATGGGCTTCACCTCCCTCTTTCCGGCTGATTATAGCTAACCAGGCATGTCTATCGCGGAGGGAAAAGGTGGGTCATCCGGCCGGCAGATCATGGCTGCGGTTGGCCACTGCCGCTGGATTGCGCGCTTCCAAGCTTCTGCTCAATGGGCCACGTGGTAAACGCGAACCAAAAAAAAAGAACCACGTTGACCACCGGAACCAACATCGCCAGGGACATACCCCACCCGCTGTGATAACCCGCTTTGGAAAAAATCTTGTACCACGGGATAAGCACGACCACCAAGCCAATCAAGAAGATCAGCACTTCGGGTGCGCCAAGCTTGCCACCAAACATAGGACCTCCTCATTTGCAGTCAGCGGCGATTGTAGCAACCCGTAGAGGCCGTCGCCTATCTGGTCCACCAAGCGCCGTCAATCTCCCGATCACCGATCACGCGCGATCACCCGATCTTTCCACCGCTTTCTTCAGCTCTAACACCTCCAGCGGACACTCCGGCCAGTTGTGCACCCAGCATACAATCAGGTCGCAACCCGCCGGATCATGCATGTGCTTCAGAAAATTGCGGCTTTCATATTCAAATTCAATTCGCGCCGGCTGTAACCGGTCTTCTCCCACCACGCGCATCGCCTCGCAGTCGGGAAACTCCGTCTGTATCCGCAGAATCAGGAAACCCAGCTCTTCCGCCATTGCGCTGAACAAACTCACAACCCCCATCTCGTTGGTCGGACCGTAGACCATCGCGCAGCCCTGGATCAGAGGTCCATACATGGGCCGGTCAAACATAACCTTCTTTTTCCACCACGTGGCTGACACACCGTTGCCGCCGCTCCGGCTCCCCGGTTGTCCTCCCTCTTGTCCTCCGGCCTGTCGCCCCTCCAGTCCTCCCACCAGTTCAAGCACATCTTTCCACTCCTCAACCAGGCCGTGGCCTTCGGCATACATTTTCAAACTAGGTGGCACCTGCGCCCATGCGCCAAACCTTTTTCTTAACGGACGCACACTGTATTTGCTCAACTTTTCATATTCATACACGCTGGGAAGCCTCTTCAGCGTTCGCACCACCCCGGCCCAGTCCCGGAATAACCGGTCCATTTCCACTTTTCTGCCTCGTTCCGGTATCTCCAGATTGCACTCTTCCAGCGCCAGCTCGTAGTTGCCAAAATATTTCCTGACCTGTGGCCGGTCGATTCCCGCATGCTTCATTAGCTCTGGAATGCTTGGCACGTGCCCCAGCTTCTCCGCACATACCAGAATGGCCGCTATCACCTCTTGTTTCGTCACGTTTCCTCCAAAATAAAAAAGCCACCCATTTGGGTGGCTCAGATTCCTAGGGTTGCCGATTAAGGATTGCCGATTAAAAATTTCCGATTAGGGATTATCGTTGCTGCAGGTAGCTCTTATGGTTTCGATTCCCTTCGTGTTCCTTCGTGTCCTCTGTGGTGAATGGTTTGGGGGCTCCTACAGGCACACTTCTTCCCCAAACACCGCTTCTGTGGGCTGAAGGGTCGAAAGCAGCTGAAATATGCTGCCTTCCGTTGCAGGCCTTTCCAGGTTTCCCCGCCGACGCCGCTCTCGGTCAAACTACTACGAAGCATAGGCGAAAATATCAAAACTGTCACGCGCGAAATAGGCCACCGTGCACTCTTCTGCGGACATGTCCGGTTTCCCGCTCGTTGGATTTCGGTGTAGGGGTGATTGTCCAGACGGACAGTGGAGCAACGGTGGAAGAGCGGCATTCAGGGCCTCGTTGAAAATTCTCTATCTTATGTCTGTCATTCCGAGCGACCCCCGAGGAAGCGAAGCGACTGAGGGGGAGTCGAGGAACCCCGAGAATATGTGCTCAACCATGTCACATTAGGGAGTTCTCTCGAAAAGCTGTCATGCCCGTTGAGTGCAGCCGTCCTCCTTGCGTTTTTAGATAGCAAGGTTTGCATCCAGATCCTGCCAAACAGCTTTCAACTCCTTAATTAATAAAAGACGCCATTGACCGGACTCATCTACCGGAATATACAAAACTCCTAATACATCGGACGGGATCTCAATACCCGGACAAACCAGGCCACAGACATGTTTTCGACCGAGTTTCCCAATAAAATAGCCAAATTCAAACACCACATTCTGACGTGCCCTATCACGAAGCTGCTCTGCCGTTTTTTTAGCCGCGCCGATATCATCTGCTGTTAATAAGACAACAGCAAATCCTACTTCAGCATTGTGTTCGAATTTTTCCATAATTGTACGACCCTGGTTGGGTTGCTCGTGGAGTATCACAGGGTCTAACCCCAACTGGCTCACGAACCGCGCTACGGCTTCTTTTAATCCATGGTCATGCCCGTGAACCACAAAGACCTTTCTCGATCTTGACACTTTTGAAACATCTGGAAGCTTCGGTGGCATCTCTGGTTCTTCCCAATATTCCGCAACTTCCTCCTGCATTGCCTTAAGGTAAGAGATAGCAACACGCATCCCGCGTTGAAATTCATCTTCGAAATCACTGTCGGGCGTGCCATCATGCCAGAATGAAAGCGTAAAAGGAATATTGTTAAACTCACGCAGGTGACGTGATGCGTCGCCAAAGATATTGGCAAGCGCACCTTTGACGGCCTGGTACCATTGCGTAAACTCAAGAGATCCTCGGCCGTGTTTCTGTGTCTCTTCCGCTTGCTCAGCAAGGGTTTCAAGTTTTGATATTGCTTTTTGCTTAGGTACGGGCTTCATATCAAGATCCTTGTTATCGCTAAACGATTCGTAAACAGCGGATCTATACGCCTTATTTCGGTTTATCAGCGTTTTGCGTCTTCCCGGTCACACCAGGAGCGAAAATAGGTCCAAAAATGGGAACATGCTGATTCCAAAATCCACCAATAAGAAGGACGCAAAGACCATAGAAGTTTGCGGGATCATGGTAGTTTTTGTCTGAAATTTTCTTGAGATCCTGTTCGCTGACATAAAAAATTGGATCGTGAGCAGCCCTGTTTCTCAATTTACGAAACCAGTCAAATACTTCATACTGTTCGTCTGTCAGAAGTCCAATCTCATTAAGGATGAGAAGTTTCACCGAATGTGAATATGTCCTGTTATCCGATTTAATTTTCTTAGCTTTTTTTAGATGGTGATCTACTAAAGCGTTTATCAGCAATTCTATGAAGCCGTGGCTAACCAAAACCAATAGGCGTGTGTGAGACTTAACAAGTGCCAGTTCCCTATGAATTTTGATAAGCGTGTCATTTTTTAGGTGCTCGGGTAATGAATCCCATCCGTCCGTTTTCTCTGTCATCGTCAAATGCTCTTCAATTGGCGTTGCCCCATTCTACAGCCACTTCAAATTGGCACAAAAATAGCAATGACTTGACACCCCATCGATTAGTTCGACATACCAGCCTTCTACACCTCTGGTCCGCGAGACAACCGTATCAGGCACGACTTCAGCCGGGCCGGTACAGCACTAAATAAACATTTTCCTTGCGCCGCAGGCCCGGGGCCCCCGACACGCGCGGTTTTCGCGTGGCGAGGTGGAGATCCGCGCGCAGTTGCTCCCGACGAGCCGGCTTTTGGCTCATCGGGGAGAAAAGCAACGAAGCGCGCACTTAACAAAATTAACCGCTCGCTTTACTTTCTTCGTTTCTTTGCAATGGCGCTTGACAGCATGGTTATTTCTCGTACACTCTAACGAGTATGCAATACTATTCTACACGAGAGGCAGCCAAGAGTTTGGGAATCCCCCATACGACTTTGGCAACCTACCTTGCTGTTGGGAAGATTCCACATCCACAAGCCGAGATCAAGGGAAAGACAACTACGCAGATTTGGACCGAGGCCGAAATCGAAGACGTCCGCCAACTCCTGCCCAAGATCGCCAACGGCAGGAAAACACGTTACAAAAAGCAATCAGCAGTTAGCACTCAGCAGTCAGCCAAAGCAAAAAAGAAGACGCAGGCAAGAGTGCCTGCGCCACACAAGAAGAAATAAACCACCGTAACGGGCAGCGCCCGGTGCTGTAACACCGAACGCGCCCTAACCAACACCTGCCTTACGAAGGAGGCAAACGATGGCTGTCCGTAAAGCTACACGCTCCAATCCACCCGCGCAACATCAACCCAAACATCAACTGAAAGCCGATCTCTTTGAGGCGCTTCGCCATCTCAATCGCGGATACGGCGTTGCCCTGGCCGCGTTCGACCGCCTTGAAGTCAGAGACCGCCAGCATCCGCGGCGCGCCTTCACTGCTGCCTTCTTGCAGGACTACCGCAACCGCACGGAAGCTCTGCGCGCCCAGGCCAACAAAGACCTGCTCCGCCTTCTCGCCGGACGCGAAGAGCACGAAGCCGAGCGCTTTGGCCGTCTCAGCGCTGCGTCTGAAAAATCAAACCCCGTAAAACCAAATCGCAACCACCGCCGCTCCTGACCGCCACCACCATGGCTGGCGGGACCCGCCGCCAGCCTGAAATTTCTTTTGGTGAATCTTCAGCACGCTTCCTGTATTCCGGTCAGCTCCCGCCATCCCCGTATTCGGAAGCAGCATCCATGATTACTAGGCTTGATAGTAGGCATGCCCGGTTCTGGCCCCTGCGAACGCATCCCTTCAAGCGCATCTCACTCTGCCGCTTCGTCCAGGGAGACTCTTGTGCATAAGAACGACCGCTGTGTGCATTGCCTGATGCTTCTTGCCGTCCTCTTGTTTTCAGCAATAACCTTTGCTCAGACCTATCAGAATTTCCCCGCGCCTGCGGGCTTTGCCAATGACGCCGGTGAACCCTCCATCGGTTCCAACTGGAATACGGGAAAGACATTGTTCCAGGCGGGACTGGAAACCGATCGCGTGACCTTCACCGGCAATCCCGCCACGGCGGCATGGGAGAAAGTGAGCCCCAACACTTCCCATGCGTCGCTCGATCCGATCATGTTCACTGACGCCACCACCGGCCGCACTCTGGTTTCTCAACTTGCCGCTGTGTGCAGCCTCTCTTCATTCAGCGATAATGACGGCGCAAGTTACACGCCTGCCGTGGGCTGCGGGGTGCCCGCCGGCATCGATCACCAGACCATTGGCGGCGGCCCATTCGCTCCCAGCGCGGTCCCCAGGCTGCCTCCACCGCTTGGCTACCAGCATGCCATCTATTACTGCTCTCAGGACATTGTCGATGCCTCTTGCGCCGTGAGTCTGGACGGCGGGCTGACCTACGGCCCCGCTGTACCGATCTACAGCCTGGTGGATTGCGGCGGCTTGCATGGGCATATAAAAGTCGGACCCGACGGCACGGCTTATGTTCCCAACAGGAATTGCGGCAACGGAAACGCCGCGGTCATTTCTTCCCGCGATAACGGATTGACGTGGACCGTCAATCTTGTGCCCGGCAGCACTTCCGGCGATAGCGATCCTTCGGTCGCTGTGGCTGCCGATAATACGGTATATCTCGGGTGGCACAGCGCCAGCGGACATCCCATGGTCGCGGTCTCGCACGACCACGGCGCTACCTGGAGCAACATCGCCGATGCAGGAGCGGCGCTGGGCATTCAGAACGTGGCCTTTCCCGCCATGGTCGCCGGCGACGGCAACCGCGCCGCCCTCGCTTTTCTTGGCACCCCCACGGGAGGCAACGCGCAGGACACAGCCAGCTTTACCGGTGTTTGGCACCTGTACGTCGCTCACACCTATGATGGCGGAGCGACCTGGACCCTGGTGGATGCAACGCCCAATGATCCCGTCCAGCGTGGGTCGATTTGCCTGGGTGGAACCACCTGCGGCAATGACCGCAATCTGCTGGACTTCATCGACGCCACCGTGGACAAGCAAGGACGCGTTCTGGTGGGCTACGCGGATGGCTGCCTTGGCGCTTGCGTCAACGCTGCGCCTAACTCCTTCACTGCTCTCGGTACGATCGCGCGCCAGGCTACAGGAAAGGGCCTGTTCGCGGCTTTCGACGGAACATTTTAAGACGGAACGTTCTAAGAAGGAGACCAACATGGCTGGCGGCGCCCGCCGCCAGCCAGATCACACCAGCCTTTTGCGATACTCCCCTGTTTGGATTTAGCCCGAGATTGATTAAGATTCTGCTTCGCGCCACGAATGGAGAATCCATGAAAAACGTGCTGCTCGCGCTGTTCCTCTTGGTGTCTACGCTACCGCTCGCTGCCCAGGGCGCTCCACCGCAGGGCGGGACCGGCCAGCCTTACACGATGGAGTACTACTACAAAGTCCAGTGGGGGCGCCAGCAGGAGTTCCTGCAGCTCTTCCTCAAGAACCACTATCCGCTGCTTAAGAAAGAAGTGGAGAGCGGCCGCATGCTGTCGGTAAAGATTGAGACGCCGTCCAACCACATGACGGAAGACGCGCGCTGGGACTATCGCGTGACCATCCGCTTCAAGAACTCCACCGCGGCGACCACGGCAAATCCCGACGAAGAGTCCATGATCCGCCAGCTCTGGCCGGACCAGGAGACTTACAAGCGCGAAGAGCAGCGGCGCCTTGAGATCCTGCTGGCGCACTGGGACCTGCCGGTGGCCGATGTGACGCCCGCGCGCTGATGCTCCGCTTGGTCTTTAGCGACTTTTCTGGTCCTGGTAGTTAGTCCGCCGCCACGTAGCGTGAGACCACGTGCAGGTCAGCGCAGACGGCGCAAAATCTCTTGTGCCGGTGAAAGGCCTCGTCGGCTTCACGGTGGCGCTCGCCCAGCGCTTCAATCTGCTTCATTTCCTGTTCGTCTTTCTTGGCGCTGGCAAAAAAATCGAGCAGCCGGGATTTGAACACATCGTCCGCCAGGGTGGCTTTCGACAAAAGCTCTTTTCCCCGCGGGCATAACTCTTGAGGCATGGAGCGGATTTTCACGCTCACAGCGGCCGAAGTCCATAGGCTTTACAGGTTTTTTACATCGATGCAACGCGGAATTTACCAGGGGACGAATGGGGAACGTTCAGGCCACAAACTTGTATCCCAACCCAGGGACCGTAATAATCATGGCTGGCTGCTTGGGGTCTTTCTCCAACTTCTGGCGCAGGCTTCCCACGTGCACGTCGACGGTGCGCGTAAACGTGTCTTCGTTATATCCCCAGACCTCTTTAAGCAGAACCTCGCGTGACAGCGTGGTGCCGGGGTTTTGCGCGAAGTAACGCAGCAGGCGGAATTCGCGCGCGGAAAGCGGCACAACTTTTCCGTTGCGATAGACGGTTGTACCTTTCAGGTCAATTCGGAGCGGCCCGAATTGCAGCACGTCCGCGTCTTTCGGCTGCACCGCTCCGCGCCGGATGTGCGCCTCAATGCGCGCCAGCAGTTCCAGCACCTCAAAGGGTTTGGTGAGATAGTCGTCGGCTCCGATTTTCAGTCCGAGCACCTTATCCACCAGCTGGCCGCGGGCTGTGAGCATCACGATGGGCGTCACGACCCCAGCCTTTCGCACATCACGGCAAACATCAAAACCGTTCTTCTTCGGCAGCATCACGTCCAGCACGATGAGGTCATAAGCGCCCTCAACCGCTTTCCGCAATCCCTGCTCTCCATCGGCCGCGGTCTCCAGCTCGTATCCTTCGGCCTTGAGGCGGTCGGAGAGCGTCATGCGCAGGTCTTCTTCGTCTTCCACCAGCAAGATGCGCTCGGTCATGAAGAGAAACCCGGCTCGGCGCTGGCAGGCTTGTCTGCCGCGCGCTGTGTTTCTTTGAGGCCTCGCTCCTCCGCCACGGGAAGATGGATGGCAAAAGAACTTCCTTTGCCCAGTTCGCTCTGGGCCGTGAGCCGGCCCCCCATGGCCTCCACGATGGTCCGGGCCAGCGGCAGGCCCAGCCCAGTGCCGTGAATTCCGGATTCAGTCACCGCCGGGCTGCGGTAGAAAGGTTCGAAAATGTGTTTGATTTCGGGTTTGCTGATACCGATTCCCCGGTCCTCAACCGCCAGCACTACTTCCTCGGTCCGGCCCTTATCTTTGACCGCGGATGCTGAAACCCGCAACCAGCGGTTGTCCCCGCCATACTTCACCGCGTTGGTGATCAGGTTTTGCAGGCTTCGCACCAGTGCGGTGAAGTCGGCATTCACCGGCGGTAATCCTGCTTCCACCTGGCGCTCCACCGCGAACCCGGCCGCGGCCACCATGGCGCTTGTGCCCTCCAGCGCAGCCTCGACGGCCTCAGAAATATTCACCGGGCCCAGTCCGTATCGCCGCTGCGCCTGCTGTGAGGATGCGAACAACAAGACCTGCTCCACCAGTTGCGTGAGCTGCCGGCTTTGCTTGACGATGGTGTTGCCGTAGCGCACCAGTTGTTGCTTGTCTTCCACCACGCCGTGGGCGATGTTCTCCGCGGCCGAAGAAATCACCGCCAGTGGCGTTCTCAGCTCGTGTGAGATCCCGGCTACAAAGTCCATCTGCAATCGCGCCAGCCTGCGCGCTTGCTGGCTTGCCATCAGGATCAACCCCATCGTGAGCGCCAGTACGGACAGCACGCCAAAACTCGCCATCAGGTTCCGCCGTCGCAACGCGCTCACCGCCGCTTCCACCGAACCGCTTCTGTGCTTGGCGGTAATCTGCCAGACGCCATGGTTATCGGCGTAGCGAAACGGCTCGAACCTGGGCATCCGCTCCAGCGCGGCAAGGCGCCGATCATCCGGTGACTGGCCGCGATCCCCCGGCATCGGCCGCATGGGAGCGGCAAAAAAGTCCTGCCCCGCGTCCGGAGGTCCGCCATGACCAAACGGAGGACCAATGAGGTTCAACGTGGCATCCACCGGCAAACTGCTGTCTTCGCCAAATCCCGGGTCTGAGGAATAAATGACAGAGGGATAAAGGACGTGCTCGCCATCTTTGCCGGCGCCGCGCACAGCCACGTGATATTCCATCCCGGAAGAGCCGCGAAAATACTTTTGCGCCAGTTCGGGAAAGATCTCTTTTGCCAGCACGCTCGGGTTCAACTGGATGATGAGCCACGTGACCTCAGCCCGGGATGTCGGCTCGCCCGCGGGCGTGTGCCCCCGCACCGGGTAGGAAAGCGCCGGGATCGATTGATCGATCGCCCAGGGCATGAGCGCGTCAGCAAGACGCCCACGCATTCCCGGTCTCCTGCCGCGTGGAGCCCCGCGGTGATCGGCGGAATCGCGCGACGGACCAAAGCCGGGACGGCGGCCTCCCCGTCGCCTGTTCTGACCCTCGGGGTTCCCGGCCTGCGGATGAAATGCCGACGTAATCTCCCGTAGCCGTGCTTGCATCTGGTCAAATTCAGCCGGCCATGGCACGCGTTCAAACTGGTCGCTGGCGGGATCAAACCGCAGTGGCTGCTGGTGCGCCGGGTCCTGCCAAAGATAGATATGTGAAACCAGGTTGGGATGGGCCGCGGTCTGCTGCCAATGATGAAATTGCTCTTTCAGTTCCGCCGGCTTGATTGTGCTGGAGCCATCCACAACGGTCCTGATCTCCACCGCCACCGAGCCCAGCTCCCGGGCAAAGTCCTGGCGGAAGCCCATCAGGGAGATGTGCAGATTGGATTGCATCTGCGCCAGGGTCGCCTCGCTCACCTGGCCGCTCCAGCGATACTGCAGGACCGCAAGCCCTGTCAACACCGCTGCCAGCGCCGGCACGGCGAGCCATCGAAGGAGCCGTTCTTTGAGTTGTGGCTTGATCATCAATGCAAACTGGGGGATGTTGGATGCGCCGCTATCGCACGGTCTTGAGGGAAAACATCGGCCCGGTCCTCATTCATTATAGTGTCCGCCCAGTCTATCCTGGAAAACTTACCGCCTATACGCGAGCGGCGAACTTGGTCCCTCGCAAAGGGCGTTGCAGCAGGGCGCTGAGCTCCCGCAAGAATTTGGGTTTGTAGATCACAGCGTTCGCGCCGCATCCGGCGCAGGCGGCGCGAAACTGCCTGCTGGTATCCATCGACATCAGGACGATCCTGGTTTCCGGCTGCATTTGTGAAAGCAAAAGCGCCGTCCTGAGCCCGCTCATTCCCGGCATGTCCGCATCCATCAGCACCAGTTCCGGCTTGAGTTCCAGGACGGCATCGATTGCCTCCTGCCCGCCCTCCGCTCTGCCTGCAATTTCGACGATCTCATGATGCTCCAGCAGCGTGCAGATCGCGTGCAGAATCGTCGCCGAGTCGTCGACCACCAGCGTTCGCTTTTTGCCGGACGGCGCGGGGGCCGGTTTACGGCTTGCTGTACTCAGTGTTACCGTTCCCACCGACATAAAGACACCCTTTGGCTTATATAAAAGCTTAGACAGACCTGCATCCGGTGCGGGTAAACAACCTGCTAAGGGACTGTAAAGTTGTTGTAAAGTAGCCCAGGCCCCGGAGCTATGAGCTCTGAGCGCATCAACCATTTGTCTGCGCAAAGACAGGCAGACCTGGAAAAAATTAAGGAAAAAACCAGGCCCGCCTGTCCTCGTTGGCTGCGCCCCGCTACCGGAGGAAAGCCCCTGGCGGCGGACCGCCCGGCCCTGGCCTGCCCAGACCGCCGTGTCCGCGCATGCCCGGTCCATGATGGGCTTCCAACTCCTTCATCTTGGTTTGCTGATCCGGCGTCAGCGTCTGATAGAACGCGGCGTCCGCCTTGGCATGGGCCGCAGTCATCTGTGCCATCAGGTTGCCGATAGTGTTGGAACTCTGTTCAATCGCCGCCGTGTCATTCTTTTCGACCGCCGCTTGCAGGTTCTGGTGCGCCGTGCGCATCTGCTCGTGGATAGACTTCGCGCCGCTGGCTGCTTCGGTGAAAATACTGGTTGCCTGTTGCTGCTGCTGCGCGCTCAGCGACAGATGCCTGGTCAGAAAATCCACCCGGTGCTGGACCATTTGCGCTGGATCAGGCGGGGTCCGGCGTTGCGCCGTGGCGAATACGCTCGTCAAGGCTAACAATGCGACTACTTTCAAGGTTGTTCTCATGGGATCGTTTCTCCGTGAAATGCTCGCTTGGTAAATCTATGAAATAAATCCGATCAACTTGCTTATGTATGAATTGCCAATGAATTAACGCACACGCGTTGTAAGACGGTGCCGAACTCTTCTCGAAAATTTTCTTTGTGGACAAAGTCGAATGCGCCCGCTGTTTCGCAGGCCTCCCGCAGCTCCGGCGACTTGTCGGCGGACATGAGGACCACTCGCGACGAAGGAAACCGCCGCGCGAAAAACCATGCCAGCGTCAGGCCGTCAAGATAGGGCATGTGAACGTCCATCAGGACCAGGTCCGGTTGCAGCTTGAGCACCGTCTCAATCGCTTCTCCGCCCTTTCCCGCCCGCGCCACCAGGTCGATGACCGGATCGAGTTCAAGAAGCTCGCAAGCCACCTGCAGAAACGTTGGCGAATCGTCGACCACTACTGTCCTGATCCGCTTCAGGCCCGTTCCTTGCAATGGCGCCTGCGCTGCTTCACTTCCCAACATCGCCTGGATCGGTGCTGTCATTCCTTTTCACCTCCGTGATACGTGATGCATTCATCTGAACATGGTTCACGTAGAGGCTGGGTAAAATGGCAGGCAATGTGGTGTAAAGAGCTTGTAAATACCAACGTTCTTACCGTGACGGCCAATCGCGGCGAGTGTCATTGGCCTTTCGTGAATTTGTAATGCACAAAGGCCGGGTGATAACATCGCTAGCTTGTGGAGGTCTTCTGATGTCGGATAGAGATAACAGTAATAGTTTCCTGTGGTTCCTGGCCGGACTTGGCTTTGGCGCGCTGATGGGCGTGCTTTATGCTCCCCGCTCCGGGCGCGAAACCCGCGAGGCCATCAAGAACACCGCGCAGGAAGGCTCTGAATACCTGAAGAACCGCGGCCGCGACGCGCGCGAGACCGTGAGCCAGTGGGTCGACCGCGGCAAGGAAGTCGTAACCCAGAAGAAGGAGCAGATCAGCTCCGCCATTGACGCTACTCGCCAGGCCTATCGTGAGGCCGCGGGCGAGGGCAAGAAAGGCTCCTAAGGAGCTCTGCTCAAGTGGACAATACCATCATCACAATCTTTGTGGTCGTCGCCGCGGTCGCCATTGTCTTGCAAATGGTGGTCTTATTTGCGTTGTACAAGGGGCTGCGGCAGACCTCAGAGCGTATGGAAGGCATCGCCGGCAGGCTGGAACAACAGGCTGCTCCGGTGCTGGCCTCTGCCGCCGCCATCCTTGAGGACGCGCAGCCCAAGATTGCCGAAATCACCGCGAACCTGGCCGAAACCTCGGCTTCCGTCCGCGCTCACGTGGCCCAGGTCGGCGAAGCCACCGGAGAAATCGTGGAACGCGCGCGCATGCAGGCGGCCCGCCTGGATGAATTCATCATCAACACCGCCCATAAAGTTGAAGCTACTTCTGAACTCCTGCAGCACAAAGTTTTCTCACCCATGCGGCGCGTCCGCGCCATCGTTACTGCTCTCAACGCCGGTCTGGCCTTCTTCAAATCCAACCGGTCGCGCCAAAGGACCAACGGGGAGAGCGTGGAAGACGAAGAAATGTTTATCTAATTTCTGTCGCTTCGCTCCAAACCGCTCTAGAGTCTTCTCCGCACCGATAATTCCTCTGCGCTTGAGACTGGCGGCTCGGCGCGCGAGTCGGCCTCGCCGCTTCACAAATATTCCCACGCATGAATTTCATCTGCGCCCATCTGCGCAAATCTGCGGCGATTCCTAGCGTGCGAAAACAACGCTCACATGCCCGCCCGGAGGAATTCTCGATCCTGCGGCTGGCGACTGATCGCGCCCAACGCCACTCCCGCTTACATCAAGTTCAATTCCCGCCGACTCCGCCTCCTCCAGCGCAGTGCGCAACGACTTCCCGCGGAAATCAGGGACCAGCACCCCGCCGGCCACGTCCAGCACAACGGTTCCGCGCGGCTGTTCGGGAGCCTTCATGCTTGCCTGCTGCACCGTTGCAGGGCGCAGCACGTTTTCCTTCGGCCGAGCCGCCGGTTGTGACTCGGGTTTGCTGTTGGCTACCGTCCTCAACTGCGCATTCTGCACTGCAGGTGTAGTCGGTGCAGGCGCCGGCGCGGGAACCTGCGCTGGACTATCCACGTGCTCCTGCGCGCTGGCAATATAATCCGGCGCGCCTTCAAATACTTCATCCTCTTTCGCGTGCGCGCGCAGGTACATGCGTCTGGGGTCCTGCACTTCAACGTCGTGCGGCACATTCATGTAGGCCAGTACCTGCTGCGTGATGCGCGCAAAAACCGGAGCAGCAGCTTCCCCGCCGCCATCCTTGGGATATCCGCCGGCCGGGGAATCCAGCACCACCAACACGGTCACTGCCGGATTGTTTACCGGCGCGAAGCCGGCGAACGAAGCAATGTGCTGACGATGAGAATACCGCCCGGTTGCGTCGATCTTCTGTGCCGTGCCTGTCTTGCCGGCTGAAGTGTAGCCGTCCAGGATCGCCTTCTTCCCTGTTCCGCGCAGCACCACGCCTTCCATCATGTGTTTCATCTGCGCCGCCGTGAGGGGGGAGATCACGCGCCTGCCCAGCGCGGGATGAAATGCGATCAACTGCGGCGTGCTGCGGGGCGGCGTGGTCCCGGCAACGATCCGCGGCGGGACATAAAGTCCATCGTTGGCGATAATGGAAGCCATGGACGCCAATTGCACCGGCGAGACGCCAATCTCCTGCCCCATGGAAATCGCGCCGATGCTTACTTTCGACCAGCGGCTCACCGGCTTGGTCATGCCACGGGTCTCTCCCGGCAACTCGATCCGTGTCTGCGCGCCAAAGCCAAACACGCGGATGTAGCGGTCAAACCTCTCTTCACCGAGCCGCAACGCGATCTTGATGGCGCCCACGTCGCTTGAATGCTCCAGTATCTGCGTTACCGTGAGCCCTGCGTATGGATGATGATCGTGGATGCGCAGCCCGTTCACCACGATTGAGCCCATCTGGCAGTCGATCACCTCGTCTGGATTCGTGATCTTCTCTTCCAGCGCCGCCGCCAGCGTAACGACCTTGAAGGTCGATCCTGGCTCGTAGATGTCACTCACGGCGCGGTTCTTGAGCGCCTGCGGATTGACCTTGTTAAAGATATTTGGATTGAAAGTAGGCCAGTTGGCCAGCGCCAGCACCTCTCCGGTATGCGGGTTCTGCACAATCACCGTGCCAGCTTCGGCTTGCGTTTCCGAAATCGCGCGGGCCAGCTCGCGCTCCGCGATGTACTGGATTTTTTCGTCGAGAGTAAGAACCAAATTTTCACCCGGGTCAGGGTTCTTCTCCACACGGCCCAGCCAGCGCCGCTTGTTGTCCATGGTGATCAGCATCTTGCCCGGCTTGCCCGTCAGCTTGGGCTCGAACTCGCGCTCCACGCCGCCCAGTCCTTCATCGTCCAGCCCCACATAACCCAGGACCTGCGCCGCCAGTTCGCCCTTGGGATAAAACCGCTTGGATTCTTTCTGGAAGTAAATGCCTTTGAGGTTCAGCGCGCGGACGCGAGCGCTGGTCGCGTTGTCAATCTTGCGCGCTACCCAGGCAAAGGCGCGCGATCCGCGCATGCGGCTCTCGATCTCGACGGAATCGGCCTTGAGCACCCGGCCCAGGACCTGCGCGGCGGAGTGGACATCAGGCACTTCAGAGGGCACGGCGAAAACCGAGTCCACGCTAACCGTCATCGCCAGTTCATTGCCGCGGCGGTCATAGATATTGCCGCGAACCGGCGAGACCTCAATGCTGCGCTGCTGCTGCTTCGCTGCGCGCTGTTCGTAGTCGCCGTAGTTGACCACCTGCAGCCACACCAGCCGCCCGCAAATCACAAAAAACCAGAATAGAAGGAAGCCGGCAAGGATGTATAACCGCTTATTGGCGATTTGGTTGTTTTGTGCCATTTTTCCCGACGTGGTCGCCTTAATGCTGACGCTATGAGCTAGTTCAAACTTTTTTCAACCAAATAAAAGCGGGCGAGCCCGACTTGCGCGGCGAGTCCGCCGTTCCAGGCGCATGACAATCTCAAGTTGGCGACGCTCTTAAGCGGTGTGGAGCGCAGCGACAAAAAATTAAGCAGCGAGCCCGACTTGCGCGGCGAGCTGCTAGCCTCAAGTGCAGAAAGACCTCCGCTCGAAGAGAGCACCGAAGCGGTTGGAGCGAAGCGACATAAAAAAATGACGGCCCCGGCTGTTTTTCCAGGGTCGCCATCAAGCCCCGGAAATCACCGAAGCAAGGTTCACCAACCAAAACTTATTGCGCCGCGATGACTGCCACGGGCGATGCCTGCGCGATGACCGGAGCGCCGGCGTCGTCCGCGTCCAGGCGGATCACCTGTCCTGGCTGCGGCGATTCAAGTCCCATCTGCCGCGCCAGCGTATCGATGCGGCCCGGGTCGCGCAGCGAAGCGGCTTCCAGCTTGAGCGTGCGGTTCACTTCCACCAGGCGCTCGCGCTCGGACTTCTGCGCTTCAATGCGGTAGCCGTATTCGATGGAGCTGAAGTGCTGCCAGGCATAAAACATCATCACCAGGAACAGGGTGGCCACGCTGGCGGAAAACATTCTTATCTCGCGCCGGCGTTGCGGATCGCTGACCTTGACCAGCCGGGAATTATCGATCATCTTCTGAAAGTAGAATTCCGGCGTGATGCCGGCCACGCTCCGGCGCACCGGGGTGCGCGCGTCCACCGGCGTGATCATTCCTGTGATGTGCATTGCCGTCGCGGCCATTTACGCTACCTCAACCATTTCCTGGCGCCATTCAAAGCGGCGCAGCGGATATTGGCGCTCCAGCGCCGAAATCTGTATCTTTTCCTGTTCGCGGGCGTGCTCTTCCGCACGCACCACGCTGTTGATCAGCTCTTCAATCGTTGTTCCTTGAAACATCGTCATGCTCCTCTGCTTTTCTCGAGGGACCTTTTATTCCGGGGCGGCACCGTTCGTTGAAGGTGAAGTTTTCGCCCAAGTAGGAGGAAGGCAGTGCCTCCCCGGAAACCTTTTGTTACGCCTGCCTACCACGGCCAGGCACAACCAAACCTATATGCGTTCCGCGGCCCGCAGTTTCGCGCTGCGCGACCGTGGATTGCGATCGATCTCTTCTTCCGTCGCGATCACCGGCTTCTTGGTAAGAACGCCATAGATGCCGGCTTTTGCGCCGTCCCGCACGGCATCTTTCACCATGCGGTCTTCCAGGGAGTGGAAGCTGATCACCACCAGCCTGCCTCCCTTCTTCAGTACCTGCGGCGCCGCCGTCAGCAGCGCCTTCAGGTCGTCCAACTCGCGGTTTACGAAGATTCGGATTGCTTGGAAAGTAAGCGTCGCGGGATGAATCCTTTCATGAGCTCCGTGTTTCATTGACCGGAGCGCAGCCGATATGACTTGTGCCAGATGAGCGGTACTTCTTATCGGCCGCGCCCGGACAATGGCTCTGGCGATTCTCCGCGACCTCCTTTCCTCACCGAATTTGTAAATCACATTCGCGAGGTCTTCTTCGCGCATGCGGTTTACCACTTGATCGGCGGTGCGCTCGCCCTGCGGGTCCATCCGCATGTCGAGCGGCCCTTCCGCCTGAAAACTGAATCCGCGCGCCGCGTCGCCGAACTGCAGCGAACTCACGCCCAGGTCCGCCAGCAGCCCGTCGGCGCTGGCCGGCGGGACATGCTGGGGGACCTCGGCGTAAGAGCCGTGCAGCAGGGTGATCTTCGGACGGTCATCACCTCCGATCCGGGATAACCTCTGCCGCGCCAGTTCGATCGCATTGGTATCTTTATCGAAGCCAATCAAATGCCCCTGTGGGCCGAGGCGCTTTGCGATTTCGAAACTGTGCCCGCCCAACCCCAGGGTCGCGTCGATATAGGTGCCGCCGCGCCGGATTGCCAAAAAGTCGATCGCTTCTTTTAAAAGAACTGAAACATGGCCAGCTTCCCCACCGCCATGCGCCCCCTCGGGGGCTTTGTCCAAACCTGAATCCTCTTCCGCCACTAGATGCCCAGTTCGTCGAGAGTCTTCTCATCGTCAGACGTAAACGGGTTCTCTTCTATGTCCTTCTTGTATGCCTCGATGCTCTGCACTTCGAGGTACGTCAAATTGCCGACCACAGCCACTTCGCCCTTGATGGCGGCTGAGTCCCTGAGCAGCGCCGGTATCAGTAGCCGGCCTTGCCCATCGATCTCCACCAGCTGGCCGTAATAATTCGTGCGATTCAAGAATTTCTTCTTGGTCGGATTGAAGTTGGATAGCCGCGCCAGCTTTTCCTCGATCCGCTGCCACTCCTCGAAGGGATACACTTGAGCAACCTTCCCATCGAGCGATGTGATGTAAAATTGGGCGCCGTACTTCTCGTCGATCAGGCGCTTGAATTCCGCGGGGACCTTTAAACGTCCCTTCTCGTCGACCCGAGTTGGATGGTTGCCGCGAAACATTGTTCTTTCTGACTGCGATCCCGGCTACAACCGGTAATAAGGAGGCGAAAACGGTAATATCTAGGTTTCTTTCTGGCTGTGCCGCCGCAATTTTGGGGTTTTTCAGGTTCATTTACCCTTCTGTCTACTTTGGACCACTGACCCCTTAATCGAACCTATGTTTTACCACTTTCAACCACTTTAGACCACATCCTACGCCTAAACAGTTGCCTGTCAAGGACTTTTTTTGGGGTCACGTGTGGAAATCCTCTTTCGTGGGATGCGGGGCCGGGGCTTGTGGACTCCTGAGCAATAAAACACCAGTTATGGTGTTTACCGTGAAGGTTCATTGCCTTATCTGTCGCAGGGCACACAGGGCTCAATGAAAAAAGCGCGCACCTCTTCCAGCAGCGGCGAGACCGGGTCCTTCTCTCCCGCACAAATCCACGCATTCCGTCTGCAACGCCACCATTTGCTCGATCGGTCATCGAAAGACCTGGTCACGATCTGCCGCGATGTCTGCGGCGTGCAGGCGCAGATCATGTCCGCGGCGCAGCTTCAGCTTTGGGCGCGCAACCATGCCATCACTCCCGCGGCCGTGAATGACGCGTTATGGAAGACGCGATCGCTGGTGAAGACCACCCTGATGCGCCAGACGCTCCATCTTGTCCCCGCGGATGAGTTCCCGCTCTATATTGCCGCGCAGAAGAGCACACGTGTCAGGACCGTGCTGGTGCGCATGGCAAAGTTCAAAATCACCCCGGAAGAAGCGGAAGGGCTGAGCGCCTTGATTCTGGACGTTCTCAACGCCGGACCGGCTCCGCGTCTGGCGATCACCGCCGCGGTGCGGCCGAAGGTCAGCAAACGCGTCCGCGCCTGGATGGAGGAATCCTGGAGCATGGTTCGGTTGCCGATTGCGGAAGGCCATATCTGCTATGGCCCGGGTGAGGGCAATCAGGCCACGTTCATCCGCACCGATCACTGGCTTCACCGGCAGTCACAGATGGATGAAGTTCAGGCGCAAAAGGAATTGTTTCGCAGGTATCTGCACGCCTACAGTCCTGCGACGCTCAAGGATTTTGCGCATTGGTCCGGCATCTCCATGGTGGAAGTGCGCGCCCTTCGGCCCCTGCTTGATGTCGAACTCGTCGAACAAGACGGCCTGCTGATCTTGCGGGAAGACATAAAAGCCCTGCGCGCGAATCCTGCCGGCATCAGCTCCGTCCATTTGCTTCCCTACTTCGATGTTTACCTGCTGGCGCACTCGTTCAAAGACCATTTTCTGGAAGCACAACATTACAAACGCGTTTATCGCAATCAGGGATGGATCTCTCCGGTAGTGCTCATCGATGGCGAGATCGCCGGCGTGTGGAGCTATCAAATTTCAAGCCGGCAAATTGACATCGCGATTGAGCTGTTCAAGCGGATCAATAAGACGGTCCGCGCGCAGATTGAAGCGCAGGCCAATGCCCTGGGGGATTTGTTTCAGCGGACCCCGTCGATTTCATTCAAGAGCTGATCCGCGAAAAACGTCTTGGCACTTGGCTGCCCTCTCGCCGTCCTCGGCCCCCACGCGCTCGCGCTGGAGCCAAGTAGCCCAATATCCCCCACTGGGATTAAGCGCTGTCAGTCCCTTTCGCCGCCAAGTTAAGGGCTTACTCCTATTCAGGCAGAGTAGATGCGTCCATAGCCTAGCCTCAACGTCGAAAATCCCAGTCCCCCAGGAGCTTTAGTGAAGAAGCTGTTTTTTACCAGGCAAATATTTTTGTCTGTTTTTCTGCTGATCCTGCCCGGAGCACTTCTTGCCCAGGTGCCGAAATCAAATCACGTAGTGGTTGTGCTTGAAGAAAACCACGGGTACTCCAGCGTCATTGGCAATACGGCCATGCCCTATCTCAACAGCCTGGCTACCAAGAATGCGCTGGCAACGCAGTACTACGCCAACACGCATCCTTCCATCGGCAATTACTTCATGATGAGCACCGGCCAGATCATCACAAACAACGATGGGTATTCGACCACCGTCTCCGCGGACAACATCGTCCGCCACATGCTCACAGCGGGCAAAACATGGAAGAGTTACGCTGAGGGCCTGCCCTCGGTTGGATATACCGGAGGCGATACCGGCAGTTACGTCCGGCATCACAATCCGTTTGCGTATTTTTCCGATGTGCGAAACAGCAGCGTGGAAAAGTTGAATCTGGTTCCCTTCACCCAGTTTGCAAACGATCTAAACAATAATCGCTTGCCCAATTTTTCTTTTATTGTCCCTAACTTGAACAATGACGCCCACAATGGCACGCTGGCCCAGGCCGACAGCTGGTTGCAGTCCCATATTGCTCCGCTGTTGAGCAATCCGGCATTTCAGCAGGATGGCATACTCATCATCCTCTTTGACGAAGCTCTTACCAGTGATGCCACCCACGGTGGCGGACACGTGGCCGCTGTCGTGGTTGGACCAGGCGTAAAAAAGGGATTCAAATCCACAACTCTTTACCAGCACCAGAACCTGTTGCGCACGGTGATGGACGCGATCGGCGTTAACACCTATCCGGGAGCAGCCGCAAACGCGAAAGACATGGCTGACATCTTCGCCGGCTCCGCTCCTACTCCGGCACCGACTCCTACGCCAACGCCGACTCCCACACCTACGCCTGCTCCTGGAACTTCCGCGTGTACTGCGAGCACCACTGGGGTCACCGTATGCTCTCCTGCCGGGGGAAGCACTTTGACGTCTCCCGTACGCTTTAGAGCGGCGGCCAAATCAACGCATCCGATCACGGCGATGCGGATTTACGTGGACAGCGTCTCCAAATTCAGCACCAGCTCCAGTTCTCTGGACACCTCTCTTGCGCTTGCGACCGGAACTCGCTCGGTCGTGGTGCAGGCCTGGGACTCGTCCGGCGCGGTTTTCAAGACGCCGCTGACCATTCACGTGCAATAGACCATAGCCAGCTAAAAGCAAAGAAGGCCCCGAATCGAGGCCTTCTTTTTTTATGCCTGGAGCTTTGGATACAAGAGGAGGGACTAAGTATCCGCTGGTGATATATGTCATATCTGGAACCCTGGCCGTCTCGTAAGCTGGAACTAAGTAAGGAGATGCGCCATGAAATTTCCCGGTGCCGCCACCACTAGCAGGATCCAATCTCGCCACAAAACAGAAGGGCTTGTTGATTCTCTTGGTAAACATCAACCGTTCTTATTGATCGCCATACTCATCTTTTTCTTCGTTACTTGCTGGACATTCCCACCCAGAATCGCAGCGCAGGTGACCGCACCCGACTTCACCGTCGTTGTTTTCCCTGATCCGCAAAATGAAACCCAGTTCTTTCCCCAGGTGCTCAACAGCCAAATGCAATGGATCGTCAACAACCGGCAGGCACAGAATATTCAGATGGTGCTGACAGTGGGCGATAACATAAATGACGGCGCCTCGACCGCGCAGATGCAAAACCTTGACGCCGCCTTCCGCCTCCTGGACAATGCCGGCATACCGTACCTGCCAGCGATCGGCAATCACGACTACAACGGCTTCAATCCTAAAGTCAGCCGAGATCTTTCCGGATTCAATCAGAGGTTCGGCCCCGGGCGCTACGCCGGCAAGGCATTCTTTAAGGGCAATTTTCCCGCGGGAAGCAACGCCAACTCCTACGCCGTGGTCACCATCAACGGCCAGCAGTTCCTTTTCCTGAACCTGGAATTCCGCCCCACCAGCGCTTCACTGGATTGGGCTGAGTCAATACTCTCAGCCAATCCAGACAAAGAGGCCATTGTGGTTTCCCATGCCTTCCTCCAGAAGGCCGGCAACCGTGAAGACCAATGCGACGACCAGGACATGCCCGCCGGCAATGCCACCGGGCAGGAGACATGGACACGGCTGCGCAAGCATGCCAACGTCATCATGGTTTTGAGCGGCCACTTCACCAGCGGCCCCGCCTCGCGCCGGTCCGATGTGGGCGACAACAAAAACCTGGTGAATCAGCTCTTCGCCGACTATCAGGATTTTCCCAACGGGGGCAACGGCTGGCTGCGAATCCTGACGTTTCATCCAACCAGCAATACCATCTCGGTAAGAACTTTTTCGCCGTTCCTGAACCAGAGCATGACGGACGCTCTCAACCAGTTCACCATCATTCACCACAACAATTTCCCCAACAGCGGAACGGGAAGCATCGCCGGCAAGGTCCGCAGGCAATCAACCTGCGCGGCGATCGCCGGCATCAAGGTGAGCGCCGGGAGCGCCTCCACCACTTCGGCCACGGATGGGACGTACCGCCTTTCTCTGCCGCCGGGAAGCCACTCAGTTACAGCGTCGGGCGCCGGCTGGAACACGAGCACCAGAAGCGAGACAGTGAGTGACAGCCTCTCGACGCAGATGAACTTCTATCTCAGTACAAGCGCCAGCCCGACTCCGACCCCTACACCAACGCCGCCGCCTTCCGGCTGCACAGCGGGCGCGATTGGGGTGACGGTTTGTTCGCCCGCCCCCGGCGCCACTGTTGCTTCGCCAGTGCATTTCACCGCGGCGGCCAAATCAACTCATCCGATCACGGCGATGCGGATTTACGTCGACAACGTCTCCAAGTTCAGCACTAATGCCAGTTCACTGAACACTTCTCTGGCGCTAGCAACCGGAACTCACTCGGTGGTGGTGCAAGCGTGGGATTCAACCGGCGTGGTCTTCAAAACGCCGCTGACCATTCACGTGCAGTAGGCGATCTCCCGGACGCGCGGCCGTCTCAAACCATGGCGCGGCGTTCTTCAGCACAACAGAAAAAGCCCCGGCGGATCTTCTCATGAAGAAGATCTCCGGGGCTTAGCTTCATTTAGAAAGAAATTTACTTGCCGTGCTTGTCGCGATGGATGTCACGCCGGTCGCGATGAATGTCGCGCTTGTCTTTGCGGGCATCCTTGCGGTCCTCGTGCAGGTCTTTTTTGTCTTTGTGGATGTCGCGGTTATCGGCTCGCAGGTCGCGCTTGTCGCTGGCAATGTCTTTCTTGTCCTTGCGGATATCGGCCCGCTCCTTCGCGGCGCCCGCTTTATCGCCCTCTTTCACTTCTTCGTGAAGTTCACGGCGGTCCTTGGCCAGATCTTTTTCGTCCTTGTTGAGATCGCGCCGGTCTTTGTTCCGGTCAGCCACGTCCTTGTTCAGATCGCGTTTGTCTGCGTTGATGTCTTTGCGGTCCTCATGCAGATCGCGCTTGTCTTTGCGCACGTCTTTCCGGTCTTCCTTGAGATCGGGATTTGCCGCCGATGCGCCACTCCCCGTCGCGCCGCTCGTTTGCGCCCTGAGTGTTACACCAAATCCGAGTACCGCCAGTGCCAGCAGATGAATCAAGTGTCGTCGAATCATTGAATACTGCTCCTTTCGTGCCCTCCAAGGTCTTTTGTTGCTCTGGGGTATTAAACCCGCGGCTCTGGATTAGTTGCACTCTGGATTTTGCGCAGAATCATGACTTTGGACGCAGCATGGGATGGACAGCCATAGAGGCTTTCATGGAGTTCCCCTGGTTGCAGACGCTCACCGCCGGGTGGCGGCGAACAGGCCGGCGGCGAGGACATTCCATTCCTTTCCGCGGCGAAAAAACGGCGCTTAACTCTTTTTTAACAGGGCCCCAATTCAACCGGATAGAGGACAACCATAGGCTGGGAATGCTTGCGAATCTCTTCGTTGACTTCCAGGCTCCAGGCTTCTGGATGCGTCAGTTGCGGTGGCTCGATCTGCATCCGGTAATACGCTGAAATCATCTTTGAGACGGCAAGGGCCTTTTGCCGTATCTCCTGGAGCACGCGGGCGTCGTTCATGCTGTAGCTGCGGCGCGTATCCGTGTTGATAGCGGCAAACACCAGACCACCGCTATTGGCGGTCAAAGGGAAAAAATGCTCATCCCCGGTGCTGTAAACACCGTCACCCACCAGCGGCTTGGTATAGGCCAGCCCCTGCGAAGTGGTTGAGGTCATGGTTCCACCGGCCACACTGCTTTTCGTCTGAACGGGGCCCAGCGCCAGGCCAAACATGCGAATGTGATGCTCTTCCAGGGCCTTAGCCACTAGCTTGGCATTGGCTTTGTGGTTCCCTTCCGTATCGGCTGCAATCAAAACGATGGCATCGCCCGACTGGGGTGCGCCAAACCATTCGATCCCGGTCATCACGGCATCGAGCACTCCCAGTTCTTTCCCGTCGCTGCCTCCGCCATCCCAGCCAAGCTCCAGCGTAATGGCAGACCGGTCCGGCGTGAACTTGACCTGTTTGCCATTCCCGTGGGCGGGTATCAGGGCAAAGGTATCTTCGGGCCGGGCGGCCGCAATCATGGTCCTCACCATCTCGCCTTCGGCTTTGCGGGCATCCGGCGAAAGCTTCTTGTTTGCATCCAGCACAATGAGCACACGGCGCGGCCCGTCGTCATAGGTAAGCGATTTGACGGCTACCTGCTTCTTCTGCACGTGGGCGATGAAGTCTTCTGCCGCCAGTCCGCGGAAGCCGTCGCCGGTCATACTCATCACTCCGACTGGAATTTCTACAGTCTTGCATGCGGTCTGCTGTGCCGGACTTAGGATCGATAGACCAAGAACAATGATTAGCGCAGTAAGAATGCGGGAAACCATGGGGGACCTCCATCAAAATACTTTAGGGGGAGAGCGACCAGATTATAACAACCTGGCTCATAGCCACCCTACAGAGTTTTTGGAGACGCGGTTGATCCCAGGCGAACATGCTTCCTCGTCCGGGGAGCCCTTGGCCGAGAAGATTCCAAAATACCGAGTTCCAAAATGGAACTGGATGGCTTTTTCTGGCAAATTTTCGCAGAGCGCATTCCAGGTAAGGCGGGAAGTAACTGGCATCATTTTCGGTAACGTCATTGAGTCACTAACGTGAGGTCAGCCATTGCAATCGAAAATCGCTTTCTCTTCGTTCCTGGCTGAACCCAATGGGGTCATTGCCCCTGAGGACAGTGGCCATAAGGACACAGCACCTGTGTGACCTATGGATGCTGTCAAAAATGTAAATGAGTTGAAGTTTTTTTCACCTGACAAAAATAAAAATAATTGCTTTGTATTCATATTCTTACATCGTATTTCCACTATTGGAACGAGCAGCTGGGTTAGTATGTTTCGGTACAAAAGTTCAGCCACAAAAGTCACCTGTATCCTGAGTAAATTTTGGACGCGCCACGCCAGAATTTTGCTGATCTCGGATCCATGGGTTTCAGGTTGACGGTTGTTTGCGGGCCCAGGGTAAGTTTTCAGCGCAAAGCTGAAGCGGGGATGGTAAACAAACAGTGAAGTCTGCGGCCAAGTCTGGGGAGGGTCTTGCCTTACAGTCAGGATTCACTCTGGCGGAATTACTTGTGGTGGTCACGATCATTATGGTCGTGGGCGGGCTGTCGATTCCCAGCCTCAACCGGGCCATCGACAGTGCACGCCTCAAAGGAGCCACCCAGAAGCTCGCCGCCGCATACCAGGATGCGCGAATCCGTGCCACTCAGGACAATACTTCCTATGAAGTACTGGTTTCCCCTCCTGGAATCAAGCCGGCCAAGGTGTGCATAGACCTGGATGGAGACGGAACCTGCGGCCCGAGTGAGCCCGTGACCACATTCCCCATGCAGGTGACCCTGACCAATCTTGGCGTGCCTGTTCCATTGGATTCTTCCCAGCTGAACTTCCCCGTGGCCAACACAGAAAACTCCGCCATGCACAACCAGCAGGACGTTCTAGTGCCGGGGTTGGCATGGAATGCCCGGGGCTTGCCCTGCCAGCGAAGCTCTGCTGCTTCTCCGTGCCTGGCCTCAGGCTGGGTCCAGCATCTGCAATTGCAGCGCTCGGGCAGCGACATCATGTATGCGGCCGTGACCGTGAGTCCCACGGGCAGGGTAAAGACGTGGGTTTATATTCCTTCGGGCAACGGAAACGGTCAGTGGTTTTAAAGCACTATATGAATATGGGCGGACAAATTCCGGAGCGTACGGCGGCAAAAACGGCGCGTGGCTTCAGCTTGATTGAATTGATGATCGCCATGGCCGTGCTGGCTGTGGGTCTGCTCGGCGGAATTGTGGTGATTGCCGCGGCTACGGCGAGCAATGGCCGGTCCAAATTGCATACCACCGCGGTAACCCTGGCGGAAAGCACCATGGAGAAGATTGTGGCCATTCCGAAGAAGGCAGTGGGACCGGCAGCCCAGACCAAGATGACCGACTGCGCCGGCAACACCTTCACCATTGAGACGGCCCCTGGCGGTTCGCTCTTGATTGACAGTGGCGCCTTCAAGGGTGCGGTTAATTTTTCCCAGGCTCCTCTCCCGGGCTATTCCATGCGTTATGTCATGTGTTCCGCCGGAGCCGGGGTGGCGTATGACATCCGCTGGAGGATTGATGCCGAGCCGCCGCTATCCACTCAGATGGTGACGGTAAGCGCCAAGCCAATCGTTGGGAATGGGGCCGCGGCAGCGCAGTTCACCCTGCCGTTCACTCTGCACTCGAGAAGGGGGGACTTCTGAGCATGAAGCGCACTCCCAACCCGGCTGCTGGCGTGACCGCAACAAACAAAGTCGCCCAGGGTTATACCCTGCTGGAAATGCTGATCAGCTTGCTCATTCTGGCCATCGTAACCGGCGCCGTGTTTGAACAGATTAATGCCATGCAGAAGAAATCAAGCGCAGAAGCCATGAAACTCGACCTGAACCAGCAGGCGCGGGAGTTCCTGGACCAGACGGTGCGCGACCTGCATATGGCCGGCTATCCCAGTGCCAGCATGTACTCCAATCCTCTGTCATCCCCCTCAAAAGTGGCTGCCGGGCTGGTCCTGGTTTCGCCCACGCAGATCCTGCTGGAGGGCGACGTCAACAATGACGGCAACGTATACAGCGTGAATATTTATTACAAGGCCAGCGATCCCGGCGACCCCAATTGCCCCTGCGTCAGGCGCAGCGCCGTAGGCAAGGTGGACGCGGACTCCTTCAGCCAGCCGACCAGCCTGGTCTACACGGAAACCGAACACGTCTTTCCCCCGGGGACTGCCTCCGGCCAATCCGGCGAAGACCTGTTTGCGTACTACGACCAGAACGGAAACGCGGTCGACGTGGGAAGCGGAGTCGATATCTCCACCCCGGCCGGTAAAGATGTGATCACCGCAATCAAAACGGTGAAAATAAATCTTAGTTTGCTCACCAACCAGCGCGATCCGGAAAGCGGCGGCTTCGCACGCACGTCCATGTCAGCAACCTCGAGGTTGAATTACTAAATGGCGAAGAATTTGGTCAAGACGCAAGGACGGAAAGAACGCGGAATGGCGTTGTTGCTGGCTTTGTTTGCACTCTTGCTGCTCTCCGCCATCGGGCTGTTCATGGTGCTGTCATCCGATACTGAGACGCGCATTGACGCGAATTATGCCAGCAGCCTGCGCTCGTATTACGCGGCCCGCTCCGGGCTGGAGGAAATTCGGGACCGGATCAAATATCCTTCGAGCTCTCCGGGCGGCCTGGCCGATCTTCTTCCTCAGGACATTCCTGGCAATCCAGGCGGCGTGTTGTACGTGCTGAATCCCGCCGGCGGTGAAACGGTTGATCCCACGGACGCCGGCAGCCCGTATTTCGATGATCAGCTTTGCCACGACTACAACTCCGGCGCTGTCGCCGGCGATGCTAAGTGCACTGTTGTCCCAAGCACGCCGAACTGGATGCTGCCTGCGCAATATTCAGCGGCTGCGGGCACTCCGTTGGGCTACAAGTGGATCCGCATCAGCATGAAGACGAACCGCGCTGTCCAGCCGAACTATTGCGTGGATCAGTCTTGCCTCACCGCACCGCTGGATACAAGGGTTTGCTGGGACGGCCAGGCAGAACAGCTCTCCCCTGGCGGCGCAAATCCGTCTTGCGACGCCAACGGGATGCAGACGGTATACATGTTGACTTCCCTGGCCGCATCAGCACAGTCCGGCGGCCCGAACGGGTCACGTAAATTGCTGCGCTTTGAAGTAGTGGCGCCCTCCATCCGGCCTCCGGGCGCGCTCACCATGGGAGCAGCCAGCGCTATGCCGGTCCTGGGCAGCACCGGCATTCCCGCAATCGCCCTTGACGGCCGCCCCCATACGCTGGATGGCGCTCTGGCCACGTCCGCCAGCTGTTCCGCAATCGCACCATTGGCTACGGATAGCGTAACTGGCAGCGCACAGCTCGAACAAGCCTTAGACCTGGTCCGCAAGAACATCGTCGACAAAGCGAATTCTTCCTGCAAAGCTGACGGTACAGGTCAAAACGGCAACAGCTGCACCCCTGGCCTGTGGTGGGTCCGCGGCACTAATTCGGCCACACGATTCATTACCAGCGGCTCCGGCACCAGCGGCACTAGCGGCTCCGGCACAAGTGATGGCAGCTCCAGCGGCTCCGGCGACGGCGGTTCCAGTGGCAGCGACGGCGGTCATGACGGCGATGGCGGGCACGATCATCACGATCCCACGGGAATCGCCGATAGCAGCGCCTGTGATCCTGCCAACTCTGCCTGCTATACCAATCTTGACTTGTCGGCGCCGGAGCTTTTCGCAACTTCCGCCGTGACCGGCGTGAACATTCCTGCGGTGACCGTGCCATCTGACCGCATTGCGCCCTTCACCGGCGGGCTGGGCAATCAGGCTGACGCCAGCATCTACCAGCCGGGATCATCCGACGTCGTGAACAACGGAATCAAAGCGGTCAGCAACCTCGTCAGCACAAGCATCGACCAGCCGAACTACTATGCAGTCTCTTCGTCCGCTCTGGCGCCAAGCTACGGCACCAGCTCCGACCCGGCTGTGGTCGTGATCACCGACTCAACGCTGAGCCTCCAGAACAACGCTGTGTTGAGCGGCTATGGCGTACTGGTCATCCCTGGTGCTCTCGAAATCAATGACGCTACGTTGAACTGGAACGGGATCGTTGTGGTGAAGTCGTCCACAGGACACGTCACGATCAACTCAGGAGCAAAGGGATCCATCAATGGTGTCCTGCTGGTTCAGCCCGGGGCCGCGCTGAACTTGCAAAACAGCGCCACTTCATTCCGGCTTACCTATAGCTGTGAAGCGATTGATCTGCCTTTTGGCTCCAAGCCTTTCAAGATCATTTCAACCGCGGAAACGTCCTACTAAGCGCCAACGATTTGCAACCCGCCCAGCCGGTCACGCCTGCAAAAGCTGGACGGAACTTTTTCTGATTCGGCTCCGTAATCATGGACAGGGGGCGAACCATGGCTTTTATCCTGTGGTGCATTCTTTTCGTGCTGTGCTGGCCGCTGGCGCTGCTGGCTCTCGTCTTGTATCCCTTCGTCTGGCTCATTCTGCTTCCCTTCCGCATTGTCGGCATTGCGGTTGGAGGAGTCCTGGAGCTTCTGCGGGCCATCATCACGCTTCCTGCGCGCGCCCTGGGAGGCCGCAGCCGAATCTAACCTGAAGCCGGCCGGGACCGCGAAAGCCAAACTACACGGTTAGTGCTGCACCGCGTGATCTCTGGAAATCGCCACGGCAATCGTCGAATTCTCCGGCAGCAGGTATTCATGCCCTGTTTTTCCGCCGCACGCCTTGGCCTTGTCTTCTGCCTGCTGATCCAGAATTGAGGGCAGGAAGATAATCAGCAGCGGCGCCAGCACTATAAACCACATGATTCCTTCCATCCCGGCGCCCATCCCCTCAAGGATGGCATCGCCATTGATGCGATGATTTTTCCCGGGCTCAACATCGGGCACCGGAACATCACCCTCACTGGCAAACAAAATGTGCGCTTTCGCCTGGCTCGAGTCGGGAAACATGATGCTATCCACTTTCCATTTGACTGCTCCATCACGGCATTCTTTCCCGGCGCGCTTTATCCTGGTCACCCTGCCGTACACCAGTTCACCCTCGGGCAAAACAGTGACGCCGTTCACCACCAATGCACGGGCCACTTTCAAAGGCACCTTGTCTCCCACCCTGGCTGTCGATGAATCGATCGGCTGGACGTTGGTGAGCCTCAACACCGCTCCCTTGTAAACCACCACTTTGCTCGACGGGGCGGCCTGGGTCTGCGCGATGCACGGAAGCACCGCCAGCCCGCATGCTAGAAGTGCGATCAGACGCCTGAACATGACTCCCTCCTCGTATCAATAAATCGCTTACATCGCCGAGGATAGGATGGCCGGTAAACCGGCTCAAGCGGCAAGGAACGGCAAGCGAACGTGCCGCAGATTGTCGCGCACGTTCCACAAACAAGACTGGCGAGAACCTGTTAGATCCCGATGATCTCGCCTTTGGCATTCACATCAACGCTGGCGGCGCGGGAAACCTTGGGCAAGCCCGGCATCAGCATCATGTTGCCCGCAATCGCCACAATGAATCCGGCCCCAGCGGAGAGAGACGCATCTGTGATATTGAGCGTCCAGCCTGTGGGAGCGCCCAGGAGCTTGGGATTGTCAGAGAATGAATACTGCGTTTTGGCGATGCAAACGGGAAGTTTGGCGAAGCACCAGTCCTTGAACTGCTGCAGTTTGGCCCGCGCCTTGTCACTGAAGTTAACTCCCGCTGCCCCGTAGATTTTTGTAGCCACGCTCTCGATCTTTTTCTCCGGCGGGTCTTCCAGTTTGTAAATGGGCTGCACGTTGGGGGTGGGGCTCTGGTCGATGGTATCCACGACTTTTTGCGCCAGGGCCGCCGCGCCGGCTCCGCCCTTGGTGAAGGCTTCGCTCAGCGCGCTCACCGCGCCCTGCTGCTCACAATAATCCGCCAGCCGCTTGAGATCGGAATCCGTGTCCGTGGGAAAGCGGTTGATGGCTACAACAGTCGGCACGCCAAACTGCTTTAGATTTTGAATGTGCCGGACCAGATTGGGCGCGCCCCGGTCCAGATCGCCCTCGCCCTGGTTGCGCAGGCTCTGGACCGTCGTCACCAGCACGGCGCATGCAGGAGCAATCCCCGAGGAGCGCATCACGATATCGAAATACTTCTCCGCGCCCAGATCGGCAGCAAAACCGGCCTCGTTCACCACGTAATCGGCCAGGCGGATTCCCATGTTGTGCGATATCACGCTGCTGGTGCCGTGCGCGATGTTGCCGAACGGTCCCGTATGCACCATGGCCGGAGTGCCTTCAGTGGTCTGCGCCAGGTTGGGCAGGACCGCCTCGCTCAATAGGGCCATCATCGCGCCGGTAGCGCCCAGATCAGCCGCGCGCACCGGCTTGCCAGAACGCGTAACGCCAATCACAATGGCATCCAGACGGCGCCGCAGGTCTTCCAGGCTGTTGGCCAGCGCCATGATCGCCATAACTTCGGAAGCGGCGGTGATCACAAAACCGGTGTTGCGGGTCAGCGCTCCCTTTTTCTCGCCAATATCGATGCTGATGCGGCGCAGGGCTCGGTCGTTCATGTCCATGGTGCGCGGCCAGGTGATCTGGTTTACATCCAGGTCCAGATCATTGCCGTGAAAAACGTGCGCATCGATCAGCGCGGCCAGCAGGTTGTGGGCCGACGTGATGGCGTGAAAATCACCGTGAAAATGAAGATTGATCTTCTGGCTGGGCTCGATCTGCGACTTCCCTCCGCCGGCAGCGCCGCCCTTCATGCCAAACACCGGCCCCAGCGAGGGCTCACGCGACGTGATGATCGACTTCTTTCCGATGCGCTCCAGTCCCTGTGTGAGCCCGATGGAGGTGACCGTCTTTCCTTCCCCAGAAGCCGTGGGTGTGGTTGCCGTCACTAGAATGAGCTTGCCCCGACGTGGAAACGCCGGGTCCGACAGGATGTCCAGCTTCAGCTTGGCGCCGTGACGTCCGATAGGCTCAAAGTAGTCTTCGGGTAATTTCAGGTTCCCCGCAATGGTTTGGATGGGCAGTAAAGATTGGCTCATAAGCAAACAGACGAGTGTAGAAGTCTGGGATCAAAGAGGCAAGGAAAAACACCACTCAATATAAATGTACCCCGGATTGCCGGTCCGCTGCGTGTTGTTCGAAGTGACTTCAAACAGACAGCCATTCAGGCCGTTATCTTGCCGCCGGCCGGACAACCATCGGCCGGCAAGAGCCTGCTTGCCCAACGAACCAGGGACGAAAAGTATTCAAAAAACCCGGACTGCCTGTACTATACTGCACCTTCGCAGGGCACTGAAAGGAAGGTCCCTTGCTTGCCAAAAAGAATATCTGGATATTGATTTTGCTGCTGGCAGCGTCCGCCGCCCCGCAGGTCCAATTGGTTCGGCTCACGGTACGCGCCGTTCTTGTTGATCGGGACCTGAACCAAAAACCTGTTCCCAAGCTCACGTTGGTCTTCACCAGGCAAGATGCGGCTTCCGCTGAGATAACGACTCTCAAGACAGGGTTCGATGGGCTTACTGAAACCAGGCTGCCGGCGGGCAAGTATCTCCTCACAACTCCACAGCCGATCGAGTTTCAGGGAAAAAGCTACTCCTGGAAGCAAGATATTGTCCTCACCGGCACTGAACAGGCTTTGGAACTGAGCAACGACAACGCTGTTGCCTCTGCGCTGGTGGCGGGACCGCCGGCCGGCTCTGCTCCTGCCGATTTGACCGGACTATTTGACCGCCTGAAGAACTCTGTTGTCATGATCCGGTCTGAGGCGAAAGAGGGCTCGGGCTTCATCGTCGATCCGGCTGGGCTGGTTGTAACGAACAACCATGTTGTCGAATCGTCAACCTATCTCGCGGTACAGTTCGATCAAAAGCGCAAAGTCCTTGCTCGGGTGCTGGCGGCAAATGCTGACAAGGACATTGCCGTGCTCTGGATCAACCTGGCCGCGTTTCCGGAAGCCGTTGTGGTGCCTCTGAACTCGGCGGCGGCAGCTTCCGCGCCGGCGGTCGGCGAAAGGGTTTTCACCATCGGGAACCCTCTGGGCCGGGAAAAGGTGCTCACCACCGGCGTTATCAGCAAGGTTGAAGCGGAATCGATTACCAGCGACATCAACATAAACCCGGGCAATTCGGGTGGTCCGTTATTGACATTAAAGGGCCAGGTCATAGGCATCACCACAGCGGGCTTGCAGAAACTGGCGAAGATCGTTCCCATCGCAGATGCGCGCCCCTTAATAGAAGAGGCCCGCCGGAAGCTCGGCGGCCAGGCTCCGTCCGCTGAACTGCTGCCTGTCGAACCCCTTGATTTCTTTCCCGCCGACTCTCTTCGTGCCCTGCTGCAAAAGGATAAGATTGAGAGGAAACCCTATTTCTTTGAGGCCGGGGAATTCGAGGTAGGCTTCACTACGCCGGTTTTCCGGTACTTCGTCAGCCATGAGGATGAGATGGCAGCGGCGCGCAAAGCCATCAAACGCGGCGGTGGCGATCCGGCGCAGGCCAAGCCGCCGGCTGAAGCGCTCGAAGATGCGCAGGATTACCGCCCCTTGCTCGTGGTGAGAGTGTGGCCAAGACTGAGCGTCTTCTGGAAAATCAAGTTCAAGAACGGCTTCCAGCGCATGCGCCTCCTTTGCGGCGGCAAAGAAGTCGCGCCCATCGCTCCCGGAAGATATCCGTTTGAATTGCGGGACCAGCGCGGCAGGACCGTTGACACAACCTACAGCGGAGGCTATGTCTACTCTCCTGACGCCGTCTCGCCTGCTTGCGGCTCCGTCGTGGTGGAGATTTTTTCTGAAAAAGACCAGAACACTCCGATCAGCAAAATCGTTGACGCTTCTACCATTGAGCGAGTCTGGGCTGATTTTGAGCCTTACCGCAAAGCGCAGGCTGCCCAGCATCCTGAATCCAAAACAAATTGACTCTCAGGGCTATTGCTGGAAAGACGAGCGGGGATTTTCAATGGCGCGCCCGGAGAGATTCGAACTCCCGACCTATTGCTCCGGAGGCAATCGCTCTATCCAGCTGAGCTACGGGCGCGCGAGTGGGACAACCCCTAGGTTATCACTTCTGCGCGTCTGCTCAAAACTTCTCGAGCAAAGGAACGCCCCCGGGCAACAGCAACGGGAAATCGCATTCGTTCGCTTCTTTTTGCTGTCTTCTCATTCCTGGGTTATGCCTTTTCTCCGATCAGCAACAGCGCCCCAATTCTCTTAAAGTCCCGCAACTCCTCGGCATTCCTGAACCATTTGCCGGAATATGTCTCCGGGGTCGGGCTGCGGTCAGGGATGCGGCGCGCCTGCACGTTGCTGAAGCCATGTTTCACCAGCAGCGCCGTGTATTCGGCTTCTGACAGCGCCTGCACCGGCACCTTCAGTTCGTCCGCCCAGCGCAGCGAATAATGGTTGTCCCGGTAGAGATTGATCAGAATAAACAGCTTTGCCCCGGGCGCCATCACCCGGTGGAGTTCATCGAGCGCCTTGTCCTGATCGGCGTAATAGTAAAACGATTCGACGGAAAGCACTTTGCTGAAAGAGTTGCCGGTTGCGGGAATCTTTTCCGCCGATCCCCAGATGTAGCGGACGTTGTTGAACCCTGAAGAGGCCTGTTGGGCGCGGCGCAGCATCTCGTCAGCCACGTCCAGGCCAATGACTTCGCCGGCGGCCGCCACGCGCGCCATCCGCCGCGACGCCCAGCCGGTGCCGCACCCCAGGTCAAGGATGCGATCGTCAGGCTGAAGTTCCATGAGCGCCAGCGTCTGCTCCGTGATGTCGGAGTGGTGGTCTTCCATCTCGTCGCCGCGCCCGGCGGCGGCCCACTGGTTAAATTCCTGTTGCAGCTTCTGGTCCGATTGGGAAGGCAGTGCGTCAACTTTGGTTTCCATATTTCTATGCTACATTTGAAAGTTTGATCGGCTCAAGGTCTGGTCCGCAGGATATGCCCTCGCCACCGCAACCCGAACAGCCCGCACCTGAAGCGCTCTATTGCCCCAACTGCGCGCGCGAAGTCCTTGACCCGCTCACCTGTGGCGACTGCTCCGCTGTAATTTGCCGGGTGTGCGGCACGCCTCTTGAATCTTCCTCCGACCTGGGAATGGGATAAGGAACACACATGCTCACGATTGTCCTGCTGCTGGTCTCCAATATCTTTATGACTTTTGCGTGGTACGGGCACCTCCGTTACCAGAACGTGCCGCTGTGGAAAGTCACGCTCATAAGCTGGGGGATCGCTTTCTTCGAGTACTGTTTTCAGGTGCCCGCCAACCGCATCGGCAGTCACAGCTTCAACGCCGCGCAATTGAAGACCATCCAGGAGATCATCACGCTGGTGGTCTTTTCCTTTTTCTCGATTTGGTATTTGAAGCAGGACATCAAGTGGAACCACGCTGTGGGATTCTTCTTTATCGTGGTGGCAGCGTTCTTTATTTTCAAGAAGTGGTAGAGGTGGTACAGGGTCCCCCCTCGACTCTTCCTGCTGGAGCCCGCACGCCGCCAATTTACACAGGCGTTTTGGTCTTGCGCTCCGGATTGAAAAACGGCAGCTTTGCCACGGTCGCCGTCACTTTCTGGCGGACAGCCTCGATCGTGATCTCCATCTGCAACTTCGTTCCCGGCTGGGAAAGCGCGGTCTCCACGCTGGCCAGCGCAATCATCTTCTTTAGCAACGGCGACCATGTGGTGGACGTTGCTTTTCCTACTTGCTTGCTGCCCAGATAAACCGGCACGTGGACACGCGATGCCTGCGCTGGAGCCGCCGGCGTGAGGCCGAATTTCTCATAGCGCTCCTCGATTTCGACCCAGTCCATCTCCAGGCCCACAAGCTGGCGCGGCACGCCATTCTTCTTCTGCTGCTGCAGCGCTGATTTGCCCACAAAGTTTTCTTTTTCCAGGTGCACCATCTTGCCGAAGCCGAGTTCGTACGGCGAATACTTTTGTTCCAGGATCAGCGCTTTCTTGCTGCTGTTGTAATCCACCTCAATCAACAGCAGGCCGGCTTCGATCCGTGCGACATCGAGAGCGAGCATGCCGGCCGGATGTATGTCAAAACTCCGGCCTGCTTCCATGAGCGCGTCCCAGACCTTCACCGCTTCGCTCCCGTCCTTCATGGGCACCCAGATTTCGTAGCCGAGATCGCCCGTGTACCCGGTTCGCGAGATATCGACAGGCAGGCCTGCAATCTTGCCGCTGGTCATACGGAAATATTTCAGACTCGCAACGTCCGCTTCAGCCACCGATTTGAGCAGCTTACCTGAGGTCGGGCCTTGCAGGGCCAGCGCCGCAACACTCTCGGATATGTCGGTGATTTGAACGTCCATGTTGAGGCCGTTCTGGCGGAACCAGCGCAGGCTGGGATCGGCGGCGGTCCAGCGGTATTTGTTTTCTTCGAGGCGCGTGATCGTGCCGTCATCGATCACCATGCCCTGCTCGTCGCACCAGCAACAATAAATCACCTGGCCCGGCTTCACTTTGTTGATGTCGCGGGTAATCACGCGATTCACCAGTTTGGTGGCGTCCTTGCCTTCCACCATGTATTTGTACAGCGGGGAGATATCGATCAGAGCAGCGGCATTGCGGATGGCGTTGTACTCGTGCTCGTGGTGCACCTCATAGCTGCTCACCGTGTAATAGCCCGACCACTCGCGGTAGTTCAGGCTCTGGCACAGAGCAAAAGTGCGTTCGTGAAATGCGGTTCCAACGGGCAAGTGAAATACCTCAGAGATGAGTAGCTGCTTTCGATTATACGAGACTCTCCCTGGTCGTACGGCCCGGCTGGGCGCGACTGTTACTCAGGCAGATCTCGAAAGAATTGTGCAACGTCATAGTTCCCAATTGTTCTGGCAAGATGAACCGGAGATAAGCCGTAGTTGTTCTCAGAATAAGGATGAGCACCCTGTTCCCGCAGGAGCTTGATCAGTTCGCCACGTCCGCGTGAATTGAAGACCGCAGTCCAAAGGGGCGTATTACCATGGGAATCTCTGGGATCGACAAAGGCGCCCGAGTCTAGCAGCAGGGCAGCTACATCAGCTCTATGCTCTTGCGCTGCAAAGTGGAGCGGGGTCCAACCCTTGCTATCCGCAAGATTAACGTCGTGGCCCTCCAGGATTAATTTCCTCACATTGTTGAGATCGCGTTCTCGAAAAGCATAGTGAAGGGGCGAACGGCCGGCCCAGTCCAGCGAGCTTGCCTTTTCTTGATGCGAAGATGGGCGGCCTTTGTTTCCAGCCATGGGGCAAATTATAGATAAAGGGTGCCGATGCGGAGAGACAAATTTTCGCCTCTCCGCTAAAATGAGAAGTCACATCCTAGTCTCGCTTCCGGTTCGTAGACAAACGCGTTTCCCCAACATTTATGCCCTCTGCTTTCAATGGCTCGACCAAAAAATACGACGTAATTGTGATCGGCGGAGGGCACAACGGGCTGACCAACGCCGCTTATCTCGCCCGCGCGGGCAAAAAGGTGCTGGTGCTGGAGCGCCGCCACGTGCTCGGTGGTGCCGCGGTAACGGAAGAAGTTTTTCCCGGATTTAAGTTCTCGGTCTGCTCCTACGTGGTCTCACTATTAAGGCCGGAGATTATTCGCGACCTGGACCTCCCCCGCCATGGCCTGGAGATCCTGCCGCTGGACGGCACATTCACGCCCATGCCCGGCGGCGACTACCTGTGGCGCGTCAACGACCATGGCAAGACCCGCCGCGAGATTGCCCGCCATTCGAAGCTCGATGCCGAGGCGTACGAAGAATTCGGCAAAGCCATGCAGGCGATGTGCCGCTTTGTGAAGCCCATCCTGAGCATGGTGCCGCCTGACCCCAGCACGCTCAATCCGCGCGAACTGATGAAGCTGCTGTTCCTCGGCAAACGCTTCCAGGGCCTGACCAGCGAGGACAAATACAACCAGGTCCAGTTGATGACCATGAGCGCCATCGACTTCCTGGACCAGTGGTTTGAAACCGACGTGCTCAAGGCAACAATGTCGGCTTCGGGAATTATTGGGACGTTTCTGGGCGTGCGCTCGCCCGGGACTGCGTACGTCCTGCTGCACCACTACATGGGAGAAATCGACGGCGCGTTTCGCTCCTGGGGTTTCTCCCGCGGCGGGACCGGCGCCATCTCCAACGCCATTGCTGACGCGGCGCGCGAAGCGGGCGCAGAGATCCGCACACAGGCGCCGATCGCGAAGATCATCGTCAAGAACAACCGCGCGCAGGGCGTGGCCTTGCAGAACGGTGATGAGATTTACGGCGACGTAATTTCTTCCAGCGTCGACCCGCGGCTTACGTTCATCAAGTTCATTGAAGAAAATCTGCTGCCCAGCGAATTTCTTGAAGACGTGCGGCGCTACAAGTTCCGCGGCTCTTCCGGCAAGGTCAACATCGCGCTGGACGCTCTGCCCGATTTCAAATGCCTGGCCGGACCAGGCGCGCACCTGCGTGGCGCCATTTCCATCTCGCCCAGCGTGGAGTACATGGAGCGCGCTTACGACGACGCCAAGTACGGCAACTTCTCCCGCCGTCCTTATATCGACATGGTGATTCCGTCGCTGACCGACCCGTCCGTCGCGCCTCCGGGAAAACACGTGATGTCATGCTTTGTGCAGTACGCGCCTTATAAGCTGCGTCCGGGGTTGAACTGGGACGAGCAGCGCGAAGCCTTCGGCAACACCGTCATCGACACCATCTCCGAATATGCGCCAAACCTGAAAAACGTCATCCTCAATAAGCAGGTGCTCACGCCGCTGGATCTGGAGCGCGAATTCGGCTTGAGCGAAGGCAACATCTTCCAGGGTGAGCTTTCTCTCGAACAGCTTTTCTTCCTGCGCCCAGTGCCGGGCTACGCCCAGTTCCGCACGCCCATCAAGAACCTTTATATGTGTGGATCGGCCACGCACCCAGGAGGCGGGATCATGGGTGCGCCTGGACGCCTGGCCGCTCTTGAAATCCTGAAAGATGGAGCCAGCTAGCGCATGGCCGAGACTCGCGACATCATCATTATTGGCGGCGGCCACAACGGGCTGGTGACCGCCTTTTACCTGGCCAAGGCCGGCTTCAAACCGCTGGTGTTGGAGCGACGCTCACAGACCGGCGGTGCAGCCATTACGGAAGAATTTTCTCCCGGCTTCCGCTGCTCCACGCTCGCGCACTCGGCCGGCGCGCTGTTGCCGGAAATTGCGCGCGATATGCAACTCGAACGGCACGGGCTGAAGCTGATGACGCCGGAAGTGGCTGTAACAGCGCTCTCGCCCGATGGCCGCGCGCTCTCACTGCATCACGAGGTCAAACTCGCCGCGCAGGAAATTGCCGGGTTCTCGCAGAAAGACGCCGCGCAGTACGCGGTGTTTCAGGAGTCGTTGAAAAAGATTGGCCGCGTTATTGGCGACGCATTGAAACTGGCGCCGCCCAACATTGACGATCCCAGCCGTGGCGACCTCTGGGCCATGCTTCAGACTGGACGCAGCCTGCGCAAACTGGGCAAAAAAGACATGTACCGCCTGCTGCGGTGGGGACCGATGGCGGTGGCCGACCTGGTCGCCGAGTTCTTTGAGACCGAACTTCTGCGCGCCACCATCGCCGCACGCGGGATTTTTGGAACAGCGATGGGCCCATGGTCCGCGGGCAGCAGTCTGGTGCTGCTCATACGAGCGGCGGGCGATAGTCATCCTGCGGGCTCCTCCAGCTTCGCCGTAGGCGGAACCGGCGCGATCACGCAAGCGATGACAGCCGCCGCCAAAGAAGCAGGCGCAGAAATACGCACGGGCGCAGAAGTAAAAGAAGTTTGGGTGAACGACGGAGCCGCAAACGGGGTGGTGCTTGCCGACGGAGAAGAAATCAGCGCCAGGGCCGTCATCTCCAACGCCGATCCCCGCCGCACCTTGCTCAAGCTGGTGGACCCCACGCATCTCACGCCGGACTTCGTGATGAAGCTGCAGAACTACCGCATGCCGGGAATGGTGGCGAAGGTGAACCTTGCGTTGTCGGCGCTGCCCAGGTTCACCGCGCTGAACGGCCACGAAGACGCTCTGCGCGGACGCATCCACATCGGGCCGGAGATCGACTACCTGGAGCGCGCGTTCGATGAATCGAAGTACGGCAACTTTTCGTCCCATCCATATCTGGAAGTTGCGATTCCATCACTCACGGACCCATCACTGGCGCCCACCGGCAAGCACGTGATGTCGGTCTACATGCAATATGCGCCGTTCAAGCTGAAGAGTGGCGACTGGAGCGCGCAGCGCGACGCCCTGGGGAATACCGTGGTGGAGACGTTGGGCCTGTACGCGCCGGGGCTGCCTGACTTGGTGGAAGACGCGCAGATCATTACCCCGAAAGACCTCGAAGAAACGTACGGCCTCACCGGCGGACACATTTTCCATGGCGAACTCGCTTTGGACCAGTTCTTCACCATGCGCCCGCTGCTCGACTGGGCTCGTTATCGAACGCCGATCCAGAACCTGTATTTATGCGGCTCAGGCACGCATCCCGGCGCCGGCCTGACCGGAGGCTCAGGCGCCAACGCTGCACGGGAGATATTGAAAGAACTGCGCCGTTAGGGCTAAGCTGGCAGATAAATGTCCTCGTCCTATTCCAATACCCGGCCGGAAGTCGCGGTCTCTGACGCGATGACGCTCCCGCAGCGCTATTACACAGATCCGGCATGGTTCCAGCGCGAGATGGAGGCCATCCACTTTGACATGTGGCTTTGCGCGGGTCGCACCAGCCAGATTCCCGACGCGGGAGATTATTTCCTCCGCCAGTTTGCCAATGCCAGCGTGATCATTACGCGCGACGACCAGGGAAGCATCCGCGCGTTCCACAATGTCTGCCGCCATCGCGGCACGCTGCTGTGCAAGGACGAACAAGGCAAGTTCGCCGGCCGCATTCAATGCCAGTATCACGCCTGGACCTACAGGCTCGACGGCTCGCTCGCCAATGCGCCGCACATGGAAAAAGTGCAGGGCTTCTGCGAGGCCGATTATCCCTTGAACGCAATTGCCGTGGCGTTGTGGGATGGACACATCTTTATCAATCTGTCCGCGCGTCCCATTCCTTTCGAACAGCACCTGGCCGGGCTCGGCAAGAAGTTCCAGCCATGGCGCATGGAAGAATTACAGATGGTCGAGCGGCGTGTTTACCATCTCAAGGCGAACTGGAAGCTCGTGATCCAGAATTACTCCGAATGCTTGCACTGTCCCATCGTGCATCCGTTATTGCAGAAGCAGTCACATTACATGAGCGGTGACAATGAGCCTCCGCAGCCCACGTATCTTGGCGGCCGCATGGACCTGCGCGAAGGCGTGCAGACACTGACCATGAACGGCACTACCAGCCGCTGCTCCATACCCGGCCTAAGCGCCGATGACCAACGCCATGTCTACTACTACTGCCTGCTGCCCAATTTTTTTCTCAACCTGCATCCCGACTACATGCTGACTTTTACCATGTGGCCCAAGGCCGCGGACCAGACTGAAATCATCTGTGAGTGGCATTTCCATCCTGACGAGATCCGCAAGCCGGGCTTCAATCCGCAAGACGCCGTGGAATTCTGGGACATCACCAACAAGCAGGATTGGACACTGTCAGATATGGCGCAGCAAGGCATCAGTTCCAAGGGCTATCAACCTGGGCCTTACTCAAACCGCGAAGAGCTGCTGCTGGCGCTGGACCGGTTCGTGCTGGAGCGCACAGGCAACAAGCGATAACCACAAAGCTCGCGAAGGCAATACGAGAACAGAGCCTTTGTGAACCTTCGCGCTTTTTGTGGTTAGAATCTTCGCAGTCAGAACTTCGCCAGGCTCTCCATCGCCTTGAACAAATCATCCGACTGCGGCAATATCACGTCTTCCAGAATTGGCTGATACGCGACAAACGTGTCTGTGGCGGCTACGCGCTTGACCGGAGCATCCAGGTCCTCGAACAGTTCGTCGGCGATGCGCGCGGCAATCTCGGCGCCGTAGCCCCAGCTTAGCGTGTCTTCATGGGCCACAATCACGCGGCTGGTCTTGCGGACGGAGGTCGCAATTGCCTCCCAGTCATATGGATTCAGCGTGCGCAAATCGATCAACTCCACGCTCACGTTCTGCTCGCGTTCAATCTTCTGCGCCGCCTGCAGCGCCCGCGGAACGATCGCGCCGTAGGTAACCACCGTGAGGTCGCAACCCTCCTTCACGGTCCTGGCCTTGCCGAACGGAATCATGTAGTCGTCCCCAGGATACGGAGCGCGGCCAAAAGTTTCGCGATAGAGACGCTTGTGCTCCAGGAACATGACCGGATCGTCACTGCGAATCGCCGTACGCAGCAGGCCATTGGCATCCAGCGCGTTCGATGGGAAGCACACGCGCAGTCCGGGAATATGCGTAAACAGGCTCTCGCCGCACTGCGAGTGGCACACCGCTCCGCCGGTCAGATAACCGCCAATGGCAACACGGACCACGGCCGGACAGGAAAAGTTTCCGTTCGAGCGCCAGCGGACCACCGACAGCTCATTGCGGATCTGCTGGTACGCAGGCCAGATGTAATCAAAGAACTGGATTTCGACCACGGGCTTCAGCCCTCGCGTGGCCATACCCACGGCGCGGCCGACGATGTTGGCTTCCGCCAGGGGCGAATTGAAGACGCGTTCACTGCCGAACTCCATCTGCAAGCCGGAAGTCAGCTTGAACACGCCGCCTTTCCCCTTGATCTGCTTTTGCTTGAGATACTCCTCGCGGCTGCAATCCGCTACGTCTTCGCCAAAAACCACAATGCGTTCATCGCGGCGCATCTCGTCTTTCAGGCAGGCATTGATCAGGTCGGCCATGGTCTTGTCGCCGCCCTGCGGCTGCGGCTCTGTCGCCATTTTGCGCGGGTCCAGATCCTCGGAGTACACGTGCCGGTAAATGGAATCGGTGGAAGGAAGCGCCGCCTTCAGCGCCTGGTCCACGGCGACCTCCACTTCCTGGTCTACGGTTTTTTCCAGCTTGTTAATGCCGGCTTCGTCAAGAATGTTTTCGCGCACCAGAAACATCTGCAGGCGCGTTACCGGATCACGCTTGGCGTCTTTCTCGCGCTCCGCATCAGGACGGTACAACCGCTCATCATCGGAAAGCGAGTGGGAATAAGGACGAATCACATGGCCGTGCACCAGCGCCGGGCCTTTTCCGGCGCGAATGTAGTCCACCGCGCGCCGGCAAGCGGCGTAGGAAGCCATCACATCGGTGCCGTCACACTCTTCCAGCATGAGGTTGGGAAAGTTGCTGACCAGCTTGGACACGCTGCCGCCCGCGGTCTGCACTTCGACGGGAACAGAAATCGCATAGCCGTTGTCTTCGATAAGAAACAACACGGGCAGCTTCAGATTGCAGGCCGAGTTCATGGCCTCCCAGAACTCGCCTTCGCTGGTAGTGCCCTCGCCGGCGGAGCAGTAAACCACCTCGTCACCCTGGAATGTGACCTCTTTGAACTGGCGATAATCGCCTTCGCGCTTGGCAGCCGCTTCAGGATGCTTGCTGAAATAGCGTCCTGCTTCCGCGCAACCCACCGCCTGCAGGAACTGCGTGCCCGTAGGCGAAGACTGGGTGACGATGTTCAGCTTTTTATGCCCCCAATGCGAGGGCATCTGCCGCCCGCCGGAGTTGGGATCGTCGGCTGCGCCCACACCTTGAAGCAGCATTTCATACGGAGTCATGCCCACGGCAAGGCACAGTGCGCGGTCGCGATAATACGGGTAGAGCCAGTCGTAAGACGGCTTGAGATTCAGCGCCGCCGCCACCGTCAACGCCTCATGTCCCGCACTGGATATCTGAAAAAATATCTTCTGCTGGTTTTTCAGCACCTTTTCCCGATCGTCAAGCCGGCGCGAAAGATACATCAAGCGATAGATCTCCACCAGTTGCTGGCGGGTGAGCCCTTCATACGTTTTCTCGGTCTTGGCCGGCATCTCAGCCACCGCTGAGGCATTCTTCCTGGACTCAATTTTGGTTACTGCCATGCGTCTCCTCTTAATAGGTGGGGTGTACTGGGCGTACTTTGGAAGTACTTTCCATTTTAAATCCTAAGGTGTTTGCCGGGATATACTGAAAACGGATGATTCGCAAAAATCGGCCCATCCCCGGCCATACCGCCAAATTGCTCATTTTTGACCTCGACGGCACGCTGATCGACTCCCGCGAAGACCTGGCCAACTCCATCAACGCCATGTTGCGCCACTTCGGTAAGAACCCGCTGCCGCACGAAGTCATTGCCAGCTATATTGGCGACGGCGCGCCAATGCTGGTGCGGCGCTCCCTGGGCGATCCCGACGACGAAAACTTTGTGCAGGATGCCCTGCTTTATTTCATGGCCTGGTATCGCGAGCACAAGCTGGATAACACATACGTATATGACGGGATCAAGGAATCGCTCGATGCCATCCAGAAAAGCCGCGACGGCCAGCCCTTGAAGATGGCGGTGCTCAGCAACAAACCAGTCGGGCCTTCCAAGGCCATCGTGGAAGCGCTTGGCCTTGGTCCATACTTCTTCCAGGTCTATGGCGGCAACAGCTTCCACACCAAAAAGCCCGATCCCGCCGGGGTGCAGGCGCTCCTGGCAGAGGCTGGCATTCCCGCGGAAGAGACGGTCATCGTCGGCGACTCAGACATTGACGTGCTCACGGCACGCAATGCCGGAATTTTCTCCATCGGAGTTACCTATGGACTGGCTCCCCACACCCTGCAAGACGCCCCGCCCGATGTGCTGATCGATAACCCGCACGAACTGGCCGCGGTGCTGGGATCAAGAGAGCAGTGCAGGCTGGCATTTGAGCGCGACCCAGCATAAGTCGCGTCCCAGCGTAAGCTCGTTCAAGATAGACGTATCAGAATCCTACCAAAACGGGAATTCTTTCTTTTGATAGTTGTCTGCCAGCGTTGCTTTTTTCCATCTGTTCTCGCTAACCTATTCCCCACTGGCCAATGGAAAGGGGAAACACAATGTCAAATCCAAACCAGCAGGAAAGCCAAAGAGTGCTTGGCCGCATGGGCGCCCGTATTCTCACACCTGAAGAGGTTGCACAAGTCAGCGGGTCGCAAAACCAGACTTTTGCCTTTACCCACATCATCAATCCCGATACAACGCGTGATTGAAAAACGGTTGGCGGGCTTGGCACGGGCTCCAGGGACTTCGCTTCCAATCCCTTGCGAAGCTCGCAACGAATCAACTGTCTCACAGACGATCTTTCAGAATCTTTTCCACATCGCGGCATCCGTGCAGAACGGAAACTATTTGCAGAGGCTTGGTCTCTGGACGATAGACAATCAGGCAAGAGTAGACCCGGGAAGAACTTCACTGCCTGGTCCGTCAGATTCTTGCGCCAATGTCCGGCGCCGGGGTTCTCCGCCAAAAAGGCGATCCTGTCCCGAATGACTGATTCAACGCGGTCGGCCATTTCAACACTACTTTGTTTCTTGATGTAGCGCCAAATTTGGACAAGATCGATTGCGGCTTCCGGCGCTAGAAAGGTAGCGCACTCTCATTCAGGCTTGGCTTTCAGGTCAGCCAGGTAAGCATCAAGCCGGTCCTGGGGAATTCCTTCACCGCGGTCGAGTTGGTCGATGCCGCGCTGGATCTTCGCTTTAATTCCCTCCCGGTTCTCCATGAGCCAGCGGTCTTGTTCCTCATGAGTTTCAAGCAAGCGCACCAACAGTTCTTCGACGCTGCCGGAGCCGGTCGCCTCGAGTTGTTTTTGAAGTCTCGCTTCCAGCGCCGCATCGCGAATCTGGATCGTCATCGCTCGCTCCTTGTCGCAAAGACCTTCTCTTCATTCATGCTAGCCAATGGTGGAGGAATGTCAAATGTCAAAAGACATTTCTAGCCCCTGGCTTTCTTCCCCCATTTAGCCCGCTCCTTTTCGCGTTCCTTGGCGGCCAGCACATCGTCAGGGTCTCTAAGTTCCTTTTCCCACGCTTGCCGGACCTTGCCGTGACGGTTCCAGTCGTCGCTCTCGATCTCCTGCATCATCTCCAGGAGCTCTTCGTTGATCTCCGATTGCAACTCCTGCGTGAATCCCTGGTAACGCCGCACGGTCTTGGCCGGGAAGATGCCGCTTTCCTGCAATGCGCGGCAACGCGCCACGATGGACGTAAACGACAGGTTCAGCCGGTACAGGGTGTGATAAATGTGGAGTTTTTTGGTAACGTCAAGAACAGCCATGCTGCCTCCTTTGGGTAAGGCGGTATCGGTCAGGGCTGTGTCAGTGGTAACGCACGGGCGCAGTCCGCTTTTGAACTTATACGCGCAAAAATTAGGCAAAAGCAATAGAAAAACGAAAATAATTTCGCCTACGCGGCGGTGGACCTCTGATTTCGCTTAACTTTTTAAAGTGACCGCTCTGTCCTTAAACGTTGTCTTCATGAGCGACACCGAGCGCCGAAGAGTCGCGAGGTAAAGTCAAAGGATCCCGACAGATTTTCCTCCGCGATGTCAGCTACAGCTGTGGAGCAGGAACAAAGTCATTCGAGCAAGATTCCAGCCTCGCTCCTGTGATATGTTCCTTCGAAACCACGGCACCTTGGAGCAGTCTTTGGCAACCACCCCAGAACATTTTGACGTGCTGATCATCGGCGCAGGCCTCTCCGGCATTGACGCCGCCCATCACCTCCAGAAATTCTGCCCCAAGAAGAGCTATGTCATCCTGGAGCAACGGGAGCGTATCGGCGGCACCTGGGATCTGTTCCGCTATCCCGGCATCCGGTCCGATTCGGACATGCTGACCATGGGCTACTCTTTCCGGCCGTGGACGCATCCGAAAGCCATTTCGCCCGGAGAGGACATCCGCGAATACATTTCGGCCGCGGCCCGCGACGAAGGCATTGACCGGAACATCCGCTTCCGGCACCAGATCAAACGGGCCGAGTGGTCGTCGCAAGAAGCGAAATGGACGGTGGATGCCACGCGGCAGGCGTCGTGCTCAGAAACCCGCCGAAAAGATTTCGATACCGATAAAGGTGGTGCAGGCGCTCGAAGCGGAGTGGATGCTGACAGGGATTCGGCCGACAAAGATGGCGTAAGCGAACAGCCGGTAGCTTTCACCTGCAACTTTTTGTTCTGTTGCGCCGGCTATTACCGCTATTCATCGGGGCATCTGCCGGAGTTTCCCAACAGCGGCCGCTTTGCGGGGCGCATGATTCATCCTCAGGCGTGGCCGGAAAACCTGGACTACGCGGGAAAGCGCATTGTCGTCATCGGCAGCGGCGCCACCGCGGTTACGCTGGTTCCGGCTCTGGCCAAAACCGCGGGGCACGTGACCATGCTGCAGCGCTCGCCCACCTACGTGATTTCCATGCCGGAGAAGGACCGCATTGCCAATTTTCTGCGCCATATCATGCCCGCAATGTGGGCTTACCGGCTCAGCCGCTGGAAAAACGTCAGTTTCATGACGTACGTCTACCAGCTCTCGCAGGCCTTTCCCAACTTCGTGAAGAAAGGCATCATCAAGAAAGCGCGCAAGCAGCTGGGGACGGACTTTGATGTGGACACGCATTTCACTCCGCGTTACCGCCCCTGGGAGCAGCGGATGTGCCTGATTCCCGATGCTGACATGTTTGAGGCCATCAAATCAGCCCGCGCCAGCGTTGTCACCGACCAGATTGAGACTTTCACGGAAAAAGGCATCCTGCTCAAATCGGGCAAAGAGCTCGAAGCCGACATCATCGTCACCGCCACAGGCCTGGCGATGCAGGCCTTCGGCGGAATGGAGCTCACGGTGGACAAACAGCGCGTGGACCCGGGCCAGGTGCTGGCGTACAAGGGCGTGATGATGTCCGGCGTGCCGAACTTTGCTTCCGTGTTCGGCTACATCAATGCCTCATGGACGCTCAAAGCCGACCTGATCTGCAACTATGTCTGCCGGCTCTTGAACTTTATGGACCGTAAAGGCGTGCGCCAGGTGACTCCCAGGCCCGTGGGTGAAAGCGCTGTCGCGCCTTTTGTCGAAAATTTCACGCCGGGCTACATTCAGCGCGCGCTGGCCAGCTGGCCCAAGCAGGGACGGAAGAAGCCGTGGCGCGTTTATCAGAACTATCTCCGCGACACCATCAGCCTGAGGTGGACGCGCGTTGACGATGAAGGGCTGGCGTTTTCGAATCCGGCCGCCGAGTCCCCGCAGAAGCCGGTCAAACTGGCGGAGGACAAGCAATTGGCGGTTAGCAATTAAAGCAACGATGCGCTTCGCGCAGCCCGATTCGCACAAGAGCGGCTGTGCCGCACGACCCCATCCGAGGGGTGCACAGCAGGAGCCGCTGGATGCCCCTTACCGGCACTCAAATTGTTTGCCGGTGGCCTTGCAATCGCGGGCGCCTTCCGGAAACTTGCGCATCACATTGACCTGTGTGCCATAGGCCGAGTAATGGCATACCAGCGTCTTTTCGCCCGCAATCACCTGGATTTCCGTGGACAGAAGTTTGCCCTCCTGCGGGGTGTTCCACCACGGTTTGGGCAGACGAGTGGTGATCTCCGTTCGCACCTCCGCCACGGGACATGAAATGTCATTCGATGTAGCGTTTGGCGCTTTGTTGCGCTGCCCGACTGCCGTTGCCAGCCCAAAAACCACAACCACCCACTTTGCGACTGCTGACCTTGTCATAGGCCTGCCTCCTTCGTTTGGTTGAGATTCAAAGCGCTCAGGACCACCGCGCCGTCACGCATTGTACGCCATTCAAACGCCAGCGGGGCCTGAGAAGCGCGCAGCGCGCAGACAGGCGGTCCGACAGAAGTATTCCAGAAATAAAGATCTCCCGGGGACGATGATTTGTATCCCGGGAGATTTTTTAGCAGTCAGGCCTGCTGTTATTGGACAAGACTCACGCGGTCGATGCAGAGTCTGTTGATCCCGGCTTGGGGATCGGGTCCAAAGTCGCGATAACCGACTTCCACCTTGAGTTTGCGGAAATAGGCTTCTTTCAAGAGATCGTAAATGGGATTATCGCTGGTCACTGAAGCCAGCGGCGCGCCGGTGTGAGGATCGGCGATGCGCAGGAATGTGGTCCCTTTCGTTTCGCGAATAGCGAAGACATAAAATTTTTCGCCGGGTTGAACCAGAATTTGCTGCACAGTGCCGTCCGCCCAGATTAAGGCCGGCAGTTCTGTCGGTTTCATCATCGTAGCTAATTTCGCGCTCATATTCGTTCCTCACTTTCACACCTGATACTTACGTTACTGATGGACAGCGGCAATAGCTGTGATTGCCATCACTACCCGCACGTTCGCTCGCTGTTACGCGGGGCCGCGTTCGGACAAGCGCAAACGCGGCCCAGACCAGCTTGACGGTCTGACTCCGTCACCCGATTTGGCTAGCGTTTCACAACCAGCGTGGCTTGTTTTGTAACGCCTCCGCTGGAAGCCGAGACCGCCACACTGGTGCTTGTTCTTACCCTTCTTGTTTGCACGGCGAAAGTTGCCGAACTGGCTCCCGTAGGGACCGTAACGCTGGCGGGAACGGTAGCCACCGAGGTATTACTGCTGGCGAGATTGACCTGCACTCCTCCCGCGGGCGCGGCGCCGCTGAGCGTGACCGTGCCTTGCGACGAACTACCCGATCGGACGGTGCTGGGAGCCAGGCTGAGCGATGCCAAAGACGGCGCCGATGGCGGCGGTGACACAGTCGAGGGTTGTACGGTAAGCGTGGCGGATACGATCGCACCGGAATAAGCGGCCTTGAGCTGGACGCCCGTGGCTGTTGTTACCGAACCGGTAGTCACGGTAAAAGAGCCGGAAGTCCCTCCGCCGCTGACGGTGACGCTTGCCGGAACTTTGGCCACGGCAGAATTGCTGCTGGTCAGCGAAACTGCGGCCCCGCCGCTGGGCGCGGGCGCGCTCAAAGTAACGGAGCCCTTGGAAGTATTTCCACCGACGACGGCTGTTGGATTCAGGGTGAACGCCGACAGCGTAGCCGGTTGTGTGGCCGGGCCGCTGCCGGTCTGAACACTATAGAGATACGAATATTCGTTAGCGGTCTGTCCCGCGATCGAGGTGCCGATATAGGCCGTTTGCGAGTCGGGCGTGAAACGCGCACGGGAGACGGGAACCACGAAGAGACCGTTTTCCACCGGCAGGGCTATCTTCCACCGCAAGACGCCTGTATTGCTCACAGCGGCAAAGAACCCGGGCTGGCCGTAGGCGATGATGCCACCCACGAAAACCAGATCATTGACGGGGCTGACGATGGGCTGAAAGAGGATGCCGGAATCGTTATATTGCCAGCGCACGGAAGAGCCCGGATTGAAGGAGTACAGGCTCGAGAGATTCCGCCCGTCGTAGACATTGTTGTCCGATCCGGCGTCGGGCGTGCTCATATAAGTGGTGGAAGTGGTGAACTTATCAAAGACCTGCCAAACCTTACTGCCATCGCTGTTGAACTTGCCCAGCGTCAGTCCCGGCCCCGTCGCGCTGAACAGGTTGGTATAAAGCGACCCGTCTGGACTGACAGCAGGCTGATTGTCGCCGAGGGGGACGCCATCGGCATAGCTGAAGACTGGAGTTCCATCAAGCCGGAAACTGATCAAATGATCATTGGCATGAAAATACAGTTGCGATTGCGGAGGCGGAGCGAAGACAATTTCCTGGAGGGTTACGACCGGCTGCGAATAGATCTCGGGGACAGCCCAGCGCAGGCTGCCCTGGGGGGTCAGCGAAAAAACGCCGACGCCTTCCGTGGACACCGAGTAGATGTTGCCGTCCGGGCCCACATTGGGACCGAGCAAGATCAAGGCCCCTGGGGATTGATTGAACTTCCATTTCAGCGTTCCGTCCGGCGCCAGCGCAAAAACGGCTATAGAGTTGCCGGTGTAAATGGTGCCGTCCGGACCCACGCTGACGTTGCCGGGGCCTGTCCCGCCGAGGTTGAAAACCCAGATCAACCCTCCATCGGGAGCCAGCGCGTAGAGGTGGCCGCCCGCGTCGATTGCGTACACGGTTCCATCGCTGGCAAGGGCAGGACGGCTGCGAATCGCGGCGGCATCCGCCTGGAAGCGCCACCGGACCTGGCCCGGCAGGTCGCGCAAAGTTACGCCCATCGGCATGGTGTTGCTGAAAACGCCGCCCGAAGCGAACACCTGTACGTTGACCGTACCGGTAGGCGCGGCCTCTGGAACGTACGCGGCAATCAGCGTATCCGTCCATCGTGTGAACGGAGCAGCAACGCCGCCGATCTCTACATGTCCGGAGCCTTGTGCAGTCCCGAAGCCGGAACCTTCAATCAGCAACCGGCCGCTGCGCGGGGCCGTTGTGTTCGAGAGCGAATTGATCGTGGGCTGGGCCGCAGCCGCAGCAGCGACGAGCAGAAAGAAACAGAAGGTCCTCAGCAACCGGGTCATAGCTTTCTCCTGTGTACAGTAGTCCCTTGCTTAGCGTAGAAGCGTGGTGGGTAAAACAGCGGTGACGGCGCTCACGCCTGGGTGTGACGTCAAAAAGATGCGATGCGCCTTAATGGCCTGCGACGTGAACCTTGGCTTTTAGCGACCCCAACCGGTGGACCCACAACAGTCGGCCACCGTGTTGCAGCACTGTGGCACCTATCTAACATCATGAAACGATTGGAACACTCTCGACGGATGGCTGTCTGTACAAGATCGCTCACATAGGCGGGTTGCACGCATTGCGTCGCGCCACTCTCTCATGTCACACTAAAGAGATTTCCTCTCGTGAAAATTGCAGACAGGGAGGCAGGCAATGGGTTGGAAATTAAAATCTCCAATATTGGAATTGAAAATTCGAGATTTGCCAAAAAAGTAACTCAAGCTGCGAGCCCGACCACGCGGGGAGCAGCGCTGCACCAAACGCCGAAGAATCTGGACAAGCCAAAACCCGCTATGCGGTTTGGAGCAAAGCGACAGAAAAAATGGACTTCAGACTTACATCCGACTACAAGCCCAAAGGCGACCAGGCTAATGCCATCGACGAGCTGACCCGCGGCATTTACGCCGGGGAAAAGCATCAGGTGCTGCTGGGCGTGACCGGTTCGGGCAAGACCTACACCATGGCCAAGGTGATTGAGCAGCTCAATCGCCCAGCCCTTGTGCTGGCGCACAACAAGACCCTGGCGGCGCAGCTCTATCACGAATTTAAGCAGTTCTTTCCCGCGAACGCGGTGGAATACTTCGTCTCTTATTACGATTACTACCAGCCGGAGGCCTATATCCCCGCCGGGGACGTCTATATCGAAAAAGAAGCCACCATCAATGATGAACTGGACAAGCTGCGCCTCTCCGCCACGCGGTCTCTCTTCGAACGGCGCGACTGCGTCATCGTGGCTTCGGTAAGCTGCATTTACGGTCTGGGCTCGCCGGAAGCGTATTACGGCATGCTGCTCTTCCTGGAAAAAGGCCAGAAGATCCGCCGCCAGGACATCTTCAGCAAGCTGGTGGAGATCCTCTACGAACGGAATGACGTGGATTTCAAGCGTGGAACGTTCCGGGTCCGCGGCGACGTGATTGAGGTCTTTCCCACCTATGACGACAACGCCTACCGCATCGAACTCTTCGGCGACGAAGTGGATTCGCTCTCGCAGATCGATCCGCTCTTCGGCACGGTCAAGCAGAAATACACGCGGCTGCCTATCTATCCCAAGAGCCACTATGTGATGTCGAATACCACCAAGAACCATGCCATCGGCACCATCCTGGAAGAGCTGGCGTGGTGGGAAAAAGAGCTGGAGAAAGACGGCCGCCTGGTGGAATCGCAGCGCATCCATCAGCGCACGCGCTTTGACCTGGAGATGATGAAATCGGTCGGCTACTGCCACGGCATTGAGAACTACTCGCGCCACTTCAGCGGACGCAAGCCCGGCGAACCGCCTCCGACCCTGCTGGATTACGTTCCCCGCGACTTCATCATGTTCATCGACGAGTCGCACCAGACGGTGCCTCAATTGCACGGCATGTGGCACGGCGACCGCTCGCGCAAGGAAAACCTGGTACAGTACGGCTTCCGCCTGCCTTCCGCTCTGGACAATCGCCCGCTCAAGTTTGAAGAATTTGAGGAGCGCAGCAACCAGATCATCTATGTCTCCGCCACACCCGGCCCTTACGAGCTGACCAAGTCTTCCGGCGTGGTGGTGGAGCAGATCATCCGGCCAACCGGCCTGGTCGATCCTCCGGTGGAGATCCGGCCGGTGAAAGGGCAGATCGACGATTTGCTGCATGAGATTCGCGATCGTGTCAGCAAAGGCGAACGCGTTCTGGTCACCACGCTGACCAAACGCATGTCTGAGGACCTGGCCGAATATTACGCTGAGGTCGGCGTGCGCTGCCGTTACATGCACTCTGAGATCGAAACCCTGGAACGCATCAAGCTGCTGCGCGACCTGCGCAAGGGCGAATACGACGTGCTGATCGGCATCAACCTGCTGCGCGAAGGCCTGGACCTGCCGGAGGTCTCGCTGGTCGCCGTTCTTGACGCAGACAAGGAAGGCTTTCTGCGCTCCGCCGGCTCGCTCATTCAGACCATCGGCCGCTGCGCCCGCAACCTGAACGGCCGAGCCATTCTTTACGCCGACAAAATGACCGACTCGATGAAGCGAGCCATCGATGAAACCGACCGCCGCCGCGCCATCCAGGAAGCGTATAACCAGGAGCACGGCATCACGCCGGAATCGATCATCCGTCCCCTCACCATGTCGCTGGCCGGCATTGCGGAGTCGGACTACGTGGACATGACGCAAGCCGCCGAGGGCCTGCCCGATTTCAAGAGCCAGGAAGAACTGGACGCCTACATTGCCGGCATGGAAAACGACATGCGCGAAGCCGCGAGGCGTTTCGAATTCGAAAAAGCCGCCAAACTTCGCGATGCCGTGCGCGATCTGCGGACGAAGGAGTTTTTGTTTACGTAATGCAGCTACTTCCTGGCCGGCTTTTTTGCGCTTCGGAGAACCGGGTTGGGCTCGGGCTCTCCTGTCAATTTCCGCAAGCGCTTTTCCAGGTCCAACTTTTTTAACTTGCCGCTGACCCGGTCAACGATGTTCCCTTCAGCGTCGATCAAAACCGTCCCCGGCATCACCTGTTGCAAACCAAAATCCTGCAGGGACTCAATGGTCGCGCCCATCATCACCGTCAAGGCATCGGCCTTGTGCTTCTTGATGAACGCCTCCACCTCCGCCTTTACATCGTCGTCGTCGATGGAAGCCGCGATGAACACGACCTTGCCCTTGTAGCGCTCCTGCATCTCGTTCAGCAGGGGCATTTCCGCGGCGCAGGGCACGCACCACGTGGCCCAGAAGTTCAACACCACGGGCTTGCCGCGGTACTCTTCCAGCTTGTGCGGCGCCCCTTGTAGATCGTGGAGAGCAAGGCTGGGCGCGGATTCTCCCGCGCCGGCCGAGAACGCGCAGCTCAAGATGACAATCGACGCCAATCTGGCATGGAAACTTCGCATGACGCCTATATATAACACGGACGCTGCGCCACACTCTCAGGCATAATTTAGAATTTAGCAACGCTTCAAACTGGAGGTTGTTCTCTTCTTGCATTCCATCTTTCAAGACGCGCTCGTTTTTCAAGACATACTCGTCGAAAGCCGCACCTGACCATGCTTCTCGCCCTCCTCTTGCTCATCGTTGCGATTGTCGGCGGCACTCTGCTTACCTTCTTGTTCGACCGCAGGGCTCCCCGTGCCGCGCGCCTCTGCATGGGCGCGTGCCTGGGCCTTGCACTGCTGGCGACGGTTGGCTTTCTCCTGGCTCTGGTGTTTGGCCTGGGCCCAGCCACCATCGTTCTCAGCGCCGTCACGCTGCTCCTGCCTCTGCTGCTGCTTCTCCATGGCGAACATCGCGCTCTTATTCTGAATGCTCTTCGCTCCCCTTCGTCTTCAGGCGGCGCGGGCGTGAGCATCGGTTCTCTGATTTTCTACCTTGCCATGGCCATTCTGCTGGCGATGGTCTTCGGCCGCGCCGCCTTTGAGCGCTCTTCCGGCATCTTTACCGGAGTCACCAACAACCTGGGCGACCTGCCGCTGCACTTTCAGATCATCAACAGCTTCACCCAGGGAAACAACCTGCCGCCGGAAGACCCCACCTACGCCGGCGTGCGCTTCGCCTACCCGTTTCTGGTCGATTTCCTCACCGCCATGCTGGTGCGCGCCGGCGCCGGCATAATCTCCGCCATGTGGCTGCAAAACATGGTGCTGGCGCTCTCGATGGTGGGCTTGATCCACTACTGGACTCTCCTGCTCACGCGCAACCGTCTGGCCGGAGTGATCGCGCCGTTGCTTGTCCTCTTCAGCGGCGGCATGGGATGGTGGCTGTTGTTCTCCGATGTCGGCAGCGGTAACGGCCTCTTTTCCACGCTGACGAACCTGACGCATGATTACACCATTGTTCCCAATAGCATTCTTCGCTGGGGAAATTCGCTGACGACTCTGTTTGTGCCGCAGCGCAGCATCCTGTTTGGGCTGCCGCTGGCGATCACCATCTTTTGCCAGTGGTGGCTCGCCATTTCTCAGCAGGAAAATGCCCATGCTTCTGCTACGCGCACCGAACAGGCCGCCGCTGCCGCTCCCGACCAGCAAAACTTCGCAGCTAAACGCACCACAAAGCTGTCCAAGGCCCAGCGCAAGGCTGCCAAGAAAGCCGCTGCTGCCGGCCTTCCGCCTGAGCCGCAGAATTCCTATGTCCGCCGCATGTTGGCTGCCGGGCTCTGCGCCGGATTGCTGCCGCTCATCCATGCTCATACTTTCTTAGTCGTTATGGCTGTGGCCACTTGCCTGGCTCTTGTGTTCCACGCGGCCTGGAGAAGCTGGCTGCTCTTCTTTACTGTGGCGCTTGCAGTGTGTTTGCCGGAAATCATCTGGCTTGCACACACCGGCGGGGTCAACACCCGCAGCTACCTGGGCTGGCAGCCCGGCTGGGACCATGGCGATCACAACATCGCGTGGTTTTGGTTTGTGAATACCGGACTCTTTATTCCGTTGCTGTTGGTCTGCCTGGTTTGGCGGCGCGGCACATTTGCGCTGCCTTCGCGCTTGCTCAAATATTACGCGCCATTCCTTTTCTGTTTCGTCGTCCCTAACCTGATCAAAGTGGCCCCGTGGATCTGGGACAACATCAAGGTGCTTTTTCTCTGGTATGTTGCGTCCGCGCCGCTGGTGGCGTGGCTTCTGGCACGATGGTGGCAGCAGCGCTCCCTGTTCCGCTGGCTTGCCCCGGCAGCGCTGGCGACCTTGATTCTTGCCGGCAGCCTGGATGTGCTGCGCGTTGTATCGGAAGCCAGCGAGTATCTGGAATTTGACGTTCATGGCATTGGTGTTGCCAACGTGATTACCGCGCAGACCTCGCCTCGTGCCGTGGTGCTGCACGCACCGACCTATAACTCTCCGGTATTCTTGACCGGCAGGCGCTCTCTGCTCGGCTACCCGGGATGGATGTGGTCGCGCGGGCTCGACTATTCCCAGCGCAGCACAGACATTCAGCGCATCTATTCAGGAGGGCCCGACGCGAACGCCCTGTTGCGGCGTTATGGCGTCGACTATGTGCTCATTGGCCCGCTTGAAGTTGCATCGTTCCAGGTGAATGAGCAATTCTGGTCGCAGTATGCCAGCCTTCCACTGGAAGGCTCGTATCGCATTTACCAGACCAAGGTTCATCCAGTGAAGTGAGGACAGCAAAAATGAAGATCGGCATTCTTACCGGAGGAGGCGATTGTCCCGGGCTCAACGCGGTGATCCGCGCCATTGTCCGCAAAGGCGTCTTTCATTACAAAGACGAATTTGTAGGTTTCATGGAAGGCTGGCGGGGCGTGCTGGAGAACACCGCTCGTCCTCTCGACCTGGAAGCTGTGAAAGGCATCCTGCCGCAGGGCGGAACGATCCTGCGCACGTCGCGCACCAACCCGGCAAAGAAAGAAGGCGGGCTCGATTTGTGCGTCGCCAACCTGGCGGCGAACGGCGTGGAAGCGCTGATTGCGCTGGGCGGCGACGATACGCAATCGGTCACGCAAAAACTGTTTGAGCGCGGCGTAAAGGTGGTTGCCGTGCCCAAAACCATCGACAACGATTTAAGCGGCACAGATCTGTGCTTTGGCTTTGACACCGCCGTCAGCATCGCCACCGAAGCCATTGATCGCGTGCATACTACCGCCGAGGCCCACAATCGCGTGATTGTGGTGGAGGTCATGGGGCGCGACTCCGGCTGGATCGCGCTTTACAGCGGCGTGGCCGGCGGCGCCGATGTGATTCTGATTCCGGAGCGCCCGTTTGAAATCGACGAAGTCGCCGAGGTGCTCACCCGCCGCCATGCCCGCGGACGCTATTTCAGCATCGTGGTGGTCGCTGAAGGCGCAAAGCTCGCCGGCGGCCAGTCTTTTACCATGGAAAGAAGAAAGACGGACGAGTTCGGCCACGTCCGCCTGGGCGGCATCGGCACCTCGTTGGCGGCGGAAATCGAGAAGCGCACCGGCTTTGAGACGCGCGCCGTGGTCCTGGGCCATATCCAGCGCGGCGGTTCTCCCACCGCTTTTGACCGCATGCTGGCCACGCGCTATGGCATTGGCGCCATCGATCTGGCCCATCAAGGCAGGTTTGGACGCATGGTGGCGCTCAAGGGCAATGACATTACGTCCGTGCCCATTACTGACGCCATCTCCCGGACTCGTTATGTCAACCAGGAATTGATTGACGTGGCTACCAGCCTTCTTGACACGCACACAGAAGGAGTTCATCTTTTGTCGCGAGACAATTTCCGCCCATGAACCAGGCGGCTAAAACCAGGAAGGCGCGTGCCCGGCGCACGGAATTTGCCGCCGGGCCGGTGTCCGGCTTCGCGGCACACAGCTTCTGGTGGTGGAGCAGCCTGGCAATTCTTGCCGTGGCTGCCCTGCTGCGCCTGCTTTTTCTCACGCAGAAACCTTTACATCACGATGAAGGCGTGAACGGCCTCTTCCTGGCCAATCTTTTCCGCACCGGCTACTATCACTACGATCCCAGCAACTATCACGGCCCCACGCTCTACTATTTCGCGGTGCTCCCCACCGCCATCAACAGTATTTTTCACTGGGGACACGGGCTAAGCACCTTTGCCATCCGTTTTGTAACGGCCTGCTTCGGCGTTGGAGTCGTTTGGCTGATGCTCTGCTTGCGCCGCTTTCTGGGCACGCCGGCCGCGCTGGCGGCCGCCGCATTTGCCACTGTCTCCCCCGGCTTTGTCTTCTTTTCCCGGTATTTCATCCATGAAATCCTGTTCGTCTTCTTCTCCCTGGGCGTGATCGTTGCCTGGCTGTGGTACCGCGATACCGGCAAAGCACGTTACCTGATGCTCGCTTCCGCTTCGGCGGCGCTGCTGTTCGCCACCAAGGAGACCTGGATCATCACCGCCGCAGTCTGGCTCATTGCGATTCCCTGCACCATGATCTATCTGCGCCTGCGGAAGCGCGCGGATAGCAGGCCGCCCGCACAGATAAAGCAGCAAGCAGCCGGTGAAGATGCCGAGGGCAAAAGGACAAAGCTGTATCTGCAAGCCGCTGCTCTCTTTGTGGCAATCGGCATCTTGTTCTATTCCTCCTTCTTCACCTATCCCCGGGGCATCCTTGATTCCATATTGACGTTCACTTACTGGACCAAAACCGGCCAAACCGGCATCTACAACCGGGAATGGTCGACGTATCTCTCGTGGATGTGGGCTGAAGAAGCGCCAATTCTCATTCTGGGCGCGCTCGGCGTTGTAACGGCACTTGTTCGGGCGCGCAGCTACTTCATCGTCTTTTGCGCCTTCTGGTCCATGGGAATCTTATCGGCGTACTCACTTGTCCCCTACAAGACACCCTGGCTCGCGCTGAGCATTATTCTACCGCTCGTCATCATGGCCGGGTACGCGATCGGCGAAGCCTATCAGCCCGGACTGCGCGCCTTCATTACGGTGATCGCGGGAGGGGCCATGGTGTTTTCTCTTTACCAGGCCATCGACGTCAGCTTTGTGAACTACGACAATGACAGCTACGCCTACGTATACGCGCATACGAATCGCGACTTCCTTGCGCTTGTCGGCGAAATTGAATCCATCGCAGCCGCTAATCCGGCGAAGAAGGACATCGGGATCTCCGTTGTCTCGCCGGAGCACTGGCCGCTGCCCTGGTACCTGCGCGAGTACACGCACGTAGGCTACTGGGGACGCCTCGTGCAGACATCCGAGCCGATTGTGATCGCGCTGCAATCCCAAACTGCGCAAGTTGAACAACAACTGGGCAGTAAGTACCGCTTGTTCAGCACGCATGACCTCCGCCCCGGCAATACCCTGGTGATGTTCGTGCGCAATGACGTCAAGCCGTAAGGCAGGCACAGCGTCAATCCGCTCTCTATTGTTAAGAAGAGCAAAGATGACTTTCCCCAAAAACCCGCGTCCTATAATGAAGGCGTGATGCACTCATTCTTTCAAGATCTCCGCTTTGGCGCGCGCATGCTGCGCAAGAATCCCGGGTTTGCAATTGCGGCCATCTTCACGCTGGCGCTCGGTATCGGCGGCAATACCGCCATTTTCACCATCACCAGTTCGGTGCTCTTGAAAGCGCTGCCCTACCAGGATCCGCAACAGCTCATCTCCCTGGACGTGCAAAGCAAGGATGGACAGTCGCACTGTTGCAGCCTGAACCGCTTCGATCTCGTTCACGATCGCAGCCGGTCGTTTTCCGGGGTGGTTGCCGCCGCCAATGACAATTTCAATCTCACCGGACGGGGCGAGCCGTTGCAAGTGCCCTCGGCCAGAGTGTCAGCAAACTTTTTTGACGTGCTTGGCGTTCAGCCGCAGTTGGGCCGGTTCTTTCTGCCCGACGAAGGCCAGCCTGCGGGCAAACCGGTCATCGTCATCAGCGATGCGCTCTGGCATAGCCGCTTTGGCGGCGATCCTGGCATCGTGAATCAGACGGTCGCGTTGGACGGCATGCCATACAGCATCATCGGGGTGCTGCCCGCAGGAGTCCAGTTCCCGTTCCTGGCCCCCGCCGATATCTGGAGCCCGCGCTACTTTGAACATTCACTTTTTACGCCGCAACGGCTGCGCCAGGGCGTGGGATATTTGACGATCATCGGCCGGCTGCGTCCAGGTATCTCGCGGGAGAGCGCAGCGGCGGAATTAGTTGTCCTGGACCAGCAATTTCAGAAAGACAATCCGGGCGCCCCCGATGCCAAGCCCGGAATGTCCATGGTGGTTACAGACCTGCAGGACTCGGTGGTCGCGAATATTCGTGGCATGCTGTTGATGCTCTCAGCCGCGGTAAGTGTCGTATTGCTGATTGCCTGCGCCAACGTGGCCAGCTTGCTGCTCTCACGGGCTCTCTCGCGCAAGAAGGAAATTGCCGTTCGCGCGGCTCTGGGCGCGCAACGCAGCGCACTCATCCGCCAGTTACTTACGGAAAGCGTTTTACTGGCCCTCATGGGCGGTGTGCTGGGGCTCGGGCTGAGCTGGGCCGCGACCAAATACCTTGCCACGCTGGGGGACAACAATCTGCCGCAGGGCATGCCCATCGCCATGGACGCGCGCGTGCTGCTCTTTATGGTGGCAATCTCAGTCCTCACCGGGATCATCTTCGGTATCTTCCCCGCACTCCAACTCTCGGGAACCAACGTAAATCAAACCTTGCGCGATGAAGGGCGCGGTTCCACCGGCGGGCATCGCCGTTTGCAACTGCGCGGGCTCCTGGTGGTGGGACAAGTGGCGCTCTCCCTGATGCTGCTGATCGGCGCCGGGCTGCTGGTGCGCAGCTTCTCCCGGCTGTTGCGGGTCAATCCGGGCTTTGATCCACAGAACGTTCTCACAATGAACGTCTCCTTGCCCACGGTGAAGTATGCCGATGCGCAAAAACAAAACACCTTCTTTGACGATCTGCTGCGCCGCGTCTCCGCGCTGCCTGGAGTGCGTTCCGCCGCCATTTCCGCGGCCCTTCCTCTCACCCCTAAACGCATCACGCCCGTGCTGCCGGATGGCCAGCCTGAGGTGCCTCTGGCCGAGCGCCCGTTCATCATTATCGAAGCCATTAGCCCCGCATGGTTCAAGACCATGCATGTCCCATTGCAGGCCGGGAGGGAATTCACTGAGGCTGACAAGGCCGGGACTCCGAACGTCGTGATTGTGAATCAGGCCCTGGCGCGCCGCTATTGGCCCAATGAGAATCCAATCGGCAAGCACATTGTGATGGGCCGCCAGCCTGCTTCTGAAGTTGTCGGCGTGGCTGCCGATGTAAAGAACCGCGGGCTGGCACTGGATCCCCAGGTGCAGCTCTATTTTCCGTTCTCCCAGTTGCCCTGGGGAAATATGAACCTGCTGGTACGCACGGCGGCCGATCCGCACGCCGTGGTTTCCGCCGTCCGAGCGCAGATCGCTGCAATTGATGCCGACCAGCCGGTCACCAATATTCAAACGGTCAACGAGTTGATGGATGGCTCGCGCGCGCAACCGCGCTTCATCCTGCTGTTGCTGGGAGTTTTCTCGGCGGCCGCCCTGGTGCTGGCGATCATCGGTATTTACGGCGTGCTGGCGTATTCAGTGGCGCAACGCCGCCAGGAGTTGGGAATCCGCCTGGCCCTGGGCGCGGAGAAGTCAGACATTCTGCGGCTGGTTGTCGGTTATGGCCTAACGCTTGCGACGGCCGGCATCGCGATTGGCCTTGTCGCATCCTTGGCTTTGAGCTGGCTGATGGCCGGTTTTCTCTCGGGTTTCCTTTACAAAATCGGCGCGCGCGACCTCACCACTTTTGTTCTGGCGCCCATGGCATTCCTGGTGATTGCTCTGGTGGCCAGCTACTTGCCCGCGCGACGCGCAACGCAGGTCGATCCGAATGAGGCGTTGCGGAGCAGCTGAGCTTTTTCCGATCCCGAGCGTAGCGTGGGATCACTATGGCTGCGAAAAACCTACGGATTAATCGAGCCTTCAGCTTTCTCTTGGCCTCCGCGGCAAACTGTCTTTCGCGGTGATCTTACACATTCCTGTTGTTATAGGGCTCCCTCACTGCCGCTCGGGATGAAAGAAAAATCAGTCCGCTGCGCTGCTCGCGCCCGCCCGCAACGTCTGTTTCCGCACCGTGAGCTTCTCGATCAGATCTGCCTTGATCTTGAATCCCCGTCCGGCCGTTTCAGGAATTTTGATAAATCCCTGCGGTGAAACCTCGACTGCCGGCTCGATGATGTCTTCTTTCCAATAGCGCTTGGAAGCCGAAACATCGCCGGGCAGCGTGAAATTGGCCAGCGTTGAAAGCGCGATGTTGTGCGAGCGGCCAATGCCGGTCTCCAGCATGCCTCCGCACCACACGGGTATGCGGGACCGGTGGGCCACGTTATGGACGGCAATCGCCTCGCTGAAGCCGCCCACCCGGCCCACTTTGATGTTGATGATTTTGCACGCGCCCAGTTCCAGCGCGGCCTGGGCATCGCGCCAGCCGTGGATCGCCTCATCCAGGCAGATGCTGCTCTTCAACTGTTTTTGCAATCGCGCATGGAAGTAGAAATCGTCGTGCCAGAGCGGCTGCTCGATCATCAGCAGGTTGAAAGCGTCGAACTTCTTCAGATGCTCGATCTGGTCCAGGGTGTATGCGGAGTTGGCGTCGCAGCTGAGCAGGATCGCCGGCCAGCGCGCGCGGATCTTGGTGAAGACCTCCACGTCCCATCCCGGCTTGCACTTCACCTTGATGCGGCGATAGCCGGCGTTAAGTTCAGTCTCAATTTTTTCCAGCAGTTGTTCGTGTGAGTTCTGAATGCCGATGGAAACGCCGCAGGGAATTTCTCTTTGCGATCCTCCCAGCAGCTTCCACAGCGGGACCTGCCGCGCTTGCGCCTCCGCGTCCCACAGCGCGTTTTCCGCCGCGCCCTTGGCCATGCGATGCCCACGGACTCTTCCGAACAACGTGACCGCTTCCGCGGCGCGCTCAATCTTTTTTCCCAGCAGCGCCGGCGCCAGGTAGCGCTCCGTGGCATACCAGGCGGTGTCGACGGATTCCTCACTGTAGAACGGGTCTTCGCCGGCCACGCACTCGCCCCAGCCTTCCGGCCCGTCGGTATGAATGGTCAAAAGCAGGATGCGGCGTTCCGTGGTGCGGCCAAAGCTGGTCTCAAAGAAATGGACCAGCGGCATGTGCACTTCACGCATCGTAATGGCTTCAATTTTCACTCTGCCTCCTCCACCGATCGCCGCTCTTGCAGGCTTTTAATCGGTTGCAGCATAGGACCAAGCCTCGTCCCATCGCCCCAGCAGGAACGCGCCGTTCTCCTGCGCATCACGCTCGTAGCCGAGGACAACCAGCCCCTGGGAAAAGGCGGCGAAAAACTCGTCGCGGTTTCGCTTCTGCACGTCCGCGGCTTTCTGCCGGTCGGCAGCCGAGGCCTTCCAGGCATAGATCTGCGCCGGCACCTCGATTCTCTTTTCCACCTGGAACCGTGGCGGCTGTTTCTTCTCCAGCAGGTCGACCACGCGCTTTGACTTGAGCCACCATTCCGCTATCAGACGGTCCGTGGGGAGACCGCCCTGCAGCGGCGATGACGAATGTCCATAGTGGTTCACGCCGTAGCGTCGCGCGATCGCGCCCAGCCGCGCCAGGTTGAGGTGAGCGTTTTTGATCTCCAGCGGATCGAAGGTCCACTCCAGGAGTTCAAACCCTTGCTCGATCGCGTCATCGCGCTGCGCTAGTTTTAACCGCCGTCCCAGACCGTGGTTGCGGAAGGTCTCCCGCACCGCCAGCATGTGCGAGTGCAGGTAGGCATGGCCCGCCCGGCTGCCGGGAATGGAGAAGGCAAAACCGACCAGCTCGCCGCCATCGAAAGCGCCGATGGTCTGGCCGCCGATTTTCTGGCTGACCACGAACATGCGCAGCGGTATCACATCCACATCGTCATACTTCCAGACTTCTTTCTGCAGCGCAACGCAGGCGTTGAGTTCATCCATGCCTTCACATTTTCGGATGGTGATCTGCCCGGTCTTCTGTTCGGACCCTGGGACGGTGGCGCTCAAGGTTTGGGTTCCTCCAGCTTCTTGGCCTGCTGCCATAGAGCTTCCATCTCGTCCAGAGTGGCTTCTTGCAGGGTGAGGCCCTTGGCGCGTAATTGTTCTTCCAGCCAGCCAAAGCGCCGCCGGAATTTTCTGTTGGTCTTGCGCAAAGCGGATTCGGCGTCGACGGAAAGATAACGCGCAATGTTCACCATGACAAAAAAAAGGTCGCCAACCTCGTCCTCCATACGTTCCTGCAATTTCTGCGAAACTTCCGGCTTGCCGGGCGCATCCGGGTTGCCGGCCGGCAGAAGCTGAATGTGTTCCTGTAATTCGCGCGTCTCTTCGGAAAGTTTTTCGAACAAGCCCTGCACATCCGGCCAATCAAAGCCGACGTGCGCCGCTTTGGAGCTGATTTTATGGGCTTCCTGAAGAGCAGGCATTCGGGAAGAAACGGCGTTCAGCAGAAGTTCCGGCCCGGCCTCGAAGTCTCGGCCATCACTGTGCAAATTTTTTCGCTTCTCGTCTGCTTTCAGTGCTTCCCAGTTCTTCAGCACCTGGGCCGAATCATCGGCCTTTACGTCGCCAAAAACATGAGGATGGCGGTGAATAAGTTTGTGACTGAGAGCATCCAGAACATCGTCTATCGTGAACAGGCCCTGTTCCTGGGCCATTTCGGCATAAAAAAGGACTTGCAGGAGCAGGTCTCCCAGTTCGCCTGTCAGCTCTTTCCAGTCTCTGTTATCAATAGCTTCCAGAACTTCATAAGTTTCTTCTAAGGTGTAGCGCTTAATGGTGTCAAAAGTTTGCTCGCGGTCCCAGGGACATCCACCCGGAGCACGCAGCCGGGCCATGATGGCAACTGCACGCTCAAATTTTGCTCCCGTGGACATGAAATTAATGTATCATTGCCGCGACTTCCCCCAAAAAACCGGGCTGGGTTGCCCAACAGCCAATTGGCCTTTCAGGGTCTACATGCATTTTTATTTGAAAAATAGCGGCAAGAACGTACTGCGCAGCGCATTGGATGCGCGAAAAGTCCTGCCCTTTGCTTTCGTCCTGATGCTCGCCTTTCTGGTGGCCATGGCATGGGACAGCTTCTCCCGCACCCGCGAACTTCTGAGTTCCCAGGCTTTCGTGGAGCGCACCAACAACGTTCTGCATGAAATGGACGGCGTGGAGGATGGACTGCAAGATGCCCGCGAAGCCGCGCTGCACTACGTGCTGACCCCGGAAAAAGAAGACCTGGTCGCCTTTGAGGCCGCCGTGGAACAGACGTGGACCCGGCTAAGCAACGTTGCCCGGGACACCAAAGACGATCCCGGCATGCAAGCAAGGCTCAAACAGCTCCACGGGTGGATCAACGACGAGCTGCAGCAGTTGCGAGACAACATGCGCGTCGAGAAGACGTTCCTGATCTTCCACTCTCCGGATGCGGACCGTAATCGCGACCGTGTCCGTGAGGCCATCCAGAAGTTCAAGGAAGACGAAGAAGAACTCTTGCGGCAGCGCAATGAAGCGGCCAAGTCGCGAGCGCGCGAAGTGGAGCGCAGCGTCTCGGTGCGCATTGGCGGGTTCAGCGCGCTGATGGCGGTCCTGTTCCTGCTGGTGATCCGCGAGTCGAAGAAACTGCGCATCGCCGAGCAGACAGCCCTACATGCCCAGACCAAGCTTGAAGGTTCGCTGCAGCAGCTTCAAGTCGAAACCGACAGCGGCAAGCTGCTGAACGATCTGCAGGCCAACCTGCAAATCTGCGTCAACCCGCCGGAGGCCTATGAAGTCCTGGGCGGCTACGCACAAAGGTTTATTCCCAACAGCGCCGGCGCTGTTTTTGCCATCGACAGTTCGCGCAACCTGATGGGGGTGATGGCGAGTTGGGGAGATTCTCTGAGCCCCACGCAGCACATCCTCTCGCCGGAGGACTGCTGTGCCATGCGCGGCGGGCGGCTCCATTTGCGCGGCGAGTTATCCCATGGCCTGTGTTGCCGGCATTTCAGCGGGAGCATCCCTGACGCCTATATCTGCCTGCCTCTGGCTGCACTGGGCGAAACCCTGGGCATACTCCACATCAGCGCATCCAGTTCCGAAATGTTTACGCCCACGCGGCTGGCGATGATCCAGCAAGCGGGCGAATACGCGGCCTTGCGGCTGGCCAACCTCCGCCTGCGCGAAAAGCTGCATGACCAGTCCATCCGCGACCCGCTCACCGGCCTTTACAACCGCCGCTTCCTGGAAGCAACGCTGGAGCAGGAACTGCATCGCTCCAGCCGCCACCATACCGGTTTGGGCGTAATCATGGCGGACATCGACAAGTTCAAACTGTTCAATGACAGCTTTGGCCACACCGCCGGCGACATCGTTCTGAAGGAAGTGGGCTCGCTGCTGCGGCGCTCCGTGCGCACCGAAGACATTGTCTGCCGTTATGGCGGAGAGGAGTTTCTCGTCGTCCTGCCGGACACTTCTCTGGAGAGCGTGCGCGAGCGCGCCGAGGTCATGCGCGAGGCCATCGCAAAATTGGACCTGCAGCATGCAGGACATGCTCTGGGCAAAATCACGGCGTCCTTCGGCATCTCTTTCTCGCAAGACGGGGTGCTCACGCCGGACATTCTGCTGCGTTATGCCGACGAGGCCCTCTATGAATCGAAGCGGCGCGGCTGCAACTGCGTGAGCCTGAGCGACTCCGTAGCCAACCTGCTGGCCAGTGCGGAAAAGACCGGCAAAGATTCTGCTCCCGCCCCACTGACCTTCAAGATCGCCCAGAGCTAGATCTGCGCGCTGGTTTGGAACCTACGCCAGGGATCCAAATCTGTCCGCATTCGTCGGAAACGGTTTGCTCCAAGCGGCCGGACCAGCTTGGCCCCGCCGGGAACCACTCAGCTCAAGGATGTGTAGTAAACTTAAGATTCAGGCTCGCGTTACTGCATCTATTTAGAGAGGCCTTGCGCCGGTTCCTGTTTAGGCCGCCGATCTTCCATGCATCCGAAAACTCCTGCGAAAAATCCGCTGGGATATGTGACGTTTGCTCTGCATTCCCATCTTCCCTATGTGGTCAACCACGGGACCTGGCCCCACGGGATGGAATGGCTGCATGAAGCGGCGGCTGAGACATACCTTCCCCTACTGCGTGTGTTCAGCGAATTGGAGCAGGAAGGATTGGCGCTCAAGGCGAACGTAAATCTTTCGCCTATTTTGCTCGAACAGCTTTCTCACCCCATTTTTAAAGACGAATTTCCCAAGTACCTGCTGCGTAAAATCCAGGCCGCGCATAAAGACGCCGACGAATTCACGCTCCAGGGTGAGCGGCACATGGTTGAGGTGTCGCGCTTCTGGCTGCGGTTTTACGAGCAGGCGCTGCGCCAGTTCGATGCGCTGGACTTCGACATCATCCGCGGATTCCAGCGCTTCTACGATTCCGGCGCCATTGAAATCATCACCTGCGGCGCGACCCACGGGTACTTTCCCCTGCTGGGCACGGATGCCTCCATTCGCGCCCAGGTACGCACCGGCGTGGAAACGCATGAACGTTTTTTTGGCCGAAAGCCCCGCGGCATCTGGCTGCCGGAATGCGGATACCGCCCCGCCGGCCCATGGCAGTTTCCGGTTTCGCTCAACGGCTTCGGCTCGCCCTACGGCCGTCAGCCCTTTTATCGCGAAGGCGTGGAACAGATCCTGGCCGACCATGGCCTTGAATTTTTTTACGTGGATACGCACCTGGTCGATAGCTCCACGCGCTTCACGCCGTACCAGTTGCTGGCCGGCGACGTTCCGGTAGCGCTGGAGATCGCGCCCGAGCGCCCAACAAAGAATTTCTACCGGCCCTATTACGCCGAGAGTCCTGATCCGCAATCGCACGTGGCCTTCTTCACCCGCGATCCTCGTACCGGCGTGCAGGTTTGGAGCGGCGAACAAGGCTATCCGGGCGATGCAAACTACCTGGAGTTTCATAAGAAGCGCTGGCCCGGCGGCAACCGTTACTGGCGCATCACCGGGCCCAAGATCGATCTCGGCCTGAAGCAGCCCTATGATCCAGCGACGGCGTTGGAGCGGACGCGCGAACATGCAAAGCATTTTGTCCGCATTACCACCGAGACCCTGGAACATTACGGGAAGAATGGCGCCGGCGTCCCCATCCTGACCGCGCCGTTTGACGCCGAACTCTTCGGGCACTGGTGGTTTGAAGGCCCGGAATGGCTGAAGCAGGTGGCTCTGGAATTCTCGCGGCCGGAATCGCAGATCAAGCTCGTCTCCTGCCCTGAGTATCTGGAGGAGTTTCCGCCTACCGGTTACGTGGCTTTACCCGAAGGATCGTGGGGCGCGGAGAGCAACAACAGCGTCTGGCTGAATGAAAACACCGCCTGGACGTGGAAGCATATCTATCCCGCCGAACTGGCGGTGCAGCAGATGGCCAATAGCGGCCTGTGGCGCGGCCATAAAACCGCCACACGGCTGGCCCAGCAAATCTGCCGTGAACTGCTGCTGCTGGAATCTTCTGACTGGCAATTTCTGATTACCACCAAGAGCGCCCGCGACTATGCGGAGAAGCGCTTCAACACTCATCTGGAGCAGTTTCGCGTTCTGCTGGATATCTGGCGCCGCTTTGAATCGACCCATCAGATTTCTCCGGAGAAAGTGCAGGAACTGGAAGCGATCGAACTGCGCGACTCAGTCTTTTCCCATATTGACCCTGAGCTGTGGTGCACGGCTGAGGTCCTTCATCACGCTCGGCCATAAGTCATTGGAAAACCTCATGCTCCCGATGGAAATGCGCTTTCCCAAAAGTTGTGTTCGGAAGTAATGTTGCTGTGGGCCGAAAAAAGCATCTAAATAGATGTACGTGAGTAGCCACATCCAAACCCAGGACCAGAACTTTGACGTTCTGGTGATCGGCGGCGGCATCAATGGTGTCGCCATCGCTCGCGAGTGCGCGCAATGGAGCAAGCGCACTCTGCTGGTCGAGCAAAACGATTTTTCTTCCGGCACCACCAGCCGGTCCACCCGGATCATCCACGGCGGGCTGCGCTACCTGGAACATGGAGAGATTGGCCTGGTGCGCGAGTCTCTGCGCGAACGCGAGCGCCTGCTGGGCCAGTTCCCGCACCTGGTGCGTCCGCTGCAGTTTCTGCTGGCCTTGCCGAAACAATCGCGCGGGCTGCTCCGCAGCGGGCTCGCCATCAGAACCGGCTTGTGGCTCTACCATCGCTGGGCCGGAGGCAAGCGCGCGGCCCACGGCGATCTGACCGCATTTGAACGCCAGTTGGACAACGGCAATTCCTGGTCGATCTATAGCTATGAGGACGCGCAATGTGAATTCCCTGAACGCCTGGTAGCCGAGTGGCTGGCCGAGAGTGCGGCCTCCGGGGCTGTGGTCTGCAACCACACTCAGCTTCTGGAAATCTCCCGCAGCAACGGGCGCGTGACCGGGGCGCGTCTGCGCGACCGCATCTCCGCCCAGGAATACACGGTCAAGGCGGCCAACATCATCAACGCTACCGGTCCGTGGGCCGACGCAGTCATCGGCGCATCCGGGATTTCCACGCCGCAGATGATAGGCGGAGTGCGCGGCTCTCATCTGGTGCTGCCGAAATTTACCGGCGCGTCCGGGCAAGCCATCTATACGGAAGCGGTCGACGGGCGACCCATCTTTGTGATTCCCTGGAACGGCCAGCTCCTTGTCGGCACCAGCGAAGTGGCCGGATCCAACAACCCCGACAATCCTCAGCCCAGCGCGCAGGAGATCGATTATCTTTTCCAGAGCTTTATACGGCTCTTCCCGCGCTGCGGTCTGACCCAGGCGAACATCCGCTATGAGTTTGCCGGAATTCGTCCGCTTCCCTTCGCTCCGGGAAAAGATTCTTCTGCGATCACGCGCAGGCACATTCTCCATGACCACGCTCATGAGGGCGCCGCAGGCCTGATGTCTGTAATTGGCGGCAAGCTGACCACGGCCGCCAGCCTGGCCCGCGAAGTTGTGCGCAAACTGGGCGTGGACATACCCGAGCCGGTCAACGTGTTTGCCTCGCCCACGGCGGAAGAAGACGTGGAATCCAGCGTGAAGCAATGGGCCCGTCTGGTGGCATGCAAGGCCAAGATTCCCGCGGGATGCGCCGAAGCCATCGCGGAATGGCACGGGCGCCATGCTCTTGCCATCGCACATGCCGCGTCACTCGACGAGCGCCTGCGCGAACCGCTGTGCAACCATAGCTGCCATCTGGTGGCGGAAGCCGTGGAAGCGGTGGCGCACGAATCGGCCGTTACGCTGGGCGACATTCTGCTGCGCCGCGTGCCGGTCGCTCTGGGCGCCTGCTGGTCAGAAGAGTGCAGCCGTGAGGCCGCCCACAAGATCGGGAACGCACTCGGCTGGGACCAGTCCCGCGTTTACATGGAGCTCTTGCGGCTGGAAGAAGAACGCGATCAGTTCTTGCATCCGCGGCACGGCCAAATCACGCAGGCCAAGCCAGGTTGCGGCAGCCAGCCATCGCCCTTGCACACGGAAACAGCGTAGGCAATGACGCTTCTTGCTTCCATCTCATCCCAATCACTGATTCTGTTCCGCATCTCCGTGTTCATCAGTCGTAAGGTTTGAATATTACAAACTGTTTTGATCAGGATGCATTGTGGTTCTTTCTCTTACTTCACCGTCAGCGGTACGCCCACACTCGATGCCAGTGCGCCGCCGGTTGCGGTAAAGGTTATCGAATAGGTTCCTGGAGGAGTTGGGACGCCACCGCCACCGCCGCCTCCGCCTCCACTGCCGCCCCCGCATGAAGCCACGATGAACATCAGCAGCAGCGCCAGGCAGACCAGGACAAGTTGCTTCCGCCCGCGCCGGCGGCCTCCAAGCAAAATCAGGGGCAGCCCGATCACGGCGGCGAATAGCACAGCATAGGGCGTTTTCAGAGAGTGCGCGGCCGCGGAGCTGCCAGTGGTAGTCACGCTGAGCACAACATTGGCCGGCCCGGAAAGGCTGAACGATGTCGGGCTCACAGAGCAGCGTCCGCCTGGAGGAGCGCCTCCACAGCTAAAACTGACAAGAGCGCTGAAGCCTGGGTCGGGAACAATGCTGAGGTTGAAAGCCGCGGTTGCGCCGGCCGCGATCGTTTGCTCGGGAATCTCGATTGACCCGGTGGCCGAGTCTTCAATCGTGAAACCTGGCGGCTGGGCAAAGCTGCCGGTGCCTTCCAGAGGAAAGGTCTGGACGGGTATGGCCGCATCGTCGTTGACGGTGAGCTGGCCGAAGAATGTAGTTTGCGCGCTGGGAGCAAAAACAATGCTGATGCTGCATGTAGCTCCAGGTACAACCGCAGCGCAATTGGAGGTCGCAGTAAACGGCGGGCCGGAGGTGGAGACGCTGCTCACATGCAGGTCCGCATTGCCGCAGTTGGTCAGGTTCAGCTTTTGCGTACGGGTTTTGTTGATGGGAACGATGATGAAGTCGGTCCCGGCAATGTCATGGCAGACCGCCGGCGCCGGAACAGCGGTATCAATCTTGACCACGTATCCGCCTCCGCCGGCAGCCGTGGCTTGAAGCGCATTCACGGTGGGGAAGGCCGGGCTCTGCGTCACGCCGCCCATCACCAGCTTGCCCGCCGGGTCCACCGCCATGCTGGAGGGATAAGCGTTCGCGCCGAAGGATGTCCTGGCATCGGTGCCATTGAGGTGCGTGGAAAATAGCACGGCGGAGGTCACTGTTGAGTTCGCTGACATAACCGGAAAAGCTTGATGGATCCGGCTGGAAAGGAAACTTCAGCGGAAGGATGGTTTCAGTCACTCCGTTGACGTAGACGTTGCGGTTGGAGTCCACCACAACACCGTCGATGAAGCTAAACAAAATAGCGGGCTGGCCGCCGATCGTCGTGTTGGGGCCGGTAAAGAATGTAGCTGCGGGGATCGCCGCACCCGTTGCGTTCAGCTTCAGGATGCTTCCAGGCCGGCCTTGCCGGTTTTCTGGAAAGCATTGGCGGAAGTCACAAGGTCCGTCCCTGAGGTGACACCGGCCACATAGGCATTCCCATCAATATCTACGGCAATGCCTGACGAGTTCAGCGCGCCAGGAAGGTAGGTGAGATACACCAGCGCGGAAGCGGTTGGGTTGATCTTGGCGACGAACGCCCCGCCAAACGAAGGCGCCGCAGGCCCCACAACCCCGGGAGTGGTAGGCAGTCCCTGATCGGCGGCACGTGTGACAAAAACGTTGTTCCCTGCGTCCACGGCGATGCCCAGGTTGTGCATGCTGAATCCACCCTGTGTCATCGTGCCGGGTAGAACGGTGGACCAGACCAGCGCTCCCGACGGCGCGACCTTGGAGACGAAAAGCGACCGGGCCGGCGCGGCAGGCACAGAAGCGGTGAGCGTGCCCGGCGTGATGGGGAAGCTGGAGGAATTCGTGACTCCGGTCACGTAGGCATTCCCGGCGGAATCGGCGGCAATCGCAACCAGGCTCGCGGGAAGCTGGAACATATTTTGCTCGTTCAAAATGGCCGTCCCGATCACCCCGGAATAATTCAAGCTGGCGCCATTGGCGGAAAGCGATGCCACAAAGACAGCGCCGTTGCAGCACGTGGCCGGTGTAATCGCGTTGACGGAAGGAAAATCGGTGGAAAATGTGCCGCCCGCGACCAAGGCGTTGCCGTTTGCATCCACGGCGATGGCGTGCCCGGCATCGCTGCCCGTTCCGCCAAGATAGGTCGAGTAAATCAGCGTGGCTCCCGTGGGATCCAGCTTGGAGACAAAAGCGTCAGTGGAGACCGGGAAGGTCGCCGAGCAGCCGGAGCATGCGGGCTGCTCAGGCAGATGTGTAGGAAAGTCTTTTGACGCCGTTCTGCCGGTGACATAGATGTTGCCCGACGCATCGGTGGCTACGCCAAACACAGCGTCCTGTCCGCTGCTGCCGGCAAGGTAGGTTGAGAAGGTAAGAATAGGATCGATTACCAGCGCCTGCTTCTTATCGTAGTGGCCCAGCACAAAACCAACGCGCTCTCCCTGCACCTTGAAAGCCGCCTGGATTTCTTTGCGTCCTGAACTTGTCTCCTGGTAAGCGTATGGCTTCTTGAACGTAAGGCTTCCGCCCGCGACCTTCACCAGCAAATCACCATGGTTCTGAACCTGGACCTTCCTCGTCCCTTTCAATTCCAGGCTGATCAGCGCGGGGTCCGCTCCCGGAGCGACGACAAAATCATGCTCCAGCATTCCATCGCGCCCATAGAACAGCAGGTCAATTCCCGGATACAACCGGCTGTACCGCAGCCGCGCAAAGTTTGGAATGCCGGTTTTCCAGCCCGCCGGATCGCTGCCCCTCAGGTAATTCACGGTCCCCGGCCGCTTCCCTTCTCCCTGAATCTGTACTCCTCGAGTGCCGTGCAGTTCGAGGCGCAGCGTGGATAAACCCTGCGCTGAAGGCGCCAGCAGGTCAACGGCTTCCCGCTGAAACCTGGCGTTCAGTCCGGGCTGGTGAACAACAAACTCCGCGCTACGTTCCGCCTGTCCAACATTAGGCTCGAAACTGACCTGGCGCGAGAACTCATACCGGTTTCCAGGAGCAGTTGTAGTTTGGCTGGTAGCTTTTGGAGTAAGTCCACCCAATATCAGCAGAAGAATGGCAATAGGCAGGATAGTTCCGTTCTTCACCTAGACCTCCGGGTGGCTATGATCCTATCTACCATAAACAACCAGAGCTGCCGAATACAAGCCCGCAAATATCGACCTACGTGCCGGTCGTTCTATGCCAAATGCGGCTTTCGCGAGACCGGCCGAGTGGAAAATGGGGTGCTCCGTCCGGTAACGCAGCGCCTCTAAATGGAAAGACTGCGACGGTTTCGCCGATGGCTCCACGCAGAGCGCGAAACCTCTACTGAACTTTGAGCTTCTCCAGCAGGATTTCAGGATTGATGGGCTTGGGGAGCACCTCAAATAAGCAGCCCTCGGCCCGTGCTTTTGCCAGCAGGCCGCTGGTAGCAGCTTGTCCCGAAAAAAGAATAATCCGGCAGTTCGGAAGAAATTTCATGATGGCTTTTGCCGTGTCAATTCCGTCCATCCCAGGCATGATCACGTCGGTCACAACCGCATCCGGACGAATCATTTCCGCCCATTGAATCGCAGATTTGCCGTCGGACACAGCTACGGCATCGTGCCCTTCCCCAGTCAAGATATTCACAAGCGTATCCGCAATGATTGGTTCGTCATCCACGACGATAATCTTCACGCGTTAGCAACTCCGCTTGAAATAGCGCTGCTGGACGCATCCGCCATCACGCCTGGCCCTGCGCTCTCTTTCCCACCTACAGGCAGGAATATTGAAAAAGCGGTCCCGTGCTCATCGGGTCCAGTCCGGCTCTTAACATAAATTGCTCCTCCGTGTTTCTCAATGATGTTGTGCGTGATCCACAAACCCAGCCCTGTGCCAACATCCTCCTTGGTGGTAAAGAACGGCTGGAACAGGTTGCGCAGGTGCTGGGGCGCAATTCCGGAACCGGTGTCGAGAATGGTGATTCGAAGCCCGGGCAACTCAGAGTTGGTCCATGCGTGCGACTTTGTGACCCTGACAACCAGAGCCCCGCCCGCGGGCATTGCATCGATTGAGTTGGAGATTATGTTGGAAAATGACTGGCGAATTTCTCCGGCAAGTCCGGTGATTTCGATGTCTTTCGCATATTGCTTTACAACTCTGATTTTCCGCGTTTCAAGGCGCGTGGCGTACAGAAGCAGCAGGTCATCCAATATTTGCGCGACGTTGAAACGGACGGGAAAAGAAGCGTCGCGATAGAATCCCAGGGTCTGCCGGGCTATGTGGGCCACGCGGTCAAGTTCGCGATCAGCCAATTCCAAATAGCCCGCCACTTTCTTCGCATCACCCAGGTCCCGTTTGGCCAGGTAAACCAGATTAGTGACCGCCGCCAGCGGGTTGTTAATTTCGTGCGCGACCGTGGCGGCAAGGCGGCCGGCGGCGGCAAGTTTTTCGGTTGTCCGCAAGGCGAGCTCGATCTTTTTATTTTCCGTAATATTGCGGACGATCTTCGCCGCTCCGATCACGTTTCCATGCGCGTCTTTGACCGGCGATATGGTCAGCGATACCTCGATTCGCTCGCCATTTTTCCTTATCCGGACGGTCTCAAAGTGGTCGATCCGTTCGCCACGCCTTATCTTGCTCAGGATCATGGGTTCGTCCTGATGCAATTCCGGCGGAATGATGAGCGTGACCGGCTGTCCAACGATCTCTTCGGCCTTATACCCAAATAGACGCTCTGCGCTCTGGTTCCAACTGGTAACGATCCCGTTCAGGTCCTTGCTGGCAATTGCGTCATCGGAAGATTCAACGATGGCCGCTAGTCGCCGCGAGGCCTCGTCAGCGTCTTTACGAGCGGAAATATCGCGGGTCACCGCAAGTTGCACGACCGATCCATCATGGTTTTGGAGCGGCGCGGCGTGAGTTTCCACGCGGCGGCGAACTCCCTGCAAGCCCACAATGTCGAATTCCAGGGAACCTTTCTCTCCACGACAGACCCTCTGGTTGAATTCCCGGAACCGTTCCCGGTCCTCCGGGGCGACAAGATCGTACACGTTCTTTCCCGTTACCGTTTCCGCGCATTCAGCGCCTACCATGGCCAGGCCGGCCGAATTCATTTGCAACAACGTGCCGTCGGCGGCAACGACCTTGACGCACTCGGGGGTGGTTTCAACAATAGCGCGAAGGCGCTCTTCGCTCATTTGCAACCGATGGCGCTCCAACTCAGCTTCCGCCCGAAGCCGGGCCTCGTTCTCCAGCGCCACGCGGCGCAGGGTGGCCATCTCACGCTCATGGGCCTTCTTCTCGGTGATGTCGCGCCCTTCGGCTACGATGAACACGACATTGCCCTGCTCATCCTTCACCGGCATGAGCGAAGCGTCAATGATGATGGTCTCTTTGCTGCCGGCTCGTCCGTAGATTTCCGTGTCCCAGCGGACGAATTCGCCCTGCGAGGCGCGGCGGATGGACTCCCTGAGTGTGGCGTTGATCTCCTCTGACATCTGCCACCAGAAGGTGGTCCAAAACGGCTTGCCCTCGACATCGGAGAGTTTGATGCCCACGGCGTCAAGCGCAACATGATTGATTTCAAGAACCGTGCCGTTTGCATCCAGCAGGCCGACGAACTGGACCATGGAGTCCAGTGTGATTCGCGCCAGCTTTTGCCGGCACTGCTCACGGGTATCGCCGGCCAAAAGCTCGGTGCCGCGGACGTTGACGAGGTGGTTGATGGGCATGGGATGGATTACTCGTAACCTGAAGATTGCTCCTTGCGTTTACCTTACGATGGTAGCGAAGGCACTCGCGCTCCGCCTGCAACTTGCCGAGGAAACGCCCGCATAGCCGCGTTGCCGACCACGTGCGATGGGTATTTGGATGCCGCAAAACGGAAGTGCGCTGCTTTCACCCTATGCCACTGACGATTCGAACGCGCTGCGGGATGCAGGAGACGCCATACGTAAACCAGCCTCTTCCACGGCCTTACTTTGTCAATTGTCCTATTTCGTACTTGATTCGCTAGAAAGAGTGCGTTAGGATATGCCACGCCTCAGGGTGCGAACAGCATAGATCATTGAAAAATAAGCAGATAGCATTCAGCAGTTAGCAATCAGCCTGAACCGAAGGCGGGTTGCGACCCTCAGCCGATTCTCTCAGCCTTGGGTGGAATTGGGTGAAAGCAGGAAGGGGGAAAATTGCCCGGATCGGGTCAAACCCACGCCAAATTGGGATGGACTGGGATGAATGGGGAAGGGGGTAGGGGGCGAAACGAGATTTGAAATCGGGTAATTTGAAAACCCGAGGACAAACGGCCTAGTCCTTCACCGTTTCCGCAATCCATCCGCCGCCAACCACCAGGTCGCCGTCATAGAACACGACGGCCTGTCCGGGAGTGATGGCGCGCTGCGGCTGGTCGAAGGTGACGCGCACCTCGCCGTTCGAGGCCGGCTCGAGCACCGCGGGCGCAGGCTCATGGCGATGGCGAATCTTCGCCTGAACGCGCATGGGCGCGTTGGCGTCAGCGCCGGAATGGCGGAGACCGGCGTCACTCAGGCCATCAATGGCAATCCAGTTCAGATCGCGGGCAATCAGCGTCTTTGACAAAAGATCATCGTTCCCGCCAACGGTGACCTTGCCCTCCTGGCCGTTGATGTTGATCACGTAGAGCGGCGAGCCCGTGGCCACGCCGAGTCCCTTGCGCTGGCCGACGGTGAAGTTATGAATACCCTCGTGATGTCCCAGCACGTGGCCATCCGTCGTGACCAGCTCGCCCGAGGTATCGGGGAGTGACTCGCCCTGCTCGGCCAGATAGGCGTCGATAAAGCGCTTGTAATCGCCGCCGGGGACGAAGCAGATCTCCTGCGAGTCGGGCTTCTCGGCGAGCGCCAAGTGGTGCTCGCGCGCCAGCTCGCGCACCTGCGGCTTGTTCATGTGGCCCAGGGGAAAGAGCGTGCGGCTGAGTTGGTCTTGGGTCAGACCGAATAGGAAGTAAGTTTGATCTTTTGCTCCGTCGGCGGCGCGGCGCAGCAGCCAGCGATTGCGCCCGGGATCGAACTCGCAGCGCGCGTAATGCCCTGTGGCCAGCAGGTCGGCGCCGATCTGGCGCGCAGTGAGCAGCAACTGGTCAAACTTCAGATGGTTGTTGCACAAGCTGCACGGGATGGGCGTGCGGCCGGAAAGATACTCGTCGATGAACGGACGAACCACGTCACGCTCAAAGCGCTCCTCATGGTTGACCACATAATACGGAATGCCCAGGTCCTCGGCCACGCGGCGGGCGTCGTAGACGTCATCGATGGAGCAGCAGCGGCCCTGCACCTGCTCGGGCATGCCCTCGCGTCCGGCGAGACGGCGCTGGTTCCAGAGCTGCATGGTGAGGCCCACCACGTTGTGGCCCTCGGCGCGCAGCATAGCCGCGACGGTCGAAGAATCGACACCGCCGGACATTGCTACCGCGATGGTGCGGGCTACGGCTGTGGTCTGTGCGCTCATGGAATCCCAGGAAAGACCCGACTCAATTATAGATGAGCCGGAGAGGAGAAAAGGCGCGAAGGGCTTACTTTGCCGCCGGATCGGGCTGAAAAATGCCGAACGTATTCTCTTCCGTGTCGAGAAAGTACCCCTGCCAGCACACTCCCGGAACGGCGAACTTGGGCAGGGCGATCCGGCCGCCGGCGCTCAGGATCTTTACTGCCGTCGCATCAAAGTTTGGCACTTCCATCGAACAGACGAATGCGTTGGTCCCGTGCTGGGGTGGCGGCGTCTTCGCTGGCCGTTGCAGCAGCCCGCCGCGCGGCCCTTCCGTCTCGATTCGCCAGTACTCGACCGGCAGTCCTTCAACCTTGCTGAAAGTCCAGCCAAAGATCTCGCGGTAAAAACCCAACGCGCGACTGGTACTGTCGGCCTGGATTTCAAAATAGGATGGAGCGTTCATCGCTCATCCATTATAAAAGAACGCAACTTGCCGTGGCCCCTCGGATGTAGCTTACCGTGCTTCAGCCGGCTGCGCCTGACAGTCTGATTCGCGCCGGCCCCAGTGCTGCACCGGAGGGGCTTTTTCGGCGATCTCCGGATAGAGCGCCTTAGCGCGGGCCAGCGCTTCGGTGACGTTGGCGCAGATGTTTTCCGCGCCTACGTGCTGCTCAAACTCCGACTGGCGCATCAATCGCGCAGGCTGCTCGCGAGCGCCGCACAGGATCAGGCCGCGGCCGCTGGCATGAACCCGGTCCGCCAGGTGCTCCAAAGCGTGCAGACCGGTGGCGTCGATGGCGGTCATGTTGCGCAGGCGCAGAATCACGATCGGCGGCAGCTCAGGAATTTGCTGGACCAGCTCGTCGATCTTGTCGGCCGCGCCGAACAGGAACGGTCCATGAATGCGAAACACGGTTGCGTAGGGCGGGATCTCCTTGTCCTGCAAAACGTGCAGGCGGCTTTCGTGCAGGTATTCCTTCGTCACCCGCGAAATGGTGGTGGTTGCCGTGACCTTGCGGATGAAGACCAGCGCCGCCAGGATCATCCCCGCTTCCACAGCGACGGTGAGATCGGCAAAAACGGTCAGCACAAACGTCGCCGACCAGGTTGCCACTTCCAGCCGCGAGAGCTTGAGCAATTCGGGAATCTCCGACCACTCGCCCATGTTATAGGCCACCACCAGCAGAATTGCGGACAGCACCGCCAGCGGTATGAACTTGGCCAGGGGCGCGGCGAACAGCAGGATCGCCAGCAGCGTAAGCGCATGAATCATTCCCGCAATCGGGGTTTTGGCGCCGGAACGAATGTTGGTGGCAGTCCGTGCAATCGCGCCGGTAGCCGGCAAGCCGCCCATCAGCGGGGAAACAAAATTTGCCACGCCCTGCGCGATCAATTCGACGTTGGGCTTGTGCTTTTCTCCGTGGCCAAACAATCGATCGCCAACCACGGCCGACATCAGCGACTCAATCGCGCCCAGCATGGCGACCGTAATCGCCGGCGCGATCAGCGGGCGGATCAGGTCCAGGCGAAACTGGGGGACGTTCAGGGCAGGCAGTCCGGAAGGAATCCCGCCAAAGCGCGTGCCGATGGTTTCGACCGGCAAACGGAAAATCCAGACCAGCGCCGTCCCCACGAAGAGCGCCACAATGTAGCCGGGAACTTTCGGAACATACTTGCGAAACAGCAGGATCAGCGCCAGCGCGAGCGCGGCCAAACCTGTTTCTTCGAACGAAATCGTACGGAAGTTGCGCGCCACGGCTTCGATGCGGCCCAGGAAATCACCCGGAACATGATCGATCTTCAGTCCGAAAAAATCCTTGAGCTGCGTGCTGGCGATCACCACGGCAATTCCGTTGGTGAATCCGACCACGACCGGCCGGGGAATGTATTTGACAGCGCTGCCCAGCCCGGTAACGCCAAGAAATATCAGGAAGACACCCGCAATGCCAGTGCACATGAACAGGCCGTCAATCCCGTACCTGGCCACTATGCCCGCGACCACTACGACGAAGGCGCCGGTTGGTCCGCCAATTTGCACACGCGAGCCGCCCAAAGCGGAGACGAGAAAGCCGGCGATCACGGCGCAGTAGAGTCCTGCTTGCGGCGGCACGCCCGAGGCGATGGCGAATGCCATCGCCAATGGCAGCGCCACCAGGCCAACTGTTACGCCTGCGATCAGGTCAGAAAGAAAATCCTTGCGCGAATAGTCCTTGAGCGCCAGAACGGATTTGGGGACCCACTTGGTACTCATCGAACACCGCGAATGGTTCCACCAAAGTCAACACAGGCCGACCATATCATCATGTTAAGCAGTGTAGCTGAATTTGCACCCTGCAAGTATCGGCGGAACTGCTTACCTGGCCGGGTACCAAAGGGCGCGCACTTGCGCGGAGGGCATGTGGGAAGCGGAGAAGAGTGTGGCTTATCCGACCGGCTGTTTCTGATAGGCGGGAGAAATCTCGCGCAACCGTCCTACGGTTTCCGGGATTACCTGAATGGCGAAATCGATATCGTCTTGCGTGGTCTGCTTGCCCAGGCTTACGCGAATACTGGCGCGCGCACGCTGATGCGGAAGCCCCATGGCCAGAAGCACGTGCGAAGGCTCAATGGCGCCGGAGGAGCATGCCGCTCCACTCGAAACCGCCAGCCCCTTGAGGTCCAGGGCTATCACCAGAGCTTCGCCCTCAATATGGTCAAACCAGAGATTTGTCGTGTTCGGAACACGTGGCGCGCCCAGGCCGTTCACGCCGGCGCCCTCCATGGCGGTGAGGACTGCATCTTGCAAACAATCGCGCATCGCCGCCATCTCCGCCGGGCCGCTGCTCCCGAGCCATTGCTTTGCCAGCTCGGCGGCTTTGCCTATGCCAACGATCCCAGGCAGGTTCTCCGTGCCGGCGCGGCGCTGGCGCTCATGGCTGCCGCCATAGATCAGCGGCTGGATCAGCGTTCCCTTCTTGATGAACAGCGCGCCGGTGCCTTGCGGCGCATGGATCTTGTGCCCGGAAATGGAGAGCGCGTCGCAGGCGATTTTTTGCACGTCGATTGCGATCTTGCCCGCGGCCTGCACCGCATCTGTATGGAAGAAGACGTCCGCTTCCTGTGCGATCTTGCCAATCTCCTCCACCGGCTGGATGACGCCGGTCTCATTGTTCGCCATCATCACGCTGATGAGCCGGGTGTTCGGGCGCAAAGCGGCGCGCACATCGCCGGGATCGATTTCACCCCGGCTGTTGACCGGGACAAAAGTGACCTCGCATCCCATCTGCTCCAGCCGCTTGCAGCTATTCATGACCGCGCTGTGCTCGATGGTGGAGGTGATCACGTGATCGCCACGCTGTACCAGGCCAAAGATACCCAGGTTATCGGCTTCCGTGCCGCCGCTGGTGAATACGATCTCCGCCGGACGCGCGTTCAGCAGCGCCGCAACCGCGCCGCGGGCCTTCTCCACCGCCGCGCGCGCGTGTTGCCCGTAGTGGTGGATCGACGACGCGTTGCCGAACTGTTCCAGATAAAACGGCCGCATCGCTTCAAACACCTCCGGAAGGACCGGAGTGGTGGCATTGTTATCGAGGTAAACGCGGCGCATAGGTCTATTTTACTTGCTTTAACCACAAAGGACACAAAGGTTCACGAAGTAGTGCAAAGAACAGCCGCCCTTCGTGTTCCTTTGTGTCCTTTGTGGTTAGATTCTTTACCTGTTCTCCATCGCCACGTACTTATTCGGGTACACCGGCCCGATGTAGTCGGCGCGCGGGCGGATCAGCCGGTTATCGTCGAGCTGCTCAATCACGTGCGCGGCCCAGCCGCTGATGCGCGAAACAGCAAACACCGGAGTGAACAGGTCAACGTCAAGGCCAAGCGTGGTGTAGGTGGAAGCCGAGTAGAAGTCCACGTTGGCGTTGAGATGCTTGTCATTCTTAATATACTGCTCGATTTTGGCCGACATCTCATACCATTTCGGGTTCGCCGAGCGCCCCAGATCGCGCGACATCTGGCGCAAGTGCGTGGCCCGCGGATCTTCCGTGTGGTATACGCGATGTCCAAACCCGGAAATCTTTTTCTTGTTGGCCAGCATGTTCTTCACATGCTCCACCGGGTCTTCACCTTTCTTGTCGATCTCAAACAGCATGCGCATCACAGCTTCATTGGCGCCGCCGTGCAGCGGACCTTTCAACGCGCCGATGGCGCTGGTGATGGCCGAATGCATGTCGGAGAGCGTGGCCGCGGTAACGCGCGCGGCAAAGGTGGAGGCGTTCAATTCATGGTCGGCGTGCAGGATCAGGGCAACGTCAAGGGCCCTTTCCGCGGTCGGCGAAGGTTTCTCGCCGTTGAGTTGGAGCAGGAAATTGGCGGCGTGAGAAAGCGATGGATCGGGATCGACCACGTTCTTGCCCTTGCGAATGCGATCATAGCCGGCCACGATCATGGCAATCTGCGAGGTCAGCCGGATGGCCTTGCGCGCATTGGCGTCGTGATCGATTTTCTCCGCCTCGGCATCGTAAAAGGAAAGCGCGGAGACGGCTGTGCGCAGGACCTCCATAGGCGTGGCGGTCTTGGGCACGCGGCGCAACATGTCATAAATGGCAGGATCGATTTTGCGCTCGGCGGCCAGCTTCTGCTTCAGGTCGGCGAGTTCCGCTGCCCTGGGCAGCCGGCCAAACCACAACAGATAGCAGGTTTCTTCGAACGTGGATTTTTCCGCTAGCTCGTGGATGTCAATGCCGCGATAAGCGAGCACCCCGGCATCGCCATCGATATAGCAAACTCCCGAACTGGCCGCAACTACGCCTTCAAGGCCTTTGGTGACTGTGCTGGTAGACATGATTTTCCTAGCGCCGTTTTCCGGCTTCTCAAGTGTTGGAAGCGACTGGGTGCGCAACATTTCTTTATACTCCAATTCTCGCCACTTTCCAATCACTCCAGAGCCGCTATGCCGGGTCGGACGACTGGTGCGCGGCGGACGAGAAACCGCATATTCGCAGTGCCCGAAGGTTACCGATTTTTAGAGGATTGGTCTGTGAGCCAGGTCACGTCAGCCGGCCTGGCGCAGGATGATTAAGGGTGTTAGGGAACGGCTAATTCTATGGTTCTGGAGCCTTTGCGCCGGCGCCGGGGCCGCCTTCGGGACCAAGGTACCGGTAGTGACCGGTAATCTTCCAGTTAAAAAGAACATCCTCCATTTTTGGCCCTTCGCCGATGTTGTGCACGATCATGTAGCGGCGCGTCAACATCGTTTTCCGGTCCACCACCATGCCGATGTGGGTCGCCCCGCGGCCCAGCTCCCAGGTCACCAGGTCTCCTGGGCTGTAGTCGTCGGCCCGGGAGGTGATCGGCAGGACTTCGCCCTTGCGGCTGAAGAAGACCATCAGGTTGGGCACCCGGCGATGATCGATATTGGAATCCGGCGCCTGTCTTCGCCAGCGCCATTTGCTGGGATAGACGCTGAAATTTGCCGCCATGTCTTCGTGCACTTCTTTTTGCAGGTCGATTCCGACGGCGCGATAGGCGCGTATGACCTCGTCCGTGCAGACACCGGTCCCGGCGGGCACATCTCCGCCCGGATACGGAATGCGTACGTAGGCTGAGTCGTAACGCACTGTGTAATGCGTGCGGTCGATGGCGGCAGCAACGAATTTGCGCAGAAAATCCTGCCGGGAAGGCGCCGCGGCCTGGGGCTGCGGGCGGGACTGCGCGGCAAGAACGCCCGCAGCGGCGAGCGCAAGCGCCACCAGCCAGCGGTTTCTTTTCCAGAGACTCTGCATGTTCTTGGGGATTGGACACCGGCGAGCAGCCGCGGTTCCAGGTTTTTTAGCCGCGCAGCGACCACCACAGCCCCAATGCCACGTAGGGCAGCAGGACCGCGAGCACCCATAGCTTTGCCGACCCGCGAATCCTCTCTTCCTTTTCCCAGCGAAAGAGCTTCATGGCCACCAGCGCTCCCACTACGGTCGTAAGCACCAGAGACAGCACAGCGGGCCAGTTCTGCCGAAGCCCCTGCCCGTCATGCATCATGCTGTACATTCCTCTGACCAGGTACGTGGATGGAACGAAGTTGTGGATCGTCTTCATGACGCCCCTGAAGCCTTCTTCGGGAATGGTGGCGCCTCCCAGCAGCAGCATGGGAAAGTAAAACAGCTGCACCAGGATGGTGCCTTCCTGCATGGTGTTGGCCACCGAGGCGATCACCAGCCCCAACGCGCGAAACGCAATCAGTCCCACGGAGATGAAAGCCAGCAACTGGAGCATGTGCGCCGGCAGGGGCATGTGATACAGGAAATGCGCGAGCAGTAGCAGCAGGACAATGTAGGGGAGAAAAATGATCCAGCCGGTGACCATCGATCCCACCAGGATTGGCGCGGGCGTGATGGGCGTGACCTTGTAGCGCCGCAGGATATTCAGTTCACGCTCCTGGATGGCGCGAATACCCGCCCCGAAAAACCCGCTGCCCAGCACACCCAGAGTGACGGACATCCGCACCACATAGGCAATCTGGTTCTGGTCGCGGCCCAGGAACGTGGAGAAGGCGAAAAAGAAAATCAACGGAAACAGGTAATTGAAAAAAATCACCGCGCGCAGCCGCAGCGCGAGCTTGATGTCCATTACGATGATCGCCAGATATTGCTTCATTGCCTAGTCTCGCAGCCTCTTTCCCGTCAACTCCACGAAGACATCTTCCAGCGTCGGACGCTTCAGATGCACGTCTTCCAGTTGCAGACCCTGCTGGTCCAGCCATCGCATGATCTCAAACAATGTCCGCGCCGGGCGCGACGAATACACCGTCATCGCGCGCCCATCTTCCGCCAGGCTGGTCTCCAGCGCGTCGGGCCACGCCGGTAACGCAGCCCCGTTGAGGGGCTGCCCGGTGACAATATCGATCCGCGACTGCCCCCGGCTCTGTTGCTGCAATTCGCGCGGCGTTCCCATGGCGACGATCCTGCCCTCATCCATGATGGCTACGCGGTCGCACAGCCGCTCCGCCTCTTCAATGTAATGCGTGGTCAGCACCACGGTGCGCTTTTCTGACTTCATCTCTTCGATCAACCCATGGATCTCCAGCCGAATCTGCGGATCAAGGCCGGTGGTGGGCTCGTCCAGAAAGAGCAGTTGCGGATCGTTCACCAGCGCCAGGGCCAGCGCCAGCCGCTGCTTCTGCCCGCCGGAGAGCGTCTCATAAAAGGCTGCCCGCTTTTCCCACAACTGCAAGCGTTTGAGCAGTTGCTCTGAACTGATGCTGCGCGTGTAGAAGGACCCAAACAGCTCCAGCGCTTCCTGCACGCGGATCTTTGCCGGGAGATTGGTGGCCTGCAGGCAAACGCCGATGCGATCTTTTAGCTGCTGCTTTTGCCGGTCAGGATCGAAGCCAAGCACGGTGGCCTCGCCTCCGGTGCGCGGGCGGAGCCCTTCCAGAATCTCAATCGTGCTGGTCTTACCGGCGCCGTTCGGCCCGAGCAGGCCGAAGACTTCTCCCTCGCTCACCTGGAAGTCGACGCCTTTTACGGCTTCAACCTTGTCGTAGTGCTTCTCCAGTGAATGGACGTAGATAACCGGCGGTGTGCTCATGTAGGTCTGTCCTAGGGTATAAACGCAAACCTGTTCTGTCCAGTTCCCATAACCAAAACCACAAAGGACACGAAGGAACACAAAGGGGCTGTCCCATGCAGAGGCCAGCTCTTCTTCCGCTATTGCATCACGGGTGTAAGCAAATGCTTGTGCACAAAATTGAATTTCTTCGTGTCCTTTGTGACCTTTGTGGTTAAGTCTTTTTGCAATCTCGCCCGTTGAGGTTTACCCTTCTGGCGCACGTCTCCAAGGACACTTGCCCTATGGTCAAGAGAACCGCTGTCGCGATTGTTGCAATGTTTCTGGCAGTCATCGTCCGCGCCCAGAGCGCCGATCCCCAGTTGCTGGCCGAGATCAACAAGATCAAAGCCATTGACAACCATTCCCACCCGCCAAAAGTGGTCGCCGCAGGCGAAAAGGACGACGATTTTGACGCTCTGCCTTGCGATCCTCTGGAGCCCAGCGATCCCACCACCGTCTCCCGCCCGGAGAATCCCCAATACATCGCCGCGTGGAAAGCGCTCTACAACTATCCCTACAACGATCGCAGCCCGGAGCACGTGCGCGAACTGCTTCAGACCAAGCAGAAAGTCATGCAAGAGCAGGGCGATAACTTTCCCAACTGGGTACTGGACCAGCTTGGCATCGAGACCGAGCTGGCAAACCGCGTGGCCCTGGGACGCGGCTTGCAGCCGCCGCGCTTCCGCTGGGTGCCGTTCGATGACGCGCTGCTGTTTCCATTGAAGACCTCCGACCTGGCCCGTGAGACGCCGGACCGCAAATTCTTCTTTCAGCGTGAATCCATGCTGCTGCGCCGGTACATGAAGGACGTGGAGCGTGACGTTCTGCCCGCAACCCTTCAGGAATACACCTCCAAGGTTGTAACGCCGGTACTGGAGCTACAGATGAAGAACGGCGCGGTGGCTATCAAGTTTGAGGCGGCCTACCTGCGCTCGCTCGATTTCGGCGTGCCCGAGCCCATGGAAGCCGTCCAGCAGATTTATTCGCACTTCGTGAAAGGCGACGTCCCTATCAAGGCCGACTACACCCGTTTGCAGAACTTCTTGTTCCGCTACATTGCCCGCGAAGCGGGCCGGCTGGGATTGCCGGTGCACATTCATACCGGTGGCGGATGCGGCAGTTATTTCATGCTCATGGGATCGAACCCTGCCTTGTTGGAATCGGTGCTGAACGACGCTAGCTTGCGTAAGACCAACTTTGTGCTGGTCCACGCCGGCGCCGGCGCATTCACCAAGTACGTGAATTATCTGTTGATGAAGCCCAACGTCTATGCCGACTTCTCCGAACAAACCTGGCTGATTTCCACCCGCAAGCTGAGCGAAACCATACGTGACCTGCTGGAGTGGTATCCGGAAAAAGTTATGTTCGGAACTGATCTCTACCCGAACACCCCGGAAATCAACTGGGAGGAAATAGGCTGGCAGACCACGCAATCCGGGCGTGAAGCGCTGGCTATCGCCCTTACGGCCATGATGCAAGATGGGGAAATCACGCGAGAAAGGGCGCTGGAGCTGGCCCGAATGGCGCTGCACGACAACGCCGCCAAGCTCTATGGATGGTCGCAACACTAGGGCAAACAACAAACATCTTTAGAAACATCTTAGGTTGCCGTCTCAAAATAAGACACTAACCGGTAAAAGCACTCCATTTTAATGTATTTTCGGCAACTTACCCCTTGACTTGGGCACAGGACACTGCAAAACTCAGCTAGTCCAACTAGGAGAGTTTGCAAGAGGGAGAACCTCTTGCAAACGCCTTACACCGCTTCAAAAGGAAGGTCCAACAACAGGACGTTATTAACGAAGTAACGAAGTTAAGCGGCATTTTTACTTATCTTAAACCCGGCGAAAAACGCCGTGTGAAAGAGCTCTGGCGGGCAAACGCAATCGCAAGAAAGTCCGCAAGGAGCAGGATTGAGCATGATCCGGGCCGTTTCCCTCGAACGATCCGGCTTTATAGAAGCAGTTGGCAGTCGCGGATTTATAGGAACTTGTCTCTCAGGTTTTTAGCAGTAAACACGGCGTGATCCGTGTGGGCCGAACCCGCTGGTAGGGATTCACTTCTGGGATTTCCATTGAGACACGTGTGTGCTCTGGCCGGATTCCTGGGCGTGAATGCAGGAAAGGGGGCACTCTCAATGGAGTTCCAGGACAAGGTTCTCAAGTGTGTGGACTGTGGCGCCGACTTCGTGTTCACCGCTGGTGAGCAACTATTCTTCCACGATAAACAATTCAAGAACGAACCCAAACGCTGTAAAAACTGCAAGGGCAAACGGGCCCAGGCGCTGGGCTTGCCGCAAAATGGCGGCAACTATCAGCGAGTGGAAACCAAAGCTGTCTGCTCAGGATGCCAGCGGGAAACCACCGTGCCGTTCAAGCCCACGCAGGGACGTCCAGTGTTTTGCCGGGAGTGCTTCCAGCAGCGCAAGACGACCGCTGCTACAGCCTAACCAACATTCCTCTCCCGAAATGGCGCTCTTTCAGCGCAAGGGCCGGAGTGTGTCCTTAAGGCTTGTTTCCTTAGGCCGGCTTCTTCGCCGCCTGTGAGGCCGGCGATTTGCCGCCCGCCCGCGCTGCGCGTTGCTGTCGCTGGTCCTCATGCTGGATCAACAGGACTTCGATGCGGCGCAAGAGATCGTCTGTGTTCATGGGCTTCACCAGCATGGACTGGGCGCCGTGGGTCTTCCAATCGCCCCCCAGCAGAGGGTAGGCCGTAAGAATCGCCACCGCGGGACTGTAATCGGTCTTCTGCGCCGCGCGGATCACGTCGTAACCGGCCTTGTCATGCTCCATCTTCATGTCGGTAATCACCATGTGATACGTGTTGGCCTTGAGCTTGGAGATGGCTTCCCTGGCGGAGATTGCGGTCTCAACGTCAAAATTGTGGATTTCCAGAATGGTCTTTAACGTCAGCAAAATAGCCAGTTCATCATCGACCAAAAGAATGCGGCGTTTCATAGGGACTCCAGGGGATTCTGAACACTTTATCGCGCTTGTGAGATGCAGGCAGCAACTCTGTGGGTTGTGAGCTGCCGCAGGAGTCGTACATCAGAAGTCCCAATTATAATACTGTTCGTGCCGGGATTCTTTGTACAAAACTTTGGTTGCCGGGCCACGCAGGCGGATGGGGCCGCCCTGGAACGCCAGCTTGCCACGCAAGGCCTGTCTCCGGCCCGTTCCGCTCTGGACGCCGAATTTGTGGTGCTCAACACCTGCACCGTGACCGCAGCCGCGGACCAGGACGCCCGCGCTTCCATACGGCGTATCCATCGCGAAAACCCCGGCGCAAAGATCATGGTTACCGGCTGCTATGCCCAGCGCGCGCCGCAGGAGATCGCCGCACTGCCTGGTGTGACCTGGGTGGTGGGAAATTCGCACAAGCATCGTGTAGCGGAGATCGCCACCGCTCAGAATTCGCAATCAGACGCCAGGCCGAATCCTCATGAAGGGTTGTCCAGCCAGCCGCGGAACTTTGTCTCGCTCGAAACCGTGGCGCTCTCTGCGCCGGCCTTCACGCTGGTGGGAGACATTTTTGCTCACACGGAATTGATCGCCGCCCCGGTCTTCGCCGGCGAGAACATCGCCGAGAAAACCCGGCCCAACCTGAAAGTCCAGGATGGATGCAACAACCGCTGTTCCTTTTGCATTATTCCCAGCGTCCGCGGGCAGAGCCGGTCCATGCGGCTGGAACGGGTGATCGAAGAGGCCAACGCGCTGGTTGCCGCGGGCTATCGCGAGATCGTGCTCAGCGGCATCAACCTGGGCCGCTGGGGCCGCGACTTCCAGCCGCAACAAAGATTTGAGCAACTGCTCCGCGCGCTTCTCGGGCATACCGGTATCGAGAAAATCCGCATCAGCTCGGTCGAACCCATGGACTGGAGCGACGAACTGATCGCACTGGTCGCCGGATCGCCACGAATCGCCAAACATGCGCACGTTCCGCTACAGTCCGGCAGTGACCACATCCTGCGGCGCATGCACCGCAAATACCGGCCATGGCACTATGCCGCGAAGATCAGAAAGATCCATGAAGCCGTGCCGGATGCAGCGATTGGCGCCGACGTGATGACCGGCTTCCCCGGTGAGACGGACGAACTCTTTGAAGAGAGCCGCAGCTTCATCGAACACCTGCCATTCACGTATCTGCACGTGTTTACCTATTCGTCCCGGCCGGGCACGCCTTCGGCCGCCATGCCGGAGCAGGTGCCGGTCCATGTCGCGCGCGAGCGTAACCGGGTGCTGCGAGAATTGGCGGCGGAGAAGAACCGGGCGTTCCGCAAAAAGTTTCTCGGCAAGCAACTTGAAGTGATTACCTTGCACACAGGTGACGAAGATTCCACGGAAGCCCTGAGCGATAATTATTTGAAGGTCAGGATTGCAGGACGGCATGCAGCGAACGAGTGGCTGAAGGTTGAAATAGGACGGGCTGACGATGAAAATCTCCTGGCCGTGGCGGCGGAAGAAAACGCTTTCGCTGTTTGAGGAACGTGTCCCGTGGCTAGGCGAAGATCCGAACGCCAGGCCTCCTGTTTTGCCCAGGGATGGTCCTCCACATCAGGGCCCACATCCACTGAATGCGTCCGGGCCTTTCTACGTTGGGGATGGAGAGTGCATATCTTGTGGCGTCCCTCATGTTGTTGCGCCGGACTTAATGGCGTGGGAAAGTAATCTCAATGATCCGCATGTACATTGCTATTTTAAAAAGCAGCCAATGGAACCCTGGGAGCTGAAACAAGCGTTGGCGGCAATGGATGCAAGCTGTTGCGGTGCAATCTACTACGCGGGCTCGGATCGCGAAGTGTTGGAGGCAATCCGCAAAAGCGGCAACCAGCATGCTATCGTCAAGACGCGCGGCTAGCTGATGTTTCATCAACCGCATTCCGCCGCGAAGCCGGCTTGCGCGCTGAGCGGCCTGCCACAAGGGCAAGAGGCTTTGGGAACACATTGTTGTATAACGGGTTGGAGCGCAGCGACAGTAATGATGCTATAATTTTGAAGTCTTGCCGCATGTGCGGCACTCCCCGCAATTCCACTAAAAACGTGAGTTTTGCCGGGACGTTCAGGAGGATCGCATAGATAAACGTTTTATTCGCATGAATGAGCGCATCCGGGCGCGCGAAATACGCGTTATCGGCCCAGACGGTGAACAGCTTGGCATCATGACACCGCAGGATGCGACCCGTAAGGCCCGCGAACAGAATCTTGACCTGGTAGAGATATCGGCCACTGCGGTGCCCCCTGTGTGCCGCATCATGGACTACGGAAAGTTCCTCTACGAACAGGAAAAGAAAGAACGGGCGGCGAAGAAGAACCAGAAACAGATCGTCCTGAAAGAAGTAAAGTTCAGCGTCAACGTGGACGAGCACGATTACGTCACCAAGCGGAACCATGTTCTGCGGTTTCTTGCGGAAGGTGACAAGGTCAAGGCAAGCCTTCGTTTCCGCGGACGCGAAATGGCCCACCAGAACCTGGGACGCAGGGTGCTGGAACGTCTGGTGACCGAGGTAGGCGACAAAGGGATTGTGGAATTCAGGCCGCGCATGGAAGGCAATACCGTGCACGTGATCCTGGCCCCGCCCCGCCAGGTGCCCGGTGGCAAGAAGCCGGACAGTTCGGCGGGACAGGCGGGAAGTAAAAAATCGGAATCTAAGCCGCAACCGGCTCCCCAGTCGCAGCAGGCAGCATCGGCCGGCGAAACCAAGACCGGATCGTAAAAACCGCAATTAGCAGCTAGCAAATTTGTAAGAGCGCCTCAAATCGCAAGTCGAAGTTGCCGGCGCAACGAGTTCAAAGCTAATTGCCAACTGCTAATTACTAATTGCTAAGATTATGCCTAAACTAAAAACGCACAAAGGCGCAGCGAAACGCTTCAAGAAAACCGCGACCGGCAAGATCAAGCGCGGCAAAGCGTTTAAGCGCCATATCCTTACCTCCAAGGCGACCAAGCGCAAACGCCAGCTCGATACCGATACCCTGGTGAGCGACGCTGACGCGCCAAAAGTCCGGAGGATGATCCCGTATTGAGCCGGGACAGAGTTCGGCCCGCCTGACTTAAAACATCAGCGCTGAGGCCAGCCTGAAAAAAACGAGCGCAATCTCTGAAGATTGTGTTCACCGCGAGCGAAGAGGGACCTAAAACCTTCCCTCCAGCCGCGATCACCGCCGGAATTCCGGCAGCAAAAAGGGAGCAACAATGCCTCGCGTAAAACGTGGTACCAAGCGCCGCCAGCGCCGCAAAAAGATCCTTGAGCGCGCCAGCGGGTATTTCCTGACAAAATCGAAACTCCATCGCGCCGCCAAGGAATCGGTGGAGCGCGGCCTGAAGTTCGCCTATACCGGCCGCAAACAGAAGAAGCGCCAGTATCGCTCGATCTGGATTGTGCGCATCGGCGCCGCCGCCCGCGCCCAGGGCATCAGCTATAACCAGTTCATCAGCGGCCTGAAGAAGGCCGGCGTGGAACTGGACCGCAAGATCCTGGCCGACATCGCCGCGAATGACGCTTCCGGCTTCACCGCATTGGTGGAAACCGCCAAGCGCGCGAACGAGAAAGCGGCTTAATCAGTAACAACCTTTAACCACAAAGGACACAAAGGTCCACGAAGGATTTACTGCAACTTCGTTTTCCTTCGTCTCCTTTGTGGTTTTGCCTTAGCTTGAATTCTCTGCCCTGACGGCCTACCCTATCCGCCATGTTTCTTGGACATCAAGGGCTCGCGCTTGCCCCCAAGCGTCTGGCGCCGAAGACGTCTTTCGGCACAACATTTCTGGCTACCGGCTTTGCAGACTGTCTCTGGCCGGTTTTTCTCCTGCTGGGCTGGGAACGAGTCCGCATCGCTCCCGGGATCACGAAGATGACTCCGCTTGACTTCACCAGCTATCCCTGGTCACATAGCCTGCTGATGGACGCACTGTGGGCCGCGGCATTCGCGGCCATCTATTTTGCAGTACGCCGCTACAAGATTGGCGCATGGGTGGTTGCGGCGGGCGTGATCAGCCATTGGGTCCTGGACTGGATCTCGCACCGGCCGGACATGCCGCTTACGCCGTGGTCGCAGCAAAAGTACGGGCTGGGGCTGTGGAATTCCGTCTTCGGCACCGTCGCCATCGAATTACTGCTTTTCTTCGGCGGGCTGTTCATCTATCTGAAAGACACCGCGCCAAAAGACCGCACCGGCAAGTATGCCTTGTGGAGCTTCGTAGCTCTGATGGTGGCGCTCTGGCTAGGCGCTGTGTTTGGCCCGCCACCGCCCAGTGAAACCGCGATCACCCTGAGCGGTCTGAGTATCTGGCTGGCGGGTGCATGGGCTTACTGGATTGACCGCCATCGCGAAGTCCGCGACGAACAACACTGAGCTCTCCTGTAACGGTCCGCGCGACGGAAGAGAACCCCATAGAATTTTTTTTGCCGGCAAGAGTACAATCCATCCCATGCTTTCCCGCAGATCATTCTTCAAGACCGCCGGTATGGGCGCTGCTGTGGCTGCAACTGCAAGTCTTCCCACGGGGCTTCTTAGCTGGGCTGAACCGCAACGCAAGCCGCAGCCGGGCGGGCCCATCCTGCTCAACAGCAACGAAAACGCCTACGGGCCGTTCCCCAGCGTGCTGGCGCTCAAGAACCCGTTTCAGGATGCCAATCGCTACCCTGATAGAGGCTATGACCAGCTGATCGAGCACATTGCCGCCATGCACAAAGTGAAGGCCGACCAGGTGACGCTGGGCTGCGGGTCAACGGAGATCCTCAAGCTCGCCGCCAGCGCTTTTACCGGTCCGGGGAAAAAACTGGTGATGGCCACTCCGACGTTTGAAGCCATTGGGTTTTACGCTCAGGCAGCCAAAACCGAGGTGGTGAAGGTTCCGCTGGCTTCCAGCTACGCCCACCAGCTTACGCAGATGGCGCAGGCCGTGGGTAAAGACGGCGGATTGATCTACATTTGTAATCCCAACAACCCCACCGCCAGCCTCACGCCGCGGCGCAGCCTGGAGAACTTTATCCGCGACCTGCCGCCGAACACCTACGTGTTGATGGATGAGGCCTACCACGACTTTGTTCCGGTCTCCGCCGACTACATCTCTTTCCTGCAGACCCCGGTGAACGACGAACGCGTGATCGTGGCGCGCACGTTCTCCAAGATTTATGGCATGGCCGGCCTCAGGCTTGGTTATGCCGTGACCTCAGCCGGAAATTCCAAGGCGATGGCGGTGCACAAGCTTGAAGACAGCACCAACATACTGGCGTTGCGCTCCGCGCTGATCTCCCTGGACAACGACGACGAACATCAGATCGCCGTGCAGCGAAATGCCTTTGACCGCGATGAATTCATGCGTCAGGCCACTACCCGCAAACTGCAAGTGATCCCCTCCTGGACCAATTTTGTGATGTTCAACGCCCAGCGTCCGGTGCGAACGGTGATCGACTATTTCAAGCAAAACAACATCCGGATCGGCCGGCCCTTCCCGCCCATGGACACCTTCGTGAGGATCTCTCTGGGTAAGCCCGAAGAGATGAAAGCGTTCTGGCAGGTGTGGGACAAAATGGCGGCGGAGAAATAGTTTTTTCCGAGTACAGATCCTGACGCGCTCATGGCGGCTGGCTTTGTTTGCACGCGAGAGACCAGCTACGCGGAAGCGGCCAGCCCGGTAACCTTTTGCTTCAGTCTGCCGAACTTCCGCACCACGAACCGTATCGCCAGCGTGGTGCCAAGTGTAAAGAGGAAGCCCAAAAGCACAGCAAAGGGAATGTAATAAGCGCCTAGAACTTCCATGCCCGGCGGTGGATCGGGAAAGCGCGCCAGATTAATGCCCTGCTCGCTCACGAACAATCCGATGTGGCGGGGGAACAGGGGCTTGAGCAGCGCCGTGATATACAGGCACGCGCCTACGGTATAGCCCAGCATCGCCAGCACCAGGACCACGTAACCCTGGATGCCGGTAAGGGTCCATCGAAACAGCGTGCGCAGCAGGCTCCAGGGAGAAATCTTCCACGCCGACCGGTTCAAAAGCAGCTCCACCCGGTACTGCCGGGCAATTTCCACCGGCGTTCCCATGGCCGTGAGGACCGTGCGGCAATCGTCGTCCGTAGGCACGGCAATCTGTTCTAAACGATCAAAGACGTGCGCCCGCAGCTCGCGGATTACTTCATCCCGCTTCGGCTGCGGCAGGTCAGAGAGCTGCGTGGTCAACGCCGCGAAATAGCTTTCAATCATCGGATTGGATGTCATAGAGCTCACGAGCGTCCTTTCCCGTTCAAGACTGGCTGCAACAGGCTGTTCAAATTTGCCGCAAAGCTGTTCCATACATGCCCCATGGAAACCGCTCTCTGCCGTCCCGACGCGGTAAGCCAGTAGTACTTTCTCGGATGTCCGGCGTCAGATTCCACCCATTCCGATTGCAGCAGTCCGTCTTCTTTGAGTCGGGCCAGAATGGGATACACGGTGCCTTCCGCCAGCACCAGATTGGAGTTCTGCTCCAGCCCGCGCAGGATCTCCAGGCCATAAAGGCGCTTCTCCCACAGGCAGGCGAGAATCGCCAGTTCCAGGCACCCCTTGCGCAATTGCGCTTCCCACTTCTCTGTGGGCTCCGATTTTGGTTCGTTCCTAAGCGCCACCATATACCTTGTATTACAATGTATAATGCAGTGCTTTGCCAGTGTCAAGAGGGATTTTTTGATTCAGCCTCGCGGCGGTGAATCCTTTTCGGAAAACCAGCGCTCTTCTCTGATAGGAGGAAATCTTCTGTGGCGGCGAGCATCAATGTTTCAGAATTAGCGGATTCCAAGGATCCCTCAAACCGGTTTCACCTGGTTGACGTCCGTTCACCCTCAGAGTTCGCGACGGGACACATTCCTGGCGCGGTAAACATACCTATGGACCAGATAGAGGCCCGCATCAGGGATCTTGACCGCGATGGCCCAATCGTATTGGTCTGCCAGAGCGGCAAACGCGCGCGCATGGTGGCCGGGCTGTTGGAGCCTTGCGGCAAAGATTTGCTAATGCTGGAGGGAGGCACCTCCGCATGGGTCAAAGCCGGGCATTCTACAGTGGCAAGCCTCCGCACCCGATGGTCGCTGGAGCGGCAGACACGTCTGGGAGCGGGCCTGCTGGTATTGACCAGCGTAACGCTAGCGCTGACAGCCAGTTTTACATGGATCTATCTGGCCGGCTTCGTGGGGCTGGGATTGACGTTTGCCGGTCTGACCGATATTTGTCCTATGGCGCTACTGCTGGGATTGCTGCCATGGAATCGCTCCAGTCATTGCGCGGTCGGACCGCAGGAAGGAGCCGGCGAAAAGTGTATCTCGTGATTCCGAATGCTACGGCCGATGAAATCAATGACAGAATGGTGCTGTGGAAACCTTTGAGAAACTGGCCAACCAGCACAAAGATGCAGTGTACCGGCACATGATTCGCGTTTGCGGCAATCGTGAAGATGCCGAAGACGTTCTGATTGAAGCTCTGCTGAAGTCCTATCGGCACCTTCATCAGTTGCACGACGCCAGGTCCTTCCAGCCCTGGCTGGCGCAAATTGCAAGGAGAGTTTGCTGGCAGCTAAAAAAGAAAGAAGCTCTGCTGCCGCTGTTGCAATTATCGGTGCTGGAACAGGAAGGAAAGGAGATTGTGAAAGATGAGCCTGCCATGGAGACGCAACTGGCCGCGAGCCAGATGAAGGAACTTCTCCATCAGGCGGTGCGCCAGTTGCCGCGTCTCTATCAGGAGGTCTACCGCTTGCGGGACATTGAGGATCTGCCCGGCCCGGCCGTGGAGAAAAAACTGGGCATTTCGCAGGCCGCCATGAAGTCGCGGCTGCATCGGGCGCGCGAGTTGGTGCGGCAGTTTTTGGATACCGCGCTTGCGCCCAGGCTGAACCAGGGAGCGGGATAGAGCTACAAGTTATATGGGAAGAAAAACGGCTGGCAGGGCATCCAACATAGTAATGAACTTATTTTAGGAGGAGCAATCATGGAAGTCTTGGTTGAACACCTGGGTGACGTACAGTTTGAAATCAGGGCACGCGAACACACCCTTGTCTCCGACCAGCCTGCGGAGAATGGTGGCTACGACGAAGGCATGACTCCGCCGGAATTGTTCCTGGCCTCTCTGGGTTCGTGCGCCGGTTTTTATGCCGCGCTGTACCTGCGCAAGCACAAGCTGGCGCTGGAAGGAACCCGCGTAAGCGTGCACGCCGAAAAGCTCAAGAATCCGGCCCGCATGGACAATTTCCGCATTGAAGTCGAAGTGCCGGTCGAATTGTCTGAAACGCACAAGGCCGGCGTAGAGGAATCGGTCCATCATTGCCTGATTCACAATACTTTGCTGCACCCGCCGCAAATTGCCATTGCGGTAAAGAGCGCGGAACTGGTTGCAGGGGGCAAGACGGCCTAGAGCAATCCCACTGGGTCTGCGGCAGACCGCATCTGCCTGCGCGGTCGGCGTACGCAGCCACGACGCGGAATGGCCTCTGTTGATGGCAGGAGACAACTTCTCCTACGCCCACTCCATCTTTCTAATCAACTCATCGACGAGGGAGGAGTTCATGCCAATCCTGGACAAAGCTGCCAAGTGGACCACCAATAAAATGCCCAAGGTCATCGGGCCCAAAGCCCATGCAATCATCGATTACGCCATGGCGGCTTCCTTCTTCGGTATGGCGGCGTTCTTCTGGCGACGCAATAAGCGTGCCGCGGTCAGCGCGCTGGTCTGCGGGGCGGCGGAGACCATCACCGCTCTCTGCACCAACTACCCCGGCGGAATTGTCGACGAGATCAGCTTTGAAACTCACGGCTCCATTGACTTCGGGTTGAGCGGCATGGTCGCCAGCATGCCGGACATGCTGCGCTTCAGCCATGAACCGGAATCGCGGTTCTTCCGGATGCAGGGCCTGGCCCTGGCCGGCATTACCGGATTCACGGACTTCACCGGCAGCGGCGAAGGCGGACAATTGAAAGAACTGGATGAGCGGGCGGCGTAGCTTTTTCTGAAATCCCGAAGCGAAGCGAGGGAACCCTATGGCGTCAAAATTTCCGATCGCGCATAGATGCCAATAAACGTCGCTTGCAGCAACTTTCTTTAGTGCCCGGGTATGCAAAGAGTCACAGTTTCAGAACTGTGAAGATTGTCGCAGCTGTGGTGATCCCTCGCTCCGCTTCGGGATTTCAGAAAAAACTGAGCGTTGAATGCTGAGCGCTGACTGTTGATAGCTTTCTTTCTCCTTTCCACAAGCGATTGCGTTATACTCCGCTGTAACTTCATCTCCCGAGGTGCTGCGCACTCATGTCACTGAAACTAGCCCACGAACTGGAGCCTGAGACGGAACCAAGGGCCGGCGGCGACGATTTTCCCGCGCTGGAAGAAAAAATCTACAAAGCCATTGAACTGCTGAAGTCGGCGCGCGAAGGCAAGGCGGCCGCGGAACGCGATGCCAACCGCCTGCGCGAACAACTGGAACAGCGCGAGGAAGAGTTCGACGTGCTGCGCGGCGAGATGATCGCCTTGCGCAAGGAGCGCGAAGAAGTCCGCGGGCGCGTGGAAAAGATGCTCAAGCAGATTGACACGCTGGTGGCCGAAAGCTGAGACCGGCGGATTACGGGTCCAAATGGATGCCGAAGCGCGGTTGATGGCAGGGGCGGAGAAGCTTGTTTAGAGGTCTGGAGCGAAGCGACAGTAGCAACGAGATGAGTCGCGAGCCCGACTAGCGCGGCGAGCGGCTTGCGGCAGGAGCCTAAGCATGTTTTGCGCGAAACACCCGGTCTAGCGGTGTGGAGCGAAGCGACAAAGATAAAGAATTCGCTTGACCCCGCGCCAAGTGGAACGATAATCAGTCCAGCCGGATTTTTTTGAAGGAGAACGATCTTGGTGACTCAACCGACAGCAGCGCCGCCCGTCCGAGTGGAAATTTACGACCAGGTCTATAACCTCCGCGGCGTGGATGCGGAATACATCATGAAGCTGGCGGAATTCGTTGACGGCAAGATGCGCACCGTGGGCGAACAGACCTCTACCATCGATTCCCTGCGGCTGGCCGTGCTGGCGGCCCTGAATATCGCCGACGAATACCACATCCTGAAAAAGAAATACGACCTTCTGGCCGGAGAATTCAATCGCCGTGCTGGAAAACTGGCTGGCGCGCTGGACGAAGTCTTACAAGACGATCGCCGGGCGGGCTAGCTGCAGAGTTTATTCTGGCAGACTATCCTGGGTTAAAGCTTAGCTTTAAGCTGGCGAGCGCTTTCCTTTCTCTTTAAGCCTGTTCCTGCGCCGTGCGTGAATCAATGCGCTGATGGATATAACAATGGCGGCAACCGGCGTAAGCAAATGGCTCCAGCGAGAGTCTGAGAAGTGAAGGAACCTAGGCGTGAACCAAGCCACAAATGAAAGAACCAGCACAACTATCGATGCTGCGATCAGCGCACCCAACAATACTGAGACCGCTTGCGGAAATCGTTCTTCCCGGCCGGGTTGCATAAATTCAGTCTAAGCGATGCAATAAAAAAAACTCAACGATAAGATGGTTAAATTTTGCTGTGGCCACTTGCCATCTACTCTACTTTTCTTTAGCATCAGTCCAGACAACCGGCCTGCAACGCAGGTGAGAACGGTAACCGTTCATGAACCAACATTCAATGAACAGGGGGCCTGACTCGTATAATAACGGCTCGGTGTGCGAGGTTCCGCCAGTACGGAAATGCCTAAAGAGCCGCGGCGGGTTCCCACCGTCTTAGGACGGGTTCAGAACGGCCCGGTCGCACGGCCAAGTGGGTCGGTCGTTTTTTCTGTCGCTGTCACTCCACCCCGCTTGAGTGCATAGCCTCACTCGCACTGCCTCTATGCTCCTTTATGCGCCCCGCTCGCCGCGTGGTCGGGCTCGCGGCTTAATTTTTGTCGCTGTCGCTCCACACCGCTACGGAGTAATAGCGCCTTCAAATCCTTCTGCTCCTGGTGTGAGCAGCTCGGCACGCAAGCCGGCCTCGCCGTTTTTTTCTCTTGCCTTACTCATTCCTCAGCACAACCAGCGGATCTACGCGCGTGGCGCGCAACGCCGGCACTGCACATGCTGCCAGCGCCAATCCGGCCAGCACCAATGAGACGCCGATGAAGGTCGGCAGATCGGTCGGCTTGACGCCGAAGAGAAACGAAGTGAGCGCTCTGGCCGCGGCGAACGCACCAACGAGCCCAATGCCCAGGCCAATCGCGATCAGACGTGCGCCCTGCTGCAGAATCAGTTTCAACACGCTGGCGCGCTGCGCTCCCAGCGCCATCCGCACGCCGATCTCCTGCCGACGCTGCACCACGAAGTAAGAGAGCACGCCGTAAATGCCAATCGCGGCCAGAAAGAGTGCGATAGCGCTAAAGGCGCCGAACAGCCACAGGGGCGCCCGTCGCGGGGCCAGCGATTCTGCAATGACCTCGTCCATGGCTTTCACCTGGGCCACGGGCTGGTTGGGATCGATCTGCTGGATTTGCGAGCGGATCGCCTGCACCGTGCTTATGGGCTCAAGGCTGGTGCGGACCACCATGTTCACGCCGAGAAACTGCAGGATAGGAGCATTCTGCGCGTACAGCATGAAGGTGCTGGGCCGCTCTTCCGCTGCCAAGTTGGCCTGCTTCACGTTGCCAACTACGCCGATCACCTCGCACCATCCGGTATCGCCCCAGGAGACATCGATGCGCTTGCCGATCGGGTCCTGGTTGGGAAAGAACTGGCGGGCAAAGGCCTGATTGACGATCACGACCTTGGGAGAATCCGGCGTGTCGCTGGCCGCAAACAGGCGGCCTTTGAGCAGCGGAATGTGCATGGCCTGGAAGTAATTTCCGCCAACGTATTGTTTGTCGGTGTTGGGTTGCTCACCCGGATGCCCTTCGATGGAGATGGAACCGTTCGTCCCGCCGCCTCCGAGTGGCAGCTCGTAAACCAGCCCCGCTGATTGCACGCCGGGTATCGCGTTGACGCGGTCGGTCATTGCCTGCAGGTAGATGATCTCCTTGCGCGGATCGGCATAGCGGATGGGCGAGGGCCGCACGTCCATGGTCAGCACGTGCTCGGAATCGAAGCCTTTGTCCACATTGGAGAGCTGCATCATGCTACGCAGCAATAATCCGGCAGCCGCGAGCAGCACCAGAGAGATGGCGAGCTCGCCCATCACCAGTGTGTGCCGCAAGCGCTGTCCGCCCGCGGCGCTTCCGGACTGACGCCCGCCTTGTTTCAACCGGTCGTGCAGGTTTCCATGAAGCAGTTGCAGCACCGGGGCCATCCCAAACACCAGGCCGGTCGCCAGCGCAAGCAGGAGTGCGAAGGCGAGGATTCTGGTGTCAAGATGTATGGCAACTCCTCCGGGTAGCTGCCGCGCCAGCAACGAAGTAAGAAAGTTGAGGCTGCCCCATGCGAGCAAGACACCCAGCACACCTCCCGCTACCGAGAGCAGAATGCTTTCGGTGAGCAGTTGGCGCGCCAGCCGGGTGTGCCCCGCTCCCAGTGAGATGCGAATGGCAATTTCTTTTTCCCGCGCGGCGGAGCGCGCCAGCAGCAGGTTGGCCGTGTTGGCACAGGCAATCAGAAGCACCGCAACCACGCCGCCCAGCAGCACAAAGAGCAGGGGCCGTGAGTTGCCGATCAGAGATTCCTGATAAGACGTGAAGGCTACATTGTCGAGCCCTTCGTCAGCCTTCTTGTAGGCCGGAAGCACACCCTGCAGCGCCGATCTGGCTTGCGCCAGACTCACGCCCGGCCGCAGCCTGCCGATCGCCGGCAAAAAGTTCAGGCCGGCCGGCGCTGTCGTCCGCAAGGGGATGACCAGGTCGAAACGCCCACCGAGCTGGAAGCTCTCCGGAACAACGCCCACGATGGTAAACACATTGTCATTCAGCGTCAGCTTCTGGCCCAGGGCGGACTGGCTGGACTGATAATGCTTCCGCCAGAAGGCCTCTGTCAGCATCGCGACCGGATTGGCGCTCTTGGGCTCTTCCTCGACGAGAAAATTTCTGCCGGCCAACGGTGTCACGCCAAGGGTGGGCAGGAGATTGGCCGAGACCTTCAACGTCCTGACCTGCTCGGGCTCGCGCATGCCGGTCAGCGCCGCCGCGCCATAGTTAAAAGTAATGACCTGGTCGAATATCTGCTGTTGCTCCCGCCAGAATTGATATTGCGGATAGGAGATAGGCGTGCTGCCAATTTCCTTGTAGGTGTTCTCCACCCGCACCAGGCTCTCCGACCTGGGATAGGGGAGTGGGCGCAATAGGACGGTATCCACCACACTGAAGATAGCGGTATTGGCGCCGATTCCGATCGCCAGCACCAGCACGGCAACCAGAGCGAATCCAGGGTTTTTTCTCAGCACGCGCAGGGCAAAGCGAATGTCTTGGGCGAGAGTTTCCACACGTCCCCCTTCTCTCTCTTGTGCTTTGACCAGAGCTTGCGCCGGCGGTTAGCAACGAAAAATGTTTTTGCCCCGCGATTTGCTGATGCCGGCCAAGGCTGTTGTTGGTCAATCTACTACAATTCCTTCCGTGGCAGAAACGCCCTCAATACAAACCTTCACCGTCCCAGCGGAGGCCGCTGGAGTCCGCCTGGACCAATGGCTGGCCGGCCAGCTTCCTGATGTCAGCCGCGTCCGCATACAGCAACTGATCGAACAGAAAAAAATTCTGCTGAAAGGAAGTACACCCAAGCCTTCGCTGCGGCTGCGCGGAGGCGAAGAGATCACTGTCACCGGGCAGGTCGAGCTGCCGCCGCTGAAGGCCTTCGCTGAAGACATTCCACTGGACGTGGTTTACGAAGACGAAAGCATCGCGGTCATCAACAAACCCGCGGGCATGAGCGTGCACGCTGGATCGGGGAAGAATGAAGCGGGCAATCGCGGGACCCTGGTCAATGCCTTGCTGCATCGCTTCAATGGACTGTCGCAGATCGGCGGCGAGTTGCGGCCGGGAATCGTGCATCGTCTGGATAAAGAGACCAGCGGCCTGGTGGTGGTGGCGAAATCTGACAAGGTCCACCGAAAACTGGCAGAGCAGTTTTCGCGGCGCGAGGTGAAGAAAACTTATATCGCGCTGGTGCATGGCTGGACGAAGACGCCGAAAGGAACGGTCAACGCGGCCATCAGCCGCGATCCGGTCCGCCGTGCGCGCATGACCACGCGCCGGAGCATTCAGGGCAGGCCGGGACGCGAGGCCATCACGCATTGGCAGGTGACGAAGCAGATTGAAGGCGCTTATGGCAAATTTTCCCTGCTGGAGGTAAGGATCGAAACGGGAAGGACGCATCAGATACGGGTGCACCTGGCGTCCATCGGCCATCCCGTGGCGGGTGACACGCTTTATGGCGCTCCCGGGAAGCTCCAGAGTTACGGAGGTACAGCACCAGGACCGGCATCTCTGGAAAGGAACTTTCTGCACGCTTCCGCGATACAATTCCAGCATCCAATCAGTAGCAGGCCGCTGGCTTTCGAGCAGCCGTTACCGGCTGAGTTACGAGATTTTCTCCGGCAGATCGGGGATTGAGGATCGTTTCCCAGACTATAATGTGCAAGAGAGTTCCTGACATGCATCTCAAGAAGGCTGTTGTGCTGTTTGCGTTCACATTGGTTTGCTGCATTGCTGTGGCGCAAACCGCGCCGTCGATCACCCAGCCGGCAGCCTCGGCCACACGGCAGGCCACGCCGCCCGCTGCCAATGCCGTGGCGCCGGCCTCTGCGCCTGCCGCGGACGATACGCTCCCGGTGCAGACCTTCCATAGCCGGTCGGATGAAGTGAACGTGATCTTTACGGTCACCGACAAACACAACAAGTTCATCAAAGACCTGAAACAGAGCGAATTCAAGATCCTGGACAACAACCGGCCGCCCAAGCAGATCATGAACTTTTCCGCGGAAACCGACCTGCCTCTGCGCGTGGGGCTGTTGATCGATGCCAGCAATTCCATCCGCGACCGTTTTCTCTTCGAGCAGGACGCGGCCATCGAGTTCCTGCATCAAATCATTCGTCCCAAGACGGACAAGGCTTTTGTTCTGGCCTTCGACGAGGTTTGGGATCTTACTCAGGATTTCACCGGTGATCTGGACAAGCTGACCAAGGGCGTGAAGGTGATACGTCCGGGCGGCGGCACCGCGTTGTGGGATGCGGTGTTTTATGCCTGCCGCGACAAACTGATGAAGGAACGCGAGACCGGCCCCGTCCGCAGGGCAATCATTCTGGTTTCTGACGGCGATGACAACCAGAGCCGGGTGCTGCGGCAGGAAGCCATTGAGATGGCGCAGCGCGCCGGCGTGATCGTTTACACCATCAGCACCAACCTAAGCAATAACCCCGATGAAGGCGACCGCAGCCTGAAAATGCTGGCCGAGACCACCGGTGGGCAGGCTTTCTTCCCGTTCAAACTTCAGGATGTGGCCAACGCTTTCCACGATATCCACGAAGAGCTGCGCAGCCAGTATTCCGTGTTCTACAAGCCGGATAACTTTGAGGCCAACGGCACGTTCCGTCCGATCCAGATCACGGCGGACAACAAGAAATACAAAGTTCGCGCCAAAAAAGGGTACTACGTGCCCCGGTAGTGACCTTAGTTCTTGTCGCTTCGCTCCAAACCGCTATAGAGTCTTCCTTGATTTCCAGATCCTAGTTGCTCCTGATGCTGGCCGCTCGCCGCGAAAGCCGGGCTCGCGGCTGATCTCCTTGCCTAAAACCCTTGTCGCTGCGCTCCAAACCGCCATAGAGTCTTCCTTGATTTCCAGATCCTAGTTGCTCCTGATGCTGGCCGCTCGCCGCGAAAGCCGGGCTCGCGGCTGATCTCCTTGCCCAAAACCCTTGTCGCTGCGCTCCAAACCGCTATATTTGCGCCGATCCTCCCGACCCGCTGGTTCCCCTTTTTACGCCGCCCCGGCAAAGCTTCGCAGCGCAATTGCAACTATAATGATGGAATCGAAACAGCATTCTATGACCCTCAAAAAGTACCTGATTTTCTGTATTGTGTTGGCAATGGCCTGCGGCGCGTCCGCGGCGCAACAGCCCGCATCCACGCCAATACCCTCCACCACCGGCCAGCAGCAGACCACGCAGGACAACGCTGAAAAGATCCCAACGGTGCGCGTCCGGACCGACGAGGTCAATGTGGTCTTTACCGTCGTCGATAAAGACGGCCGCTTCGTGCGCGATCTGAAGCAGGACCAGTTCAGGATCCTGGACAACAAACTGCCGCCCCGGCAGATCATGAACTTTTCCGCGCAGACCAACCTGCCGTTGCACGTAGGACTGCTGATTGACGCCAGCAACTCCATTCGCGATCGCTTCCAGTTTGAAAAGGACGCGGCTTCAGAATTTCTCTACGAGATCATCCGGCCCAAGTCCGACCGGGCTTTTGTGCTGGCCTTTGATGAAACCTGGGATGTAACGCAAGATTTTACCGGCGACGTGGACAAGCTCAGGACAGGCGTCAAAGCGATTGTCGCGGGCGGAGGCACCGCGCTGTGGGACGCCATTTATTTTTCTTGCCGCGACAAACTGATGAAAGAACCTGCCACCACGGCGGTGCGCCGCGCCATTATTCTGGTCTCTGACGGAGAAGACAACCAGAGCCGCGTCTTTCGCCAGGAGGCCGTGGACATGGCGCAGCGCGCAGAAGTCATTATTTATGCCATCAGCACCACGCTGATGAACAGCCATTCCAAAGGCGACGACAACCTGAAGGCCCTGGCGGAAGCCACCGGAGGCCGCGCCTTCTTCCCCGTCAAGCTCGACGATGTGGTGGCGGCGTTCTCTGACATTCAGGAAGAGTTGCGCAGCCAGTACTCAGTCTCATACCGTCCTGACCAGTTCATGGCTAACGGGCAGTTCCGGCCTGTCCAGATTGTGGCCGACAGCAAGAAATACAAGGTACGCGCGAAGAAGGGGTATTACGTGCCTAAGCAGCAGGCGGAATAACCACACATCAGATTTTATATGAAATTGGAAACGACCTCATTTGGCCGCGCCAATGTCATTGGGCGGATAGTATCCTTTGCGCGCCTGGATCTTGTACCCATCTTTGGATTTGACCTCAAGGCGGCGGAATTTGCCGTCATTCACAGGATTGGTGGAGCTGAAGCCTAACGTGTACTGGCTGCGCAGCTCGGCGGCGATCTCGGCAAAAGCCTTATCCAGCTTGTCCGGGTGGCTTACCGTAATCACACGGCCGCCGGTTTGCTCCGCCAGCTTGTTCATGTCGCCGTAGTTCGAGGGATACATAGGATCGGTGATCAGCAGCACATAAGCGACCACGTCAGCCTTTTGCGCCGCTTCAATAGCGTCTTTCAGCCGCAATTTACTGCCAACGTCGTCGCCATCCGTCAGCACGACCATGGCTTTGCGGCCTGACTGGCGACCCAGGACCTCATCTGAAGCAAGATATGTCGCGTCAAAGAGCAAAGTGCCCTTGTTCGCCTGCGCGGTAGGAACCGGACCCGGGTTGCCCATGGGCGCCATACCGACCGTATTGGTGTTGATCCGCGCCTTGTCTAAACCGGTCCGCAGCAATCGCGAGTCGTTGGTCAGGTCCTGCAGCAAGTCCACGGAAATATCAAAGCTGATGACGAAGGCCAGGTCCTTGTCCGTGAGGACCTTTCGCAAAAAACCGCTCGCCACCACCTTTTCTTCGGGCAGGGTGCGCTCCATGCTCTTGCTGGTGTCAATGAGCAAGCCGATCGTAAGCGGCTGGTCCGTAAGCGCCGAAAAATATTTGATGGTCTGCGGTTTACCCTCTTCCAGCAGGTCAAAATGGTCCTTCTCCAGGTTCGGGATCAGCATTCCATGCTTGTCCTTTACTGTGAAGAGCACATTGACCACGGTCACATTTTTGCGGTAAGTCGGGATTTTCTCCTGCTCAGTGACCTTCTCCTGGCCCCGTAACGGTTCTTTTTGCGATGATGATGGAGTGGGAGTGGCATCCTGCGCCTGGCCGAAAGCCGGGGGCAGAAGAAGAAACGCAAGCGCAAGCACAAGAAATGAAGTCCGCATAACGGCCTCTGGGCATTGCCTTTCCTGTCTGATTAGGGTGGATCTATTGTATTAGATGCACCTGAGTTGCCTCGCACCGGCCCCGCAAGCATTACAATTGACTAAGATGCATATTCCTGGAACCGTGAGCGCAAAGCCCGGCTCTTAGGACGTTCTGTGGGTAGGAGGAAGTAATGCTCAGGCTGAACCTTGGGATGAAGGGGATAATCTGCACCTTGTGGCTGGCAGGTTTGCCCGCCGTTTGCCAACAAACCCTGCCCGACGGTCCCGCTCCGAAGAGCCAATCGCAGCAAAGCGTTCCAGACGCTCCTCAGCCCAAAACGCAGCAGCAGAACCAGTTCCCGGACAACGCCCCGCCGGCGCCCAAAAACGCACGTCCTGACCAGCTTGAGGCCACGCCAACGCCGACTCCCGTGCCACAACAGCAGACGGCCCAAAATGGAATCGCTGGTAAACGCGACGACCTTTACAAAATGACCATAGCGGTCAATTTTGTGCAGATCCCAGTGACCGTCAAGGACAAGGCGGGCAAGATGATCTCCGGCCTTACCTCCAATGATTTCAAGGTATATGAGGATGGCGTTCCACAGCAGTTGAAATATTTCACTGCCGATGCCTTTCCTTTGTCCGCGGCCATTGTGGTGGCAACCGACCTGCCTGCCACTACGATGAAAAAAGTGAATGAGACCCTGCCGGCGCTGATAGCGGCTTTCAGCGAGTATGACGAGGTAGCGTTGTTCCGCTACGGACATACCATACAGCAGGTTTCCGGTTTCACGGCGGCTCCCAGCGTCTCCACGGCCAGCATGAACCGCATCAAGCGGCCGGGGCGCCAGGGTGGCCCGCCCATGCTGGGCGGACCTTTCGGCGGCGGTCCTACCATCAACGGGCATCCTGTGAATGACCCCAATGCCGGCTCCGTTGGAGACGTGCAAACCGCCCCGCGCGAGTTTTACGTGCTGAACGATGCTATCCTGCGCGCAGCGCAAGACCTGAGCCGGCGCGACAAGACCCGCCGCCGCATCATTTTTGTCATCAGCGATGGACGCGAACTGGGCAGCACCGCCAGCTACGACGAGGTCAAGAAGATCCTGCTCTCCAACAATATCAGCGTTTATGGCGTTGGCGTGGACACGGCCGCCATTCCAATCTATGACAAGATGGGCCGCATTCGCGTCCCCGGCTTTGGGACGTCGAATATCCTGCCCCGCTATGTATCGGAAACGGCAGGCGATATGATGGCCGAATTCGACCGCCAGGGGATTGAACAGGCGTACGCCAAAATTGCCGACACGGCGCGCAACCAGTACACGCTGGGATATACCACCCAGGCCACCAAGTCGTCCGCGTTTCGCACCATCGATGTTCGGGTGCTTCGTCCGAATTTGAACGTTTTCGCCAAGCAGGGCTATTATCCGTTGCCGCCACCGCCGCAACAGCAGCAGCAAAAACAGTAGGAATGTTACCTTCGGGTAAATTCCGCGGGGGTAAGGGCCTAGATACCCAGGCAGGCGGCGTACAATTTGAAGACACCCCCGTTTCCATCCGTTATGATATAAAAAAGTCTTTCAGCAACAGGATCGTTCGGAAGCGCAAGCGTGCTGCTGTGCGCGCCTTGACCCGAACGCTAGGAGAGTCTTGAGCTTCATAAATTTTGCCGCTCGCGAAATTAACTGCAAGATCGTGTATTACGGCGCCGGGTTAGGCGGTAAAACCACGAACTTACAGCATATTTTCGAAAAAACGAGCGATAAGCAGAAAAGCAAGATGATCTCCCTGGCCACGGAAACGGACCGCACCCTCTTCTTTGACTTCCTTCCCCTTGATCTGGGGACCGTGCGCGGCTTCCGTACCCGTTTCCACCTGTATACCGTTCCGGGCCAGGTTTTTTACGATGCCAGCAGAAAGCTGATCCTGCGCGGCGTGGATGGAGTGGTCTTTGTGGCCGATTCGCAGGAGGAGCGCCTGGACGCCAACATCGAAGCGCTGGAAAACCTGCAGGAGAACCTGAAGGAACACGGCTACGATTTCAAGAAGATCCCCTATGTCCTGCAACTCAACAAGCGTGATCTGCCCAGCGCCATGCCGGTAGAAGACCTGAAGCGCGAACTTCTCAGAAAAGATGAACCCTCTTTTGAGGCCGTTGCCTTTCAGGGAAAAGGAGTCTTTGAGACCCTGAAAGAGGTGGCGCGCCTGGTGCTGATTGAGTTGAAGAAGGGCTGATTCAGCGACTAGCTGCCGGCTTTACCTGAAATCCCGAACGTAGTGAGGGATCCCTTTAGCAGACCAACCAGTTTTCGTTCCACTGCGAAGTCATGCAGTCATCGTGACAGTAGGGTTCCTTCCCCGTTCGGCAAGCTCCGGGTCGGGATTTCAAAAAAGCCTTACTTGTGGTCCAGCAGCGGCGCACTTCCCCCAAAATCACGCGAAGACTTGCCCGAGCCCCGTCCGGCCTTGGCGGCCAGCGGCGACCCAGAATTCAAATCACCGTATTTTTCCAGCAGCACGGGCACCAGGGCGCCTTCGGCTTCCTTGGTAAAGGTGAACTCGGCTTCTTTTCGATCAATGCGGATAAAATCGCCCAGCTTGATCTGGCCGGTGGCGACCAGGTTGGCCAGGGGAAAAACCACATTCTTTTCGATGGCCCTCTTCAAGTGGCGTGCGCCATACTTGGGATCCGTTCCTTCCTGCAAGAGGAACCCCTTGACCGGCGCGGTGCAGGAGAACACGAACTGGCTATTTCCTGTGGCCTGCAGGATACGCTGCTGCACCATGCCCAGTTCGATCTCCAGGATCTGCTCCAGGTGTTCCGGCTTGAGGGTCTTGAAGACAACAATCTTGTCGATGCGGTTCATGAACTCGGGAGAGAACTTGCGCCGGGCCGCGTCCTGGGCGGTGCGAGTGATCTTGTCGTCGAGCGCGGCATCAGCCTGGCCGGCGCGCCGGGTATTGCCGAAACCGAGGCCGCCGGTCATGAGGTCATCCATCTCATGGGCGCCGAGGTTTGAGGTCATCACAATCAGGCACTGGGAAAGGTCGACGCGGCGATTATCGCCCAGGGTCAGCGTGGCCTTGTCCAGGATGCCGAGCAGGAGCTGCCATAGAGCGTCACTGGCCTTCTCAATCTCGTCGAAAAGCAGGAGCGTGAGCTTGAGTCTTTCCGTATGCCATTGGTTGAGGGCCTCCTGCGTGAGCAGAGGGTGCGTCTCCCGATGCCCGAGATAGCCCGGCGGCGAACCGATCAGCTTGGCGATTTCATGGCTGTGCTGGAATTCCGCGCAGTCAATCTTGATGATCGCGCGGGGATCGCCGAAAAGCGATTCCGCCATGGCTTCCACCACCCGGGTTTTGCCCGAGCCCGTGGGCCCAAGAAAAAGGAGGTTTCCCACCGGACGCCCCGGAGCATTCAGCCCGGCAAGAAACATCTGGTAGATTTCCACCACTTTTTCTACGGCCGGGTCCTGGCCAACGATCTTGCGCCGCAAAGCAGTTTCAAAATCCTGCGCATCAGAGCTGCGTCGCGTGGGGTCAAGTGCAGTATTAAAACCGGTCCTCATAAATTCCCCGCCTCTTTTTGCCGAGGAGTCCTCCCTGTTTCGGAGGGTAACTGTGAGATGGAGATGCAAGCTGCTGAGTTGTCATTACTCATCGATCAACAGTCGTCCGCCAACAGCCGCTGGTCTGCATCATAGGTTTAGATGCAGAGTGTGTGACAAAAGGTCAGGCACTCCAGCCATTTTGATCAGAGTACCCTGAAGCGTGGTAAGATGCCCTGCAACGACCCCGGGAAAGAGTCCTAATGGCACCCAAGAAGTTCCGTTTTATCTCCTCCGCGGCCCTGATTGTGCTTGGGCTGCTTCTTGCGGTTGTAGTGTTCGCACGGCATGAGCAGATTCAGGCCGCTGCGGCTGAAAAGCCGGTGCCCGCGGCGCAGAACCCGACAGCCGCCGCCCCTCTGGCACAAGAACTGCCGCCGGGCACGATCACGCATACGGCCAAAGCCGTAACCACCGCACAGTTTCTGGCGCGCGGCCACCTGACCGAGTCTTCCTATATGACGGTGGCGGAGTACGTGGAAGCCATCGCCAAGGCGAACCAGGGCAAAACAACGTTCAAGAAGGGCGAGATTGTCCTGATTCCCGGCATCGAGCCACAACCGATTGTGGAAAAGACGCGCCCATTCCCCAAAGATACCGAGGTACGCGCGATTTATCTGACGGGCGGAACCGCAGGCAGCGCGCACGGCATTGAACTGGTCCGGCGCTGGCGCCAGGCCGGCGGAAACGCCGTGGTTTTTGACATCAAGGACAGTGATGGCACCATCAACGTTCCTTTTGAGCACCCGCTGGCGCGCAAGATCAAGAATCACCCCATCACCAACCTGCCCAAGTATGTGCGCTATCTGCACTCGCTTGACCTGCACGTGATCGCCCGGCAGGCGCTTTTCCGCGATGACAACATCGCGCAGAACCACGGGACCCTGGCGGTACAGTCCAAGAGCCTGCACCAGCCGTGGCGCGAAAATGGCAAGCTGGTCTGGTCGGACAGCTCTAACAAAGAAGTACAGGATTACAACATCGCCCTGGCCAAGTACGTGGCCACTTCCGGCGTGGATGAGATCCAGTTCGACTACGTGCGCTTCCCTGCCGAAGGAAATCAGGCTGACGCGCAGTTCGCCTTTCAGAAAGACCCCAAAGTACACCGTGACGACGTGATTGCCGCTTTCCTGGATCGCGCCTACAGCGAGCTGCATCCCATGGGCGTTCTGGTTTCGCTGGACGTGTTTGGCATCATGGCATGGCAGCGGCAGGTCGATTTGAGCCATACCGGCCAGGACATTACCAAAATGGCCAAGCACTGCGACGTGCTTTCTCCCATGATTTATCCCTCGCACTTCTTTGGCATGGATGGCTATAAGGCCCCAGGCGACGCTCCGGAGCACTTCATCAGCGTCTCCATGGACCGCTTTGAGAAAGTCACGGCCGGCTCGGGCGTGGTGCTGCGGCCCTGGCTGCAGGCCTTCCGCTGGAGGACCAAGAGTTATTCACCGGAGTACATCCTGAAGCAGGTAAGCTCGTCCAAGGGACATCACGGAAATGGCTTTCTGTTTTGGAACGCCGCCAACGATTATTCCAAACCGTTTGCCGCCATGCCCACGATGATGGCAAACCCGAAGACATACCTGTACACACCGCCTACGGCCGTGGCGCAGAACAATCCTGCGCCCGCGGGCCCGGAAAAGGCGGCCCAGCCCCAGGATGCGACGCATACGCAACCTTAAGACCTGGTCCCCGGCAAACATTCGTAATCCATGCGCTAAAGAAATTAGCCGTATCTAATGTTAGCCGGGGAAATTTCCGTCAGATATAATGTGCTGTTCGCCTGTGTTTCTTATCTAAAATAGGTAGAGCAGCGGTTTTGGACTTTTTGCAGCCCGGGCAGGGGTCTGCATGCGGTCCAAGGCGATTGGGACATTCAATCTGAAGGAGCCTTCCCCATGGCGATTCAAGCAACCGAGAAGATCTGGCATAACGGGAAATTGATTCCCTGGAACGATGCCCAGATCCACGTGATGTCGCACGTGATCAACTACGGTTCTTCCGTTTTTGAAGGCATCCGTTGCTATGCGCCGGCGGGCGTCCCGGCAATTTTCCGGCTCCGTGACCACATGCAGAGGCTGCTCGATTCGGCCAAAATCTACCGCATCGAAATCGACTACAACCTTGACCAGCTTTGCGCTGCCGCCCTGGAGATAGTGGCTGCCAACGGCGTATGGCCCTGCTATCTGCGTCCTATCGTGATGCGCGGCTACGGCGATGCCGGCGTAAATCCCTTCAACACGCCCACGGAGGTCTACATGACCAACTATCCGTGGGGCAAGTATCTGGGACATGGCGACGTAAGCGAAGGCGTGGATGCCTGCGTCTCTTCCTGGTCGCGGATCGCGCCCAATACCATGCCTGCCATGTCCAAAGCGGGCGCCAACTACATGAATTCCCAGCTCATCAAGATGGAAGCCCTTGTGAATGGCTATGTGGAAGGCATTGCCCTGGACGTGAATGGTTATGTCAGCGAGGCCTCAGGGGCCAACATCTTCATCGTGCGCAAAGGCAAGCTGCTGACGCCGCCGCTGGGGAACTCCGTGCTGCCCGGCATTACCCGGGAGTGCGTGATTACCCTGGGAGAGGACATCGGCCTGCCCGTGGTGGAGCAGATGATTCCCCGCGAGATGCTCTACCTGGCCGACGAGGTCTTCTTCTGCGGCACCGCTTCAGAAATCACTCCTATTCGCGCCATCGACAAGATCCATATCAATAACGGCGTCACCGGGCCGGTCACGCTGGCTTTGCAGCACGAATTCTTCGGCATCGTGAACGGCACTGCCGCAGACCGGCACAACTGGTTCACCAGGGTTCCGGTCAATGATCGGGTAAAGCAGCCGGTAGGCGTGTAGGCTTAAAAATCCTGAGCGCAAGCGAAGGATCCCTATTGGCCCGAAAATAGCTGAGGACATAAAAAAGGGCGCAGCGACAAAAATGCTGCGCTTTCAACGGTTTTCCAGAATCCGCAAATGCACTTATGGATATAGGGATCCCTCGCTGCGCTCGGGATTTCAGGAAAAGCTCAGGCCAACCGCGCCACCATGCCCAGTTCGCGGGGAAGCCAGGTATTCAATCGTTCCTGAAGCTGCTTCATCTCCAGGCAGGCCGGGCGATTAAAGGCAATCCCGGTGCGGCCACTGGTGTGCGACCACACAACATTGCCGGTCGCGTGCACAGAAGACGCGCCTTCGGGAAGGACCAGGCTCATGGTAAGAGAAGCTCCGTGCGGCAGGGGCTCAGCGGCGTTCAGGCATAGCCCGGTCTGGCTCAGGTTCAGCACGCTCACCTGGTGCAGGGTGCGTTGCCGGCCGCGATGATTCAACGTGCCGGCAGCCAGCCTGACCGGCATCGTATGCCGATAGGTGGCGATCCGCTGCTGCGCCATGCTGGTATAGGACGCCTTGAGACTGCGGACCAGCATGTCCACGCTGACCGGCTTGGGCACGCGTAATTGGATCCGCTTGCGGCTCGATTGGTCCAACCGCGACGACGGCATCAGGCCGACCGTAACTCCGCGCCAGCGCGTGGATGGCTGCAAAAGGGCAAGCTGGCCGGCATCGGAAACGTCGAAGTCGCAAATGACAAGGTCCAGGCGGGTGCTGCGCAGGACCTGTTCGGCTTCCACAACACTAGAGGCGGCATGAACGTTGATCCCAAAACCTTCCAGGACCCGTCTTACCATGCCAAGCGATTGTTCTTCGGGCAGCAGGATCAGGGCAGAAAAGACATTCCGGGGAGCAAAGAGCGGTGGCCGCATGGGGAGAATATTGCGCGCTAGGTTGCTTGATCTCATTGGTCGCCGGCCTGTGTCCGGCCAGTTGCTTATGTCTAATTGTGGCGCAGGCAGAGGGTTGGAGCTGTGTGTGGCGTCACACCCCGCGTGACCTCGCGCTAAGACCGCGTTGCATGAAGAGTCTCACAGAAATAGGCGCACGCCGTACCGAAGAAACACTTACGGCAAGTCAAAATTTCCACTAGTGTGCATGCCGGTGCGGCCTCCGCGGCTAGGGAAATCTCCTTAGACGCCATGCAAAAGGCCATTACCATAGCTGATTTTGAGCACTGGTTATACTTATCGGCGCACGTTTGTGTCCGAAGTCCGAGAAACAAGGAGAAGAACACCTTCATGCAGCCACGCATCGCAATCTATGTCTTTGTCATCCTTGCCGGCAGCGCATGGCCGGCGTTGGCCCAGCAGCCGGAAGTAAAGTTCATTGCCGATACGCTCGTGGTCCAGGCCGAGGGAAGCTATGAAAGCGATCCTGACCTGGCCATCATGGGGTTTGACGTTTCCGCACAAGAAAAAGAGTTGAAGGATGCCTATGCCAAGGCGTCCCAATCAATGCGCACGATTGTGGCCGTGGCCGAGCGCAATGGCCTGGCAAAAGAGGCGATCCAGACCGGCGTGCTCACAATAACCCCCTTCTACGAAGGCGACCGCAAGAAGAAGGCGCGCGCCTACCGGGTACAAGGCCACGTGGTCCTCAAAGTGCAGGATTTTTCCAAAGTTGGAACCATCATGGACGAGTCAGTACAAGACGGGATTGCGGACTTTCGCTCGTTGACTTATCAATTGTCGAATGAAGAAGCCGCCAAACAGAAAGCGGTGGCAGACGCCATGCATCGCGCCGTGGGCCGCGCCTCTGTTGCACTGGAACAAACCAGGCAAAAACTCGGCCCGGCACGGTCTGTCAGCCTTGAGGTGCGCAACCTGATCGGCATCGCGCAGATCCAGAGCCTGCCGTATGAGGTCTACGCGTATGAGAGTGGAGAGCGCTCGGGTGGAAGCGGAGGCGGGCTATTTAGCATAGGCATGGCCAAGAAGGCGGTGCCTCCGCCACCACCGGTGCAGCCGGGAAAGATCATCATCAGCGCGACTGTTCAATGCGTCTTTGGGATTGAAAAGTAGGGATGAAACAACTTCTTAAGAGAACGGTTGTTTGAATTCCCAATTGCAGTTCGCCCTTTTTATTTCATCTTGACCCTGTCGTCGATTTTGCGCCAACGGCCGTACGACGACACCAGTTGCAACACCCGCTGGTGTTGTGCATAGCTTTCCACCGTACCGGTCAAAACGATGCTTTCGTCATTGACGTTCGCCTCGACATCAACATCACTGAGAATTGGATCGCTGCTGAGCAGGTCCTGGATCGAGTTCTGAATTCTGGTGTTGGCGCCGGCCTTCGACTGGTCCTGTGTAGCGCTCTGGGATGGTGGTGGGTTGTTGTCAGGGGAGTTGGATGGCGGGGTTCGTGGTGGATCCTGGTTTTGCGGCTGCTGCGAGAACGCGAGCGCTGCTGACAGCAGGAGAACGAACAATAAGATTCGAGCCATAAATAGACTTCCTTTATCGTCCTATTTGCATTCTCCTCCTGATGCCAGCGGACGTTCAATGTCTCTGCTGGAGTGAGCCGGCGCATGAAGTTTTCGGCAGCGCATTATGATCGTCGTTGCTTGTGCCTGCGCCACTCTTCCGCAGTGATCTCCCAGATTTCCGACGGGAGACGGCCGGAAACGTAGTCGCGATCAACAATGCTAACCCTGCGCATGCCCTGGCTTCTGGAAATGCGGCACGACGCGACGTTGGCGCAGGCCTTGGGAACACGCAGCACCGGCATTCCCAGGACGTCAAACCAGTAGTCGGTCACCGCCGCAGAAGCCTCGGTCATCAGACCCTGGCCTTGCCATGGCAAGCCGAGCCAGAAGCCGCGGTTCTTGTCGTTGCCTTTGCGCAAAGTGATGCTGCCGATGATTTGATCAGGAGTGGTCTTGAGGCGCATCGTCCAGTGCCACGCTTCCCCTCGTTCCATTGCGGGTAGTGCGACATCGCGGTAGAACGTAGAAGCGCCATCCGCTGGGTAAGGCCAGGGCACCACTTTTCCCAGGTAACGCACGATCTCCCAATGCGGAAATATCTTTTGCACTTGCTCGGCATCGGCGAGTTCCAGCGGCCGCAGGATAAGACGCCGAGTTTCGAGGATAGAAGTCATCTGTAAATAATAATGACCATAAGAGACACTGCGCCGGATTCGGCGCCCTGTAGCTATCCGCTCACCCATTCCCGCTTGAGCAAGCCGTAAAGGACTTCGTTCACCGGAGCGCCGTTGACGATGTAGTGCTCGCGCAGGAGGCCTTCTTCCTGAAACCCCAGTTTTTCCAGCACGCGACGAGACGCCTGGTTTTCTTCATGGACATAGGCAATCAGCCTGCGCAGCATGGACTCGGTAAAGATCTTGTCGACCAGAAGCCTGATCGCGGCCGTGGCGATTCCCTTCCCTTGATGAGACTCTGCCACGCCGTAACCAATTTCGCCGTAGCTCATGGAATGGCTGACGTTCTTCAGTGACAGAGCGCCAACCACTTGCCCGTCGACCGAGATGAACCAGCGAAAGCTCTCATATTTCCCAAGTGAAGAAAGGTCTGCGCCCTCAGCCTGAAGCATCTTTGCTATCTCGTCGTCAGACATCTTCTTGAGCGGGTTGTGGCGGACAGACAGCGGCTGGTTCCTCCATTCGATGAAGGCCGCGAGGAACGACTCTTCGTAAGGAAGCAGCTTAATAGGAAGCATTCAAGGCTCCGGCAATCCGGTCACTATACCAGCAGGCGCAAACAGTTGCGGGAAAGCTTGAGGCCAACAAAACTTGAGCCCAACAATTTCGGATTTTCCAGATTACCCGACCTTGGTTCTCGGGCCCGCAATCTTTTCTTTTTCACCCGGCTCGGTGATCAGCCGGGCGCTGTGGTTGTAAGTGAGATAAGCCCATGCCCACTCCGTCATGACGAAGAAGCGATTGCGGAAGCCGATCAGGAAGAGCAGGTGAATGAAGAGCCACGCGAGCCAGGCAAAGTAACCCGAGATGTGGAGCTTGCCGAGATCGGCAACAGCGCGTGACCGCCCGATGGTGGCGAGACTGCCTTTATCCAGATACTCAAATTCCTCGCGCGGCTTTCCTGCCACGGACCGCTTGATTTGCCGCGCGGCAAACTTTCCCATCTGGATGGCGGCGGGCGCCACGCCGGGAACGGGCTGGCCATTTTTACGCTTAGCGGAAGCAAGATCACCGGCAACAAAGACCTCAGGATGCCCCGGAACGGTGAGATCGGGCTGCACAATGACGCGGCCGGCTTTGTCCACAGGAACGCCAAGCATCTTGCCCAGCGCCGAAGCCGAAACGCCCGCGCCCCAGAGAATGACGGCGGCAGGAATTTTTTCTTTTCCCACCGAGACCAGTCCCGGCTGAACATTGGTGACCAGCGCATTGGTGCGCACCTCAACGCCCATCTCTCTGAGCTGGCGTTCGGCGCTGGCGGAGAGGTCTTCAGGATACGCCGGGAGAACGCGCGGGCCGCCTTCGAGCAGGATGATCCGCGATTGCCGCGGATCGATGGCGCGAAACTCTTTCGTCAAATACCGCCCGGCGATGTCGGAGATCGCGCCGGCAAGCTCAACACCGGTGGGACCGGCGCCAACCACCACAAAGTTCAACGGCGGAGAAGCCCGGTGGGTGATCGCCTCGCGCTCGGCGTTCTCAAACGCCAGCAGAACGCGGCTGCGGATCTCCAGGGCGTCTTCTAAGGTTTTTAACCCAGGCGCAAACGCCTCCCATTCGGGGTGGCCAAAGTAGGCGTGGGTGGCGCCGGCGGCAATGATCAGGTAGTCGTAGGGCAGTTCCAGGCCGTCCATGCGGACCAGGCGCTTTTCCAGGTCAAATCCATTGACCTCTCCCAGCAGGACTTCAATATTCCGCGCGTGGCGCAACACCATACGCACGGGAGAGGCAATTTCAGCGGGTGAAAGCACTGCCAGCGCCACCTGGTACAGCAGCGGCTGGAAGGTATGGTGGTTCTTGCGATCCACCACGGTCACGTCCACCTGGGCCCGGGCAAGCGCTTTGGCGGCATTGATCCCGGCGAAACCCGCCCCAATGACCACCACCCTGGGTCTATTAACGTGCTGTGTCATCGGTAACATTGTAGCCAACCCCGACCCAACGTACACTGCTGAAGGTAAAAGCTTTATTGGCCCAACGTGCAGGGGCCGCCGGGAACCCGGACAGTGACGAGAGAAGCGGTTCCCCCGATTGCGTTCCCTGTGGCTCCATGGTACGTTGCAGCCAATCAGCAGCGCCACATAATTAGATTGTTCGGTTGAGGCCCAGGATTCTTCGGTACGAGTTGAAATATGCACATTGATGATCTGCTTCGAATTGCGATGGAGCGCAAAGCTTCCGACCTTCATTTGAAAGTTGGCAACTATCCGCACGTGCGCGTGGATGGCGAACTGGTGCCGCTGACGGAGCAGCCTCGCGTCTCCGCCGAAGACATGCTGAACATGGCCTTCAGCATGATGTCCAACCGGCAGAAGCAAAAATTCAAAGAGGTAGCCGAACTCGACATGGCCTACGGCGTCGCCGGCCTGGGACGCTTCCGTGTGAACGTCTTCCAGCAACGCGGCAACGTGGGACTGGTGCTGCGCGTGATCCCCACCAAGATCCGCGCCCTGGAAGAGCTCTATCTGCCCAAGGTGATCGAACATATCTGCGAAGAGGCCCGCGGACTGGTGTTGGTGACCGGCGTGACCGGTTCAGGTAAGTCAACCACGCTGGCCGCCATGCTGGATCGCATCAACTCCAGCCGCTCGGAACACATTATTACCATTGAAGACCCTATCGAATTCCTGCATCGCGATAAGAAAGGTTTTGTCAACCAGCGTGAAGTGGAGGTAGATACTCCCTCTTTCGCGTCCGCCCTGCGTGCAAGTTTGCGTCAGGACCCGGACGTGATCCTGGTGGGCGAAATGCGCGACCTGGAGACGATTTCCACCGCGCTGCACGCCGCCGAAACAGGTCACCTTGTTTTCTCAACACTGCATACATTGGATGCAGTCGAAACCATCAACCGCATCATAGCTGTATTTCCTCCGCCGGAGCAGAAGCAAGTGCGTATGCAGCTTGGCGCCACCTTGCGGGCCGTCGTCAGCCAGCGATTGGTAAAGCGTGCTGACGGAGCAGGCCGCGTCCCCGCTACCGAGGTCCTGATTTCCACCGCGTTCGTCCGCGAGTGCATCATGGTCCCGGAGAAAACGCGCCTGATTCATGAGGCCATTGGCGCCGGCACCTCCCAGTACGGTATGCAGACGTTTGACCAGTCCCTCTACGATTTGTACTCGCAAGGCCTGGTCAGCTATGAAACCGCGCTGGAGAACGCCAGCAATCCGGACGACTTCAAGCTCAAAGTGCAAGGCATCCACTCCACAGCGGACGCCGCGCGCGAGCAAATGGAGCAAGCCGGATTTAGCGCCGGAAGAGCGTAATCGCTCAACTTGTAAACAACCACCAAGACACAACCCAGGGAGACGCAAAACAAAGCGTCTCCTTACTTTTTGTCGCTGCGCGACAAACCGCTTGAGATTCTTCATTCCCGCTTGAGCAATCTGCGCCTAATGCGCGCCGCTCGGCGCGTGGTCGGCTTCCCACCCCGCCACGCGAAACCCGCGCGTGTCGGGGGCCCCGGCCTCGCGGCTTTCCGATCTCCCGATGTCCCGATCACCAGATCACCCGATCTCCCGATTCTTGTGACTCTCTGCCGATCCTCTCAGCCGATGCACCCCCACCCCCCTTTCGGACACTTTTGCGGCAAACAAATGACTTATCTCATTCGACAAGACAGTCATAAGGCAGTGACAAGGCAGTCATAAGACAGTCGAAGCTTCTGATTTCTCGGTTTTGGGTTTACTTTGGCTGATTGCTGAATTTTCAAAGACCTTGCGCATCTCGGCGCTGCCACAATGTAGCGTATTTTTATCAGCGAATCAATAGCGAAATAGCATGCCTATTCGATGAAGCAATTCCAAGCTATTTGACCGAACAATCCTTCCGTCCGGTATCGGCGACGCTCGCAATCAGCCATTTCCCATCTGCGCGAACAAGGTTGAACAAATCCGTTCCGCAGTGGTCCACCTTGCCGTCCACCAAAAACTCGAATGGAGCCCACACCACCGCCAGATCGTTATCGATTCGCACGAGTGGATCGTGAATCCGCTCCTCAATCTGTGCCTTCCCGGGTTTACCCACCCGGTCGGCAAAATCGTCAAACGTCATCTGGGTCGGTTTGCCGTCCCGCATCAGCACCATCGTGCCGCCAGGCAGCAACGGTTTCCTGATTGCCGCCGCGTCGCGTTTTGCCATGCCGTCAAACATGGCCGTGATGGGAGCCAGGACCGCCTGCTCGTCCTGTGTAGCGGCGTGGAGCGAGTTGATCAGAAAGCCGGCGACTGTTGTTCCGGCAAGAAGCAAAACCAAGGGCAAGCGATCAAAGATCTTCATGGCTCCCGATTGTAAACCCGAACCGGGTGTCCAAGGTCAAGTCGTGCCCTGACACCTGTCGCGTTAGATCGAAGCGTGTGAGGAATAGTGAATCGAATCCCACCCTTTCGCAAACAGCGCGAAAGGACCGGGTAGCGAGATAAAATTGAGATGCCCCTTGAAGGGGCTACGAAGACAGGTCAACATGCCAGCATGTATTGGCGGGTTCTTGTGCCAACATAATTTTTTTATACGCGTGAGAGCCTGTTTCGTAACCAACAGCCCTCAATTTGTCGATTGCAGGCAAGGTGTTTAATTGAATACATCTCCGCTCGATTCTAACCTTTTTCGACTTGCTTCCAACTCTGTAGAAGTTGCACTTAAAATATTGCGCGACCACATCGAGAGTCAAGGCTATATTGGCTCCTACCACAAGTTCCCAACAACTCTCATATTTTGAAAATGGAATGCCTCGGTTCAGCACAATTGACATGTTCGGTGGGCCAAAAGATTATGCTTCTGCTCTCACCGCTGACAAAATTGGCGTTGAACCATCATTTTCAGCTTTAAGGGAGCATTTTCGAAACACACCAAACTTGTGGAAGCGTCTCATCTCGTCCCGTATGGAAGAGGGCAAGGATCAAAAGGAATTCTTGGATATAGAAACTAGGCTCTTTGTTGGGTATCTAACTGATCGATATATACACATCTATAATACCCACGATTTTTCGGTTTCTAACCTACTGCCATTGTATCTGCCATTGGAGGCAGAGCGGATTCAAGAAAATCTTGCTGTTGATCTCTGGGTCCCTGTTTTATTTGTTAAATTCAAAACGGATGAATTTAGATTTGATGAGCGTACCTCACTTCGTCGTATTTCCGAAAAGATGCATCTTGCGCGAGCAGAACAGCGCAATTACGGATTAGCTATTCATGACTTAGTTATGGGAGCTGCGACTCACTCATTTGTGCTTACTGGGTTCAATGTACCTAATTCAGAGTATGGCGAATGGCAAAATACCACAAGTACAGCAAGTGCGTATCCGATGAGCAGTGTAGATCTGCTTTTTTCGGTATTGCGACTCGTGACCGGGTTGGATACCGGATATGCCCAATTGTTACTTGAGCCTCAAGGCTGGGCACATAATTATCGATCCGATTTGCCTTATTTAACAGGCACTTCTGTTCGCAAATACCCACCACTTTTCGAGGATTATTATTGGAATCGAACCACTGTACCGGAGATAACTGAGATTTCTCTTAAAGAAATTGGAGATTCGTATCGCCAAATAAATAAGCTCAGTGATATCAAAGCCAAAAATCGAATACTGTTGGCGACTAAGAGGCTGAATGACTGCCTTTTACGCGAGAATGAGGAAGACTCAATTCTGGACATTGCAAGTGCATTGGAAGCATTGCTTACGCCCGGCGACAACACCGAGATAACGCATAAGCTCGCAACACGTTTAGCCGCTCTGGCTAAATTTGCAAAAACAAGTGAACCAGCCTCAGTTGTATTTCGAAATGTCAAAAAAATTTATGCTCACCGGTCGAATGTGGCACACGGGAATGTTGAAAAATTAAAAAAATCCAGAGATATTCGCATTAGCGATACTGAGAGTGTGCCTGCCGTGAAATTCGCAACCGATTATCTGCGACTCGCTTTGAGAATACTCATCCAATTTCCACAGTACCTCGAGCCAAATCGGATTGATGAAGAGTTGGTAGTGGGGTAACTTTGCAGGTGCATCCCGACTGAAAGCTCCTACACTCCTTTCCGAATATGAGGGCCAGAAGCGACATTGGGTCTGTAAGCCGGATGGCCTACCTTTCCCCAGAACGATACCGATGGTGCCCCACCCTTTCCGCGCTCTTTGCTGAAAGGTGGGAGTCGAAACGGTGTCCCCTCCATGTTTCGGCCCACGAGACAAGTGTCAGGGCACGACTCAAGCGCTTAGCCCGAAATGAGCGCAGCGAATCGAGGGCTGCGAAGTCGTGCCGTAAAGCGCGAAAACAAAACCCTTCCTTGCCCGCAGGCCAGCGCGCAGCGCAGCGGAGCGCCAAACAAAACACAGACTTGGTACATCTTGTTCTATTTCCGTTATTTATTTGTCGCATACGCTGACAGAAATAAGAACTGCAATACGATTTGCCTCACAATTCCCATCACGGAGGTTCTTTCCCAAATGAAAACTCTCAGAAATATCCTGAAGCTGGCATTGTTTTGCTTGTTGATTGCTTTGGCGGCTACCCCTGCAACTGCGCAGAGGCAGCACGCCTGCTGCACATTCACTCTTCCCACCTGGCAAGGGAGCTTCAGCTATCAAGGCATCACTTATCCATATACTATGATCGGAAGTGACCCCGCCCTCGGAGGTACTACAAACACTCCAGTCGAAATCATTCCAATTGATCTGCAGTTTGTGAACAGCAATGGGATTCCTCTTTCCGAGTTGAATATCAACACGCCCATGTGCAACAACCCGAACACGGGTGTAAGCCTTACGTTGAACTCGCCATTGTTCCAGAATTATCCTTTTTATGCTGGCGGAACGTATCTGGGAACCACGCAGTACACAGACGCATTTCAGAGAGCAAATTTCAACCAGGCGTCAGGCAGCTATCATGTATGGTTGGGAGGAGTAACGGTACAGCCGGTGCAAACAATAACTATTAGCCCTGCCAATGGTTCAGCAACACCTACGCAAGACGGATGTACCTCATGGGGCAGGGTAGATTTTAACTTTTTTGACAACACGGCAAGGAGCCTGGTCTCTTCCTTGCCGGTCCCTTCATATGTGCTTCCTATATTCCTGACACGCAACATAACGTTTACCCTGCAGGGTCGTGATTATGCATTAGGCTGGCATGGCTCCATCGGGACAACAGCCGGATCGCCAACCTATATCGTCGCATCCTACTTTGATGTTGAAATTTATGATCCGAACTCTCAAGATACCCACGTGCTGAGCCATGAACTGGCTGAGTGGCTTGACGATCCTTATGGAAATAATCCAACGCCTGGCTGGATCGGTCCCAGTGGTTGTCAGTTTAATCTGGAGGTTGGGGACGGATTCTTTCAAGAGGCGTTTGTCGCGCCTATGAATGGGTTCAACTATCACCTTTCGAACCTGACATTCTTGTCGTGGTTTGCGCAGCAATCACCTTCCAGCGCCGTGAATGGCTGGTACGTGTTTATGGGCAATCATCCCAACCCCGCTACACGCTGTTAATTACATGAGCCTTCCTCGCAAGAGGCGGAATGGCGCCGCTGGCGGCGCGCGCATAAAATTTTTTTGCGCCGCGCCTACGCGCTCGAAATTCTCTACAACCTTAGCCCAGGGCTCACGCCCTGGGCTGGACTTTTCGCACTCTCGGCTGTTTTAAGGAAAAAACCGGAAGAATTATCTTGACTCCCTTTTATATATCAAGTACAAAAGTACTTGAATGGACCTTAGATTTTCCACTCGCCAGGCAGCTAAAAAATTAGGGCTTGGTCACACTACGCTTGTGCAATATGTTGAAGCCGGGAAGGTTCCCGCTCCAAAATCCGTTATTCCGGGCGAAAGACTCACTCACCTCTGGACCGAGGCCGAAATCGAGCACGTCCGCCAACTCCTGCCCAAGATCGCCAACGGCAGGAGAACACGTTACAAGAAGCAATCAGCAGTCAGCACTCAGCAGTCAGCCAAAACAAAAGCACGGGCAGGAGTGCCTGTGCCACATAAGAAACGCAAACCAAAGAAGAAATAACAAACCCATAACGGGCAACGTCCGGTGATTGCACACCGAACGCGCCCTAACCGCAGTTCACCTGATAAGAGGTCAGGCAAACCATGGCTGTTCATAAAGCTATACGCTCCAATCCTGAGGCGCAACCACAACCCAACTCCGAGCGCCCGCGTCCTAACCGCCACCAGCTCAAAGCCGAGATCTTTGACGTCCTTCGCCATCTCAACCGCGGATTCGGCATTGCCCTCGCCGCGTTCGACAAACTGGAAATCAAGGATCGGTCACAAGTCAACGTCCGTTCGCAAATCAACGCCCGTTCCCAGACCAAGAGCCGCCCAGACGCCAGAAATGGCCTCCGCATCTTTACCGAGGTTTGCCTGCGCGAATACCGGGACCGTACGCAAGCGCTACAGGCCCAGGCCAACCGCGACCTGCTCCGGCTGATGGCCGCACATGAAGACCAACATGCCGAGCGTTCCGGCGCAAGCCACAGATAAATCATTCTCCATCCAGGCGGTCTCGCCAGACTCTGTGGGGTGGAGGGACCGCCGAACTTCATGCGGAGCAGCAGGCGATAAAAAAGGCCCAACTGGCGGGCCTATTTAGATGGTTGATTTGGGGTGAGCAACTACTGGCCGAGGCAAGCCGGCGGGACGTCGCTGCAGTCTCCACTGATGACTCTGCAGGTTACGGGGTCATAGTTACAAGCTCCGGTACCGAGCCCGCTGCCAAAAAAAGATCTGCCGACACGGAATCCGCCGGCGATCTGCTGAATTTCCTCATCACTCAGAGTGCGGGCGCCAGCCCGGCCTAGTACGCGATTTTTTTCCATGGAATGCTCCTTTTCTGACTTACTGGCGGTCATTATAGGCCGCGCGAGGAAAGGTAGAATCAACAAAAAACCGAACGAAACGAATCTCGTTCCATATTGGGAAATGAGCGGGCCAATAGAATCAGAGCAATCGAGTGGGGTTCCGAGGACTGCGAGGATCGCCGAAATTGAGGCGATCAGCAGGCGTGACCCTGAGCTTGCCGAAGGGGAGAGCCTGCTGCCGAAATCCCGAGCGTAGCGAGGGATCCTCATTGCTAAAATTGAACAATCTTTTCTGATCGGTGTCATCCGTGTTCATGTAGGGTTTTGTTCTTCTGATCCCGGCGATCCATCCGCGGTAAGCCGCTCCTCTGCTATCCTCAAGCCGTGCCCTTCCAGCGCTCCAAGAGGACCATCGACGATGAAGCCTCGCTCTATGACTACGCCGTTCGCTCGCTGGGGCGGAGAATGCGCACGGTCGCCGAACTCAAGCGCCTCATGCGCGAACGCGTGCCCAAAGGCGAAATCGGCACGCTTCTGGTCGATATGGTCATCCTGCGTTTGAAAGAACAGAAATACCTGAATGACACGAATTACGCCGCGGCGTACTCGGCGTTTCGCCGCGACAACGAAAAATTCGGCCGTCGACGCGTAATCACCGATTTGAAAGTCAAAGGCGTGCACGCCGACGTGATTGAAAAGGTCGTTGACGAAGCCTACTCATCGGTCAACGAAGAGGAGCTGGCGCGGGCCTTCCTGAAACGCAAGCGGCTGAAGAAGCCGGAAAACCCCAGAGAGGCAGCGCGCATTTTTCGCGGGCTGATGCGGGCGGGGTTTGGGGTCGGCATAGCCATCAAGGTGCTGAAGAATTGGCAGGTCGACGATGAGGTGCTGACTGCGTTGCAGGAAGAGGCTGAAGGCTAAAAAAAGAGGAAGGCAGCCCTTGCCTTCCCCAAACTGTTGCACTGTCGTTCCTATTTGTCGTGGTCTTCCGTTGCCTCTTCTTTCATCGCGGCCAGCTTCTTCTGCTGTTCCGGCGTCAGGATCGAGCCCATCTGGGATTTCGCCCCGTCGTGGATTTCCGCCATCTTTGCCTTCTTCTGCTCGGGGCTCAATGAGGCGTCATCGTGCACGGCCTTGAGCTGTTTGAACTCGCCCTGCAGAACCGGTTTCAGTTGTGTTTTCTGATCGTCGGTCAGGTTCAATTCGGTGCTCAGCTCCTGCAGCTTGGCTTGCACCTTGGCCTTGGTTTCAGGATCGCCCATCGCCTGGGCTGCGTCGTCCTTGGCCTGCGATGTGGCGCTGGAAGCCTGAGAAGCCGCTTGATCGGGGGTCTTCTGAGCCAGGCTTTGCGCGCCGGCGATCGCAACGAAGAAAGCACACATCAGGAACAAAAGCATTCTTTGAGACATTGATTTCCCTCCATTCAGCCGTTCAGGTCTTTGACGAAGGGCAGTACGGACGTCTTTTGGGGATGACCGCTTTTTGACCCGGGCCGTTCCTTCCTTTGTCACCGAAGACCGGGAAAAAGAACACTGGTATTTCTGGCAGGGGTGGAGCACATCATCTTGCGTAGAACGCAGCCGTCGAGCGGAAATTCGCGTATCCGTGCTCCTGGCCGTGGCGGAAGCGCGCAGCAATGTTCATCAATTCATCAGGTGAGATTCAGGATTTGCGGCGCGATTGACCCGCTTCAATGCATTGCATCGCGCAAAACGGAGAGCCCTAACGGAAAAACGCCGCTACCACCCAGAACTTTGAGAACCCGTTCTTGCCCCCGGTTTGCAGGCATACGCCGATATTCATGCGGTCCACGGTCTTGTCGGCCGCGAGCTTGCGCAGATCGTCGGGCAGCGCCCCCGGTTCGGACAGGGAAAACACCACAAGGCCAGAGGCCCCTGGTATGTTCTGGATCATCTTGTCGGCGTTCAGATCCTGGGCGCAGGCGGACTTCCTGAGCCGCGGATCGACGATAACGTCCACGCGCGGCAGGCCCAGGGAGCGCCGGGCCCGGTTGAAGCCGGCCACCACGGCGTCTTGAAATTGCTTTTCGCTGTAAGAGACGAGCGTATGGGCAAAATCCTGCGTGACGAAAAGCTGGTGGCCATGCTCGACAATCGCAATGCCGATGGCGTTGTACTCCTGATGGAGAATATTCGCGCGGTGGCCTGGCGACTGCATGAGTCCTTTGTGCGCGGTCTCCACATCCGGAGCTTCGGCCACGTTTTCCGCCACGGAATTGAACCGCAATGCAGTGGCGCCCACCCGCTGCTGCAAAGACGGTTCACCATAGAACTGGTGCGAAAGGTCCTGATGCTCGGCCAGCAGGCGCGAGTGCGCCAGCGCCGCCGCGGCGAGACGTTCGCTCCATTCGAGCTTGGCCAGCCCGCTCTTCTCGCGTTCGTGGTTCACCAGATCGAAGAGCTGTTTTTCCGCGGTGGACTGGGCCAGCGCGGCCGCGCCGCAGAATATCAGGATAAAAAAGACGATAGCCGGTCTCATTCAGTTGGCATTGTACGTTGAGAAGCCGCCCGGCGAAACATGGAGCTGGATCGGGGAGCCGCTTTGACCTCGCCGGTGAAGGCGGCGCAGCAGCAGGGCGATGGCGCCTCCGGAAACGAGAACCAACCCGAAGAAATAGCGCAGCGCATGAAAGCGCATCATGATAACGCCTATTCCTATTGTGGCAATCAAACCAATCACTCCGCCGGTGGCCGGAATCCTGTATTCGGAGACGTCTGAGCCTTGCCGCCAATACAAGACCAGGGCCAGCGCGCAGCCAGCGGGCACTGTGAGAGATAAAAATTGCCAACCATCGCTAAAACACGTCGCCAGTCCGCTGCCTAATCCGATGATGGTGACCAAGCCAAGGGCTCCCGCGACATCGTGTGTCTTGTACGTGGCAATGCTTTCGCTCCCATGGCTCTTCATCACGGGGGTAATTTGAGCATTGCTATGCACCGGCTTCACATTCTTTATGACATCCGGCAGACACTCAACTGTCTGAGCGCGGACCTTCGTTCGCGTTGTGGGTTGGAGAGACACGCCGACTGCTCCGGCAAAGAGCGAGATGGGTTCGCGCCGGGGAACCAAGCTGCGTAGCAAGAAGAGTCCCGTCGTAAATCCGATGCCGCAGACTACAAAGGAAACGATCAGGGCGTTGATTCCGATTTCGGACGTTACCAACAGATCAAGAACAAACACGAGCAAAGAGAAGGCGGCCACAACGAAGCCAGTCACAGCAGTCATGGCTTTTCCAACCGGACGCTTCAGCAGCGCCGCTTCAGAATGTTCGCCGTCACGCATAACACAGCCTTCGCACTGCCATGGGGTCGCATTCGCCGGACCCAGAAAAAAGCCACATCATGACCGGAATCGAAGCCTCATGGAACTAACAGAAGGGACAACTTCAGCTCCGCCTCCAGCCGCGGATCCAGTTCCGCCAGATTGCGGTTCCGCCCCCGAGGACGATGGCCAGGCCCACAAAATACCGCAGGCTTGGCGTGTCCATCAGCGCGATGCCCATTCCAACCAGGGCGACAAGGCCGACAACCCCGCCGCCTACGGGTATCTTATACCTGGAAACGCTTTGGGGCCGATCACTGTTCCACATGGCTCCGCCTCTTGCGCCAGGCAAACCAATTGTTGCCTGGCGGCACCACAAGCCACCGCCGCTTACGCCCGCTTGGATTTCAGCTCGCTCAGGATGCGGTTGATCTCATCTTCCTTTTCCATCTGGGCAAAGCGGTCTTCCACGCTGGCGGCTTCGGACGACAACAGCTCGGTCTTGGCCTGGCCGATGGCTTCCTGACGCATCACCTTGTGGCGCATGCGATCATACGTGGCGCCGTGATTGGTGCCGGAAACGGCGGCCTGCGCGTCGGCAGCTTTGTCGAGGGTGCGGGCGCGGCGGTGCTGGGCGATCAGCAGGTCGCAGTGCGAGCGGGCCTCTTCCAGCTTCTGCTGCAGCTTGTTGAGCGCGGTCTTCAGCGTCTCCACTTGCAGCGTCTGGTCGGCCACCTGCTGGCGGAAACTCTCCGAGAGCTGCTTGTAATGCAGCGACCGTTCGATGGCGGCGCGCGCCAGATCATCCTGCTTCTTCCCCACGGCCATCTCCGCTTTCCTGCCCCATTCGGAAATCTTGTCTTCGTTCTCTTTCTGCTTCTTCTCGAGCAGATGCTGGTCGGCAATGGCGATGGCAACCTGCGTCTTCACCTGAAGCAACTGGTTTTCCATGTCCAGGATGACCTGTTTGATCATGACCTCGGGATGCTCCGCCTTGTCGATCAGCTCGTTCAAGTTTGCCCGGATCAGCGTTGAAACCCTCTCTAGTAATGCCATAACTCCTCCACAATCATTTCGACTTGCCTCTTCAGTGACTTCCTACAAAAGACCTCGTTTACAAAAGACCTGCACACAAAAACTCGGCTTACGAATTCAAATTCCCTGCTTCGATACTGCTGCGCTGCATGCGGCCGTGACGCGCCTGGGCGGAACCGATCACCACGCCGATGGCCAGCCCCACACCGAGCCAGAAAATCCAGCCACCAGCCAACAGGCCGGCGATGACTCCGAGCATCCCGCCCAGCACCAATCCAACCAGAGAAAACTTTTTCATGACTTTTTTCCATTACCGCAGTTTGTTCTGGAAGCCCCGGCAGGCTGGCTGCGCTTTCCCAACCTGCCGGCTCATCACGGCTGGGGAAAACCCTCAGCCGGTCACCGGTCAAGTGTTACTTGCCTGCCGCCTTGACCCGCCCGGCCGGTGCATCATCATCTCCGGACGGCCTGGGCGACTTGTCACCGATCTGCTTCACCTTGGAGAACAGATCCGCCATCGTCATGCCGGAAAGCGCTTCAAACAGCGCCGGCACCTGCGCGGCGATCGCAGCCATATCGCCGGTGATCTTGCTGGCTCCGGCCGTAGTGCCGTTGCCGGTGGAAACAATGGTGATTTTGTCCACGTTGGCCAGCGGCGCCGCCATGGCGCGGACCACTTCCGGCAGCCCGGTGATCAGCTTGTCGACGACCGCGGCCTGGTTGTACTCCTGGTAGGCTTCGGCCTTGATGTTCATGGCCTTGGCTTCGGCTTCGCCCTTCTTGAAGATGATGTCGGCTTCAGCTTCACCCTGCATGCGGGTGGCGCTGGCGCGGCCTTCAGCTTCGGCGATCAGGCGCTGCTTCTCGGCATCGGCAATGTTGAGCACGCGCTGCTTCTCGATTTCCGCCCCCTTAAGTATGGTGGCGATGAGTTCGTTCTGGTGGCGCGCGATTTCAGCTTCCTGCACCTTGGTCTGCTGTTCTTTTTCAATCAGCTGAACTTTGACTTGTTCAGCCACCACGAGCTGTTGCTGGATATTCTGCTGAATTTCGTACGCTTTGTCGGCCTGCGCCTGCTGCTTCTTGACCAGCTCAGCATAAGTAGCGCGTTTCACTTCCAAATCGCGCGTGGCTTCCGCCTGCTTGGCCTGGGAGAGCGTCTCTGCCAGCACGCGCTCCTGATCGGCTTGGGCGCGGGCGATGGCGGAAGCGCGCTGCGCTTCAGCCTTCTTGATGGCCGTATCGCGCTCGGCTTCGGCGGCGGCGACGTCGGCATCGCGCTTGATGCGGGCAACGTCGGGCCGGCCCATGTTGGCAATGTATTCGTTCTTGTCGCGGACTTCCTTGATGGTGAACGAAATGACTTCCAGACCCATCTTGCTCATGTCTCCGGCGCAGGTGGCGCGCATGCGGTCGCCCACCATCTCCGGCTCTTTCACGATCTGTTCCACGGTGAGCTGGCCGATGATGCCGCGCAGATGGCCTTCCATCACCAGACGGATCAGGCCTTCGCGCTGCTGCGGCGTCTTGGTGAGAAACTGCTCCGCCCCGGTGCGAATCGAGACATCGTCGGACTTCACCTTGATCTGCGCTACCGCTTCCACCGTGACCGCGACGCCCTGCTTGGTATAAAGGTCCTGCTGCGGGGCCACGTCAAAGGACATGAGCTCCAGCGAGAGGAGACGGCAACTCTCGATCATGGGAAAGATGACTCGGCCGCCGCCCTTTACGACCTTGGTGCCGCGAAAGCCGTAGGTAATCAATGCTTCGTTCGGTCCGACCTTTCGATAAAGCCGGGCAAACATGGCAAAGACAAACATGACAGCCAGAACACCAAGTCCAACAAAGATCCAGATGGACGGGTCTACTGTGTCTAGGATTTTCACTGAATTCTCTCCTCTTCTTCCGGCAGCAAGCCGGCTTTTTCTGCAAGCTCATTCCAGCGGCGCACGTAAGCCACGCCGTGCTCGTAACGCGTGACCACAACTTCTTCGTCACGCTGGACCTCTTCCCCGGAGTCACCACGGGCAGGGCAGGCTTTGCGGGCGCCAAGCTGTTCAAAGATGATCTCGCCCGTGCCTCCGCTGCGAATGGTGTTGCTCACCCGGCCCAGCACGCCGATCATGTCGAAGTCGGCGGGATCCAGCGTGAAATCGCGGGCCATGAGAAATTTGGCGACAAACAGAAACACCACCCCGGCTCCGGCAAGCCCGGCCAGACTGGCCAGCCCCAGCCCGGCGAGAGCCCATATGTGGCGAAGGTGGACCAGCAGGTATCCCGTGCCGCCAAACCAGGCCAGGAATACGGCAATGCTCATGGGATTGAAAAATGGGAAGTGCCCGCCGTGCGATGCCTGCCCGCCTTTGGCAGCCCCTCCGCCGTGATGTGCGGCTCCATGCCCTCCACCATGTCCAGCACCGCCGCCGAAATGGAAATGGCCATGCGGAAAATGAAAGTGGAAGTGCAACGTGCCGGTCAGGAATGAAAGCGCGGTAAACGCGAACCCCACGACAAAACAGATCAGATAAAAGAGTTCCCAGTTCATGGCTTTGCCTCGCTCAACTTACGCCTCACTTATCTCCGGCGCGCCCTTCTGCTGCGGGCGCAATACGTGCAGCAGCTTCTCCGCCAGCTCCGGGGTTTCCAGGATCGCGTCCACCAGAACCAGGCAGCTGCGCGAGTCCTTGTGCTTGGCCAGGTTCAACAGCGCGCGGCTCACCTGCGGATCGCGGCGGAAACGCTCCGCGCCCTGGATCAGCCACAGGTCAAGCGTATCTTCCTGGCCGCTCACGTCGGACATTAACTCGTTGTGGAAGCCTTCCGGATCGTCCACCAGGTATCCCGGATGGACATTGAAAAACTTGGCCAGCAGCAGGCGCGTCTTGTTGGTCAGGTGCGGGCGCGCGCCATTCTCAATTTGTGAGAGATAGCTTTGGCTGATCTTCAGCTTCAGCTCCCGCGTGACCGCGCGGACCACTTCCTGCTGCGTCATCTCGCGGCCCATGCCGCGAAGGTTCCCTTCCATCAACCGGAGGTAGCGTAATTTTTCACCGAGTGTCATATTGCTAATCGCGATAACAATATTTCGATTTGTGATATCTGTCAAGAAAAATCGGGCCTTAGATTGGATGTATCTAAGTCATTGAATTTACGTGCCTTATTTAGATCGATCTCCGAATTGCCCAGTTTTAGTTCGCGCTCACCTGTGCGTCTTGCCGTGGACCAGTGTTGGATACGCCGCCGTAGGGAGCCCTTTTCATTCTGTTTTCCTGAGCGGCTATCCTGCCCCGGCGAGGCGAACTTCGTTGCCTTTACCGCCGCCTGCCATTATTGTTATTCCCCGAACAAATGCGCCTACAGGAGATCCTTTTGATGTCCAAGCTCATTCGCCTCTTCGCCTTCGTCATGTGTGTTGCTGCCGTGGCGGGGCAGGCCCAGTCGCCTGCCGATCCTGACATGAATAAGAAGATACGCGCGGAAGAAAACGACCATTCCCAGATCATGCATACCATGCATTTTCTTACCGATATTTATGGCCCGCGGCTCACCGGCTCGCCCAATCACAAGGCCGCGGCCGAATGGGCCATCCAGCAGATGAAGGACTGGGGGCTGGAAAACGCGCACCTGGAGCCGTGGGATTTCGGGCATCCGGGATGGATGAATGAGCGGGCGAGCGGCTACATTGTCGCTCCCATCAAAGACCAGCTCACCTTCAAGGTATTGGCCTGGACGCCGGGCACCAACGGCACGCTGACCGCGCCGGTGTTCCAACTGGTCCCGCCGGAAAAGCCGAAGAAAGAAGACCTGACGGCATATCTGGACTCGGTCAAAGATAAAGTCAAAGGCAAGATCGTGATGGTGGGCAAGGCGGAAGTTGTTCCCGTGGTGATCGAGGTCCCGGCGCGCCGCATGGACGACAAATTAGCGGCTGAGCGCTTCGATCCTAAAAATCCCAACGCCGGACAATTCGGGCCGCGCAACGGCCAGCAACCGCCGCAGGACCCTCCGGGCACACTGACCGGCCAGCAAATCAACCAGCAGATCGACGAATTCCTGCTGGCGAACGGCGCCGTACTGCGGGCCAACGACGCCCGCATGGGCAACGGGCGCATACGCGCATTTCAAAACCGCACCTATGACGTCGCGAAAGTCGTGCCTACGGTGGTCCTGCGCAATGAGGATTATGGGCGCATCGCGCGCATCCTGGCCGATGGAGCGAAGGTGGAGCTGGAATTCAATATTCAGAACAAAACTTATCCTGAAGGCAAGACTTCCTACAACACCATCGGGGAAATTCCCGGCACAGACCGCAAAGATGAAGTGGTGATGCTGGGCGGGCACCTTGATTCGTGGCATTCGGCCACCGGCGCCACGGACAACGCGATTGGCTGCGCCATCATGATGGAAGCCACGCGCATTTTGAAAACGCTGGGGGTCAAGCCGCGGCGCACGATCCGCGTGGCGTTGTGGAGCGGTGAAGAAGAAGGCCTGCTGGGTTCACAGGCGTACGTCAAAGCGCATTTCGGCAGCTTTGAAGAACCAAAGCCGGAGTTCAGCAAGCTGGTGGCCTACTTCAACGTGGACTCCGGGACGGGCCGCATTCGTGGCGCCGGCGTTTTTGGCCCGGCGCAAGACGCCGACATTCTGCGTGAGATTCTTCTGCCGTTTTCCGATCTCGGCATTGCCGGAGCCATCTCCAGCAAGAACCGCCGCGCCGGAGGCACAGACTCAAGCTCATTCTCCCAGGCCGGACTTCCCGGCATTGGATTGGGCCAGGACCCAATCGAATATTTCACTGACACCTGGCACACCAATATCGATACATACGAGCGCATCATCGAGGATGACGTGAAGAAGGACGCGATCGTTGTAGCCGCGTCAGTGTATCAACTGGCCATGCGTGACGACATGTTGCCGCGCTTCACCGCGGCTGACATGCCGCCGAAGCCCGAGCCTCCGGGAACACAGCCCGCAGCTACGGCAGCCGGCAGCGCGGCCCAGCCCGCAGCAGGAGGCGGTGATGCACAGAAAGAAGCAGCGCCGGCCAAAGCACCCAAGAAATAGCGCGTAGGCCAGACCATTGTTGCAGTGAAGTCGCGGCATGGCGCAGGTGGACAAGGCTGCTCAGCCTGGCGCGCGATTTTAAGTTTCATATTCAGAACTTGCACCTACAAGGAGAACCCAAGACATGGGGATGAGGAGCGCTCTCGTCATCGTAGTATCCATTCTGGCGGCTGCCGGCGCGGCAGCAGCACAAGCCAATCCGCAGCCGGCGAACCCGCAGCCACCCTCGCAACAGCAGCCCGCACAGCAGCCCAATCGCGCGGAGCAACAGCGACCGCCTGCCACGCAGATGACTGTGCCCACAGCGCAACAGCCTCCACAGCAGCAGCGAGAGCGCGCACGTCCCGCAGAGCAGCCTCAGGGTGAAGGCGGACAGCGGCGCGGGCCGGCTCCGGAAGAAAAAACCTCCGTCACGCATCACAGCGCGCGCATTGGCGGCCAGCAGATTAACTACACGGCCACCGCCGCCACGTACGTGATCCGCGCCGATGACGGTTCGCCGAAGGCCACGATGTTCTACGTCGCATATACAAAAGACGGCGTGGATGCGGCCAAGCGTCCGCTCTCTTTTGTCTACAACGGCGGTCCCGGTTCAGCTTCACTTTTCACGCACATGGGCATGGGGCCGAGGCGGGCTACGCTCACCGCCGACGGCCACGGCATGCCCGCGCCTTATACGATCGTGGACAATGAGGATTCATTTCTCGACGTCACGGACCTGATTTTTATTGATGCCATCTCCACCGGCTATAGCAGGCCTGTTCCGGGAGAGAATCCGGCGCAGTTCCACGGCATCATCCAGGATGCAAACTGGTTCGCCGACTTTATCTATCAATACATTACCCGCAACGAACGCTGGCTCTCACCCAAATTTTTGATTGGCGAAAGTTACGGCACCACGCGCTCCGCCGAACTGGCGGGCGTGCTGCAGGAGCGCCACCAAATCTATCTGAACGGAATTGTGCTGCTCTCCTCCGTCGCTTTTTCCAACTGGGGCGCCGACGATCGCACGGAATTCTTTCTGCCCACCTACGTCACGACTGCCTGGTATCACCACCTGCTGCAGCCCGATCTGCAAAACCTGACGGTCGAACAGGTGGCGCAGAAGGCCCGCGTTTTCGCGCACGGCGATTATGCGGCCGCGCTGGAAAAAGGCGATGCCCTCACTGCGGAAGAACACAAGAAGATCGTGGAGGAGATAGTGCACTACACGGCGCTCTCGCCGAAATATGTGGAGCAAGCGAACCTGCGGGTCAGTCCATTCCGCTGGTTCCGGGAACTCGAGCGCGATAAGCGTTTGACCATTGGCCGGCTGGACTCGCGCTTTACCGGCATGGAGGCGGATGCGGCCGGCGAGCGTCCGGATTACGATGCCAGCGAGGCCTCGTATGAAGGCGCGTATGTGGCCACGTTCCATGATTACGTTCGCCGCGAGCTGAAGTGGGAAAGCGAGATGTATTACACCGTGAGCGCGAACGTCCGCCCGTGGGACCAGACCGGAAACACCGAAGTGGCGGAAGTGCTCCGCGCAGCCATGACGCAGCAGACCTACTTGAAGGTGCTGGTGATTGCCGGATATTACGACGTGGCCACGCCATTCAATGGCATTGAGCACACGGTGTCACACATGCACCTGGAGCCATCCGTGCGGAAGAACATCAGCTTTGCCTATTATGAAGCCGGGCACATGATGTATATCGACGAAAAAGAGCATCACAAGCTGCACAAAGACGTGGATGAGTTCATCAACTCAAGCTACAAGCGTTAAGGGATCAGCGGCCTGAGAGCCACCCGCTATAAAAAAGGCATCGCCATGTGACGATGCCTTTTTCTTCGATCGCAAAGTTTCTAGAACGTAAACTTCAGCGCCAGCTGAATGTCACGCGAACCGCCGCCGCCTAGGAACGGATAGCCGATCGCGACGTCCGGAGTCGCCGTGGTGGGCAGGAAGCCTGGGCCTACAGCCCGACAACCAGTGCTGGGACCGGGAGGCAGAGCGCATTTCGGATCGCCCGCCGCTGGCGCCACGCTGCCATTGTTTTCCAGGTTCACCAGGAAGTTGGGCAGAGTGGGGTTGGAGAAGTTGGGATGGTTGAAGAGGTTGAAGATATCGGCGCGGAATTGCATATTGAGCCGCTCGTTCAGCCTGGTATCTTTGGCCAGCCCAAAATCAAAGTTCTTGAAATTTGGTCCGACAAAGGCGTTGCGGCGCAGATTGCCGAAATGCTGGGTTCCGGCGATGCAACCGCCGGCAATGGGATCCCAGGTGCAAGGCGCAGCAAAGGCGGAAAGGTTCAGCAGCTTGCTGGGTCCGCCGGTGCCGGCAAAGGGATCGCCAACCACGTCGGGCCGCTCGAGGAATTCATTGCTGTTGTTGTAGTCGGAGAAAGAGTTCAGGTTATACGGCTGTCCGCTGGAAAGGCGCAGCAGCCCGTTCAATGACCATCCGTTGGTCATCGATTTAGCGAACGCCGGATTAGGCAGCGCGTAGCCAAACATCCAGGTCAGGCGATGGCGGCCATCGAAATTAGAATTTGCTTTCTCCGCTCCGGGGTTGAGGCTGTTGTCCGGCTGGGCGGCGTTGGGAACAAAGTCTTCACCGTCGCTGGCGTTGTCGATCGAATGCGACCACGTCCAGGAGAGTTGTGAGTTGAGGCGGCGCCAGTCGCGCAGCTTCCATGTGACCTGCAGGCTGTTGTAGTGCGAGCTGGCGGTGGACTCAAACTGGTTGATGATATTGAACGCGGCAAACGGAAAAGCCCCGGTCGCGGGAACATGCTGGTTGATATCGACGAAGCGGAACAGCTTGGTTCCGGCGGAGCCCACGTAGCCGACCTGCAGCGCCATGGATTTGCCCATCGCTTGCTCAATATTTACGTTGTAATTCTGGACATAAGGTGTGCGGATTTTCTGGTCTACGGTCCACGCGTCAGAGGTTGGGCTGAAGCCGGTGAAGATGGGCACTCCGGAAGCGATGGTGGAAGCTACATTTCCGGCAGAACTGATGGCGGCCGCGCCCACTCCGTTGTACGCCGGGCCTGCGTTGAAAGTGTTGAACGGAAAGTGGCCGATGAAGAAGTCCTGGGAGAAGGCGTCGTAATAGAGGCCCCAGCCCGCGCGCAGCACGGTTTTGCCATTGCCAAACGTGTCATAGGCGGCGCTGAGACGCGGCGCAAAATTGTTGAGGTCGCGCGGATAGAGGCTTGACGGGCCGCCCGCCTGCCCTACGAGCTGCAAAGCTTGCGTTGCGGGATTAAAGAGGCTGAAGCGGTTTCCATCTTCATAGATCACGCCAAAGTAGTCCCAGCGCAGGCCGGCGTTCAGGGTGAGCTTGCGCGTCATGCGGAAGTTGTCCTGGACGTAAAAACCGGAGTTGTTCTGGTGCGTGGTGCGCTGTGAGTTGCCGGCAAACTGGCTGCCGCCGTTGGTGACGTCGCCGGCAAGAAAATCTTCAAAGGAGAGGAACTTCAGCCGCCCGCGATAGCCGAGATCGTAAAACTGGTTGACCGTGGTGCGACGATACTCATAACCGAACTTCATGCTGTGCTTCCCGCTGGTGTAGCCGAGGTTGGTGAAGTATTGCCAGTTGGTGTCAAAGCGGTGGCGCGGCAGCGAGTTGTTTCCGCCCAGGCCGCTGGTGCCGTCGCTGAAGCTGATCTGAGGCAAGCCAAAGTCCTGCGAGTTGGTCACGCCGGTGTTCAAGCCAATGGACGAAGGATTAAACGACTGGTCCTGCGGGAAAAAGCCTTCGGCAAAACGGTTCCAGCCGCCGCGAATCTCCAGCAGCAACTTCGGAGAGAGCAGATGCGTATAAGAAAGTGAGAGCACCTGCACGCGCGTCGGCGTAACCGTGTTGAAGCCGGGGACAGTGGTGCCGCCGCCCAGCGCCAGCGGAAAACTCTGGTCGCTATCGCCATAGAAGTAGCGCCCGGTAAATAGATCAGAGCCTTCGCCGTGGCCCAGGTGCTGGTCGATCTTGAAAATCAAGCTGTCCACACGGTTCTTGAAAGGGTCCGTAACCTGGACGGTGGCATTATCGGCGCCGGTATCGCCGGTGGCGGGGAGCGGAATGCTCCAGGGATTCCGCGACAGCAACTTTGCAATCACTGGATTGATCACGCCGCCTCCGCCAGTAAACGCATTCACGCGTGCCTGCGACGGCACGCTGGAAATGCCCGGGAGTCCGCCGCTTTCGCGCCATCCTTCATAAGCCACAAACCAGAAGGTGCGGTCTTTCACCAGCGGGCCGCCGAGCGATCCGCCGTACTGATTGTTGTGGAACGTGTCCTGGGGAATGGGGTTGCCGGAAGAATCGGTTTTGCTGTTGAAAGCATTGCGGGCATCGAGCGCGTTGTTGCGGAAATACTCAAAGGCCGAGCCGTGGATCTTGTTGGTCCCGGACTTGGTCACGATATTTACCACCGCGCCGGAATTGCGTCCGTACTCCGGCTCCATGTTGGAGAGAATGCCGATCTCCTGCAGCGCGTCGATGGGCAGCAGCGTCGCCGGCGTGCCGAACACGCCCGCCTCATTGATGGCCGGATCGTTGCGATAGCCGTCATTCATGTCCGTGCCGTCCAGCAGGTAGTTGTTCGAGCGTCCGCGATTGCCGTTGATGCTGAAGGTGCCGAACGAGCCGGGCGAATCGCTGTCGCCGTTGGGATCGGAGGCCGCGCCGGGAACCAGCGTCAGCAGCTTGGCGAAGTCGCCTCCGTTCACCGGCAGATTGGCAAGCTGGTTCGCCTGGATCGTCCCTCCCATGGTGTTGCCGGTGGTGTCGATGATCGGCGCTTCAGCCGTGACCACCACTTCCTGCTTGACCTCGCCGGGAACAAGCTGGACATCGGCCCGCGTGTTGACCGAGACAGCCACGTTGATCCCATTCACCACCTTGGTGCCAAACCCGCTCTTGCTCACGCTTACGCTGTAAGAACCCAGGGGCAATTCCGTGAAGAGAAAGTCGCCTTCGTCGTTGGTCTTGGCCGTGCGGACCAGGCCGGTGTCCGCGCTTTTGACCGTAATATCGGCCCCGACAACGGCAGCGCCGCTGGAATCGGTGACCGAGCCCTGGATCCCACCACGAAACGTCTGCGCCATGAGCGAAATGGAAAAACAAAGCAAGAGAATTATGGAGAAACAAGCAGAAGAGAAAGCTCTCATCGTCGGCAACCTCAGAATGTGAAGAATGGCTGGCGCAAGGATTATACGACGGAGACGAGCCGCAACAACCTGAAACACAGAGGAACGGAGGACGCAGAGGAGAAGACGGCGGAAGTACCATTCGACGATCGCCGAATTCGCGCGATGTCGCTGGATTGACGCTACATGAAGCGCCGGCAGCATTAGATTTTCCTCATGCTGCCGGCGATTTGTTGGAATTGCGCTGCCGTACTTCGTTCATCCATAGATGCCCATCAGCACACGATCAAATTCCTGCTCCTGTTCAGACTCCTCCTGGGTCTTTTGCGCGTTCTTCTGCTTCTTGTCCTGGTCGGTGCTAGCGGCACAGCCGTTCTGCTGCGTGGTGGCTGAGGTGGCCGCATCATTGTGTTTGGATTCGCCTGCGGCGGCGAAGGCGGACATGGACGTTGCCAGAGTTACAAGAGTCAGCAGGCGGATCAGAGCGGTTTTCATGAGTGTTCTCCTTATTCGGTTTGTAATTTTTATGAAGGCGTCTTGCGATTTAGCTTTCATGCTCTTCGCTATGCAAAACCAGACGGTAGGCGATTTATTCCACGTTGCCCGGCAGGAATATTTTTTCAAAAAGCGGGAATAAAATCTCACCACGGAGGCGCGGAGACGCGGAGAATTGCCAAAGATCAATCAGGCGCACCTTGCAGCGCGCCTGATCTTTGTTCAGGGTTGAAGAGGCATGCACATTCCACGATCAGCGCGGGTGTGCAGTCTTTCGCGGCTTTTGTGAAGGGTGGGACGTGCAGAGACCTTCAAAGCGCTCGGCTTCGTGCTCTTCGCGGCCGGCGAGGAGACGGAGCAGGTCGCGATTGGCCTGGGCGCGGAGAGCTTCCGTGCGGTTGCGGTAGTCGTGTAGAAAAGCGGCAGTGAAGGCGCGCCTCGGATGCTGGCGGTCTCTGACTTCAAGGCGGTCGAACGCGGCCAGGGCGACGCCGTATCCGCGGTTGAGGTGGCGGAGCGCCTCAAAGAGATCGGCTTTCAGTTGGTGGTGAGGGTCGTGGCGCTCGGGCTTGGGTTGTTGGGGTTGTGGTTGCGCGGGTGGATTGGAGCGTATAACTTTATGAACAGCCATCATTTGCCTCCTTATAAGGCGAGTGTTGGTTAGGGCGCGTTCGGTGCGCAAACACCGGGCGCTGCCCGTTTAGGGTTGGTTTACTTCTTCTTTTTGCGTTTGCGAGGCACGGCCTTTTTGGGCTGTGCCTTTTGTTTTTCACGAAGTTTGGAGTATCGGGTTTTCCTGCCGTTGGCGATCTTGGGCAGGAGTTGGCGGACGTGTTCGATTTCGGCCTCGGTCCACGCATGCACCTGAAGGCGTCCGATCTTCAAGAGTTCTGGGGCAGGTATTTTCTTCAGGCTGATGTACCGGCTCAACGTAGATACATCTAAACCTAACTTTCTGGCAGCTTCGCGAGTTGAAAATACATCGGCCATTTGCCAACGATTGTTGGCGATAGATGGAAAAATGTCAAGCCTTATTTATTCTTATCGTTAGGCCAGTGTCGCCGCCTACGGGGCTTGTCTCTTACTGCTACCGTTACCCAGGGCTTGACCACCCCAGCAAGCCAAAACCGGGCTTGCAGGGGACCCGGTCCGCACCTGGGCTAGGCTCGTTCGCGCTCTCCGGCGCTGGAGTGTGGTGCTTCAAACAAAATCACGCCCCCACATTTGTTGTTAGCAAGGGTGAAGTGGATGCGGTATCGTACTCGGCTTTCAGTGGAGCCAGAGAGAATATACTGGGACATTCGCTCCTGAAATTGACAGAGGGACATATGGCTGAACTCTCTCAGCGCAGCGTTGCGCAGATGATTAGGACTTTTGATAAGTTGGGCTGCTACGACGAAACACCTTTTAGCGAGACATTTGCTTTGGTTACAGCTACAGACCTTAAAAGAGATCTGTACGCGAGAAATTTTGACCAACGATTTCTTGAACGCTGCGCTCCCCAAAATGTTTGGAATTTTGACAAGATTTTCACCTCGCTATATGACGGCAGTTTCTTCAATCCTCCTCAGGCGGGAAGGAGTTGGCCCGCAAAAAGAGCCAGGCTGGAATACCTATCAGATTCATCAAGGCAGGCCGAACAGGTTGAAAAGGGACGCAGCCTCTTGCTTAAGTTTGCAGAATATCTTTTCGATAAAAAACTAACTCTGTCAGACGGTGAAAACTGGTACGCCGACCTTGAGCATTTATTAAACAGTCTTGAACTGGACGGTTTTCGCCTGCATCAAGGCAAACTTATTCCTGCTGACACAGCCATATTCGATCAGCCAAAGCAAATCTCATTCTTGCTAGAACAGATAAAGACGGTGAAACTGGGTTCGGAGCAAGTTCTTTTACATCATTTCTCAAATGGAGAACAAGCACATTTGCAAGGGAAGTTCGATACTGCAGTTGGAGAATGGCGGAAATTCTTTGAAAGACTTTTGAAAGATATCGCTGAGGATACGGGACGAAATCGAATTGACCTTAAAAAAGATGCAACAAAGTTGACTATGAAAGACCTATTTCTGTATCTCGAAGAAGTCGGATTCTTGGATAGTGACGAGAAGCTGGCATTTTCAAGTAGCTGGGGCTTTCTCTCTTCTGGTGCGCATCCTGGAATTGGCAATAAAGACCAGGCATATCTTGCTATGGTTCTAAGTCTATCTTTTGGGCACGTTGCGCTCAGCAAATTTGGAGCCTGGAAAACGCACGGGTATAAGGGCTTTTGACAAGCGCAAGTAGGAGAACGTATGGCAGAGAGCGAGCTGATATAAGGAGCCTAGATTTTTCAAGGAGGTCAACAAATGGGGGCCATCCAGCATTGGCATCGACACCATCTACCTTTCGGGCGGCAATATTCCAGAAGTTTTCTTACGCGGTTGCGGTGTGCCTGAGGATTTCATCGTTTTTATGAAATCCCTAGTCGGGAAGCCGATTGGATTCTATTCCTGCTTCATCAGCTATTCCAGTAAAGACCAGGAATTTGCTGAGCGGCTGCATACAGACTTACGCAGCAAGAATGTCCGCTGCTGGTTTGCGCCGGAGGACCTGAAGATTGGCGACAAGCTGCGTCCATCATTTGACGAGGCCATTCGCGTGCATGACAAGCTGATGGTGCTGCTATCAGAGAATTCCGTCAGCAGCCCGTGGGTGGAGAAGGAAGTGGAAACGGCGTTTGAAAAAGAGCACCGCGAAAAGAGGACCGTGCTGTTCCCGATCCGGCTGGATGATGCGGTGATGGAAACCGGCGAGGCCTGGGCGGCGGACATACGCCGGACAAGGCACATCGGGGATTTCAGGGATTGGAAGAACCACGATTCCTACAAGAAGGCGTTAGAGCGGCTGCTGAGGGATTTGAAGGCCTAGCGCGCTCCGCCCTAGATGGGGTAAAGCAGCCGATTCTTGATCCACCACCAGCGGGAAACCGGGCCGTAAGAAGGGCGCGACAGTTTATTTTGTCGAATTGTCTTGCGCGCCGTTTTAAGGGTGAGGCCGGTCCTCATCAAGTAGATTGCAGCGTCGCATTGCCGCACACGCAGAACACCCAAGAGTAAATGTTCGGTATCCAGCCAATAGTCTCTTAGTTCATTGGCTTCCACCCCAGCCCAAGCCAGGACCTGTTTGGACTCTTCTGTTAACTGGCGAGGCAAGGGGTTTTCCGGCATTTTTGCAAATTTGCAAGGACATCCGTTGTAAAGCGGAAAATGCTCCCGCAGCGGAAAAATCACGTGCGCGCGGGAATCGCTGCCGTAAAGCAAACCGCACAAGAGATCAACCGTGGTGATCTCAGGACGCTCAGAGACGACCGCAAAAACGTGAGCGTAGTAAACCGCCCGCTTCGCTGGATCCGTATAGCGTTCGAACATGTGCGGTATTGTACCGGTTCTAGCGCGCTCCGCTGCGTTGCGCGCGGGGCCCTTCGACTACGCTCAGGGCAGAGCGGAATGGTCTTTTTGCTTCAGGGTCCCAGGCCTTACGGCCTGGGCTTAATCATTGCGCCCCTTCGGGGCTCGCGGACGGATGGATCCTGCAATGGTGCACGACGCCAAAATAGGTGAAAAACCAGGTGCTTCCCCCAGACCTCGTTTGTCAAGATGGCCTAATTCGCAATTGATTGCGAAGCAGAAATGCCCTACCCTCTAGCACCGCCTCAGGGCTGGGAAGCGTTTAGTCTTTGAAAACCTAGCAGCTAGCAATTAGCTACTGGCAATTAGCCGGTAACCCCAAAACCCTTAACCACAAAGGACACGAAGGGCACAAAGGAAAGGCAGTGTAATATGCCAAATGAGGGCTAGATCCCTGAAAGCTACGCCAATCTGGGATGCCTTCTGCCCATCCACGCGAAAACCGCGCGTGGACGGGGCCCGGTTGGGATGATGTCGCGCAAACCCACGCCAATTTGGGATGACCTGGGATGAAGGTAGGGGGGAGGGGGGAGGAAGATCGGGTGATCCGGTGATCTCCACCCAACGAGCCAACAGCGGGCTCGTCGGGGACCCCGGTGATCGGTTCATCGGGTGATCGGGAGCCCAAAACCTTACCACGAATGGCACGTGTGACACTCGAAAACTGTCTCCCCTAAGGGGTGCAGCTCACTGAAAAGGACATCGCCGGGGATGGATTGTCTAAACCCTTTAGAACCCTAATCAAGGTAATAGGGGGAGGGCTCCTAATGTCCCATCGCTCCCGGGCCGCCTCCGCCTTTGGGCGCCTTTTTCATCAGCAGGATCAGCGGCAGGCAGGCGGCGAACATGATCGCCAGCAAAAAGAACGTGTCGATGTAAGACATCATGGCGGCCTGGCGCTGCAACATGCCAAAGATCCCGGCATAGGCCTGCTTGGTGGCGGTGGCGGCGTCCATGCCGCGGGCCATGAGGGCCTGCTTCATCCCCTGCAAGGTGACCTGAGCAACCGGATTATAGGGATTGATGTGCCGCGTGAGGTCGTTGGTGTGCATCTGGGTGTGGCGCGCGGAAATGGTGGTCACGCTGGCAATGCCGACGCTGGCCCCGATATTGCGCATCAGGTTGAACAGGCTGGTGGCGTTGCCCATCTGCTCTTTGGGAATCAGGCCGTTGGTGATGGTGGTGAGCGGCACAAAGAGCAGCCCCATCGAGGTGCCCTGCAAGAGTTGCGGCCAGAAGATGTCCCAATAGCCGGCGTTCAGGTTCAGCTTGGAGAGCTGGTAGATGCTGAACGACGCGATGATCAGCCCGGCGGCGAGCAGCTTGCGCGCCTCGATCTTGCCCATGAGAATGCCGACGACCGGCATGAAGAGGAACGATCCCAGGCCGCGTGGAAGCATGGCCATGCCGGCTTCGAGCGCGGAGTAGCCCATCAGGGTCTGCAGCCAGAGCGGAAGCAAGACGGTGCTGCCATAGAGCACGAAGCCCAGCACCGTCATGAGGAAGACACCGGTGGAGTATGTGCGGTTCTTGAATATTTTGAGCTGCACCACGGGATGGTCGGTGGTGAGTTCGCGGAACACGAAGAAGATCAGCCCCACGGCGCAGAGAATCCCCAGAATAAGGACGAAGTGCGATGCGAACCAGTCTTCTTCCTGGCCTTTGTCGAGCATGATCTGCAGCGCGCCGATGCCCAGCGCCAGGTAGCCGATGCCCCAGTAGTCAATGCCGCCCGCGCCGCGCTTGATGTATGGCGGATCGTGAATGAAGAGCATCGACATGACGATGGCCAGCGCGCCGATGGGAATGTTGATGTAGAAGAGCCAGCGCCAGGAGTAACTGTCGGTGATCCAGCCGCCGAGCACCGGCCCAAGCATGGGCGCCACGACGATTCCCAGCGCCCAGAACGCCATGGCTTTGGCGCGCTTCTCCGGGGGGAAGGCTTCCATCAGGATGGCTTGCGAGAGCGGTTGCAGGCCTCCGCCGGTGGCGCCCTGGAAAACGCGGAAGATGATCAGCAGCGGGAGGTTCGGCGCGATGCCGCAGAGAAACGAAAACAGCGTGAACCCGCCGACCGAGAGCAGAAGAATGTTGCGGCGGCCAAAGTAATTCGCCAGCCATCCGGTGAGCGGCAGCACGATGGCGTTGGCGACGAGGTATGAAGTTAGTACCCAGGTGGCTTCTTCCGGCGTCACGGAAAGGCTGCCGGCAATATGCTGCAGCGAGACGTTCACCACCGTGGTGTCCAGCACCTCCATGAAGGTGCCGAGCATCACCGAGACAGCGATGATCCACGGATTGATATTCGTACGCTCAGCCATTTACCGATGAGTTATTTAGTGAATACCGTCGGCTCTACTGACATGCCGGGACGGAGTTGGTGTCCAGGGTCCTGGCCTTTATCGAAGCGGATGCGGACCGGGATGCGCTGTACGACTTTTACATAATTACCGGTGGCGTTTTCGGGCGGCAACAGGCTGAACCGCGCCCCCGTTGCGGCGCCGACGGATTCAACGGTGCCGTTATATTCATGGCCGTAAGCGTCCACCTTGATGGTTGCCTTCTGCCCCACGCGCATGTTCTTGAGCTGCGTTTCTTTGAAGTTTGCCGTGGCCCAGATATCTTCGAGGTTCACGATGGAGAACACCGGTTGTCCTGCTTGCAGGGTTTGTCCTGGTTCCACGTTGCGCTTGCTGAGAACGCCGGTAACCGGCGCGTAGATTTTTGTGTATTTCAGGTTGAGTTCAGCCTGGGCCAGCGCGGAGATCGCCCGCTGGACCTCCGCCGTTGCCGCTCCGGCGCGCGCGCGCGTTACCTTAAGCTGCTCCGGGACGGTGCGCGCTGCTTCGGCCTGCGCCTGCGCCTGGGCCGCTTTGGCTTCAGAGCTGGCGACCGCTGCCGTGGCGGCGTCGACATTGGCTTTCGCCGAATTGTACGCGGCCACTGTGGCGTCATATTGCTGGCGCGAGATCTCGTCCTTGGCGATCAGCAGCTCCATACGCTTCATGTCGGCTGCGACCTTGGCGAAGTTGGACTGCGATTCAACCAGCCGCGCCCTGGCCGATTCAATCTCCCGCTCGGTCGCTTTGACGTTAGCGTCCGCCGCCACAAGCTGGCTGGAGCTGGTGGTCTGCGTGAGCGGAACGCCCACGTTGGCGGCAGTGGCGCCGGCCTGGGCGTTGGCCAGATCGGCGCGCGCCCGGTCCACTGCAACCTCGTAGTCGCGCGGATCAAGCTCTACCAGCAGCGTCCCTGCTTCAACGAGTTCGTTGTCGTCGTGCAGCACTCGCAATACGGTGCCGGTCACTCGAGGGCTGATGGGATTGATGTGGCCGTCGATCTGCGCGTCGTCCGTGGATTCGCGAACGGAATAGTAATGCCATATGAAAGCGCCGCCTGCCAGAAGAACAATCGCCACCGCGGCCACAACCCACTTGGCCTGCGGATGCTCGCGGAAAAATCCCAGCGCGCGGCGTTCGCTGAGCGCGCGCCGTTCCTTGCCGGAGCGACGCTCGTCACTCCGCGCAGGCTCCGTCCGGACAGCCGGCGTATGCACAGGCTCCTTCACATCCTCTTCTTCTTCATACTGCGGCGATATCTTCACCGGATCAGCCACCTTATTTTCCTCCCAAAAATGCTCGTGTCCTCTGCTCCGCTTCGCCCAGGGCGCGCACCAGCTGGAGCTTGGCCACGTTGTTCAGGTACAACGCCTGTATGTGGTTCTCATTGGCGCCGGCCACCGCTTCTTGCGATTGCACTACTTCCAAACTTCCGGAAACTCCGGCAGCATAGCGGTCCTGCGATTCTTTCAGCTGTTCGGCGGCCAGAACAATCTGCTGATTGGACACCTGCACTTGATCGTCAGAGGTCTTCACGTCCAGTAGCGCGGAGCGGATTTCAAACTCGATGCGGCTGCGCAGGTTCTCCAGTTGCAGTTTGTTCTGCCGCCATTGCGTTTCCGCCAGGGCAACGTCGGCCTTCATCTTGCCGCCCTGGAAAATCGGAATGCGCACGCCGGCGGACAATGCGTAGGTTGCTTCGGCACTCCCCGGCGCGGGGCCGAGCAGCCCCATCTGGCCATTTACTTCCACCGTCGGCAGCGCTTCACCCTTGGCGGCCTTCACCGCAAATTCCGCCACGCGCGTGCGGGATTGCGCCGCCAGATACTCCGGTCGGCGCTCGTAGGCACGGGCCAGCGCTTCCGGCAGGTCGATCGGCGGGAACGAAGCGTAGGGGACCGTGTCAACCAGCTGGAATTGCTGCGCCACCGGCATGCCGATGGTCCGGGCCAGCGTCATCTTCTGCTGCTCATACTGGTTTTGCGCGGCCAGCAAGCGCTGCTGTTGCGCCTGCATCTGTACCTGCGCGCGCAACACGTCAATGCCCGCGGCCACGCCGGCCTTTTTCAGGTCCTGGGTCTGCTGGAAGATGGCCTGGGCCGTATTGAACTGGGCCTTTGCGGTTTCCAGGCGCGCCGCGTTTGCCAAGGTCAACAAATACTGGTTGCCCACCACCAGCACCACAAGCTCACGCGCATCCTGCACGGTGAACTTTGCCGTCTTTTCATTTTCCGCCGCCGCCCGGACCTTGTTCAGCGTGTTGAAATCGAACAGGGTCTCACTCATGTTAGCCTGGGCCGCAAACACCCCAAACGGCCCAATCACGGGCGATGTCAAACCCGCAGGCAGGGGAATGCCAAAGGCCGCCAGGTTGATCTGATTCACAGACTCGCTGGTAGTGCCGGAGATGTTGGGCAGCAAAGCGCTGAACTGGCGGCGATATTGCGCGCGCGCCTGGTCTGTCTGCTGCTGCGAGAGAAGAAGGCCAAGATTGTGCTTCAGTCCGCGGTCCATGGCATCAAGCAGGGAGAGCTGGACAACTCCGGGAACCAGCTGGTCTACCGTGCCGCTTCCGTTGAACGTATCGAGCGCAGGCGTCTGGGCGGAGGTCAACGCCGGAGACTGGCGGTCTGGAGCCGTTACCGGCGCCAATCCGGGAGCCTGGGCAGCGGAGGAGAGCACAGCCAGACATATAAATGGAACCACCAGAAAAGCTAGCTTCCTCATGCTTTTACCTTCTTGCCGCGATATCGGTTTTTAGATGCGTTCGCACCGGGGTTGAGGCCTTCTTCTCCTGCCTGTCTGTTGGTCCAGGTTTCACGTAGATCACTCGGGGGACCTCGCCATGCCAAGCGAATTTAATTAACCGGTTAGTTAGATTATCAGCCGCGTGCTCAGGATGCAACTTTGTACGGTTCAGTTGGACAAAAAAATGGGCGCCGGAGATACTCCAGCGCCACCAAAGTCAGACGGAAATCGTCGCGCTACGGAGCCGTGGGGCAGGCGAGCTGGCCAAAGAAGACCGCCGGCCCGGGAAGCGCCGTGGTATCGGGAAAGCTGTAGGCGCCTCGGATCGCGTCCGATGGGACGGCGTCTTCAAACCACTGCAGCAGCGCCTCTGTCTGCGGATGGTAGACAAAGTTTTGGCGGCCATGCTCGGTTCTTATCGGAACGGTCTGGTGCGCGAGCGTTTCTATTGGATCGCCCACCTCCAGATTGTCCTGGCAAGTACCGGGGTTTTCTGGAAATTGCCACGCCGGCACGCTGTTAATCAGAAACGGATTATTGAAGACCTCGGAAATCTCATGGCTCAGCGTGGTCACATCCTGAATGCCGGTAGCAGGGTCGAAGATCCCCGGAGAAATCCAACTGGCGAAGATCGTGACCCAGACGGGCAGCGGGTCGGCGCTGGGATCAAAGATAAAAGTATGGAACCCGAGTATCGGAAATTGATTCGGGTCCAGGGAAAAGATGAAGGTGTTGGGAAAGAGAAGAATGTTGACCGCGTCGGTAGTGAAGTGCCTGGCGGCGATCTGCTCTACGGCCGCGTTGAAGAAGGCATCGTTGAAAAACTGGTCGAGCAGGAGCACAAACGTGCTGCCGTCGGCTGCGGTGCCGGTAATGTATGTGGGAACGTCAACGTCGATGGGATTGCCTTTGTCATCCACTCCTGGGACCTTGGTCGTAAGCGGCACTTTGATGGTGATGTGGTCCACGATTCTGGACGGGTGAAGCTCGGTATGCCAGCTCTTCTTCATGGAGTGAAAAAACTCGGCACGCTGGACCGCGTCGGCAAACTGGATGTCTTCACCGCTCGTGTAGTCGGCCTCTTCAAAATTGGGCGAGCGCATTACGAGTTCTTCAAAAGGCTGAACCGAGACCGTGGTGGAAGTCACCAGGTCGGCATTCTGCAATTCCAGGGAGACAGCAAGGACTCTTGCGGGAATACGCGTGCGGCGTCCCAGCGAGGGGTCGTTTCCGACCATGGTAAAGGGCCAGACTTCGCCGTGGCTGCTAAAAGCGCGGGTGAAGTTGGGCAGCGAGTCGATTCCCGGCAATCCTCCGGGATTGCCTTTGACGCCTGCCTGTCCGTTGGGCGCAGAACTGTTGAACAACGCCGCTCCGGAGCGCAGAGGGCGCGGCCGCGCCAGCTGCACTTTGGCGCCGTGGATCCCAGCCACCGCGCTTTCAAGCCTGCGCTGGACGCTGGCGGTGAGTCTCTGGGCGGAACTGGCGCCCGTCATCGCGAGCAAAAACAAGGCTCCCAGGAACAAGCTCTGCGCTTTCTTACTCATGGGTACATGTACTCCTGACCAAGTGAGAGTAGAGCGTTGAATAGAAAAAATACCCCGGTCCGGCCGAACTGTAAACGGAGCCTCGATACACCTTGTGCATAGTCCTTCAGTAACTGCCGCCGAAGGCCGTGGCGGCCCTGGAATGCAATTGCAAGGATTGTTGTCAGCCGGCCGTAAGCGGCCGTGGCAAGCCATCGATCATCGGATGTGAGCTTGTCCCAAGCCGGACGGCTTTCAAGTGAGGTCTTTCTTCACAGCTGCGGCACGGAGATGTGTTCGTGGATAATGCGCAGAGCACCGTCGTTCTCACGGTGAAACAGGTGTGTGACACGCGCGTTTTCCAGGTGCTCTTCTGAAACCGGCTGCCCGGAAGAGGAGGCCCTGGTGACACGTTCCGCGTCGAGTCGAATGGTGTAAGCCGCCAGAGCGTGATTTGGGCCGATCAATCCGACCTCCATCGCGCCGATCTCGACAGTGGTCCGCGTGCCCGCGGTCAGGTATTCACGCTGCCGCCGCAGCAAAACCAGCCGTACCGGTTCAAGCTTTTTCGAATTAGTAGCAAAGACGGTGGCGCTGTCCGCGTAACAATTCTGTTGCCGTACCGCTTCTTTGGCGGCCAGCGCGCTCCAATAGATGCGTACGGCAGATTCGACTTCAGCTTTGGTGAGAGAGGAGCGCGGGCTGGTGGCAACCATGGGCTAAGGAAAGACTGTATAGGAACAAGCGGCATCCGGCAACCTGTGGAAGCGCCACAAAAAACATTTTTCTCACAGCAGCGCCTTCTTCAGCAAAGCAATCTGTCCGGCGTGGTACACCGCATGCTGGATCATGCTCTGGAACAGATGATAGAAGTTGTACGTCCGGCCGGGCACCGTAGCTTCAAGCCGGTCATCGCTGCACGCCTTGATCGCCTCGACCAGCCGGAGATGGCTGGCGAAGAACGTTGTAACGGCTTCCTCCCAGGCTTGTTCGCCGGTGTCGCCGACGGAAGGCCAGTCCTGTTCCTTAGTCATGGTGGACCAGGCGGGGATCGGCGTACCTTGCAATGCTCCTCCGGCAAGTTTTACCCAGGCTTCCACGTGAACCACCAGCTCCCAGATGGAATGGGCATTGGCGAGCGGCCGGGCCTGCGCCTGTTGGGCGCTTACCTTGTCCAGGATCTCGCGCATAGAGCTTCCGTACCACGCCTCTCCGTTGATCGCGGAGGCGAGCGCATAAGCGATGCGATTGCATTCTGTATTCATGGGAAAACAATAAACCACAAAGGACACGAAGGAACACAAGGGATTAGTTTCCCTGCATTCTGTGTGTCCGTCGTCTGCTCGCGGTGAAAGGACGCCCAAAACCACAATGAACACAGCGGAATACGAAGGTCATTCCCCGAATTGGGTTGTAAACCTTCGTGTTCTTTCATGTCCTTTGTGGTTAATCCACGTGTGGTTAATCCACGTTACGCCCGCACGTACTTCCCTGCCTCGATCAGCCGTTTGGCGATCTGCTGGGTCAGCCCGATCACGTTGAACGGCTCATGCTTGAACAGGCGGCGCAGGATCACCAGCTGGGTGCGAAGCATGTCGCCTTCAGCCACCGCGGCGACAACTTTTTTCGCGGCCGCTTCAATCCTGTCCAGCGAGCTGGTCAGGCTCACCTGGGCCATCGCGATCGCCAGTTGTGACTTGGTTTCACCTTGCCGCTCAATCAGCTTCTGCGTCCGCAGTACGACAGAGTCCATGGCGTAGATTTCAATCACCATGTCGGCGATGGCGGAGAGGATTTCCTGCTGCTGCTCAATCGCCGCCATGTATTTCTGCACTGCCGCACCGGCCAGCAGGAGTCCGGCCTTCTTGGCGTTGCTTACCAGCGTGCGTTCGGCCGCCAGCGGGCCTTCCAGCGGCTCCGCCGAGCTTGGCCCGGACATAATTTCATCCGTCAGCTTCTTGATCGCCGGCATCAGCGGCAACTGGCCTTTCATCGCCCGCTTCAGCAGCCAGCCGGTAATGATCATGCGGTTGATTTCGTTCGTGCCTTCAAAGATGCGGTTCACGCGCGAATCGCGATACGCCCGCTCCGCCGGATACTCTTCCACGAACCCATAACCGCCATAGATCTGCACCGTCTCGTCGACCACGTAGTCCAGCATCTCCGAGCCGAAGACTTTCAGAATGGAGCACTCTACCGCGTACTCTTCGATGTTCTTGGCCGTCTCTTTATAGACATCGGGCGAGTTTTTATCGATCTCCGACATCGCCGCGTCAATCATGCCCACCGTACGGTATGACATGCACTCGCCGGTATAAATCCCCGCGGCCATGTTGGCCAGCTTTTCCTGGATGACGCCGAAATCAGCCAGCGTCTTGCCGAACGCCTTGCGCTGCTTGGCGTAGCCAATGGAGTTATTGAGCGCGTTGCGCGCTCCGCCCACCACGCCTGCGCCCAGCTTGTAACGGCCGATGTTCAGCGTGTTGAAAGCGATCACGTGGCCCTTGCCGATTTCGCCCAGCAGGTTCTCCTTGGGCACGCGGCAGTCGTTCAGGATGATCGGCGTGGTCGAAGATCCGCGAATGCCCAGCTTCTTTTCTTCCGCGCCCGACTGAAAGCCGGGGAAGGCGCGCTCCACGATAAACGCCGAGAACTTCTCGCCGTCAACCTTGGCGAAGACAATCACCACGTCGGCAAAGCCGCCGTTGGTGATCCACATCTTCTCCCCGTTCAGGATCCATTCTTTGCCGTCCGGAGAAAGCACGGCCTTGGTGCGCGCGTTCATGGCGTCAGAAGCGGAGGTGGATTCAGAAAGCGCATAGGCTGCGATCAGCTCGCCGGTCGCCAGCTTGGGCAGATACTTGGCTTTCTGCTGCGGCGTGCCGAAATAAACGATGGGCAGCGTGCCGATACCGGTGTGCCCGCCAAACGCGACGCTGAAGCTGCCGGAAACGGAGAGATGCTCGGCGATGATGGCCGAAGAGATCTTGTCCATGTCCGAACCGCCGTACTGCTCCGGAATGTCCACGTTGGCAATGCCGATCTCACAGGCCTTGCGGATCAGCCCGCGCGTAACCGCGAACTCTTTGTGCTCGATCTTCTCCGCGTTGGGCAGGATCTCATTGCGGGCAAACTCTTCCGTGGTCTGCGCGATCTGCTGGTGCTCTTCGCTCAGGTCTTCCAGGGTAAAGACCTGGTCCGTTGCGTGCTCGTCAATTAGAAAACTTCCGCCCGCAAGTTTGGTTTTGTTTGGAACTGCTACGGTTGCCATGATTTCTCCTCGGAACACCTACCACGGAGGCACTGAGACACAGAGAAGAGCAGGAAATCATTTTTCATTTTTTCTCCGTGCCTCCGTGTCTCCGTGGTGGATGTGGTTAGCTCAGATTCTCAAAAATACCCGCCGCGCCCATGCCGCCGCCGATGCACATGGTTACGATTCCATACCGGCCGTTGCGGCGCTTCAGCTCACGCAAGATCGTTGCCGTGAGCTTAGCTCCGGTGCAGCCCAGCGGATGCCCCAGCGCCACCGCCCCGCCGTTGGGGTTGATCTTGCTCGCATCCAGCCCGCCTTCTTTGATCACCGAGAGCGCCTGCGCCGCGAAAGCTTCATTCAACTCGATCACATCGATATTTTCCAGCTTAAGTCCAGCCATCTTGAGTACTTTAGGAATGGCGTAGACCGGCCCCAGTCCCATCTCTTCCGGCAGATAACCGGCGGTGGCAAAGGCCACAAAACGTGCCATTGGTTGGATGCCCAACTGCCTGGCTTTGTCACCGGACATGACCACCGTCGCGGCAGCGCCGTCTGAAGTTTGCGAAGAGTTCCCTGCCGTAACGCTGCCCTTGGCATGGAAGGCAGGTTTCAAATTGGCCAGCGCTTCCATGGTTGTATCCGCGCGCGGGCCTTCATCGACTTTGAAGATGATCTCCATGCGCTTGGGCTTTGCGCCGTTGGGCGTGGTAAAGCTCACCGGCACCGAAACAATCTCATCCTCGAACCTGCCCGCCTGGATCGCCGCGATGGCCTTCTTGTGGCTGTTGAGGGAAAACTCGTCCGCCTGCTCGCGCGTGATGCCGAACCGCTTGGCCAGCCGCTCCGCGGTCAGTCCCATGGAGAGGTAGCTGTCCGGGTAATTGTTCATCAGCCAGGGATTGATGGAAACTTTGTTCCCGCCCATGGGGATCATGCTCATCGATTCCGTGCCGCCGCCGATCGCGACCTCAGCGCGGCCGGCCGCGACCGAGTCCACCGCCAGCGAGATGGCTTGCAGTCCCGACGAGCAGAAGCGATTGATGGTCATGGCGGAAACTTCCACCGGCAGCCCCGCGCGCAGCGACGCGATGCGCGCCACGTTCATTCCCTGCTCGGCTTCAGGCGTGGCGCAGCCGATGATCACATCTTCAATTTCTTTCTTGTCGAGCTGCGGGATGCGATCCAGAGCGCCCTTGATGGCGACGGCCGCCAGGTCGTCCGGGCGGGTGGCGCGCAATGTACCCTTGCCCGATTTTCCGACCGCGGTACGAACCGAACTTGCAATCACAACTTCACGCATAAATAACTCCTGGCTCTTGCCTCTCTAGGCCGAAGATCCAACTGAAACATACTCCGTTACCGCGCTGGGCTCGGGAATTGGATCGCCATGCTCCCTCATACCTTCAAGATGGAAATCCATGGCTTCGCGTATTAACTGCTTTACTTCATCCAGTGTTGTGCCTGCGACACCCAGCCCTGGCAAATCGGGAACATAAGCTCCCCAACCACTAGAAGACTTCTCGTAAATAACCAGATATTTCATTTAAGTCCCGCCTGTTTCAAAATGCTATTCAATGTCCCCGGCGGAATTTCCGCTGAGGGGTGGCCAGCAATCGTTACGGTTCCTGGCTTGGTTTGGTGATGGAACTGCCGATGGCTTCCTCGCGTACGTGCCAGCTTCCAGCCATCATCTTCGATTTTCTTAATAACATCTCGTACTTTCAAAGCCGACCTTTAGCTATTAAGTTTCACAAACATCCCCTTCGCGCCTGCGGCGCTAGATCTGCGGCGTCGGCGAAGGCGTTGCCGTCGCTGACGGTACAGCCTGTGGCGGCGAGGCCGCTGGTGTCGAACTTGGCGTAGCCGTTGCGCCCGGAATCGGCGAAGCGGCCGGCGACGGCGAGCTCTCCGGGGTTGCCGTTGGCGTCGCAGTCGGCGTCGGACTCGGTTTCGGCTGCATGTTCACGGTGTTCTTGTCCATCAGCTTCCCGTCGGGGCCAAACAGAATCCGAATCAAGCTGTTCTGGCCGTCATTCGCCAGGTCCTGCGGAACGGCCACGGCATACTGCCATACAGAACCGGCAAACTTGTCGCCTTCTTTGGTCAAATCGCAGCGCGCGTAATCCGGAGCGCCCATCACGATCTCAACCTCCTGCTCGCTCATGCCCGCGCGCAGCGTGTTGAATTGCCGCATCCAGCTCTCCAGCGGCAGGTCCGACGTGTACGGCAGCCTGATGCTGGTGCGAAACTGGTCATAATTCCGGTACTTCGAGTACCGGGCGGCGCATCGCTGCTGGTCTTCTTTGGCGGCCTTCACCCTCTTTTGAAAAAGAGCGTTTTCCTTTTCCAGGAACTCGTAGCCGATCACCATCAGCCACGCTCCCAGCAGCACCACGACCCCTGCTATAACGAATCCGCGTTTTTTCACTAGTTCCTCAGCGGCTTGCCGGTTTTGAGCGTAAATTGAATCCGTTCCTGCGTCTTCTTCTCGCCGCAGAGCGACTTGAAGCCCTCGCGTTCCAGATCGAGAATGTACTGCTCACTGACCGGCGTTCCCGGCGTCACGTTGCCGCCGCAGATCACCTCCGCCACCTTGGTCGCGACCTTCACATCGTGGTCGCTGATATATTCCGCTTGCCTCATTAGATGGATTCCCAGGCGCAACGTCGCAAGCGCGTTTTCTCCCGGCGCGGGGATGTCCGTGCGCGGCGCCGGCGCATGGTACCCGGCGCGGGCCAGTTCCAGCGCGCGATCTTTTGCATCGGCCAGGATGCGCTCGCGATTCATCGAGATCAGGTCGCCATCGGAGAGAAAGCCCAGCCCTCGCGCTTCATACGCGGAAGTTGAAACCTTGGCCATGGCGATGATCTCAAAGATCCGCTTCAGGCCTTCCATTACTTCTACCGACTCGCTGCGGCCGTCGGGCCGTACAGCTTTGGCGTTATCCAGAGCGCGCAGCAGCATCTCTTTGCAGCCACCACCGCCGGGCAGCAAGCCGACGCCAACTTCCACCAGCCCCATATACAGCTCCGCGTGCGGCTGCCGCGCTGCGGAGTGCAGGTTGATCTCGCAGCCGCCGCCCAGAGTCATGCCGAATGAAGCCGTTACTACCGGCCGGGAGCAGAACTTGATGGCCTGGGTCATGCCCTGGAACTGCTTGATGGCCATATCAACTTCGTCCCACTCTTCTTCCTGCACCGCCAGCATCAGCATCATCAGGTTGGCGCCGACGGAAAAGTTGGCCGAGTCGCCGGTGATGACAAACGCTTCAAACTGGTCGCCCACGCCGCCGGTTTTGAGCGACTGCGTGACCATCTGCACAATATCGCCGCCCAGAGCGTTCATCTTGGTGTGGAATTCGATGCAACCTACGCCGTCGCCCAGATCGATGAGCGAGGCGCCGGCATTCTTCTTGACTACGCCATTCGACTTCTTCGCGGTCGAAACCGACCACACGCCTTCAGCCACCTGCACCGGCTTGTATTGCCCGGTACGAATGTCAAAGTAAGCGCGACCGGACGGCGACGAAAGATCGTCCTGATACCAGCTCTTCGCGCCCGAGGCCAGCAGCTTCTCGGCATTCGCCGCCACGGGCTTGCCCTCTTTCTTCAGGCGCGCAACCGTCTGCTCCACGCCTGCCAGGTCCCAGACCTCGAATGGGCCGGCCTCCCAGTTGAAGCCCATGCGCATCGCCTGGTCGATCTCAACCACGGTATCGGCAATTTCCGGAATGCGGTTGGCGGAATAAGTCCATAGGTCGGAGAGCGTGGTCCAGATAAACTGCGTGGCCTTGTCACGAGGATCGCCTGCCAGGAGGGTGCGCAGGCGCTCGCCCATATCTTCTATATTCTTGGCCATCTCCAGCGCGGGGAACTTGGGCTTTTGCGCGGGATGGTACTCCAGCGTCTTCCAATCGATGGCCTGGCGTTCCTCACCCTGCGGGCCTTTGACCTTCTTATAGAAACCGCTTTTTACTTTGTCGCCCAGCAGCTTCTTCTCCAGCATCTGCCTGAAGAAATCCGGCAGCTTCAGGTCAGAGCGCTCGTCTTGCACATTTTTGCTGAAGTTGGTCACCACCGAACCCAACACGTCAAGCCCAACCAGGTCGATGGTGCGGAAGGTCGCGGCCTTGGTCCATCCGCCGCTCGAGGTCAGCGCGTCCACCTCTTCGATGGTCAGGTCCATTTCCTGCATCACGCGAAAAACGTTCAGCCCGGCAAACGTGCCGATGCGGTTGGCGATGAAGTTGGGCGTGTCCTTGGCCGTGACAATTCCCTTGCCCATGCGGACATCGCAGAAATGCGCGACAGTTGCAATGGCGGCCGGATCGGTTTCCGGCGTGGGAATAATTTCCAGCAAGCGCATGTAGCGCGGCGGATTGAAGAAGTGCGTGCCAAACCAGTGGCGGCGAAAATCTTCGCTAAAACCCTGGGCGATGCTGGCCACGGGCAGTCCGCTGGTGTTGGTGGTAATCAGGCTGCCGGGCTTGCGCACGGCCTCAACTTTTTTGAGCAGGCTGCGCTTGATCTCCAGGTTCTCGGCGACGGCCTCGATGATCCAGTCGGCGTCGGCCAGCAGGTTCATGTCGTCGTCAAAGGTGCCGATCGTGATCAGCCGCTCCAACCCTTTTTCGAAGAATGCGGCCGGCTTGGATTTGACCGCGGCGTCCAGTCCGGCGCTGACGATTTTTCTACGCGCTGTTTTGTCGGTACTCTGGGCCGCGTCTGGCGTCACGATATCCAGCAGAACGCAGGGCACGCCGGCATTGGCAAAGTGGGCGGCTATACGCGCGCCCATCGTCCCTGCGCCCAGCACCGCGACTTTATTGATCCGCTGGTGGCCGGATTTTGCACCGGAACCCGCGCGGTCAGCTTGTGCGGCGGCGCCATGAGTGCGCGTTTGCGGAACGGCGGGAACGGCAACATTACTCATCTTTGGAATCTCCTTCGGCATCTCCTGGAGTTGGTCGAGCGGGCGAGTAGACGAGTCTTGAGACGTTCAAAATCATAACAGTTTTCATACACCGGGCCGTGGTTGGGGGAATGCGCTATGAAGCAAACAGATATGTAACAGCGGGCCGTGAAAAATGCAGGTGACTTTGGCTGACCAGCAATGCGCTTGCTGGGACGGAACGTAGCCAATTCACGAGCGGGTTAAGTATACTGAATGAACATTCATTCAGTCAATTATATATCCTTGTTTTCAAATACTTCCAACATTTTTCCAGCCCATCTTCACATATGCGCTTCGATGAATTTCCTGAAGGCTCTGGCCCGGCTGGCGGCTTCCGTGCTGCGGCGAAATATTTCCACCACGCCAAAGCTTTCCATGACCGCCACTTCTTTCTGGCGCATCCGCTTTTGTACCGGGTTTTCCTTGCGTCCAAGGACAAAGAAAAACAGATCGTACCGCTGGCTGAAGCGTTCCAGAGCAGCGATCAGGGGTAGGCGCCGGCGGTCCTCCTTGAACGTGGGACACATGGCCAGGATGATGTAAGGCTGAGAGTCAGGGTATTTGTATTCCAGCAAATCGAAGAAGCCCTGGTCATCTTCGTCGTTGGACATCCTGCGAACGGGGAAGCGGGTTCCGTCGATCAGGATGCGCCGGGCCAGGGTGCCGCCGCTCAGTGCGGTCAGGGTCTCGGTCTTTCCCATACGCCGATGGCTGACAACAATAAATGCCTTGCCCTTTTTCAACGGTTTGGCCTCCACCCGAGCCAACAAGATACGTCGCGGCGACGACGATTAGCAAGGGCGGGAGCCCTGGTGTCGGGGCCCGGAGTACAATGTCCATTTTCGCTATTGATTCGATGGCGAAATCATGGCAAAGTAAAAAATGCTCTGGTACTCGCGACCTCGTCCCGCCCAGGCGGCCGGAACCCGTTCTTTGAGAATCAGGAATCGGTCGTCTGGGCGGGCGCGGGTTGGAAATCGCCCAGCCTGACAATGATCCGGCCAACGCCATAAAGATAGGCGCTCTGGTGGGTCCCCAGGCTGTCCGGCGGTCTTTGCAGGTGCACCAGGCCGCCTTTGGGAATGGTGCCGGCGGAATTATTGGCTTTGGGCGGCTGGCCAAATTGGTAGTGCCAATAAGGCGCGTCAGCCTTGGCGACATAAACCAGGTAATAGCCTTGAGGCATGACCGGGATTGTAAGAGAGATTGCCAGGATTGCCAAAATTGAAAAAACCTTACCACTGATGAACACAGATGACACGGATCAGAAAAAGCCAAAACCGGAGTTGAACCGCGCTGATCGGCCTTTCCTGCGCTAGCCCGTTAGGAAGCTAGCTCAGTTTGTCGGGATTGTACTGCACATATTCCAGCGCTTTTTCTGCCATCTTGCGTTCGCCGTTGTAGCTCAGTTTGCCGGGCGCTTCGGCCAGCGGCATCCAGTAAGCGCGGCGGACTTCATGCCTCATGGTGGCGGTAATGTCATCGATCTGGCCGGACTGGTATTTGGTAAGAAAAAAAGAAACGATCTTGAAGACCTTTTCATTATCGGCCCATTTGCGCGCGTAAACATACTTGATGTCGCCGAGCTTGGCCACCAGCGTAACGCGAAGACCGGTTTCTTCGCGGACTTCGCGCAGCGCGGTCTCCGCGGGTTTTTCACCAGCGTCAACGTTGCCTTTGGGCAGCGCGACCACGTCCTTGCGGTCCTCCGGCTCGCCTTCCCTGCCGGGTTGGATCACGGCCACCCACCACTGTTTTTGCATGTGGCGCAACACCAGCGCGCCGGCGGAAAATTCTCGCACCATTTTTTTCTTAAGAAAGCATCTGCCTGTTTGCAGAAAGTGAAGTAAAAAAAGCTATTGCTGCCGGTTTTTGGCCCCGTTTGCGGAACCTTTTTGAGGTTACCAAGGTTACCGAAAGTTGTCTCGTCTTCAAGGAAAAATAGTGAAACTATAGGTGCAGCAACTCCGTTTAAGTTATTGTGCAACATTTTCGGCCGAGCAGCATCTTACGATAGAACATGCAGAGCTGGTGCGGGAGGTAACAGCTTGAGGAGCGCCGGTGAAGAATCCGCTAAATAAGATCGTGCGGTCAGTGCGGGCCCTGGGGCGCGAGCTTGCGCGCCAGACGGCGCCGGAAACGGCCGGACCCGCGCCGCCGCCCAAAGTCGGCGTCGCCCTAGGCGGAGGCTTTGCCCGCGGACTGGCGCACATCGGCGTTCTGAAAGTCCTGGAAGAAGAAAACATTCCCGTGGACTTTATCGCCGGCACCAGCGTTGGATCGGTGATCGGCGCAGCTTATGCCAGCGGCATCAGCGCCAAAGAGCTGGAAGAAGTAGCCGTGCTGGTGCGCTTCAAAGATTTTTCCCGCTGGACCTTCTCCCGCTTCGGTCTCTTCAGCAATGACAAGATGTCCGTCTTCCTGCGCAACGTGCTCCGCTGCAAGACTTTTGAAGAGCTGCGCATACCGCTGGCCATCGCCGCCACCGACATCATGACGGGCGAGCCCGCGGTCTTTACCAAAGGCGATCTGGTAGACCCCGTGCGCGCCAGCTGCGCGTATCCAGGGATGTTTCAGCCGGTCAGGATCGATGGGCGGCTGCTGGTGGACGGCCTTCTTGCCCACTCGGTCCCGGCCATGCCGCTGCGCGACATGGGCGCAGAACGCGTGATCTCCGTTTACCTGGCCGCGCACTGGCTCAAGCCGGGCGGCCCGCGCCACGTGTTTGACGTGATCGGGCAGTGCTTCTCCATTGCCCAGGAACGGATGTGCGGGCCGTGGAAAGCCGCTTCTGACATTATCCTGCAGCCGGAAATCGGGGAATTTGCCTACGATGACTTTGTGCGCGCCAAGGAACTGATTCGCTGCGGAGAAGAGGCCACCCGCGCAGCCATGCCGCAGATACGGGCCTGGATGCCGGCCGCGCCGGCGACAGCCGCTTCCGGTCCGGCGACGGAACAGGACTGGCAGAGCGCCAGCCAGCCCGCCCCAGCCAAGAGCTAACGCCAAAAAGCTAAAGCAGGGTAAAAATAAAGTGCGTCAGCACCTCGCCTTGCGGAGACATGATTTCAATCACAAACCTGTCGGTGATTGGCAGGTTGGCGACATTCACTTTGACGCGATAGACACGTTCATCGTACGGGACATACGCGGGCATGCCGATCATCTCCACCGATTCGGGAGCAATTTCGCGCGCTTTCAGCCCATCGTAGACGCGAATGCGAAACCCGAGCCGGAGCAGGAGCTCATGCGGATCGCCGGCGACCTCGACCGACTCCTGCGGCCCATCCAGAACAACTTTTCTAAGTGATGCAGTGATGCGAAAGCTGAAAAGGCGCGGAAACTTTTTGATGGTGGCGCCGTTGGCGTAGACCAGCTTTGCGCTCAAGCCCTGCGAGACGTGCTGCGCGCCTTCCAGTTCAGGACACTCGATCAGCCCCATCAGGGAAAGGGTCGCGCGCGAGGGTTTGAGAACGACCACCTCATATCCGGCCGGCATGGCGGAGTGCAGTCCCGGGCCGGTCTTCCATGGGTTGCCGGCAACCGCGGCCATGCCAAAGCCGGCGACGATCGGAAGAAGCACAGCGGCACGGCGAAATGCGTTCATGAACGGGAGTCCCTGTTCCGGCTTCCGCATCTGGCGCGAGCAGGCCGCGCCGTGATACACAAGAAGCTTCACCTGATGAGAGAAGGGTAGAGAGAAAAAAGATGCTTCGCCTGCTCTGTTTTACCGCCCATCCCGACGACGAAGCGGGCGGCTTTGGCGGTACCCTGCTGCACTATGCCGAGCGCGGCGTTGAAACCCATGTCGTCTGTCTAACTCCGGGGCAGGCGGCCACGCACCGCGGCCAGGCCAAGTCTGACGCCGAACTCTCCTCCATCCGGCGCCGTGAATTTGAAGCGGCCTGCAAACTGCTGAAGGTGGGCCACGGCACGGTGCTTGATTATCCTGACGGAAAACTCGACCGCCAGGATTTGCTCACCGTGGTTGCTGACCTGACCCGCCGGGTGCGCGAACTGCGCCCCCAGGTCATCATGACCATGGGGAGCGAAGGCGCCATCACCGCGCACCCCGATCATTCCATGGTTTCAGTGTTTGCCACCCTGGCCTGCCACTGGGCCGGCCGCAGCAACCGCTTTCCCGAGCAACTGCAGCAGGGGCTTGCGCCGCACCAGACGCAGAAGCTCTATTACGGCACCGCGCTCTTCACCATGCCGGACCGCCAGCCGGTCTCCCTGGCGCCAACCACCACGGTGATTGAGCTTGAACCTCGTGAAATCAATTCCAAAATTGCCGCTTTCAAGGCCCATACCTCGCAAGCGCCGCTCTTCGGCTTCTTTGAAGAGACCATTCGCAACCGTGGAATGAAGGAAGTGTTTTGCCTGGCCAACAGCTCCCAGCCGCGCAAGATGGAGATGGAGACGGACCTGTTCGCGGGCGTGAAAGAGTAAAAAAGATCGGATGATCCGGTGATTGGATCATCGGGTGATCGGCGTCTGCCGATTGGGCGACCACCCGATTCCGATTCTTTGGGTTGATGGCTGACGGCTGAATGCTGAGCGCTTATTTCGCAATCGGCTTGATGATCTCGCTCAAGAGGTCCGGCTTGGATTCATCGCGCACCAGATGAGCGTATTTTTCGCCATCATGGTAGTTCAGCGTGAATGTCTTGTAATAATCGCCGTTCAACACCAGCAGTTCCAGGTTGGGGCCGTTACCCTTGCCTTCTTTCAGAGCATCACGCAGAATGTCCGGGTTGAACTTCCGTCCGTTCACGGCGACGATCGTGGTTCCCGGCGCGACGCCGGCCTTCCACGCCGGACTATCAATAATCACGTCACGCACGCCGCCCTTGTCATCGAGCAAGAGCCCGATGGAGAAGCGCGCATCCACCACGTCGCGGACTTTTTCCATGGCCTTGGTGAACTCACTGGGATTGTCGTCATAGACCAGCTTCCAGCCGCCATTGATAATGCCGCCCAGCGGAGCGCCGGGGCCGTAAGTATCCAGGCGGTCGCGCAGAAACTTCTTCCAGTCGTACGGAGTCACCTGGTTCAGCGTGCTCACCACGTCGTCAAAGGTATAGGTCACCACCTTCGGCGGCGTATTGCCTCCGCCATGGAAGATGAGGCAGAAATCATTCATCGATTTCTGGCCTTTGGTCTGCTGCCGGATGATCGTATCCGCTTCCAGCCAGATCAAAAAGCCCTCGGGATAGTAATCGACGCTGCGGCGCCAGCTCTCAAACTGCGGCGGAGCGCCGTAAAGGATCTGTGCGGCATCGGCGGTATCCTGCAGCGGACGCCACGAACGCCCCGGCGTATGGTCCAGGGCGGCGGCGGTTTCAGCCGTCTCGTCCAGGAACTGCTGTTTGGTCCAGAGTCCGGCGCGCGGCGCCAGAATGTCGCCCAGATACTGCGTGAGCCCTTCATAAACCCAGAGCAGATCGCCTTGCATCGGCACTTGATAGTCCGCGGTGGCCAGGCCTTTGGGCCGGCGATACTTGCCGTTCCAAGAATGCGTCATCTCATGCGGCAGCAAGCTGGCAGAGAGCCAGCGCGCATCGTCGTCAATCATGGTGCGTTCGGGCACGCGGTCGTCGCTGGATTCGTGGTGTTCCAGACCGAAATGCGCCGTATGGTCGCTCAGGGTAAGCAGGAAATGGTAATCGCGATAGTGCCGCGCGCCGTAGAGCGCTCCGGTTTCGGCGATCAGGCGCTTGTATTGATCAATGGTTGCCTGCGGCATCTGCAGGGCCGCATCGCCGTCCGACACCTCGTCGATGTAGTGCTGGATCGGGCCTTCCGGCGTCAGCGGAATGCGGCGGAAATGCGCCCCGGCCAGCACCGGCGAATCCACCAGCGTGGTCAGCGATACCTGCTGGAAGTTGATCTGGCCGCCGCTTTCGCCGGCCACCGGCAAGGCGGTGCCAAAATGCCAGCCCGCGGGCAGCTTGAGCGATGCGACAACCGGAATGTCGTCCGTGTGCCTGCCTGGCGGATAAAGCACGACCTGGTTCCAACTGAGCATGTCGAGTTGAGTGGTGGCCGAGGCCCCCGAGGAAAAGCCTTCCGGTGGAGCGGGCAGCACCAGGTCCAGCCGCGCCTCCAAAGTGGTGACGCCCTGCGGGACCGTCACGTGGAAGGTGTACACCTCATCCAGATCGCGCCGCCAGCTCAACCTTTGTCCGTTGGCGAAGAACTGCAACCCTGTCAGATCGGCGATGGGCCCGGTTGGACCATGCTCGCCGGGAATCCATTTGGGAAAAACCAGCTTGGCGTCACCGGCCGCGACGGGGATCTGCAACTGCGCATGCAGGATTTTTTCCGGCGCATGAGTGGCATCCACCATAACTTTGATCGGCTGCGCCGACGCCGTGGGAGCGGTCGCCTCTGCCGCAGGTTTCTTTTTTTGTGCAAGGACGTTCTGTGAGAAGCCGGCCAAAACAATCAGAAAACATGTAAAACGCACGGTGCGTTTGAAACTGGGCATAATGTGATCGTCTCCACAAACGAACCAGACTAAAGAAGGGTGGGCGCGAACGCAAGGAAAACAAGCGAGATCACAAAGACGTCTCCCGCTTAGTCCTCCTCGGCCAGCCACCGTTATTACTGTATTCCCACCTCCATGAGATCGATACCAATTGATTGCAGCCGCTGATTCTGCAAATCTTTGTAGGTTTGCCGAGCCTTCAGCATCTCTTCACGACGTGAATTGGCGAGCTTGATCCTCTTGTTGAGTTCTTCAAGAACATCATCGTCAAAAACCTTCAGATCGCCGTTTTCAATCTTTAAGACAGCTTTATGTTCCGCGGCGACATGATAGAGGTCGTCCACCGACTCCACGTAGGCTTTTTCCGCCTGCAGGTAATTGTGGCGGAGGCCTTGGGGCTCGGCCAGAATCGAGTCAAAAGATTTCAGCATACGTTCGCGCTGGGGCGCCGACCAATCAGCGGTCTCAAATGTATGTCGCAAATCGGCGAAGGATTGGTCAGCCTCAGCGCCGTGCTTCTGTTCAAGATCGGCATAGGCATCCAGCTCTTTCACCACATCGGCGCCAAGGGCAGGATCTGCAAAAGATTCGGGAGTCATCACTTTCTTGATTTTTTCACGGTCTACCTTGCTCGCGGCGGCGAAAAAGGCCCGATTCTGCTGGATCAGCGTGCGAAGCAGCGAGCGGAAAGTATTGTCCATAGCGCGTTGCCGGGGGAAACGCGACTCTTGCACCGGCTGGGAGCCGGCTGCCTCTTTGGTCAGCCGATTTATGTACTGTTCTGAAGTTTCGCTGCGTTGCGCAAACAATGTCGGCGCTACGAAAACCAACAGGAAAGCAACGGTTCGGACCATCCTGCGCCACCGAATGAAAACAAGTGTTGCCATCTCAACCCGCTCCTCTCCAGGTTCCAGCCACAAATGCTGTATCAGGCTACCACTTAGAGCTAGTTCTGCTTTTTCTTTTTCGCAGTTGAAGGCGTCTCCGGCTGCGCGCCGGTAACGCTGGCCAGGACTTTGTCAAACGCTTCTTTGGCCGTCATTTCCTTGCTGCGACTTTTATTTTGCCGGTATTTATGCTCACTGTTGCAGGTGCGGCAACGCGTCCTCAGCACCTCTTCGCCCATCATGGAAACGACCGAGTGGTCGGTGGTGCGTTTGCAGCGTGAACAATGGTCGTCAATGTCGTCGCCCAATCTCATAGCGCCCTCCGCAGGGAATTGTTCTGTCTATTTTCCCGCGAAAGCGGCCTCGCTGTCTTCGAGTTTGTGATTAAATCTCTATCGTGCCCCTTCGACAACGAGGCAAGTTCATCACCTTTGAAGGCCTGGACGGCGTCGGCAAGTCCACGCAACTTGAAAATCTGGCCAGATACCTGCGAGAGCGCGGGCTGGACGTGGTTACCACGCGCGAACCGGGCGGGACCGCGCTGGGTGAAAAGCTGCGCGCCGTCCTGCTCAGCTCGCGGACCTCAGGTCTCTCACCGCTGGCCGAGCTGGCGCTGATGTTTGCCGACCGCGCCCAGCACATTGACGAACAGATTCTGCCTGCACTGGAGCGTGGACAGTGGGTGCTCTGCGACCGCTTTACCGACTCCAGCGAAGCCTACCAGGGCGGAGGACGGGAACTCGGCAGCGAACTGGTGCTTCAGCTGCACAAATCGTTATGCCATGACCTGCAGCCCGATCTCACCATCCTGATGCTCTCGGACGTGGCGCGCACCGTGGCCCGCGCCCGCCGCAGGAATGTCGAACAATCCAAACAGATGCAAGAAGACGAAAACCGCTTCGAGAAGGAAGATCGCGCGTTTTATGACCGCGTATTGGCGGCGTACATGGCCATCGTCCAACGCGCTCCGGAACGGGTCAGCCAGGTGGATGCGTCCGATCCCGTCGCCAGCGTACAGAAAAAAATCGTCCGTATCGTGGAAGGGCGTTTGCTTTCCGACTGAGTTCATGCCATCGAGCGGCTGCCAAGCAGCAGCTGTTCAACCTGCAACAAAAAAGAGGCCCGGCTGGCCGGGCCTCGATTCAGGATGAACCCTGGACCTTGCGGTTCCAGGCAAAGCTGGGCTATCTTCCTACGACAAACAGATGCCCATCGTTCTGGGAGTAAATCCTTCCCGCGCCGTCCATGGAAGCGGGAGTATAAGCCGCGCCAATGGCAAGTTGCTGGAAGATGTTCTGAATCAGGACGCCTCCCTGGCCAATCGCGTAGAGGTTGCCATCTTCGCTGTTGGCGTAGACCGCGCCGTTCGCGTCCACTACCGCTGCGTTCACGCACCATTCAAAACCGTTGGGATGGTCGGAAACGCAGGTAACGGTCCCGTCCGGATTGCGGGTGCAGCTTTGGGTGTTGGTGTTCTGGAAGCTCCACTCGATGTTGAGGTTGGGATCAAACTGAGTGACAAAGTACGCTTCCGGCCCCAGGAATGAGGAGTTTGGGTTCGAACGGTCCGGGCACCAGTTCGGATCCAAACAATAATCGCCGAATCCCTCCCCGCCGTAGTGATTGTTCTTGAAGATAACGGAATAGGTCCCGCCGTGAGGATAGATCGCCGGCGTGTTGTCCCATCCGAAGTTGAAAGCATTCAGGAAGTCACCGTTCGCGCTGAAGTGGAACATGTGGCCCTGGGCCCAGTTGTAGAGCGTATACGCGCCATAGAAGATGCTGCCGTCCGGCGCGACGGTGGGTGAGGATGAAGAATCGTCCAGCACGCGTCCCGGAGGCGGCTCGTTGGTACCCGGATCAACGCCGAAGGTTGCTCCAGCGGCGCATCCGCCGTTGGCGCCGGCGCCACCAGGATTGCCGATGGGGAAGCTCACGCCGCAGCCGTCATTGAGCCGGCCGCGGAATGACGCCGCCCACTTGCCGGTCATGTTCGCATTCACTGCGACCAGATAGTTATAGCGGGTCGCAAAATGCGCCTTGCTGACGGTGTAAATGGTGCCGTTGGGCGCGATTGCCGGAGCTACGTTCAACGCCGCACGCTGGCTGCCGCACGGGGTAGTCTGCGGGTTGGCGTTGGGCTGAGGCGGCCACGGCAGTTGCGAGGCTAAGAATGATACTTTGCAGCGGTCATTGCCCCGGGGGACCGCCTCGCCTTTGATCTGTGCTTGGGAAAGCAGAGTGGTGTAGCTGACCTTGGTGACGGTGTCGTTGGGTGTGACCTTCACCAGCCAGGAGTTCACCACGTCATCGCCCAGCCATCCCGTGGGATTGTTTTGCGTGACCTGAACGACGTTGTAATAGATGTTGCCGCTGGCATCGGCACTCAACGGAGATGCCGTAAATGTGTTGGCATCGATCGTGGTGCCGAAGGGATTGATGCGTTTTACCACAGCGCCGGTCGTCTTGTTGATCTTGAAGATGGTGCCGCCCTTGCCGGGATCGTACAGAAAACCATTCGCCAGGGCCGCATGGTATACCGGCTCCCAGAATAGGCTTGAGGAGCCGGGAGCAAACCAGTCCGTGTTAAAGGTCCACACCTTTGTCAGGGTTCCCCCCTGCCAGTGATACTTATTCTGGTGCCATAGCTGCGTGCTGTAAGTGCTGTTGCTGTAGGTCCCGTCCTTGGATTCGATGTACACATCATTGCCATCGACCAGAGGAACCTGATAGTGGACATCCAAACCACCGGCGGCGTTGGGATCGGCTTTCTCCGCGTCAATGTTGAAATCGTAAATCAGGTTGACGATGTTCTGGTTGAGGGGCTGGCCGGCTATGCCTCCGTCAAACAGCGTGTGCTGGGAGTTAAGTCCCCATTGCGGCCAGGCCAGCGGTACGGAGGGTACTGCGATTTGCGCGCCCGCGCCAATGGACCCGACGCCGAGCATCGCTAGGACAAACAAACAGAGAAAAAATCTATTCCTGCAATGAACTGAATTCATTTTGTACCACCTCGTTTTTTGAAATGATTGAAACTTGGCCAGGTACTCGGTGAATGGTTCCAGCAGATTGCTCAACACCCGCTGCCGATGAAGTGCGCACGACTCGGTGGTGCAGGCTTTCTGGTGTTTGAACTTCAGCAACCTGCTCGTGCAGCAGCCAGGGGCTTGCTTTCCCGGCTGCAGAAAAAAAACAGGTGTGAAGACTACTATCCGGAGCAGTAGCCGGGAAGAAAAGATTATTTTGTTCCGAATTCGTAAATTCGTCCCGGCTGCACCAAGAATTGTGCAGATGCCCGCGGTGAATTTTTCTGGATTATTTCAGCGTGAAATCAAGCAGTGTGGTCAGACCTGTATTTACCGATGCGGGGGCGCCGACGCCGGTGTAACCGGACGCGGCCACACTTACGGTGTATGTGCCAACAGCGATCCAGCCTGAGTTGTACGCACCTGCGCCATCGGCAGCGACGGTTTTGGTCAGACGCAGTTTCCCTCCCGTAAAAGTCACAGTCGCCGAAACCGGTGCTCCGCCGCTGTTGAGCACATGCCCGCCGATCCGGCCCGCTGTAGAGACAAAGATCTTGGTCGGGCTTGGTTCGGCAACCGCATTGAGCGTGGAGGTGCCGGAACGCGCATTACTGAGCCACCCGGACTTGCCGGCCGTGATCGCCAGGGATTTGCGCGCGCCGGCAGGAATGGAGAAATTGCCGCTGGCATCGGTCACCGCCGAGCCTCCGCTGTAAGCCACGGTTATGCCGCTGGCGGCCGCGCAATCTACGGTCTTGACCTTGCCGTAGAGCGCGCCCGCCGCGCTGGATATCCCAGGATTGTGATACGGCACAATAAATTGATTGTGGTCATCCGTCTTGAAGCTGTCGAGATACGGCGAGTACGTGCTGACGCTCACCCGATTCAGCGACGGTGAGATCCGCAACAGCCGCAGATAGCCTCCGCCACCCAGGGGATCGGACTGGTAGTCGGACAAAATCTGGTTGACCAGATTGCCGTTTGTACCCAGGTCCATGCGGCGGCCGGTGCCGTCGCCCTGGACCACATGCCCGCTGAGCACCAGATGGATGTTGGGATATTTGCGCACCAGCTTCCACCACACGTCTTCGCCGTTATTGTCCTGGCCCACGCCCATGCTGGCCGCGCTGTTGGGATCGCATTGCGAGATGCGGGTATTGTCCATGTAAGTGAACATGTGGGTCACGACGATCGCATCTTTGTCCTGATTGGCTTTCAGAATGCCATCAGCCCAGGCCAGCGCGGAGTCGCGCGGCGCAAACTCAAGGACCAGGACGAGGTAGCTATGCCCGTTGACATTGACCACGCCATAAAAATTCTCATTGCTCCCGGCGGGGAAATTCCCGCGATACCAGCTTGCTCCGGCATAACGGGCGGGACCGAAGAAGGAATTGAAATTCCTGGTGGACGCCGTGCGTCCGGCGGGATTGTTCTGGTCGTAGTCATGGTTCCCGATGGCCATCATATAAGGGACTTGTCCATCCAGCAGACGCACCGCCGCGTCGGCGTTTTGCCATTGGCTGAGAATGCCGCCACCGTCAACGATGTCTCCCAGGCCAACCACGAGCCTGATGTTCTGGTCTTGGACGTGATTGGCGATCCATCGGGTTTGCGCGGCGAAGATCTGCGGATATAAGGACGAATAGAACTGCGTGTCCGGCAAAGCGATAATGGTGAACTCGTCCGCGGGCGTGGGTGAAGGCGCGGGCGTTTGCGCAAGCAGAGAGCCGGACAACAGGCACGCCAGAAACAGCAAGGAGAGAGCTTTTCGCCGCAACATGCGCGAAGCGTAGCGACGCAATGGAGCGGGGACAATCGGGTGTTTCGCCCACATCAGCCGGTAAGCCGCCGCGTCGGGTACTAAGCAATCTACCTAATACTCCATCAGCCATAGACGCAGAAGCATCTTTCATTCAGCAAACACAAGTTCGGGAAACGTAAATCCACCGAACAAGCCACGGCTTGCACGCCGCGGACAAACAAAATGCTCCATGGTGCAGACTTTACTTGCCGGCGTATAACTGCGCTGCCTTTTCCGCCAGGACCTTCACCCGGCTGGGTTCAGGATCGATGACCCTCATGTTGTCCCAGTCGTAGGCGAACTCTTTGCCGCAACCCAGGCATACAAAGTATGTCCCTGTAATCGCCGCGACGCTGGAACGCGGCTGGCCCTTGCGGCAGGTAATGAGCGGAGTGCATTTTTTATGGCGGCACCGGAAGACCCGGGACCAGGCCAGCGTAAATAATTCGATAACCACAAACACCTCTCGATGGGGAGCCTCGGAGGGTTGAAACAAAATCAACCTCAAAACAAAACTGCGATGGAGACGGGGAACTCCCTTGCCGCAATCCTGTGCTTCATTTCTTAGGCGGTGATTAGACCTCTGTTAAAAAGCTTAATTCGCTATCTGCCGGATGGCTGTCTCCCAGGATGACTGAAACGCTTTGCAGATTGGCTTCGTGACGATGAGAGAGGGCGTTGGAGCGCGGTGAGAGGATGGTCCAAAAATTACAAGGGGGATACGGCTTCCGGGTCCATATCCCCCTATTTAGCAGTCGACGGATGAGCCTGCTTCTGTAGTAGTAGAGTCGGAAGGGTCTTCGGAAATATAGTCCCGCTGGAAAAATTTGAAGAAAATCCAAAAAATCTTATAAGATCAATATTTTCAATAGTTTGCATGGAAATATTTTCTTCCAAAACAAGGCTTGCGTTGCCGGTCGCAAGCGTCGCCAGGTAGGTAAAATGAACTTCATGTCATTTGCCGCCTTTGAGGGGAACCCGGAAACAATCCGCCAGCTGCGCGAGATGCTGGTCCGGGACCGCTTTCCCCATGCGGTGATCCTGGCCGGGCCCCAGGGCGCGGGGAAATATACGCTGGCGCTGATGCTGGCGCGGACCATGAACTGCCTTCAGCCGCGCGAGACCGACGGATTGCCGGATTACTGCGGCGTGTGCAGCAACTGCGTGCGCATCGGCCAGGCGGAAGACCTGGATTCGCGCTTTGCCGAAGCCGTGGAGGCCCGCGAAGGGCTGCGCGAGACCGATAAGCGCGAAACCCGCATCCTGGTGCAGACCCATCCGGACGTGCTGGTGGTGCCGCCCGATCCGCCGCAGATGATGATCAAGGTAGACCAGGTGCGGCAGGTGATCCAGACCGCGCGCTACCGGCCGCAAGAGGCGCGCCGCCGCGTCTTTATTTTTGCCGACTCGCCTTTCATGAAAGAGGCGGCCAATTCACTGTTGAAAGTGCTGGAAGAGCCGCCGGATTTTGCTACGATTTTCCTGCTGGCGCGGAACCCCGGAGAATTGCTGCCCACGGTCCGTTCGCGCTGCGTCACATTCACCCTCAGCGCGCTGCCCATCGCCGAAATCGAGCGCTACCTGGAGAAATCCAGGCCGGAATGGAATGCGCGCCAGCGGCAGCTTGTGGCCCGGCTGAGCGGCGGCGGCGTGGGGCGCGCGCTTACCCTGAATCTGGAAGATTATGTCGCCGCGCGCAAAGACGCCCTGACGCTTCTGGTAACAGCGATCCGCTCGTCCGAGCATTCTGACCTGTTCCGGATTACGGAAACGTATCGCGCAGGCGGTGAGGGCAAGGAAAAAATGGACCGCTTGCTGGGCGCCGTCTACGGGCTGCTAAAGGACCTGCTGGCTCTGATCTCCGGGGCCCCGGAGTTGGTGCGCAACACCGATATCGCGGGCGAACTGAAATCGCTGGCAGCGGCAATAGATTTCAACTGGCTTGCCCAGGCGACCCAGCAGCTTGGGCAGGTGCAGAGCGGCATGCGCCGCAATGTGCTGCGTCCGCTGTCGCTGGACGCGTTTGCCATTGGGTTGGAAAAATAAGAAAGACAAATCGTGCCGAGCAGTGCCACATCGTGGCACTCTATGAAAAACGGGATTGCCGGGAAAGTGCGGTTCGATCTGCACCACTACCGAATTTGACGGGGTTATTGGCCTTTCAGCCAATTGAAAATCTGAACCTTGCTGTGGTACGTTTACAAGCACTAACCCGCACTGAATTTCCGGTACACATTTCTCGGATTCAGCTCGGCTAGCCGAGTCGGCGTTCTCTCGCCGGTGCAGTGTTTGTTGTAAGCGGGACGGGACAATTATGAAGGATGGAATTGATTCGACAGCCGCTCGTCAGGCTCCCGAGCGGACGCACGAAGAAGAGTTCGTCAGCCGAAAATTGATCCGGCCCTCGCTCAGCGCGCCGGCTCCCCGCACGGAACCGGTCTCAGAACGCCGCGAGCGTCTGGAGCGCACCGACCGCATGCCATCCGCTCCCCGGCGCAATGGCCCACCGGAACAGACACACGCCGAAAATTACTATTACCAGAAACAGATCCAGGGCAAGACCCCGGTTGTGGTGGTAATGAAAGACGGCGAAGAGGTGCAGGGGTTCATCGAGTGGTATGACCGCAACTGCATCAAGGTCAACCGCGGCAGCTCCTCTGCTCTGCTGATCTACAAGCCCTCCATCCGCTATATCTACAAAGCCGGCGAAGCCACCAAACCGTAGCGCTCAATGCACTCGATCTGGTCCGCGGCTGCCGGTTTTCTTGCGCAAAACTGGCAGGAGCTGGCGGGCTTTGTCACCGGCGCGCTTTGCGTATGGCTCCTGGTAAAACAAAACATCTGGAACTGGCCCACCGGGATCACGAACAACATTTTTTACATTGTCATCTTCTACAAGTCCGGTCTGTACGCCGACGCCGGCGTGCAATTCGTCTACATCGCGGTTGCGATTTACGGATGGTGGAACTGGCTGCACGGCGGGCAGCAACACGGCGAACTGAAAGTAAGTCCCGCATCGGCGAGAAGCCTGCTTGGGTATGTTGGGATCGCGGCCGGGGCGACGGGCGTGCTCTACGTGGTGCTGCGCCAGACGCCCAGCACCGTCCCATTGGCTGACGGCCTGACCAGCGCGCTCTTCCTCACCGCCCAATACATGATGTCACGCAAGGTGGTCCAGAACTGGTGGTTCTGGATCGTGGGCGACGTGCTGGTCATCGGACTTTATGTTTACAAGCACCTCTACCTGACGTCGGTGCTCTACGTGGTTTTCCTGGCGATGAGCATTGCCGGGTTGGTGGAGTGGCAGAGGGCGGCGAGAAGGGTGAAGATGGCGGCGGTGTGAACCAGAATTTTCACCGCGGAGGCGCGGAGGCGCGGAGAAAATCGAAGAAGGTTTTACCGCGGATGAACGCGGATGAGCGCGGATCGGAATGCAAGCAGAAAATCTAAGCCCATGGCGAAGACATCCACGCGCCGTGAGGCGCACCGGCAGGTTAGCCCACGGCAACGCCGTGGGTAACGTGTGCGCGGAATTGTGAGCGCCGTAGGCGCGGCACAGGCTAGTCAAAAACATATTTCGGATCGTATGGCACGCCGTGTCTCTTCAACAACGCAATCAGCTCTGCAGCGTAATCCCTCTTCTTGTGATGGGCATCCTGTGTGCGGATGTAGCGAACCACCGCATGCTTGTTCGACGCGCTAACACTGAATGCGGCAAAACCACGCTGCCAAGCAAAATTCTTCCCCATCCATCGGGAAGAGCTGGTCTTGATTTCCAGGATGGCATCCGACAAAGATAGCGTGGGCGGCAGTTGGATCAACAGATGCGAATGGTCGTCCATGCCGCCGATTTCGAGGGGCACGATTTTTTCTTTGCTGCAAACGCCGGCCATATATGCCCAGAGTTTTGTTTTGATGTCCGGAGGAATAAGCTTCCGGCGTTCTTTGGTGCTGAACACAACATGAAGAAGATTCTGCACATACGTGTGGGACATGATTCGCGCTCTTTCTTAATGCGGGGCTGTGTCGCGCCTACGGCGCTCTAGAATATTAATACGCTTACCCACGGCGTTGCCGTGGGCTAACCTGCGGGCGCGCCTGACGGCGCTTGGATCGTCGTCGCGCGAGCAGTACCGTTGCCTTAAAACCAATACCGAAATCCCACGCTTCGCAAAGAGCGCGAAGGACGGGAAAAACGGCTAAGGCTGTGTCGCGCCTACGGCGCTCTGAAATATTAATACGCATACCCACGGCGTTGCCGTGGGCTAACCTGCGGGCGCGCCTGACGGCGCTTGGATCGTCGTCGCGCGAGCAGTACCGTTGCCTTAAAAAGCAACGCCGAAGGAACCAACGGCAAACCACATTTTTTCTTGACAGCATGTCTTCATATATATACCATCGGTACATATATGAAAACCTTCTCAACGCGGCAGGTCGCCAAACAGCTTGGCCTCACCCATGTCACATTGATTAGGTACATTACAGAGAAGAAAATTCCCGCGCCAAAATCAGTAAGCAGCGGCGGGATGACGATCCATCTGTGGACCAATGAGGAAATCGAAAATGTCCGCCAACTCCTGCCCAAGATCGCCAACGGCAGGAAGACCCGGCATAAGAAGCAGTCAGCACTCAGCAATCAGCAGTCAGTCAGAACAAAGAAAAAGACGCAGGCAAGAGTGCCTGCGCCACACAAGAAAAAATAAACCACAACAGACGGGCAGCGCCCGGTGGTGAAGCACCGAACGCGCCCTAACCGAAGTCGCCTTGAAGGAGGCAACCATGGCTGTAAATAAAAGTAAACGCTCTATCCACCTGGCGCAACCACAACCCCAGCGCCCCCGCCTTAACCAAGAATCCAAACAGATGCCGGTAAGGGCCCACGTCTACCGGACCATTGCCGACATGAACGGCGGATTTGAACATGCCACTGAGGGGCTGCAAACCCTGCTCAAGATCAATTACCTGCGCTCCGACAGCCTCAACGAAATACAGAACCTGATTTGCCGGATTCGCGCGGAGGCCAACCGTGAATTGATCACGGTCCTCAATGCACGGGAGGCGGCGAATGCAGGCCACTACGGACGCCTCTGCGTGGAGCCGGCCGCGAACCGCTAACGGCGACTGTTACAAGGGTATAGTTGAGGCTGAGGAATCTGCTCCGCAATATTCCTGGTAACCCATGGAAGCAGCGGAGCAGGCCCCTCCCTTCGCTCGGCATTATGGGAGTCGTAAAGTTGCATATCTGCTTCGGTTCGGGGTGGCACGTCTTATGGAAAGGCATCTTGTTTGCCCCAGACTGGCTGGTGCTCAAAGAGAAATAGTTCCCCTGGTGCCGCTTTGCCCACATATGTATCATTTTCGCACTTGATTCGCCCCATAAAACCGGCTACACTCCGGCTGCGCCTCAGGGTGTGAGCGGTATTTAGGTCTTTGGAAATTAGCGGTCAGCATTCAGCCAGATTGGAACCGGCGGCGGGAAGTTTCTGTGATTTTCGGCGCGAATTGAAGCGGGTTAGAAGGCAATTGGAAGCAAATGGAACGCAGTTTGAGGCCAATTCGACGTGATTGGGGCAAGATTCAGAGGCTGATTTCCTGGGATGACTGGAGCTAAGTGCTTTGGAATCCTAGTTGGAGGGTATGGGGGTGGGGCTGTTCACGGCTGAAGGACGCAGGCAGAGGGCCGTGAAAAGCAGATCGGGGGAAAAGGCAAAAACCTACCACGGAGGCACGGAGACGCGGAGAACAGCCAAGGCAAGAAAATCGCAACCTCGGTGCCCGATCCGCGACATCCGCGTTCATCCGTGGTGAGATTTTTGCTTATAACTTCGGCAGCACGATCCCCGACTGCTTCTGGTATTTCCCGGCCTTGTCTTTGTAACTGGTCTCGCAGGGCTCGTCGCCCTGGAAGAAGAGGATCTGGCACAGGCCTTCATTGGAATAAATTTTCGCCGGCAGGGGCGTGCTGTTGGAGATTTCGAGCGTAACAAAGCCTTCCCACTCCGGCTCAAACGGCGTCACGTTGACGATGATGCCGCAGCGGGCGTACGTGGACTTGCCGACGCAGATGGTCAGGACGTCGCGCGGGATCTTGAAGTACTCCACGGAACGGGCCAGGGCAAAGGAGTTAGGCGGGATCAGGACGGAAGAGGCCTGCACGCTGACGAATGACCGTTCGTCGAAATTCTTGGGGTCGACGATGGCGGAATTTACGTTGGTAAAGATCTTGAACTCGTCGGCTACGCGCAGATCGTACCCGTAAGAAGAGACACCGTAAGAGATTACGCCTTCGCGCACCTGGCGATCATTGAACGGGTTGATCATGCCGTGCTCTTGCGCCATGCGGCGGATCCAGCGGTCACTTTTGATAGCCATTTCGCCTGGGTTCCTTGATTTTCAGGGGATTTTTATGGAGCGACAAAGAAGCCATCTTATAGGCGAAACTGTTCCATTGACAACCAGCGTAGAAGTCCAATAGCATCTACGAGTTACGCCCTTTCTGACAATTCTGAGGAGAGCTGACCCGTGATTAAGCTCGATATCATCAACGAAGTGGTCAACAAAACCGGCATCACCAAGACCAAAGCCGAGCTGGCCGTGGAAACGGTCTTTGAAAGCATGAAGAAGGCCTTGGCCGGGGGCGAGCGCATTGAGTTGCGCGGATTTGGAGTTTTTAACGTGCGTCCGCGCAAGACTGGCATCGGGCGCAACCCGCGCACCGGCGCCGAGGTCAACATTCCTCCCGGCAAGGCCGTGCGCTTTAAGCCGGGAAAGGAGCTCCAGTCCATCGACTAAGCAGTTGGCCGATTGCGCGCGGCCGACTCACGATCTCAGGGCTATCGCTCCATGCCGGACAACCAGCCTCCTCCGCAGGAATACCAGATCTTCGATCCTGAACGACAGGAGCTCAGGGTCGTTGTCATCCAACCGCCGAAGCGGCGCATCTGGCTGCATGCGCTGCTGTTCCTTGCCACGATTTTCACGACTCTCTGCATTGGCGCGCACATGCAGGAAAGCTTCAACCACAATCTGGGACTGTTCTCGCAGGACCTGGATTACTGGCCGTGGCAGTGGGCGTTGCAGGATTGGCATCGACTGTGGCTGGGAGTTCCTTTTTCCGCCAGTCTGCTGGGGATCCTGACGGCGCATGAGCTGGGCCACTACGTGTTGTGCGTGCAGCGCCGCGTCTTTGCCACGCTGCCATTCTTTATCCCCGCGCCTACCCTGATCGGCACGATGGGAGCTTTCATCCGGATCAAGTCGCCCATACGCAGCCGCGCTGACCTGTTTGATATTGGCATCGCCGGGCCGATCGCCGGATTCGTGGTGGCTGTCCCGGTCATGATCTACGGCCTGCTAGCTTCCAGACTGCTCACCGGCGACGCCGCGGCCGCAGCTGCTGCGTCGGCGGCCAACCCAACTAACGGCAGCATGCTCCTCGGCTTCCCGCTCATCTTCAAGCTCGTGCATTGGATCATGACAGCGCTGGGCAGCCAGGCCGCCATCGCGCAAGCGCCGGTGACCGGGCTTTATCTGCATCCCATGGCCATGGCGGCCTGGGTGGGAATGCTGGCCACGTCGCTCAACCTGCTGCCCGGAGGCCAGCTTGACGGCGGCCATATCATCTTCGCTTTCAATCCCCGTCTGCACCGGCCAGTCTCATTGCTGAGCATCCTCGTGTTGCTTCCGCTGAGCTGGTTTTGCTGGGCAGGATGGCTGCTGTGGGCAGTAGTCCTGCGCTTTACCGGCAGCCGTCACCCCGATGTGCCCATGCAACCGCCGCTCGATATCAAGCGCCGCGCGCTGGCGCTCTTTGCTCTGATCATGTTGGCCCTGACCTTTATACCCGCGCCGTTCGGAGATCAGGGGCTGCGAAAAGTACTCCACGACTATCACGCAGCGAAACAGCAGACGACGCAGCCATCAAAGTAGAGACAGAGCGTCCACATCCACAATCACGTTGGTCCGTGGAATTTTCTCATCGTCGGCAAAGGCGAGCATTCTCCTGAGCGAAGCGTTAAGCTTCTCGCGGCTGGCCGCCTTCAAGATGAAGTGATAGCGGTAGTCGCGCTTGAGGCGCATGATGGGCGCCACAGACGGCCCCAGCACGCGCACGCCTTCATTGCGCGTCGATTCGAACCACCTGCCGAGCTGGCCCGTCCAGCGCAGCGTCTGCTCCAGTTTGTCACTGCGCACCAGCACGTTGGCCAGCGCGCTGAACGGCGGATAGTGCATCCACTTGCGGAACCGGACTTCTTTTTCATAAAAACCCAGATAGTCATGCTGCTGCGCAAATTGGATCGCATAGTGGTCGGGATGGTAAGTCTGCAGCACGACCTTGCCGGGTGTCTCGCCGCGACCGGCCCGCCCAGCCACCTGCGTGAGCAATTGAAACGTGCGCTCGGCAGCGCGGAAGTCGGGAAATCCGAGCGCGTAATCTGCCCCGACTACACCTACCAAGGTGACGCCGTGAACGTCGTGCCCCTTGGCGATCATCTGCGTGCCGACGAGCAGGTTGATTTCGCCGGAATGGAACTGGTTGAGCACGCGCTCAAAGTCGTGGCGGTTGCGCACGGTATCGCGGTCCAGGCGGCCGATGCGCGCCTGGGGAAACGCCGCATGAAGACGCTCTTCCACCTTCTCTGATCCGGTGCCGAGAAAATAAATGTGTTCACTGTTGCAGGCGGTGCAGCGTTTGGGAACGGCCTGCCGGTACGCGCAATAGTGGCACTCCATGCGGTGCGCGGCCTTGTGAAAGGTCATGGCGATGCTGCAGTTCTTGCACTGTAGCGTCTCCCCGCAGGCGCGGCACAAGACGACCGATGAATATCCCCGGCGGTTCAGCAGGACAATGGCTTGCTCGCCGCGTTCCAGCCGGTCCGTGACTTCCTGGATCAGTTGCCGGGAGAAAATCTGGTCCTCGCCGGTCTGCTGGAACTCAGACCGCATGTCCACCAGTTCGACCTCAGGCAGCGGGCGCCGTTCCACGCGCTCTTTGAGTTCGATCAGCCGGTACTTCCCTGCCTCCGCGTTGTGGTAGGACTCGATGGAAGGCGTAGCCGAAGCCAGCACTACGGCTGCGCCGGTCAGCTTGCCGCGCATCACGGCAACATCTCGTCCGTGGTAACGCGGCGTCTCTTCCTGCTTGTATGAGCTGTCATGCTCTTCATCCACTACGATCAGCGCCAGATTCGCTACCGGCGCAAACACGGCCGAGCGCGTACCCACAACAATGCGCGCTTCGCCCCTGCGGATCCGATGCCACTGTTCTGCGCGCTCATCGGCGGAGAGCGCCGAATGCAGAATCGCGACTTCATCTCCGAAGACCTGATGCAGATTGGCGGCGGCGGCCGGGGTGAGGCCGATCTCCGGCACCAGCAGGATGGCGGAACGCCCCGACTCCAGCACCGCCTGCATCGCCGCCAGATAAACCGCCGTCTTACCCGAACCGGTCACGCCGTGGAGCAGCGCGACCGAGAATTTCTTTTCTTCCACCGACCTCTGGACCGTGGCCAGCGCCGCTTTCTGTTGCGCGTTGAAGATGAAGTCGAGATGCGATGGCCCGCGCTTCTTCATGCTGCTGACGCTGAATTCCGCCGGCTCCTCCACCAGCTCAACCATCCCGCGTTTTACCAGGGTCTGCAGCGTTGTGCGCGGGACATCGAGGGTGCGAAGCCGTTCCACCGGTGCCCTGCCCCCCTGCTGCTGCAGGAATGCGATGATCTTCTGCTGATTTTCATTCAGCTTGCCGCCTGGTTTTCCAAGCACGGGTTCTTTCAGCACGGCCGCCTGCACGGTACGGCGCGCGTCACGCGCCGAAGACGCGTCTTCGCGTACGATCCACTTCTTGCGCAGCAGCCGGTCCAGCGCCTGACGGTTGCCGCCGGTGGCCGAGCGGATCGTCCCTTCCAGCGCGTCATCCGACATCGACAGGTAGTCCAGCACGGCGTACTCGACCATCTGCGTGTCAATATCCTGTTTGGAGCGGCGTGAGGAGCCCACTGTGGCCGAAGCATGCAGCGCTTCGTAACCGGCCTCGGTGATGCGATAGATCCTGGCTTTTTTGATTTCGGCGGCCAGCGGCAGCATGCCGCGAAAGACATCGCCGATGGGAGCCAGGTAATACTGCGAGATCCACTGCCCCAGCTTCATCAGTCCTTCATCAAGCACGGGCTCGGTATCCAGCACCTGGAGCACGGTCTTGGCCTGCATGGAGGGCGCGCGATCGTGCAGCGCCGTCACCACGCCCGACATGCGCTCCGTGCGAAACGGAACCAGCACTCGCCCGCCGACCACGGGCACTTGGTCGGCAATCTTGTAGGTGAATGCCATATCCAGCGGGACCGGCAGGGCTACATCGCAGAAGGTGGGCATGGCTGTACGCTTTGATTGTAAGGGATTATTTGTAAGCAAAATGGTTATAAGAAGAGTTTTTGCGTGGCAACTGGATTCGTCGCGTTTTAACGCGGCGAAATGGTGCGCAGTGATACAAGCCACGGATTCAATCAAGGGACCGGACAACAGTAGAGGATCCGAATAGGACGGCGGATGGCGGTGGTATACTGTCGCTTGCTTGGGGGACTAAAAGGAAGATTCCAGCGTGTGCCGAAATAACTTGATTTACACTGCACTTTGTTAGAATCCCATGACTGCCCTTTCTTCAACCACAATAACGCCATACTTTCCCGTAAATCTTGCCGCGGTCAAACTAAACATGTGTTTCAATCCCTGGGGCAGGGGAAGGGGAAGTCAGGGGAGTTCATGAATGGTAGCTTCTTCTCACTTAATCCGAGTGCATGACAATTTCTATTCCGATCCCGCATATGTCCGAGAGGAGGCGCTGGCAGCTCGATATTGCGACCACTCATCGGAAGACGGGACTAGTTTCGGCTCAAGCTCTTTGTTTGCATTTCTCCCCTGTGACATTCATGAAAGAGTGTGTAAATCCTTTGGTTTCGAGCGAATTGCATTGTTACCGCCCGATGTTGGCACCGGATGCTTCTATCACACTTTTGGGGAAGGCCCCAACAAGGAAGATTTCATGGTGCACCGCGATGGAGACAGAAATCCGGACGCTCCTGAGTTCGCTCTTCTGGTTTACCTTACGCCAAATGCGCCCCGTGAATCCGGTACTGGAATCTACCAGCACAAGCTAACTAAAATCTGGAAAGAAGTGACGGAAGCCGATGCGGCGCGTCTAGGCTCTTCCGTCGACAAACTGGAACAGGTTCTCGACCGCGACGTACAAGATAATACTAAATGGAACCTGATTGGGTTTGCCGACAATGTCTTCAACCGAGCCGTGATCTATCCATCGCACTGGTTACATTGCGGCAGGAAGTACTTTGGCAAAAGCGTGGAAGGCGGACGCCTCTACCATATGTTCTTTATCCATGGCTGGCCGGATGTCTTCGCCGGGACAGACGAAGAAAATGACGCTCTCTTTCACTCTGGCAACGGGAGCGTTGTTACGTACGGCTAGCGCAAAACGGGTTGGATTGTAATGGGACCCAGGAGCAAGACCTCGGTCGCCAAACCGGAATACCGCGGCTCGCGGACCATCTTGAAGAGACCACGCCATCCCCACCATGTCGCACAATAATCTTTACCACCGACGGCTAAGAATCCTGATGGCGGCCACCGCTACTTTGGCGGCGTGTTCCGCAGCTTCTTTCTTACGGGCTTCCTCATTACCATCTTTTTTCTTGTCCCCTCCCGCAAAATCCGAGATTCCCCGGATGACCATGTAGGGCTTCTCCTCGTTTAAGCAGAGCAGTGCAAAGATATAGCCTTCCTCTTCGATCGCCAAACCACCCGGCAACTCGGCCACGAGATCGGCTTTCCCACTGGGTGAGTCGGTGAGGTGTCCCGTCACAATCATCCCTTCATGAACCATAACCTTAGCGTCCTCAGGAAACACCTCAGAAGCCGCTTTAAGGGCGCTGGCAAAAAGAGCGGGATTTGTGGGGATGATGGTCCAGTTCAAGCCTCGGAACGGCACCGGAGCATTCTCAGTCACTTTGCGGATTTTGGCACGAATGTCGTGGGGCGCTATGCAGGCAGCTAACACAACGTCTCCAAGATCCGGGCGCGCGGGCGTAACTTGGCTGCCCGGATCAACTTCTCTCGCTGCACCCAATGAGCCCGCGATGCCGACCATGAAAAGCCACTTGGCCTCGTCTTCGACCAGCAACCTGCGAGTCGCGTCGGCCGTATCGACGTGAGCTTTACCCTGGCGAATAACCGCTCGATATTCCGGATGGGAGACGGCAAGTCTTCTATCGTCACTCACCGGTTCAATCGTTGCTTTGTCGGTTTCAAAAGCCTCCCGGACAGCTTGAAACTCGGGTTCAATTGCAACGAGAACACCGACGGTATTAGCCCTCGAATGGGCGTCGGCAAGCGCATCTACCATGCTGCCGATTTTGTTCTTTTCTACAGACAGAAGCGTAGGCCAGATTGCTTCGAGAACGTTGAGCGAGCCCTTGACCTCGTCGCCTAACAGACCTTGGCCTAACGGCCTGGAAAGGTTTTGACAATCGTAGAGGAGTTCCACCGCTTTGGCCTTCGTTTTATTGTCACCGACTCCATTAGCACCTTGGATGACACGCGCCAAGGCATAGACCCGATAGGCTATAGCTGGCAGCCGTGGCAAGGCATCCACATTTTTGATCATTTTCTTCTGTCGCGCACTATCAGTCGGGAACTCGCCGACCACCTGCCCATAATGCCAGAGCGTAAGGGAAGAGCTTACAAGATGCTTGCGATACTTTCCATCTTTCGAAATCACTTGGAGAGCCTGCTTCTTCAGCTCGTTCAAGGTGGTGTGAAGGTTCTGGTCGCTCAGCGCGGCCCATTTTCCCAGCACCCGGTGCGCTGCCGCGGCTGTCGCAGGGCCATACCACTCGTCCTCGGAATGCATGAGCAGTCCGCGACCAAGAGTTGCTTCTATCGCCTGCTTAAACGAGTCCATTTCGTTTTCCAGGAATGGCCTTGTAATGATCGAATTTGGGAGATGCTGGTTTACCTCGAGGAAACATTCAAGGATCGCTGACCAGTCCCAATAGTCAGCACCGTAAAAAGGGGGATCAGTGTTACGGTTCGAATGAAGTAGTTGTAATACTTCATTGATGCGGCGGCCCATGCGCTTTAGGCGTTCCGGCCTATTGATGGATTTGTCCGAAAGGCAGACCGTCACCAGACGCACGGCGTGTGCATTAGCCAACTGGCGAAATTGCCCTGGAACGGTTAAATCGGCGCGCAGATATTCCATAGAATCCAGAAGGCACCTGCCAGCCATCGCGTGGGGTGAGTTCTCTCTAAACCAGACGCCGTTTGGACTAACAAGTGATTGCAGATATCCAATCGTGAACAAAGGTGGTGTCACCGTTTGCATAAGTCATCCATCCTTTTGATTTGGGGACTAGGATTTCGGCTGGCCGCTTACAGTTCCGCCAAAACGGTACCAGATGAATCACATAAGTGCTTTAGGGTCCTGACTGAATTATAGGAGGAGAAAGGATTGGAAAATCAACAAAATGGTAGCCAGTTAACTTGGAAAAGCAGTAGCCTTCCGCGGATCCTGGCGAACCGGTGATAGTGAACTCGAAGAGCAAGCCGGAACAGTATCATTCCTGAGGGCTCTTGGCCGGCGCTTTCAGTCCCAGAAACTTCATCACCATCTGCAAATCTTTCCACGCTTCTTTTTTCTGCCGCGGATCGCGCAGCAGGTAAGCGGGATGATAGGTCACCAGCAGCTTCGTGTCTCTGAAGTCATACCAGCGGCCGCGCAGGTTGGCCATGGAATCATTCACGGCCAGCAGATTTTTTGCCGCCACCGCTCCTAAGGCGACGATCACTTTGGGCTTGATCACGTCAATCTGGCGCATCAGGAACGGCGAGCATGTGTCGCATTCGTCTTTTTCCGGCGTGCGGTTCCCCGGCGGACGGCACTTCACCACGTTGGCGATGTACACATCCGCGCGCTTGATTCCCATCGCTGCAATCATGTTGTTCAAAAGCTGTCCGGCGCGTCCCACGAATGGCTCTCCCTGGGCGTCTTCATCGGCGCCGGGGCCTTCGCCCACAAACATCAGGTCGGCATTCACATTGCCCACGCCAAAGACAAGGTTTGTCCGGCCCTTGTGCAGGCGGCAGCGTGTGCAGTCGCCGATGTCTTCGCGAATGGCCTTCAAGGCCGAGGGCTTGTCAGTGATGACCGGCGGGGGCTTTGCGGGGATTGGAGCTTTCACCGGCGCGTCTTCAGCCACAGGGGTAAGGGCAAGCTCAGCTCCCTCTTCCACCGGGCGGCGATAGAAATCGTGGATGCCCATCTCGCGGTAGTAATTTACACGAGAGGCTAGATGCTTTTTGGTCTGTGGGTCGAGAGGCTTGGGCATGGACGACCAGTTTACCGCAAGAGGGGCAGGATCAACGGCGCGCAGAATGCGCCGCCCGTTCCGCTTTCAACTTCACCACGGCATCCAGCACTCGGTGTGCTACTTCCCACTTGCTGGTTTCCGGCACAGTTTCCGCGCCGGCATGCGTCAGGATGGTGACCGCGTTGCGCTCAGAATCAAAACCGATGCCCGGTTGAGAGACATCATTGAGCACGATGGCATCGAGCGATTTGCTTTCGAGCTTCTTGCGCGCATTGGCCAGGACGTTGCTCGTCTCGGCGGCAAATCCCACGACGATGCGGCTGCCCTTCTTTGCGCCGACCTCAGCCAGGATATCCGCGGTAGGCTCCAGCTCCAGGGACATTGGGCCCTTGCGTTTGATCTTCTCACCGGCCGCGGAGCGCACGGTAAAGTCCGCAACCGCTGCGGCCTTGATCACCGTGGTAGCGCGCTCAAGATGGGCCATCACGGCGGCGCGCATCTGCTGCGCCGTCTGCACCTGAATCACTTCCGCGGACGAAGGCGGCGTGAGCGCCGTTGGGCCGGAAATCAGAATGACTTTAGCGCCGCGGCGCAAGGCAGCTTCCGCAAGGGCATAACCCATCTTGCCGCTGGACCTGTTGCCGATGTAGCGCACCGGGTCAATGGGCTCGCGCGTGGGGCCGGCCGTAACCAGCATGGTCTCGCCGGCCAGGTCCTGCTCTGCGCGCAAGGCTTTGAGCACAGCCTGGACAATGGTTTCATTCGCCGCTAGCCTGCCTGCGCCGATCATGCCGCAGGCCAGATAACCGCTGTCAGGCTCCACAACGCTAAAGCCACGCGCTCTTAAGGTCTGAATGTTGGCCTGGGTGGCCGCGTTCTCCCACATGTTGACGTTCATCGCCGGTGCGACAACGACCGGAGCGGTGGTGGCAAGAAACAATGTCGTCAGAAAGTCATTGGCTTCGCCGTGAGCGAACTTGGCGATCACGTCAGCCGTGGCGGGCGCCACCACCAGCGCGTCAATGGCCTGGGCCACGGCAATGTGCTCGACAGCGGAATCGATATTGGGGTCTTCAGCCCCGGCGCCGAACAGGTCCGTAATCACCTTCTCACCGCTGAGCGCGGCAAAGGTCAGCGGCCGGACGAATTCCTGGGCGGCGCGGGTCATCACCACTTGCACGCGAACGCCTCGGTCCTGCAGCAGGCGCACGAGTTCGGCCGCCTTATATGCGGCGATTCCCCCGGTGACGCCCAGAGCGATCTTCATAGACAGATTGTAATCCTGGCGCAAGTGGAGGCATAGTGACGGGAGTGAGGCGGCTCAACACGGCCGGGAGCGGCTGTGCCCCACGATTTTCGTGGACCTGACTGAAAGGCCTATTTGCTTTCTTCTGCAGCAGGCGGTTCCGCGACGGCCGCCTCTTCTTTTTTGCTGTTTACGATGAACTGGATTTTGCCGGCGTCAATTTCCTGTTGGGCGATCTTGCAAGGCTTGCGGGCATGCGTTTCCACCAGCGGCGGAGCGCCGCCGGAGAGCTGGCGGGCGCGGCGGGCGGCCACCAGAACATAACGATAGTTGCTGTCAAATCCGTCTTTCAGCTTCATAAACCGATCACCTTTGCGTTTAGCGGCGGGACTACACGTCGAAGGAGGCCAGAATATCCCTGATTTTGCCTTCCATGTTCGCCTTCAGGCATTTCTCCGCCGTGACTAAGTAGTGTTTTTCTTCCGGGGATGGAGGTTTACCCGAACGCCTGATGCGCTCACCCAGGACGATGGCCTGCAACTTGTCCACTGACTGCTCCAGGCGGTCGTTGATCAAAATATAATCGTAATTGGGATAGTTCTCAATCTCCCGGCGGGCCGTATCCAGGCGGCGGCGTATCACCTCTTCGGCATGGACGTTCTCGCTCAGGCTGCGCTTGCGCAAGCGCGACTCCAACTCGGCGCGGCTGGGCGGCAAGACGAAGATGCTCACGGCGTCGGGCATTTTTTGCTTTACTTGGCGCTCGCCCTGCACATCGATATCCAGCAGCACGTTGTTGCCGCGTTCCCTGGCCTGCTCCAGGATGGACCTGGTGGTCCCATAGTAGTTGCCGAAGACCTGCGCGTGTTCCAGAAATTCGTTGCGCTCGATCATCGCCTCAAATTCACCGCGGGTGATGAAATGATACTCGCGGCCATCCTGCTCGCTGCCCCGCGGCGGGCGTGTTGTGTAAGAGACGGAGAACTCCAGGTTCGGCACGTATTGCCGCAGTTCGTTAACGAGCGTGGTTTTACCGGAGCCGGAGGGCGCGGAAATGATATAGAGGATGCCGCTCATTCCAGGTTTTGCACCTGCTCACGGCACTTTTCAATCTCCGACTTCATCTGCAGGCCGAGTTCGGTGATGCGCAGTCCTTCGCCGGCGACGCCGGAAGTCTTTGAGAGCAGCGTGTTGGCTTCGCGGTTCAGCTCCTGCAAAAGGAAGTCCAGTTTTTTGCCTACTTCCCCGCCCTGGTCCAGCAGTTTGCGGAAGTGGTCGATGTGGGTGTGCAGGCGGACCAGCTCTTCCTCAATGTCGCTGCGCTCGGCCAGGATGGCGGCTTCCTGGAGGATGCGGTCCTGGTCGGCATTTTCCAGCAGTTCCTGCATGCGTGACCGCACCTTCTCCATGTAAGCCCTGGAGACCGTGGCCCGCAGCTTGGCAACCTCGGCCGTGGCCTGCTCCAGCGCGGCCAGGCGGCGGCGCATCTCGGCTTCCATGCCGCGGCCTTCCTGTTCGCGCATGACGTTGAGCTTCTGAATGGCCTGGTCCAGTGCAGCCAGAACGGCGGCTTCAAAGTTGCCGTCCAGCGGCGTCATGGCGCCCAGCGCTCCGGGCATGCGAAATACGTTATTCAGATCGGGTTCACCGTTCGTGCCGAACTCGCGCGCTGCCTTGCGAAACGCCTCAACATAGCCGCCCACAAGTTCGCGATTGAACTCATACCCCTGGCCGCCGCGGCGCTCCACGCTGAGCGTGACTTCCACGTGTCCGCGCGCCATCCTTTCTTTCAGCACCCGGCGCATCTTCATCTCCAACTCGTCCATCTCCATGGGCAGCCGAAGCTGAGGATCGAGAAAACGGTGGTTGACGGACTTTAACGAGAGAGTGAACGAAGTCCCCTCACCTGCGTGGGACTTCACCTGCGCGAATCCGGTCATGGAACGGATAGACATAGTTTGTTCTTGGGACCTTGGTTTTTGGGCCTTTAGTTTTTAAATCCGGGCTCGCGGGCAACTGCGCCGGCTTCGTCACCCATTTTGGCGTCTAAATCCATAAACTGCAATTCATATAATTTGCGATATGTACCCAGGCGGGTCAGCAGGTCTTCATGCGTGCCGGAGTCAGTGATATGGCCGCCTTCCAGGACCACGATGCGGTCGGCGTGGCGGACGGTGGTCAGCCGGTGCGCGATCACGAAGACGGTGCGGCCGGAAATCAGGTTCTGCAGGGCGCCTTGCACCAGCGACTCGGACTCGGTATCGAGCGCCGAGGTGGCCTCGTCCAGGATCAGGATGGGCGCATTCTTGAGCAGCGCGCGGGCAATCGCGATGCGCTGGCGCTCGCCCCCGGAAAGCCGCAGGCCCTTCTCTCCGATGATCGTGTTGTAGCCTTCGGGCAGGCGGAGAATGAAATCGTGGGCCAGCGCGGCCCGGGCGGCTTCAATCACCGCTTCCTCGGTGACACCCGGCTGCCCGTAGGCAATGTTGTTGCGCACTGTGTCATTGAAGAGGATGGTTTCCTGGGTCACCACGCCAATCTGGGCGCGCAGCGAAGCCAGGGTAACTTCGCGGATATCGTGGCCGTCAAGCTTGATGGCCCCCGCGGTCACGTCAAAGAACCGCGGAATCAGATTAACCAGCGTGGTCTTGCCTGCGCCGCTGGAGCCAACGATGGCGACAATTTCGCCGGCGCGCGTTTCCAGATTCACATTGTGCAGGATCTCCGGTTCCGAGCCGTTGGCCCCGGTATAAGAGAAGCTGACATTCTCAAAACGCACACGCTCGCGGAAAGCGGGCAGCACGATGGCATTGGGCCGCTCCCGGATGTCATCTTCTTCGTCAATAAAGCGGAAGATTTCCTGCGAGGCGCCCAGCGCCTGCTGGAAGCTGTTGTTGAAGAAGGCCATCTTGCGCACGGGATCATAGAGACGAAAGACCGCGATGATGAAAGCGATGAAGGCGCCTGCGGTCATCTCGCCGGTCTTGATCTGGCTGCGGCCAATCCACAAGAGCAGTGCCCCGGCCAGCGCGCCGATGATATCCATGAGCGGAGAGCTGACGGCCTGCACCGCCACCGATTTCAGGTTGGCGCGAAAGAGCCTTTTGGCAGCGGCGGCAAAGCGCCGGCTTTCCCATTGCTCCATGCTGAAGGCCTTCACGATCCGGTTGCCGGCAATGCTCTCATGAAGAATGTTCTGGATGTCGGCGAGCTTGTCCTGTCCCTTGCGGGTGGTGGAGCGCACGCGCCGCCCGATCTTACCGGCTGAAACAATCACGAACGGAACGAAGATCAGCAGCACCAGCGCCAGCTTGTGTCCCAGCACGACAACAACGCCAATCAGAAAAACCAGGGTAAAAAACTGCTGCAGGAATTCGGCCAGCGCGATGGTCAGCGTGACCTGGACCTTTTCCACGTCGTTGACCACGGTGGAAACCAGGGTGCCGGTGGAGTGGCGTGAAAAGAAGGAAATGGAGCGCTGGAGAATCGTGTCATACAAACGGTTGCGCAGGTCGGTGATCAGGCCAAAACCGGCGTGATTCACCAGGTAGGTGCCGATATAGTCGCACACTCCCTTGATCAGGGCGGTCCCCACCAGGGCCACGGCCACCACGGTGAGCGGGTTGCGAAAATGCTGGGGAACAAAATCCTGCAGGTACACCACGTGGTGCGTCCCCGGGATGTTGAACAGCATGAGCGCGCGGCTGGGCGAAGAGGGATTCAGCACCCGGTCGATAATGGGGCCCATCAGCAGAATGCGAAAAGCGTCCATGAGCCCCACCACCGCCATCAGCAGAACAGAGCCGATGAAATGCGGCAGGTAAGGACGGAGATATGCCAACAACCGCGTCAGTTGTCGCATAAGCTACCCATGGCGGCAGAGAACATTCTCCCCATTCTAAAGGAGTGCGGCTCCGTCGAGGAGGTCTGCATGAAAGTAAAGTATTGTTAATTACCTGGGAGCGTCGCGGTGGATGACTTTGACCCGGTATCCGGCCCTCGCGAGAAGCTTCTTTACTTCCTCGCCGATGAGCACGGACCGATGCTGGCCTCCGGTGCAGCCAAAGCCGATGGTGAGATAGCTCTTCCCTTCGCGCACATAATGCGGAATCAGGTAGACCAGCAGGGCGGAGATGCGATCGATAAATTCCTGCGTCTGCGGAAACGAGCGAATGTACTTGGCCACCTGCGGGTGGCGTCCTGTATAAGGGCGGAATGCGGGGATAAAGTGGGGATTGGGCAGGAAGCGGACATCAAAGACCAGGTCGGCATCGGTGGGCACTCCGGCCTTGTATCCGAAGCTGACAATGGAAACCAGAATGTCTTTGTCGGTGTTGCCGGCGGTAAATTTGGCGGTGATGTGCGAACGAAGTTCGTGCACATTGAATCTGGAGCTGTCCACTACCATGTCCGCCAGGCCACGGATGGGCTGAATCATGCGGCGCTCTTTCTTGAGCGCGTTCTTCACCGTGGAATCTTTTCCCAGCGGGTGGGGACGGCGGGTCTCACTGAAGCGGCGCAGCAGGGCGTCATCGGACGCCTCCAGGAAAAGCACGGTAGTCTTGAGCTGCTTGCGTAAAGCCTGAATGATCCGGGGCAGGCGCTTCAGTTGCTCGCCTTCGCGGATATCGGCCACCAGTGCGGCTTTTTCGATTTCCGCGGATTGCTTGGCCAGGTCGGCAAATCGCGGGATCAGGTCAATAGGCAGGTTGTCGACGCAATAATAATCCAGGTCCTCAAACGCCTTGAGCACTGAGGCCTTGCCGGAACCTGACATGCCGGTAATCACCACCAGATGAGTGGCGCTTGAGCGAGGCCGCGATTTTACACGCCCCCCTCGCTGCAGTTTCCTGGAAGCGGACACAAAAAGATGTTACCACGAAGCAATTTTCTGGTTTTGCGGCGCTGCGAATGCTTCCTGCAAAGCGGACGGCTCAAGCTGGCGTGAGAGCGAATACATGCTGCGCCAGGCGCGCGTGAGCATGCGCGACTCCATCTGGCGCTTCCATTCCGCGGCGCTCTCCTCGGCCAGCGTACGTCCCGGTGAAGCCGGCAGCTCGCGCAGCTCGGCCAGATAGCCGGTGCCGAGTTTCTCCCAGGCGTCAAACAGGCGGCCTTCCGCCCAGAGCAGCGCTATGTCGAGCCGCAGCTTTTGCAGCCGGGTGAGTTTTTTGCTGCGAATACGATAGACCCAAAACAGCGCTTTGGAAGGATTGTCACGGAACCACGCCTGAAAGACCGCGGCTTCCAGGAACAAATGGTCGCGCAGCTTGGGCGTGGAGTAAGCCAGTACCTCCAGTGCGCCTTCCAGATACTTGGTGGCGCAGGTAATGTCCTGGCGCTCGGCAGCCCACAGGTAAGCCAGCCAGCGGGCGACAAAGGCATCGCGTGAATCGTCATTGACGGCGGCAGCGCGGCCAACGCAGACCTGGTCCCAATCGCGCGGGTGGCGTCCCTGGTTCAGGGCGATCTGGCTGCGGATGTTGGAAAACCATCTTTCCGCTTTGCCGTCATTTTTCAGAAGCATCAGGAGACGAGCTCCGTCAGAGAAATTACCGCGGCGGTTGACGTCAGGCAGAAGAGCGGCGATGGCAAAGAGCGCGGAAAACGCAGCACCCACATGCATGCCGAAAGTGGCCAGGAAACCCGGCTGCGCCACGGCCAACGACAGCTCCAGCGCTCCCGCCAACATGAAGCTGGCCAGCGGTCCGCCGAGCAGCAAAATGGACAAGCGGCGGCGCAGCGCGGCATCGTCCTCTATGTTCTCGCGCGGCTCAAGCACTGCCACGCCGAGTGTAAGCACGTCTCCACAGTAGGGCTCGCGGCAGTTCACATGCTTGCCCAGTTGCAGCGGGCCAATTCTGATCCGTTTGAGTTTGAAGCCCAAAAACAAGCCGGCCAGCACATGTCCTGCTTCATGGGTGATTCCCGCGGTCAGGGCAGCAACAAGCGGCAGGACTGCCGCCCACCAGGCAGGCGCGGTTTCAATGACGGCGCGCAGGCTGGGCAGGCCAACCAGGGTGAGGATCACCAGGCTGCTGGCCAGAAAATATTCCCCCGCGCTCAGACTCTCTTGGGTCTGCGGCGGCAGCGGGCGAAAGACATCCAGCACTGGCGTGGACGTCGGCGAATAGTGTTGTGAGGCGCTCAGTTTATTTTCGGCTGCTAGTTCCATGGGGAGTACGGTCCAAACGGCCCTTCCACTCCCAATCATAAGTTCAACTGCGCCGGCTGGCATGAGGTCGTTGGTAGATGGCCTTTGGTCACCGGCACCAAGATGAGCGCCTGCGCTGCCCCCGCTTGTAATAATGCGCCGGCCAGAAAAGTTTTATCCTTCGCTGGGATGCCAGGCGTAAACACCGCCTGTCCAGAAGAGGAAACCTTTCTTGTTGTTGCGCACTTGCTTGATGATCTCGGTTTCGACAGGCAAGTGCATGGCGCGGATGGCTTTCTGGCTGATCGAGGGAGCTGTTCCCAGGAGTGTGGCGGCTGCGTGCTTGATCAGATAAGCCTGGCGCGCGTCTGGGCCTCGCCAACCGCTCGGGCCGAAGCCGTGGATAATCGCCAGCACTTCTTCGCCATTGGCAACCGTGGGCCGCGCTTCATTGAGTGGAATCACGACCTTCTTGGCCGCGGAGGGAATCATCGCTTTGTCAGCGTCCTGAATGGTCCAGTTGGAGAGTTCACTGTTGACGTCTTGCAGTTTGCCGGGCGCGGGACGCGCGATCAGGGCGAGATCTTCAGCTTCGTCGCCGTTGAAGTCGCCGACGATGAAAAATGGGCGGTTGGATTTGGAGACGATCAGGCTATCGCCGAACACGCGGTGGAACGCAGCTTCCACTTCGGCCTGCGTCGGCGGAAGCAGCTTAGGCATGGGCGTGGCGGCCGCAGGTACAGGTTGCGGCGTGGAAACAGGAATCGGCTTTTCCACCAGCGCTTCTCTGTTGGAAGATTTGTTGCTGCAACCCTGCAGCCCTGCGAACATGGCGGCGGCTAGAGCGAGACGTACGAGAAATAAAAATTTCGTGCGGCTCATATTGGGTCCCCGTTGCTTGGATTGAAAAATGGGCGAGCCCTTTGAAGTGAGGCCCGCCCGGAAATAGTAACGCAAAACTCTACAGAGATTGCAGGAACGTAATCAGCTGGTTCTTCTGCGTTGTGCTCAGAGCACGGTAGTTGTTGATCACTCCCGTGGCTTCGGCGGCATGGCGCATAATGGCTTCGTTCCGGGTGAAGGTCTGCAGATCATGCATCAGCCGCACCCGCGTGGGCCCCACAACGGCACGGTGCTCCACATCAGCGAATTGTCATTCGAGGACCGGTACAAGTTAAGAGTTATGACACGAACTCCGAACATTCACGTTGATGAATGAGGGGCGCTGCGGTCATTTCCGTACAATGTTGATGAGCGAAAGACCGCCTTCTCTGCGAAACGCACAACTTAAGCCATTTTTTTTCGCTTTTTCCAGACCGCGTATGCGATCGCGGTGAGGAGCGCGGCAATCCCGCTAAGCAGGATCCACATTCCATTTTCCGCCCGGCCCGGAACAGACGTAAGAGTGACCGAGGCAGGCGTGTCAGGCTTGGGAGGGGAAGCAGCAGCGGGCGCGGGATCCATCGCCGATGAAGCCTTTGCGGCCTGGGACGGCGCCGCTAAGCCGATCCCGGAGATCTCAAACTCAGGCACTTCACGCACCACAGATTTACTGACCGCCTGTTCAACGCGAAGGCCCTGCGCCAGGCCAGGGCTGGTGAAAGCCTGGGCAGACGACGGCTTGAAGAGCATGGAAGGAGGGTGCATCACCGCAAAATTCCTGATCGGATATGGCAGCTTTACCTGCAACCTGGTGGGACCGCTGTAGGGCAGATGGTAGACAAACTTGAACAGGGTGTCTCCCGGCCTGATGGGAAAATCCACGGCGTAACGCCCTTGCTGCCCTTTGACCGGAACAGGCGCAAGGTTTACCCAGACGCCGCCGCTCTTCTTCACCTCCAGCGAATCCAGCGTGGCTTTCGGCGCGATGGAAATCTCAAAGTTGCGCGGCCCGGATTGCGTGACCGGTGGAACGGAATCATTGGTGATGCTATACATCTCCGTGACCTTCAGCATCTGGCCATCCGATTCCACCTGGGCGATGCCAAGGCTGCCTTGCAGGTCGCGGATGCGTGGAACAGCATCGAAAATCGCGGCCTCCAGAGGTCCGTTGCCATTCACAGTCTGATCGTAGTTGACTCCTTGATGCAGTACCCGGACAACGTGGGGGGCATCGGCAGAGGCCAATCGCAGGCTAAACGCACCCTTGGCATCGGTCCGTGTCCTGGCTTCTTCCTCCATGCCATTTTGCAAGCGCAGCAGGATGACCTCATTACCGGCGGCTGCTTTGCCGGTAGTCCGGTTGTGTACAATACCTGCGATTGTATCGGCGGCAAAAGCCGAGAGTGCATAAGCGCCGCAAACCAGCAAGAGAGTGCTCTTAATTCCAGAACGGATATTCATGACAACAATGTCCTAAGGATTGCTTCCACAACAATCCTTCTTTTCGAACCTTAAAAAGGGCGGGCGCCGTGGCCTGACGACCTTCATTCGAAAACCTTCGCATGTCTTTGGCTCCAGATCAGTCCGTCGCCCGGTCAGTTGCCAGAACAGCCGGGGGGGCTGCGCCAAACATGATGCCGGTTTCAACCTCAACTCGCTGCCCGTTCCGTTCGTAAGGCCTGAACTGCCACTGCTTCAAGGCATCGTTGATCGCCTTTTGCTGCTCCGGATACGCGCTCAGAAAGTGGATGTGCCTGACCTTGCCTGCCTTATCGATGATGATGCGCACGGGAATTGGGTTATACCGTTGCTGCGTAAGCACGGGCTCAACCCGCTCAAGCACATTGTCACCGGCTGCGTAGTCCTTGATGCACACGGGGAAATTGCCTCCGCCCGTGCCTCCGGTTGAGCTGGCCTCCGCCGGCAATTTCATTTTGTTGCTCATATCCAGGACCAGTTCCTGCAACGCCTTGGGATTACGGCTCATCAATACGATTTCCACGGTGTGGCAGCGAATCTGGGTGGCCAGCACGTACCAGTGCAGCTCCGCATCCGGAGACCAATAGGCAAAGAACGTGAAGGACTGGCCGCCGATTGTGGTCTGCGTGGGCTTGAGTTCCACTTGGTAGTATTCCGGCAAATGGTTTTTGGAGTAGTTCACAAACTGCCGCGCATTGGCGACGGGCAGCGGCGTAAAAAACATGTCCTGGGCGGTGAACATGATACTGCCCGTGTTCTCCCCTTTGGAGCTGTCGCTCTGGCCCAGTTCGAAGCTACCGCTCCGGCCTAGCTGCGCCAGCACGTACCTCCCGGAATTCGACGGAGGCGGTGGCGCGAACTTCTGCATCCAGCCCGGCGGCAGAGGGTAGGTGATGCCAAAATATGGGTCGGTGAAGACATTGTTGGTCAAGGCCGCGGTTTCCGGCAACGGGGTTGTGGAATCGCTGGCGCTCGACCATGCGCCCTTGACGATGATGGTGTCTTTGGGAACGATTTCCTCGGGCTTGGGATGGCTGACAGTGGAAAAATCGCCGCCATTCATCGCGGAATCAGGCTGGACCGGGGTATTTTGCGCCGGAGCTTTCTGGGTTGGGGCATTTTGGATTGGGGCATCCTGGGCTGGTTGGATCTGGGCTGGTTGGATGCTTTGACCCCAGGCCACGAACGATGCCAACAGGCAAATAACGATCAGGAAACCGGAACGTCTGGACTGCATACTTCTCTTCCTCCTAAAACCAAGCTGCTGGCTCCTGGCTAAAACCAGGATCATACCGTTCCTGCAAAAACCGGGGCGAGACCAGGTTCGGTCCCGCCCGGAGAGTTTGTGACCAAATTGCGGTTTACAGCGAGCGCAGGAAATTGATCAGGTTCTGCTGGTCGGTCAAGCTCAGAGCGGCGGCCGCGTTGAGCGAGGCGTTTGCTTCCGATCCGGTGCTGCCGTGCGCATTGACGACTGTGACCAGGTTGGTGGTGCGGCCATCGTGCAGGAAGAAGATGCGCTGTCCCAGTCCCCACAACGGCGCTGTGCGGAACTGGTCTCCGCCGGCTCCGCCCTGCGAGACGTTGTCCGCCAACCCTGTGCCCATGTGGTGGATCTCAAGATCGGAGAACAGGTTGGCAGTGGCATTGCCCAAGCCCGCCGTCAATTGCGACGGCTGAGTTGTGAGCGATGGCGTATGGCAGACCGCGCATCCAACGGAGCTAAAGAGAGTGCGTCCGCGGCTGATCGAAGTAGCGCCGCCGGGAACCGTCGTGGAAGGCGTGGGCGGGGCGAGGAACTGCATGAAGACCGCGAACAGCGTAACATCGCTGGAGCTGCTCGAAGCGTCGGTGCCGTCGGAGTGGGTGATGTCCTCCGGGTAGCCGACCCCGGCAGTGTTCAGGCAGTTGGCCGCAAAACCTCTACCCCCGGTTCCACCGGACCCGCCTTCGCCAGGCAGCGGGCGGTCTTGCGTGAAGAGTTCATTGCTGACGCCCATCTCCACGTTGTAAGCCTCACCGGAGAAGATCATCAGCGATTTATTCTGCGCCTTCCAGCCAAAGCGGCTGATGGTGCCGTCATTGCCGTTATGGTTGAAGTCCCCGGCGATGCCGAAAGCATTGCCGGCCTGGGCTGCCTGATTGTTCAACAGGGTCGAGTCGTCAATGTTCGCCATCAAGCCCGAGCCAAACACCGGCGTAGGGATGCGGAAGATCAGGTTGTTGGCCGCCGCCGCCTGGGCAAAACCAGGTTGCGGCAAACCGGCGCAAGTCTTGCCCGCCGCCAAATCGGCGCGACCGGCTATCGTGAATATGGTCTCGACGCCGCCGTTCGGGTTATTGAGGTTGGCCGTACCGTTAGCGTTAAAGAAGAACGGGAAGCGGGCTTCGCGCACCGGGCCATTCTGCGTAATAAAAGCCGGACGGGTGTTGGTAGCGCTGCTGGCGATGCCCCTGGAGATGATCGTGAATTGAGGATTGACGGCTGGACCGGTGCCGCCGGTGGCCGGCTGGGCGTGGCATCCACCGCATGAGTCGAGATTAAACCGGGGTCCGAGACCGACGTTGTCTCCCGTAACGGTCTGACTTTCGTTGAACTGACCGAGTCCGGCATTGAAAAAGGCCAGATCGGCGGGATTGGCCGACACCGATGCCAGCGGCTGGCCGGCGCCTGCCGCGCCGCCACGAACGCCGGGGTCGACGACTTGAGCAAACGCCATTCCAGTCAGGAAAAGCGCTGCGATTGTGAGCGTTAATACAGAGATGTTCCGCCTCGTCATTACGAGTTCCTCCTAATTTTTTCGGAATGTCTTTTGCAACGAGAACTCGGCCGCACTGCAGACGATTAGGGCTTGTCTGCCAAAAATGAACGGTGGGAAAATTTATGCCCCTCTGCCTGTTACGTTGCAAGCGCAACGCCAGCATAGAGAAAGCGGGCCCAACATACAGCAACTCAGGATTGTGAGTCAATGTCATAGGGTTAAAAAACCCTCATAAATCGACGCGTGTGTTCCATTTTGGGAATAAGTGAACTCAACCGTTAGTAGCCCGCTTCGTTCGGAGGAGCAACGGAAGATGCCTACGATAGCGCATGCAACAGCCAGGGCAGCGATGCACAGCAACAAGGGAAGTTTCCGCCTCGTCATTACGAGTTCCTCCTCGGAGTTTCAATGTGATAGTTGGCTTGCGGTGAGGATCCCAGCCGTTACTGCAGACGATTAAGGCTTGTCTGCCAAAAGGTGACGGGTACGAAGATCAGCGTGCTGATTGAGGTGGTTTTCTTACTGCTTCACGCTTCCGCGTTCTGAAGACGACAAAGCACTGCGAAAAATACAGCAACTCTGAAGACGGTGTCAAGGAAAAATTAAGATTTTCTAATTATTTATATAAAAACAATAGAATGAATTGTTTACACGCTCCATTGGATGTCTGATCTGAGCTCTGGGCCCTATCGTTGACGGCTCAGCGTGTGATTGTATTTACCGCCGCCTGAATTTAGGATGTGCAGTTCCAAAAAATGTGCAGTTCCCTAAATATTGTTCCTTCGGAGAGGGCTACAAATGTCTTGCGCTGCTTCCGCTAAAGCTAAAAAAGTTGTAAGCCACCGCTGGCCGGCGTTGTTGGTCGCCATGATGCTGTTTTGTGCTTGCGTATTTGGACAGACGGACACAAAGCCACGGCAAACGAATCCAGGAAAGAAGGGGCAAGCCGCATCGGCGGCGGGCCAGGAAAAGAAGACGGAAGCAGAGCCGGCAGGAGCGAGCAAGCAGCCGGCCGAAGGCGATCAGGAAGAAGCGAAGGGACCATGGCATGGCTTGACGTGGCGGTTGGTCGGGCCGTTCCGCGGCGGACGTGTGCTCGCGGTAAGCGGCGTAGTGGGCGACGCACACACTTATTACTTCGGCGGCGTGGGCGGTGGAGTGTGGAAGACGACGGATGGCGGACTCACATGGCGGCCGTTGACGGACAAAGTAAAAGACATGGCGCCATCGATCGGTGCGATTGCCGTGGCGCCTTCTGATGCGAATGTGATCTACGCCGGCACGGGCGAGGCCTGTATCCGCGGCGACATCATCAACGGAAATGGCGTGTACAAGTCGATCGACGCGGGCAAGACCTGGAACTTCGTTGGCCTGCGCGACACGCGCGCCATTGGACGCATTGCGGTGCACCCAAAGAACCCTGACATCGCTTACGTGGCGGCGCTGGGTCATCCCTTTGGCGCCAACCCGGAGCGCGGCGTCTATCGCACCACCGACGGCGGAAAAAACTGGACCAAGGTCCTCTACAAGGACGAGAACTCCGGCGGTATCGATCTGGCTTTGGATCCTACGAACCCTAACGTAATTTTTGCGTCGCTATGGCAAGCGCGGCGTTCGCCTTGGGGGATGGATAGCGGCGGGCCGGGCAGCGGACTTTACCGCAGCACGGACGGCGGAACCACCTGGAGGCACCTTACCGGCCATGGATTGCCTGACGGCACATTGGGGCGCATTGGCGTGGCCGTTGCGTACAGCGGCAACCGCGTGTGGGCGCTGGTGGAAGCCGATAAAGGAGGACTCTTTCGCTCCGACGACGGCGGCGACAGCTGGACGCTGACGAACAGCGATCGCCAGTATCGCCAGCGGGCTTTTTACTACACTCACGTGTTTGCCGACCCCCGCAACGCCGATGGTGTCTACGTGCTGAATACGGGGATGTATCGCTCCAATGATGGTGGGCGCACGTTCAGGCCCATCCGCGTGCCGCATGGCGACAATCACGGATTGTGGATCGATCCCAATGATCCCAACCGAATGATTGAATCAAACGATGGTGGAGCCAACGTAAGCACCAATGGCGGCGCAAGCTGGACGAACCAGGCCGGGCAGCCGACGGCGCAGTTCTACCACGTCACCACCGACAATCGCTTTCCCTATTACATGTACGGTTCGCAGCAGGACAATTCTTCCGTGGCCATTGCCAGCGCGGCGTCGGGTGGGATCGACCGCACAAACTGGTACGCCGTCGGCGGCGGCGAAAGCGGTTACATCGCGCCTGATCCGCGGGACCCGGAGATCGTGTACGCCGGCTCTTACGGCGGAGAAATCACCCGCTATGACCACCGCACCGGGGAGACACAGAATGTAACGCCGTGGCCGATCAATCCTATTGGCGCGGCAGCGGCCGACCAGAAATACCGCTTCCAATGGACCGAGCCCATTGTGTTCTCTCCGCACGATCCCAAAACGCTGTACTTCGCCGCGCAGGTCCTATTTAAGTCTTCGGACGAGGGCATGAGCTGGCAGATCATCAGTCCCGACCTGACGCGCAATGAGAAGAGCAAGCAGATCCCCTCGGGCGGCCCCATCACCAAGGACAACACGGGCGTGGAGGTCTATGACACTATTTTCTCCGTGGTGGAGTCCCCGGTGCAGAAAGACCTGATCTGGGCCGGATCGGATGACGGCCTGGTGCACGTAACTACCGATGGCGGCAAAAACTGGGCCAACGTCACACCGAAGGCAATGCCGGAGTGGGGCACGGTGAGCATGATTGAAGCCTCACCCTTCTCAGCGGGCACGGCTTATGTTTCCGTGCAGCGCCACAAGATGGATGATTTTGCTCCTTATGTTTTCAAAACCACTGACTTCGGCAAGACGTGGACCAGCATTGCCGCCGGCATTCCCGCGGACGCATTCGTCCATGCGCTGCGCGAAGACAAGAAGCGCAAAGGACTGCTTTACGCCGGCACGGAGCGCGGTGTTTTCTTCTCCTGGGACGATGGCGCAACCTGGCAATCGCTTCAGGGCACCCTGCCGGTATCACCGGTATATGACCTTTATGTTCACGGCAACGACCTGATCGTGGCCACGCACGGACGCGCATTCTGGGTGCTGGACGATCTCTCTCCCTTGCAGCAATTCAAGTCTGAGATTGCCAGTGAGGATGTTCACCTCTACGCACCCAGCGCCGCCAACCATACACAGTTCGGCGGCGGCTTTGGTGGCGGCGGTGGAGAGCGCGGACAGAACCCTCCCTCAGGAGCTGTGATTTATTACTCGCTGAAGACGGCGCTGAAAAAACCGGGAGAGAAGAAGCCGGAAGAAAAGAAAACCGAAGGCGCAAGCGCAACAGGACAGGCATCGGCGGAAGGAAAAGAACCGGGGCAGGCGAACCCGGCAAACGCTCCTGTGCCTTCGAAAACGGAAGCTCCCGCCGCAGAGACCGGCGAAAGCGCCAAGAGTGCTCCCATCACACTGGAGATACTGGACCAGAAAGGACAAGTGGTCCGCAAATATCCTCCCAAGACACAACCGGGCGAGGAAGCGGGCGACGATGAGGGCTTTGGTTTTCGCCCGCCGGAGCGCGGACTGCCAACCGAGGCGGGATTGAACCGCTTTGTGTGGGACATGCGTTATGAAGGCGCCACGCGGGTGCCGCGTTCGCCTCTGTGGGCGGGCAATACCGATGGTCCGTCGGCCCTGCCTGGCAAATACCAGGTTCGCCTGACCGTCAGCGGCAGGCAGTACACCACGCCGCTGGAGATTGTGCCCGATCCCCGATTGAAGGTCACACAGCAGGACCTGGAAAAGCAGTTTGACCTGCTGCTGAAGATTCGCGAGCGTGTGACCCAGACACATGACACGGTGAACCAGATCCGCGATATCCGGACCCAGATCACGGCGCTGAACAAGCGTCTGGAAAACCAGCCCCAGGCTAAAACTGTGGCCGAAGCGGGCAAGCAACTGGACAAGAAAATGACGGAGGTCGAGGAAGTTCTGATCCAAACCAAAGCCAAAAGCGGCCAGGACGTTCTGAATTATCCCATTCGTCTGAACAACTATCTGGTGGCCCTGGGAGGCGTGGTAGAGAGCGCGGACTCGGCGCCGACCCAGGCATCGTATGAAGTTTTTGGAATGCTGAGCAAGCAAGTGGATGAGCAACTGGCCAAATGGAAGCAGATTTTGAACACAGATGTGCCTGCTTATAATGAAGTCGTAAAAAAACAGGAGGTTCCGGCGATTATTCTGGCCAAGCCGGCCGATTCCAAGACAGCCGGTATGCAGTGAAAAGCCTCTTAAAATCAGGCTTTTAGGGGCTGCCCCTGAGGTTCCATTTTGGGACGTTTCGGAATTACCAAAGTGTCTCTGTCTGAGAGCAATTTAGATTGACCTTGGCCACGCCTGGGGTTAGAGTCCTGCGTGTAGCACCGGGGGACGGAAGAATGTCCAATACCATGTTCACTATTTGGATCGGCTTATCAGCAGGAATTCTCCTGCTGTTTCTGTATGCGGCGTTTTTGAACCTGCGGCGGAGACAGTCCAAGGGGGTTGAACTGAGTGATTTGATGAGCTCGTTCCTGCCCGTGAATGTAGAGGTTCTTTCCGAACTCATCAGCCCCGCGCAGCAGCGCCATCTACAGGAAACCTACGGACGGGAAGAGCTATTGAAGATCTACCGCCAGCAGGTTGGATTGACCATGGAATGCCTGCGGCGCATGGCGCACAACGCCGCCCTGCTGCAACAAGTGGGCTATACCCAATTGCGCAGCGGAAACTCGTTGATTGCATCGCTGGCGCAGGAGATGGTCGATGCCGGCGTCCACGTGCGGCTCTATACCTTCATGGGATTGATTGTGCTGCAAGTGCGGAACATCCTGCAATGGATTCCACTGTTCTCGGCCACTACATGCAACGATATTCAGAACCTGGTTTCCACCAGCCTGCTGCCCGCCTACGCCCAGCTCAAGGATAAAGCCGACAACCTGACCTGCCTGAAGTTCACCGGCTTGCGTGAGTCGCTGGTCGAGAGCCTGTAACCTCTCCGCGTCTTCTCAAAACAATCGGCAATATTTCTCCGCGCAGGAATTATTATTTTTTGCCTGAAGCGATGAAGTCCTTGAGGGTGTCTTCCCATTTTCTAGCTTGCTGGAGCGTTTCCGGAGTAAGTTGATCGGCTGGTGTTGGAATGAGAGATTTTTCCGGCTTCAAAAAGGTGATGAGCCAGATCAGACAGGCCGCATCATAAGCGATGACCTCAATCGTACCCAAAATCGTGGGTTTGTAATGAACCCGGGTGCGGACGGCGGCGTTCACCAGAGCAACAGCTGCCTGCAGACCGAAGCCCAGAGCAATGCCGAAGTCATATCTTTTCCATTCGCGCCCCATGATCGCCATTAATGCGACAAAAAAAACCAGCACTGACGTGCGCACAAAATCAAACCCGCGCGACGCCATGAGAAAGGCCGCCCGCTTATCCGGCGCCTGCAAAGAAGTGATAATCGTCAGGAAAAGAATCACAATGGCAATCGCGGGGAACAGATTCCGATAGAAACGGACTTTGTAAAACCGCATGAAAAGCCGCCGGAGAAAAACTTCATAGAGAGCGAGGGAAACTGTTACCGCAGCGGCAAGCTCGGAAATCCAAAAGGTGTAAAAGTATGGCTGTTTGCCCAGTTGGAACGCTATATATCTGACAATACCAATGATCCACGCCGAAAGAACGTAGACAAAGAAAAGCGGAAGTTGGCGGTAGGTTCCTCGCCAAAGGAATATTGCAGACACCAGCATGAGAACTAGTATCGGCAACCAAAGAAGAACATAGGATAATTCGCTCGTTAGCAATATCCTTTGCGCGACCGGTAAACCGGTCGCGCAACAGTGAACAAGTCAACAGTACCTTAAGTCCTTTCCAGTTTCAAACCGCTTATAACAACTGGATTGGCGGTTCTGGTGTGGGCGTCGGTACCGGTACCCCTGCCGGTGCTGCAGTTGCCAAAGCCATCGTGAACACCAACAGACGCATTGCCATCTTCATGATTTGTTTCCTCCAAATTTACCTCTTTAGAATTGCGCCCAAAAGTTGCCAATAGAGTACAAGAGAAATTCAAACACGCCACAACAATTGCAAACAACCGCAATTTTCCGAATTTCACAAGGTATTCACATCGGCCTGCGAGAGAATTCTGTGCGATTGACATCTGCGGCAGGATTGGGCCGCCAAGAACACGAATTCAGAAATTTAGCGCACGCTGCCTTAGATTCTTATGTATTCAGGCCCAATTCCCTGCTCAGCCGTTACTGGCCGTCCAGGTTTCATTTTGGGATATCGCAACATGAAAACTTTTGCACTGAGGTACGAGCGGATGCATTGTCCGGCCTGTAACATGCAATATTCCTCGATGATTGCGCGGAGGAGGACGCTACCGGAGGCCTTCGCCGCGCGCCAACTTAGTATCGGATACCGAATATTACTTGTCTATACGCCATATAGGCAAAAACAAGCCAAGCAAGATGTCAGGGCAAAACCGGCGCCCGTGACGAAATGCACGCGCATATTCAGCCGGCTATTTCCCGAGATCGACATCCAACTGCGGCTGCTTGCGATGAAAGTCAGTCGCATCCTGATAGGCCTTGGCCAGCGCCAGCATTTTGGCTTCTCCGTACAGCTGGCCCAGGAAGGTCAAACTCAGCGGCGTTCCGGGACCTCCGCCTTCCACCTCGCCGTTTTCGCGCACGCGCGGCTTGGGAGCATCGTCTCCGCGCAAGCCGTTCGGCAGAATCACTGCCGGATGTCCCGTAAGATTTGTGATCAGCAATTGTGTGCTGAACGTCGGCGCGACAATTACATCCACCTTCTCGAACACTTTGGCGGCCAGCTCCATAGCGGTCGTGCGGGCGCGGCTCGCCTGTATGTATTCCACCGCCGGAATGAAGCGGGCGCTGCGGAATGTGTTGGGCCAATCATCCCTGGTTTGCTGGGTCAGCAGCTTGTCACGGCCGCTGCGGGTCAGGTCGTCAAACGCAGCCGCGGCCTCGGTCACCAGTATGCTGCGCATGGCCTGATACGGATACTTGGGAAACTCCACGGGCACCAGGTCCACGCCCATGGCGCGCAGTTTCTCCAGCGCGGCCTGGTCGAATTTGTGGTCATATTCCCGGCGCGCCATGGCCAATGCCTGGTTGGCGGCGTCTTCTTCCCGTTTTTTCTTTTCCTCCGCGGTAAGCTCTTTTTCTTCTTTCGGCGCCGGCGGTTGCGGCGGCGGTTGAAGCTCAAAGTCGGCCTTCAGGTAGCCGACCCTCAGCTTGCGCCAATCGAGGTTCGCGTCCCAGTTGAACGCCACGTTATGCACAGTACGATCATGACCGTCAGGCCCGTAGATCGCACTGAGCACGATCGCCGTATCTTCCACCGCGCGACAGATAGGACCCAGTTTGTCCATGGTCCAGGAGAGCGCCATGGCGCCGGTGCGCGGCACCAGGCCAAACGTGGGGCGCAGCCCGGTGGTGCCGCAACGCGTGGAAGGCGAGGAAATCGACCCCAGGGTCTCCGAGCCGATGGCAAAGGCCACGCAGCCGGCCGCGGTCGCTGAAGCCGAACCGGCGGAAGAGCCGCTCGACCCTTGTTTGGTGTTCCAGGGATTGCGCGTCATGCCGCCGAACCACTTGTCACCCTGGGCCAGCGCGCCCAGAGTCAGCTTGGCGACTAGTACGGCGCCGGCCGCGTCCAGGCGCTTGACCACTGTAGCGTCCTCGTCGAATTTCTGGTCTTCAAACCCGCCCGCACCCCATGTAGTGCGATATCCCTTCACCGCCAGCAGGTCCTTGGCGCCCCACGGCAGGCCGTGCAGCGGTCCACGATACTTCCCTGCCGCAATCTCGCGGTCGGCCTCTTTGGACTGCGCCACGGCGCGATCTTCCGTCAGCGTGATCACGAACTTCAGCGCCGGGTCATAACGCTTGAGCCGCGCGATGTACATTTCCGTCAGCGCGCTCGAAGAAACTTTCCGGGTACGCACCAGCTCCGCCAGCTGGCGCACGGAATAAAAAGCCACGTCCTCAAGGTTTTTCGGCGCGGCCCCGGCAACATTCGGCGCCGCCGAAATCTTCAGCGGATGCCGCTCGGTCTCAAATTTCATGCCGGGCAGCACCGGATCGAAGAGGACTGCCGGCGCGACATCGTTCTTGATGTGCAGCGCGTAGATGGCGTCAAACCCTGCGGTATACCCGTTGAGGCCTTCCAGCAGCATCTCTTTGTATTCATCGGCAATGGGAACATCGGCGATGGCGGCCGCGCTGTCAATCATCTCGCGCGTGATCTTGTTCTTTTCATCGGCCATGCCCCATAGCACTCCGGGCAGCAGAGTCGAGGTCAATCCAAGACGAGAGCAAAATGCGAGAAAGGCCCTGCGGTCAAGCATGAGGTCTCCAGTGAGTTAGAAATGGATGGCCATTATAGACGCACGCTGCATTTTACAAAACGTGATTCATTTAGAATCACGCCTATGAACGTCCTCTTCCAGCTTCTCTCCGAACAGGAGCTCCCTGCCCTGCTGGAGATGATGCGCAGCTTCTACACGCAGCAGGAAATGGTATTTGAAAACGCGGCCGCAACGCGCGCCATCAAGGACCTGCTCAACGATCCCAGGCTGGGACAAATCTATCTCATCTTTCTCGGCAACGAATTGGCCGGATATTTCGCGCTTACTTATTGTTACAGTCTGGAATTTCAGGGCCGCTTCGCTCTGCTGGACGAGATCTATCTCCACGAAGCATACCGCCGGCAAAAACTGGGCAGGGCTGTCGTGGCGTTTTGTGAGGACATGTGCAGAAAAGCCGGCCTGCAGGCGTTGCGCCTGGAGGTCGGCCGCGAAAACATACCGGCGCAATCGCTCTATCGCGAAAGCGGGTTCGAAGAAGACGCAAGAACTTTGATGACCAAGTGGCTGTAGTTCGCAAAGGCCTCGCGGCAATCGCTCAGTAGCCCGCGAACTCTTCGGCGCGTATGTCGTCCTCATCCACTCCGGCGGCCGTCAGCATCTGCCGCATGGCGGCGACCATGGCCGGTGGCCCCGCCACGTAATAGATAGGACCTTGCAGGCTGGGCAGGTGCCGGGCCAGCATTCCCTGGTTGATAAAACCGGTTTCCCCATTCCACTTCTGTGAGGATTTTTCCATCTCGGTCATGCTGGGAATAAAGCGAAAGTTGGAATTGGTTTTAGCCAGCTCGCTCAGAACGTTCATGAACGCCGCATCTTCCGGCCTCCGGTTGGCGTAAAAGAGATACAAGCGGTGCGCGAGCCCGGCCTTGGTCGCGTGCCGGATGATGCTGGAAAACGGCGTGATGCCGATCCCTCCGGCAAGAAACACCGCCGGCTTCGCTGCATTGTTGTGCAGCGTGAATGAACCCATGGGCCCTTCCATGCCGATCTCGATGTCAAAAGGGGCCGCCCGCAGGACGCGCTTGAATGCCGTGTCTCGCATTCGTGTGGCAACCATCAGGTGTTGATCTTCCGGCGCGCTGGCAATGGAGAACGACCGGATATTGCCCTCGGCATCAGTCTCCGGGGGATCAATGAGAGTTACGTCAACGTACTGGCCCGCTTTGAACTCGAACCCTTCCGGCCTGGCAAAGTAAAAGCCCATGGTGCCTTCCGCCAGCTGTTCTTTCTCCTTGAGCCTGCTTTTGAAGGTCGTGGATATTGCCATCTTGATTGCTCCTGCTGCGTTTAGATGCTTCTATGGAGCCTCATGGGCGCGAGTTTCCGCGCCCATTGAGGGTGGAGGAAGGAAGTTAGTTGTGCGCCTCGGGGTGCGAGTCGAAGAACAGAAAGAAGTTGGTTGGCTGGTCCGCGGCGGCCTTGCCCGCTGCCTGGGCAGCACGCAGAGCGTCCAGTGAGTTGATCCCTGTGGTGCCGTCGGCGCTGGGCCACGCGCTGGGGTCCGTTACCAGCACGGAGATCACTTCCCACCACACTGGTCCAAAATCCTTCCCATCAATGATGTGGCTGTGGTTCAGCGTAGGCACAATCACGCTGGTGTTCGGCGGTACTTTCCCGAGCTTGGCCAGCACGGGCCCCAGATCAGTCTGCATGGTATGCATGGTGCAAGTGCTGGGCATGCCCGTATGCTGCGTGACCGGCAGGCCTGGTTCGGGGCACTGCACCGGGACCGTGGGATGCGTCTTGAACGCCTCCGGAATGAATCCAAAAAGACCCAGCAATGCCTGGCCCAATGCGGGCGTAAATGCGTCATTGGGGTTCGTGTCATTGCCGAAGAACGGCGAAATCACGTACAGCTTCAAAGTGTTTTTAGTTGGCCTTCCCGTCGGATCGATGGTTGAGTTGCGTCCCACGGCACAGATGGGGCGCTGGAATTCGTTTGCGTCCTCCGCTGCTACTTGTCCGTTGTGGTCAAGATCGTCAAAAGGCTCGTGGATGCAGCTGAAATTTTGAAAATAAGTGAATACCAAAAGCTGGCCCTGGGCAAATCCTTCAGTCTGGTTAACGGCCAGAGGCCTGGCATTGTTCTCATTGTTGGATTGAGCAAAACCGCCGAGTGTAAGCAGCAGTACTACCGCTGCATGGGCAATCATTCGGAAAGCGCGATGTTCTCTCATTGCGTATCTTTTCTCCCGGAAGTGGAAGCTACGATGTGGGATTGGGGCCTGGTAACGCTGGTATGGAGTTGCGGGCCCGCAGGAGGTTACCAGCCAATGCAATAAAAATATCGCTCTACGAACTATGGGAAATAGGATCGCCTGCACCGGGCAGTTCCGTGGGTCACGGCTTTTCAATGTCCTTTCCTTGCCGCCTTCCATGATTTAAGCTTTTTCGTTTTCAGGAGAACCCCATGAAGCTCCGTCGCACAGTTCTGGCCATGCTCGCGGTATTCACGGCGATGGCCGTTCACGCCGCCGACTACCCACCGCCGCAATCCGGCACGTTTGTGGTCAAGGATTTTCAGTTCAAGTCGGGTGAGAAGCTGCCCGAGGTCAAGCTGCACTATTACACCCTGGGCACGCCCCAAAAAGATTCCAGTGGCAAAGTCCGCAACGCTGTGCTGATCCTGCACGGCACCGGCGGCACCGGGCGTCAATTCCTTACGCCCAATTTCGGCGGCGTGCTCTTTGGCCCCGGCCAGCTGCTGGATGCAGCGAAGTATTTCATCATCCTGCCGGACAACGTAGGCCACGGCGAATCCAGCAAGCCCAGTGACGGGATGCACATGCGCTTTCCCCATTACGAGTATGACGACATGATCGACCTGCAATACCGTCTGCTCACGCAAGGGCTTGGCGTGAACCACCTGCGGCTGGTCATGGGCACCTCGATGGGCGGTATGCACACCTGGCTGTGGTCGGAGCAGCACCCTGATTTCATCGACGCGGCCATGCCGCTGGCCAGCCAGCCGGTGGAGATTGCTGGCCGCAATCGCATGATGCGGCGCATGATCATGGACTCCATCCGCACCGATCCCGACTGGAGCAATGGCGAGTACAAGCAACAGCCCCGCGGACTTGTGGCTGCGCTCGATGTCCTGCTCCTCATGGGCAGCGCGCCGCTGCAAATGCAGAAAGACGAGCCCACGCGGGAAAAAGCTGACGCGTTCCTGGAAAACTTTATCGCCGCGCGCACCAAGACCACTGACGCTAATGACATGCTTTACTACTTTGACGCGTCAAGGAACTACAATCCGGAGCCGCAGTTGGAGAAGATCACCGCACCGCTGACCGCCGTCAACTCCGCCGACGACATGATCAACCCTCCTGAACTCAAGATCATTGATCGCGACATTCAGCGCGTGAAGAATGGCAAGTACGTGCTGCTTCCGATCACGGACCAGACGCGCGGCCATGGCACACACTCCTGGCCGGCCATCTGGGGAAGTTATCTGGAGGAGTTGCTGAAACGGTCACAGCAATGAGTTGGTTTCGACCACTGTAGCAAGGAATTACAAATGAGCTTCCTGAAAGAAATAAAGGGCTGGTTAGGACTTGATCCTGATTCGAGCACACCAGTCGATCAAGTGAGCCAAGCCAACCCTCTATTCGTGTATATCAAAATTCCGGGCGACATTGATCCAGTAGATCGTGGAGAACGGTTTGAGGACCCTTTACAAGAAACTTTAGAGAAAGAAAGTTTAGGAGCAATAACGGGAGGAGGATCACAACTCTCAGCAGACGATGAAGATGGTTACGACTCCATTGAATTCTGTGGAATCGATGTTGACCTTTACGACGCTGTGAAGGGATTGCCTTTGCTCCGTCGCGAACTCGTGCGTTTGCGGGTGCCTCCAGGCACAATGCTACTTTACGAGCTCGACGGCCATGAATGGGAAGAGCCTGTCTATCGCATGGAGAATTAGCCGCCTGTAGCTAGCGGTCTGTTCTTACGCAAACCGCGTTACCGCCGTTGTCAGAATCAGGTTGGTTTCGCGCGAAAGCCGTTCCACCGTCTCTTCCAGCCTCACCTCGAAACCGTGCCCGCATCGCGGGCAGACGATCTGTTGGACCCCTGACGATCGGCTTGAGGTTTTCCGCACCGGGAAGGAATCTCCGTAGGGGCATTCAACGAACGTAATGTCTCCGGCAGCCATGGCTCTCTCCTCCGATCAGCGGTGTTGCGCCGTGACCGGCAATGACCACCTTAGCCGTCGGACAAACGAGCGAACAAGTTACTGAGGTGATGTTACGTTAGCAACTCGACACCTGCTTTGGTGAAACATCCCGCAACTGCACTAACCACAGTGCATTTATGCGCTGAAGTCTTTATTTTCCGCCGCCGCTCGCCGAGGCCACTGCCGGCTGGCTCGCCTTTTCCCGTACCAAAATGGGAAGCCTGGGGAAGACAAAGTTCCCGCCGGCGTCATCGATCACGTTCACCTGGCAGGTATACAGGCCGGGCTTGAGCTGCGTCAGCGGCACGTCAAACTGAAAGACGGCGGCCTTGCGCTCGGAAGCATTGAGCTGCCGCGCCTCAACCAACGGCGTCTCAAACGCTTTCACCTTGCCATTGAAGAACACAATGTTCGTGAGCAGGTGAATAGGGTTCTTTATGGGTGGGGACTTTTCCTTGGCGTCCTGCGGCTGTTCAGCCGCAGACTTGTCTTTCGCCGGATCGTAAACCTCGTAGAAGAAATACAGGTGCTGGTCGGAGGTAAAGACATGTGCAATGTTCGGCACAAGTTCGTTGCCGTCGCGCACCAGAGGGTTCTGCGTCTTCTTGGTGGCGGGCTGGCGCTGGCTCGCCAGGACCACCGAGCTCATCCGCAGCGGGGCCTTCCTGATGTCGGGGACGACAAAATCGGTCTCAAACGATCCCAGCCGCCCGCTCTGGTTTTCCCGCACCACAAACTTGAAATGATATTTACCCGGAGCCAGCAGGAAGCCGGTGGAATACTGCACGTTCTTGCGCCGCACTTCTTGTGAAGCATCGAGCGAGAGCTTCACCGTTTCGCGCACGCTGCCCACCGGACGCTTTAATTCGTCGAGCACCGCGCCGATGATGTCCAGGGTTGCCTTGTCCTTGTCGCCGCCCTTGGTAAACGGAATCTGCGATCCCGGCACCACCAGCGCCACCGGCACATAGAAGCGGCGTTCATCCATGCGGAAATACGATGCCGCCATGTACAGCGCCACGTCGGTATTGGGCAGCTCGGAAGCCATCTCGTCTTCCATCTGCTGCTCTTTATCTTCCGCGTTGAAGTGCTGGTAGTCCTTGGGCGCGTAATAGCCTTTGCGGAATTCCAGGTTCATGCCCGCGCGGTTGACCTTGACCTGAATGCGCCTGTACTTGCCATCGCGGAGCGCGTTGCTGCTCTTGTAGCCGAGCACGTAGTAAACGGAAGTGTCGCGCTGTACCCGGTCGAATACCTGGCCAAGGTCGTTCGTATCCAGAAAAGCCTTGCCGCCGGTGTCGCCGGAAAGCGTAGTTAGCGTTTCCTGGCTGGCGAAGTTGGCGTCAAATTGGCTCTGCACCGCCCCGCCGTTATACATGGCTGCGCCATGCAGGCTCGCGGTTGAGGCCGAACCTCCCGGAGGCTGCGCTTCCAGCCCGCGGGAATCCATCGTGTAAATTGCCACATTCGCTTTGATGGCGGTGTTCACCGCGGCGCGCAAGGCTGACTGGTTCTCAATGCCGGTCTGCGTCATGCCGCTGCTGAAATAAATAATCGATTTCTTCTGGTTGAACTTGGCCAGCACCTGGCACAGCGACTGCAACGCTTGCAGCTTGCGGTCGGTATTAAACTGGTTGTATTCGGTCTCATCCGGCGTGTAGGCATCGCCGGTGTCGGCCAGGCCCTCGGCATCGCCCGTGGCGCCGTTCTCCATCCCCTGGCCTTCGGAGTGCGAAAAACGGTTCAATACCCGCAACAGCCGCGCCGGATCGCCGGTGAAATCCTGGTCCAGCCGCAGTGACGACCCCAGCGTGACAATGGCAATCAGGTCAGCCGACGTCATCTTGGTCTGCACATACTTTTTCGCGGCCTGCACGGAGCGTTCGGTCTCATCCGGCGCCATTGAGCCAAGATCAAAGAAGAGCACAATCACCCGCTTGTTGCTCAGCGCCTGGTCTGCATCCTTCGCGGTCAGGATCGGCTTGACCGGCGCAACCGGCCCGTTTTTGGCCTCTTGCGAGGGACCTGCCCCGGCCATGATGGGCTGCATGTCCAGGTTTTCAAAATCAAAGCTGGAGACGCGTTGCGGCTTGCCGTCTTCAAGGATGGTGAAGTCGTCGCGCGTTAAATCGGTTACTGGCTTCCCTTGCTTGTCGCGGACTACCACATTCACCAGCACCAATTCGCTCTCAACTCTCAGCCGGTACAAGCCCTGCTTGTCCTTGTCAGTCTGCGGCTGCTGCGCCGGCGACTGTGCCTGCATCGATGCCCCCGGAAACAGCAAGGCCGCAATCAGCGCAGTAGAGATCATCCGCTGTAGCTGCGAGGACCGCATCTTGGAATTTTTAGGCGTCATTAGAACCTGTACCTCGCGGTGAGCTGGGCTTTGCGCATGGCGCCCGCGCCCACCACCTGGCCGAAGGTCGGCGAGCCGTAAGTGGAATCAATGGAAGTGAAATGCACCATGTTGAAAACGTTGGTCGCCGAAAGCCGCAGCTCCATGCCCTGCATTTCCTTGAGCTGGATGTTCTTTGAAATAGCCATGTCCATCGCCACCGAGCCGGGACCGATAATCACATTGCGTCCGGCCGTGCCAAACACCCCAATAGGCGCAGCAAAAGCGGCGGTGTTGAACCACTGCTGGATGGAAGGATCGCCCAGTTCAATCGACTGCCCTGGCACCAGGTCAGGACGTGCGGAGCCGGTGGTGCCGCGGCTCAAATCTGTCGCGCGGCCGAAGTACCGGGGCGAAAACGGAAAACCGGACGCCAGTGTCACGTTCCCGCTGAAAGTAAATCCGCTGAGAAGTCTTTGCGCCGGGCCACTCGCGGTCAGCCATTTCTTGTCTTTGCCGAACGGCAGTTCGTATGAATAGTCGGCGACGAAGCGGTGCCGCTGGTCGAAGCTGGAAAGGCTGCGCTCCGCCGAGATGTCAAGATCGTTCTGTGCTACCACGGTCGCGCCTCCGCCGATGGAAGACGCATCGTCAATCGATTTCGAGTATGTGTACGTCCCGCCAAGCGAAAGGCCGTGCCGCATCCGCTTGCGCACGCGTAACGTTCCCTGGTGCAAAATAGAAGCGCCTTCCGAAGATTCATAGAGGAATGGCTGCACGCAAGTGGCAGCGGCGGGCGTGGTGGGAGTGCAGGCCGCAAAGCGCGGGAGGCCGGTCGGCAGCTGGTCGGGCGCGCGAACGATATCCAGATGCGTGCCTTTCGCTCCGGTATAGCCGATATTCATGACCAGGCTGGTCTTGATCTCCTGCTGAATATTCAGGTTCCACGATTGCACGTAAGCCAGCGCATAATTCGGGTCCACTGCGTAGGTGTTGGTGATGTGGCTGGAACTCGGCGTTAGCGGAGCAGGAAACCCGTTCTGCAAGGTCAGCGAGGTGGTTGTGGTCGCGGGATTGATTTGCGCAACCGCAAACGGCGGCTGGAAGCCGAGCTGCGTCGCCATCAGCCCGTATTGGCCGATGTTGTAGTTCATGCCGTACCCCGCGCGCACCACCGTTTTCTGCCACGGCTTCCATGCCAAGCCCACGCGCGGAGCGAAGTTGTTGCGGTCAGGATTCACCAGCCCGGAAGGAAACTTTCTGCCTGTGATCGGCCCAAGCTGCCCTGGCAGCACTGGGGCCACTGCGCTCAAATCGGCAGCGACATCAAGGTTCACCAGCTGATCGTTCACCTCGGTAAATGGAGTCACGTACTCGTAGCGCAGTCCCAGATTGAAAGTCAGGTTTTTGCCCGCGCGCCAGTTGTCCTGAGCGAACAGGCTGATCGTGTTGGAGCGGAAGTGATAATCCTGCGCGCCGGACTGGAGGGAAGTTTGCTGGGCAAAGCCCAGCAGGAAGTCGGCAAACGGCACCCTGATCGCCAAAGGATTGTTTGCGCTCGCCGGATCGAGAGTTGCGGCACCGTTGAAGATAAACGTGCCGCGCGCGTTGCTGGCATTGCTCGAGTCAACCATCTGGTGGCGGAAGTCGCCGCCCCAGCTCCAATTATGCTTGCCCCGCGTGAGGCTCATGGACTCACTGACGGAATAATTTTGCTGCGCGCGGAAGAGCGGCGAAGTGTCCAGCAGGCTGCTGTACTGCGGGGCCAAATTGATGATGGGCAAGCCGAAGTCAGCCGGCCTTTGCGAGACGCCGCCGATCCCCAGCTGGCTTTCGATGTCCGTCCGATTGGTAAAGTTGTTGGCCACGTTCACGCCGCTGCGGTTGTAGGTAAAGCGGAGCGAATTGACAAACATCCCTTTTACCGCGCTATGGCCGAAGTTGACGTTGTAGTTGTTGATGGACTGCTTCCCGCCCAGGCCGGGGAATGGGTTCAGCACGGTATTGCGGATGTTGTTATAGATGAATCCGCCGTTGATGCTCTGCGTCCAGTGCGAGGGGTCGCCCTTCTTCTGCCCTCTGCGCGACTGCCGCTGCGCGCCTGCACCCGCACCTGAGCCCGCCTCTGTTCCATGGATGGCGGCGACGGCATCGCCAAAAGCTGCATTAGATCCGCCGGAAGCTTTGCTGAAGCTGTGATTGAAGCGCAGAAAACCTGTGTCCATATCGCTGGGGCTGGCGGAAACAAAATGAAAATTCCGCGTGCCGCCGGGCAGGTTCGGCGTGGGAATGAACGATAAAAGCTGCGCCGCCGCCGGGTTAATCGCGCTGATCTGATTGTTGGCGATCGCCGCGTGCGTTACCGGATCAACCAGTTGCGCCGGATGGACGCCGGTCAGCAGGCTGGAAAAATCACCCGCGCGCTCTGCCTGCGTTGGCACAGTGGAAAAAATATCGTAAGGATTCGTGCTGCGCGATCCGGTGTAGCTGCCAAAAAGAAACGTCTTGGTCCCGCCTTTATAGATATGCGGAATATTTAACGGGCCGCCCATGGTCACGCCGAAGCGGTTCTGGCTGTAGCTGGCCTTGCTTTCCGGCTGGCCGTTCAACGAGTAAGACTTGGCATCCAGCGCCGAGCCGCCGTAGTTAAAGAAGACTGAGCCATGCGGCTTGTTCACGTTGAAGCCGCGGAAACCACGTCCACCGCCGCCTCCGCCCATCATCACAATCATCGGTCCGCCGCCACCGAAACCGCCGCCTCCTCCGAACCCACCTCCGCCCATCATCTGGATGTTGGCAGTGGCTCCGCCCAGTGAGATGGTGCCGCTCCCGCCGCCTTGCCTTCCCAACTGCTCGCGCAGGTCGGAGAGACGGTCCTGCATCTCTCCGGGGTCAAACATATTTTGTTCGGCTCGGCCCTGCGCCCCGGAGATAGCCACGGATTCGTTGCTGCCTTCAGCTGCCAACCCTGCATTGGGCAGGCTGGCGCCAGCCAGCGAAGCGGCATCGCTGCCCCCCGGCGCAGCACCGCCGATATCGCCTCCGCCGCCGGAAAGCGCAAGCTGCTGCATGCCGCCTCGGCCGGCGTTGGCAAGCTGCTGTGCTATTTGCTGGCGCTGTTCCTGCTGGGCCTCTCTTTGCGCGCGCGAAAGCAGCACCATGCCCAGATCGGCTTTGCCGTTGCGGTTCTGCTCGTTGATCAGGACCTCTTGCGTTACCGGAGCAAACGCGGAAAATTCCGCCTTCACCACATAGCGGCCCTTGCCGGTAACAGCGAGCTTGAAGCTGCCATCCACGTCGGTCGAAGTGGAATACTTCTTGCCTGTGAGCGTGTTCGCCGCCGTAACGGTAACGCCGGGCAGTGGCACGTTGCCGGATTTCACCACGCCGGCGATTTCCCCATAGGGCGCTGTAGTGGTCACGGAAGGCGCGGCTGCGGCCGGAGCGGCCACCGGCTGTACGGGCTGGGGGGCTGACTGGGACGCCGTCTGGTTCACGGTCGTTGCCGGAGCCGGCTCCTGTCCGCAAAGCAAGGGTGCAAGCGTCAGAAGAAGAATTCCCAAAATCGACGAGTAGCTGCGCATGGTTTCTCGTGGGTCCATTATTTAGGTGGAGTTGCAGGTGGCGTGGTAGTAGCAGGCGCCGCGCTGTCGGGCTTCTTCTTCTCTTGCCCCGGACCACCCGGGCCGCCCATCATGATCCTCATTTGCGGACGTCCCACAATCAACTCTTTGGGCACAAACACGCCGTCTTTCAGTTCGCCGCGGCCGCGCACAGTATCGCCCACCTTGATGTCCGGAAGCGTAATGCTTTCCGTGCCTTTCTTGAATGAGGTGTTTTCATCCACCTCGATGTCCTGGGTCTGGCCGTCCGCTCGCGCGATGGTCAGCTTTGTCTCGTTGATCGCCTTCACCTCGCCCAGAATGAACTTCTTGCCCCAATCTTCGCGATTGAATCCGGCTATCATTCCCCCGCCCGGGCCGCCGCCCTGCTGCACGCGCTGGATCATCTCCGGGTTCACCACGCCGACAATAGCAGCTTCCATGACGTTGCCATTCAGCTTGCCACGGGCAAAGATGGTCTCATCGGTCTTCACGTCTTCCAGCTTGACCGGCTGCCGCTCCTTCATGATTCGCGTGGTCTCGTTCACCTTCACGGTAACCGGATCTCCACCCGTCATGGGAGCAACCGTGAGCGAATCCTTGCTTATGGCGGTTACCTTGCCAACAACGTTTTCTCCGAAAGGCATGTTCATTCCGCCGTGTTCCTGCACCTGCGCCTGCGCAAAACCCGCACCCAGGAGCGCCGTGACCAGCAACATCTTTCTCATAGTTGTTCCTTGTGCTGAATAGATTTCCGGACTTCAGGAAGCTACCGGAAGCTTTCACTAAGACGAGCAATAACCCAAAAGGTGAGTTGCCGCTCGAAAAGATTTGACCAGGGAAGTATAGGATCAGTGCGCGAGACAAGCTGTAAAAAAATTGTAAGAAAAAATATTGGAAGAAAGCTTGCTACAAGCGCAATTGCGGAAAACACGAAGGTCGAAGAAAAACCGCCGCATTAGCGAGCCGCGTGGCCTGGTTGATGGAAGTTATGGTTTCTTTTCTTCTGTGATCTTCTTCGTCGTGTTTCCCGCAGAGGCTACCGTCACTTTGGCATTGGTGGTCCCGATCAGCCCGGTGCGGTCATCGCGCACACCCAGGCGGAGGTAATAGTTTCCCGGCTCCAGATCGATTGCCTGCTGGCATGGAAATGTATCCTGCATCACCCGGGCAAACGTCTCCGGCTTGAGCGCGGCTTTCACCGTGCTGAGTTCACCCTTTACCAGCCGGCCCTTCGCCGAAAAAACCTGGATGGTACACTCCACCGTCGCGTGCTCCAGGCCATCCGCCAACTTTTCAAAACTGATGGCGTGCGGATCAACGCCGAAATTCACCAGTACCGTCTTGGGCGCCTTCTCCGCGGGCGGAATCACCAGAGCATTAAACGGCAGCGCGGTGGAAATAGGCGAGTCCGGGTTCAGGGCCAGCTCAAACGCCGCCATCTGCCGCTTCTGGCCCTGGTCGGCGAACGACTGCGGGTCCACTGCGTAATAACCCATGCGGTGCCGCGCCTTCACGCCGGAGCGATTCACCTTCACCTGGATCTTGCGAAACTTCCCGTTCCAGTTCTTGTTCTCCGGATAGTAGGCCAGCGTGTAATACGTGGATCCGTCCTCAATACTCTTGCGGATCGCGGCATCAATACCGTTGGTGTTGTAGAAGGCCCTGCCGCCGGTCCGGTCGGCTATTTCCTGCATGGTGCCGTGGACATTCTGGAGCTGGGCGGATTCATTGCTGATGGCCCTGCCGAACCTGCCCCCGCGTCCCAGAGAACGGCCAAATTTATCTCGCCCGGAATTGGAGGCATCAAACACTGAGGGCGACACGAGCCCGCGGGCATCGATCGGATACATGGCAATCTGCGCATCGATCAGAGCGTCCGCGGCTTCCGCGATCTGCGCTCCGTAGTTGCGCGTGCCGGCGAATACGTCCCCCGTCAGCTCCATGTTTGGGTCTACGCTGAGCGGAAACGCCTCGGAGATCCAGATCAGGTTCTTGCGCCCGGGATAGCCGGAGAGCGAGCGCGCGATCGAGTTCAAGGCATTGACGGTGTAGGTCACTCTCAGGTCGGTCTGGAAGCCAACGCGTTCCTGTTCGAAGCGCTGCATGGCGCCGAGCATTTGTGCCGGCACCATGCCCGAATCTGCCCACCCTCCGGGAAGAAGTTCCGTCTCGGCTCCGCCTGTTGGATTGTCCTGCAATGGAGAAATTTTTCCTTTGAGCTCTTTGACTACATTCTTGAGCACCGCGGGATCGTTGGTGAAATCCTGCAGCAATGTCAGCTTGGTGCCCAGGGTATAAACCGCCACCGGCTGCCCTTCCGGCATTTTTTCCAGGTAACGGATCATCTGGTCACGTACGTAAGCCTGGTGGGGTAGATTGGTGTTTAAGGCATCCAACAAGACAACATTCAGGGCGCTGCTGGCGCTGTAACGGGCAACGTTGCTGTAGACATTTTCCGGCAGCTTGGGCGGAACCATCGGGGCCCCGGCGGTCACATTCACCGTTGGCTTCTGAAAATTGAAGACGCGCACCTTTTGCTCTTTGCCGTCTTCGAGCACGGTGAAATCGTCGCGGCCCAAATCCATGACCGCGCCATTCTTGTCCGTAACCACCACATCCACCACCACCAGCCGGGTGATGCTCTTGAGCACGGTGGCTGATTCGTAGACCGGCGAGGGCTTTTGTTCTTGCGCCTGGACCGGAGGGGTAGGTGGAGCGCTGGAAGCGCCGGGAGTAGCCGTCTGTGGATTCATTCGCGGAGCTACTATGAGCATCGCGAAACAAGCCAATAAGCTTTTGCTATAAGTGCTGGCCATAAAACTCCTGAATGGCGGAAGACTAGCAGATACAGTTTGCTTCTGCGCTTTCCGATTGTAAAGAATAGTTTGTCGGTGCCGGTCTGATGAAATAGTTACGCCGGGCAGCTTGCGAGCTTTTTTGCGGGTTCTCGCCAAGTTCTTTCTTCCTTTCGTCTCTTGGTCCATCCGCGGCTGTGAACAAGCCCTGGGCTAAAAAAAATCAAGTTCCACGGAAGCAAAGACCAGCCAGCATCGTTCCAATATGGGAAACATTTTGCCCTATTTTTAACGAATCGTTGTATCTCTTTTCGCGTAGCACCAACTATTATTTCCGGTAGTACATGGGCCCAAGACGAACCCGGAGGCTGGATGATGCAACATCTTCGCCGTAGCCGTTTGTTTTTGGTTGTACTTCTCCTGATGATTCCATCGGCGTTGTTCGCCCAGTGCGGCGTGGAACGCTGGTCGGTGAAAACGGGTACTGACCCGGACGCCGGCCTGGTTAACCTCAATTCTTCTAGCAGCACGACTATCGCGGCACTGCGGGCGCCTGCCGCGCCCAGTCCCATTCCCGCCAACAACCGGGTGTCGCCGTGGGAAACCACGCAGTGGGTCATCAATGCCACGCTTACGCAGTACAAACTGGAAAGCGATTCCGACTATCACCTGGTACTTAAAGACGCCGGGGGACTTACCATGATCGTTGAGATCCCCTCGCCCACGTGCGTGGGCGCAGGCAGCCCGTTCTTTGCCGGCATACAGAATGCGCGCTCCGAGTTCAACGCCAGGTTTACCGCCACCACCAGCTTCCAGACGGCGAACATCCCCGTGCAGATCAAAGGCGTGGGGATGTTTGATTTTCTGCACGGACAGACTGGCGTTGCGCCGAACGGAATTGAACTGCACCCGGTGCTGGACGTCATCTTCAATCCTGGCACCCAAACGCCGGACTTCGCGGTGAGCGCCTCGCCCACCAGCGTATCGGTAGCCCAGGGCGGCACCAAGACGACCACGATTTCCACAAGCGTATCGGGTGGCTTTAATTCGGCGATCTCACTTTCTGCTTCAGGACTTCCCTCCGGCGTCACTGCTGCGTTTAGTCCGGCATCGATTGCCGCGCCCGGCTCAGGCAGCTCAACCCTGACCTTCACCGCCAGCAGCACCGCGACAACCGGCACTTCCACGGTGACGATCAATGCCAGCGGCGGCGGCGTTTCTCACAGCACTACGGTTTCGCTTTCCGTAACCGCCGGCGGAGGCACAACCACGCAGATTTTGGGTAATCCCGGATTCGAAAACGGATCGACAAGCCCGGCGCCTTGGAGCGTGACGAGCGGTGTAATCAACAATTCCACCAGCGAACCCTCGCATGCCGGAAGCTGGGACGCATGGCTCGATGGCTACGGCACCACGCACACGGACACTGTCATGCAGCAAGTAACGATACCGTCGGCCGCCACCGCGGCGACGCTCTCATTCTTCCTGCACATTGACAGCGCTGAAACCAGCACCACGACTGCCTTCGATACGCTGACGGTCCAGATACGCAACTCTTCCGGCACCGTGCTTTCAACCCTGGCCACTTATTCCAATCTGAATAAAGCCACCGGTTATCAGCAGAAATCATTTAACCTGCTTAGCTTTAAAGGTCAGACGATACAGATCTTCTTCAAGGGCGTGGAAGACTCCACGCTGCAAACTTCATTCGTGCTGGACGACGTTACCTTGAACGTGACGCAATAAGGAGAGAGAGCTCATGAAGAAACTTGCACTTTGTGCTTTGTTGCTTTGCGGCCTGGCAACCTGCGTCGTGGCGGCGCAACAGGCGGCCACGGTGGACCGCCCGGCGGAGCCAAACTTTGTTTTCGACGATGACGGCGGAAAGGTCCAGATTGTGCCGGCGGACTTTTCCACGGCTGGTCCGAAGACATTTCATGGCGGCCCGGTCCTGGCGTCGGCCCGTCAGGTAAGCATTTTTCTGGGCGCAGGATGGGGCGACCAGCAATTTCGCGTACGCGAAACTTCCCTGCTGGACGTTACCGCCACGACCGAAAACGCTCACGTTGCCGAACTGCAAAAGCACAACATCAGAACCCTGCGTGCCTCGCCGCAGTTGGAGGACTTCAACGACCTGAGCAAGGCCAAGGTAAATGATTTGACGATCCAGCAAAAGCTGTCAGACCTGCTGCAAAGCAAGGCCATTCCCGCGCCGGAAGCCGGCACCGTCTACGTGGTCTTCCTCGCTCCGGGCATTCAGTCAACCCTGGGCGCGCACAAAGCCGGCGTCGATTACGCGGCCTACCACAACTTCGTCAACCTGGAAGCCGGCGAGATTCACTACGTGGTGGTGCCGTTCCACGAGAACACCGAGCAACACAGCGCGGCGGCAACGCGCGCCTTTGCTGAGGCCGCACTCAATCCGAACGGCCAAGGCTGGTTTTAGCGCAGAACTATCAATCACGAAGAGGAGAGGCTAGCGCTTTTCCTCTTCGTCTTCTTCCTTGTCAGCGCCTGAGTGCTCTTTGATCCATCGCTCCGCAGTAAGTTGAGCGCCCTTCTTCTGCGCGACCGTCAGCGTGCGCGCCAGTTTCTCGGCTTCTGCCTTGCTCTCCTGCGATCCAAAGCGGCCGCCGATGCTGAACCACGTGAAAGCACGGATACGGTCTGCGCCGCACTTGCCGGTCAAGTAAAGCTTACCGAGTTCATTCATTGCCGCCGTTTGCCCATGCGCGGCCGCTTCTTTGTACCAGTGGACGGCCCCTGCACAATCCGGCTTCTGGGCCAGTTTTCGCGCTAGTTCCAGCTGCGCCGCAGGCTGCTCTTGTCGTGCCGCCTTCGCGTACCACCGGTGCGCTTCATCGGGACTCTTCCGGACTCCGGCGCCTTCATCGAGCGCCTTGGCAAGCTGCGTCTGCGCCTCGGGTTGCCCTTGCGCCGCGGCCTTGCGGTTCCACTCTGCCGCTTGCGCTGGATCGGGGGGAACGCCGAAGCCACGTTCGTACATGAAGGCAAGGTCACGCTGGGCACGCGGATCGCCCTGCTCAGCCGCTTTGCGTTCCCACAACAGCGCTTTGGCGTAGTCAATGGATACGCCACGACCATAAAGGTAAATCCGCCCCACCTCATATTGCGCAGGAGCGTAACCCTGGCCTGCGGCTTCTGTGAGCAGGCGTATGGCTTCCTTGCCATCGGGCTGCACATGCTGGCCCAGGTCATAACAGGAAGCCAGCGCTGTCTGGGCAACAGGGTCTTTTTCCGCAGCTTTCTGCTGAACAGCGATGAAATCTTTGGCCTCGCGGGGACATGCATCGGGCGTGCCTGCCTGCGCCGGCGCAGAAGCTAAAGTCACAATCGTGATGAACAATGTCCAAAGCTGATAGCGTGAAGTCATAGATTGTTTTCGCAGCGCGGTAAGTATAATTTGCCCGGCTGCTCCCTTCCGGGCTTGGGGGATGGTTTCACTTCTTCTTAACATTCCCAAAACGGAACGGCGCTATTCGCTCCATCACAGCGTGGACTGTAGTCGAGTCCCGTTTGTGGCTAGCTGAATAAAGCCGTACACGAAAGAAGTCCCACCAACTCGCTGGCCGCTTTCGTGTTTAGCCGATCAGGTCCGGGATCAACAAGCTCGAGTTGCCCGGAAGAGTATGCTTACAAGGGAGTAAAGGTTCGTGAGACACACGCGAATCATCGTCACCCACTACGGCGGGCCTGATGTACTGCAGGTGGTTGAAGAAGAGTGTCCTGAGCCGAAGCGTGGTGAAGTGCGGGTGAAAGTGCTGGCCGCAGGCGTCGCCTTGCCTGACGTGCTGGCGCGCGAGGGTGTTCATCCCGAAACGCCTCGGCTGCCCTTCACGCCGGGGTGGGACCTAGTTGGCGTGGTGGACCGGCTCGGTGACGGTGTCTCTGGAAGCAAACCAGGAATCGAACCGGGGCAGATTGTTGCCGCGATGCCGATCAGCGGCGCGTACGCAGAGTTCGTATGCCTGCCGCTACGCGAACTGGTTCCGGTGCCAGCCGGGTTGGATCCCGCCGAGGCTGTCAGCCTGGTGCTGAACTACATCACGGCTTACCAGATGCTGCATCATTCCGCCAAGGTCAGGCCGGGCCAGCGCGCGTTGATTCACGGCGCGGCAGGCGGGGTCGGCACAGCATTATTGCAGCTTGGGCGCCTCGCCGGGCTGGAGATGTACGGAACCTGTTCATCGCGGGGGGCATCGGCTGTTTCCGGCCTGGGCGCTGTTCCGATTGATTACCAGCATCAGGACTTCGTGCAAGAGATTCACCGCCTTACCGGCGAGGGTGTAGACGTTGTCTTTGACGGCATAGGTGGCAGCAACCTCTGGCGTTCCCGCGAGGCTCTCCGCCCTGGCGGGAAGGTTGTGGTTTATGGATTTACTTCCAAGCTCCGTGGGGGACGATTGGCTTCAGGTCGTTCAGGCAGTCGTCATCGCTTTCGTGAAGCCGCCATCCTCGGGGTGTACATTGTTCGCAACTGGTTTCTTCCGGGTCGGAAACGGATGGTCCCCTACAGCATCCAGACGCTCAAACGGCTGAAGCCGGCTTTGTTTCGGCAGGATTTGATCGCCCTGCTCGAACTCCTTCAGCAGCAAAAGATCAAGCCGCTCATCGCGCAGCGATTTCCCCTTGCCGAGGCAAGACGCGCGCAGGAATTGCTCGGGAAGGGAGGAGTGGTAGGCAAGATCGTCCTCATGTGCAACGGGTCATCGCCTGAGTCAGTACGGGCGTAAAACCTTATCGGGAACGTCCCCAGTAGCTGACTTGTGAAAACAAGACACGCACTGCCCTTGCGAGTTACAATTTCCAGTTTCGCACGCGCTGCTATTCCTTTTCGTACAGCATGGAGGCATCCTGTGGACGATCTTCCTGAAAAACCGGCACAGCACGGCAAAAGCGACACGCCAGACAAATCCAAACCATCATCCAGTTCCAGCTCTGGGGTCTCCAGACGCGACTTCCTGAAAATCTCCGGCGTTTCCGCGGCCGTTCCGCTCGTGACCCAAGTCGGCGCCTTTGCCCTGGCTGAGGGCGGAGTAGCCACCCAGGGCCCCGGCAAAGTCCCGGTATCGCTCAATGTAAACGGCAAGAAGCTCAACGCTTCGCTGGAACCCCGGGTCACGTTGCTGGACGCTCTGCGCGACCAGTTTGAGCTGACCGGAGCCAAGCGCGTCTGCGACCGCGGCACGTGCGGCGCCTGCACCGTGCTGCTGGATGGCAAAGCCGTGTACTCCTGTTCCGTGCTTGCCATCGACGCGCAAAGCCATCAGATTACGACGGTGGAAGGCCTGGGCGAACCGGGCAAGCTCCATCCCATACAGCAGGCGTTTGTCGATAACGATGCGCAGCAGTGCGGCTTCTGCACCCCGGGCTTCGTCGTCGCCACAAAAGCGTTCCTGGACCAGCATCCCAACCCCACGCTGGAGCAGATCAAGCACGGGCTGGGTGGAAATTTCTGCCGTTGCGGCACCTACGCCGGAATGCGCGCCGCCGTCATGCAGGCGGCCAAGACGAAAGGAGCATGATCCATGGCCGACGACAACGCTAAATACGGATGGCCCGCGCCGGAGCAACGGTCGCTGATCGGAAAGCGCATTTCCCGCGTAGATGGTCCGGACAAGGTTTCCGGCCGCGCCAAGTACACCTATGACCTCCATCGGCCGGGCATGCTTTATGGCAAGGTGATGCGCTGCCCGCACGCTCACGCCAAGGTTGTGAGCATTGATACCTCGGCGGCGGAGAAAATGCCGGGCGTCAAGGGCGTCTTCATCATCCAGGACAAAGGCAGCGAGATCCACTGGGCCGGCGATGACATTGTGGTGGTGGCCGCGGTGGACGAACCCACCGCCGCGGATGCGGCGCGCCTCATCAAAGTGGAATACGAAGTCCTTCCCCATTTTGTTGATGACTTTAAGCAGCCTGCCGCCGTGGCCGACGACAACTCTCCGCTCTCGCAGGGCGATCTGGTAAATATGTTCACCAATCAGATGCCTGAGCCGCAGATCATCAAGCGCATCCAGGACCGCGGCATCACCTTTGACGTGTCCCCGGGCCTGGTTGAGACGATGCGCTCCAACCACGTTGGCGAAGACGTGGTCAAGACGCTGCAATCGGCGCCGAAGAAAGAAGCGCAAAAGTCGTCTTCTCCCTACAGAAAAGAAGCCGAGCAGGTCAAAGGCGATCCGGATGCGGCCTTCAAGGAAGCAGAAGTAATCTCTGAAGGAACATACGGGTGCCCGGTGATCACCCACTGCTGCCTGGAAAGCCATGGCTCCATTGCCGAATGGACTGACAGCGATCACCTGTTCGCACACATCTCTACACAAAACGTCTCCGGCCTGGCCGCCCAGTATGCGCAAGCCCTCAAGGTTCCCGCCGCTAACGTGCATGTGCACCAGGACCACGTTGGCGGAGGCTTTGGCAGCAAGTTTGGAATCGACCGCTGGGGTGCTTATACGGCAGAAGTATCCCGGAAGGCGGGCGGCAAACCGGTGCGCGTGATGCTGGAGCGTGACGCTGAGCTCACCCTGGCCGGATGCCGTCCTTCAGCTTTTGCAAAAGTGAGAGTCGGGGCAAAGAAAGATGGCACTCTTACGGCCTGGCAATCCGACTCGTGGGGCACAGGAGGTCCGGGCGGAGGCGGGGCTCCGCCCATGCCCTATGTGGTGAACATTCCCAACCAGCGCAAGCAGCACGTGGCCGTGGCCACCAATATTGGTCCGGCGCGTGCGTGGCGGGCGCCAAACCATCCCCAGGGCTGTTTTATCACCATGTCCGCCATTGAAGACCTTGCCGCCAAACTGGGCATGGATCCTCTGCAGCTGATGTTGAAAAACATCGCGCTCACGGCGCCCTCGGAAGATACCTACCATCGCGCCGATACCTACCGCGATGAGCTGATGATTGCGGCAGACCTGATCGACTGGAAGAAGAACTGGCACCCGCGCGGGCAAGGTTCCGGTCCGGTGAAGCGCGGCCTGGGGTTGGCAATCCATACCTGGGGCGGACGCGGGCATACGAGCAATTGTTCGCTCACCATCCATCCCACCGGCGCGGTAGAAATGCAGATTGGCACGCAGGACCTGGGTGTGGGAACGCGTACCGCCATCCTGATAGTTGCCGGTGACACGTTGGGCCTGGGCATCAACCAGATGGAGCTGAAGATCGGAGACAACCAATATCCGGCATCAGGCGGATCGGGTGGCAGCACGACTATTGGCGGCGTAAGTTCGTCGACGCGGCGCGCCGCGGTGGACGCGCGAGATCAGCTCTTCGCCAAAGTAGCTCCCGCTCTGAACGCCCAGCCTGACGAACTGGAAGCTGTAGGCGGCACCATCCGGGTGAAGGCTGCGCCCTCGCGCAGCATGAGTTGGAAGGATGCTTGTGCGCGGCTGGGCACACAGCCCATCCAGGCGCTGGGCAAGAATCCAGGGCCCGGCGACTTGATTTCCAGCGGCGTCGGCGGCGCAGTAATGGCCGACGTTTCCGTGGACATCGAAACCGGCATCGTGAAAATGAACAAAATGGTCTGCGTGCAGGATTGCGGGCTCATCATCAGCATGAAAACAGCGGAAAGCCAGGTTTACGGCGCCATGATCATGGGCATTGCCACCACGCTCTATGAAGAAAAAATCATGGATCCGAACACCGGGCACATGCTCAATCCCAACATGGATTTCTACCGGCTGGCCGGCATCGGCGATATCGGGGAGCTGGTGGTGCGCATGATGACCGGCAAGGGGTATGACGAACGCGGGCCCATCGGCCTGGGCGAACCGCCCACGGTCGGGCCCATGGCCGCGATTGCGAATGCGGTCGCCAATGCCATCGGGGTTCGCGTGCCATTCATGCCCATTACGCCTGACCGCGTGGTGGCCGCTCTGAAAGGAGGCAGCAATGCGACCGTTTGATTACGCCAGCCCCACTGCCACAGACCAGGTGCCCGCCCTGCTCGGCAAGAGCTGGGGTGAGGTAGAAATTCTGGCCGGCGGCAGTGATCTGCTCTCTTTGATGAAAGACGAGATCACCACGCCCAAGCGCCTGGTCAACATCAAGGGGATCCAGGCACTGCACGGCGTCAAGACAGAGCCCGATAAACTGACCATCGGCGCACTGACCACCTTGGCCGAGATCGCAGCCAACAAGCAGGTGCAGGCGAGCTACCCGGTGCTGGCTGCCGCTGCCGGCGAGGCTGCCAGCCCGCAGATTCGCAACGTGGCCACGCTCGGGGGAAATCTCTGCCAGCGCCCGCGCTGCTGGTATTTCCGCACCGGCTACGGCCTGCTGGCGCAGAAGGACGGCAAATCCCTTGTGCTTCAGGGCGACAATCGCTACCATGCGATTCTCGGCAACAAGGGCCCTGCCTACTTTGTCAGCCCATCCACAGTAGCGCCGGTGCTGATTGCCTATGGCGCGATTGTGACGATTGTTGGTCCGCGCGGCATACGCGAGCTTCCGCTGGAAAGGTTCTTCATCGTTCCTGAAGAAGAAGACCAGCGCGAGCACAATCTGCGCCCGGATGAGATCGTAACCGGGGTAGTGCTGCTATCCAAGGGACCAGCGCCGCGAGCCGGCCATTACGAAGTCCGTCAGAAAGAGGCTTTTGACTGGCCTTACGCCACCGCTGCCGTGGCGCTCACCATGAATGCCAGCACCGTGCAGAGCGCGCGGGTGGTGATGGGCCATGTAGCTCCCGTGCCCTGGCTCTCGCTCGATGCGGCGCAGGCACTGCTCGGCAAAGCCGTCACCCAGGCCACCGCCGATCAGGCGGCACAGGCTGCGGTATCGCAAGCCAAGAGCCTGGGAGGCAATGCACAAAAAATCCATCTTGCCCAGGTGGCGGTGAAACGGGCCATCCTGGCGGCCGCGGGATCCCCAGCGCACGCCGCTCTTACGCGTGATGGGGCAGAAGCAGGAGGCGCAGCATGAGCAACGTACCTGATCGCTTCAATACTGACCGCAAGGGGCTGTGCTCCGCGCTTCACTGGAAGAGCCAGTACGTCTGGTCCGATCCTGACCCGACCGTCCCGCGCTCCGGCGATGGCCTGTTCTGGTGCGGCATAACGCAGACCTGCATCGGGCCGGATGGACAGCTCGCCGAGCCCGGCAACTGCTGCTCCGGCGATCGTGGCTGCCATTGCGGAGCCAGCAAATAGCAGGGGCGCAAGGGGTTGAGGACGGATCGGGATACTGAGCTGTGATGCGAAGCCGATCATCTGTGCCTTGCGCAACGGTATTGGCGAAAGCACTATTGCAGTTCTTCGAGTTCCGCACTTAAATTGACCGCTCCGCCCGATGCCGTTAAGTTTCGCTCCCAAATCTTGTAGCCCTTCTTCGTGACCTTGATTGAATGATCTCCAGCCACAAGTGTTAAGGAAGAAGGCGTGTTCCCGATGAATTTACCATCAACTTCTACGTCCGCTCCTGAGGGCGTCGAGGACACAGAAATCGTTGTTTGCACAGACAACGAAGGAGAACTTTGAGAGGTCGCGGTTATTAGTGCGCTTGACTCGAACTTCGATTTCTCGAGAGGGACGTTGCCGGCAACGTACGCGGTGATTTCTGTGCCTTTGGGAATGTTAATATCCTTGCCGTGCATGAAGAGAAACAGAGGTGCGGCCGGGAAAAAAACTATTCCGGTTGCCACCATCGCGCCCGTCATGGCTCCGACATGGCCTCCGCCTTTGTTCTCCTTAACCGCCCTCAACGCTACCTTTTGTCCGTCTTTCAAGCGCACAGTATCAATGTTGACATCTAGTTTACCGCCACGCCCCATGCGGCGCTTTGGTTGCGCTTCCGTGATGGTTGCCCAAGCGATGCTCCCGCGTGGTACCACGATGATGTCTTTAACACTTACATCTTCTAGAACCTCAAAATCAACCGTGTCGCCTTTCTTGTCGCTCCCAGAGGATAAGTTTCGCGTTAATCGCAATTTAATTGGCGTTCCATCTTCGAGTCCGAATCCCACGAGTGGCTGGGTTGGAGCCGATGTAGTCTGAGACGGAGTCTGCTGTGGCGCACTCTCTTGTTGGGAAGTCTCAGGTTTATTTTGTGGAGTCGGAGTGGCTTCTTGCGCCAGAAGAATCGTAGTACTGAAGCAAATAGACAAAGCAGATGCAGCGAGCTTTCTAAGCATAGTTCAACTCTTTCAGCATCAAGTCGGACGCAACGCTGGGCTACGGCTCCCATCCGTCCGCCATGGCGATATGATCTTTGGGGGTGCCACCAATCTACAGCATGTCCTTAGTCACTGGAAGCAAATAAAGCGTGCTTACTCCCTAAATTCTTGTAAAGAACCGTTTTCCGGGTGCAAAGATTCCATGGTGTCACTTAAGAACGGTGGCGCTAAGAGCTGCTGCTAAGAAAAATCTATTCTTAGTGCCTTGCTCGCGGCCTACAATAGGTAAGAAAGAGTCCTGGAGTGTGCTTATGCGCCGAGTATTCAATCTGATCGCTCTGTTTTCCGTGATGCTTGCCGTTTCCCTCGCACTCGCTCAGCCGCCGGTTGCGCCAAGCGTGGCTTCCGCCCAGATCAAGGGGCAATACCTTGAAACCCGTAGCGCCGACGTTTACGTGGGCCAGTGCTTCGCCAACGGCGAGGTGAACTTGTCCGGCCAGGAAGCGATCGTCGCCTGGCACATCAGCGAAGGCAAATGGGACGGCATCGCGCTTGACGGATTGACCGTTGTCGGCGCCATCAAGGCGCAGGCCACGCTGGGCGATCCCTATGGCAAGCCTTATCCCGCCAAGTCAGTGCTGATCGTAGACCAGCAAGCCACGCCCCAGCAGCGCCAGGCGCTCATCAACTTTGCCCAGGAAATGGGCGGCGAACTGCTGCGGCATGTGGTCCGCGTGGTGGATACCCGGATCGATATGGAAGTGCCGCAGGAAGAGCACAGCGCCCGCGCGCGTTTGCAGGCCGGAGACGTGGTCACCGTGGAAACCCGCGCCATCGGCGACAAAGACCATCTCTGCGGTAACGAGGACACCTATTACAAGCCTCTGACGCAGACCGCTCACGCCATGCCGGCTGTCGCCATGACCGATGAATATCGCGGCAAGGACCTTAACATCTCTTGGACGCTGCACAACAAGCGCAGCGCGTTTGTGGGAACGTTTGCCCGATAGCAAGCCTCTTTTAACGCATACAAGGCCGCCGAACCGGCGGCCTTTGTCTTGCGCTCTTGCCGCACTCGAACCAAGGCGCCCGCACGCCGTGTTAAGCTTCTCTGCTCCTATTTCATCTATGAACAATCCAAATCCCACCCATTTCGATCTTCAGACAGCAGCAAAGCAGATCATGCTGGAAAATGGCTTTGCGCCGGACTTCCCGCCTGAGGTCCAACAGCAGCTTGCTCAGCTCAAACGCAACCCTGGGCAGCCCGCCGCAGGAACCGACGTCCGTGACCTGCGCAACCTGCTCTGGTCATCGATCGACAATGACACGTCGCGCGACCTTGACCAGATCGAGTTCGCGGAAAAGTTGCCCGATGGAACAACCAGGGTGCTGGTGGGCATCGCCGACGTGGATTCCTTTGTGCCCAAGGGGTCGCCTATCGATCTGCACGCGTCCAGGGAAACCTGTACGGTCTATACCGGCGTACGCAACTTCCCCATGCTGCCGGAAGAGCTTTCCACGGGCACAACCTCATTGCTTGAGGTGGATGGAAAGCTGAGCGTGGTGACGGAGTTTGTGGTCGATGGCAGCGGCGAGGTGGGCCAGCACCAGATCTATCCCGCCTTGGTAGTCAACAAAGCGCAACTGGCTTACAACGCGGTGGGGGCCTGGCTGGAAGGAACAGGGCCGGCGCCAGCCAAAGTGGCCGCGTCCGCCGAGTTGCAGGCACAGCTAAAGCTGCAGGACGAAGTTGCGCAAGCGCTCAAGAACGAGCGCCATCGCCACGGAGCGTTGAACATTGAAACCGCGGAAGTGCATCCGGTGGTCCTGAATGACCAGATCATTGATCTGCAAAAACAAGAGAAGAACCGGGCCACCGAGCTGATTGAAGATTTCATGATCGCCGCCAATGGCGTGGTGGCGCGGACCCTGGAAGCAGCCGGGATTTCTTCCATCCGGCGTGTTGTGAAAACGCCGGAACGCTGGGACCGTATTGTGGCCCTGGCGGCGCAGCAGGGCGGCAAGCTTCCCGCCGCGGCGGATTCCAAGGCGCTCAACGATTTTCTGCAATCACGCAAAGCCGCCGATCCCGACCACTTCGCCGATCTCTCTTTGGCCGTCATCAAGCTGATGGGACCGGGCGAGTACGTTCTTGAGCGGCCGGGACAACCTTCGCCGGGACACTTTGGCCTGGCCGTCCAGGATTACACCCACTCCACAGCGCCCAACCGCCGCTTTGCTGACGTGGTAACGCAGCGCTTGATCAAGACCGTTTTCGGCCGCCAGAAAAGCCCGTATTCTGACCAGGACCTGGAAGCGATCGCGACCAATTGCACAGTCAAAGAAGATGCGGCGCGAAAAGTTGAGCGGGCGATGTCCAAGCGGATTGCCGCAGTCAGCATGAGCAGCCGGATCGGACAGGTATTTGATGCCATCGTCACGGGCGCCGGGCCGAAGGGGACCTTCGTGCGGGTGCTCAAGCCCCATGTGGAGGGCATGCTGATGCACGGACAGGGAGCGGACGTCGGGGACAAGCTGCGCGTCAAGCTGACCTGCGCCGATCCTCAGCGCGGATTCATTGATTTCGTCAGAGCATAAGTCTGATGCGTCGTAAAAAGCGATCCTGGGCGGCATGTCCCTTCGCCCATTGAACCGCAGGGGCAAAATTATCTTCCCAAAATGGGAATCTTTTCCCATCACTGGCCCAAAGCTTGCCTATCTATATTTTTAGCGCGAATCTGTACCCTTATATGACAGTAGGGAAAGAACGAACCTGGGTGCCGAAGTCGCCTGTAGATTGTTGAAAGAAAATGGCTTGGAGCCCAACGAAATGTTACTGGAATGGCTGTAATGCACTAAATAGTTGGGTAATTTTGCACCAGAAGCCGAGTAAGTAATTCACAGGTGGGAGACAAGGCACATGGACGACGATCAGAAATGGCTTGAGGCGGCCGCCGCAATTGAACAGGACATCCGTTATTTGACGGCCGCAATGGGAACCAGCAAGTGGAACGAGCCATTCACCGAACTCGAACAGGATATTCAGTATTTGAAATTAGTTTTGTCCGTGTATAAGAAGAACGCCGCCACCGGAGTAGCGTGGCCCCACCCCGACGATTTGTACTGCATTTGCCCTCTCCCCTTCGGCCCCCGGCCGGTTGCAACCGCAACGCGGCGGGATTTTAAGACTGCATTCTGACAGGTAACTTGCGGGAGATCAGAAATGAGAAAGCTGAAAGTGCTTATCTGTGGCGCTGAGTCGGTCCGCGATCTCAGGAACGCCGCGCGCGAATACTGGGGCTGTGAAGTAATCCTGGCTGCCGATGGAAAACAGGCTTGTGCCGCATTACTGGCGTGCCGCGTGGATCTCTGCGTGCTCGACTGGGACTTGCCCAGGATGACCGGGCTCGCCGCCTGCCAATGGATCCGCTCCGTGGAGTTGAAGGCCCAGCCCTACATCGTTCTCTTGACTGAAAAAAATCGTCCTGAGCAGATTCAGGCGGCCTATCTGGCGGGAGCCAATGATTTCATCGCCAAGCCGTTCAACCTGGAAGACCTGCATTTCCTGGTTTCCGCGCTCGCGCAAAAGATTTCGCAACAAGATATCCTCTCGCACGAGCTGATCAACGCGGACCCGCTGGAACTCTATCGCCGCGACCTGACTGCCGCGAAAACCTGCGCACGATTGTAAAGCGCAACAGCCCTGCCGGGCTGTTGCGCTTCCACTTGCATTTGCCTATCCGTTGAAGCCGAACTCCGCCAGGGCCTTGCGCAGTTTTTCCAGACACCGGCCGCGGATGAACCCAATCGACCCTGTAGCCAGTCCCAGACGTCTGCCAATTTCAGCATAAGGCAGCGGCGGTTGCTCGAAGAAAAGCAACTGCACCAATTCCCGGTGCCGTGGAGGCAGCTTGGCAACCACTTCCCTGACGATCTGCTCTTGCTCAAGCTGCGCCAGCGTTTCTGACGGGGGCGTGAAGGCAATTCCTTCCGCAACCTCAGGTTCCATCGCATCCAGTTCAACGTGGTTTGATTGTTTCCTCTTCCACCGGTACGACTGGCGGATGGTGACGGTAATCAGCCAGGACCGCAGGGATTGCACCTTTTTCAGTTGCGGGAGACTGTGCAGCACTTCAATGCATACGGCCTGAAAAACATCCGCGGCGTCCGCCGAAGAGGCGCCATATTTGATCGGGATCGAGTAGATCAGCCGCTTGTACTTGTCGATGAGTTCTTCCCATGCCCGGGGATTGCCTTGGATGCATCCCTGTACGAGCCATTCGTCTTCGCTCGTCTCAACTCCGTCATTGCAGGAACATAGGTCAATATCTGTTTCGGTCAACAGCGCCGGCTGGGTGGCGGCAATAAATGCCGGCGCAGCGGGCGTGTACACTTCTGGGGATTTCATATCCATTCCTCTTTGGTTCAAATGTCGTGTCGGTTTCAGGTCGGACCAGGACGAAAAGCCGCCGGCCCAAGTCTGCGCCCGCAAGAGAGAGACATATTCGGTGGCAAAAGCTCTCTTCGGACACACGTCGGGAATGGAATCAATCAGATGCGGAGAGGAACAGCAAAACAGAAGGGGTCTGTCTCCAGGGGAGCCACGTCACGGCTGTGACTGGAAAAAATCACCACAGGAGGACGCTTACCTGAGCGCAGGAGGGCCGGGAAAAGCTTAAGGAGCCCGGCAAACACAAAAAACATTCCTGTCTCGAACAGTATGGAAATGATCTGTAATTCAATGTCGCCCGTGGCAACAGGGAACCTGTCCCAGCTGTCCAGTTGCATGAACGGCGAAAAGACCGCCATCAACACGATCAGAGCCAAAACGATTTTGGGCAACTTGCGCATGGGCTGAAGAGCTACAGATGATTTCGCATCGGGCCGCCCGACTTTGCTTGGGCGACTTGGGCGAATCATAGCATGGTAGCGAGCATAGGCAATATTTTGCGTTGATGAGGCCTCAAAAACATGGCCCGGCGAGATTTGTTCTTTATGTAACTATATGATTTTAATTAGTTTAATCGAGCTTGCGAAATTTACGTTGCAGTCTGCTGGATCAGGGAATTTTTTAGAGTTTCTAACAAAATCTCTTCTACAGGAAATTAGGTAAGCCTGCTATATTTTTTGTGAAATTGGCGGCCACCATACTAATAGCGGCCGCGCTTTTTTGGTGGTTTCGGCATTGCGCCATCGTCCGTTCGAAAAGACGGAAGCGGTGGTGTTCGAAACTCATCGATTTCTGTTAGATCCAGCTATGGAGTTGGCTCCAGCAGGGAAGGAGAGCGGGGGGGCGAGTGGGGATTTAGCGCGTTCTCCCGCTTTTTCAGCGCATCGGAAACGGAGAACTTTCCACGTCCAGGCCTAACTGCAACCGGGCCGCTTCGCTCATCCTCCCAGGATTCCATGGCGGGTCGAAGACTACTTCCACATTGAGTTCCTTGACACTGGGCAAATCCGAGAGCTTGCGTTGGATGTCTGCCTTGAGCACGTCCGCCATACCACAGCCTGGCGCGGTCATCGTCATCTTGATGTCGATCTTGTTTCCCTCGGCCACCGGCGCGATCTGGCAGGCATAAATCAGCCCCAGATCGACGACATTGACCGGAATCTCCGGATCATAGACGGTCTTCAGCTTGTCCCAGACCAGCTTTTCACTGAACTCCTGCGGGGCATCGGCAGCGGAAGCCGCAGGCGCCAGCCCGAGTGCGTCTGCGTCTCTGGCGTCAATACGGACCATATATCCGATATCGGTCATTACCGTGTAACTGCCGCCCAGCGCCTGCATGAGCCGTACCGTGGCGCCGGCGGAGAGCCGGTGCGGTATGCCGCTGGGAATCTGCGTGGCATCGGCGTCACGCGTGAGGACGATTTGTTCATTCGGCGCCATGGCTCGTCTCTATTCGGTGGAAACCGCCTGCTCCTCACCGCGCAATGCGGCGCGCAGCGCGTGCCAGGCCAGGGTCGCGCATTTGACCCGCAGCGGGAACTCTGACACCCCGGCAAATACCGCGAGCTTGCCCAGATCCTCTCCATCCCCGCCGGCATGCCCGGTGACCAGATCGTGGAACCTGGTAAAAATATCTTCTGCCTCGGCCTCTGTTTTGCCTTTGAGCATCTGCGTCATCATGGAAGCTGAAGCCTTGGAAATGGCGCAACCGCTTCCCTGAAAACCTACGTCCTGAATGGCCCCATCTTTCACGTCCACATAGACCGTGAAGTGGTCGCCGCACAACGGATTGAAGCCTTCCGCTTTGTGGTTTGCCGTATCCAGCACGCGGTAATTCCGGGGCTTCTTGCTGTGCTCCAGAATCAATTCCTGATATAGCTCCCGCAGTTCGGACATTACCCCAGCACCTCTCGCACCCTGTGGATTCCAGCCACCAGCGCGTCAACCTCTTCGCGCGTGTTATAGAGCCCGAAGGATGCGCGGGCAGTGGCGGGAATGTTGAAGCGCTGCATCACGGGCTGCGCGCAATGGTGTCCGGTACGAATGGCGATCCCTTCATTGTCAAGGATCGTGCCAATGTCATGCGGATGAATCTCGTCCATCACGAAGGAAAGTACGCCGGCTTTTTCCCTGGCCGTGCCGACAACGCGCACGCCGGGAATCGACTCCACGGCCTGGGTGGCGTGCGAGAGCAGATCGGCCTCATGCCGATCGACCGCCTCCAGCCCCAGCTGGTTCAGGTATTCGATGGCGGCGCCCAGGCCGATGGTATCGGCAATGTTCGGCGTGCCGGCCTCAAACTTGTACGGAAGCCGGTTGTAAACAGTCTTGTCGAAAGTCACGGAGGCGATCATGTCCCCGCCACCCTGATACGGCGGCATGGCTTCCAGAAATTCTGCCTTGCCATAAAGGACGCCGATGCCGGTGGGGCCATACATCTTGTGGCCGGAGATGGCGTAGAAATCACAATCCAGCGCCTGCACATCTACCGGAATGCGCGGCGCGGCCTGCGCTCCATCCACCAGCACCGGAATATCCCGGTCGTGGGCCATGCGAATGATCTCCCGCACGGGATTGATGGTTCCCAGCGCATTGGAAATATGTCCCACCGCAACGATCTTTGTTTTCGGCCCTAAAAGTTTTTCGAACTCGTCCAGCAGAAGCTCGCCGCGGTCATTGATCGGCGCCACGCGAAGTTTGGCGTCTTTCTCCTCGCACAGCAGCTGCCAAGGCACGATGTTGGAGTGGTGCTCCATGGCGGTGATCAGGATTTCATCACCGCTGCCCACGTTTTTACGGCCATAGCTCTGCGCCACCAGATTGATGGCTTCCGTGGTCCCGCGCACGAAGATGATTTCTTTGGTATCCGCGGCGTTCAGGAATTTCTGTGCCGCCACCCGAACCTTTTCGTAGGCTTCCGTGGCCCGCTCAGAAAGGGTGTGCACGCCGCGATGAATATTGGAATTGTCATGGCGATAGTAGTTCGCTATGGCCTCAATCACCGCCAGCGGCTTCTGCGTGGTAGCAGCATTATCCAGGTACACCAGCGGCTTGCCGTGGACTTTCTGGTGCAGGATGGGAAAATCCTTGCGGACCCTCTCCACATCAAAAGCTGGCGCGGCTTGGATCACATGCGGGGGTTTAGTCGCCGTACTCATCCCACTTCCTCCCAATTCCGCTCCATGCCCTCCCCTGTGTGCCGGCCGGAGAAACTGGCAGCTTCGGGCACGCCTGCAACCACCAATCGCTCCAGATGGGAGCGCACCTGGGCTGAGCTCATGCGGTCGAGACACTCATTGGCAAAGGCCAGCAGCAATACGTGCCGCGCTGAAGCTTCGTCCAGACCGCGGGAGCGCAGATAGAACAGCGCATTCTCGTCAAACTGTCCGATAGTGGCGCCGTGCGTGCATTTCACGTCGTCGGCATAGATTTCAAGCTGCGGCTTGGTGTCGATTTGCGCGTCGTCAGAAAGCAGCAGGTTGCGGTTGGTCTGCTTGGCATCAGTCTTTTGCGCGTCTTTGTGGACGATGATGCGCCCATGAAAGACGCCATGCGAATGCCCGTTCAAAATACCGTTATAGAACTGCCGGCTGTCACAATGCGGGCTGGCGTGTTCCACCAGCATGTAATTGTCCATATGCTGGCGGCCGTTGGCCATGAACAGGCCGTTGATCAAACATTCGCTTCCCTCGCCCGCAAGCACGGGATGAACATTATTCCGCACCAGCGCTCCGCTCAACAGCAGCGAGTGCGTGGCTACCTTGGCATCGCGGCCCTGCTGGATGCGCAGGGTGGAAAAGTTATACGCCTGGTCGCCTTCGCGGACGATCATGTAATGCGACACATGGGCGTTGTCGCCGGCAACCAGTTCGGTGGCGGCGTTGGAGAACGTTGTGCCTTCGCCGAGAGAAACGTAATCTTCCACCACGGTGACCTGAGCGCTCTCACCCACAACAATGAGATTGCGCGGATGATTCATCGTGGGCGCAGTGCCCGGCACGGTGACAAACAGCACGTAAATCGGCTGCTCGACATGCGCGCCCCGTGGGACTTCAATCGAGACACCGTCTTCAAACAGCGCCGTGTTGAGCGCGGCAAAGGCGTCGCGGCGGAAATTCAAATACCGGCCAAGGTGAGGCTCAACGCTGGCCGCATCATTTTCCAACTGAGCAGCCAGGCTTGCGGCTTTCACGTCTTCAGGAAGCGCAGCAAGAGTGGACAGCTCTTTCGCAAACAGTCCGTTGACAAATACCAACTGAGCAGCAAATTGCGACGTGCCGAATGTCGCCAGCTGGTCCTTGCTCACGGTTTCAGGACCGGCCAACGCGAACGCCGTGTTGCTGACCGCCGCGACATTGGTAAAGCGCCAGTCTTCATCATGCGTGGTGGGAAAGCCGGTTTCGGCGAAGCGGGCAAAGGCTTCCTTACGCAAAGATTGCAGCCAACGCGGCTGAGCAGCAGTGCGGCTGCTGAACTGGTCGAAGATCTCCAGATATTTTTCCGGTGCCTGGATTGCTGTAATCACGATGTCGATGGTCCTTTTCGCTTGTACCGCCACTACGGGGTCGCGATGTTCTCACTTCGACCCAGGGCTTCCGCCCTGGGCTAACTCATTTCGCGCCTATCGGCGATGCCAATTTCTCAAAAATTAACGTCTGGCTCCCGCCGGCTCGGCTTCCGTCCAGCTGTAGCCCTTCTCTTCCAACTCCAGCGCCAGCTCCGGCCCGCCGGATTTCACAATCCGTCCATTGACCAGCACGTGGACAAAATCCGGCACAATGTAGTCCAGCAGCCGCTGGTAGTGCGTGACCAGCACCATGGCGCGATCTTTGCTGCGCATGGCGTTCACTCCCTTGGCCACGATCTTCAGCGCGTCGATATCCAGTCCCGAGTCGGTCTCATCCAGCACCGCCAGCCTGGGCTCGAGCACGGCCATCTGTACGATTTCGTTGCGCTTCTTCTCGCCGCCGGAGAAGCCTTCGTTCACCGGACGATTCAGAAAACGCTCGTCCATCTCCAGCATGCGCATCTTCTCTTTCAGCAGCGGGAGAAAATCCATGGCGTCCATTTCGTCCTGTCCGCGGTATTTGCGGATGGCGTTCAGCGCCGCGCGCAAAAAGTACGCGTTGCTGATGCCGGGAATCTCCACCGGGTACTGAAAGGCCATGAACAGGCCTTCGCAGGCCGCGTCTTCCGGCTTCATCTCCAGCAGGTCTTTGCCGTCGAACGTGATGGAGCCGGCAGTGACCATATAGCTTTCGCGGCGGGCCAGCACCTGGGCCAGCGTGCTCTTGCCGGAGCCGTTCGGACCCATGATGGAGTGCACTTCGCCGGGATTTACCGTCAGATCGATCCCCTTCAGGATCTCGTTGCCATTCACGCTTGCGTGCAGGTTCTTGATTTCGAGCAGACTCATCTTTTATCCAACACTCCCCTCAAGGCTGATACTGAGTAATTTCTGCGCTTCCACGGCAAACTCCATCGGCAGCTCTTTGAACACTGCTTTGCAAAAGCCGTTGATGATCATGCTGACGGCCTCTTCCTTGGAGATCCCGCGCTGCTGCAGGTAAAAAATCTGGTCTTCGCCGATCTTCGACGTCGACGCTTCATGCTCCATGCGGGCGCTCGCGTTCTTGACCTCGATGTAGGGGAACGTATGCGCGCCGCACTTGTCGCCGATCAACAGCGAGTCGCACTGCGTGTAATTGCGCGCGCCGGTTGCGCCTTTCAAGATCTTCACCATGCCGCGATAGGTGTTCTGCCCATGGCCGGCGGAGATGCCCTTGGACACCACCGTGCTCTTTGTGTTCTTGCCGATGTGGATCATCTTCGTGCCCGTATCGGCCTGCTGGTAATTGTTGGTCAGCGCCACGGAGTAAAACTCGCCCACGGAGTTATCACCCTGCAGAATGCAGCTCGGATACTTCCATGTGATGGCTGAACCGGTCTCTACTTGCGTCCAGGAAATCTTGGAGTTCTTGCCCAGCGCCTTGCCGCGCTTGGTGACGAAGTTGTAGATCCCGCCCTTGCCTTCCTTGTCGCCTGGATACCAGTTCTGCACCGTCGAATACTTGATGGTCGCGTTGTCATGCGCGATCAGCTCGACCACGGCCGCGTGCAGCTGGTTTTCGTCGCGGATCGGCGCGGTGCAGCCTTCCAGGTAGCTCACGTAAGCGCCTTCGTCGGCGATGATCAGCGTGCGCTCAAACTGTCCGGTGTTCTGCGCGTTGATGCGGAAATAGGTGGAAAGCTCCATGGGACAGCGAACGCCTTTGGGCACGTAGACGAACGATCCGTCACTAAAGACCGCGGAATTCAGAGTCGCGAAGAAGTTGTCCGAGTATGGAACAACAGTTCCCAGGTACTTCTTCACCAGCTCCGGATGGTTCTTCACCGCTTCAGAGAACGAACAGAAAATCACACCCACTTCGGCCAGCTTGGCCTTGAAGGTGGTGGCCACGGAGACGCTGTCAAACACCGCATCGACGGCCACGCCTGCCAGTAACTTCTGCTCATGCAGCGGGATGCCCAGCTTGGTGTAGGTATCGAGAATCTCGGGATCGACTTCATCCAGGCTCTTCAACTCCGTTTTTTTCTTCGGCGCTGAGTAATAGGAAAGCGCCTGGTAGTCGATAGGTGGATACTTCACGTTCGCCCAGGTCGGCTCTGCGTGCTTCTGCTCCAGAGAAGCCCAGTGGCGATACGCCTTCAGCCGCCACTCCAGCATGAACTCCGGCTCGCCCTTCTTTATGGCGATGGCCCGGACAACGTCTTCGTTCAACCCCGGAGGCAGGCGGTCTTCGTCAATGGATGTAACAAATCCCCATTTGTATTCCTGCTGTGTGAGGTCGTTAATTTGATTGACTGTGGTGCTCATCTCACTCCTTCTGCCACGCTGGCGGCAGGTTTGATCGACGAAACCAGGTGTTCCTGGTCCTGTTTGCGCTCATGGTGCGCCATCTGATGGTTCAGATCGAAAAGCGTCACGTGGTCCAGCGCGTCGCGCAGAGCGTCGCCGATGATCTGGGAATTGCCCTTGATCGCGCACGACCGCTCCATATTGCAAAGTCCCTTCACCACGCTGCACTCGGTAAATCCGATGGGGCCTTCCAGGGCCAGAATGATCTCGGCCACGGTGATCGACCCGGCCTGGCGGACCAGGCTGTATCCGCCGTTCACGCCGCGATGCGAACTCAAGAGCCCATGCTCGGAAAGCTGTCGCAAAAGCTTGCCCACCGTGGGCAGCGGCAGCCGCGTCTCTTTGGCCAGGCTCCGCGCCGTGTGCGGTGTGTCCACCGGACAGCGCGCCACGTGTGCCATCAGGACAATGCCGTAATCCGTCAATTTGTTTAATCTGAACATGATGCCGTCTGCCAGGTGGCGGATATCATACCAACTCGGTATTATTTTACCAGATACAAGACTGAATTGGTATGGTTTGTTCCAGCCAGCTCTGAAATACAATAGTCGTGCCCCCTCAGGAATAAATTCCTCGATTTCTGCGGTCCAAAGGAACCAAATGCTTCCTCGTAGCTTTTGCAACCATATAGATAGCTTGTGCCTGCTGTTCGTGATGGTATGCGTAGTGTCCGCCCCGCCGGCCCTTCTTGGTCAGGCGAACGACGACCCGCAGGCAATGAAGCAAAAAATTGACGAACTGGTGAAGCAGCAGCAATACATCCAGGCATTACCGTTGTTGGAAAAGATGGTGGTGATTGAGCCCAAGAACCATGAGATGCACCTCCGTCTGGGATTTGCCTTGCTGTCGCAAATCAATATCACCCCAGATGCGGACGAGAGAAAAGCCCTGCGGATTCGGGCCCGTGAGGCATTCACCAGGGCCAAGGAAACCGGCGATGCTCATCCTGTGGTGGACGCCCTTATCCAGAGCATTCCGCCTGACGGATCCGAGGGACCAGCTTTCTCCAGCAACAAAGCAGCCAGTGACTTGATGGAGCAGGCTGAAGCCTTCTTCTCCCAAGGCAAGAGCGACGAAGCGCTGGAAAATTATCAAAAGGCGCTGGTGCTGGACCCGAAGCTTTATGATGCGGCTGTCTTCTGCGGTGACGTGTACCTGCAAAAGCAGGATTGGGCCCAGGCTGAAGTCTGGTACCAGAAAGCCATAGCCATCGATCCGATGAAGGAAAAGGCCTACCGCTATTCCGCAACACCCTACATGAAACAAAAAAAGTACGACATCGCCCGCGATCGGTACGTGGAAGCTTACATTACTGAACCGTACAGTAAGTTTTCCGCAGCAGGATTGAGTCAATGGGGGAATATAACCAAGACGGCTCTCGGACATCCGAAGATCGACATTCCCACCAACGTCAAATTCGACGAAAAAGGCAATGCGCAAATCAATTTGGATGCAAGCGCGCTGCTGGGCGGCAAGGATGACGGCTCTTTTGCCTGGATCATCTACGGCGGGACGCGCTCCGTTTGGCACAAGGAAAAATTTGCCAAGACGTTTCCCGATGAAAAAACCTATCGCCACAGTCTGAACGAGGAAGTGGAGGCTTTGCGCAGTGTCGTCCACGCGGCTACATCCGAGAAAAAAACTAAGAAACTGAGCCCGTCGCTGGCGAAGCTAAAAGAGTTGGACGATAAGGGCCTGCTGGAAGCCTACATCCTTATTGCCACGCCTGACGATGGGATCGCCGCCGATTTCCCCAAATACCTTGCACAAGACCGCGACAAATTGCGACGCTATGTTGTGGAATATGTTTTGACGAACGGTGGAAAATAAAGGCCCGCAACGCATCGGAGGCAATAACATGAGCGGAAGATTCGCCAACAAAGTAGCGCTGGTGACGGGCGGAACTGGCGGATTAGGCCGGGCTGTCACTCTGGCTTTGCTGCATGAAGGCGCGTCTGTGATTGCCACATACATCAAGAAGGACGAAGCGGACGCGCTGCAAGACGCGGTTGGTCCCACCCCTCATCTGGAACTCCTGCCGCTCGATGCCACGGATGAATCTGCCTGCCGCGCACTGGTGGACGGAATTACAGCGCGTCATGGCCGGCTCGATATTCTGGTGAACACCATTGGCGGTTATGCCGGGGGAAAGCCGCTGTGGGAAACCGATCCCAAGACCTACCAGCTCATGCTGACCCTGAACGTGCACGCGGGTTATAACCTGGCCCGCACCGTAGTTCCCGCCATGCTGCGGCAAAAAGGCGGCGCGATCGTGAACATTGCCGCCAAGGCGGCTTTTGATCACGCGGCCGGCGCCGCAGCGTATGCCGCCTCAAAATCAGCCGCGCTCGCGCTCTTTGACTGCCTGGCTCAGGACGTGAAAGGAACGGGCGTACGCGTAAATTCGGTGCTGCCCAGCATCATCGACACGGAGCCCAATCGCAAGGCCATGCCCGGCGCCGATTTTTCCAAGTGGCCCAAACCGGAAGAGATCGCGCAGGTAATTCTGTTCTTGTGCAGCAATGAAGCCAAGCTGGTGCATGGCGCGGCGATTCCCGTGTATGGAGATAGCTAAGATCGCGACGCGGTGGAAGCGCAACCGACATTGCGTTAAGAACTGTTAACTGAAAACTTCGCGAAACTTCAGCCAGCGGGATTTGGCGTTGATAATATAATGCCAGCTTGAGTCTTCGCATCATCTTTTGGCGTCAATATGGCTGTGCTTACCCGCCGCCGTGCTGGCCAGAAACCATTGTTGAATACGGCTCTCGTTAAAGGACCTGGCAGATGTGGATAGTCCGCTTGGCTCTCCAGCGCCCGTACACATTTATCGTGATGGCGCTGTTGATCCTTATTCTTAGCCCGCTCGTCATCATGAGCACTCCGGTCGATATCTTCCCGGAGATCAATATCCCCGTCATCACCATCATCTGGCAATTTCAGGGCATGTCGGCACAGGAGATGGCGGATCGCATCATCAGCAATACGGAGCGCGGCCTGACCACCACGGTCAACGATATTGAGCACACGGAAACGCAGGCCATGGACGGCCGTGCCATCACCAAGGTTTTCTTTCATCCCACCGCGAACCTGCAAACCGCGCTCTCGCAGGTGACTGCCATCTCCCAGACAGCGGTACGGCAGCTCCCGCAGGGAACCAATCCGCCTCTGATCATTGTTTATTCCGCCTCCAGCGTGCCCATCGTGCAGGTCGGGATCAGCAGCAAGTCGCTTCCGGAACAGTCATTGAATGACCTTTCCGTGAACTTCATCCGCCCGCAGATGACTACTATCAGCGGCGCCGCCATCCCTTTCCCTTACGGCGGTAAGCAGCGGGTGGTAGCCGTGGACATCGACACTGCCGCGATGCAAGCCAAAGGGCTGACGCCGGTGGACGTGGTGAATGCGATCAGCGCGCAGAACCTGATCCTGCCTTCGGGCACGGCTAAGATTGGCTCGCTGCAATATGCAGTGCGCATGAACGGCAGCCCTGACTCCATTGCCGAGCTCAATGGATTGCCGGTGAAGACGCAGAACGGCACCACCACGTATTTGCGCGATGTGGCCCAGGTCCGTGACGGTTTTTCCCCGCAGACCAACGTGGTGCGCCAGGACGGGCTGCGCGGCACGCTGCTTACAGTGATGAAGAACGGCGGCGCTTCCACGCTCGATATCGTCGCCCACATCAAAGAAACGCTGAAGCGCATCGCGCCCACCCTGCCCGACGACCTGGTGATGAAGCCATTGTTCGACCAGTCATTGTTCGTGCGCGCTTCCATTGAAGGAGTGCTGCGTGAGGCGCTGATCGCCGCCTGCCTGACTGCGGCCATGATTCTGCTTTTCCTGGACAACTGGCGCAGCACCTTGATTATCGCCATCTCCATACCGCTGTCGATTTTGTGCTCTGTCATCGCGCTCAGCGCCATTGGCCAGACTTTTAACATCATGACCCTGGGAGGGCTGGCGCTGGCCGTCGGCATTTTGGTGGACGATGCCACGGTGACGATCGAAAACATTGACCGCAATCTCGCCCTGGGCAAGCCCCTCACGCCCGCGATCCTTGACGGCGCGCAGCAAATTGCCGTCCCGGCGCTGGTTTCAACGCTCTCCATCTGTATTGTCTTTGTGCCCATGTTCTTTCTCACCGGTGTGGCCAAGTTTTTATTTGTGCCATTGGCGGAAGCGGTGGTCTTTGCCATGCTCGCCTCGTACCTGCTCTCGCGCACGCTGGTGCCGACCTTGCTCATGTATCTGCTTCGCGGGCATGAACATGAAGAACATGCAGCCGCGCCGGCCCGCGGGTTCTGGGGACCCTTGAAGCGTTTGCAGCGTGGTTTTGAAGCGCGTTTTGAGCGCATGCGCCAGGGCTATCACCGCACGCTCGAATCCTGTCTTGAGCACCGGCGCATCTTTGTCGCATGTTTCCTTGGTTTCTGTTTCCTGTCGCTCGGCCTCGCCTTTTTTCTGGGACAAGACTTCTTTCCCCAGGTGGACGCGGGAATTTTTCGCATGCACGTGCGCGGCCGCGCCGGACTGAGGATCGAAGAAACCGCGCGCCTGTGCGACCAGGTGGAGCAGGTGTTGCGCCGTGAGATCCCGCGGGACGAACTGGTTACGATCCTCGATAACATCGGCCTGCCTTACAGCTCCATCAACAACTCCTACAGCACCAGCGGCACCATAGGCACGTCGGACGCGGAAATTCTGGTTTCGCTCAATCAGGAGAAACACCGTCCGACCGAAGAATATGTAAAGCACCTGCGCGAAGAATTGCCCGCGCTGTTTCCCGGCGTGGAATTCTTTTTCCAGCCGGCCGACATTGTCAGCCAGATCCTGAACTTCGGGCTTCCTTCGCCGATTGATATTCAGGTCGTGGGCAAGAACCAGGCGCAGAACTATCTGCTGGCGCAGCGGATCGCCAATCGCTTGCGCCATGTGCCCGGAGCGGTCGATGTGCATGTGCAGCAGTTGATGAGCTCTCCCGCGCTGAACCTTGCGGTGGACCGCAGCCGCGCGCAGCAGGTCGGCTTGCAGCAGCGTGACGTCGCCCAGAACCTGCTGGTCTCTCTGAGCGGCAGCTTTCAGACCTCGCCCACCTTCTGGCTGAACCCGGAGACCGGCGTGACCTACAGCGTTGCCGTCCAGACGCCGGAATACCGCATGGATTCTTTACAGGCGCTCATGAATACGCCGGTCAATGCGCCACAGGCGCCCGCGCCCCAGGTGCTGGCTAATCTGGCGACCGTGACCCCGTCCACCACGCCGGCCGTGGTCTCTCACTACAACATTCAGCCGGTAATGGATGTCTATGCCAGCGTGCAAGGGCGCGATCTTGGCGGCGTGGCCAAGGACACCCGCGCGGTGCTGGCTGAGTTCAACGGCCAACTGCCCCGCGGCACCCAGATTGTTGTCCGCGGCCAGGTGGAGACCATGGCCTCCTCTTTTGCCGGCTTGCGTTTCGGGCTGGTGATGTCCATTATCCTGGTCTACCTGTTGATCGTGGTCAATTTCCAGTCCTGGCTTGATCCATTCATTATCATTAGCGCGTTGCCGGGAGCGCTGGCGGGGATCATCTGGATTTTGCTGCTCACGCACACCACGCTGAGCGTGCCTTCGCTGACGGGATCGGTGATGTGCATGGGCGTGGCCACGGCCAACAGCATTCTGGTAATCTCCTTCGCGCGCGAGCGCATGCGAGACGGACTAAGTGCATGGGACGCCGCCCTGGAAGCAGGAACCACTCGTATTCGTCCGGTCATCATGACGGCGCTGGCCATGGTCATCGGCATGGTGCCCATGGCGCTGGGCTTTGGCGAAGGCGGCGAACAGAACGCACCCCTGGGCCGGGCCGTCATCGGCGGCCTGGTTTTTGCCACGGTGGCTACGTTGTTTTTTGTTCCTGTCGTTTTCAGTATTTTCCACGGAGGCAAGAAGATCAAAAGCCCGGCGCCGGCAATAGACGGCGGGCTTGAGCCAGCGGCTCGTTAAAAGGAAGTAAATGGCATGACGCAACTCGCACAGGAACGGGATACAGCAACAACAACCGGCGCTTCTATGCCTGCGCCCCAAAAAACCGGCCGCGGCCGCGCCGCCATGGTCGCCCTGCTGGTGCTCCTGGTCGGAGGCGGGTTCTCGGTTGCCCGGCGTTTTTCCGAACACAAAACTCTGGTGAAGGAGACGGAAAGACTGGCGGTGCCTACCGTGGCGGTCATCCACCCTTCCACCGAGCCCGCCAGTGAAGAGCTGGTGCTGCCGGCGCAGCTCCAGGCCTACGCTGAATCCGCCATCTATTCCCGCACCAATGGCTACGTCCTGCGCTGGTACAAAGACATGGGCAGCCATGTGAAAAAAGGCGAGCTGCTGGCGGACATTGACACACCGGAAGTGGACCAGGAGCTCTCACAGGCTAGAGCAAACAGGCAGCAGATTGAAGCCCAGCTGCAGCTGGCCAAGAGTTCTGCCGAACGCTGGGACAACCTGCGCAAAACCGATTCGGTCTCACAGCAGGAAGCCGACCAGGAGATGAGCGCCTACCGCCAGGCCCAGGCCAACATGGCCGCCACTGACGCCAACGTGCGCCGCCTGGAGCAACTTGAGTCGTTCAAGCATATTTACGCGCCCTTCTCCGGCGTGATCACGCGCCGCAATACCGATGTGGGGGCGCTCATCAATGCCGGCAGCGCCGGGCAATCCAGGGAGCTTTTCAATCTGGCCCAGGTTGATCCACTGCGCGTCTTCGTGAGTGTTCCCCAGATGAATTCTCCCTCCATTCGCGCCGGCATGCCGGCCTATATTGAATTGCGCGAGTATCCCGGGCAAAAGTTCTCGGGGAAAGTGGTCCGTACAGCCGATGCCATCGACCCTGCAACGCGCACGTTGAATACCGAAGTTGATCTTCCCAACCACGATGGTCATTTGCTGCCCGGCGCTTATGCTCAGCTTCATTTTGCTGTTCCTATCAAGACCATCCGCATCTCCGTCCCCGTCAACGCGCTGCTCTTTCGTCCTGAAGGGCCCCGGGTTGCCGTGGTAGGACAGGACCACAAGGTGCATCTGAGAAGCATCATTATGGGCCGCGATTTTGGGACGAAAGTCGAGGTGCTCGGCGGCCTGGATGCAACCGATCAGATCGTGGTAAATCCCGCGGATTCGCTGGAAGACGGGCAGGAGGTCCACATCAAAACCGGGGGCGGAGAGCAATCGTGAGACAGAGTCTCTTGCGGCTGGGCCCGGCAGCGCTGGTATTTTTCCTGGGTGCGAGTTTCCTGGGTGGATGCGTAGTGGGGCCAAACTATCATCGGCCCGACGCGGCAACAGCTCCCGCCTGGAAGGAGCAGCCGCCCTGGCGCGCCGCCGATCCGAAAGACTCCATCCCGAAAGGCGACTGGTGGACTGCGTTTGCCGATGACGAGTTGAACCAGTATGAAGCGCAGGCGCTCAAGGCGAACCAGACCCTTGAGATTGCGCGCAACCAGTTGCAGCAGGCGCGGGCCTCAGCGCGAATCACCCAGTCAGGGCTTTTTCCGCAACTCAATGCAGGCATTTCCGCGCAGCGCTCTCAACTTTCCGCCATCCGGCCGGGTGTGACCATACCTCTGGCCGTAACGCAGAGCGACTTCATCATCCCGTTTAATCTGACGTGGGAGACGGACCTCTTTGGCGGCATCAGACGCAACTTGGAGTCCGCCAACGCGGCATATCAGGCCTCCGCCGCCGGTTTGGAAAACGTCCGGCTGGTTGTTACCTCGGAGCTGGCGGTCGATTACTTCAGCCTGCGTGAACTCGATGCCGAAATTGCCGTCGTCAACTCCTCGGTGGAGTATCAGGCGAAATCGCTGCAACTGGTGCAAAATCGCCATGCTGGCGGCATTGCCTCCGGGCTTGATGTCGCGCAGCAGGAAACGCTGTTGAACTCCACGCGCACCCAGGCCACTCTGTTGCGTCGCCAGCGGTCGCAATTTGAGCATGCGATTGCCGCCCTAGTCGGCGTTCCGGCTTCCAGTTTCAGCGTGCCAGTGAAACCTTTGGCGCTGGCGCCACCCGCGGTGCCAATCGGCGTGCCGTCGGATGTGCTGGAGCGCCGCCCGGACGTGGCCCAGGCCGAACGGCTGATGGCTTCGCAAAATGCGCAGATCGGCGTGGCCAAGAGCGCGTATTATCCCGGTATCAGCATCTTTGCCGGCGGCGGGTTTGAAAGCACCGACATTGGCAAGATTGTGAGCGCCTCCACCGGGTTCTGGGCGCTGGGCGCCAACGTGGCAGAAACGGTCCTGAGCGGCGGACGCCGCCGCGCTCAGCTCGATTTTGCCAAGTCAGGCTATGGAGCTTCGGTCGCTAATTACCGTCAAACGGTGCTCAGCGCGTTCCAGGAGGTGGAAGATTCGCTCTCGGGGCTGAGCGTGCTGGCGCAAGCCGCGGAAACCCAGCAGCTGGCTGTTGATGCGTCCCAGCGCGCATTGAAGATCGCCAATGACAGGTACACAGGTGGACTTGTGACCTACTTGGACGTGATCACCGCACAGCAAAATCTTTTGGACGCCGAGCGCCTGGCGACGCAAATACTGGGCCAGCGGCTGGTGACCTCCGTGGGCCTGGTCAAGGCCCTTGGCGGCGGCTGGGATTCTTCCAGCCTGCAAGCCATCCGCGTGAAAGCCACCGTAAAAGAAGCAGTCCAACCGTAATGTCCGCCGGTTTCAGTTTTTGATCCGGCAGGTCAGAACCGGGCAATGCGCACCGGAAATCACACGATAGGCAACGCTCGAGCGCAGTTGGAACCCTGGCAGAAAAGCGTTCCTGACTCCCAGCGCTATCAGGTCCGCCCGCTGGCGCTGTGCAAAGCCCAGAATTGTTGGCACGATTTCCCCGGACTCGATGACATATTGCACATTGAGATTGCGAAAGCTCTCTTCATAGGCGTGGACCATGGTCCGGCGAATGGGTTCGGAGAGCGCCTTGGCGTCAGGGTTCGTAGCCGTCTCCTCGGGCAACACATGCAGGACCGTGACGGAAGCGCCATATTTCTGCGCCATTTGGACAACATAGGGCAATGACGCGCGGCTTTCGTCAGACAGGTCCGTCAGCATCAGGATACGCTCAATCGTTTTCTTGTCCGGTTCAAGAAGAGGCCCCGCAGTCATCACCGGGCAGGAAGCGACCCGGCAGATCTCTTCCGCAGTGGAGCCTAGCAGAAGCCTGGTCAGTCCTGTTCTGCCGTGCGTGCCGGCGACAACCAGGTCGATGTCGTTCTCGGCAATGGTATCCACCAGCGCGTCCGCGAAGATTCCGGACGGCAGCAGTGTTTTCTTCTCCAACCCGTTCAGGTCATTCCACAGCTCCCTGTTTGCGAAGACCCGGTTGGCATTCTCAATTTCGGCCTCATAGACGTATTGCGCCGCCTGAGCCGCCCCCACACTCACGGGCGTTGGCGTGATCACATGGCACACCAATACTTTGGCGCCGAATTTCCGCGCTATATTGGCGGCATAGGGCAACGCTTTCATCGAGGCCTCGGAGAAGTCTGTTGCAAAGAGAATGTTTTTCAATCGCGCCGGCGCCTGGGCGCTATTCACATCGAAAGTGGCTGGAGTGGACATATACAATCCTCCTTCCTCTTAGAATGTTAATAGAATGGCAATGTTGGATTCTGTGACCCGAATCACGTCTAGTGGCGGCGGCCCGGACCTCGCGTGCTCCGGCCTATTATCGAGGTGCGCGGCCACAGTCGTGACGGCGATCCTCTTTTTCACCGCCCTCCTGGCCTGTGCCACGGCGCAAACGGCCACAGTCCCTGCGTCGGCCACGCAGCTTGCGCTGATCTCGCGCGCATCCGCGAATGAGTTGCATGCTCTGGAAAGTCCAATGCCGTTCCAGTACCAGGAACGGCTGGAGTGGATTTGGGGCACAGAAACGCGGACCGTGATTGATACTGCCGAAGGCCGGGCGGACAGGATCGTGCTTTTTAGCGACAGGCCGCTCTCGGCTGACCAGCAGGCCAGGCAGGAGCGCCGCCTGGAAAAACTATTGTCGGATCGCGACGCCGTGAAAAACGAACTGCAAGACCAGAAACCTGAAACCCAGCGGCGCATCCGGATGCTCAAGGCCTTTCCCCGGGCCTTCCTTTTTGACTATGCCGGGCGGGAAAACGGCTTGCTCCGCTTTAACTTTCATCCCAACCCGGAGTTCTCTCCCAAAGACCGGGAAACCCAGATGTATCGCGGCATGGAAGGGACGATGCTGGTTGAGCCGGTACAGGAACGCATCGTGCAGATCGAAGGCAAGCTGGTCAAGGACGTTTCCTTCGGCTGGGGCATCTTCGGACGTCTGTACAAAGGCGGCATTTATGAAATTGCCCAGACCCAGCTCTCTCCGGGCGCATGGCGAATCACTACCCTGAATGTTGACGTCAAAGGAAGGATCTTCTTTTTTGACACGTTCAGGTTCTTGCGCCGGGAGAGCAATACTCGGTTCCGCTCCGTACCTGCTACCATTACCTATCAGGCAGCGGTAAAAGCTCTGCTTTCCGCCCCTCCCGTGCCCGATAAGGAAGTCCCCGCCGGTCCGCCCGCTCCCGCGCGATCGCGTGCTGGCCACCACCCTTGAAGGTAGCCAGGAGGATGAACGTTGCCCACGTCACTTGGCGTGATCAACCCCTAACCACGTCGTGCCGATAATATTCGACGATCCAGCGGATCAAAACTCTGCCCGCTTGCATCCAATAATCGACATGAAGCGTGTAGGTATTATCGCGTCGGGTTGGTCTATGCTTGTGTTGGGTTCAGCAGGGCTGTTTCTTCCCGTTCTGCCTGGCGTCCTTCTCCTGGTTGTAGGTCTATCCATTCTCTCGGTAGAGTACAGGTGGGCCCGCCGGTGGTTCACCGCCCTGCGGCGTCGCGTTCCAGTGTCCGGCCGCAAGGCTCTTCCGGCGCTGAAGAACTTTCGCCAGAGCAAGGTGTAACCCCATAGCTCGTTTAATGCCGTCCAAATCACGCCATCTGCAGCGCCGGTGTACTCTCCATGAGACCTTCGAGAATCTGGCACACTTCCCAATCCTCCACCGGTTCAAAGTTTTCATACCAGTGGCTCACGGAGAAGAACATTTGCGGCTCTATCAGGCAAACCACCTGATCGGCCAGGGCGCGCAACCGGACGATGCTCTGCTTTGCTCCCACGGGAACGGCCACTACAATGCGTCGCGCTCCCTGCTTGCGAATCGCCTGAATTGCTGCCGGCATACGAGAGCTCGTGGTAACACCATCGTCTACCAGAATGACTACCTTGCCGGCCAGATCGGGCATTTTCCGGTCGTGGGCAAAAACGCGTTCCCGGCGCAGTAGTTCCTGGGTCTCACGAAAGGCCGCCCAGTCCACCACTCTTTCAGGAATATGCAGCGCGCTGAGCGTTTCCTGGTCCAGCACTCTCACGTTTTCTGACGCAATCGAGCCCATGGCCACCTCTTCGTGTCCCGGAACACGAAGAGTGCGAACCACCTGTACGCCGAGCGGCAGGTTCAACGCCGCAGCCACCTGCGCGGCCACCGGCACCCCATCGTTGGCAATGGCGACCACCACTGCGTCGCTCTGGCCGGCAAAGGACTTCAGGCGGCCCGCCAGTATCCTGCCGGCTTCAGCCCGGCCACGAAACGGCAGCGGGAAGGTATCAGCGAGAAAGCTTGTGGATGTAGTTCTCATATCAATAAGTTTCATCCTGGCCACCCGGCCTGGCTGTGACCTGCGTCACGCTCCGGATGCCCACCAATACGCCGAAAAAAATGCGGGACTTCAAGGACCTGTGATCTGGGTCACTGTTCGAAATCGAATTGGCGTTCATACTTTCTTTTTTACATGTCCGGCTGTTTGGTTATCTCAATACACAGGAACAGGAATGCGATGAAAGCCCGCCGTAACAATCTCGGGACAGCGAAAGAGGAATTGCGCTCGGTTCGCGCAGCCCAGCGCGGCGATGCCTATGCGTTTCAGCGCCTGTATGAACGCTACAAGAATTATGTTTACAGCCTATGCCTGCGGATGTGTAAAGACCCGTCTCTGGCTGAAGATCTCACCCAGGATATTTTTTTTCATGTTTGGAAGAAGATGTCTGGGTTCAAGGGCCATGCGCTCTTTCGCACCTGGCTCTATCGTGTCACCATCAACCGGGTGCTGTTGCACTTTCGCAAATATAAAGTCGGCACCCTGCCGCTGAACGATGAAACGCTGCCGGCCGCGGAAACGGTTCTTTTGAAAAACAGCTCGCACACAGACCTGGATGATTGCATCTCACTGCGGGACACCCTTGCCGGTCTCTCACCGCATTATCGCAAGGTGGTGATGCTTCACGATCTTGAGGGATACCGGCACGGAGACATCTCGCGGTTGCTCGGCATCACTTCCGGCGCGAGCCGTTCACAGCTTCACAAGGCCCGGGTAAAGATCCGCCTTGCCCTCGGCATGGCCCAGCTACATCACCGCCAGAAACATCCGGTTGCACTTAGGGCGTAAACACGGCCCCCAAACCCATCTCCAGCCGCCCAGCCGGGAATTGACAGCTCCCGCCTTCCCGCTTACGCTTGCATTCACAGTCATGCAAAACCTGTTCACGCGATCATCCATCTGTTCTGACCCCATTGCATCACCAAGGAGCGCGAAAACGCCCCTCATCGGGCTCATTGCGCTGGTATTGTGCGCCGCGGGAATCGCCTGCGGCCAGACGGCAAGCCAGCGCTATCTGGATGACATCAAGAGCCTGACAACTCCCGCCATGGAAGGTCGTGGCGATGGCACAAAAGGACTGACGCTTGCCGCGCACTTGATTGAACAGCGTTATAAGAGCCTGGGACTTGAGCCGGCCGGCAAGGGATCTTTCTTACAGCCTTTTACGGTCATCACCGGCGCCCGCCTGAAAGCGGATAACCTCCTCCACATCCAGAATGGGCAAACCAAGACCGCCTTAAAGCTCAACCAGGATTTTGTTCCTTTCAGCTTTTCCTCCTCCGGCACGACCAGCGGACCGGTTGTCTTTGCCGGTTATGGCGCTTCTGCCGGCGAATTCGGTTATGACGACTATGAGAACCTCGACATCAAGGACAAGATCGTTGTCGTGCTGCGTTACGAGCCTCCCGGATTTTCCGCCAAAGCTGGCAATACTGGACTCACCCAGCATTCGCAGCTCATTACCAAGGCGATCAATGCCAGAAACCACGGGGCAAGGGCCGTAGTCATCGTGAACGGAAAGCTGACCGAAGGTGAAGAAGATTTGTTGACGCGATTTGGCAGCGTCAGCGGCCCCGTTAACAGCGGAATTCTTCTGGTCCAGGCAAAGAATGCGGCCGTGGAAGCCTGGTTTCGTGCGGCAGGAAAATCGCTGGCTGATGCCCAGAGTCAGATCAATGCTTCAATCAAGCCCGCGTCTTTTCAATTTCCTGACAGCCTTCGTCTTACATTGAAAGTGGACATTGAGAAGACACAGGCCACCGTCAACAACGTGCTTGCCTATCTGCCCGGTGAAACCGATGAGTACGTGATTGTGGGCGCGCACTACGATCACCTGGGTCGGGGCAATTTCGATTCTCTTGCCCCATCGCAGATCGGCCAGATCCATCCCGGCGCCGACGACAACGCCTCCGGCACCGCCGGCGTGCTTGAACTGGCGCGCCGCCTGGCGCCAATGAAAGGCAAACTCCATCGCGGTATTCTTTTTGCCTCGTTTGCCGGCGAGGAGTTGGGCTTGCTTGGTTCAGCGGAGTGGGTGAAAGAACCCACGCGGCCGCTGGACAAGGCAGCGGCCATGCTCAACATGGATATGATCGGCCGCATCAAGGACGACAAGGTCTATATTGGCGGCGTAGGCACAGGATCAACGTTCCAGGCAATGCTCGAACAGGAGCAGACCAAAACAGGTTTCAAGATCGAGTACTCTCCCGGCGGCTATTCCTCCAGTGATCACACTTCCTTTGTAACCAAACGAATTCCTGTGCTCTTCTTTTTCTCCGGGCTCCACTCTGACTATCACAAGCCCTCGGATACCTGGGAAAAAATCAATGCTGACGCCGCGGTCCGCCTGCTTGACCTGGTGCAGGACGTGTCGCAGAAGATCGCGTCTGCACCGGAACGGCCTTCGTTTATTACCGTGGTGGAGGACAAGCCGGCGGCTTCCGGCAGCGGTGGCGGCGGCTATGGCGCATACTTCGGCTCCATCCCGGATTTTGGGCAGGTGGAAAACGGAGTGAAGTTCTCTGACGTTAAGCCGGGCTCGCCCGCGGCCAAAGCAGGACTAAAGGCAGGCGACGTGCTCGTGCAGTTCGGCGACCGTCCTATCAAGAACCTTTACGATTTCACTGACGCCTTGCGACGCGGCAAAGTTGGTGATGTGGTGGAAGTGAAGGTACTGCGGGACGGACAACCGATCAGCGCCAGCGTGAAGTTAGAACAGCGCAAGTAGCCGCGCAACGCTCCAAGACGCAAGACACAGGCAAGCGGAGGAATTCTATGCTCAGGCTGGTTCAGTTGCGAATGTTGACGTTCGTGGGTGTCGCACTGCTGTTCTCAATAGCGCTGCTGGTAGTCGCGCGCGGCCAGCAAGCTGGATCTAACCCAATCAAGACCGGCTCGCTTGCTCTTCCCGAGGAAAAACATCTGCATAACGTGCGCCAGCTTACGTTTGGCGGACAGAATGCTGAAGCGTACTTCTCCGCCGACGATCGCCAGTTGATTTTTCAGCATCAGGGCGGCGACGTGCCTTGCGATCAGATCTATTCCATTCCCGTGACAACCCCAGATGGAAAGCCGGCACAACCTAAATTGGTGAGCACGGGCAAGGGCCGGACCACGTGCAGTTACTTCTTTCCCTCCGGGGACAAGGTCTTGTTTTCTTCCACGCACGCTGCCGCCGCTGAGTGCCCGCCCAAACCGGATTATTCCAAGGGTTATGTTTGGCCAATCTATGCGACTTACGACATTTATACTGCCAAGCCCGATGGCAGCGACCTGCGCCGGCTGACGCAAACGCCCGGGTACGACGCTGAAGCCACCATCAGCCGCGATGGAAAAACAATCGTCTTCACCTCCATGCGTGGCGGCGACCTGGATATTTACGCCATGGATGCGGACGGTAGCCACGTCCGGCAGTTGACGCACGAGCTCGGCTATGACGGCGGACCGTTTTTATCGTACGACGGCAAGAAGGTCGTCTACCGTGCCGAGCATCCCAAAACGCCCCAGGAAGTCGCGGACTATAAGGCTCTTCTGGCGCAGGGCCTTATCCGGCCCGGCAACCTGGAAATCTGGGTGATGGATGTGGACGGTAAGAACAAGCAGCAGGTGACGCACAATGGAGCGGCAAACTTCGCACCCTACTTTCTGCCGGATGGCAAACGCATCATCTTCGCCTCCAATGTAGCCGATCCAAAAAATGGCCGCGACTTTGACCTCTATCTGATAAATATTGATGGCACTGGACTTGAGCGAATCACGTTTTACCCTGATTTCGACTCATTCCCCATGTTCAGCTCCGATGGAAAAAAGCTTGTGTGGGCGTCAAACCGCAACGGCACCGCGCCACACGAGACAAACATATTTATTGCTGATTGGACTGACTGACGTCTAGCGCGCGCTCAACCTGCGCGAAACTTCCTGCTGTAACGTGCCGCGGTCACCAGCGCTGGACACTGGTCGCCCTCGCGAAACTCAAGGGCCATGCTCTCCGCACACCGCTGGCAGAGCCAGAAGCATTCAACCGTGGCGTGAGAGTCGCCGCCATTTTCGCGTGGCATCGCGAACAACTTGCCGCTACGAAAATAGATGAACGGCTCGTGGCATCCCGGATTGGCGCACTGCGAAACCATGCTGTCGGCCTTTCGATACTCTATTTAACGTTAACTCGCTAAAGATTTTGCCCCTGTGATCCAAGTCACGCCTGGGTGTGATTCATCGCCCTTGTGACTGGTGTCACTGCGCCCCGTTCGATTGGATCTGAAGATGAAATGTGAGCACGATGAAACATCTGCTGCAATACGCGGCGATCCTTCTGGTATTACTGTCTGGAAGAAGCAGCGGGCAGTCTGGCAAAGACGATTTGCCGGCGCCTGCGTGTGAAACCCTTATAGCGGCCAACCTGGACGATCCGGCGACGGCAGTGAGAAGTGAGTTGTGCTTCTTGGTGCGGAAAGCGGCGCAGACTGCCGCCAGGCCAGTTGCTGCTCGCCTCCAAAACCAGACACTAAAGTTCTATCTGCCGTATGAGTTCCAACCGGCATGGACAGAGAATGGCAGGCTGACCTCGCAAGCACGCGCTTTGATCCAGGCCCTGAAAGATGCAGACCAAAGAGGTCTTCAGCCTGAAGACTATGCTGGACCAAAATGGGAGGCCCGCGTGGCGATGTTGGATATCGCCGGCCCTCCGTCCGCGGACGTTCTGGCCGAATTCGATTTTGCATTAACGACCGCGGCATTGGCCTATCTCTCAGACCTGCACAATGGCCGCGTCAGCCCTGCGAATCTGCTGTTCAATCTTGATTCCAAGAATAAGCAGTTCGATGCTGCGGAATTCCTGCGTGAACGTGTCCTCCACGCAGCCGATATGAATGCGGTGCTGGAACAGGTCGAACCGGATTTCGCCGGTTATCGGCGGACGCTCAAGGCCCTGCAGGATTATTTGACGCTGGCTGCGGCGGGCGAAGGCGAGCCCATTCCCGTTCCATCGCATCCGCTCAAGTCCGGAGACGCCTACTCCGGAACGTCCCAACTGGCAGAGCGTCTGCGCTGCCTCGGCGACCTGCCGCCCGATGCTTCTCTCCCATCTGCAAACAAATACGCTGGACCGTTGGTGGATGCAGTCCGGCGTTTTCAGGCCCGGCATGGCTTGGAGCCAGACGGAATCATCGGCCCCGTGACATTGGAGCAACTCACCACGCCCATCAGCCGGCGCGTGACCCAGCTTTCCCTAACGCTGGAGCGCTGGCGCTGGTTGCCGGACGATCTCAAGCCACCTCTGATCGTCGTCAATATTCCGGAGTTCCAGCTACGCGCCTATGAAGGCCACTCCGCCTCGCTCTCGATGCGGGCTATCGTCGGGAATGCCGAAGGGCATCAGACACCCATCTTTGCTGACAAATTAGAATCCGTGGTCTTCCACCCATACTGGAACGTGCCGGAGAGCATTCAGAAAGAAGAACTGCTGCCAATACTCACACGTGACCCGAGCTACCTGACCAAACACCAGATGGAGATGGTCAATCGCCGGGGCCAACCGGTCACTGGGGATCTCAGAAATCCCGCGGTACTGGAACAACTTCGCTCCGGCAACCTGTCTCTACGCCAGCGTCCAGGTCCGGCCAATTCGCTGGGGTTGCTGAAGTTCTCTTTTCCGAACCAATACAGCATTTACATTCACGGCACGCCCGAAAAGCGGCTCTTTTCGTATTTCCGGCGCGATCTCAGCCACGGCTGTATTCGCGTGGAAGACCCCGCAGTTTTGGCCGCGTGGGTCTTGCGCGACAACCCGCAATGGACGCCGAAACGCATCGCCGCCGCCATGCGCAGCAAGACTTCTTCACAGGTAAAGGTGCCGCGTCCGATTCCCGTGTTTATTGTTTACGGAACGGCCTTTGTAGAGGAAAACGGGGAGGTACGCTTTTTCGCCGATATCTATGGCCACGACGCGGCACTGGAACTGGCCCTCGCTGCAAGACCCAGGTAGCTCGCAATCTGCCATGCCTCGTACTTGTCCCGTAGTGTGATATCCGTCACGTACGCTGCAAACATCCTGGCGTACGATTGCTTTGACGCCCGGCCTGCGGCCAGGCAGCAATCATGCAAGGCGAAGTTGCAGGAGCCTGAATTATGAAACCAGCGAAAGCCAGTATTTATTTTATGGGTTTGCAGGGAGCCGTTCTGTTGGCGGGCCTCTTCGCCGCAGCCAGCACCGCGCCGGATGATAAGGCGAAAAGCCAAACAGACCAACCTCGCCGTCTCATTCATTCTCTGAAAGGCCCCGATATCTACCGGGCATACTGCGCATCGTGCCACGGCGTGACGGGCAAAGGCGATGGCCCGGTCGCTCCTGCCTTAACCACGAAAATGCCTGACCTCACTGCCATCTCGCAACGGAACGGTGGCGTATTTCCCGCCAATCGCGTGCGCAAGATCATCAGCGGAGATGAGCTGATCCTCGGGCACGGCTCACGTGAGATGCCTATTTGGGGCCCAATATTTCACCAGGTTGAAGAGGACCGAGACTATGGTGAGATCCGCCTGCAGAACATAACCGAATATTTGAAGTCCATCCAGAAATAGAGTACCGGCATCTACCAGCGGCGGATCCGGCCCACGTCCACATGGACAAAACCCTGCCGGCGATAGTACCCCACGCCTCCGCGGTGCAACTCCAGTGCGGCTTCGCGTAACTTCTCCGTACTTACTCCCGGGACCCGGATATCGATGGCCATTGCCTGCATGTGCAGGCTGTGGCTGGCCACGGCTGAAGAGCGGCTGCGCAGGAACGCGTTGCTCCAGGGTGTGCGGTATCCGCAAATCACATTGATCTCCGCCTCCGGGCGGCCCACGGCGGCAGTCAGCTCGCTGAGCAGGTCGAACAGGCGCGGATCATAGTGGTGCACTGTTCCAGTGCGATGGTCGCGAAGAAAACGATCGAGCTCGGCGATTCCGTTCGGAACGTAGCGGTCTCCCTGGCGGTAAACAACGTCGATGTGCTCGTTCGTGTGCGTATGGTACAGGCGCAGGCGATGGATGGCGGTAATTTCAGTGTCCACCGCGCTGCCGGAGGAAGAACCCGACAGCAGCGCCAGGGAAAAAAGCAAAATGGAAATAGATCGCAACAACAGATCGTTAGTCTAACACGTAAGCCTGCGAGCAGAGTCTCAGGGGAAACGCTTAGGCGTGGGGACATGTCACAATACAGACATGGGCCATGCTCATCAAGCTTTTCCGCCGCAAACCATCGCCGATCTGGCGCAACAGGTCACGGAGGCCGCCAACAGGATCAAATTGTCGGTCACGGAAACTCCAGTTGAAGCAGCTTCGGATCTGGCCCCGGATGCTGACGCTGAACTTTTCTTCAAGCTGGAGAACCTGCAGCAAACCGGCTCGTTCAAGCTCCGCGGCGCCAGCAACAAAATCCTGAGCCTCGCGCCCGCTGAGGCAGCGCTGGGTGTGATTGCCGCTTCGAATGGCAATCATGGCATGGGAGTTGCCGCTGCGGCCCGTCGTGCCGGGATCACCGCCGAAATTTATGTCTCATCCCACGTCTCGCCTTCCAAGGCACAGCGCATTGAGGAATATGGCGCGCGAATACGGCGGGCGGGGAACGACCCGCTCGAGGCCGAACTCGCGGCGCGGGCCGCCGCAGCCCGCGAAGGCAGAGTCTTCATCTCACCGTATAACGACCCACAGGTGATGGCAGGGCAAGGCACCATCGCCGTTGAGTTGTTGCGGCAGATCCCGTCTCTGGACGCGTTGTTCGTCGCGGTGGGAGGCGGCGGTCTGATTGGCGGCATCGGCGCTTACATGAAACGCGCTTCCCCGCACACGGAAATTGTTGGCTGCTGGCCGGAAAACTCGCGCGTGCTTTACGAATCGATCAAAGCCGGCCGCATCCTGGATTTTCCCGAGCAATCCACCCTCTCTGAGAGCACAGCAGGCGGCCTTGAGCCTGGTTCTGTGACGCTTGCTGTGTGTGCTCGCGTGATTGATCGATCCGTGCTGGTATCGGAAGATGAGATTCTTGACGCCATGCGAAGTGTCCGTGCGCTCAAGGGATGGGTCATCGAAGGAGCAGCTGCGGTTGCTGTGGCAGCATTTCTGAAAGAAGCTCCGGCCTATCGTGGAAAAAAAGTGGCGGTGGTGATTTGCGGCGGCAACGTTTCCGAGAAGGTCCTGTCCAGACTTTGATGAACGCCGCTTCACTCCTCAGTATCCGGAATTCACCGAGGAAGCACCATCGGCAACTGTGCTCAGGGCTTGACTGTGCAGTAGTAGATGCCGCTGGTAAACGGCTCGCCCGCTTTATTGCTAATGGCGACGGAAACAACCATGCCATTCGCTCCGCGAACAATATCTTCTACAGCGCGCTGGGGCAGTGACAGCATCCGGATAGGGCTCAGCTTGAGGTGCTCGTAGGCAAAAGTATGCGGCAGCCCCAAAGCGCGAACCAGCCTGTAGGCCCGGCGGCGCAGCTGAATCCGGTTGCGCAAGGGCAGATGGAGCGGCATTTGAAACACCAGCAATCCGCCCGGCGCCAGCACCCGTACCAGGTCTTTAATAAGAGCGGTCACATGCGTCTTGTCCGGCTGGTGCTGCAAAACAAGTGAGGAATAGATCAGGTCCGCGGATTGGGCCGGGAAGGAGCGCAAATCGCTTCCTTCACGAAATTCGCACTCGGGCGCCAGTTGCCTGGCCTTTTCCAACATGCCCCGCGAGATATCGACGCCACAGCACTCGGGGAAATAATCACGCAGCGCACGGGTCAGCCGGCCCACGCCGCATCCAAAATCGATGGCCCGGCGGCGTTGCTGCGGCAATGCCAACTCGCCGGCGGATTGCATGAGGCTGGAAATCTCTTCCTGCCCAGTGCGCAAAAATTCACTGATCCCCCAATTCCCAAAGCGTTTCTCGGGGGCTGACATGATTGCCCAAAGCGGATCAAGGGCCGCCATTTCTTCCCAGTCGCGCGCATGAAGTGGATCGGTCGGCATGTTAACATGAGTATAAATCAAAGCTTTCAGCGGCCCATATGTTACCCGGACTTCCTGACCTGCCGGGGAAACTTCTGTGGCAATGGAGAAATTACCGCGCCAGTCCTGATTGGTCCTGATGAAAATTGCGATCGATGTTCACAGTTTGGGGACTCAGTCTGGCGGTAATGAAACATATTATCGGCAGCTCGTTCGCGGCCTGGTCCAGGACAAGAGCGACAATCGCTACAATCTCTTTTACTCCTACCCATCGGCGCTGAATGAGTTTCAATGCGATGCCCGTTTTAGCTTCAGCAATATTCCCAAGAATCCGATTCGGCGCATCTGCATTTCCCTTCCCCGGCTGCTCCATGAAACCAAGCCGGAAGTGTTCCACTGCCAATATGTGAAGCCGCCGTTTACAAAAACCCGCACTGTAGTGACCATTCACGACCTGGCCCACGAGCATTACCCTGAATTCTTTCATCCAGTGGAAGCCATGCGGATGAAGGCCCTGGTGCGCTGGACTGCCCGGCATGCCGATCACATTTTGACCGTTTCCGAGTTTTCCGCAGCCGACATTGCCAGGCGCTTTGGTGTGCCTCGTGAAAAAATCACGGTGGCCTACCAGGCTGCGGCGCCCGGCTTCCGGCCCAGGGACGCGATCCAATGCCGGGAATATGTGGCCAAGAATTATGGGATCGATTCGCCGTTTGTACTATATGTGGGAAGAATTCAGGCGCGAAAAAATCTCCCGAGCCTGGTGGAAGCTTATGCTCGTCTGCGAAAACAGGGAGTCACGGCCAGGCTTGTCATGGTGGGAAAAAGGGACTGGCAATCCGAACATCTGCTGGAGAAGATCAAAGCACTTGGCTTGGAAACTTCCGTCATCTTCCCTGGGTTCGTGCCCTTTGACGATCTGCCGCTCTTCTACAATGCGGCTGAAGTCTTTGTTTTTCCCTCGATCTTTGAGGGTTTCGGCCTGCCTGTGGTGGAAGGCATGGCCAGCGGTGTGCCTACTATCACATCATTCGGGTCGTCTCTGGAAGAGGTCGCCGGTGACGGGGCTCTCCTAGTCGATCCTCGCGATACCGGTTCGATCGCCGACGCTCTCGGCAGGCTTCTTGGAGATCCTGAATTGCGAAGAGACCTGGCCGCCCGCGGATTGAAGAGAAGCGCCGAATTCAAATCAGGGGATCTGGCACAAAAGGCTCTGGACGTCTATCGCTCGTTGGTTTAGAAAATTGAAGGGTTCAGAAAATTGCAGGGCCGCCGAAATCCAGCAGCGAAGTTCTTGACTTTCCGAATCCGGCAAGCCAGCATCGCTTTATGACAGCTACGCTAAAGGCAGCGCGTTACGAGAACTCGCTCATGGGGGAGGGCCGCAACCGGGTCTTCGTGGACCTGGCCGCGCAGGGCCGGCGAATCCTCGAATTCGGCTGCGCCACCGGTTTTCTCAGCCGTCATCTTGTGGAACGCGGCTGCAAAGTTACCGGCGTTGAGATTGATGCCGAAGCAGCGGAGAAGGCACGGCAGTGGTGTGAAAGGGTCCTGGTTGCCGACTTGAACCGGCAAGACTGGTCCGACGGGCTGACACGAGATTACGACACCATTTTGTTCGGGGACGTGCTCGAGCACCTGGTAGACCCGGAAAGCGTTTTGCGCAAGGCTTCTGAACTGCTTGCGCCCAAGGGGCGCGTGATAATTTGCCTCCCGAACATTGCCCACTGGACCATTCGTGCCAGCCTTCTCATGGGCAAGTTCGAGTACACGTCGACGGGAATTCTTGATGTGACGCATCTGCGCTTTTTTACTCCAAAAACTGCGCGCAAACTCATCGAGGACTCAGGCTATCAGGTGGTATCTGTTCATCCAATCCTAGGCGGAGGCAAAATCGGTGGCCAGTTCCGGCGCCTGCTTCCCGGACTTTTCACGAAACAGATTATCTTCGTCGCCCAGACTTCTCAGTCCATTCGAGCGGAGTAAGAGCAATCCCGGCGAAACAGAGTAATAGCAGTTGCCTTCGAGGGCATGCGGCTTCCGGCTGCCTAACTCGTCGTCAGGCGGAAATCAGCGTGGCAGTCTGCGCTCGGCGCGCAAGATAGTTTTCAAGCCCCTCTTTCCAATGGGTGAAAACATTCAGCGACTTGCTCTTCAATGCCCGGTTCTCCAGCACCGAGTATTTCGGCCGTGGGACCTTCGCCGGAAACTCTCCCGGGCGGGCTGGCTCCAGATGAACACTGGACTTCGTTAATTCGAAAATGACAGAGGCAAACTCAAACCATGAGCAGCTGCCTTCGGCGGTTGCGTGATACAGCCCGTAATCGGACGACCGGCTCAGCACAACCAATTGTCGCGCGATCTGCTCGGTGGGAGTCGGACTCACAAATTCATCGTCCACTACCCGCAGTTCTTTCCGCTCTTTTGAAAGCTTCAGCATCAACTCTACAAAGTTCAATCCGCCTTTTGCTCGACACGGATTTTCGCCATAAATGGCGGAGCAGCGCACGACGAAATGGCGCGGATTCGTGGAGCGAACAAAGAATTCGCCGGAGAGTTTGGTGTTGCCGTACATATTGAGCGGGGCCGGCGCATCTTCTTCGGTATAAGGCGATCTCTTCCGGCCATCGAACACGTAATCCGTGCTGATGTGGAGGAGGGTGGCCCCTGCCTCTTCCGTGACCTGGGCCAGGTTGCGCGCGCCCAGTCCATTGATGGCGAAGGCCAGTCCTGGCTCGGCCTCACATTTTTCCACATGATGAAAAGCTGCGGTGTTTACAACAACCTCCGGGCGCATTGCGCCAAGAGCTGTCCGGACCGATTCCAGCGAGGAGACTTCAACATCTTGATGCGTGAAATTTGCGACCGCGTGGCCCTCGGCGGCAAAAGCCGAAATAACATCCCGGCCGAGCTGGCCATTGCCTCCAATGACGGCAACTTTCATTGCCTTGCCCCGACTGAGCCTGTTACCAACTTCGCGCGCTCGCCTTCATCCAGGCCTTTGAATACCTGGATGTTGTAGTAGTTGGGATTGTCCCAGTCCTTGCACTTGGACATGTTCTCAATCAGGTTGCGGACGATGGTTTTGACGCTGTGGTGCGGATGGAAACTCAGGATGTTCTTTGCCCGCTCGATGGACACCTTGTAATTGCGAATATCCTGAATGTGGGCAATATCAAGCGCGGGGCTGTTGCCTGTTTCCTCGTGGATCGTTCCCTTCACCAGATCGGCGACTTCTCCCACCGTGTGGTTTCCAGAAGCGATGTTAAAGATCCCCGAGAGTGATTGGTTGGCTTCAACCGCCCGGATATATGCCATGGCCGCGTCGTCAATGCTCAGGATGGGGCGCCAAGTCGCCGGGTTGTTAACGCGAATCACACCGTCTTTCATGGCGCATTTGAACATCGTGTTGATGATGAGATCGAACCTCATGCGCGGGCTGAAACCGGACACGGTGCCTTTGCGCAGCGCGATGACGGAAAAATCCGTGTCAATCAGCTGCATGACCGCCTGTTCTCCCTGGAGCTTGGAAATCCCGTAAGGGTAAGACGAGGCCACGGGGCGATCTTCATCAAAGAGTTCGTTCTCCGTGTAGCCGTAGACCGAGCAGGAACTGGCATAGATATAGCGCCGCACCTTGGCCTGCTTGGCGATGTAACAGAGATAAGCGGGCGCGGCCGCGTTGAAAATGAAATTCTTGCTGGGAGAAAACTCCGCCATGGGATCGTTCGACAGACCGGCCAGAAAAATCACCTGGTCATAATCTTTCAAATCGCTGACCTGAAGATCGAACAGGTCCCGGTTAATGATGCGGACTTCAGCCGGAAGCGAGTTCCCAAACCAGAACAGGTCAACCACGTCCACGTCGTATCCCCGCTCCAGCAACTTGGGTATCAGTGTGGAACCAACATACCCCGCGCCTCCCGCAACAAGAATCCGCATAAGCCTCCTCGGTGAGAACTTCTGCCTTGTAGGTTATTTCATCGGCAAGGACCCGCGCAAGCTGACGACCCGGCTTTGTACCTTTGGTGTCATCCCCGCCATCGCGTGCAGACGGCACCGACGGACGAGACCTCCGGTAACGGGCATCCGATGGTTCGGGATCGCTTGCCCGCCTCTATTGATGCTGATAGATTACGATCATGACAAGGCGTTCGAACCCGCCGATCTCGCGATTTTGCGCGGCAAGCTTATGAGCAGCCAGGCCCGCAAGTATGACGTTGCGGTGGCCTACCGGATTTACCCCAAAGTGGCAAAGCCGGCGTTGGGCCTGCCTTTCAGCGACGATAAAGAACGCCTGTCAGAAGTATGCTTGCAATCGTTTCGCCGGTCGCTGGGCGATTTACGCGCCAAGGTCTGGGTCCTGCTGGATGGTTGTCCGCCCCAATATGCGGACATGTTCCGCAAAGTTTTTGCGTCTGAAGACCTTGTACTGGAACCGCTGCCAGGGATCGGAAATCATGGAACGTTTAATCGGCAGATTGAGATTCTGTTGAAGCAGGAAGACGCCGACCTGGTTTACTTTGCCGAGGACGACTACTTTTATCTGCCCGGCCAGTTCAAGCTCATGACTGAATTTGTTCGTGGCAATCCGGATGGCGACTTTGTCAGCCCATTTGATCATCTGGACTGCTACACGCTGGAGTTACACCGCAGGCCGGCATGGCTTCGCGTATTCCAGAACAGGCACTGGAGGACCGCCGCCTCCACTTGCCTTACCTTTCTCACTCGGCGCTCCACGCTCCAGGAAACGCAGCGGATCTTTCGGACTTACGCCCGGCGCAACTATGACTCCAGCTTGTGGCTCAGCCTGACCAAAGAAAGCGTGCTTCGCCCCTGGGACGTATTGCGCTGGACGGTACGGGAACGGCACCTCGCCAAAGTGATCGCAAAGACATGGCTCTTCGGAGCGTCACAGATCCTCTTTGGGAAACGCCGCAAACTCTGGACCCCCGTTCCCGGCATCGCCACGCATATGGATTTTAACGCTATGTCGCCAACCATCGATTGGCCGGCGCTCATGCAGGAACAAGCGCTCGCCGAACAGGATACGGTTCTCCGCCACCAGTAGCGCTCAGCGCACAAATATTTTCACTTCGCTCCGCTGCTTGATCAGACTTCACGGCGGGCGAGCATGATCGTGTCCATGGATAGACTCGGAAACACGTCTCCAGTGATGGCAAGTATCGGTGCGTTTATGTCATTCAGGAATTTTTGCGGGACAAACGGCACCCAGTTCCCCTTGTGTTTAACCACGTGAAATCCGTGCTCACGAAGCTGCCGCTTCAGAACGCGCGCCGTATAAGCGCGCACATGCCCGCTGCCGGCAAGATTGTAATTGACCCAGATGGGATAGACCCCCAGGAGAATGCGTACGCGGTTCTCAAAGGAAACAAGATTAGGCGTGGTGATAAGCACGGACCCGCCGGGACGCACGCACCTCCGGAGTTCACGCAGAAAACCATCGGTGTCGACCAGATGCTCGATCACTTCTCCGGCAAAGATCAGGTCAAAGCTCTCGTCTGCAAAGGGGAGGGGATCGCGGTTCAAATCACAATGTTTCGCATCAATCCCGCGTTGCCGGGCAATCTCCACATGCTCCCGGTCGATATCGACCCCGGAGCATTGCCAACCCCGATCAGTCCAATAAAGCGCCCAATCACCGTTTGAGCACCCAATGTCGAGCATTCGGCCCGGCTTCAGCGAGTTCATGATTTTGACGCATTTTTTGAGCCGGCTTTCACGCATTTCATACGTGAATTTGGTCGCAATGTTGTAATCGCTGATCGTCTTCATAGTTCAATGGGCCGATCTTAAGACAGCCTTCGAGGAATCACCGGGCCTCGTCATTCGGCGATCCACTTCCAATTGTAAACGGCGCGGTTTCCGGCGCCGGCTGTGAGGGCGTCACGATCCACGGTCCCATGTGGCCCTCAGCTTCAAGAACGCTGGAGTGCACACGCGCGGGGTCCTCGCCCGCGGCGAGTTGATAGAACAGCTCTTCGTACTGGTCCACAATGCGGTCCCAGTTGTAGAACGTGCATATTCGTTCCGGCGCACGCCGGCGGAGGTCTTCGGCAATCTCGGGCCGCTCTTCGATAAGCTGTATTTTGGCGGCCAGGTCAGGCGCATCGCGGAACAATAATCCGTGGCCCGCAAGCACTTCCGCATTGAAGGGATTCTCATGCGCCAGAATGCAGTTGCCGAAACCGAGCGCCTTCAGCAGGGCCGGGTTCGTTCCGCCCATCATGTGACCATGAATGTACGCGTAACAGTTGCAGTGCAGCTCTTTGATGTGCTCAATGCTGTCTACATGGCCCAGAAAACGCACACGGTCGCCGGCGTTGTTCTTGAGATCATCGATAAAGCCGCTGCGGTAATTTGCGTCCCCCGCGATGGCCAGCAGGCGTTTGGTAGGGGCTTTTTTAAAGCCATCGACGATGAGAGCGGCATTGTTTTCCGGCACCAGACGGCTGGCAATCAGATAGTAGTTGCCCGGCTCAAGCCCATATTGACGGACGATCTCCGGGTTCGCCGACTTCTCGATGTTGCCGCCGTAGGCGATGCAAGCTGACGGCGTCTTGAACTCATCCAGGTAAAGCTTACGCATGGCGTAAGCGTCCGTAATGATGCCCCGGGGCAGGATCTTTCCCGAAAGCCGGGCATTCCAATAAAAATAGCTCTTGCCCACTCGGCCCCACTTGCCTCGCTTCCATTCGATGCCGTCCACATTCAAGGCGCAGTTCTGGCGAAACAACCGGGGAATAATACAATGAAAAGCATTCGCCACATTGGTCACCAGCATCGCGTCCAGGTTGCGCCGCAGTGCGTCCACCATGCAAGCCAGAGTGTGCGTAAAGGTCCCAAGGTTCTTGGTCTCAATGCTGGGAAGGTAAATCAGCCTTACGCCCTTGTATGTGGGCGGCCGGTCCTTGAAAAGCGCCTTGCGGCAGTAAACGATCACATCGTGTCCGCGTTCGACCAGCCGGGGCGCAAGTTCGATAAAAAACGTCTCTGTCCCGCTATAGGTGGATGGAATCCCCCGGCCGCCGAAGATCGCGAGCCGCAGCTTGCGGCCATAGACCGGGTTCTTCTTTGCCTGCTCATTCATAAGAAATCGTGTGTCCCCTCGCCGGCGCACAAAAACCGCGCGACCTTCTCTGATGGCTTTACGTCACCACGGAGAGATGTTTCATTGACTGAAATCCGGCGTTGTCCCGGAGAGAGGGTTTGGCCTGGCGGCGCCGGCCGTGCGAAAGATCGCAAGACCGGCGGCAATCAGTCCAAGATGCACCCATGAAAATGCCAGCAAGGTACCCTCGGTAAATTGAAACGAAACCCAATAAACGACAGTGGCCATTGCCAGCGCTTCCAGTTCCAGATTTGGCGCTTTCTTCAGCAGACGTTTGACCTCAACACCAAGGGAGAGAAGAAACGCAAAAAACAATCCAAAGCCGACCACGCCCGTATCGTACAAAATGCGCGCTTCCGAGTTGGCGATCCATCCGGCCTGGTCGGTCAAACCATAGTCTGGGCCGTTGAACTGAAGCTGAAAACTGGAGGTCCCGTTCCCCATCACTGGATGTTCGGAAAACCCCTCAAAGGCCAGGCCTAAAGTAAGCACTCGGTCCCTGGTGGTGTCGTCGGATGCGATGTCGGAGACATCGATGTTGCTGAACCTCTCGTTCCATAGTCCCAATACCGCGGGTGCAATAGTGATAGCAATGCCCAGCATAGCGACCGCAAGTTTGCCCGCTCTGTGGAGATCAACATCTTTCCTGCATCGATAAACGACGACAACCAGCCCAAACAACGTCCCAACAAGCGCTCCGCGGGAAAGACTGATGGCCATGGCGGCAAATGTTACGGCAAAACCCAGCAAAAACTTTTGCTCTTTTTTCCGTAAATACATGGCCAGCATCATGGCGCAGCAGGCCCCGCAGTACGATCCCAGGATATTGGCTTCATACTGGGTGCCGAAGGTTCCAGGGATGCTCCCGTACTGGCCAATTTCCATGCCCAACCCGGTGCCGAACAAGAGGTTCGAATAGAAACAAAGGATGGCGAAAGCCGCCTCCAGGGTCCCGATCACCAGCATGATATTCAATGCATGGCGGAAAGACTCGCGGTCGACCACTAATACACGCAGCAGAAAATATGCAAGAACGACGATGACCTGCTGCAAGGCCCACCGGATGGTCTGCGACGGAGAGACGGACATCACCAGCGAACTGACCAGGTTCGCTCCTAGATAGGCAACCAGGAGGTAGTCGGGCAGAAACCACTTCACCCGTTCACGCGGCTGTTTCCACCAGAACGGCAACGCCAGAAGCATCAGGCCAACGGCAAGGTGCTCCGGTCTGGCCTTCAAACCGGAGATTTGCACGAACAGACGTGGCATGACCACGGCAACCATTAACACAGTCACGGCAAAAGATGGGCGGCTTGCCAGCACGGAGACACTGGCCGGAACCAGAACAAACGCCGCCAGGGCAAGAACCAGCAGAAGCCATGGCGAGCCGGGGTCCTCGACCCACACCAGACACCACGCCACGGTCCCAGCCATCAAAAACAGCAAAGGCGTGGGATTCGGAATGGAGGCGCGGCTGGAGATACTATTCATTTTCAATTCGAGAGTCGATCACGAGCAGCAGCTTTCATGGTCTCATGCAAGCAGTCTTGCCGTAACGGTCAAAACTGCATGGCTACCTGCCGATGTTTCCCGTCTGCGGGCTGATCTCAAAATCCACAACCTTTGGATTCTTGACGGTATAACCCAGGGCGCTGCGAAAGCCGCCGGCTGAAGGCTGCAACCCAATGCCGCTCCCCGCGCCAATCAAGCCAGGCGCACCGCACTGGAGATTGGATCGCCACCAGCTCTCCCCAAAGAAAAAAGCCGGGATCTCCATATGGTGCGCTTCATGAGTAAACAGGTAACATCCGTCCTGCAGCAGGGGCCAGAGATATTTAAGGCAGGTTTCCAAAGAGTCAACAAGATCGACGTCCAGAAAAGCCATGATGCATTTCTTTTGAAAGCCAGGCAATGTTTGATTGAAATAGCCCACATTGAAATTGCACACGCCGATATTGCCGAACTGCGAAATGTTCTTTTTGACCTCAGGAAGCGTGCCGCAAAAAGCACCCTTGGCATATGTTTGAACTTCATGCGTTCCCACCACGACGTGCTGCTGGTCAACATCAGAGGGTTCGGGCAGCCCCGCAAAGGAATCGAAGATCTCCAGCCGTCGGTGGCATAGCTCGCACACCAGAGAAAGGTTCGCCGCGCTGCCGCCTTTGAAAGAGCCGCACTCCACAACGCAACCCTCCACCTGGGGCGGGATCTTCAGGATTTCCGTGGCCATCAGAAGATGCTCCAGGAAATGCGAGGCGGTGGTAATCTTCTTGCGGTTTCGTCGCATCTTGCCGGCCAGCCTGAGCTTGGTAAAAAACCCGACCCCATAGTCCCTGCCCGTCTCCGGGCGGAAGTATTCTGAGAGAATGATCGGGGCGCTCAGGCCCGCCACAAGCTTGTTCCACAACTTTGAAATGATGCGCGGCATTTCGTTTGCGCTCGCCTACCTTCGATCTCTCAAGAGTCTACTTGCTTTCACCGCAGGCTAACACATTACTCATTGGCTCTTCGCCACGGCCGCAGCCATCGCTGGCGAAGGAGCCCTTTCACATTTTAGTGGTGCAGCCGTCCCATAGGCCTCGATACAGCATGCTTATCCTCTTTGGCTCGGCCCGCAGAAGATACCCAGCGGAACGGTAGGCCACGTATTTGCCCAGCGAAAGCAGAAACAGCGGCCAGTATCTGAATGGGACATGCTTGCGGGCAAACAAAATGCTGTTGCGGGTGCGATAAAAATCTATGACCGGCTTGCCCAGGTTTTTCCTTGTATCGTAAGAAGCCTTGTGCCAAATCACCGCTGATCCCACGTAAAACGCCCGGAACCCGGCTCGCGCGGCACGGACGGTCCAATCCAGGTCCTCAAAACCGAGAAAGAAAATCTCGTCGAGCAGCCCAATTTGACGCACAACTGGGGTCTTGATCAGGAATGCGCAGCCGGTAACAAATGTGATTTCCCGGGTGTCATCATATTTTCCCACATCGCGGCGGTTTTCTCCGCATACTTTGGCGGTGTTCCACCAGGGCTTATAAAAGCCGCCGGCGAACCAGATACGGTCAGAAGGCTCGAAATAAAGTATCTTCGGATTGACAATACCGATTTTGTCATCGCTCTCCGCCACTTGGATCATTTTGGAGAGAAAATCGGGCGCGACCAGAGTGTCATTGTTCAGCAACAGAAAATAGTCAGGATTGCGGGCCAGGGCATCGCGAAGCGCCACGTTGTTGCCGCCGGGAAATCCCAGGTTTTTTTCATTTTTGATCAATCGTACTTCGGGAAATTCCGACGCCAGCTTTTCGGCGGAGCCGTCCCCCGAACCATTATCCACCAGCACAATCTCGATGTTGGTGTAGTCGAGCTTTCTCAGGGACTCCAGGCAGTCCCGGGTCAGGTCGTAGTTTTTCCAGGTCAGCACAATGATGCTGACCCTGGGTTGAGATGGACCCATTCAAAACCTCTCGCGCCTAGCCATTGAAAGCATGCTTGCCTCGCAATCCCGACCGCAGCGCCATTTTTTCACGGGACGTGAGCGACCAGCGCCACATAGCGGCCGTCACCAGAACACAGCCTGCTACCGAAAAAATGACCTTGGTGGGCAATCCATTCAAGAACGCGGCCGCGGTAAACAGTGCTGTTCCTCCCGCCGCCAGCAGTGGAAGCTGAGTCAACACAAACCGGTTCTCCGGCAATAATCGCCAGGAAAAGACGGAGAGCAGCCCGGAATCGATGATGACGCGCAATAGCCACGCAAGCGCGACGCCCCGGATCCCCATGCTCTTCGCCATCAGGACAAGCGCCGTCACATAAATAGGCAGTTCAAGCAGATGAAGTTTGGCGGTGATATCGGGGCGTCCCGCACCCTGTACATGGGCAAAGGGAATCTGGCCCAGGCTGTTGATAAAGATCGCAACTGCCAGGATTTGCGCCACGGGCGCGCTCTGGCGCGCGAAATCGCTCCCCAGCCAAAACTGCAACGCCTCAGGCGCGAATGCGATCAAAACCAGCGTGATGGGAAACAGTGCCAGAAAAATGTACTTCACGCCGCTTTCGAACAGAAAAACAAGCCGGGCGCGGTCCGACACAACCGCTGTGGAAAAAGCCGGAAACAGGACTCCGACAAGTGCGCCCGGCACGAGCGAGAGCCTGGTGACCACCTCGTACGGCACGGCGTAAAAAGCCACGGCCGCAACGGAAATCATCGACCCAATCAGGAAACGGTCAAACGAAACCATGATGGGACCGACCACATTGCTGACGGTCATCCACGTGCCGAAACGAAACAACGGACCAACGGCGGAAGCATGAAACGAGCGGCTGTCTTGCAAAGCCGGGAAAGCGCGAAAGCAAGCCCACAGATGCGCTGCGCCGGCCACAACGCGCCCCAAGACCAGAACGGCCATGATGGGAACCAGGCTGTGAGAAAACGGCAACATCAGGACCGGGCCGAGGTATGTGAAGATCCCCATCGGGATTCGAATCGCGGTGGCCAGGCGAAAGCGCTGTAAAGCCTCAAGCACGCCGCGCAAACCCGCGGTTACAACCACAATCGGAATGGAAAGGCATATCCAATAGAACGCCCGCGTGGTCTCAACGCGAAGCTCCGCCGGCACTTTCAAAGGATGCTGCACCAGCCAGGGCACAAGAAGAAAAGCTACGGCCGCGCTGGCCACCCCAATGCCGCCCATCAGGAACAAGGAGGTCCACACCATCGCCGGGATTTCGTCCAGGAGCTTTGCACCCAGCTTTTCTGCAACCAGCTTGGTCAGCGCACGCGAAAGGCCGAGATCAAAAAAACCAAAGTACCCGATGATGGCCCATGCCAGACTGATAATGCCAAGCCGGTCGGTCCCCAGCGTCGTCTTCAGCACGGGCAGGCAGACAAGGGCGACCAGGATGGGCGAACACGCGCCAACAAGATTCCAGACAGCGTTTCTGGCAAGCAGCCGTCCACTCGTGAGCGTTGTGGCAGGCGGACTGTCGTTTTGAGCGGCCAGCGGTTCTGTCATTGACAAGATCGAATCCGGGTTCTTCATTCCATTATTACGATATTACGGATAGATGGCCCTTCTATCCATAAAGTATTTCTTTTGCCGGCGGTGTACCGCTGGTGTGAAAACTAAACCCCAGCCACTGGCATGCCACTAGAAACAAATATGCCGGGCTGAGAAGTAAATACCTGCGCCAAAGCCGGCGTGGTTCGGTACACAGCCGGAACAACCACTCTAATCCCCAGTCTTGCATCCATTGCGGCGCTTGCCGCAAGGTCCCGGCCAGAAATGGAAATGCGGCGCCCACGGCCAGGATGGGCACCTGGAGCCGGTGGCGGAATTCATAGGCCCATACTTCTTGCCTGGGACAACCCAGACCGGCAAAGACAATTTGCGCGCCGGATTGCCTGATCTGATGACCAATCTGGTCCGCGGTCTCCGCGCTGATTCTTCCGAAGGTTGAGGGAGTAACGCCGGCGATTTGCAACTTCGGGAACCTTCGCCGAAGGTTGGCGCACAGCAGGGTCAGGACGTCGCTGGTGCTTCCGTAAAAGTACACCGGCAGCCCTTCCTGCTCTGCGCGCGCTATCACCGACAACGTCAAGTTCGGCCCATAGACGCGCTGGCGCAGACCGGCGGAGTGGAGGTGGTTCAGGACCCAGCGCACCGGCTGCCCATCCGCCACCACCAGTTCCAGATGGTTGAGCCGATAGCGGTGTGCGGGATCCAGCACTCCTTCCATCACGCCATGCACGGCCAGGGCTGAAACGGCAAAGGCCCCGCCACGCCGCGCTGCCTCTACCACCATTCCGGTGGCGGTTTCCAGACTTGCGTCATCAATCAGGATCCCGAGAATGTTTTTCTTTTTGGCCGCACTCATGCGTGGGCAGCTCGAGAGAATTGCCGCCAGCGTTTTTGGTTTCGATCGTGGATCTGGCGCAGAATGTCGCGGCAATCAAACCGTAATTCGTATCCGGGATAATGCGATTGGAATTTTCTGATATCGCTGATCCACCAGATATGGTCACCCGTGCGATTCTCAGCGCCATATTCCCAGTTCATCTCGCGTCCGGAAATTTCCTCGCACATCGAGATGGCTTCCAGCATGGAGCAATTCGAAAACCGGCTACCCCCTATGTTGTAGACGGCGGCCGGCCTGGGGGCCTGGAAGAACCGGTCAAACGCCCTGATCAAGTCGGAGCTGTGCATGTTGTCGCGGACTTGTTTGCCTTTATACCCAAAAACCGTGTAGTGAGCGCCGGTTACGTTGCACCGCATCAGGTAAGCCAGAAAACCATGCATCTGCGCTCCTGAATGGTCGGGCCCGGTCAGGCAGCCTGCCCGGAAGCAAACCGTCCTGAGACCAAAATAGCGGCCGTATTCCTGGACCATCACGTCCGCGGCAACTTTCGAAGATCCAAACACGCTGTGCAGCGATTGATCGATGGGCTGCTCCTCGGTGATTCCGTGCTCGGCGAACTTGTGGGTCTTATCCAGTTCCCAGCGTGACTTCTGCTCAACCAGCGGCAGGGCATTGGGCGAATCGCCATACACTTTGTTGGTGGAGGTAAAAATAAAGGGAGCGTCCGGGCAGAACTGTCTCGTGCCTTCCAGTAAATTCAGCGTGCCGGTGGCATTCACGGAGAAGTCCGTGAGCGGCTCGCGCGCCGCCCAATCGTGAGACGGCTGCGCCGCGGTATGGATTACCAGCGATATGTCCCGCCCGCAATGCCGGAACACCTCAAAAATCGCGGCCTGGTCGCGAATGTCAATGCTGTAATGCTGATAGTTGGTGATGGTCGCTTCCAGGTGCTTGCGCATCCATTCCGTCGACGCTTCCGGGCCAAAAAAATACTGGCGCATGTCATTATCGATCCCCACCACATGCATGCCCTTAGCGGCAAAATAGCGGACGGCCTCTGATCCAATGAGTCCTGCAGCCCCCGTGATCAGTGCGATGCTCATGCTTGCCCTTTCAATGTCGCACGCGCAAACTCGCGGCTATGTGCCCGAACGCGCCCACCTGGCAGTGCGCTGCCTGGTCCAATTCCTCTCCAGACATGAAACAGGCGAATCCTGTTGCCCATTTGGCTGTGAAGATAGACCCTATCCTGGCCGGAAATGCCCTTGGACAGTATGATGTTCGGTCGAGAATACCATGGATATGCAGGCTTTCGGCAACATCGATTTTCCTCCGCCACTAAGACGCCGAGCCATGAACCCGGAGTGAAAACAGTTGCATGCAATCAGGAAACGTAAGCCTGACTTGGAGTTGAAATCAAAGACCGGCAATCTTCCCGGTGATCGGCCAAAAATCTCATCCTGCAAAACCCAGGCCCGGGGAAGGATGGCGCTCCCCTTTCGCCATGCGATAAATCGCAAGTAACATGGCTGCGTTTGCCTCCCCTGTGTACCCTGCCTCAAAGACCTGCCGGGCTTTGCCCCGCATTGCTCGCAGCTGCGCAAGGTTGCGGGAACACCATTCCAACTTCTCCCGCAGCTCGGCAACATTGCCCGGGTTGAAATGGAACCCAGTCTCTCCCGCAACCACCATGGACGCGGGCGGGCCGATGCTGGATGCGACCACCGGGGTCCCCACGGCAAACGCTTCCATAATGGTGCGGCCCATGGTTTCGTACCATTCGGAAGGAAATATCAGGAACTCCGCGCTCCGCATCAAGTCCAAGACTTCCGGCAGAGATTTTCTACCCAAATACTCAATTTCCCGGCATGCTTGACCAGCCCCAATCACCAGTTCCGCAAGAGGGCCCTCGCCTACGACCTTCAAGGGAATTGCGTTGCGGGCGGTCTTCCATGCTTCCAGCATGGTTGCGACCCCCTTCTCCGGGCTGAGCCGCCCCACATACAGAGCGTAGCCACCTCCGCCTTTGCCCGGAGCCGGAGTTGGGTGGATAAAGTTGGGCTTGACCACGATTTTTTCCGCCGGCAAGCCGCCGGCTATATATTTCGCGCGCGCGAATTCGGAGACCGCTATGTAGGTCCTGATGCGGTTGCGCCATGTCCCAGCCAGCTTATGCCCACCGACCATTCCAGCCACAACGGCGCTAGCGGCGCGGCTGTCGCGATAGCAGGCATGCACAACTCCGCGCCAGGGGAGCAGCCGTCCCAGGCATTCTTCGCACAGGTGTTGATCGCGAAAGAGCAGGGAGTTCACGCACATCAGCCGGTAGTTGTGCAGGGTCTGAACTACTGGTACTTTGTTCCGCGAAGCCGCATAGAAAACTGACGGAGACCAGAGAGGGAAAAAGTTCTGGACGTGCAGAATATCGACCTTGCCGCCGCGCAGTTTCTCATTGACCCGGCGATACGATTCCCGCGACCAGAACGTGCGCAGCGCCGTTTGAACATTGCCCAGTTGCTCGACGTGGCGGTTATCTTCTTCCAGCAACTCCACTTCATGCCCATGGTCGCGGAGAAGGGCGGCCTCGGCGGCGCTGCATTGATCTTCGCCACCCGGAATCAGGTACCGGTTATGGAGCATGAGGATTTTCACAATAGCTAGCGCGTCCCGCGTTGGGAGAACAGCATGGCGTCATTTTCAAAATGCGCGCCAGAAGCGGTCGCTGCCTGGGTAATCCATGCCTGAAACATCAGTACAGGCCACAACAGGTATTGCCAGTTGCGGGCGCCGGATACATGCTCTTCCCATTTTTCGCGGATAGGCTTTATGGAAAAGAAGCTATGACGACCCAGGCTTGCCGGCGCGAGCAGATCTTCCGCCCACTCGCGTAACGGCCCGCGCAGCCAGAGATCGATCGGCACTCCAAAGCCCATCTTCGGTCTTTCCACCAGCTCCTCCGGAACGTAGCGATATAACACCTGCCTGAGCGCCCACTTTGTCTTGTCTTTGCGAATCTTAAAATGCAACGGCAAGCGCCAGACAAATTCAACCACGCGGTGGTCCAGAATGGGGACCCTGGCCTCCAGGCTCACAGCCATGCTGGCGCGGTCCACTTTTGTGAGGATATCGTCGGGCAGATAGTTGGTGAGATCGGTGAGCATCGCCATCTCCGGAGCTGTCGGCATGGTGCGGCAGTTTTGGATGGACTGAGGCACAACCTGGTGCTCATGCGAGCCCAGCACCACAGCCGATGGATCCGGCCAAATGGATGCGGCACGCAGATAGATCTCAGCAGGATCCTGTGCGGCAAGATGGTCAGCCAGCCTGTGGAACTTCTCGCCGGGTGAGTTCGAGAGTCTTCCCCTTAGCGGAAGCAGTCCCAGCCATTTGTCGATGAGAGGCACTGGCGCGGCGTAAATCAGTCTTGCTGTTGTTCTTGCAACCGGCCGCGGGACCCTCTTCAGCACATTCCAAAACGAGTTGACGAAGGCATAGCGCGAATATCCGCAAAACAATTCGTCGCCGCCATCGCCTGAGAGAGCAACCGTCACGTGGCGGCGCGCCAGCTTTGACACCAGATGCGTGGGTATCTGCGACGAATCGGCAAAAGGCTCGTCATACATGGAGGGCAGCAACGGGACGACATTCAATGCGTCCTGGGGAGTCACAAAAAGCTCGGTGTGATCGGTTCCCAGATGCGCGGCAACCTTGCCGGCGTGGACGGCTTCGTTATAGACGTCTTCATGAAAACCGATGGTGAAGGTCTTGACCGGACGGCTGCTTTGGGACTGCATCAGGGCAACCACCGCGGATGAATCGATTCCGCCGGAAAGAAACGCTCCCAGCGGTACATCAGCGATCATGCGCAGGCGGACTGCATCCTTTAACCTGTCATGGAGCTGCTCAATGATCTCCTCATCACTGCCCTGCACTCGATTCTCAACTCCCTTGCGGGCAACATCCGCGGCTGACCAGTACGCGGTAATAACCGGAGACGCCTCAGCCGCGCTCTGCATCAGGATGCAGCCGGCGGGAAGTTGCCGAATCCCCCGATAGATGGAATATGGCGCAGGAACGTAACCGCAGCGCATATAGGCTGCCAGGGTATCGCGGTCAATCGCGGCTTGAAATCCAGGAAAAATCTTGAGAGCTTTCAATTCGGACGCAAAGACAAAGCTTCCATCAATATGACCGTAGTAAAGAGGTTTGATTCCGACCCGGTCCCGGACAAGATGAAGCCGCCGCTCCAAACTGTCCCAAAGGGCGAAGGCAAACATGCCCACAAATCGCCGGACCGCCTCATTCAGCCCCCAGCGTTCGATGGCGGCCAGCATGACCTCGGTATCGGAGTGACCTCGCCAGGCTTGCCCGCCAAGTTCCGTCCGGATCTCTTCGTAGTTGTAAACCTCGCCGTTGAAGATGATGGTATAGCGGCCTGAGGCGGACACCATGGGCTGATGCCCCTCAGCGGACAGGTCGATGATGGAAAGTCTGCGGAAGGAAAAGCCCAGGCCCGCGCTGCTATCGTAGAACACGCCGGAATCGTCCGGTCCTCGATGGGCCAAAGCGCTACCCATCCGGTTGAGAAGCGTAACCGGTTCTTCAGCAAGCGTTTTTGTAGACCAAAAGCCCGCAATTCCACACATGGAACTTAGCCGAAACCCACCTGCGGTGAGCGCCCAGATCAATTTAACACCTGAGCCTGTGCTACGTACGTCCGATTGGTGGCGATTGGGCTACCGGGCATTCCAGCAAATAACACTCTTCACAATCTTGACCGCTTTATTGACAGGGCCCCAGCTATGCAGCGTCAAAAAAGCCTGGTGTATTCATCCACGATCTGCTGGGTATCAAAGCGCCGCAAACACTCTTCAACTTCCGCCGTGTTCGTTTGCCTGGAGTGAGGCTGCCCAAGCGCTGCAACCATTGCTTCTGCCAGCGCGACGGGGGAATCCGGGGGGACCAGGGTTATTTGTTGGGCTGACTTCCGAATTTCACGCACGCCTCCCGGGCAGTCGGTGGCGACTACAGGAACGCCTAAAGCCAAAACCTCAAGCAGGGAGTTGGGCAATCCTTCATAACGCGAGGAGAGCACAAATAAATCTGCGTGTTGCACGTAAGACCAGGGGTTTTCTTGAAATCCCAGGAAGGCTACTGCATGGCCCACTCCCAGGCTGGCTGCCTGCTCTTTGAGTTGTCTTTCTAAAGGCCCCTCGCCCAGGATGGCAAGCCTTGCGTCTGGAAGTGTCTTGAGCACCGTTGAAAAAGCCTGCAAGAGCACGTCGTATGCCTTCTGATGCTGGAGCCGGCCCATGGCGATTACGTGCGGTCCTGGAGCACGGTAGGGCGTATCCGCTCCTTCCGCCATTCGGCGGACCATCGCAACATCCACCGGATTGTAGATGCGCACCAGCTTGTCTCTGGGAATTCCCAGGTGCTCGACCATGTCATCGGCCATTGCGTCATACAGGCAAATGATGCTGTCCGCTTTGGAGTAAAGGCTCCGGTACAGCCATCTCCACACGCGCCGAGGGCGCAGGGCCTGGGCAAGATAAGCACTGGGCAGAACGGCTTCACGAAGCAGTATCCTGGGCCGTCCGGACAGGAATGGTCTGGCCAGCATCAGCACCACATTCAGATACACCACAGTTGAGAGAATGGTCTGCGGTCTTAGCCGCCTGGCCAACTTGACGATGCCAGGCAGCCCGTAACGCATTCTGGAAGCGCCCAGACGGTGCACACTTACTGAAACCGGTACGTTATCCAGGAAAGCGCTGCCTCCTCCCACCAGGGCCAAATGACATTCAAAGCGCGAGTGGTCCAGATGGCGAAGCAGCGTGGCGATCACGCGTTCCGCGCCGCCGACGCCGCCAGGGAACGCAGGCACCAGGAACAAAATTTTTTTTCGCTCGGGAATCATGGCAAAGCAGAACGCTCTACGACATCCTCGTTGTTCCGTTTGCCTATGATATACATGAGGCAAATCAGGGTCGCACGTTGATAGGGCCAATTCTTCATGGAATCTCTAGATAGCATATCGCAGGCTTCAACCGGCTCCCGCCTGGCGCGAACCGCACTGTCACTTCTTTTGCGACCGGGACGCATCACGAAATACACGGGAAGATGGAAAGGCCACAATACCCTGCTTCGGCTCTACCGGAAATATCTTCCGCCAGATCTCAAGCTGCGCGTCAGTAATTTCGACGGCAATCTCAAGTTCGATGTAAACATGCGCGGGAACGTGGACATCTGCCTGTGGCACTTTCCTGAATTGTATGAGCGGGAGGAGCGGGAGCTGTTTTGTTCCTTGATCAAACCTGGATGCACAGTGCTTGATGTCGGGGCGCACATTGGCTTTTATACTTTGCTGGCTGCAAAGCGAGGCGCTCGCGTGTTTTCCGTGGAAGCCGACCCCAGTAATGCCGCCATGCTGCGTCACCATGTGGAAATCAACGGCTTCAGCGACCAGGTCACGATTTTCGAAATGGCCGCGACCGAGTATGCCACAGAGGTCTCGCTGTACCGGCATGCTTATAACCAGGGCGAATCGAACATCATCGAGCAAGGCCTGCCCGCGGGGACGGTACCAGGCAGAGCCCTTGATTCCCTTGGCCTGCCGCCCATCGACATCTGCAAGATGGATATTGAAGGCGCCGAACTCATGGCTTTGCGGGGTATGGAAAGGACCTTGGAAAGCTCGCCCAACATCAAACTGATGGTGGAATACGCGCAGCATCTGGGCGCGGGCGAAGAGCTTCTTAGCTACCTGCGCGCCAATTTTTCTTCCGTGCAGGTCATCGAACAAGATGAGCAGGCCGTATCCGGTGAAATTCCGGCATTTTGCAACCTGCTGGCGGTGCGTTAGCAGAACCGAGTGATTTTGAGGGGTTCAGCTGGTACGAGCGCACGTGCATTCTCGTGCGGGCACAGCGTCTTCAAGCACTTTCTCCCACATGGCTAGAACGCGGTCCAGGTTGAAGCGCGTCAGGACTTCAGGCGCACGGCGAGCGAGCCTGTCCCGTTCAGCGGCATCGTTCATCAGCCTGTCCATTGCCGTGGCAAGACCAGCCACGTCCTCGGGCGGGACCAGCACGCCGTCGACTCCGTGGCGAATGATATCCGAAGGGCCCGCCGGACAATCAAAGCTGATCACGGGCAGCGCGCAAGCCATCGCTTCAACCAACGCATTGCCGAAGCCTTCAAAACGCGAGGGAAATACAAACAAGTCCGCTGCGCGCAGTGCGGGGAAAGGATCAGAGACAGCTCCTACAAAACTCACGCGGTTTTTCAATCCCAGAGATTCCGCTTGCGCCTCAAGCTGCTCTTTCAGCGGGCCTTTTCCCAGCACCTTGATCGACCACTCCGGATGCCGTGTTGCAATGCGCGCAAACGCCTCCAGCAGGAGATCGAAGCCTTTTTGCGACACCAGCCTGCCCATCGCGATAACTGTTCGCGCGTTCGCGCCACCACCCTTCGGCGTACTGGGGTTCACCGGTGCCGGCAACATCACAGCGTTGGGTATGGCATATCCCGCAACTTTGATCTCCCGTTGCAGTAGCTCCAGCATGGCACTGGTCTGGCAAACCAGCGCCACGGCCCACGGATACGTAAGACGGCGCAGGCGCCTCCAGATTATCTTGAGGTCGTCATAGTCTGGATTGGCACGTTCCGAGACGATCACCGGCACGCCGAGTCCCCGCGTGGCCAGGAGCACAAGGATGTTGGGAAAATCCAAAAAACTGATAACAACATCCGGCCCGGACTGGCGAATATGGCGGCGCAGCCGGCGTATGCGAAGCACATTGCGATACATGGCGTGCAGCGGGTTGCTCGCGAATTCGTTCGGGACGCCCAGACTTCTAAGCTCTACGCCCGGGTGAAGCGCATAGGCCGGCGTTTCCTTGTCGTCAAAAGTGATCAGAGTGACCTGTCTGCCCCGCTCCGTCCATGCGTTCGCCAGGCCGGAGATGATCCGCTCCGCACCTCCTCGTTCCAGAGACGAGATCACCAGGGTCAGTTTCATAGGCTATTGACGGGCGGGGGCGTGGACAGCGGTTAGCACGACCGCGGACTGCCGGTTGAGCAGACGAAATGAACTCAGCGCCAAAAATGTAAGGGAGCCGGCCATCACGATTGCCGTTGACACCGCGATGCCAGCCACTCCCCACACTCGCATCAAGATCAGATTCATTGCGATGTCCACGACCAGGTTGATTCCCGAGGCATACATCAAGAGATCATTGCGCCGGACCGAGGAAATAAAACGCACGAACAACATGCAGAGCACATAACAAGGAATCTGGAGGCTATAGCACGCTTGCACTTGACTAACCACATCAGTATCCAGGCTGGTAAAAGCGCCGCGTTGGAAGAGCAATCTTACCAGCGGCTTGGAAAACGCAATCAGCACAACCGTGATGGGTATGCTGACGGAAAGCATGAGTACGGAATATCGCTTCAGGGTGTGCCGGCAGCCTTGCCAGTCATTATCAGCGGCCATCCTGGAGAAATAGGGCAAGGTAGCCGTGCTCAGGGCTGTGGCTCCAATGGCGAGCAGCCCGGCCGGCACTTTGCTGCCATAGCTTAAGGCTGAGACGTTACCCGAACCCAGCATGGCCGCCATGAATTGGTCGACGACTGGTGTAGCTCCCATGAGAAGACAACCAGCCATCATGGGGCCGGTCTGAGATAACACGGCCTGCACGCGCGGATCAAAGCCATGCCATCGGACGGAGCCAAGGATCTGATGTTTCCTGGCAAGGTAATAAAGAAGCGCCGCTTCAAGGAAACTGCCTGCAACCGTGCCTAAAGCCAGGGCAAAGCCCGAACCGGGGCGTATCCAGACGGCAATGCAGAAAAGGACCGCCGTAGGGGTAAGAATGGGGATAAGGGCCGGGACCGCAAACTGCTCGATTGCATTCAAGACACAGGCCAGGAAAGTGGCAAGCCCGCTCAAGACCAGCCAGGGAGCCAGAAAGTAGAGAAATTCTCGGGTAAGCAACTGCTTTTGGACCGGAAAGTTGTGGGCGAGCCAGGGGAGATATAGCTGAGCAAGCAGAGCGAGCAAAAGCGCTACCGCAACTAACGCCGATCCGGCCAGAAGCATGACACTGGAAAGCAACTGCTGGCCGGCAGGGACACCGTATTTTTGTCGCGTCTCCACCAAGACCGGGACCAGTGCCGCTGACACGGCTCCCACGATCAGGTTCAGCGCAAATGAGGGCAACATGAAGGCGAAGAGAAAGGCATCGAGGCTGTCACCGCGTCCAAAGGAATGGGCGACAGCCAGGTCTTTTACAGCGGTACCCGCTTTGACCACCACCGTCGCCAAGGCAACAGCGAGGGCTGCCCGGAATATCCTTTTGTTAACGGAATCATGCGGAGTCAAGAACTGGCTTCTCATCGCGTATGGTGCCAACTTTTGTGCTGATTATAGACTGACGGCCCTTTCGCCCGTTATTGCATTCATTGGGGATAGCCAGGCTGTACCTGCATCGTCCCCAGCCAAGCCAGCGTCCGTCTGGACCAGAAGCCGAATATTGTCAACCAATGTGACGATCGATTGTAATGATCGCGAAAAATATCTTGCAACCATAAAGAAAAGTGATAGAGTGCCGTGCACGCGGACAATTTAGCAAATAACGCCATCCCGCGTGGCGCCAACGAGAGCGTCATCCGCAAGAAACGCGACCGAACAAGCTGTCGCGGCTGCGGCATCGCTTCCGAAGAGCAGCGAATTTTATTAAGAAAACGTTGATACGGTTCCCACGTGTTGAACACTACTCACTGGTTGTAACAAAGCCACTCGGATCAATCTGGATATCCCGTTTTACCAGCGTTGGCAACAGCGCGTTCCTGGGTACCTGATGTAGGACTACTATTCGAAAGGACTCGACAACATGAAGAAAAGTAACATCGTCAAATTTCTAGCGGTTGTAGTGATGGGGACCGGCCTGATGTATGGTCAGGCCAGCCGCACCTGGGTTTCGGGTGTAGGCGATGACGCGAATCCCTGCAGCCGCACAGCACCCTGCAAGACCTTTGCCGGCGCAATTTCGAAGACCGCTGCCGGCGGCGAAATCGACGCCCTCGATCCAGCCGGCTATGGCGCCGTAACGATCACGAAAGCCATCACCATTGACGGTGGCGGAGGACAGGTGGCCTCGGTGCTCGTCAGCGGGACCAATGGCATCGTGGTGCAGGCTGGACCCAATGACGTAGTGATCCTGCGCAACCTGCGGATCAACGGTATTGGCACTGGCATCAATGGTATCCGCTTCCTGTCCGGGAAAGATCTCAACGTGGAGAGTTGCTACATCTTCGGCTTCACCACGAACGGCATCGATATCGCTCTGAACCAGGCCACCCCCGCTTCGGTCCATGTGATTGACTCAGTTTTGAAAAACAACGGGGGGGTGGGGATCAGAGCAGCCAATGCCGTTGCGCCGAACGTTCTGGTCGGGATCGACAACACAAAAGTGATTCTCGATAATATAGGCGTTGAGGCCAGCACGAACAGCCGCGTGGTCGTCAATCGCTCGGTTTCGGAAAACGCCTCTACGGACGGCTTGAAGGCCAGCGCATCGACGGGGCAGATGACGGTCTCCTTCTCCGACTCCAGCTTCAACGTCAATGGCATCACCGCATCCGGCGGCGGCAGTGTGAACGTTGCCTTCTCCAACATTGCTTATAACACGACATGCAGCATGAACAACTCGGCGAGCAGTTTCGCCACGTTCGGAAACAATCGCGTGGTCGGCGCAGGGAACTGCGGCACGATATCTCCGGCAAGCCAGCAGTAGCAAACTACAATTAACCACTATCGCGGGCCAGGGTGATCATCAAAACCTCGGCCCGCTTCTTGCCATTCAGACGCCGAAACATCTCTATCCCCGCCCGGCCGGCGTGACTACTATGGCATTGAGCAGGCGGCCCGCTGCCTCTTTCCTGATCTCTCCTGCTGAGCGATCTCCAATTCTTCCCGCACCATCTCCGCTACCAGCTCGGTAAAGGTGGTACGCGGCCGCCATCCCAGTTTTTCTTTCGCCCGCGCGGCATCGCCGGAAAGATTGTCGACTTCGGCGGGGCGGAAATAGCGCGTGTCAATGGCCACGATGCGGTCTCCGGTCCTGGCATCGAAGCCTTCCTCGTTACGGCCCGCTCCCTGCCAGCGGAGGGTGATGCCCAACTCCGTGGCCGCAGCGCATACAAAATCGCGGACGGAGTGCTGCACGCCAGTTGCAATGATGAAATCTTCCGGACGGTCCTGCTGGAGCATGAGCCACATCGCCTGCACGTAATCGCGGGCGTGCCCCCAATCGCGGCGGGCATCCAGGTTGCCGAGGTACAGGCAATCCTGTGCGCCCAACTGAATTCGTGTCAGGGCGCGGACGATCTTGCGGGTAACAAAAGTCTCGCCCCGCACGGGAGACTCGTGGTTAAACAGAATGCCGCTGCAGGCAAAGATGCCGTACGCCTCGCGATAACTGGCGGTAATCCAGTGGGCATACAACTTCGCAACCCCATAGGGCGAGCGGGGATAGAAGGGCGTTTTCTCTGACTGCGGGGCTTCCTGCGCCTTGCCAAACATCTCTGAGGTCGACGCCTGGTAAAACCGTGCCTTCTTCTGCAAGCCCAGGATGCGGATTGCCTCCAGCATGCGCAGCGGACCCATGGCATCGGAATCCACCGTGTATTCGGGCTGCTCAAACGAAACCGCCACATGGCTTTGCGCCGCCAGATTGTAAATTTCGTCCGGCTGGACGATCTGCATGGTGCGGACCAAACTGCTGTAGTCGGTCAAGTCACCGTAATGGAGGAAAAAGCGGCAACCTTCTGTATGCGGGTCCTGGATCAGGTGGTCGATTCTGCCCGTGTTGAAGGAAGAAGAGCGGCGTCTGATTCCATGCACTTCGTATCCCTTCTCCAGAAGAAGGGCCGCAAGGTAGGAGCCATCCTGGCCGGTCACGCCCGTGATCAACGCCCGCTTAAGCCCCATGCATTCCCTCCATCTTCAAAACCTCCCGAGAGACATGACTCATGCACAGCGCAGGCAGTCGATTTCCTTCCCTCGCGCCGCCCGGTAATTCTATGGCAAAGGCCGCCGGACGCGTCAATGCCGGGCAGCCGCGTGCCGCCGACTTTCAGCTTAACGGCATTGGCTCAGCGGGATCAGTGTCCTGAGCCTCGAAATACGACAGGAATGGTCTTGCAGAGAATTCTCAAATCCAGAAGCACATTCCAATTTTCAATGTACTCCAGATCGAGCAAGACATTTTTTTCAAAAGAGGGGTCATGGCGGGCCGTCACCTGCCACAGGCCTGTAAGCCCGGGTGTGACGTCGAGTCGACGAAAGTGCTCAAGATCGTATCGCTTAAAGTCGTCTTCAGGATGTGGCCGGGGACCCACCACGCTCATATCGCCTTTGAAGACATTGAACAGTTGGGGCAATTCGTCAATGCTGTACTTGCGCAAAAAACGTCCCAGACGGGTAATGCGGGGATCGTCCACAATTTTGAACGTAGCGCCGTTGCGTTCATTCATGTGCATGAGACCGTTCTTGCGCGCATCGGCGTCGGCCACCATGGTGCGGAATTTGTAGCAGCGAAACTTCCGTCCCTTGCGTCCCACACGCCACGCTTTATAGAGGATTGGGCCAGGAGAATCGACCTTCACGGCGATGGCGGTCAACAGCAATAACGGGGCGGTCAGCACCAGGGTGACGGCGCTGATGAACAGGTCCATGAGACGTTTGACAAACAGACCGAGGGCCGGAATCGGCTGGCGATTCAGTTCCAGGACGGGCACGGAACCGATGTAATTCATGCCGGCCCCAATGGCGAGGCCTCCGTAAAGATCAGGCACCACCTTCACGCCGATGCGCTGGCGCCGCGCCTCAAGGACGATTCGCACTACCAGATCACGGCTGATGGAAGGTGTGAAATAAATTTCGTCAATGAAATTCTCTGTCAGGATACGTGGCAGGTCGTCCGGAGTTCCCAGGCAATAAGGCCTGGATCCGGGCTCCCAATCCACAAAGCCACAAAAAGTTTTTCCCAGGTGTTTGTGGCTCTGCAGATAGCACCGGAATGCCTGTCCAACTTCCCCGCTGCCCACGATCAACACATGCTGGTTGCCAATACCACGATCGATCCTCTTCAGGTTATAGCGTTCCATCACGTAACGCAGGCAAAGAACGCCGGCCAGGCTGAACAGCGGCGTGCTGGCCACAATCAGCCGCGGCACCGCTTTTTCTCCGGCGATAAAAACAATCATGATGGAGATCATGGACGAAACCATGAAGCCCTTTAAAATCCTGACGCGGGCTACTCTGGCGGAACGGATGGCATCTTCGGAATAAAGATTTTGTGCAGCATTGCAAATTACTGTCAGGCAGGCATAGGTCAGAAGGAAAACGAATAAACGTACAGCGGGCGCGGTGGTAACTTCGGTCGAGGAAACTCCGAGCAATTCTCCCAGAAAGCCACGTCCCGAATAGGCCAGATAGCCGGCAATAATAACGATCAGGGCCTCTAACATGGCGACAGCAGCGCCCAACCCAGTCCCTTTTTCGTGTGCCAAAGCACGGTGGATCTGAGTCCCGGCAAAGTGTGATACTTCCAAGAGATTGCCTTGCTCTTTCACTACCTCTTGTGTAGACACCATAGCCTCCTGACTGTGTCTGTGTTCATGCCTGCGATATCCCGTCTGGCTTTCCTGCCCGTCGTTGTAAGATGCCTCGCAGGAAACCCGCGTTTCTCCGGCCGCCATGAATGACCTGGGCAATCAACATTCGCCTGGGGTCGTCCTGGTCCCAGCGTTCCCACAAGTTCTTCAGGAAGTAGCCCAAGCAAGCCAGCGCCGTGCCCAGCAACGTACCCTCAATAAGAATGAGCAGCCAATAAGGACTCTTCTTTTCCGGCGGTGAAGCCGGATCAAGCACCTTCACCGAGGGTATCTCTTTGGCTTCCTGAATCCTCGCCATCTCATACTGCTGGGTGAGCAATTCGACGACCGTCTCGCGGATCTTGGTATTGCGGTACAGGTCGGCCCACTTGACTCCGAGTAAAGGCAGGTTCTTGACCGATGGGTACGGGCTGGTTGGGTCCTGAACCCCGGGAACGCGGCCGGAATTGATCTTCGCCAATGCGCGATCCAGCTCATTCACGTGGGCCTGAACGCTCTTCACACGGATGTTCTCTTCTGTATAAGTTTGTTTAAGTCCTTCGAGTTGCGCGCGCGCGGCAATCAACTCCCCCTGCAGCCTGGCTGCGGCTTCCACCGTGACCTTGGTTTGTTCCGGCACGTTTAATGCCATGTTTGTACTGGCGAACTGGCTGAATTGCTGCTCAGCGTCTTGCAGGCTCTTGTTTTCATCGGCCAGGCGCTGCTCGATGAAAATACGCTCCCGCCGTGCCGCTGACGTTGAGACCTTGGCCATGACCGAGCCGAGTTCATCAACATAAGCGTTGGCCAGGGCCATCGCCAGGCCGGCATCGCGATCGCGCACTGAGATGGTGATAACGCCGCTTTTCTTGTCCTCAGCGACCTCGGTCCGGGAAGCCAGTTTCTTGCGCGCATCTTCCCAGTACTTGACGCCATATTTTTTCCGGAGATCGAAACGCTCAATCAGATGGTCCTCAACCGTGCGGCTCTCCAGCACTTTCGCGAAAATGGCGCCGCTGCTTTTCATGCCCATCAGATCGCCGGCCATTCCGATCAGCCCGGGTGACTTGGAGAGAGCGGGAACAAGTGAGGCCAAGCCGGCATTGCCGCTATCCGGCGGCATGATTTGTGTAGTGCTTTCGTATTTGGGGTAACGCCAGGCTACGGCCAGAGACAGCAGGAAACCCACGGCAGCCCACCGCGCAATTTGACCACGCTGCAACCAGAGCCGGTAAACTGCATCGGTCCAGCCCAGCCATTGGGGACTGGGTGTGGGCAGTTGGCTCCTATTGGCTGCACTATTCAGAATTTCTCTTTCGGCCTCGCTCAGCGGCATCCGCCAGCCTCCCCCACATCACTCAAAGCGAGCCTAACGCCCAAGATTTTCCGCGGATCAAGTTTTTGTACTTCCAATTGAAGTCCCAATCCCCTTCTAAAACATCTTAAACATGTTCCAACATATAAAGTTGCAGAACAATGCAAAACCGTTGGCCGGACTTGACGCCAAGGGTTCCTTTGCCCAAAAACACCCTCCTCAGCCTGAGCGCCACAAATTCGGGGATATGCCAAAAATATGGTGCAATCTGTCGCGCAAATGCCCACGGACGCTTTCAATTTCATTGCATCCACGTAACCACTTAGCTTACCCCAAATATCGCCACAGATTTTACCCAGAGGCAAACAGGTTACGAATCCAGATTATAAACCTCTTGCACCATCATCTCCACGCCGATGAACCCTCTTTTGGTTCTATTCCTTTAGTGTATCCATTCGAAGCGGCCCTCCACAGAATTGTGTTGAAAGTCCACAGCCAGCAAGAAACTCCTATTGCCAAGCCGTAGTTTCGAGCGGATCCTGTTTTTGTGCGCCCGGGAGATTTATCGCGCTGCATGGTCCGACATCATAGTTTCCTGGTGTCTATCTAGCACAGTGAAAGCAGTCCGTTGAATTCTTATTTGACGACCGTACGGGTTTGAATAGATACTGACATCAGAATAATCCCAAGTAACTGGTATGCGGGATTTGTTTTGCTTGGAGAAAAGCAAGAAACATGCAAATCTCTGTAATCGGTTCTGGCTACGTAGGTCTGGTTGCAGCAACATGTTTAGCGGAATTGGGTCACAGCGTAGTATGCATTGACAATGACTCAGCCAAAATCGCCGCGTTGAACGCGGGCGAAACTCTCATCCATGAAGATTGTCTGCAGGAACTACTGAGCCGGCATCGCGGTACCAGGCTTTCCTTTTCCACCTCCATTCAAGACGGTACCCGGGACTCTCTCGTCATCTTTATAGCCGTGGGAACGCCGTCTGCCGACGATGGCTCAGTCGACCTCTCCTACGTGGAATCGGTCGCGCGTTCCCTGGCTGAGTCAATGAATGGATATAAGGTCATCGTTGAAAAAAGCACGGTTCCGGTGTACACGAGCGAGTGGATCCAGAACGCCCTTGCGCCCAAAGGGCGCAAGCAGGTTGATTTCGACGTGGTCTCCAATCCGGAATTCCTCCGCGAAGGGACCGCCGTTACCGACTTTCTGTACCCCGACCGGATTGTTGTGGGAGCAAGCACCACGCGAGCCGCAGAGGTGATGCGTGAAGTCTACTCGCCCCTGATCGATGGCTGTTATGCACAGCAGGCCAGCGCCGTCCCCAAGCCCGAACGTGCCCGGTGCATGCCTATGTACATCGAAACCTCGCCACGAAGCGCTGAACTGATCAAGCATGCGTCGAACGCCTTTCTGGCGTTGAAAATCTCCTTCATCAACGCGGTGGCAAATTTTTGTGAATCCGTGGGCGCCGACATCGAGGAAGTCTGCGAAGGCATCGGCAGTGACGAACGCATCGGTCCGGATTTCCTGCGCGCCGGCATCGGCTACGGTGGGTCCTGTTTCCCCAAAGACGTTGCCGCGTTTCGCGCCGTAACGAGAGAGTTTGGATATGAATTCCCGTTGCTCGACGAAATCAAGAGAATCAACGAGGAGCAGCGCATCAGGTTCATCCGTAAGGTCCGTGGCGCTCTACGGACCATCAAAAACAAGCGCCTTGCGGTGCTCGGGCTGGCCTTCAAGGATGGCACTGACGATGTGCGCGAATCGCCCGCTATCCATGTGATCGAGGGGTTGCTGGAGGAAAAGTGCCAGATTGTGGCCTTTGATCCCGCCGCCATGGACCGCGCCCGGCAAATTCTGGGAAGCAGAATCAACTATGCGGCAGATCCTTACAGCGCCGCCAAAGGCGCGGACGCGTTGTTGATCCTGACAGAGTGGAAGGAATTTGCGAATCTCGATCTGGTCCGCATTAAGCACGCTTTGCGCTCGCCCATTGTGCTGGATGGCCGCAATATTTTTACGCAGGCGGAAATGGCGAAAGCCGGCCTCAACTATCACAGCATTGGGCGCCCGAATGTTGAGGTGTCTCACTCTTTTCTCAAAAAAGGGCACACCGTTCGATAAAAGCGCCAACGTGTTAGAAACCGCCGGCACTCCTGCGCTCGCTGATCACTCAATTGTGAAACGGTTCCGCCGCAGCAGCGCAAACATGTTCAATGGCTGCGAAAAGCTCCTTGGGGTTGAGAGGTTTTGAAAGATAGTGATCCATTCCGGCATGCAGGCAGCGTTCGCTATCACCCACCATGGCATGAGCAGTCATCGCGATAATCGGAATGTGCCGCCCGGCCGCCACTTCGCTCCGGCGAATCCTCGCTGTGACTTCCAAGCCATCCATCTCCGGCATCTGGATATCCATCAGGATGAGATCGAACGGTTCTTGTTCCAGCAACTTCAGCGCTCTTCTTCCTGTTTCCGCGACGGTGACCGAGTGACCTTTTTTCTCAAGGAGCCGGACAGCCAATGTTTGATTCACAGGATTGTCTTCCGCCACCAGGATTCTCAGCTGTCTCGGACTTGCAGTTTGGGCCGGGCCAACCCCAACTGATCGCTTGTCTGCACAATTGTCGTCGCATCCAAGCTCCGTCTTAATGGCTTTGAGCAGTTCGGACTCCTTGACCGGCTTGGCAAGATAGGTGCTGATTCCAAGTTCTCGACAACGCGCGGCCCCCCTGTGCAGATCAGTCGAGGTCAACAGGACAATGAGCGATGTAGCCGGCAGATCACTTTGATTGATCTTTTCCGCCAGGTAAAACCCGTCTACATCCGGCATTTGAGCGTCAACCAGGGCAAGAGGAAATGGATTTCCGGTCTCTGCCGCCTCTTCAAGCACGGCAAACGCGCTTTGCGCCCCATCGGCCACGGCAGGCTTCATGAGCCAACCGGCCAGAATATCGTGGAGAATGCTTCGGCTGATTGGGTTGTCATCTACCACCAACACAGGTACATCCTTGAGCATGCCGGCGGTCTCGCTGCTCTCTTGGGCAATACCCTGCAGAGAAAAACAAACATTGAAGCTAAACGTGCTGCCATTCGCCTCCCGGCTCTCGGCGCAAATTGTCCCTCCCATCATCTGCACGAGGCGGGAGGCGATGGCCAGCCCCAAGCCCGTTCCTCCATATTTTCGCGTGGTGGAATTGTCGGCCTGGGTGAAGGGTTCGAATATTGTTTGCTGCTTTTGCGGTGGAATACCTATTCCGGTATCGGTCACTGCGAAATGAAGGAGCACATCCCGCTCTGTTCGTTTTTGGGCAGAGACGCGGACCACAACTTCGCCGGCAAAAGTAAACTTGATCGCGTTGCCCACAAGATTCGTCAGGATCTGGCGTAAGCGAATGGGATCTCCCTGCAACCCATCAGGAACATCAGGCAGCACGTGGCACGCCAGTTCAAGTCCCTTCTGGTGACCGCGGAGACACACAGCTTTCATCATGTCATCGAGAACATCGCGCAGTGAAAAATCGATCGTTTCGATATCAAGCTTGCCGGCCTCGATCTTGGAAAAGTCCAGGATGTCATTGATGATGGAGAGCAACGAATCGGCCGAGGACTTTATCGTGGTCAGATACTCGCGCTGTTCGTGCTTCAACTGGGTTTCAAGGGCCAATTCAGTCATGCCAATCACGCCGTTGAGTGGTGTCCGGATTTCATGGCTCATGTTCGCCAGGAATTGACTCTTGGCGCGATTGCCTGCCTCCGCTGCCCGCTCCGCGCGAATGCGCTCCGCAACCTCCAGATGGAGTGCGTCATTGGCCCTGGCCAGGTCGGCCGTTCGAGCCTCGACCCGTCTTTCCAGTTCGTCCTGGGTCTGGCGCAACTCATCTTCAATCTGGTGGCGTTCGGTGATCTCTCTGGCCAGCGATTGATTTGCCTCCCAGAGGTGAGTTGCCGTTTCGGCTTCGCGTCGAAATATCGAAAACATGCTGATGAAGAGGCCGCTCAGAACACAAGCGTATCCGAGGATCTTGAGCACGTGGGCGGCAACAAACAGGCTGTCAAACGGCTTTCCATAAAAAGCCATATAAGACAGGTGCGTTGCCGTAGCCACGATGAGCGACAGAACGAGCCAATGTTCAAAATCGTCGGTTTTCCACAATCCTTTGCGCAGATACCCAATGACCGCCAAGCCAAAGAAAAGCGCGGGCGCAAGTTCCGCCGGACGGTGAATCACAAGCTGTGGATAGTAGACCCGAGGCAATGGCGCAACAAAGAATATAAGAAAGCTCACCACGGTCCAGAGTCCAACCGCGGTGTACACCACGCTCTCACGAACACGGGTTGGTTTCCGATCCTCGATTCTCCAGATCATCACACTTGCACACATCAGGAGAGATAGGAATACGCGGGAAGTGGCGCCGCTCCATGTAATAAGGCTGGAAGGAGCGGATGGACTCAGTCTGGTCAGCACGGAGGAGGCGACCACCGCGTGATAGGAATCGAGAAGAGCTGCTCCCAGGAAACCACTCCCAAGAATTAAGAACATCCCATCTTTCTTGGTGTAGTAACGCACCAGGGCCATGATGCCTGTAACGAGCGCCAGTTCGGAGCAAATGGTCTCCAGCAGGGTGTGGAACCCAGCGGTGGTCTGCAACTGCCACCGGCCAACCAGGGGAGTACCTAAGAGCAGGCCAGCACTGAGAAAGATATACGAGAGCTGCCGTTCCCTCATCCGGCTTGGCCACTGGAGGCTCATTTTGCGATGAACATTATGACTTAGTTGATTAGGGTTTTCCCATACTAACGGGGAAAATCTCTATTAAGGGCCTTCGGGACGCCCACATACCGCATGGCTCGTAAGTAACCGCTGTTTTAACTGCTGTTGTAAGAGATCGAAAATAATGGTGGCCAGGGACGGAATCGAACCGCCGACGCCAGCCTTTTCAGGGCTGCGAGCTTTACTTCAAGGGGCTACCCCCCTCGCGCTTGGCTCGCACCATCCGGTGCTCGCTCGCGCTCACCCGAGCGCAGCCGGTTCCTAGTTGATCAAGAGTTTGTGGTGGCCAGGGACGGAATCGAACCGCCGACGCCAGCCTTTTCAGGGCTGCGCTCTACCAACTGAGCTACCTGGCCAATACGGATGGGTTACATACGTGCAGCTTCGGTGGGACACAGTGAAGACTTTGTGCGTACGGAACGTGTTTGATTATAACAACGACGTTCGATTCACTCAAACGGGCATGCCGGCAGCAGCGCTGCCGCGCGTTGCAGAAAACCGCAAGTGGAGACTCGCGCGCTGTTTTTCAGTACACGGAACGCTTCTGGGAAGTTTGCTTTGCCGAGAGAGAAAAGCGCGCCTCTGCGGGAGCATCGTGAAGGATGCGCGAGCTCAGGTATTCTCCCAGAGCCGGACCATGTTTGAAACCGTGGCCGGAGCCGCCGCCCGCGATCCACACATTCTCAAAGTCAGGATGCCGGTCAATGAGAAAGTCGCCATTCCACGTATTCTCGTATTGGCAAACTCGGGTCTCAATGACGGGCGCATTCTCCAAGGCGGGAATGTGTTGCCGCAAATAGGCGCGCAAGCGGGCGAGCGACGATTCCGCGACGACCCGCATGCTCGTGTCCGGGTCGAAGGTTTCTCCGTGGCGATCGAAGGAGATTTTGAACCCCCGTCCCTCAATATCGGGCAGCGCGTAAGGCATATCAGAATGGGAGCGATGCAGCCAGACCGGCATTTTGGGCGGACGGAAATCCGCGTTACCCGCTGGCGCGCCGAGAAAAAATACTTCCTGCCGCGTAGGAAAAATACGATCGCGCAACAGCCCGGGAAAAATCTTCGTCAGCCAGGAGCCACAGCAGAAAACGAATGTGCCCGCCGAGATTGACTCTCCAGTACTGGTCTGGATCTTCGCCAACTTGCCATCACCGCGTGGAGCCTCAGCAGCAACCGGTGCGTACGCGACCCCGCTCTTCACCAACTCCCGGACCAGCGACTGCACAGCGGTGCGAGCCAGAAGAAGTCCGCTGAAAGGCTCCAGCACGCCGCAGGTCACATCGTGGAAGCTGAGCTGCGGCCAGCGTCGCGCGATTTCATCTCCATTGAGCTCTTCACGCTCGACCCCGGTCTGGGTCAGCACAGAGCAAAGACTTCTTAAATAAGGGTCTGAGTCATTGCTCATCCAGAGCACGCCGGTCTGGTGGAAAATCTCTTTGCCAATCCGCGCGGCAAACTCACGCCAGAGCGGCAACGAGCGCATGACCGAGCGCGTGTAAAGCTCGTCGGGACCGTAACCCATGCGTATGATGCGGGTCTCACCGCCGGAACTGGCTCGGCTGTTTGCGGGCCCGTAAGCGTCCAGCAAGATGACCGAGGCTCCGCTACGCCGCAGAAAATGCGCCGTCCATGCGCCAAAGACTCCGGCGCCAACAACGGCAATGTCATAAGGCTTCATTTTTTGTCGCTTCGCTCCAAACCGCTCTAGTTCTTACCCTCTTTCTGATCCTTCCGCTCCTGATGCAAGCGGCTCGGCGCGCAAGCCGGCCTCGCCGCATCCATATCCTCCCTGAAATTGTTGTCGCTTCGCTCCAAACCGCTCTAGTTCTTACCCTCTTTCCGACCACCCTTCCGCTCCTGATGCAAGCGGCTCGGCACCATCTAGTCATATTCAGCCTGTTTGTAAATGAGCTGGGCCGTCACCAGGTCTTCCAACGCGCATCCCAGGCTCTTGAACAGGGTGATCTCGTCGGAGCGCGTCCGGCCGGGCTTCTTTCCGCTGGCAATCTCGTGCAGATCCGCGACGATATGCGAGTGGCCAATCACTCCGCTCTTGATGGGAATCAGCAAGTCCCCTGCTTCTTGCAGCGCGCCTTCGTAAGTATCCACCACCACGCGGGCCCGCTTCACCGTTTCGTCATCCACCTCACGAGTCTCCGGCTGAAAGGCCCCGACCAAGTTCAAGTGCGTGCCCGCTCGCAAACATCTGGCATCAAATAACGGCTCGTGCGCGGTGGTGCAGGTGCAGATCACATCAGACTCTAGCGCCACGGTCTTAGCGTCCGCCCACTCAATTTCCAGTCCATGATCTTTTTTCATTTTCCCGCAAAATGACTTCGGGTCAGAACGACCCGATCCACACACAAGGAAGCGTTGAAAAGGACGCACGCGGGGCAACGCGGCAAAGTGTGCGGCAGCCTGCCGCCCGGAACCAAATACGCCCAAGGTCTGTGCGTTCTCGCGCGCAAGCAGGTCCGTGGCCACAGCCGAAGTGGCGGCGGTGCGCAGGTCGGTAAGGTAGTCGGCCTCCATGCGCGCCAGGGGAATGCCAGTCGACGGATCGAGCAGTTCGTAAACGGCATGGACACCCACTCTGGCACTCACGCTCACAAGCTTGACCCCAGCGGCGTTCAGGGAGGTGTCATAGCAGGGCATGAGCAGCAGGACCGCGCCATCCAGTTCCAGGGTGCTCCGAACCGGCATGCGCACCGTTGCCAGACCGCGGGCAAAGGCCCCTCGGATGGCGCGAATCACGTCATCAACGTTAGCTGCGCTACGGACCTGATCTTCAGAGTAAAGGCGCATAGGCGTGTATTGGTCTCAGGCGAACTGGCGGCTTCCCTGTTCGCCCGCACCGACGCGGCATTCCTGGCGATACCACTCCACGGTCCGGCGCAACCCTTCTTTAAAGTCAACCAGCACCTTGTATCCCATGGCTTGTTGAGCCCGATCGGTGCTGGCCAAAGAGTCACGCACATCCCCGCCGCGTGGAGCAGCGTATGACGGGGAACCTTTGAAACCCGTAAGTTCCTGAAGCAACGAATATAGTTCGTTTACGCTGCAGCTCGTGCCCGCGGCGATGTTGAACACGCGTCCGGAAACCTTTTCCGCCGGCGCCTGGCAGGCGAGAAGGTTGGCCGAAACAACATTATCGATATAGGTAAAGTCGCGGCTCTGCTTGCCGTCGCCAAAAATGACCGGTTGCTCTCCCTGAAGCATTGCATGCACAAACCTGGGGATGACCGCCGCATATGGCGAAGTGGGATGCTGCCGCGGCCCAAAGACATTGAAGTAACGCAGGCTGACCGTTTCCAACCTAAGCACCTTGGAGAAACTCTGCGCGTAGAGCTCACCGGCATACTTTGAGACCGCGTAAGGTGAAATCGGCACGCAAGCCACATCCTCTTTTTTAGGAAGGACGGGCGTGTCGCCATAAACCGACGATGAGCTGGCAAACACAACCCGCTTGACTCCCGCGTCGCGGGCCGCTTGCAGTACCTTGACCGTGGCGACGACGTTGGCGTGATTGCTGCCGACAGGGTCGGCCATAGAGCGCGGCACCGATCCTCGCGCCGCCTGGTGCAAAACATAATCTATTCCGGAGCAGGCAGAGTGGATCGCGGCATCGTCGGTGATGTCGGCCTGGCGAAAGTCAAACTTGCCGAGAATACCGGCCAGGTTTTCCTGGCGGCTGTGAGAAAGATCGTCGATGCCGCGCACTTCGTCGCCCCGCGCCATCAGGGCATGAGCGATATTGGCGCCAACGAAGCCGGCAATTCCGGTGATCAGGTACTTGGGCATGTTCACGAGAATAACATTGAAAGGATCGTCACCGTCGCTTTGACAACAGCATAAGCGAAAGGGGCGGGGAGCAGTCCCTACTTCTTCCTCTTCCCCGCTCTCGCCAGGATCCTGCGCACTTTCTTAGGCGAGACGGAGAGCCGCTTGGCGACGCGTGCGACTTTCCTGTCTTCTTTTTCCCAGACTTTCGGAATCACGATCTCGGCAAATTGCTCGGTGAGCTCCTGAAACGTCTCTTCGCCGGTGATCCCCTGCGACCAGGCGCGCAACAGCGGATCGATACTGCCCTTAGGCATGACTTTCTGCTTCAGCATTTGCAGCTCTTCCCAAAGGTCGTCATAATCGACCGCTTTCAGGAACGAGCTGGCAAGTTCACAGCAGCGTTTTGCGTCCTCAGTGTCACGGATGGCGGGATGGCAGGCGGTGAGGCCGCGCCAGATGTAGGCGCGCGCCAGCAGGCGCTGGTTCTGCGTGTGCTTGGCCCATTCCACGGCCTCGCGAGCATAGTCGCGGGCGGCCTGCGCGTGCTCCCAGGAATGGGTGCTGCCTTCAATCTCCTCTTCCAGTTTGCCGTTTTCCACTTCGCATTGCAGCAGCCGCGCGCGGGCCATGAGAATGGAATCGTTCACTTCCCTGCCCAGTTCAAATGCCTGGGCCGCCTGGGCGCCGGCGTTATCCAGATCACCCACGTCAAGGTACAGCAGCCCGCGGTTTTCCAGCACACTGCCGATTCCGTGATGGTGGTCGTGATGGCGATAGATCTTTTCCGCCTGATCAAGGTTGGCAAAGGCGTTGCTGCGAAGTTCCTCATGCTGCCGGAGCTGGTTGTGCTTTTGTCCGCGCGCAAGCGCGGCCTTGGCGCCTTGCCGGCGCTGTCTCTCGGCGTCAATCTGCTTGCCGATCTGAACCGCCACCAGTCTCTGCACATAAGCGATGTTAGTCAGAGTGCGCGCCAGGTTTCTGTGTTGCGGGTTTCTCTTTTGAAAATGTTCGATGGCGCGGGAAAAAAACTTCAGCGCCTCCTGATAATGCCCCTGGCGGCGGACCATGCGTCCGTGCGCGGAGTATATGTTGCCCAGGGTGATGTGGTCGTCGCTACTACGGAGGGCCGCTTCCGCCTGGTCCAGGATGCGCGCGGCTTCGCGGTATTGTCCTTTCTGAAAGAGCAGCCAGCTCTCCAGAACGCGCATGACGGCGGCCATCTTGGGGAATCCCAGGGACTGGGCCAGCTCGCGTCCCACTCCGGCACGTTTCAGCGCCTCATCGTACTCGCCCTTTTTACGATGGCAGCGGGCGTTCCAGAAATGCGCGATCGCCACCACCTCTTTGTCTTCAATCTCCTCCTGCATGGAGAGCACCAGGTCGAACTGGCGCAGCGCTTCATCGGGATGATCTCGCAGGAGCGCAAGCAGACCTTCAGCCATTTTGAGCTGGAGATAATCGCTCAGCGGCAGGTGTCCGCGCTTTTCCCTGGGGAAGCGCGCCAGAAGCTGCTCCATCAAGCTGGGATCGCCGTAGCCGATATCGACCCACTGCGCCAGGCACCCGACCAGCCTGGCGGCGTTCCGTTGCCCCGGGCCGATGACGCCAAACAGGTGCGCATGCTCTTCCAGCAGGGCAATGCCACTTGAAACCTGCCGCGTCACGAGGTTGTGTTTCAACTGCTGAAGAAGGCTGGAGGGGACCTCCGAAGCCTTCCTGACGTTGTGCGGCGTGGTGGGCACAGTAGGAAATCATAGCACTTATGTCCAACTCGTCCGAATCGGACGAGTTGAGTTGCGTCGCAGTCCACCCCTGGCATCTAATCGTTTCGCGGATACAAACCTGGCTTCACGTTTGAATGGGCCGGGGCGGTTCGACCAAATTCCGGAGGCTTTGCGCGTGAGACAGACTTGTGAACATCGTTTAGAAGAATCCTGGATCCAAGACCCTCGCTGGAGCGGCATTACCCGGCCTTATTCGGCAAAGGACGTAGTGCGGCTGCGGGGCACCATTCAGATTGAACACACTCTTGCCCGGCTGGGAGCGGAGCGCCTTTGGGACCTGCTCCACACCGAGCCTTATGTCAAAGCGCTGGGCGCGTTGACCGGCAACCAGGCCGTGCAGCAGGTGCTGGCCGGACTGAAGGCCATTTACCTGAGCGGCTGGCAGGTGGCGGGTGACGCCAACCTGGCGGGGCAGATGTATCCCGATCAGAGCCTGTATCCCTGCAACAGCGTGCCCACGGTGGTGAAGGAGATCAACAATGCCTTCCTGCGGGCCGATCAGATGCATCACGCCGAGGGCAAGAACGGCACATACTGGTTTGCGCCCATCGTCGCCGACGCGGAAGCGGGCTTTGGCGGCAGCCTGAACGCCTTTGAACTGATGAAGTCGATGATCGAGGCCGGCGCTGCGGCGGTCCACTTTGAAGACCAGCTCGCATCGGCGAAAAAGTGTGGTCACATGGGCGGAAAAGTGCTGGTTCCCGCGCACGAGTTCGTGCAGAAGCTGGTGGCGGCGCGACTGGCGGCGGACATCCTCGGGGTACCCACAATGCTCATCGCCCGCACGGACGCCAATGGCGCCAAGCTGCTCACTACGGACAGCGACCTGCGCGACGTGCAATTCCTGACCGGCGAGCGCACACCGGAAGGCTTCCTGGGATTCAAGGGCGGGATCGACGCGGCGATTGCCCGCGGGCTGATCTACGCGCCCTATGCCGACATGATCTGGTGCGAGACGTCAGAACCTAACCTCGAAGAGGCGCGGCGCTTTGCTGAAGCCATCCATGACAAGTTCCCGGGCAAGCTGCTGGCGTACAACTGCTCGCCTTCCTTCCACTGGAAGAAGAAGCTGGACGACGCGACGATTGCGAAATTCCAGACTGAGCTGGCTGCCATGGGATACAAGTTCCAGTTCGTCACCCTGGCCGGGTTCCACGCGCTCAATTACAGCATGTTTGAACTGGCGCACGGTTATGTTCGCGAAGGCATGACGGCCTATTCAAGACTGCAGGAGAAAGAGTTCAGGTGCACAGAGAGAGGGTACACGGCGGTCCGGCACCAGAGGTTTGTCGGCACCGGGTATTTTGACGAGATCGCGCAGACGATCGCCAGCGGTCAGTCTTCCACCACGGCCCTGGAGGGTTCGACAGAAAACGAACAATTCAGTGGGCCTGAACTGGCGCCAGCAATGAAGCCTGCTGCTTAGCTGTCTCCATTGAGGTGATTAGGCCTTCCTGCATGGCCCGCGGGAAGGTCTTTTTTTTATGTCGCTACGCTCCAGACCCGCTTATGCGGAGTGGTGCTCGCATAGATCCTTCCGCCCTGCTGCAGGCGGCTCGGCGCGCTAGCCGGCCTCGCCTCTGATGTCTTTCACGCAAATGTCGCTACGCTCCAGACCTGCTTATGCGGAGTGGTGCTCGCATAGATCCTTCCGCCCTGCTGCAGGCGGCTCGGCGCGCTAGCCGGCCTCGCCTTTCGATTTTGTCACTGACCCAGCGTCTCCACCAATAACTTCGTATCGTCAGAGATGATTCCATCTACGCCTATTCTGGCGGCGCGGAGCATCTGTCGCGGATCGTTGACGGTCCAGGTAACTACAATCTTTCCCGCGGCGTGAAGTTTTTCGATCAGCCGCGGCGAAAGCAGCCGGTAGTGCGGCACTACGTACGTTACGGGAAGGATGCGCCAGCGACGAAGCTGCCAGCGCGTCTGCGCCAGGGCGCCCAGGACCAGCGAACGGTCCACCAGGTGCAGCTTGCGCACGACGCCGGGCAGAAACGAAGAGATAAAGTATCCGCGTTGCGGGCGCACGCGCTTTACGGCCCGCGCCACCACGTATTCCATGCCGCGGACTTTGACCTCGATATTCAGGAAAGCGCTACGGGCATAACGGTCCAGGACATCTTCCAGGCTGGGCGGCCATTCTTCCGGCGCAGCGAAGCTTGCCTGGAGTTGTTTGAATGTATGCTTACGAACCACCAGACGGTTCAGCCTGGGATCGTGGCAAATGATCGATTGCTTGTTGCTGGCGCCGCGGACGTCGAACTCAAAACCATCGGCGCCATGCACCAGGGCAAGATCGAAGCCAACGATTGTGTTCTCCGGCGCGTAACGGCGAGCACCGCGATGTCCGAGCAATAAGAGTTGGGCGGGCAAAGCGATCAGCTAGTCCAGATCAAAGTCGCGGAGAGGACGGCCTTCGTCCGGCGTCTCTTTGGCCTTCTTTACCGCTTCCTGGAATTTCTTCTCCAGCAGGCTCGCGTTGTTCTTCTGCGCATCCACCGCCTGGCGGAAGATGGATTCCTTGCGGTCTTCCTGCTCGCGCATGGCTTTGGCGGCAGCTTCAAAATCATTGAAGGTCTTGGGCTTGACCGCGGCAATGTGCGAGATCACGGCCTTCGTATCAGGATCGATTTTCAGCACCGCGTTGCAACACGGACAGCCGACTTCAAAAGGATCAGACGAGGACTTTGCCATAGAGAGATTGTAAGCCAGTTCTCGGGAAAAAGCGTCTGCGGATGCCTCCAGGCGCAGTCATTCGGGATGAATCGGTTCAGAAGGGCCGGGGAGATTTCCGTCTTCGAACCTCAGCTTCTTCGCGACCCGGCCAATAAAGCAGTCATTTTGCTACAATCTTCGAGAGAAACTCCAGCTTTTATGTCAATGTCGAACGCATTCACCGACGTCCCCACGGCCATTGAAGAGATCCGCGCCGGACGCATGATTGTGGTGGTGGACGACGAAGATCGCGAAAACGAAGGCGACCTGACGATGGCCGCGGAAAAGATCACGCCGGAAGCTATCAATTTCATGGCCAAGTTCGGGCGCGGCCTGATCTGCCTGGCCATGACGCCGGAGCGCCTGGACTATCTGCGCATCGGCCCGATGACCCGCGAGAATACTTCGCCTTATGGAACAGCATTCTATGAGAGCGTGGAAGCGCGTGAAGGCGTGACCACCGGCATTTCGGCCCATGATCGCGCACGCACGATCCAGGTAGCCATCGATCCGGCAAGCCGCGCGGCTGACCTGGTGCGTCCCGGACATATATTCCCTCTCTGCGCGCGCAAAGGCGGCGTCCTGGTACGCGCCGGACAGACGGAGGCTTCCGTGGACCTGGCGCGGATGGCGGGCATGATTCCAGCGGGCGTAATCTGCGAGATCATGAATGAAGACGGCACCATGGCCCGCGTGCCCGACCTCGCCGGGTTTTGCCAGGCGCACAATTTGAAGATGCTGACGGTGGCGGAGATGATCCGCTACCGCATGGAAACCGAAAGCCATGTGGCCCGGATAGGCGAGGCATTGCTGCCCACACGTCATGGCGAGTTCCGCATGATCGCGTTTGAAAGCCAGCTCGACGGCGAATCCCACGTTGCCCTGGTCAAGGGCGATGTGGAACGAGCCACCGGCCCGGTGCTGGTGCGCATGCACGCACATTGCCTGGCGGGCGATGTGTTCGGCGGATCGCTGTGCGATTGCCAGCAAGTCCTGGACCGCTCGCTGGAAATCATCGCGCGCGAGGGCACGGGCGCCCTGATCTACCTGCATCAGACTTCCAAGGGCTTCAACGTGGATGACGAAAAGCGCCTGGCCTTCCATCGCGAGGCGCGCACGTCGGCGCCGGCCCACCAGAGGAAGACGCAACGTGAGATCGGCGTGGGCGCGCAGATCCTTTCCGGTCTTAACATACGTTCCATCCGCTTGCTGACCAACCATCCCAAGCGCGTGGCGGCGCTGGAAGGTTTCGGCATCAGCATTGTGGAACAGGTGCCGGTACCGACCACCAAGTCGGTCCACAGCTGATCAATAGGGCCTCAACCGTTCCCACTTCACTGACCTTGCCGAAAGATTTTGCCTTAAGCCCTTATCAATGGCCCCGCAGAGATTTCTCCAAACCTCCAGAAACTATGGGGATGCCAAAAGGTCGCGCCGTAACAGCCGATAAATGAATGGTTGGCTATAGAACGTGGAAAGGAAGCACCGCAATGAATCCTGAGTTCGATCACTCACGAACAGCATGATATTGATTTTCCGATCCAGTGCGAGCAAACAAGAGCAAAAAGCCGGGCAAGCCTTGCCGGGCCGGGGAATGTCAATGTTGTATCCCTCATCGCGAAGCGCAGCCGCAAGTTTTTCTAACGCTCTAACGGCTGCTGGATCCCGGAAGTGTCTCGGCGGATTTCTGTCATAGTCGACTCTGCGCAAACTACTTTCAGCCAGCTCAAAGCTGGCCTCTGTATCCAAGTCGTAGGGCGCGGCTCGCATTAGATCCTCGGTTGTCGACAAAGTCGCTGTAGCAAAAGTAGCGCGAGTTCATGCAGCTACGGTTTATGCACTTCACACCTTAGTCCCGGCGAATTTGTGACCGCCTGCTGGCCACAAATCTCACACTTCCCTGAATAGGCAAATGTCTGTGGTTTCAACTTCAAATGAGCGGCCTTTACGTCATCGGATGTAAACACCGAGACGAACCTTGCCGGTGTACTAGCCTTCTCTACCGCCGGTCTGCCCCCGGCCTCCAATCGTTCCACCAGGCAAGCAACGCCGATGATGTCGAAACCGAATTCGCGCGCGGCTTCAATGGCCTGAATGGTAGAGGTGCCCGTAGTGCAGACGTCATCCACAATCACCACGCGCGCGCCTTTCTCCTGAAAGCCTTCCACGCGGCGGCCCATGCCGTGCGCTTTCTCCGATTTGCGCACGAGAAAACCGTGAACGGGAACACCGGCTTGCGCGCTGATGACCGAGGTGGCAACCACGATGGGATCGGCGCCCATGGTGAGTCCGCCTACGGCCTGCGGCTGCCAGCCCTGCTGGCGGAAAAGATCGAGAAAGACGCGGCCAGTGAGTTCAGCGCCGAGGGCGTGAAGCGTGGTGGTGCGGCAATCGATGTAGTAATCGCTCCTGGCGCCGGAAGAAAGCGTGAATTCGCCCAGGCGGAAGGAGTTGGTGGCCAGCAGGTTGAGGAGCTGTTCGCGAGGGGAAGCCATAGGTTTTGAGAGTAACTGATCCGATCCAGGAGCCGCTCAAACTCCCTGCATGTGACGGAACCCATGCGTCTGGATGTAAGTCTGCGTGAACAGGACAAAATTATAAGCCATATGAACAATGACGCAGGTTGCCACTGATTTGGTGACCACCCGGGTCACGGTGAGCGCCACGCCCACCACAAAAATCACCAGCAGGAGGGCCCACGAATATCCCAGTTGCGTGCCGTGAAGCAGAGCAAACCCCAGGGCGGTAACCACGATCGATGACAGCACCCCCGTCCAGCGTGCGAGCGCCGGATAGATAAAGCCGCGAAATACGATTTCTTCCATGAGGGGCGCCACCAAAATGCTAAATGCGCCGAGCAGCAAAGCAGACGGACGGTCCCGGAAATATTCCGTAATGGGAAGTGACTGGGGAATCCACGGATTCAGGACAATCTCTCCTACATCCGCGACCAGGGCCAGGGTTGCGCCGGTCATGAGTGCATACAAAATGCGTCTTCGACCTGGCGCATTCCATCCAATGGCCTGTAAAAGTCCGGTCTTGTGCCGTCTCCAAACCAGGGCCGCCATGTAGATCATCAACAAAACGTACGCAGCGAATTCCGCCGGTACCTGAAAGAACGCATTGCGGGAAAAGGCATTCACGAAGGCATCAGGGCTGAGGTGTTGGGACCGGTGCACCAATGAAAAGATGAACTCGCTGATGAAAGTGCAGGAAAAAAGCGCAACCACGGCAAACGCAATCACCAACCCCGCGTCCCTCAGATCGACACCGGCATCTTCGCGACTGTTGATTGGCGCAGGCTGCGCTGGGTCCAAAGGCGACGGCAGAGGCTCAGGTTGCGAAATGGGATCCACGAAGTGCACAGATTAGGGGCAGGGCATTGCGCCCTCAAAATCAATGTACACCATGGAGAGTTTTCTTAGGAAAGACTAAAGGGGTAGCGTTGAAGCATTGGAAGCCAAAGTCGCTACCCCTCAATTGTGCCCAGGTATAAGGAGAAGGTTGAGAGCAATCTACTTTACAATCTAAACTGTCAAACAAAAATTATTGTTTGTTACGAATTCCGAACAATATCAAGCAAGATGCTTATAATCAATCACTTACTGTTCCTGCCCAGGTAGCCTGCCAAAGCCTGACCGGTATAGGATTTCTTAATTTTCGAAACCTGGTCTGGCGTTCCTTGCGCAACAACCCGTCCGCCGTCCTCTCCACCCTCCGGACCCAGATCAATAATCCAGTCGGCATTCCGAATCACATCAAGGTTATGTTCGATGATGGCCACGGAATTTCCCAAATCGGTAAGGCGGTGAATGACCTCCAGCAGTTTGCTTACGTCCTCAAAGTGCAGGCCGGTGGTGGGCTCGTCGAGCAGGTAGAGCGTGCGTCCGGTCTGGCGTTTGGAGAGTTCCTTGGCCAGCTTCATGCGCTGGGCTTCGCCCCCGGAAAGCGTGACCGCGGATTGCCCCAGCTTGATGTAGCCCAGGCCGACATCTTCCAGCGTCTGCAGCTTTTGCCGGATTTGTGGAATGTCTTCCAGAATCGGCAGCGCGTCTGAGACGGATGTCTCCAGCAGGTCGGCGATGGATTTGTCTTTGAACCTTACCGCCAGGGTCTCGTGGTTGTAGCGCTTGCCACCGCAAACTTCGCACAGAACATAGACGTCCGGCATGAAGTTCATCTCGATGCGGCGCTCGCCTTCGCCCTGGCAATGCTCGCAGCGCCCGCCCGAAACATTGAAGGAAAACCGGCCTGCCTTGTAGCCGCGCTCGCGCGATTCCGGCAGCATGGCATAGAGATCGCGGATATGCGTAAACACGCCGGTATATGTGGCCGGATTAGAACGCGGGGTCCGGCCGATGGGCGATTGATCGATGCGGATGACTTTATCAATGTGCTCGGCGCCAGAGATGGCCTTGTACGCTCCTGGCTCTTCCCGCGAGCGATAGAGCTGCTTGGCCAGGGCCTTATAGAGTATGTCATTCACCAGCGTGGATTTTCCCGAACCGGAAACACCTGTAACCACGGTAATGACGCCCAGAGGAAATGTGACATCGACGCTGCGGAGGTTGTTGGCTTTGGCGCCCAGCACGGTAATGGCCTTGCCGTTGGTGGCACGCGGCTCAAAACGCGCGGCAATGCTTCTTGCGCCGGAGATGTATTGGCCGGTGAGCGATGCCGGCTGGCGCATGATCTCCTGCGGCGTGCCGGAGGCAACCACGCCGCCTCCGTGCAGGCCCGCGCCAGGACCAAGGTCGATCACATAGTCGGCACGCAAGATCGTCTCCTCATCGTGCTCCACCACCAGCACGGTGTTGCCCAGGTCGCGCAAGTGCTCCAGAGCTTGCAGCAGCCGGTTATTGTCACGATGGTGCAGGCCAATGGAAGGCTCGTCCAGTACATAAAGCACGCCGCGCAGCTTGGAGCCGATCTGTGTAGCCAGGCGAATGCGCTGGCCTTCGCCGCCGGAAAGCGTGGCCGCGGAGCGATCGAGAGAGATATAGCCGAGGCCCACAGCGTGCAAAAACTGAAGGCGTTCCGTGATCTCATACAGCACGCGGCCGGCGATGGCCCGCTCCCGCTCGTTCAGCTGGATCTTGCCGGCCACGTCGACGGAGCGTGAAACCGGCAGCGCCGTGAAATCAGAGATGGAAAGCCCATTCACTTTCACGGCGACGCTTTCCGGACGCAGCCGCTTGCCCCGGCACACGGGGCAGGTGGTTGCGGACATGTAGCCCAGCATCCATTCGCGATAGCTCTCTGATGTTGATTCCTCCATGTTCTGCTTCAGGAAACCGAGCACGCCGCGAAAGCCAAGGCGGGGGGCTTCCTTCTCGTCCGGCCCGTACAGCAGCAGGTTCTGGATCTTCGGCGAAAACTTCTCAAACGGGGTGGAGAGATCGAGCTTGTACGCCGCGGCAACGATATCGACCATGCGCTGGAGATAGGTTGAGCCGGAGCCGGGACCAAGAGCGCCATCCAGCAGCGGCTTGGACCAATCCACAATGATCTTTGCCGGATCAAAATCATACTTGCTGCCCAGGCCATTGCATTCCGGGCAGGCGCCATAAACGCTGTTGAAAGAAAATGACCGCGGCTCCAGCGAAGGAATATTGATGCCGCAGTCAGGGCAAGCCATGCGGGCCGAGTAGAGATGCTCTTCCCCATTCACCACGGCCACCTGCACCAGCCCGTTGCCCAGTTTCATGGCCGTGGCCACGGACTGCTCCAGGCGCTTCTCAATGCCGGGCTTGACCAGAAGGCGGTCAATCACCACTTCAATCGTGTGGTTCTTGCGTTTATCAAGCTGGATTTCGTCCAGTTCTTCATCCAGGTGACGCAGTTCGCCGTCAATACGCGCACGGACAAAGCCATGCTGCGCCAGCTTGGCCAGCTCCACTTTAAACTCGCCTTTGCGCCCGCGGACCAGCGGCGCCATGATCATCACGCGGTCTTCCGCCTTCAACTGCATCACGCGCTGCACAATCTGGTCGGCCGACTGGCGGCTGATGGGCTTGCCGCAGCGCGGGCAGTGCGGAACGCCGACCGAGGCATACAGCAGGCGTAAATAATCGTAAATCTCAGTGATTGTTCCTACAGTCGACCGCGGACTGCGCGAGGTAGTCTTCTGCTCAATGGAGATGGCCGGGCTCAGGCCGTCAATGGAGTCAACGTCGGGACGTTCCATCTGGTCGAGGAACTGGCGCGCGTAGGCGGAGAGCGTCTCCACGTAGCGGCGCTGGCCCTCGGCATAAATCGTGTCAAAAGCGAGCGACGATTTGCCCGAACCGCTGAGCCCTGTAATCACCGTCAGGGTGTTGCGCGGGATCTCCACCGAAATGTTTTTCAAATTGTGCTGGCGGGCGCCGCGCACAGTGATGTTGCTGATTGCCATGGGACCTTATCATCAATCTGGTTCGGACAAGCCGGACTTCCCTCAAAAACCAAAAGGGACCGTCACAGTGAGGCCCCGGAGGGTCGGCACACAGCTCTACTCCGTATCTTAACTTCGGCCGGTATAGGCGGTCAATTCGGAGCGCAGGACCCGAAGATTGCCCTTTTGACTTCAATTATTTGCGTACTTCATGACGAAAGGGCATGGCGAGGTATCGAGGGTGCAGCAGCCGCGGTAATGAAGACATTTGCCCCAATATTGCTGAAAATGCACCCAACCGGGGAACCAACCGGAACCACGAAAAGGACCATCAAAGAGATTGGACAATGAATCCCATCCTAGCTTCCTCCACCGTGCTCTTTACCATTCTGTTTTCACTCGCCTTTGGTATTGCTTGCGGCTACGTTGTTATCAGCGCGATCCTGCGCGCTTTTGCCCATAGGCCCACGTTGGAGAAAGCGCCGGCTACCACGGTGATCGCGACCACGGTATCGAGTCACTAGCTGCAATCCTGAGCGCAAGCGAAGGATTCCTCTCAGACCGTTGACCTCCAACCACGTGCCAGGACTTTCCCCAGGTTCCTGAGCGCTGGAAAAGTAAACTAGACCCACTTCAGCCCTGTCTATGCCGAGCACCGTGATTGCTCGAGATTTCAGAAACAAGCGCTATTGCGGAGGCATTTTTCGGGGCACCGTGCTGGGAGCCTGGCCTTCCGGCGGCGTCTTTTGCCGCTGCATCTCCTGCAGCTCTTGCAGCAACTGCTCCGGAGACTTCGGCTGAGCTTGCGTTTGTGGAGGCTGCTGCTGTGGCACCGGTGGAGGCTGCACCGGTGTATCCTGAGGATCGCCACCGGCATTTGGCGTCTCGTCCGGAGTATCCTCGTCGGCGTCGCCTTCCTGTCCATTGGCGGGTCGTGGCTGCGGTTGGGCTTCCGCGACCGCTCCAGACTTGTTTTTCACCGTCAAAATAACGCGCTGCACTATGTTGGGGCTGTCTGGCCTGCCAATGGCGACAAAATCATATTTTGAGCCAGCCAGGATCGCCGACAAAACTTCGCCTTCCGGGGCTGGACCAAGAGAAATCGCCACGCGCTCAGAGACGTTTTCCGCGCCTTCAAACTCAATTCCGGTTTTGTTGCGAATTGCCGTGAGCACACTGCTCAGATTGGAGTTCAGAGCCTGCACCGTCAGCAACCCGTCACGAAATGTGACCACTGGCGGGACTGCGGGGCCATCCGAGGGACGTGCGCCCGATGGCTGATCTTGCGGCGCCGAAATAGCCGGCGCAGAGGCTGGCGTCGCTGCCGGAACTGCCGGCTGCTGCGCAACTGGCGGAGCAGCGTGCGTTGGCGCCGGGCGCGGGGCCGGAAGACCGGGACGAGGGGCCTGAGCCTGGACTACGCCGAGCGCTCCCAGGAGTACAAACGTCCCACAAATCATTGAAGGAAAACGTGCCATAAGATGATTCGGAATCGAGCCCACCTACATTTGGGTCTTTCTAGGATTCTACTCCTTCTGGCATAAAGAACGGCCGACCCGGCGCAACTTGCCTATATTAATTCCTCAAATCTTTTTCTTTCACAAAGCGCGCTATTCGGGAGGGTGAGACCATAAGGATTACATATTGGCCGTTCCCTCTTCCATGCCGAGCCGTCGAACGATATATTTACCTATCAGTTACGAGGGATGAGCTCTCTTGCGATGCATCTGAAAGCCCGCATGGAGCATCTCAAGATAAACCGGAGTAGCCACTCTTATGACGCAACCTACCTTGAAGATTCTTGCCGGAATGCTGGTTCTGGCCGGGAGCATCCCGGCATGGTCGCAAACCTGCCAGAGCCGCGAAGAAGTGGCGGAACCGGCGCGGGTAGCCATCGAAAAGGCCGCGCAACAGGTTTTTGATCAGACTTCGCGTGGCGATGTCAACGGTTTGCAGGCGAGCGCCATTCCGTCACTGCAATCCAATTTCAGCAATATCGCCGGTGCGGTGAATGACAACAAGGACGCGGTCCAGGGCGCCAAGCCGCAGATGCGCGGCGTCTACCTGCTCGATACCGGCGCCAACCCCGGCCCTGACGGGACCTTCTATTGCGGCGTATTCGGCGCCAGCGGCATGACCAACAACACCGCCGAATTTGACCTCCCTGGGCTACCCGTGGGCAAGTACGCCATCGCGATACAAGACTTCATCGGCAACAAAGGGCCTTACGCTCTCACCACCATCTTTCAGGATATGGGAGGCTGGAAGCTGGCCGGATACCAGATTCGTCCCGGTTCTGCCGCCGGCCATGATGGGCTGTGGTATTTACAGCAGGCACGCAACTTCAAGACCAAAGGCCAGACCCATAACGCGTGGTTTTACTATCTGACGTCATGGGACCTGCTGGCGCCGGTCACCTTCATGAATACCAACATGCTGACCAAGATTACGCAGGAATCCAACGGCGTTCAGCCAAAAGACGTACCTGTGGGCGGGAAACCAGTGTCCTTCTCCGCCGGAGGCAAGAGTTACAGCATCACCGAGATGACGATCTTCCGCACCGACAAGAGCCTGGATCTCACCGTAAGATACTCCGTTCCCAGCACCGCTGATTTCAACGCGACTCAGGCCGATGCGCGGGCCCTGGCCAACGCCATGGTGGTGCAGTACCCGGAACTCAAGGATGGCTTCAGCAACATCTGGGTGCACGCGGTTGACTCGAGCGGTGGCGACGTGGTCGGGCTGGTGAAGCTCAAATAATCCATCACACAGAGCACCAAGGATTCGTTGCAGAGATCGCCGGGCACAAGCGAAACTTATTCAGGCTGTCCGGGCCCGCGAAAAAGCGCGCAGTCGCCTACTTCCACAGCACGTAATTCCCGCCGTTGGTAACAATGATCGCCACGTTCATGACTATAAGCATCAGGTCATAATGCCAGCCGTCGGTGCCGTGCTTGCCCCAAAAACCTGTCTTCCACACAAAGATTTTTTTCTGGATGGCGCCCAGCATCAGCAGAATGAGTCCAGCGGCGGCAAGTTGCGTGAGAACGCCGAACACAACGCCCAGAACGCCGGCAAGCTCCGCCGCGCCCAGAAATGCCGTGAAGCCCTTGCTCATGCCGATGCTCTTGCCGCGTCCTTCAGGATCTTTCAGGTGGCTCCATCCGCTGCTGGCGAACACGGCCCCGACCATCAGTCGCAGCAGGAGAAACCCGGCATCGGCAAAATGAGTCAGTTGAGGGAACATTCGGACACCTCGTTTACCACGCTGCAAACAAGTATATGCGCCACAAAACCGGTCTCCATCGTACTGAATCGTTTCCCATCGCTGAAGCGGCTGGCGGCGTCTCCAGCGATCTGCGTCACCTCTTAACGCACCTTTACCGGCGAATCGACGATTCAAAACAAGACTTAACCCCCTTTATCTCCCGCCAGCAGTAGAGTTCCAGTATTGACCTTTTCGCGCTGAACCAGCAAACACCTGGCGATGAAAGGCAATCAAAGTAAGTATCCGCATGCCCGGCGGCGGCCTGTCCTGCGAATTCAGCACTGCGAATGCTGGTACGGCGAAATGCTGGTACAGCAAGTTCTGGTGTCACCGAGTTCAGGCCGCGCACGAGCCAGCGGCGGCGGGATAGAGAGGAACGACTTTGCGGGTCTGTTTCAGATGCTCGGCAATGATTTCGGCTTCATCGGTCTTTACCCTAACGGTCTTTGCCCTAACGGTCTTTGCCTTAACGATCATTGCCACAACCGGCTGCACCATATCGCCCAGGCGCCTCGTCTCCGGTTCTGGTCCAGGCTCCAGCGGCAATTCAGAGTTCACCCTGTCGGTTACACCCTCTTCCCTGATCATCACCGCCGGCAACACCGGCAGTTACACCGTGACTGTAACGGCGGTGAACGGTTTTAGCGGCACCGTCTCGCTCAGCGCAACCGCTTCCAACTCAAACGTTGTGGCGAGCTTCGATCCGCCCTCTGTCAATGGATCGGGCACTTCCACTTTAACCATCACGACTTCCAATTCCACTCCGGCCACCACCAGTACCATTTCCGTCACCGGCGCCGACTCAACCTCTGGACAGTCCTCGAGCGTCTCTGTCACTGCCGTGATCCAGGCAGGCGTCTCCACGCAGGCAGGGAGCCCTATGGGTGAGACCGTTCCGGCTGGGTGCGTGAATGCCGTTGCTGGATCTGGAGTGCAGAGCTCGGCCTTCACTTCCTCGCGCAGCACCGGCTTTAGCGCGACCTTTACCGCAACGCCCTCTAGCGCGCCCATGGAGGCCATCATCGGATTCTCTGCACGAAATCCCGCTGGACAATCGGCGTTTGCCGGCCTGGTGCTGTTCAGTCCATCAGGCGACATCCAGGCCCGCGATGGCGATACTTTCTCCGCGTCCACCAAAGTCCCATTTGCAGCGGGAGAGACATATCACTTCCGCCTGGTGGAGAATCTGCCGGCTGTTACCTATACCATTTTTGTTACGCCCCCTGGTGGAACGGAACGCTTGCTGGGAGCGAACCTGCAGGTCCCTGCGGAACAACGCGGCGCTGCCTCACTCCATGGCTGGGGCGTGCTCGTCAGCGGTCCGGACAGCGCGGAGCTGAACGTCTGCAACTTTGCTCTGCACTAACGTTCCCAGCAACCCGGAAATTTGTCCTGATCTCCCGGAAACCCAAAACCTCACCGCGGATTGCACGGATCCGACCAGCGGTTGAAGCGTTTCTTGGGGGCTTCAATTTTGGCAGCAAGCCAGCTCTTGCGTCGTCTGGGAAACGGCTTTGGGGGACTCATTTTCTGTGGTACAGTTCGCCCTTATGAGAACGCGAACGACACCGCCAGCCATCCTGCGGCTGCCGCTGATCTGCCTTTTGATACTCTCCGCCCTCTGCGCAATTGCCTGCCCAGCTGCCGGCAAGACCAAGGCCAAAGAACCCGCGCCCCGGTTCAATGCCACCACCACCGGCGGTGAGAAGTTCAACAATGATTCCATCAAAGGCAAAGTCGTGCTGTTGGAGTTCTGGACCACCTGGTGCGGCTACTGCCTTCAGGAAGCGAGCTTCGTCGACCGCATCAATGACGAATATGGCAAAAAAGGGCTGATCATTCTGGCTATCAACGTAGGCGAATCGAAAAAGACGGTGAAGAAGTATCTGGAACAGCACCCGCGGACGACCCGCATCGTCCTCACCGACGACACCAACCTGGCAGCCATGTTTGCGGCCAAGGAGTATCCGATTTACGTGGTTATCGATCGCGATGGCAATGTCGCGGGAGAACAGCGCGGCGCGGCCGGCGAAAAAGCCCTGCGCGACCTGCTGGACCGCGGCGGCCTGGACGACGAAGACGACGACAAGTAGCCCCTTCTGAGGTTACCCTGGCTCCGTTCTGAGAAGGTGGCACGGAGGCGCCAGCCGAAACGCATAATAAAGATTATCTGCCCTTACCGCCCCAAAAACTGTCCGATCTTCTCATTCAAAAACTTCAAGTCCACTGGATTCGGTCCAGCGCCGGCCGTATGGCCCCAGAGTGACGGAATCGGCGTTAGCGTGACCGTGGACATGAAGCTCGCTTCGTAACGCGCGTCGCCGATGGGGAAATAGAGGTCGGTTTCCGACGGCATGTAGAGAAACGGCGCCTTGATCGAATGCAACGCCTTCTCCACGTCGCCGTTGAAGCCCGGCGTGCCCCCCACGTCGTGCTTCTCCCATGTGCGGCATTGCAGGATCAGGTTATTGGCGTCGGCTCCGGGAATGAAGTTGGTGCGGAATTCATGCAGCACCTGCTCAAAAGTCGTCCCCGGAGGCGACGACGCCCGCCACAGCTCCTTGCGCCACCACTCCTGGGAGAAGAGCCACGCGGTCCATACCGTGGCAAACGCCTCCAGGCCTTTCGTTGGCGGCGACGTGTAGTCGCCGTTTTGAAACGCAGCGTCGGTCGTGATCGCCGCGATCTGCCCTTCCAGTCGGACCACGCCATGCGGATATGTCTTGGCCGTGCCGGCGGTGGCCACGATCTTGTCCGCGAACGCGGGATAACTCACCGCCCATTGGAACGCCTGCTGCGCGCCCATGGAAAAGCCGACGATCGCCCGCAGATGCGTGACCTTTAATTCTTCCGTCAGCAGCTTATGCACCGCTTCCACGTTGTCGCGAATGGTCATCACCGGAAAGCGCGGGCCGTGAAACGGCTCCGGAGTATTGCTGGGCGAAGAGGAATGCCCGTTGCCAAAAAGTTCCGTCGCCACCAGGAAGAGCTTCGCCGGATCAAGGGCGCGGTCCGGCCCAATCAGCCAGTCATAGCCGTCGTGGTCCGCCATGTAGTGCGATGGCAGGAGCACCACGTTGTCCCGCGCGGCGTTCAAATGGCCAAAGGTCCCGTATACTACCCGCGCCTGCGGCAGCGTGACGCCGCTTTCGGTGCGGAAGTTTGTGATGACGAACTCATGGACGTCCGCCTTGGCCTTGGCCGCATCCTGGCCTTGCGCCGGCGCATCTTTCTTCGTTGCATCCTTGCTTTGGGTCTCTTTTTTTTCAGGAACGTTTTTGCTTTGCGTATCCTGTGCGGCGGCCGTCTGTGAAATGCCCGCCAGCAATGCCAACAACGCAACCAGAAGCCTCGTCCTCATCATTCCCTCTCTCGCGCGGCCACAGCGCCCATCCATGGTGTGGCGCGCATAATGCTATCACCTTGAAGCCGCCCCATTCTTCCCAACTTCCGCTCGATCGGTGTCATCCGTGTTGATCAGCGGTAAGAATCTCTCTCTTCTCCGCGCCTCCGCGTCTCTATGGTGAATTCCTGGTTTCCGATCACCCGACGATCCGATCGCCCGATCGCCCGATCTTCAGCCCCGATCTCATTTAGAATTCTTCTTTCGCTTATGGACCGTCCTCTTGTCCTTATCATTCTCGATGGCTGGGGTTACGCGCCTCCCTCCCAGGCCAACGCTATCTCGCTGGCGCGCAAACCGAACTATGACCGCTTGCTCATGGAGTATCCCAACACGCTGATCCACACCAGCGGGCGTTTTGTCGGACTGCCGAATGGGCAGATGGGCAATAGCGAAGTTGGGCACCTGAACATCGGCGCCGGACGCGTCGTTTATATGGACATCACCAAGATCGACGTGATGATCGAAAAGGGCGATCTTTTCGGCAACCCGGTATTGCTGGAGGCGATGAAGAACGCGCGCAGCGGCGGCCGGCAGCTCCATTTTTGCGGCCTGCTCTCCGATGGCGGCGTGCACTCGCATCAGAACCATCTTTATGCGCTGTTGCGCATGGCCAAGCAGAACGGTGTGGACCGCACGTATGTTCACTGCTTTATGGACGGGCGCGACACGCTGCCTACCAACGGTGCGGGCTACATCCAGCAGTTGCAGCAGAAGATGCGCGAGCTGGGGACAGGCAAGATTGCCAGCGTCAGCGGCCGCTATTACGCCATGGATCGCGACAAGAAATGGGACCGCGAGCTGAAAGCTTTTGATGCCATGGTTGCCGGCAAGGCCGAAGGCGGCGAGTATGTCGATCCGGTGCAGGGCGTGAAGGATTCCTACAATCGCGGCGTGACCGATGAATTCATCATCCCCTTCACCTGCGTGGACAATCGCGGCGCCCCGGTGGCCACGATTCGCGCCGATGACTCGGTCATCAACTTCAATTTCCGCGCTGATCGCGCGCGCCAGATCACGCGCTGCCTGGCCAGGGAAAGCGGCCTGACCGAGCAGGGCGGGCGCGAACTGCCCGACGCCGATGCGCTGGACGCGGTCATCCCGCGCAGTCGCGTTCCCAAAAACCTGAAGTATGTCTGCATGACCCAGTACGACAAGCAGTTCACGCTGCCTTTCGTGGTGCAGCCGGACTCGCTCAAAAACATTCTGGCCAATGTGATGGCCGAGCACAACCTGCGCAACCTGCGCGTGGCGGAGACGGAGAAGTACGCCCACGTGACCTACTTTTTCAACGGCGGCATAGAGAAGCCCTTCCCCGGCGAAGACCGCGTTCTGGTGCCGTCGCAAAAAGTCGCCACCTATGACCTGAAGCCGGAGATGTCCGCCGCCGGCATCGCGGAAAACGTGATCAAGGCGGCGAACGATTCCGCTTTCGACGTGGTGATCGTCAATTTTGCCAACGCCGACATGGTCGGCCACTCCGGCAAGATCCCGCCTACGGTGCAGGCCGTGGAGACCGTGGATGCATGCCTCGGCGAGATTTACCGCGCAGTCCGGGCGCACGGCGGCGCCATGCTCATTACCGCCGACCACGGCAATGCGGAAATGATGATTGACCCGGCAACGGGCGGTCCGCACACCGCGCACACAACCAATCCCGTGCCGTTCATCGTGGTGAGCAGCGACGCGCAGAAATTTACTCTGCGCTCGGAAGGTTCCTTGCAGGATATCTCTCCCACGGTGCTGGGCATGCTGGGCTTTGAGCAGCCAAAGGAAATGACGGGGCATGACCTGCGCGTATTGAAAACATCATGATTGGCAGCAGGCCGGGAGGCCCCGACATGCGCAGGTTTCGCGTTGGTGGTGCGGCGCGGCCGGCTTGCGCGCCGAGCCGCCTGCACCAGGTGCGGAAAACTCTACGAGCAACGCGAAACTGAAGAGCGGTTTGGAGCGAAGCGACAAAATTGAAGATGAAAATACTGATTGTGCATTACCACAGCTTTGAACTCTGGCACGCGCCGGCGTGGATACGCGAGCGGCTGCAGCAGGACTTTCCTGGGCACCAGTTCGTGCAGCTCCAGAACTATGATCGTGTGCCGCAGGAAATTACCGACACCGATGTCTTCATCGGCTGGTCTCTGCGCCCGGAGCAATTCGTCGCCGCCAAAAAACTGCGCTGGATCCATTCTCCCGCCGCCGCGGTGCACCAGCTCATGTTCCCCGAGTTGATTCACAGCAGCGTGCTTCTGACCAACTCAACCGGCATCCATGGCCCTGTGGTCGCCGAGCACGCCATTGCGGTGCTCCTGGCGATGGCGAAGCGTCTGCCCCAAGCGATGCAGTACCAGGCCAGGCGCGAATGGTCTCAAGACCAGCTCTGGCACGGCCGGCCCCGGCCGCGCGAGGTGGCGGACGCAACCGTCGCCGTGGTCGGCATGGGCGGGATAGGACGCGAGTTCACCACGCGCGCAAAAGCGCTGGGCATGAAGGTAATCGCCGTGCGCGAGAATCCGGCCAAGGGGACGGGCGGCGCGGACGAGGTCCACGGTCCCAATGAAATTGACCAGGTGCTGCCCCGGGCCGATTACGTTCTGCTTTGCACGCCTGTGACGCCGGCTACCACGGGAATCATGAACGCTGCGCGTCTGAGCAAGATGAAGCCCGATGCCTACCTCATCAATGTTGCGCGCGGGCCGCTGATCGATGAATCGGCTCTTCTTGACGCGCTGCGCTCACGCCGCATCGCCGGCGCGGCCCTGGACGTTTTTGAGGAAGAGCCTCTGCCCGCCGATTCCCTGTTCTGGCCGCTCGACAACCTGCTGATCACGCCCCACACGGCCGCCGTGACCGAAAGATTGTGGGAGCGCCATTACCGCCTGATTGCGGAGAACCTGAATCGCTTTCTCGCCGGCCAACCGTTGCTGAACGAGGTGGACAAAGGCCGGGGATATTGAGCGGCCCATGTTGCTCACAATTCCCAGCTACGCAATGTCTAAGGCACGGGAGGGTAGTTCTGCTTGAAGCTGCGCGTCCTTATTCTTTGCGTGGCCATGGGTTCAATTGCTCATGCGCAATCGCCCCAGCCGTCGTCCGCATCTGACCTGCTGCACAGCGCGCTTGCCGCCATGGGCGGTGAGCAGAAGATTCGCGACCTTAAAACCATTCATTTCACGTCGATTGGCCACCGCAACTTGCTGGAGCAGTCAGAGCGGCCCGAGGGTCCTTATATTGTGGAATATGAAGAGATCGACGAATGGCGCGACCTGGAACACGGCAGCCGGCGGCAACAAACGCATAGCCGTAACGTCCTGGAGGAGTCAGAGCTGACGGTGATTGTCTCCGAACAGGTCGCCGCGCAAAAAGCCGGGGAAAGGGAAAGCCCCGGCTCGGACGAACTGCTGCAAACGGCAAATGACGCCCTTGCCCTGGGCCCGGAACGGGTCTTGCTGAACGGGCTTGCAGCCACCGATCTCAAGAGATTGCCCGACCTCAAATTGCAGGACGTCCCTCATCAAGCGGTGCAATTCACGCACGCAGGGATCCAGGTCCGCGTGTTCCTGAATGCAGAAACACATCTCCCTACGGCCGTAGAGTGGGTGAGCGTTTATCCCTATGGAATTTTCTGGAGCATCTGGGGCGACGTAACGACCCGCATCTACTATTCGCTCTGGTGGCTGCAGAATGGAATCCATTATCCGCTACAGATTGATGTCTTCCGTAACGGCCTGCCGGACCGTTCCGCCACGATCCGGAAGATCGAGTTCAACCCTCCGGTTGCGCCAGACATATTTGCCATCTCGCCAGTCGTACGCAGTGCTTTTGCCGCTCGCGCCCGAATCACCGCCGACGAACGCCCGCTGGGGAGTGCCTCGCGGCCGGCCCAGGAGCCGGCGCCAGGCATCGTCATCATTCCGGGGTCGTGGAACACAACCATCGTGCGCCAGCAGGATGGCCTTGTGGTGCTGGAAGCTCCCATCTCTTCCGGGTACTCCTCCAAACTCATCGCCGAGGCCGAGCGCAGGTTCCCCGGCGTCCCCATCAAGGCGGTCATCACGACCTCAGACGCGTGGCCTCATATCGGCGGAGTGCGGGAATACGTGGCCAGAGGAATCCCTGTTTATGCAGTGGCGCGCACCGTACCTTTGCTGCAGCGTTTTCTGAACGCGCCGCGGGCCATCCTTCCTGACGCTCTGGCCAAAGCTCCCCGCAAACCGCTGCTTCGACCGGTAAACAATAAGGTGACGATCGGCTCCGGCCCCAACCGCATGGAGATTTACCCGCTCCGCGGTGAAACCAGCGAGCGCCAGATGATGGTCTACTTTCCCGAACTCAAACTGCTCTACGGCAGTGACATCTTCCAGAAAACTCCGGACGGCAAATATTTTTACGCGCAGACGGTCTCTGAGGTCGCGGCCGCCGTGGAGCGCGAGCACCTGGCCGTGGAGCGGTTCTTCATGATGCACATGGGAATCACACCCTGGCAGGATGCGCTGGATCTGCTGCGCAATGCCCCTTAGGCATTGCCATCCCCATCTCAATCAAGATCCGCGGATGACGTACAATCTTGCCCATGCGCCTGCACATCAACGGCGAACAACGCGAGTTTCCTGACGGCCTTTCCGTTGCCTCGCTGGTTGCCCAGCTTGGCATGAAGCCCGACCGCGTGGCCGTGGAGCTGAACCTGGAAATCGTGCCGCGCACCCAATGGGAGACGACAACGCTTCAAGATGGCGACAAGCTTGAGGTCGTTCATTTTGTTGGCGGAGGAAGCGCCGTGGCGCGCTACCGCGCTTAACAATCTTCGGCCGCCGCTTAACTTTATGTGTTTCTTCAGAGCAATTCGCTTTTTTGGTGCTGTCCTAATTTGAAAAAATTCGCCCTCTTCAAACGGGCGAATGTCAGCCGGGTGCGCCGTTCTGTTGAGGAGTAACTCAGCAGAGAGTGACCCATATCCCGCCTTCCCAATGCTCTCTCCTCAAGACAGTGGGACACTCAAAATCCTCTCCTGTTTTGAGAGTGCCATTAGAACGGGGGGTAAGTCCGGCGCACCCGGCGGCAGCAATTTTAACCAGAAAAACGGAGATTTGAATGATTAAGACTTTACAGCTCAAACACCCTTTAAGACACTTCCCGCCGTCCCGCGAACGGCCTAAAATCCGTCCTGAGAGGCCGAAAGCGATGACTTTTATTCTTGGGATGCGCTGCTTAGGCGGGGTGATTATAGGTGCGGATACTGAAGTTAACACTGATGTGTCCAAACACCGCGAATCGAAAATTAGAAGATCATCATGGAATGATGACGCTCCATTTTTTTTCACGTATACCAGCAATAACCTGCTCTTTACGGAAGACGCAATGAATCGTCTTGGAAAGGTTATTAAGAAAGCGGGTCAGCACAAGTGCGTTGATGCCGTAAGAGGCGAATGCCGTTTGATTGCAGCGGAGAACACCGATAAAGAATTGAGCTTAATTTTGAGTATAAAGCTCGGGCAGATTTGGAATTTATTTCAAATCCATAATGATGTTGTCGCAGAAGTACCTAAAGCCACGGATGGCTCTGGTTACTATCACGCCAATCGCATTATGCAGGAATTCTACGATCCCAGAATGCCTTTGTCCCAAGCCGCGTTACTCGCTGTTTATCTCCTCAAAGTTGCGAAAGACAACGCTCCCGGCGTGGGTGGCCCTTCAGAGATTCTTTTGCTCCGTGACTATGGGGGTTGGGAAAAAATGCACCATGCCCATGTTGAGGATATTGAAAAGGCGTTTGAGCATCTTGAGAGCGGATTACGAGGCTTAATTCTCGACTATGTGGATTGGGGTTTGAGAGATGAGTTTTTCGACAAAAAATTGAGCGATTTTTCGGACAAGCTACGGCGTTACCGGAAGCACATCGGTAGACTTCGTGAACAACAAGCGCAAGATGAAAACCTTGGAGATTAACTCCCCTTTTTCCTCCACCTCGCCTCTACCGCTCTCCGCGCAATCTCGCTTCGCCGTTCCGGGGTAAGGACTGATGCTCTGGCCTTACCCCCCTTCAGCCCTCCCAATCTTCCAAGGGCCACTGCTGCCGCGTTCTTTTTCTTCTTTCCCGACATAGTGAAATAGTATCAAAAAATACTTGAGCGGTCAAGAGATTTAGCTTGACTTTTACTTGAGCGGTCACGTATAGTCTGGACATGAAACCTCCACCATAAAAGAAGGGCCGCTAGGTGCTGAAACACCCGGCGGCCCTCTGAAACCAACAACCCCGGCAAGCCGTGATTGTCAGTCCGCAAACTCAATTATCGGCTTGCTTCAGACGAAAGGTCAAGGCCGATATGAACCGTTTGAATGACTCAAAGAAACTCTCCGCGATTCACGCTTTAGTTGAGGGCAACTCCGTACGCTCAACCGAACGCATGACAGGGGTTCACCGCGATACGATCTGCCGTTTGCTGGTAGAAGTCGGGCAGAATTGCGCGGCCCTACTGGATACGCGCTTGCGGGAGCTACGCTGTGAGCACGTCCAGTGCGATGAAATCTGGACTTACGTGGGCAAGAAGAATCGCCGTGTGAAGGCGGATGATTCGCCTGAAATGGGCGACCAGTGGATTTTCGTGGCGATGGATGCGGACACGAAGCTGGTCCCTTCGTTCATGGTCGGGAAACGCAACGCGGCCACGACCAGGGACTTCGTATGCGATCTGATGCTGAGACTCGACAATCGCCCTCAGATCACGACCGATGGCTTCAGGTTCTACGTGGACGCTATAGGCCGCTACTTTGGCTCAAACGTAGACTTCGCGCAGCTTATCAAGCTGTACGGCGATTACGGGCAGCACGACGCGGGGCCAGGACGCTACTCTCCACCACCAATCGTTGAGACGATATCCAGAATCATCCAAGGCACTCCCGACCCGGAACATATCAGCACGTCCTACGTGGAACGCCAGAACCTCACAATGAGAATGCAGATGCGGAGATTCACCCGGCTCACCAATGCGTTCTCCAAGAAACTAGACAATCTCAAAGCCGCTTGTGCGTTACACTTCGCTTATTACAATTTCTGCCGGATACATTCGACGTTGCGAATTACCCCGGCGATGGCTGCGGGAGTGACGGAGCGGGTTTGGGATTTGGGGGAGTTAGTGGGAGCTGCATAGAGTGAAGCCAGTTTCTAAACTCTTTCGATTCGATATAATCAACAAGCTTTTTTACGTCCCATTCAAATAGCTTGGCAAGTTGCGTGGCTCGAACAAGACCGCGATTAGAAAGAAGGAATAAAAACATGGAATCTTCTTCGCTGAGTGCATTACTGAACACACTCAATAAATGGGAGAATAAACACGCCGTTTGGGGCGCAGTATATAAAGCAAAATCGGGGGTTTGGTTTGAGTTTACCGGAGACACTTTTACGGTTATCGGGAACTCAATTTCTTTTAAGCAGGGAGAATGTGCCATAACGATTTCTCTAAAAGACACTCAAGAGTTTGAGTATTATCCGCCTTCCGATGCCGACTCAATAACGGCGTTATTTAAGACCATGAATGAGCAGGTTGAAGAGGGCTATAAGATTAAGCTCTCATCCGATGATTTCTTAGTGTTATTCAAAGTTAAAGAGTAATACTCCGTTTCCGCACTCGCGTTCTTAGATGTCGATTATCTAAGAATGTTGCAACTACTCCTTAAATTCCAGAGCAATTTCCAAATCGGGATCGTTTGGCTTTTTGTTCCTCAATCTGTCGAGTGTCTTCAGCAAATTGCCAATCTCAATCATGTATTCTTGTTCTTCTTGCTTGTGCCACTCAGCCGGACAACCGTTGCATTTGTACATGACCAAGTTGCTTGTTTGGCTCAGGACAGAATGGCATTTATTACAGCGGAATTGAACGGCCAAAATGTCTTGCAGCCGAATTGAAAAACGCTTTTCGATAGTCATCACATTTAGTTTACCAGCACATTTTCAAGCAATAAAAAACCCGCCTTTCGGCGGGTCACTTAGGGCCGATTTCTGATTCTATCTTGTCCGTCAATCGCCTTATTTCTTCGATGTATTCCGGGCTGAGAATCTTCAACTCCGTCATATCTTCCAACCGCGTAATGAGAACCTTGAGCGTACCGTTAAGCACGATCACCAGACGATACAGCGCGAGACTGCTAAACTCCTTATCAGCCATGTTGCCTCCCAGAGAGGTAATTTGGTCAGGGCCGTGAACGTGTTAGCGCACGAACGCGGCCCGATTCACGTTATAGCGTGGGCGAAGGTCGGGGGAAAGGGGGATTTGAAATTAGGACAGTACCGCTTTTTTGTTGCTCTACATTTGTGCGTGTGGTTATAAAGACCATGTGGGTAAAAAAAGTCGGGCAACGCCAGTGCGTCAACACCGGCGCGCCCTAACCACAAATCACCTTCACAAGAAAGGCGACCCATGGCTGACACTGATTTTAGCAGCGCACCTGATTCCAGCAGCGTACCCAAACCGCAGGTCTACGACCTCCTCCACCGTCTCAACGCATCTTTCGCCCGCGTTCATCACAACATGGCGGCATTGGAACGGGTCGGCATTTTCGACCCGCTCATGATGCAGCTCCTGAACCGCCAGTCTGAGAAGCTTCGGGCAGGCGCCAATTACCATCTGCTCGGGACCATGCGCGGCATCGAAGAGCGCGACCGCGAGAAATTCTCGCAGCCACCCAATGAGTGAAATCCAAACCTTAACCGGAGCCCGCCGAAACAGGCGGGCTTTTTATTGGACGAGGTATCCCTCTTCGGACTTCTCCACCCGTGCAGGTCCACATTGATGCTGAGAATGGTCTAAAGCAGTCTTCCCGCGCCGATTTCTTTCACCAGCCCGAGATCGGCTTCCAGGAAGTCATAGGTAGGCAGCTCTTTGCGGTCGACCCAGCGCACGTCACGGAAGATGCGGTTTTGGATCTCACGATCAAACTGGTCGACGCGGTAGAAGTAAAGCGCGATGGTATTTCCGCCGGAGTAAGCGTGCTGAACGGCCGCGATCTTGCGGCCGATCACGGCGTCAATGCCCAGCTCTTCTTCCAGTTCGCGGCGCAACGCGTCTTTCAGATCTTCCTCGGGCTCCACCTTGCCGCCGGGGAACTCCCACTTGAACGGCATGGCCTGGCCTTCCGCCCGCTGGCAGATCAGGACCTTTTCTTCACGCACAATCAGCGCAGCTACGACTTGTTTCATTATTTTTCTGTCGCTCCGCTCCAAAACCGCCTGAGTCTTTCGAAACCCAGCCATCCATCCGCACCTGATGCAGCGGGCATCGGCGCGTGGGCGGCCGATGCCCTTGAAGGATTGTGTGGGACAGGCACTCTTGCCTGTGTCGAATGCGGACCTACGCCTCTCTCGCTTTCAGAGCGATGTCCCGCACTTCTTTTAGAGTCTCTTCAGATGGTGTCTTGAAGGCGATAAGTCGATAGATTTGCCGTATCGCACTTCGCAATTTCCGTAGCTCAGTGCGCGAAGTTTCCAACTCGGCCAGGAGTTCTGGATGCTTCTGACGATAATTCTTTAAGAAAGCACAAAAAAGTGCAAGGAGATCAGCTTCCTCGATTTGGACACCAATTTCGGTGAACCGTTGCACACCGTCGATGGTCGCATTGAAGGAAATGGTTTGCCCTGGTTCCCAACCCTTTATGTATTCCCGCGGTTTCTTGGCTGCAGTTTCTTTCCAGCGCTTACCCGTTTGCGGACCTCGATAAATCTTCATATCGCCTCCACCTCTTTCTAATCAGTTCGCCGCCGAGTATCCGCAAATTGCCTTTGAATTCTCCTGGCTCCGCGGATCAACCCAAACATTTCTGGATGCACCGCCGCTGCCAGCGCATGCAATCCTTGCAGCAGCGTGCTCGCCGGCGTGTTGAGGAACTCATCGTTGATGCAGTACACGCAGCCGTTCTTGGCCGCCTTGGTCTGTTCCCAGCCGCGCCGCGCGACGATCTTCTCCAGCGGCACACGATCGCCGGCGCCGCACCACGCAGCCACAATCACATCAGGGTCGGCAGCCGCAACTTCTTCTTCTGTAGTTTGCTTTCCCGGCTGGCCGAAGAAGCGTCCGCCGGCGGCTTCCACCAATTCCGCCACCCAGGTCTGCGAAAGAATCAGCGGCTTGCCCCATTCTTCGCAATAGACCAGCGGCCGGGGCACGCCCATCGTCCTGTGCCTCATGGCTTGAACTTCTTTTTCCATTCTTGCTGCCAGCTCCGTTCCTCGTTGCGATTCGGCACGGGTTTCCAGGCCCATTACGCGGGCAATCATCATGATGTCTTTGTAGATGTCGTCCAGCGATCTCGGCGCGAACCCCAGAAAAGGCAGGCCGCTCTTGAGGATCTCTGCCACCGCTTCCAGCCGGTATGGCACGGATGCAATCACCAGGTCGGGCTTCGCCGCCATGATCTGCTCGGCCTTGGCGGACCACGAATCTTCCACAATGACGCAGCCCGTTTGCTGAACTTCCGGGCAGACATCCACGCAATACCTGGTGCAGGCGACCAGGCGGCTGAGCAAGCCGAGATCGCGCAGCGTAACCGTTACACTGGGTTGAAGCGATACCACTCGCTGCGGAACGTTATTTTGAAAAGCCCGGTTTTCTGGCATCATTGGATTATATAAACATTCAGGAAGCGGCAAGGCCGGGCCGAAAGCCTGGAGCGCAAGCGTGAGATGGTTAGATAGCGATAGGGCGAGGCCGGCTCGCGCACCGAGCCCAAGGCATCAAGGCCGATAAATCTATCCAGGAAAGAAGCTGTGCAAGCGGTGTGGAGCGCAGCGACATTAAAAGAAGACAATGTCTTACTCCCAACAGGTCCTCGACCATTTCGAGCATCCGCGCAACGCCGGCGAGCTGCCGTCGCCGGACGCCGAGGTGCGGCTGGAGCACCCGGTCTGCGGCGACATCATGAGCCTGGCGGTCAAGCTCGCGGATGGACGGATCGACCAGGTGCGCTTTCGCACGCGCGGCTGCGTGGCCTCGATTGCGGCGGGTTCGTGCCTGACGGAGATGCTCCAGGGAAAGTCCCTGGCTGAGGCGTCGGCGCTTCGACGCGAACACCTGCTGGAAGCGCTGGGCGGACTGCCAAACGCATCCGTCCACGCAACCCACCTGGCCATGGACGCGCTGGAGCAGGTGCTGAAGAAACTCAAGAAGCCTTAACCACGAATCAAGGCAAACCTCGGCGAAAAAAGCCTCCGGCAAGAGCAACAAATCTTCCCAAATCCTCCCAGGCAAAAGGTCTTAGCCATAGTGTTAAGCCAGTTAATATTTACTTTACTGGTAATGGCTTTCTGCTTACAGGGGCTCTCCCAGCATTAAAATCTGCTGCGCGGACGCCAATTGGCAGTACAATAAATCCCCAAAAGTACGCCCCCTGCCCAGGGACGAGAAAAGGAACCGAATATGCCGCTAGCGATGCTTCTGCTGCTGTACGTTACTACGCTGACGTCTCCCGGCGCCTCGGTGAATGGCGTGAAGATTGTGACCCGGCAGGTGACCGGCGGGTTTATCGACACCAGGACGGAGTACCTGGCCGAGGGCAGGCTGAGAAATGAGTGGCAATCGCAGATGCGCGACGGCACCGGCCCTCCGATGGCGACCATTATCCTGCGCGGCGATCACGACCGCGTCTTCGTGCTCGACCTGACGGCACGCGAATACATCACATACGAGACGGGTTCGCGCGCGACCACGGTTGGAATCAAGCCCAAACCGACGGTGAACTCCGGCGGCACGTTGCAGATTTGGATCGAGAACATCGATACCGGAGAGCGCAAGGACCTTTTTGGACACGTTGCCCGGCACATCATCACGCGCGAAAAGCGGGTCGCCGGCCCGGGAGCATGTTCCAAACCATCCATGAGTGAGACCGACGGCTGGTACATTGACGGTTCCGTGATGCCGGAGTGGCGCCAGCAGAAGAACAGCACCTTCGGCGTGGTTGTGGCCGCGGAAGTTTCGGCCGGCTCCAATGACAAATGCTTCGACAAAATGGACAAGATTGAGGTCCACCGTACGGGAGTGGAAACCGGCTTCCCGGTCAAAATCACCACCACGTTGCGCAGCGAAGTTACCCAGCCCGATGGAAGGTCACGCATGCTGGACTCAACCTGGGGTTCAGAGGTGGTAGAGCTGAAAGAAGGCCCGCTGGAGTTGACCCTGTTTGACGTGCCGCCGGATTTCCGCAAGGTACAGTCACTCAGGAGCTGGACTGCCAAGCCGCCGCGGCAGCTCACCGGCTGGGAATGGTTCAAGGAAAAAGTGCAGGACCTGTTCCGCTAGACGAGGCCCCTGCTCCTGGCAGCCTGCGGTAGAAGTCTTGTTTTCACCATGAACTCGGCAGCGCCGGAGCCCAATTTGAATCGGCGCCTCATGAACGGGGATGCCCGAAGAACAACATATAGCCGTCAGCGTCCTTGACTTCAAATCCCCGCAAACCATCATCGTCATCCTTGAGCGGTTGAAAAAACTCGACATTGCGCGACGAGAATTCTGCCGCCAGTGCATCAGGATCCGGGACATGAAGGTAAGCGTCCCAGCGGGCAATGCCTTTTTTGATATCTCGCGTGTAGTTCGGCACTGGATCGACACCGACGTCTTTTAGCATGATCATCGCCGCACCCCGCTGGACAATGCCGAAGAAGATGTCGTCGTCACTGGGCCCTTGAAACACGATGTCGAACCCGAGACGGTCGCGATAAAACGACAGCGCGGCGGAGACATTCTTAACGATGAAGAATGGCGCAATGCCGGAAATTTCTGGTTGAGTCATGCGAGTTTCCCGTCTTTCCGAACTTTCACGCCGAATTATAGATCGACTCGATTCCTGAGGCTTTTGCTACCATGCGGGCGAGCCGCCTGGCCGAAGCCCGGCAAGTTTCCCATGAGACCAGAAAGTACACGGACCAGCCATCTCTGTTCTTCGTTCAGCCCCACACGCGGTGCGCCGTCTCCACCACCAGCCGCATCTTGGCCCACTGCTCATCTTCGGTTAAAAGATTCCCTTCCATGGTGGAAGCGAAGCCGCACTGCGGGCTGAGCGCAAGGTTCTCCAGGGGCACGTATCTTGCCGCTTCCTGGACCCTGCGCATTAAGACGTCGCCATTCTCCAGCTGCGGCCGCTTGGAGCTGATAAGCCCCAGCACCACGGTCTTGCCGCCGGGGACAAAGCGCAGAGGCGCAAAGGTGCCCGAGCGTTCGTCATCGTACTCCAGCAGGAAGCGGTCAACATTGATGCCGCCGAAGAGCTTTTCTGCAATCGCGTCATACCCGCCCTCAGCGTACCAGTGGCTGCGGTTGTTGCCGCGGCAAAGGTGGATGGCCAGCGTCACGCCGGGACGGCGAGCAGCGTCGAGGCAGGCATTGTCGGCGCGAATGGACTCATCCAGCAGCGCGTCGGGCTCCATCCGCATTTCCGTGCGAATCCACTCGCGCCATTTGGGGTCGATGTAATAGCTGTAGCGCGGCGCGTCAATCTGAATATAGTTCACGCCCTCACGCGAGAGCTGCGCCAAGTCAGCTTTCATGATCTCGACAATGTCCCACAGCAACGCGGAGTGGTCCTTATAAACACGGTCGGTCACGCCGCGTTTGAAAGAAATGGCGGGAAACTGGGTGGCGCTAGGCAGGGTCATCTTGATATCGCCGGGACTATGCTGAAGGAGAAAGCTAAGCTCGTGGCCGGTCAGGCGGCGGACCTGGCGAAGCTTTGCCGTCACGATGCCGGCGACGCGGCTCACGCCGGGATCTTCTTTTTTGCCGGCCTGCTTGCCTTCGGCAGGTTTTTCTCCCGCATTCCAGGAGCGCGGCGTGGCTTCACCCATGTCAAAACCCTCCACGGCGTCAGTGAAGTCGCTCATGAAGTTCCGGCGGCGCAGCTCACCGTCAGTGAAAATATTGAAGCCCAGCTCCTTTTGGCGGGTAAGGACACGCTGAATGTGCTTGTCCTCAAGGGCGCGCAGCCGCTGCGGATCAAATCCCGGATTGCTCCGCGCTTCCAGCAACTCTGCCGGCCGGAGAAAGCTGCCAATGTGCTCCGCTCGATATCTGGTGGACATGCGTTGGGAAATCCGGCGTCTGCTGAGTCGCGATCTTGGTGCCATATCGTACAAGAAGGAAACAAGCAATGCCAAGAAGTCCCGAAACGGGAATCCTAATACAGGAACCCGCCTACCGCATTTCATACCCCGGATTCTTGAATCTTGTAATGGCTTCGACGGGCTGCAAAAAGCATTTTGGCTTGACATTTTTTTTCGCAGGTAGAGAATGGCATTCGCGCAAAAAACGCAGTTGGTTTCTTGATGCGTGATCCGAACGAGGCTCGTTCGTCCCGTCACCGCGCTGAACATCAGCCAGCAAAAAATGCAAAAGGAGTTCCTCCTCATGAAAATGATCCTGCTGAAAAACCGGCTGGCCGGTTTGATCACCGTTCTTGTGCTTTCCGTGGCATGGCTTACAGCCAGCGGCCAGACCACGACCGCGACGCTTTCCGGCGTGGTGCACGATCCCACCGGCGCGGTGCTGCCGCAGGTAAAGATCACGCTCAAGAACAGCGACCGGGGTACTACCCGCTCCACCGTAACCGACAACGAAGGCCGCTACCGCCTGAGCAACGTGGAGCCGGGAACGTATGAGTTACGCGCGGAACGCAGCGGCTTCAGCACGGATGTGAGGAACGGCGTAGTGTTGACGGTCGGCGGGTCGTTGCAGGCTGACATGACGCTGCGCATCGGGCCGGCGACCGAGGTGATCACGGTAACGGACGAAGCGCCCCTGATCGAACCTTCCAAAGCCGAGGTCAGCAGCGTGATCAGCGAACGCGCCATCCAGTCCTTGCCCAACATCGGCCGCAACTTCGTGGATTTTGTAAAGCTCTCCAGCGGCGTTGCGCCGGGACGCGAAAACACCGGCGGCGGCGCGTTCAAAGAGCCGGATGCCGGCGTGGGCTCAGCCGCGGCGCCGCGGCTGACCTTTGGCGGACAGTCAGAGCTGAACACCAAGGTCCTGGTGGACGGCGCGGACAACGTGCAGACGTTTACCGGCCTGCCGCGCATTACGCCATCGCAGGAGGCCGCGCAGGAGTTTCGCGTGGTCAACAACACCTTTGCCTCCGAATATGGCGGAGCGCTGGGCGGTTTCGTGAACATCGTGACCAAGTCAGGCAGCAACAGTCCTCACGGATCGATCTACTACTACGGGATGAACAATGCGCTCAACGCGCAGCCGGCGCTTACCGGCCCCGACCCGGTCTTGCGGCAGAACCAGTACGGAGCCACCTTCAGCGGGCCGATCGTCAAAGACCGCACATTCTGGTTCGCCAACTATGAAGGCCAGCGGCGCGCGGAGTCGAACAAGTTCTCGTCGGTGATCCTGAACAACATGGCCGCCATCAACGCCACCAAAGCGTTCTACGGCCTGGCGCCCGAGACCAGCAATTCCCTGCGCAGCAACGACTATGACGGCTTCCTGCTCAAACTCGACCACAAGCTGGGCGAGAAAAACAGTTTGGCGTTCCGCTACAACCTGCTCAACTCGGAAACGCTGGGCTTTCTGGGCGGCGGCGGCCGCGCCTCGCCGGCCTCCAGCACGGCACGCAACAACAAAACCTTTGATCAGTCGTTCCTGGTGACCGAGACCGCGATGCCGAAATCGAACATGGTGAACGAAGCCAAGTTCCAGTGGGCGCGGCGGAGCTTTGACTTCTTCTCCGTGCTCAAGCAGCCGGACCTCGAAGTTTCAAACCTGCTCATCACCGGCAAAAGCACCTCTGATCCTGACTTCTACGAAGAAATGCGGGCGCAGGTGGGTGACAGCCTGAGCATCAACTTGGGCCGCCACCAGATGAAGTTCGGCGCCGACTTCAACCACGTCAACGACGATTCGCAATGGGACCTATTCTTCCCCGCGCGCATCATCTTCCCCAACCTGACGGCGTTCTTCAACCACACGCCCGCGGTCTTCTGGTTCCCCATGCTGAAGGGACAGACTTCGCATCCGGGGTTCAGCCTGCCCTTCACGCAGGATGTGCCCACGGCCTGGCAGTCCGCCACGCTCACCAGCGACGCGCACAACTCTTACGGCTTTTTTGCCCAGGACGAATGGAAAGTCACGCAACGGCTGACGCTCACCTACGGCCTGCGCTATGATTTTGAAACCTATCCTTCGCGCTTCGCCCTCACCAGCGACCTCAACAACTTCCAGCCGCGACTTGGCGTGGCTTACTCTTATGCCAGCAAGGGCGTAATTCGCGCGGGCTTCGGCCTGTTTGCCGATCGGCGCATCTCCAGCGTCGGCCAGATTCTGGACACGGCGGAGTGGCTCAACGTGGGCGATCAACCGAACGCTCAGACGCTCTTCCCGGGCATCTCTCCCATCCGCGGCCGCTTTATCCAGCCGACGGTCGGTGGACCGGGAGCAACCACGGCCACCAACAACTTCCTGGCTACCGGACAGGTCCCCGCGCTGGCGACGTTCCCCGTTGGCTTCTCCGACAACCTTGATACCAATCTGCGCACGCCCTACTCCGAGCAGGGCAGCCTGCAAATCTCGCAAGAGATTGGCGGCGGCTTCGCCGTCTCCGGCAGTTACCTCTACGTGCACGGGCTCAAGCTGGGAGCGCATACGCCGATCCTTGACGCAATACCCACGCCAGGCGCGGTCATCGCCGGCGAGCCGGGCAAACCGGTGATGGGCAACGGAACCCCCGCGGGCGCCGGCCTGAGACTCTTTCCCGAACTGGGCGATTTCTTCGTCAAGGTCAGCGGCGGCATGTCGATCTACCACGGCGGGACCTTCGAGGTGACCAAGCGTTTCACCCACGGCTTCAGCCTGCACAGCAGCTACAGCTATTCCAAGACCATCTCCAACAGCGATTCCGTTGCCAACCTGGCTGACGTGCCGGAAACCAGCCTGGCGCTGGAGCGCGCGCTCTCCCGCCAGAATGTGCCGCATCGCTACACCCTGAGCTTCATCAGCGAGGTGCCGAAGAGCGTGCGCTTCCTGCACGACTTCAAGTTCAGCTCGCTGATCTCGCTGGAAGCCGGCAAGCCGTATAACGTTTTTGCCGGGTCCGACGCCAACCGCGACGGCAACCCGCTCTCTGACCGTCCGGGCAACCTGGGCCGCAACACGCTCAAGGGCCCCGGCTACGCCAGCTTTGACATGCGCGTCGGCCGCGCCTTCCAGTTGAAGGAGCGCCTGCGCGCCGAGCTGAGCGGCGACCTGTTCAACGCCTTCAACCGCACCAATATCAAGGACCTGAACACGCTCTACGGACAAACCGACCTCAGCCTGCCTCCGAACCCGGTGCTGGGATTCAATACGCCGCGCGACGCGTATAACCCGTTCCAGTTCCAGTTCGGCGCAAAACTGAGCTTCTGATTTTGGCGCCAACTTTGTCTGTATAGGGAACAGCGGCCTGCGAGAGTATCGCGGGCCGTTGTTGTCTGGGGGCATCCTACCCAGGTCACTCCAGGTCACTCCACCCCTCCCCATGTATCCCATTCGATCCCAATTTGGCGTAGGTTTGACGCATGAGGATACGCCTGGCGTAGTGTTTCCGGCGTTTTCAGATCACCCGATCTCTTGCGCCCCTCCCCCTCCCATGTCATCCCATGCCATCCCAATTTGGCGTGGGTTTGACCCACCTGGGTACTCGGCGTAGGGGCTGCCGCCCTTCCCCATTTGGATCAGTGTTATCCGTGTTCATCAGTGGTGAGATTGGGGGGTTGGCTAATTGCCAGTTGCCAGCTGCTAGCTGCTATTGCTGATTTTCAAAGACCTAAAATGCTTCCCAACCCTGAGGCGGGTGCTAGAGGCTAGAGCATTTTCATCAAGCAATCAAGCGCGAATAAGGCCACTTGACAACGCAATCTTGCGGAGCTGTTCGTTTTCGCACAGTCGCAGGGCTGAGCGCTGGTTGCGGGGATCGCCTCAAGCAAATGAAAGATTTCGTGGCCTGAGTGTTATAGAATCGGTTTGCGCCGGGGAACTAGAATGACTGGAGAAACCAAACAGTACATTGTCACTCCCGAAATAGCGTATGGATCGCTATGGACTCTGCCCGCCTGGCTTCGGATATTCATTTTCTATACGGTATTATTCCTGCTCGGGAATTGCCTTTTTGACTGGAAATTGCCTTCCTATCCCGAATTGTTTTACGCCTGGATCGTAGGCATGTGCATGGCGCTTTTCTATGGTTTCAAAAAAGATACCATCGTTCTAAGTGACGAGTTTATCGAAGCCACGGATACGTTCAATAGGGTCCGGCCTACAAGAATTTACAAGGACAGGCTAAGCGAGGTCACAGAATCTTACCTGGGAGTGCCTCCCCTGCGTCGCCGCGGCCTGGTGGTAACATCCCAAAGCAGGTTCCGCTCGTTGTTCGTCAAATGTATTTTCATTCCTTCCGGTCTGCCTGACTACGCCGAAATCAAAGCAAGACTCATGGAATGGGTCCCTTTGCCCCGCTAGCCGGAAGAGACCAGCCCAGGTCCCAGTTAGCATTTCGAACCGGCACTAGCCCCGCCGCTTCTTCTTTTTCGTCAACCGCGTATTCCTTATTGGATAATGCAAAAATAATGTCCTAAAACGCCTCGTCATCCCGACCCGCGTTTTAACGAGCGCGCGCTTTCTTCAGCGCGCGAGTAGCGGGGAGGGACCTTGCGCTTGTCTTTCCTTGTTGTACTGCTGAAGCTTGCCAAAATCGGGCTTTATTGATGCAGTCATCAATAGCCGGCCGCTGACTCTTTCAGCCCACCACCGCCGCTTATCTCCCCCCATGAGTTCCGGTAAAAAATAATACTTGTCCTATAGGACAAGTCATGTTACAGTACGGCCATGTCGAAAGATATTCAAACTCGCTTCGGCAAGAAGATCCGGCAGCTGCGCACCCAGCAGGGCCTGACGCAAATGGACCTGGCGGAAAGAGTGGGGATGGCGGCGGCCTTTTTGTCACGCGTTGAAGCCGGCGAGAAAGAGCCGTGCCTGGGGACGATCCAGGCGCTGTCCGAAGGGCTGAAAGTGCCGTTGCGGCGAATCTTCTGGGACCTCTAAAAACAATGCGAACTACCAACATAAAAACAACTTAGAAAAGGAAGGCAGGACATCCGATATGAACAAAACTCAAGTGTTGTTTGGCAAAAAACTCAGGTCGGTGCGGCAGGCGCGCGGCCTCTCCCAGGAAAAACTGGCGGAGATCACAGGCGTTTCCCTGAATTTGGTGGGCCGCGTGGAACGCGGAGAGCACAACCTCACCCTGGACCGCATCGTGGATTTCGCCCACGCGCTTAAGGTAAAACCGGTGGAGTTGTTTGAGTTAATTGCGTAAGGGGAAGAATTTTTCACCACGGAGACGCGGAGAAGAGCCTGTGCCTTGTCCTTGTGTGTTTTTCTCACACCTCGATGCCGTGGGTTCTATAAAGAGGAAAACTAAATCCTGTCCCGCAGCAAACTAATGATGTCGTCAGCGGTGATGATGCCGGCGAGGCGCTGTTCGTCGTCGACCACCGGGAGAGTCAGCAGGTTGTATTTGTCGAACATCTCGGCCACGTCTTTATCGGAGGCGCTGATTTCGCAGTAGATCACGTGTTCCGGGGTGAGCGTGCCCAGGCGCGTGCCGCCCGTGGCCAGCACCAGCGAGACCAGGGGAATGGAGCCCACCAGCTTTTCCTGCGCGTCCACCAGATAAATGGTGCTCAGGGTCTCCACCGGGCCTTCAAACCCGCGCAGGCGGTCAATGGCGTCGCCCACGGTGTGCTCGGGTGAGAGCGCGATGTAGTCGGTGGTCATGCGGCCGGCGGCGGTGTTTTCCTGGAAGGCCAGCAGCTCGGAAACTTCCTGGCGCTCTTCCGGCTCCATCTCTTCCAGGATTTCTTCTGACGTTTCCTGCGGCAGGTCGCCGAGCAGGTCGGCGGCGGCATCGGGATCCATCTCTTCCACGATGTCGGCGGCCTTGTCGGAATCGATGGAGCGCATGAGCTCGACCTGCATCTTGGGATCGATCTCTTCCAGCGCTTCGGCGGCCACTTCCTGGGCCAGCGACTCGAAGACCGACTCACGCTCGGCCGGCGCCAGCTCTTCCAGGATGTCGGCAATGTCGGCCGGATGCAGCTTGGAGAGGCGCTCATACGCCAGCTTGAGCCGCACGCGGCGGGCCGGGTCGGTCTCGATGAGGTCGACGGCCTCCCAGGGAATGGACTTCTCCGGCATGCGGAGGGCCAGCGCTTCTATGGCGCGACTGGGAGCCATGCCCTTGAGCAGGCGGCGAATGGCGCCGCGCAGGCCGATATCGACCCGGCCGATTTTGAGCTTGAGCGTGCCGTTGATCTGCTCGCGGCGGAGATCGACGTCATTGACGCGAACGACTTTCCGTCCGGAAACGTCAATGATCTGCTGGTCGAGCAGGTCGCGTTCCAGCAGCAGCATGCCTTCCAAGCTGGACAGCGGCAGCCAGTCCAGGGCGCTGCCGCTCACCTGGATTGACGACCCAATGACGGTGCGGACCTGGCGCGCGGGAAGAAGACGGTCGCCATCGCGGGTCTTGACCACGAAATCGGAGATGCGGTTGGGGTCTTCCTGGGGAAAGACGGCCACTTCGCGCACGTGTCCGGCAAACGCTCCGGTGCTGTCATAGACGGACGCGCCTAAAATGCTCGAAAGTGCGATCTCTTCCCGCATCATTTTGCCTGCTCTGGCAGAATACCCAATGTGGATTGCCGTTGCCAGAGCTATTCTTGCTTTCACCGCAAAAGCCGGATAGCGTCACCACAGCAGTACCCGGTAAGATGCGTTGCGGGCGAACAGGAAGAGTAAATAATCTGAATCTTCACACCCCGAAAACGATTCTGTATCAAGAAGGAGTTCCTCCCATGGGTATCCAGGTAACAGACCTGCACATGCTGCGCGACCAGTTGGTGGTCCGGCGGAAGAAACTGGAAGTCGCGGTGGCCAAAACCCAGACCGCAAACCTGCTGCAGCTGCTGGAACAGGTGGACCACGCCCTGGAGCGCGTGGAGCACGGCAGCTACGGCGTGTGCGAAGCCTGCGCCGGAACGGTGGAACCGGAGCGGCTGTTTGCCGATCCGCTGACCCAGGTTTGCCTGGACTGCCTGAAGCCCGCGGAACAGCGCGCGCTGGAACAGGACCTGCTTCTGGCGGCGAGGATCCAGGCAGGGCTGTTGCCGAACCGGGACTTTTCCGCCGCGGGATGGAAAGTCGCCTACCACTATGAGCCCGCAGGCCAGGTCAGCGGCGACTATTGCGACCTGGTCCACCATGGCAAGGACCTCTATTTCATGGTGGGCGACGTTTCCGGCAAAGGCGTGGCCGCGGCCATGCTCATGGCAAATATTCACGCCATGTTCCGCGTCCTGATTCCCTTGGGACTGCCGTTGGAGCAGCTGGTGGAGCGCGCCAACCGGCTCTTCTGCGAAAGCACCCTGCCCACGCAGTACGCTACGCTCATCGTGGGCAAAGCCGACGAGTTCGGCAACGTGGAGCTATGCAACGGCGGGCATCCGGCGCCGTTTCACCTGGGACCTGAAGGCGTAATGGCTATCCAAGCCGCCACGGTCCCCGTGGGTCTTTTCTGCGACCAGAAATTTTCCACCACGCAACTGCGCACGTCGCCGGGGGACAGCCTGGTGATTTATACCGACGGAATCTCGGAATCGGAAGGGCCCGACGGTGCGCAGTACGGCGCTTCGTCCCTGGAAAAGCTGCTGGCCTCCTGCCGGGAGCTGCCGTCGCGCGAACTTGTGGACAAGTGCCTGAAGGAGGTTCTGCAATTCCGTGCAGGCTCGCCGCGGCTGGACGACCAGGCGCTGATGGTATTGCAGTTCGCTCCAGCGGGAACAGCGCAAGGCTGATGGACCCGGCCCACCGGCCCGGGTGTTCACAGGGGAACACGGCGCGGTCCTGGTAAAGATGCAGTTTGACAACTCGCCATCCGCATAGGCACACTAAGGGATTCGCCGCAGAAGTGTGTTCGCCCAGACCGTTAAAAACAAATAAACACCCAGTGAACCGCCCTATGACAAATCGGGTTTCTTACACGCTGGAATCAACCCTGGAAAGTGTCAATCAGGCTGAGCAAAAGGCCTCAGAGGTCGCCGCCAGCGCTGGGTTCGGAGAAGACGAGCAGTATCAGGTGGCGATGGCGGTGCGCGAAGCGGCGGTGAACGCGGTGCTGCACGGCAATGCCTACGATCCGGGCAAACGGTTTGTGGTGGCGTATGAAACCACGCGCGAGGCGCTGGTAATCACCATCACCGATCAGGGCAAGGGCCTTGATCCGGAATCGCTGCCTGACCCGCTGGCGCCGGAAAACCTGATGAAGGGATCGGGGCGGGGCATTTTTCTGATTCGTGCTTTCATGGACGAAGTAAAGATCAGGAACACGAATCCAGGGACAGAAATCACACTTATCAAGCATACCGGCCGCGACGCCGCGAATGCCAAGGAGGAGGAAGCACAGTGAGCATGAAAGCTAGCAATCGGCAAGTGGACGGCATCACCATTGTGGATATGAGCGGCCGCATCACTCTGGGAGAAGGCAGCGTAATACTGCGCGACAGCATCCGTGACTTGATCGGCAAAGGGCAGAAGAAAATCCTGCTCAACCTGGGCGACGTGACCTACATCGACAGCTCGGGCATTGGCGAACTGGTGAGCGCGTTTACCGCGGTGCGTCGCGAAGGCGGCGAACTCAAACTGCTGAACCTGACCAAGAAAGTCCACGACCTGCTGCAAATCACCAAGCTCTACACCGTCTTTGACATCAAAGACGATGAAGCGACAGCCATTAAAGCGTTCAGCAAATAAGAGAACGATACGGCAGGCGAGCTCCCGCTCGCTTGCCGCGGTGTCCCCATGCCCAGAATCTCACGCATCGACCGATCGACCGCCCCGCCGGAAGTCGCCGAAGTTTACGATTACTTCATGAAAGTGCGGGGCAATATTCCCAACATGTTCCGCACCGTGGCGCACCGGCCCGAGATCATGCGCACCATGGTGCAGCACTTCCGCGCCGTGATGGAAACCGGTACGGTTCCGGCGAAGCTGAAAGAGCTGGTGATCGTCCGCACTTCGCAGATCAACCACTGCGAATATTGACTGGCTTCACACACCGTCTTGGCAAGACGGCACGGCTGGACCGACGAACAGATCAAGGACCTGGCCAACTTCGAGCAGCGCACCGATTTCACGGAAAAAGAGAAAGCCGCGCTGCGCCTGGCGGAGCGTGTCACCCGCGACGCCCACACCCTCGACGATCAGCTCTGGAGCGAGCTGCGCCGGCACTTTGACGAAGGCGAAATCGTGGAGCTTCTCGCCGCCATCGGACTGTTCAACTATTTCAATCGCTTCAACGATGCGCTGCAGATGGAGCCGACGAAGTAGGTCCGCGCGATCGCAAAGCTACTTCACAGTAATCTTGTCTTTGATTGCTTTGAACTCATCCGGGGAGACCACGCCTCTGGTCCCGATTTCGTCGCGCGTGTGATAGGGACGGCCCTTGATGATACGAGCGGCAGTTTCCTCGTCCACGCCCGGCAACGTTTGCAGTTGCACCAGGGAAGCCGAATTCACGTTCACGGGCTTGTCCGGCGTCCCCAGACCTTCCTTCACGCCTTCCGCTGCGGCTTTGGTCTGTTTCGCGGCTTCTTTCAAATCTTTTTTGAGTTCAACCGCGGCCACTTTGCTTCCCTCTTTGATCTGCTCCGTGGCTTTGGCGGCTTCCTGTTTGGTTTTCTCCGTGTCCTGCTGGCTGCAGGCGGAAATCAGCATGGATGAAATGACCAGGGCGGCAAAAACTATCAGTCTCATAAATACCCCAGCAGGAAGAGAATCAGAAGGATGACCAGGACCAGCCCCAGTCCTCCGCTTGGGCGATAGCCCCAATTACGGCTGTGCGGCCAATGCGGCAATGCGCCAATCAGCATCAACACCAGAATGATAAGCAGAATCGTGATCATGAGTTCCCCATCTACTTCATGTTGGAGTGTGAGAAGCTGAACGGAGTTGCTAGGGATCTCTCTGCAAATACCAGATGCAGCTCTATCTGAAATCTCGACCCTGAGCGAAGCCGAAGGGGAGAGGTCCCTATAGCAAGGAAGATGTTTTCAGCACCAGTAGGATCACGCCGATGGAGATTGTGCAGTACGGAGTTGGTCCTTCTGCATTTCCTCAGGCCGCGTCATCACGGCAGGGTTCCCTCGCTCCGCTCGGGATGTAAAAAAAAACAGCCGGGGAACGTGTCCCCGGCTGTACTCAAGTGACAGGAGAGAGTTTTACGCGCTGCGGCGCGGGCGGATGCTCAAATCGCGCATCTGGGCCATCAGGCTGGAACGCTGCATGGAGTCCAGCTTGTCCAGGTATTGCACTATTTCAGCGATAAACTCGTCATGCATCAGGTCGGCGATCTCGTCTTCCAGCGTGCGGCTGGAGCCTTTCAGCAGGTCGGCCATGGAAACTTCCAGCGCCGTAGCCAGCCGCTGCAATGAAGAAAGCGTCGGCATGGCTTTTTCATTTTCGATTTTCGAGACATAGGTGCGCGGCACCTGCATGCGCAAGGCAAGCTGGCGCTGGCTCAGTCCGGACTTTTGCCGTAGCATACGGATGGCTGAGGCGACTTGAAGATGGGAGTGATGGCCGTTCGCTGGCGGCTCAACGGGCGTCTGGACCTCCAGGATCGGCTCCGGTTCATCCTCGTCCAGCGAGGTACGGCATTTTCTGCAAAGATTGTTAGTGGTCCGAAATTGGACGAGATGGCAATGGTCGCAACGTACCACTTCCCGGGAATCAACCGGCGCCAATGCTGTAGCCATGGGATGATTTCGGAGTGCCAGAGCAGGCAGTTCTCCAAAAATCCACTGCGTGGGACCTCGAACGACTGCGAGGAACCCCCTAACTGACGTAAGTTTCCAGGATCAACTCACGATTGTCAACATAAAAATTAGGTAAAAACCTGAATGAGTGGTATAAAACCGGAGAATAAACGGAGAATACAGGTAAAAATCATGATGGACCGAGCCCAGGCCTGGAGCCTGCTTTGCGAGTACACCCAGTCGGAAAGCCTGCGCAAGCACATGCTGGCCGTGGAAGCCTGCATGCGCGCCTATGCCCGCAAGTTCGGCGAAGACGAAAACAAATGGGGCATCACCGGCCTGCTCCATGACTTCGACTATGAGAAATATCCGACGCCGGCCGAGCATCCGTTCGTCGGCAATAAGATCCTGGAAGAGCGCGGCTACCCGGAAGAGGTGCGGCGCGCCATCCTCTCCCATGCCGACTACAGCGGCGTGAAGCGCGAAAGCAAAATGGAAAAGACGCTCTACGCCTGCGACGAGATTGCCGGCTTCATTACGGCGTCAGCGCTGGTCAAGCCCAGCAAATCGCTGGCGGAATGTGAAGCCAAATCTGTGCGCAAAAAAATGAAGGACAAAGCCTTCGCCCGCAGCGTGAACCGAGACGACATCATCAACGGAGCCGCCGACCTGGGCGTCGACCTGGAAGAGCACATCGCGTTCTGCATTGAGGCGATGAAAGGGATCGCCGGCGAGCTGGGGCTGGCGGGCACTTCCTGATTTGAGCCCTGCTGAGTTTTAGGGACCGGCCGCGAATCCACGCGAATTAGTACGAATCACATACGATGTTGATTCCGCGAGTACAGTGGTGTCCTGCCAAACAGAGCGGGCCAACGCCCGGAACGCCGCAAGGGGGCATGCATGAGCAATTCGCTCAATCTCATTGAAAACATCGTGGTTGTAATGTTGGAAAACCGGTCGTTCGACCAGATGCTGGGAACGCTCTATTCTAACAGCTCCCAATTCGAGGGCTTGAAGCTCGATGGAAGCATGTACAACACCTGGAACGGCGTCAAATACCCGGTTACCAATACTTCGAGCGGCAATCCTTTTACCACGCCAACACCCGATCCCGGCGAATCGTTCCCCGACATGAATCTCCAGATTTTCAACACCACCGATCCCGCCGCCGGTGCGACGGCGAACATGGCGGGCTTCGTCAATGACTACGCGGCAGGTTTGAAAGGTTCGCTTCCATATCCCGGGATCCCAATCGACAAGGAGTGCCCTTGGGCCCCTTCCTGGCCGGCGCTTCCGCGAGTGGACCCAACCACGAAGAAGGTTGCGGTTCCGGGGGACATCATGTTTTATTTCACCCCATCGCAGCTCCCGGTCACTTCCCTATTGGCGCAGTCGTTTGGCGTGTCCGATGCTTGGTTCGGCTCCTGCCCGACACAGACCTACCCGAACCGTTTTTTCCTCAATTGCGCGACTTCGGGCGGCTATGTGGAAGACGTGGACTACCTTTGCAACCTTGAACTATGGCCCGATCTTCCCAGCATCTTCCAACTACTCGATGGAAACGGAAAATATAACTCCGCGAATTGGAAAGTCTATTTTCATGACTTTTCTATCGCGACCCTTATCAAGTACGTTTTGCTGTCCGCCCCCGTACGGCCTCTGATGGTCTGCAACTTTGACACCAGCGACTTTGGCGGCGATACAAAAAGCCCCACGTTCGCGGAGGATGTGCAAAACCAGACGCTGCCCAAGTACTCCTTCATCGAGCCGCGTTACGGAGGGATTAACAATCTGGCGCCGAATGACAACCACCCGCCTTTCGACGTGTGTGACGGCGAGACGCTGGTTGGAACCATTTACAACCTGCTCCGCGGCAGCGCCTACTATTGGCCGCGCACTCTGCTGATCATTACCTACGACGAGCACGGCGGCTGCTTCGATCACGTGATTCCGCCCACTGCTGTAGCTCCGGGGGGAACAGTGCTGCCCAGGCCGTCAGGGTTCGGCTTCAACCGCTATGGACCGCGAGTGCCCGCCATCCTGGTGTCGCCTTACATTCCGGCCGGCTCCATCGTTCGCCCCGCCGGTTTTTCTTACGTGCAGGGCGCTGGCACCTCGACGACAAACGGCGCGACGCCGTTTGACCATACTTCGGTCATCCGGACCATCGTCGAATGCTTCAACATCTCCAGTGGCGCGGCAAATCTTACCCAGCGCGACGCGAACGCTCCCAGCCTTGCGGACGCTTTGTCCCTTGGCTCCACCAACATGAACAACGGCCCAAGCAGCGTCGTATTGCCGAATGCAGGTGCCGCTGCCACGGCTGTTGGGGACAGCCATCTTGCGGAGGTTTACAACGCCATGCTCACACGTTTTGGCTCGTCAACGTCAGGAGAGTAACGCGCTTTATCGAACCGGGCATAAGCTGGCAGCCAAAGGGACGTAGTGTGTCAATTTGGATATCGAGGAGAACCTGGCCAGCTTCTTTCGCACATCATCCCGACGGCCGTCTGCGAACGCGCATTTGTCAGCCTGTGAGTAGGCCGGAGGGACCAACCAATCCCAGTGCTCCGGCTGCGTGCAGCGTCATTGGTACCGTCTGCGCGCAGCCGTTCCCTTCTCCGTGGAGTTCATGCCCAAAACTACTTCTTCTTTGGCTTGCTCTTATCTTTGCTCTTACCCGCCGGGGACTTGCTCGCCGGCGGTTTGCTTTCAGGCGGTTTCCCGGCCGGCGCTTCCGGTTTCTTCAGCTCCTGAGGCGGAAGGTCCATAAACTCCGTTCCGAGTACCGGGATTTCCTTACCGGTCAGGCGCATGTCAATGAGTTCCTTGATCAGTGCCGGATCGTGGCTGGGCTTGCGTCCGCCGGTCAGGTGCACCCACTTGGCGACTGACGGCACACCTGCATGATTCACCAGGAAGAGCATGTACCATCCTGGGGGCGCAATGTTCTGTTCCCTGGGAATGTGGGCCTGGATGTGGCAGAAGTCCTTCACCTCAAACGGCACATCCACAATGCGCTGGCCGGTTTCACAGGAGTGGGTGGTAGCCATGGGCCAGACCAGTTCCACCCATTTGATCTCGCGGGCCTGTGGCGTGTGGATGGCGATGGACTGCCCGTACTGGATTTCCTCCGGGGCCATGTCAATGAAAGGGCGCGCGCCCTTGAAGAGGTACGGTGGATGGAAAATCTCCAGGCGCAGTTCGTCATCGCGGCGATTGGGATTCGAACCCGCCGACAGCACCCTTCCATCCGGCAGCAACAATGCGATGGAGTGGTACATCCGCGGCACCTGGGATTTTGCGGCACGGGCCCAGGAGTTGGTGTCCGGGTGATAGATTTCCGACTCCAGCACCGCGGTAGGCGCGTTCTCGGAACTGCCGTTACCGCCATGCGCCAACACGGTGCGGTCAGGCAGCAGCACGGCGTTTACGTGGTAACGGGCGTGATGCATGGAAGGAGCTTGGACATAAGCCGGGTTCGGCACTTTCAGGTCAATGATGTGTACTTTGTCGATGGCCGGATCGCCTCCGCCCACGATCATCACGCGCTGGTCCTGCACCGGCGGCAGCATCACGCTGGCGCAATGGTCGCGATGGTTCTGATCAAAGGTTGCGGGAATGCCCACGTTGGCGAAAGCGTTGGTTGCCAGGTTCAGCGAGCCGGGAAGCAGCCCAACCGGATTGGCAAAGACGTTGCCGCCGCTGAAGAATACATGCCCGTTGCGCTGCAGGAAGACATGCGGGAAGAGCGGCCATCCGTTCTGCTGGGGCAACTGGTTCCACCCGGTGACGCTGGAATAAATCTCCGCGTGGTTGGGGCCGCCGGAGACGGTAAAGACCCTTCCATCGCCCAGGGTGGTGAGCGTGGGATACCAGCGACCTCCGGCGGTCATGTTCTGCAAACGGACCCACTGCTCGGAGAGCGGATCGAAAGCGTAAGCGCTGTCGAGGCCGATGAAGCCCTGCACGTTGGGTATGTCGTACTCCTTGGTGCCGCCCGCCACCAGCAGGCGACCGTCGGGAAGGAAGCTCTGCCCGGCGCAGAAGAAGTCCACCGGGGTGAAAGGAGAAATCCACTGACCGTTGCTGAAGTCCCAGACTGCGCTGCGCAATCCGGTGGTGTAAAGCTCGTCATTGCCGGAACCGGCAAAGAGCAGCACCTTGCCGGTGTGCAGCACCGCGCCGTGGACGGGCAAAAGCGGCGCGTGGCAGGAAAGCAGCTCCCACACGCCTTTGACGGGAAGCTCGGCAGGATCAACCGCCGGAGCGGCGCCCATGCCGGGCATTGCGCCTCCGCCCATTCCCGGCAGATTGGGCATTCCTGGCATTCCCGGCATGTCGTGCGCCGGCGTGCCTTTCTGATCGCGGCGGTGACAGCGCAACAGGTCCACGCTGGGACAGGAGTTCTGGCCGTCGTCGTAGGGAAGCTGCACATCGATTTGTTTGGCCACCGCGTCATTGATCCAGATGTACTGGCGCGCGCGGACCAGCCCAGCCAACCCGGCCATCATGTGCTCTTCAATGTGGCAGTGGAACAGGAAATCACCCTTGATGCGGACGCGGCAGGCATCCAGGTCAGGGTTACATTGAAACTCTTCCAAGACGCAGGGCAGGCGCAGGGCGGGAGGAACTTCCGTGTCCGTGACAAAAGATTCCACCGGGCTGAGGCCATGCACGTCGGAAGCGCCGCCCGGAGGCGTGGGGAGCTGCCAGCGCACCGAATGCGGATGGAAGTTGTGCCACACGCCGGCCAGGTCCATGTTGAATACGTACCAGCGCAGACGCTCACCGGTGTCGCCGACAATCGTGGGCGTATTGCCGACAAACGACCTGCCGTTGAGACAGAAGTTGGCCGCGCCTCCGCCACCGGAGAAGACAATGTGATCGTGCTGCCCCAGGTTCTTCCAGTGCACTGTGCCGCCGGGCGCAACCGAGACCACCTGAGGATCAAAGAAGTTGTCCTGGATGTTCACGTTCTGGGAGTTGGGCGCGCCGGAGACCACCTTCACCGTGCCGTTCATGGTGGGGCCGTGAATCTGGCAATAGTAGTTCACCGTGCCCGGCGCGGCGAAAGCAAAATTGAAGGTGCCGTTGGTGGTGAGCCGTTGACTCTGGAACTGAACACCGGAGACGCCCGCCAGTTCATGGATAAATATTGGAACCTGATGATCGGGGCAAGGCGCGGCTGGATCGCGAACAATCAGGCCACCGAAGAGCCCGCGGTTCACGTTCTGGGCCACGTTATGCGCATGGTCGTGGAACCCCCAGGCGCCCACCATTTCCGGCAGCACGTCAAAGATGTAGGTCCAGATCTGCCCGGGCAGGATTTCATCGCTTCGTCCGCCCTTGCGCGTGGCCACGCCGAAGGGCCAGGCGCCATCCGAATCGATGCCGTAGCGCAACCCGTGCAGGTGGAAGCTATGGCAGTCATTGGGATCGCCGTTGAGCACGTGAATATAGAGGCGCTCGCCCGGCTTCGCATACAGCACGGCTCCGGGAATCCGGCGGTCCCACGGCGGCTCGTTCACGTCCGCGGGCACCAGCTTGGCCTTGTTGGGAATCGAGAAGTGCGGATCGAGATATTCGCGATAAACAAGGCCATCCAGCGTTGAGGCCAGGATTTCATCGACTCCAATGCGGCCATATTCGTGGCCGGTGTTGAACATGCAGTCCCGGCCCCAGCGCCGCGCGCACACAATAGGCGCCAGCGGGCTGTAGCTGGGCAAGAGCTCAATCTTTAGAAAAATATCGCGACGGCGCAGTTCCATACGCACCTCTGGTCGGAGGCTCTAACAATGCACCTTCCCTGTAGATAGTGACTGGGGAGGATGAATCGTTACAACCAAGCTTCCTGCGTTCCGGAGAATTCTTGTGACGAAAGATGGTTATGCTACAGTAATGGCCGATTGCAATCGAAAACCACAACTAGGGACCGGCGCGTGGCCTTGAGCAAGAATTCTGTGACTATTTTACTTGCCGTCCTGGGCGTCCTCGGCGGATGGGGCACCGCCTATCTGAGCAACTATGACAAATTGAAGCAGGGCGGTAATCTGGCTGAACAAGCCCGGATCTGGGCGAAACTCCGTGAAGGCCATTACGAGTGGCATTGGGGCAAAGGCGGCTGGCTGGGCAATCTCAGCATAAAAAAAGACTACGCCGGCCAAATGTGCGCCACCCTGGATGTTTCCAAGTACTGCGGACATTCCGGCGCCCCCATTGGCAAGGTATTCACATCGCAAAAGTGCGGCGTTTTGGAAGAAACAGCCGATGGTCAGCCAAAATTGACCCTTCCGGTCCGCCACGTGACCTACAACGACAAGTGTGAAAAGACTGGGGAGTACGACCAAACCCTGGTCATGGTTCTGAATCCCCGCGAAGCATACACCGGGTCTGTTGATTACATTGATAAGAATGGCCAGACCACTACCGGCAGCATCGGCGTAATCAATTGGGCGTATCAGCCCCTTACTGGAACCGGTAAGTCAGAGCGACAGAATAAGTAACTTGCCTGCAAGCATCAGCCCCGGCAAGGGGACACCGCGAACTCACAAATGTGAACGCCCGCTTCGTCCTCAGCTTACTCGTACCTTAACGCCACCATCGGATCTACTTTGGTCGCGGCGCGTGCTGGCACGTAGCTAGCTGCCAGCGCGACCACGGCTAGCAACACCGTTACCACGACAAAGATCGCCGGGTCCCAGGAATGGATTCCGAACAGCATGCTGCGCATCACGTACGCCACCAGCATGGCCGCGACCACTCCGATCACCACGCCGGGCACGATCAGACGCACGCCTTGCGCCAGGACCATCTGCAAGACATTTCCACGTTGCGCGCCCAGGGCCATGCGAATGCCGATCTCCTGCGTGCGCTGGCCCACCGAGTATGCCACCAGGCCGTACAGCCCGATGGTTCCCAGCAGCAGCGCGAGAAACGCGAATACGCCGGCCAGAACCGCCGGATACCGGTGCAGGAAAGCCGCAGGCGAACGCCGGATGCGGTCGTCCATGGTTTGTATGTTGAAGGTGATTGCGTCAGGATCAAGCTGGCGGATCGCGTTCTGCACTTCTGCCGCAAGCGCATCGGGCCGCTGCTCGATGCGAATAATCAGGTTGCAGAATAAACGCGCGTTGGCCTCCATGGGCGTATAGATCGCCGGAAGTGCCGGGGTATCGAGCGGCCCCTCCTTGATGTCGCGCACCACGCCGATGACCTGCCTGGGCTTTTCTTTGTCCGAGTAGGTGAACCATATCTGCTGCTTGAGCGGGTCCAGGCCGCTCATGAATTGGTCGGCCAGCGTTTTGTTGACGATCACCCGCTGCGGGCCGGTGGCGTTGTCGGCGTCGGTAAACCAGCTTCCCTGCACCAGTTCGGCGCCGAGCGTCTGAAAGTAGGTACGGTTCACAGAGCGGCTGTTGGCTTCGCGTCCCTGGGGCGTTGCCGAGGGCACTCCTACCACGCGCAGATTGCTGGTGTTGCCGCCATCGGAGACCGGCAAGACGCTGCTGCTGCCCACCGACTTCACTCCAGGCAGCGCGCGGATGCGATCGAGCAGATCCTGCTGAGCCTGCAACTGCTGCGCCGGCTGCGGAAAGCGCGATTCCGACAACCCCACGGCCAAGCCGAGCAGATTGTGCTGGTCAAAGCCCGGATTGACGTTCAGCAAGCGATAGAGGCTCTTCACCAGCAGCCCCGAGCCGGCCAGCAGAACCATGGCCAGCGCTACTTCTCCCACCACCAGCGCGGAAGCAAAGCGCCGCCACGATCCTGAATGGGAGCCGCGGGAACCGTCTTTCAACGCACCCTGCACGTTTGTGCCGGCAGCCTGGAGCGCCGGCGCCAGCGCGAAGACAACGCCAGTGACGATAGCCAACGCAAAAGCAAAGAGAAGCACGCCGGCGTCAATGCCCATGTGCTTGAGGTAAGGCATGTAGTCAAGCAGGGCCGCCGGGATCATGGCGACAAAACCTTTGATGGTCCAGTGCGCCACCGCCAGGCCCAGCAGCGAACCGGTACAGGAGAGCACCAGGCCTTCCATCAGCATCAGGCCCATCAGCCGCGCCCGGCTTGCGCCCAGCGCCGTGCGAATCGCCATCTCATTGCGGCGCGCCATCGCGCGGGCCAGCAGCAGATTGGCCACGTTGGCGCACGCGATCAGCAGCAGCAGTCCCACGGCTCCCAGAAGTACCAGCAGAATGGGGCGTATCTGGCCGACAATCACTTCGTTCAGGGGCACAATCGCGGTCCTGAGCTTGTCGTTTGTCTGCGGGTATTGCTTCTCCAGCCGCTCCGCAATCAGGTTCATGGCCGAACTTGCGCTCTCACGCGATATCCCAGGCTTCAGGCGCGCCACCACATTCAACCAGTGCAGGTTTCTGCGCTGCAAAAGCCCGCCCGTGGCGTGGAGAGTGACCCAGACATCGGGGTCGCCGACCGGAGCAAAATGAAAGTCGGCGGGAAGCACGCCGATGATGGTATTAGGCTGGTCATCGATGGAGAGCGTCTGCCCGATCACGTCTTTGCCGCCAAAATGCCTCTGCCACCAGCCGTAGCTCAGCATGACGGTCCTGGGCGCGGCGGCCAGGTCTTCGCCCGCGCGGAAATCGCGCCCGGCGAGCGGCCGCACTCCCAGCGTCTGGAAAAAATTGTCGGTGACCGCAGCTGACGGCAACAACTCCGGAGCGCCCGCAGCGCGCAGCAGGACCTGGTTTTGTCCATACCCCGCGAGCCCGTCAAAGACCTGCTGCTGCGCCCGCCAGTCGAGAAAGTCCGGATAAGAAGCCTCAAACTGGGTGAAGACCTCCGTGGACCGCGTGTCATAAACCTCCACCAGACGCGACGCATCGCGGTACGGCAAGGGCCGGAGTAAAGCCGCATCCACAAAGGTGAAGATCGCCACGTTCGCGGCAATGCCAAGCACCAGCGTGATCAGCGCAATGGAGGTGAACCTGGGCGATTTGCCTAGTGTACGCAGCTCGTAGCGGAGGTCTTGCAGGATGGTTTCCATCATCTTGGTCAGCTCCTTTGCGGGATGAGCGATGCCAACACGCGGCCTTTTGGTGAATACTCCCGCCGCCGGAAAAGGTTCCCGGACCCTAGACTTAGACGGCGGGAAAATGGATTAGTTAAACCGCTTTCGGGACGACATGGGCAAAATGCGCGCACCGCGCGATGAATCTTTCCTCCCTGCATGGAATCAATTGATATGGAGGAGTTGAGCATGCCCCTTGTCCGAATCTCATTGCTTGCCGGTAAGCCCGAAGCCCACAAGCGCAAAGTTTCTGATGCGATTCATCGCGCCCTGGTGGAAACCATCTCCATTCCCGCTCAGGACCGCTTCCACATCGTGACCGAACACACAAATGCCGATTTTATCTACGACCCGCAGTACCTGAATATCCGCCGTACAGACGACCTTGTCATCATTCAGATCACGCTGAGCACCGGACGCACCCTGGAAGTCAGGAAATCTCTTTTTCGCCGGATCGCGGAGCTGCTCAATCAGGAAGCCGGCTTGCGCAAGGAAGACGTGTTCATCAACTTGGTTGAGGTGGCGAAAGAGAACTGGTCGTTCGGCAACGGCGAGGCGCAGTACGCGACATGATTTGCGGCCTCTCGGAACTTCCGCGGTGAAAATTATCCCGCTAAGGCGCCTGTTCGGATCAGTTCCGCCAACTTCGCAAAATCCTCCGCGAACACGCGATCCTGCTCAATCTTGGGGCTCACCTTGCGAATCGCCGCATGCGCGTGCTGCAACGGCCCGCTGCTCTTGAGCGGGGCCAGAAAATCCAGCGCCTGGGCCGCCGCGCAAGCCTCAATCGCCAGAACATGGGTCGTATTCGCGACGACCTTCTTCAGCTTGATTGCCCCGGCCATCCCCATGGAAACATAGTCTTCCTTGTTCCCCGAGGTCGTAATCGAATCCACCGACGCCGGGTGCGCCAGCACTTTGTTCTCGCTGGCCAGCGCCGCCGCCGTAACCTGGGGCATCATGAAACCTGAATTGATGCCGGCATCGGCCGCCAGAAATGGCGGCAGTCCTTCATTGAGCGCCGGATTTACCAGCCGCTCGATCCGCCGCTCCGAGATTCCCGCCAGCGCGCTCAGAGCGATCGCCATGTAATCCAGCGCGAAGGCCAGCGGCTCGCCGTGGAAGTTACCGCCGGAAAGAATGTCTCCTTCGGCATTGCCCTTCACAAAGACCAGCGGGTTATCGACCGCGGAGTTCATCTCGATCTCAAACGTCCGGCGGCAAAACTCCAGCGTGTCGCGCACCGCGCCATGGACCTGCGGAATGCAGCGCAGCGAATAAGCGTCCTGCACGCGCCCGCAGTCCTTGTGCGAATCGCGAATTTCGCTTCCCGCGATGAGCCGGCGCAGGTTCGCCGCCACCTTGATTTGTCCCGGGTGCGGCCGGGCCGCATGGATGCGCTCATCGAAGGCGACATCGGTGCCGTGCAGCGCGTCCAGTGACATGGCGCCCAGAACGTCGGCCGTTTCCGCCAGCGTTTCCGCCGCCAATAATGAGAGAGCGCCCACCGCCAGCATGGCCTGCGTGCCGTTAATAAGAGAAATCGCTTCCTTGGCCTCGGGCACAAGCGGCTTGATGCCCGCGCGTCTCAGCGCTTCCGCGCTGCCCGCGCGCCCGCTGCCGGCCCAGACTTCGCCTTCGCCGATCATCGCCAGCGCCAGGTGCGCCAGGGGAGCCAGATCGCCGCTTGCCCCAACGCTTCCCTGCGACGGCACCACCGGATGAACGCCTGCGTTCAGCATGGCGCAGATAAGGTCGGGCACCTCCGCCCGCACCCCGGAAAAACCTTTGGCCAGCGAATTGGCGCGCAACAGCATCATGGCGCGCGTCTCTTCCTGCGTAAGCGGTTCGCCCACGCCCGCTGAATGCGAGCGGATCAGGTTGATCTGGAGCCGGCGGTTCTGCGCCGGCTCAATGTGCACGTCGCTCAGCTTCCCCACGCCGGTATTGATGGCATAGGCCACGCGGTTTTCCCGCAGAAGCTTTTCCACTACTTCTCGCGCGGCTGCGACCTTCTTGCGCGCGCTGCCGGCCAGCTCCACCGGCCGGCGCTCATACGCCACCTGACGCAGCTCGTCGAGCGAAAGCTCATTGCCATTGATCTGAAGAGAGGTCATGAGTCCCGTTTGAGCCTCTTGAAGGCATTCATATATTTTTCCGGCAGCGACTGGCGGACCAGCTTATCGTCCACCACGATATGCATGGTTTCACCCGTGGCCAGCAGCATTTGGTCGCTCTCGCGCAGGATTTCGTAGCTGAAGTGCAGCAACGATGCGCTCGCTCTCTTGAGACCGGTCCGGACCACGATCTCATCATCATACTGGGCGGGCGCCTTGTATCGGATCCGCAGGTCGACCACCGGGAGATGGCAGTTATCCTGCTTCTCCATCTCGCTGTATTGGAAGCCGAGCTGCCGCAGCAGTTCCACGCGCCCAACCTCAAACCATATGAGGAAGTTGGAGTGGTACGCCACGCCCATCTTGTCGGTCTCGGCGTAGCGCACGCGCAACCGCGTCTCGCCGCTGATCTTCGTGCTGACGTCTTCTATTTTCCTGTCCAAGTGGGTTTGCGTTTCTCCAGAAATGCTGTAATGCCTTCTTTGAAATCCGCGGTCTGCCGGATTTGTGCGTTGCCCTGGACCGCCTGCGCCACCTGCCGATCCAGTTGCTCGCGAGTATAACTGGAAAGCAGTCTCTTCGTGGCCTGCAATGACGCCGGACTGTTTTCCAGCAACTGGCCGGCAAGCTCCTGGGCGCGCGCCATGAGCTGCTCCGGCCCCACGATCTCATTCACCAGGCCCAGCCGCTGCGCTTCTTCCGCGCCAAAGATGCGCCCCGTGAGCAGCAGGTCGCGCGCGCGCTTCTCGCCGATGTTGGCAATCAAAAAACTCGAAACAATGGCCGGCACAAAACCGATGCGGACTTCGGTGTAGCCAAACTTTGCCTCGGGCACGGCCAGCGTAAAGTCGCACAGCGTCGCCAGTCCGGTTCCGCCGGCGATGGCTGGCCCGTTCACGGCGGCGATCGTCGGCTTGGGAAAGTCGTAGAGCGAGCGGAAAAGTGACGCCATGGTCTCGGAGTCTTGAAGATTCTGTTCGTGCGTGCGCCCGCCGAGCTGCTTGAGGTTCTCCATATCCATGCCGGAGCAGAACGCCTTGCCCGCACCGGTAAGGATGACGACTTGCGCCGATGAACCAGCCGCCTGCTTCAACGCTGCGATCAGGTCGTCAATCAACTCGTAGCTGATGGCGTTGCGCTTGTCCGGGCGATTGAGCGTAAGAGTGGCGATGCCCGGGAATTCGGAGTAGAGGACTGTTTTGTAATCCAAGCTAGCGTGCTCCTCCTGCCTTTGCGGACGCGACAACTTCATAAAACTCTCCTGCCGAGGAGGACCGCCCGAGAAATGACGCTCTCAGATCGTTCCCAAACCAACAATAGATTTTGATGGTGTCGTTGCCGACCAGAGACTCGCTATTCGGTCCCGTGTTGGCTCCATATTCCAGGCAACGCCCATTGCGGCCTGCCATCGACATTTTTCGTTCGCTTTTCATAAGGAAGGGCCCATTGGTATTGAAAGAAATGATCCCACTCCCTAATGTAATCTCCAGGGGTAATTGCGCCCGATCCGGCTCCGCGAAATTAAACATGATTGTGCCGGCCTTTACCTGGTCGCTAGGCGTGGGATTCAATCCTCGAAACGCGATGAGGGCCAAACTATTTGGCGTCCCGTGAATGGCGCGATAGGAAAATGGGACCCAGACCTGCATATCTCGTATTTCAGTGTGAAAACCATGCAGCAGGTGCCAGCCGAAATGAGGAACAATCCGCGATAAAACCCCGGCACTCAAGAGAATTCCCAACGGGACACCATAATTTAGCAGGATCTTCTTGAGCCGGCTCTTCACATCACCACCATGTGCTTCTTCGCAATATCGGCCGACATCTCCACTACCGCATCCAGCGGCTTCTTCAGCGGCACATCGGCGCCGTGCGCGATCAGCGCCTGCACCGCGATCTCCGTCGGAATATTGCCGATCATCGCATCCTGCGCGAAAGGGCAGCCGCCCAACCCGCCAATAGCGGAATCAAACCGGCGGCAACCAGCGTCATATGCGGCCAGGATCTTCTCCGCCGCGCCCGCCACAGTGCTGTGCAGGTGCGCGCCGATCTCCAGATAGTCGTAAACGCCAGTAACGGCCGCCATCAACTCGCTCACCTGCGCCGGCGTCGCCAGTCCAACGGTATCGGCGAGCGAAATCTGCGTGATATTCATGTCGGCCAGAATGCCCACGGCCTCAATCACCTCTTCCGCAGTCCACAAGTCGCCATAAGGATTGCCAAAGGCCATGGAGATATACGCCACAACGCCCAGCCCGGCGGCATCTGTCTTCAACTTGATTTGCTCCAGTTCATCCGCGGCTTCTTCCAGCGTCTGGTGCTGGTTGCGCTCCAGAAAGGTCGGCGAGATGGAATAGGGAAAGCCCAGCGTCTGCACCGCTTCCGTCGCAATGGCACGCTCCGCGCCTTTCTGGTTCACCACGATGCCGATGATCTCTACGTCATCCGGCGGATCAAGCTGTTTGAGCACCTCTTCCGAATCCGCCATCTGCGGGATGGCTTTCGGCGAGACAAACGATACGGCGTCAATGTGCTTGAATCCCGCACCAATCAGCGCGCGCAGGTACTGGACCTTTACGGCCGTGGGAATCTGGCCCTTCAGGCCCTGCCAGGCGTCGCGCGGGCATTCGATGATTTTTACTTCGTTCGACATGAATCAAAACCTACCACGGAGGCACGGAGACACAGAGAAAAGCAGGTCATAATACTTTCCTCATGATTCCGTTTCGCAAGATAGGGACATTAAAATTTATCAACAAGCCAACCGGCTTCTGCAGCATACGCATGTAAGTGAGTAATTGGGCTTCGAAAATAGGATGTATCCGGTCAATACTCTTCAATTCCAGAATGACTGTGTCCTCAACCAGCAGGTCGAGCCGGTATCCACAATCCAGAGTTACCGCTTTGTAAGTGACGGGAACTATGAGCTGGCGCTCAAAGCTTGAATTCCTAAGCTTTAATTCATGGCAAAGACATTCTTCGTAAACTCCCTCCAACAAACCAGGACCGACAGCTTTGTGCACCTCTATTGCCGCTCCAATAATCTCCTTCGTGAGATCCTCATAGCGGAGTTTCTGGACCGCACCAACTGCTCCCGGTGTACCCATATTGCCTCCTGACCCATTGCTTTATTCAGTCTCGTTTTTCTCCGTGCCTCCGTGTCTCCGTGGTAGGTTTTACGTTTGTAAAACCCCCACCTTGAATTCCTTTACCTCCGGGTTGAGTGCAGCCGCCTCCAGCGCCGTGATCAGCGCCTGGCGCGTCTCCATGGGATCGATAATTTTGTCGATCCACAACCGTGCCGCGCCGTAACGCGGATCGGTCTGATGGTCATAAGTGGCTTTGGTGGCGTTGAACAGCTCCTGGCGGTCCTGTTCGCTCAGCTTCTTGCCGCCGCGCTCGAGCTGTTTGATCTTGATCTCCACCAGGGTGCCGGCGGCCGCGGCGCCGCTCATCACGGCGTAACGCGCCGAGGGCCAGGCAAAGACAAAGCGCGGATCGTAGGCCTTGCCGCACATGGCGTAATGCCCCGCGCCGAACGATCCACCCACGATCACCGCAATTTTCGGCACCACAGAGTTGGCCACGGCGTTCACCATCTTGGCGCCTGCTTTGATAATGCCATTCCACTCGGCGTCGCGGCCTACCATGAAACCGTTCACGTCATGCAGGAAAACCAGCGGCACCAGGTTCTGGTTGCAGTCCATGATGAAACGCGCGGCCTTGTCGGCGCTCTCCGTGTAGATCACCCGGCCGAACTCCACGCGTTTATCGCCCGAATGAGGATCGGTCTGCTGCACCGGCAATGCCTGGTTGGCCACAATGCCCACGGCGAATCCACCGATACGCGCCAGCCCGCAGACCACCGTCTTGCCGTATTCTGCTTTGTACTCGTCGAATTTTCCGCCGTCCACAACGCGCGCAATGATCTCCTTCATGTCATACGGACGCATGCCATCGGCTTCAAAGATTCCATAAATCTCTTCCGCCGCATACGCCGGCGGCTCGGCCTTGATGCGGCTGAATGGCGCCATGGGCTTATGACCCAGCTTGCTCACCACGGAGCGTATGCGCTCCAGGCAGATGTGGTCGTTGGGCTCGCGATAATCGATGGTGCCGGCAATCTGCGCGTGCATCTGCGCGCCGCCCAGCTCTTCCGCCGAATACTTGGCCCCGATCGCCGCCTGCACCAGCGCTGGTCCGGCCAGGAAAAGCCCGCTGCCTTCTGTCATCAATATGGTGTCGCACATCACCGGCAGATACGCGCCCCCGGCCACGCACATGCCCATGATGGCCGTGATCTGCGGAACTCCCATGGCCGACATGACGGCGTTATTGCGGAAGACACGGCCAAAATCGTCGGTGTCAGGAAACACGTCTTCCTGCAGCGGCAGAAACACGCCCGCGGAGTCGACCAGGTAAATCGTGGGAACATGGTTCTCTATAGCGATGTTCTGCGCCCGGATCACCTTCTTGGCCGTCATGGGGAAGAACGCCCCGGCCTTGACCGTGGCGTCGTTCACGACCAGCATGAACAGCCGCCCGTGAATGCGGCCCAGCCCGGTGACCACACCCGCCGACGGAGCGCCACCCCACTCTTCATACATCTCGTATGCCGCGTAGAGGCCGAGTTCGAAGAACTCGGTATCGCGGTCGATCAGCAGGTTGATGCGTTCGCGCGCGGTAAGGCGCTTCTTGGCATGCTGAGACTCGATGGCTTTTTCGCCGCCACCCTGCTGTATGAGTTGCTCCTCATTGCGCACAGCGGCTACAAGTTCGGCCATGGCGCGCATGTTCTTCTCAAAGCGGACGGAGGTAGCGTCGATTTTGCTGGGAAGCTTGGATATCTGATCGGCCATAGGAAATCGGGCAAACCAGTTAGATTAAATGAGGGAGAGAAAGGCGCGCAAACGCTTCGCGGACTGGATCTTCCGCAATCGCATCCACCAACCCAATCTTCAACGCTTCATCCGCCGCCACCATCTCCGCCAGCAGAAACACCTGCATCGCCCGCGCTTTGCCGATCAACCGTGGCAGGCGCTGCGTACCGCCCCATCCGGTCATCACGCCGAGGCTGGCGCCGCGATGTCCGAAGACGGCATTCGGCGCGGCGATGCGATCGTCGCAAGCCAGCGCCAGGTCCATGCCTCCGCCCATGCAGTAGCCGCGAATTGCCGCGGTCACCGGAACGGGAAACCGGTCAACGGCAAGCGTGAGCGCCTGCCCTGTGCGGGAAAACTCCAGAGCTTGCGCCCCGCTGAGCCGTGCGATTTCGTTCAGGTCGGCCCCGGCAGAGAAGAATTTTTCATTTCCGGTGATGATGAGGCCTTTCAGTCGGCCAGCTTCAGCTTCGGCCCTCAGCTCTTCCACCGCGTCGTGCAGAGCGCATATGCGGGCCAGAGTCAGTTTGTTGGTGTTGTCTTCGGCTCTCAGCTGAAGCAAGCCATAGTCGCACTCTTTCTTTAGGACGAAGTAGTCGTTCGTGACCAGGGTGGCGATCGCCATAATGTGAGCGAGGAGCTGGTTAATATTGCCTTCGACTGACAAGTTTACGACGCAAAAAGTCCGGCCGAAGCAGGAATTTCTCCGTGCCTCCGTGGTGGATGTTCTTCAGTAGAAATCGCTACAACTCAGGAAAAAGCCGCAGGTCTTGCACACCATCTTGCAGCGTGAATCGCGCATCTGCGAGCCGCAATTGGGGCAATAGCTGGAAACGTCGGGCTTATGCACAGGTTGCGCCGCCGGCTGAATCAATGCACGTGGATCGGGCTGATTTTTATCGGCCATCGATGTTCAAACCGCAGTGTAACTCTAATTCTCCCGCCATGCATCCCGAAAACGACCTTGCAACAGCTCTGGCATGGAAAACATCTCACTTGCAGCGCGGTGAAGGCCGCCAGGCCCGTGTGGCGCCGAGCGGCATGGATCAGGAGCAAGGCGGAACTACACCAAGACGAAACAGTTGAGCGGTTTGGAGCGAAGCGACAAAATTATCCACTAGCCTAGGCCGCGAGGCCCGTGTGGCGCCAAGCGGCATGGGATCAGGAGCACGGCGGAACTACACCAAGACGAAACAGTTGAGCGGTTTGGAGCGAAGCGACAAAATTATCCACTAGCCTAGGCCGCGAGGCCCGTGTGGCGCCGAGCGGCATGCATCAGGAGCAAGGGAACTACACCAAGACGAAACAGTTGAGCGGTTTGGAGCGAAGCGACAAAAATGAAGATTACCTTTTTGGGCCTGACCATTACCTCCTCCTGGGGCAACGGGCATGCCACGCCGTATCGCGCCATTATCCGGGCATTGCACCGCCTGGGACACCGAGTCCATTTCTTCGAGAAAGACGTTCCCTATTACAGCGCACGGCGCGATTTCGACTCCTGCCTTTACTGCGAACTCACTCTGTATTCGGACTGGGCGGAAGTTCGCGGCCAGGCGCTCTCGGCCGCCGCGGCCTCAGACGTGGTGATCACCGCCAGCTTTCTTCCCGATGGCCGGCGCATTAACGACGAATTGTTGGACCTGGTCCGTCCCCTGCACGTTTTTTATGACCTGGACACGCCGGTTACGCTCGGCCGACTGCGCCAGGAAAAAGCAGAGTACTTGTGCCGCGACCAAATCCCGGCGTTTGACCTGGTCCTTTCATTCACGGGGGGAAATGTGCTTACCGAGCTCGAACAGGTACATGGCGCTCGCATGGTTCGGCCTCTCTACGGTTGCGTTGATCCCGACGACTATCACCGCGTGGAAGCTGTTCCCGAGTTCCACTGCGATCTTAGCTATATCGGCACGTACTCGGCTGATCGCCAGGCCAGTCTTGACCAACTGCTGCTGAAGCCTTCGCGCCGCCATCCGGAAAAGCAGTTTTTGCTGGCGGGCGCGCTGTATCCGTGGCATTGGGAGTGGCCGGAGAACGTGCTCCGCATCGAGCATGTGGCGCCGGCTGACCACTCGCGCTTCTATTCCTCTTCCCGCATCACGCTCAACCTCACCCGCGGGGAGATGGCCGCAAACGGCTGGTGCCCTTCCGGACGATTCTTTGAAGCTGCCGCGTGTGGCACGCCCCTGATCACGGACGCATGGGAAGGGCTGGATTCATTCTTTGATCCGCGGCATGATCTCCGCGTGGTGGCCCGGGCGGAAGATGTCCAGGACGCCCTCAACATGGCGGACCATGAGCTGCAATCGATGGCGGCCCGGGCCCGGCAACGCACGCTGGATGAACATACCGGCATGGTCCGCGCCCGGCAGCTCCTTGGCTATCTGGAAGAAGCCTGGTCGCGCGCAAATATGTCCTGCACAAAAACGCCAGGCGCCAATGCGCCCCTGCAAAAAGAGGTGACCGGATGATCGGAGTGATACCCGCGGCCGGCGTGGGCGAACGCATACAACCGCTGGGCTGCTCCAAGGAGCTGTTGCCCGTAGGATCACGCCTGGTCGGCGGCGTGGAACGCCCCAAGGCTGTTTCTGAGTACCTGGTGGAGCGCATGATTGCCGCCGGCGCCAGCCAGATCTGCATCATCATCTCCGCGGAAAAGACTGACATCGTCAAGTACTACGCGGAGCGCAACTACGCTGCGGAGATTTTTTATGTGATGCAGCAGCAGCCGCTCGGACTGTGTGACGCCCTGTTTCGCGCCGAACCATTTGCCCGGCAGCACAACCAGGTATTAATCGGGCTGCCGGACACCATCTGGTTCCCTGAAAACGCCTACCTGCCCGCGCTGACGCCCGGAATAGCCGAGTGCAACCTGGTCCTCTTCCCGGTGAACGATCCTGCCCCTTTCGACGCGGTGATCTGTGACGAACGCGGCCTGGTGCGGGAAGTCCAGGTCAAAAAAGCGGATGCGGGTTCCCACTGGATATGGGGCGCGGCCGCCTTGTCCGGTGAGGCATTTCACCGTCTCAAACTTTTGTGGCAGTCTCGTCACCGCGCCGACAAATATCTGGGGGAGTTATTGAACGCTTTCATCGCCGCCGGAAATCCAGTGCGCGGGGAGTTTTCCGGCGAGAGCTACATGGATGTGGGAACGCTGGAGGGCTATCGCAATGCTCAGGACTATCTTCGGGCAAACCTGCGGTCGCACCGGGCGGCATAGCTCTACAGAGCGACCCTTGTTCTGCGGCGGCTTCCTACGGCTGGCGCGCCCGGGCTAGGCGTTATTTCTCACTTTGCTCGAGGCCATCGTGGGAGCAATCGTGGAACCTCGTGCTGATACTGCCGGTATTCCTCTCCAAATCGGTCAATGAGATCCCGCTCCTCGAAGACGAGCATCGGGTATCCTAGCGGGAACAGCATGAGGATCAGGGCGTATACGCCAACACAGTTGACGAAGAGAGCAACGGCAATGACTGCGATGCCCGCGCTGAGGTACCGAGGATGGCGTACCACGCGATAGATTCCGTCCTTCAGAAGCTTGCCCTTTTGCTGCTCGGTAGGTGACAGCTCCGGGATGCCAATCATTGTGGCAATGCTCAAGTGTCTCCAATGTTGGAACGCGATCCAGGTCGAGACGCCATACAGGACAACGGCAATTGCGATCAGGCTCCAGTGCATGCCGAGATCCGCGCCCAGGAGCCGCCCGCGTACCCGAAAGAGCAAGGCACCAAAGGCGACCACGATTGGGAGAACGATCAGGTAGGTTCGAATCGGTCCCAGCCTTCTCCACCAGCGAGCCCATGGGTGAATGACAAACCAAAAGAGCAGACCCGGTGGGAGTGTGACGATGCTTAGGACAGCGAGGACATGCCGAACTCGATCGATCACATAATCACCGAATCGGCGATGATACTCCTATGACGTCGAACATCGGATTCCTTTGGGCATTCACGGTTAAGCCACCGCCCCAGCCTGCCGAATGGAAAAGCGACGATTAGCCCGCCCTGGCGGCCGTTCGAGTAAGCGCATGGGCAAAAAACCGGGCAGACTGAGGCAGATGCCACCGGACTTAAGAGCTGCTTTTGAGGATTTCGCGGATTTCGCGGTTGATCTTGGCGCAGTCACGGCTGGCCGTATCGATCAAATCGGCCCATTTCCTGCTGTTGTCATCCAGCTTGGCCTGGGCCAGCAGGTACGAAGCCTGCATGATGGTCTCCACTGAGTTGCTGAGATCATGCGCCAGGGCCCGTAGCTTGGTGTTGATTTCTAAAGGAATTTTCGCCGCGGATTCCGCTTTTGGTTGCGCGCTCATGATGCCCTTTCCCATCCGGAACGCTCCTCCGGATGCGAACCCCATCCTAGGTGCCAGTCCGTTTAGAAGCAAGTCTCTCCTCCTCCGTTGTCTCTCTGCATTCACTTTGCATTGGCCTTTCGGCCGTGTACCTCTTCTCTAACCTACTCTGGACAGGCATTCCATGTAGTTCTCTAAGGTAAATCATGGTACGAAGCTAGAGTTTCCTCCGATGTGGGTTACGGAGAAGGCCACCTAAAATCTCGCCCAAATTAATGCATTAAAAATCAGCAATTTGTCGATTGAAGGCTTGTTCCGTCGTTCCCCCAGCGACTCGAGCCTTGGGGGTATGGTGTGCGAATTTATGGGACCTGCTTCACTCTCCTGATTGTCTTCTCTTCCCTGCTGGCTTCCGCTGGGACATCGTTCAAGGCCACAACCACGCTGGCCACGGAAACCTCAAACAACACGAGCACGGCGGACAGCTTTGCCGCGCAGACCAACGGCAACCTTGGGCCTTCGAACATCAGCAAAGTTCCCACCCGTACCCTGCTTTACCCCGGTTCGACCGCCAAAATCTACGCGCATTTTGTCCCCTGGTTCGGCTTTGGCGACCATATGAATGTTGGTTACACCTCCAGTGACACGCTGCAGGTCCAGAAACAGGTCAATGACATGGTCAGCCGCGGTCTGGATGGCGCCATCATCGACTGGTACGGCCGCGGTGAATTCAACAAGCGCTTTGTCTCCTACGACCAGGCAACGCAAGCCTTCATGCACCAGTCGGAACTCCACGCGGGCTTCAATTTTGCCATCATGCATGATGCCGGCGCACTCAAGGCCTGCGCCGCCACCGCCGGTTGCGATGTAACGCAGACCCTGATCGACGACCTCAACTACGTCAACGTAACCTATGCGGGCTCTGCCGCTTACCTGCACTACGGCGGACGCCCGGTCATCTATTTTTTTGGGCATGAAGCTTACGCCATTGACTGGGCCCGCGTGCGCGCCAGTGTGGCGGGCAACCCGATGTTTATCTTCCGTAACCCCAGCGGCTTCGCCAAGGCCCAGAGCAGCGGCGCGTTCTCCTGGGTCGCTCCGGAAACCGTAACTTCGACAAACCTGATGGCGATCAATTACCTCGATAGCTACTACAAAACAGCGTTGTCATTCCCGTCGGAGTATTCCACGGGCTCAGGCTACAAGGGATTCAACGACACGCTGGCGCTGTGGGGAACCAACCGGATCATCGGCCAGCAGTGCGGGCAAACCTGGCTGAAGACCATTGCCGAAGCCGGCAAATATTACTCCGCCGCCGGCCAGATGCTGGGGATCCAACTGGTGACATGGAACGACTATGAAGAGGGATCTGAGATCGAAAGCGGCATCGACAACTGTGTGAGCGTCTCCGCTTCCGTCGCGGGCACGATGGTTTCCTGGAACATTACGGGACAGATGAACACCGTGGACCACTTCACCGTGTTCGCCTCCCAGGACGGTGCAAACCTGATGTGGCTGGCCGATACTCCCACCACGGCCAGTTCGCTCGACCTGGCCCAGTTCAATCTCAATTCAGGTAATTACATCGTTTATGTCGAGGCCATCGGCAAGCCATCGCTCACCAACAAGATGTCAGCCGGAGTGCAGCTCACTGTACCCAACCAGCCGCCCACGGCAGCGTTGAGCATCGGCGCGCCATTGGGGGCCACGGCCGTCAACGGGCAGATGATTGCCCCGGTAACGATCACGGCTTCAACCGCAGGATCAACCGACGCGGACGGCAACATTGTGGCAACCAGCATCAATTTTGGCGATGGCAGCGCGCCTGTGAGCGCCACCAGCGCCTCGCATACATACAGCACAGCGGGAACCTACACGATCACAGCGACGGTCACTGACAATCTGGGCGCCAGCGCAAGCAAATCAGCCTCGCTCTTGGTTAGCGCCGCAAATGTGGCCCCGACTGCCGTGATCTCGGCTACCCCGGGCGTCGCGTATGCGCCCGCCACGGTCAGCGTCAGCGCGGCCGGCTCGTCCGATCCCGACGGCACAATTGCGAGTTCCGTCATCAGCTTTGGTGACGGCGCCACTGCCAGCGGACTAACCGCTTCGCACAAATACTCCGCTGCCGGCGTTTACACAATCACGGCAAGCGTCACCGACAATAAGGGCGCTACTTCTTCCGCCAGCACTAGCGTGACCGTGAAAGCTCCGGAGGTGATCGTGACCAGCCCAGCTAACGGCGCCAGCGTGCCTTCGCAAGTCCACGTGGTTGCCGGCGGGTTCTCCGGCTTCCCCGTCACGGCCATGCAGATCTATCTGGATTCGGTCTTGGCTTACTCGGTGAACTCGCCGAATCTCGATACCACAATCACGTTACGCAGCGGAGCGCATGCGCTGGTCGTAAAAGGCTGGGACAACTCCGGCCGCAATTTTTCTAAATCGCTTGCCGTCACAGTCAGCAATCAGCTGCCAGTGGCGATGCTCGGCCTTTCTTCCCGATCGATTCTGGTGGGCGGCTCCGTCACCGCCACCTCCGCCGGATCGAGCGACCCTGACGGATCGATCGCCAATGCGGTGATAGCTTTCGGTGACGGCACTAAAACGACCGCCTCCAGCGCATCGCACCAGTACACCGTTGCCGGGACATACACGGTAACGGCCACGGTGACGGACAACCTGGGCGCCTCTTCCAGCACCAGCGTGACTATCGTGGTGAAGCCGCAATTCGTGACCATCACCAGCCCAACATTCACCTCGACCACGAACTCATCCGTGCGCGCCACCGGAACCGCTTCTTCCGGCTACCCGATTACGGCAACGCAGGTTTATCTGGATGGAGCGCTCAAATTTCAGTCCGCGACCAACACCGCGTCCACAACTCTGCCCATTGCAGTTGGCACGCACCAGATCACAATTCAGGGTTGGGACACGTCAGGCAAGGCGTTCAAATCGGCGGTAACGGTAACGAGGAAGTAACTTTTTGGAGTTCGCCGCGAGACCCGTGTGGCGCTGAGCGGCAGGTAACAGGAGAATAGCGAGCTACAAGGTGTGACGAACCAGTTGGCGGTTTGGAGCGCAGCGACAAAATAAAGGATTATCCTTCCCACACGAAGGCATCAAAGCGGCGGCGGGTCTCAAAGCCCAGGCGGCGATAGAGATCGACGGCTTTGGCGTTTGCCTCGGTCACGGTGAGGCTCAGGCCGAGAAAATTGCGCGTGCGGAGTTCCTGCGTGCACAGGCCGATGAGCGACTCGCCGATCCGGCGGCCGCGATGCTCCGGCAGCACGCAAACCTGCGTGACGTGGCCCACGTCATCGCGCACCCGGGAGCACAGCAGCAAGCCGGCAACCGAGCGCGTGGGTTTGTGCAGCGCAACGAACGACGCGTTTCCGTCAAATACGCCGCAGCCTGGAAAACGTACGATGTTGTTAAGAAAGCGCAACGACCCGTTCAGGGTGCGGTACTGGTCGTTGATGTCGGAATCAATGTGGCCGCGATAAGCCGTGGTGATCACCGCCGCCGCGGGCTGAAAATCCTGCTCCACCCAGCGGCGAAATTCGATGTCCGGCAAGCTGAAGATTTCCGGCCGCACGCCGTTCCTGAGCGGCAGCGTCATGAACAACCGCGGATATTGCCGGAAGCCTTCCGCCAAAAACGGCTCGCTCAGAACGCCCGATTCATGGGGCAGAAGCTGCGCTTCAATGCGCTGGATCCCAGGCGACTGCTGGAGCGTGCTGATCACGTGCACGGCCAGGCGGTGCTCTACCGTGTCGCCCTCAAGGCGGATCGAGTCGTCGGCATAGAGATCACCGATCACGCCCTTGCTGCCTTCATAGACAAAAAATGCGTAGCCGCCGATGTGTCCGTCTTCCACGGCGGCGTAACCGGGCAGGATCTTGGAATCGATATAGCGGAGGATCATCTCGGCCGAGGGCCGGTAGTCCCATGACATCATCTGCGCCCACAAAAGCGTCTCCCGCTCCAGCAATGGACGCAGGTGGTGAGAGCTGAAGTGTCTTAGGTCCAGAATCTCCACGCCAAATGGATGATGAGTCCGGTGTGTGTCGATCGGGGTATGAAGGCCCATGACTTCCCGCTGCCGCCCTGCATTTACGGTAAATGGCGGCGAGCTAAGAGTCTAGCGTTGGCCAGAAAATTAATCAAAGCCTCTATCTGCCTTAGAACCAAAACAGTAGGAACCAGCGATGCCACTTGCCTTATTTGGCGGCGCCTACCAGAAAAAACTCCAGATGTTGTGGGGGAAATGTGCCCAGGGAAGCCACGGTGCGCTCACCTACGTGTTGCTGCACTTCCTTGTAGCTGCCCTCGGGCGCAATCACGATGTGTTTGCCCGCAGGGATTTTTTGACCCCGTGGCACTTTAGGAGGCATGTCGTTGGGCCCATCAAAGCCGTAGTAGGTAATCGGCTGGTTGCGATAGAAATTCAGTCCGTAGGCGACTTGCCGTTTCACGTTGAAAACGGCAACCGGACCGTCCGCGGCGCCAAGTTCCGCGAGCCGCTGGTTGATGGGCCGGGCCGATTGCGTGCGGTCAATGGTGGGAGCGGCCGGGCGCAACAGAAACGCCACCGCCAGAATGGTCGGAACCAGGGTCACGAAGTGCAATACCCGCAAGCCTTCCCGCCGCACCATCAACAAAACTGTTATCGCAATCACTCCGCCGGTCACGGTCATACCGAGCTGTAAAGAGGAGGGCGGGACCACTTTTGCCATGGCAAATGGCGTCATCAGAGCAGCTACCAGCAAGAACGCGCACAGCAGCGCATGCAGAGCAACCTTCACACGGGAAACGCCCAGCGCGCGGTGGAGGTGTTCCGCCGTAAGCAACGCTGCCGCAGGAATCGCAGGCAGGATATAGCCAGGCAGCTTGGCCCGGGAAATACTGAAGAAGATGATCGGAATCATGGTCCAGACGAACAAGAAGCTGGACAAGCCGTCGTCGGCCGGGTCCGCCGGCTGCACTGGATTCGCCCGCCACCGCTTCACCGCGTCGCGACCCGCCTCCACAAGAGCGGGCAGTGTAAAGACTGTCCATGGCAGCGTGGCCAGCAGGAAGACGGGAATGTAATACCAGAACGGTTGCCCGTGCTGGTAGAGATTGGTGCTAAAGCGCTCCAGGTTATGCTCGATGAAGAAGACACGGAAGAATTGCGGGACCCTGTGCTGGATGGCCAGAAACCAGGGCAGCACGATGGCGAAAAACAGAAGGCACCCAGGCACCGAGAGGCTGCGAAGCAATATCTTGCGATCGCGGCGAAGAACCGCATACACGCCAACAATCAGCACGGCCAGCGCCGGGGCCACCGGCCCTTTGGCCAATGCGCCCACGCCCAGCAAACCATAGAACAATACCAGCCATAGCTTCTTGCCGGTCTGGCGCCAGGTCCACCAGCTCATCATCGCCAGGACAAAGGGAGCGGAGACCAGCATGTCAGTAGAAGCGCCGCGACCAAAGCCTATCATCGCCGCCGACGAGGCCGCGATCATAGCGGCATCCAATTCGCCGCCAAAACGGAAGCGCCGCATGAAAAAGAAGATTCCCATCACAACCGCCGTGGCATGAACGGCCGCCGGAACGCGGGCCGCCCAGTCACTGACGCCAAAGATGCTGTAGCTGTTCATGATCTTCCAGTACAGCAGGGTCGGCTTTTCCAGCCAGGGAGCGCCGTTCAGCGTCGGCAGGACCCAGTCATGGCGGGCCAGCATCTCGCGCGCGATCTGGGCATAACGCGGCTCGTCCGCGCCGGTCAGGCCGAACGCGCCCAGTCCGAAAAAGAAAAAAAAGTAGCACACGCCCAGAACGAGCGTGAGCTGCACGATCAGCAGTTTGTTGCGATCATTCATGAAGCGAGCATCTTCGGCCAGGCCGGCACTTGTTCGATTGTATGCAACCGTGTCAACCGAGGTTGGGTAAACGGCGCAACTCGCTCAACACCCGCTGCGCTGCTTCGTGGACCGGGCCTTCTGTAGAGAATCCGCCGGCGCATTCATGGCCGCCGCCGCCGAACTTTTCTGCAATCTCGGCCACATTCACCGCGCCCTTGCTGCGAATGCTCACACGAATACGTTCTTGCGCGACTTCGCGGAAAAATACGGCCACCTCAACCCCGGAGATCCCGAGCGCGTAGTTGACCAGGCCTTCGCAGTCTTCTTCCAGCGCGCCAAGACGCTCCATGTCCTGGCGGGTGATCGACATCCAGATGACCGCGCCCTCGCGCTCCAGGCGGGAGAGAGCGGCGCCCAGCAGCCGCATCTTGGAGATCGGGACGGAAAAGTATACGTTCTGCGCGATTTTTCCCGGGTCCGCCCCATGTTCCACCAGGTATTTGGCCAGTTCGAAAGTGCACGCGTTGGTGGGCGCAAAGCAAAACGAGCCTGTGTCCGTGAGCACGGCCGTATAAAGACAGGTGGCGATCTCCGGCGTGAGTTTTACCTGCGCCGCCTGGGCCAGCCGGAAGATCAGTTCGGCCGTCGCCACGGCGCTGGGATCGATCCAGTTGACGTGGGCAAAAGGTTTGGAACTGGCATGATGATCAATGTTGATCAGAAACTGGTCTTCCAGTCCTTGCAGGCGGGTGCGCTGGATGCTGTCACACTCCAGGATGATCGCGGCATCATAGTCGCCGTTCACCCGGGAAGCATGAACGATGCTCTCAGCCTGGGGCAACGGCTTGTAAATGACGGGAACCCTGTCTCGCAGCACAACCTCGGCGCTCTTCCCCATCTTGCGCAGGATCTGGGCAAGCGCCAGCGTCGACCCAATGGCGTCGCCATCGGGGCGCGCATGCGAGGTCACCAGAAAGCGCCGGCGCTGTTTGATTTCCTGTAAGACCTGTTCGAGCTCGTCCATCGTCCCTTACTTTTTCTTGCGTTTCTTGAGCCGGCCCAGAATGTCATCGATTCTGGAGCCGTATTCCTGCGATCGATCAAGGATGAAGTGGAGCTCAGGCACGTGGCGTACGCCAAGGCGAATCAACAGTTCCCGCCTGATGTACCCCTTGGCCGCGTTGATGGCCGTTATCGTCTGCTCCGCTTCACGATCGTCGCCTGCAACCTCAATGTATACGCGCGCGCTCTTGCCGTCGGGCGCGAGCACAATCTCGGTAACGTTGCACAGGGCAATGCGCGGGTCACCCAGTTCCCCTTCAATGATCACGCCGATCTCTTCCTTCAGCGTCTCACCCACCCGCTCCCGATGGTGCTGTCTGCCCCGTTGCTCCGGCATGGTTTTTACATCCCTGCGAAAAACCTATGAGAATACCAGAGAATATGCGGGGAAGGAATAGGGGAACAATCGGAGTATTGGGTGATCGCACGTGATCGGGTGATTGGAATCTCGGCTAAGGTAGGCTGTCGACGGAAAAGGTTCTCTTCGGGCTGATCTCCAGTCAATGTGACTCTCTGACGCGCAGAAATCCAGACCTCCCGATCATCCGATTTCTGTAGGACCGCCCAATTCAACGTAGTCCAGGAATGAATCCACTACTTCCGCGCCCGCGTTATTGGCCAGGCGCACCGCTGCGCGCTCCACGTTGCGCATCAGGCCTTCCAGGTAGTCTCGCGAGTCGGAGATGCTCACGGCGCCCAGCGTGGCCCGCTGCCAAAGGTCGGTGACCTCGATTTCCGCGATGGAAATGTTGAACGAGTTACGCAGGCGTTCTTTAACGCTGCGCACCACCTGGCGCTTATCTTTCAGCGAGTGGGCGCCTTCAATGCGCAATTCCAGGGTGAGGTAGGCGATCGGCATCTAGATCAGCGGCCGCTTCGGGCCTTCACTTCTTCCGATGTCAGCCCGTAAATCGGCGGCGTGGCAATCCCCAGCATTCCCAGGTAGACATACATCTGCGCGCGGTGATGCACTTCGTGCTCCACCATAGCGCGCAGCCACTTCCATACCGTAATCGAGACGCCGCCGGGAGTCACGCATTTCTTCTGCAAGTCGTCCGCGGTGAGGCGGCTGAAAATCCCCATGGATTCCTGGTGCATGCAGTGGAAGAATGCGAGCACGTTCTCCGGCCCGTCGGCCAGCTCCGTTCCATATGCCAGTTCCGGGCCGTGGCCGGGATAGCGACTGGGCTGGAGCTGCGCGTTTTCCGCATACATATAGCGTTCAATCGCGGCCAGGTGGCGGATGATGTCGGCAAAGCTGAACTTGCCTTCACTATAGCGCCAGCCGTACTTTTCCGGCGGAATGCAGGCGATAACTTTCAACGTGCGCTGGCGGACTTTTTCCCAGTAGTCGTTATCCCAAAGAGCGGGAAATTCGCGGGTGCTGGTAATTTCCATAAAGCAGCGTTACTGCATGTCTTTGATGGTTTGCTGAAACTTTTCGCTTTTATATATTTTCAGTCCGTCGCCGATCAGGCGGCCAAGCTCGGCAAAGCAATCTTCATCGACAGCGGTGAAGTTGAAGCAGGCCTTGCCCTGCATGCGCTTTTTGAGCGCCGGGGAGAGCGCCTTATTTGCCGCGGGATTGTAATACATATACAGCAGGTGGAAGCTCACGTAATTCTTGTTGGTTCGCACGCCGGCAAAGTAAAGCGGCTTGCCGCGATGGACGATGGAAGGCGCTTCAAGGTGGTAGTTTCCCGGCTTGTCGGTCTGGACGGCCAGATTGCCGAGGAAACTCTTCAGGAGCTGGCGCAGCGCGGTGAAAACCGGTGCGAAGTCCGGCTTGGAAGGCTTGGTGGCGGCGGATGTCTTCTTTTTTGCGGGCTTGGCGGCTGGCATAACCGCAGCAGTATAGCGCGGACGCCCTCAGCCATTTACAGAAAAAAGAGGAGCGGGAGACTATCCACTCCTCTACTCAGTGAACCCTAATCTCGACCTCCGTCGTGATCGCGATCGGGCAAAGACTTCATGTACTCAACCAAATCATTCTTTTCACCCGCGTTCAGTCCCAGGTTCTTGCAACTGTCATAGTGGTCCACCACGTCCAGCAACGTTGCGAAACGACCGTCGTGATAGAACCCGCCTTTGGTGTGGGTCCATAGGCCGTTGAGAGGCGTGGTCCGATAGCGCCCGTCAGGCGAGCGGCTGGCCTGGAAATCGTCAACGCAGACATCGGACGCGGCGTGCATGTTCCATCCCGGCTCGGTCATGAGCGGCGGCGCATGGCAGGAGCTGCACTGTGCTTTGCTGCTGAACAGCGCCTTGCCACGCCGCGCGGCCGCAGAATCAAAGCTGCCCGGCGGCGGAGCCGGCGCCTCGATGGCAAGTTGGTAGAAATGGAGCGGCGCCAGCTTGGCCGTGATCTGATCGTCAGCATTGGAGACGTGACCAAAACCCGCGCGGGCGGCCACCGGGAACTTTGCCGCGTCGTCCAGGCGCGGGTCAAAGAAGTTGCCTTTGCCATGCATCTCAAGGTTGGCGACAAATGCGTTCCAATAAGGTACTGAGCCCCATCCGGTCGAGGTGTGCAGGTTCACGCCGGCAAGCCCGAATGCTGGAGGAATCAATGTCGCCGCAGTCTTGCCGTCGGGACGAAAAGCCTTGCCGTCCATAAACAACTCGGCGTCAAATTTCCCTGGTCCCCAGCTGCCGAGCACGGTCTTGACGGTTGGCACATCGACACCAAGCAGGGCCGCGACAGGCTGAAGATTGGGCGAGAGGCCGACGATTGCGCCGACGTTCAAATCGCGGTTGGCCCAACCATCAAGGCGATGACCAATGCCGGGCGCGAATGCGTTGTCTACCGTGGAGTGGCAAAGCGCGCACTGGATGCCGATGGACTTGAGTGTGCCATCGGAATTGAAGAAACCGGTTATGCCGACGACCGCGTTTAACTTCATCAAAGCCAGGGTTACGGCGGGATCGTTCAGGTCCACCTTCCCGGCCTTGATTTGCTGGACCAGCGCCGCCGGTAACGCATCCTGGTCTACTTTGAGCCCGACAGCCAGGGCCGTGGCCGGCGATACGCCCGGCCCTACGCCTCCATGCTGGGCCCCTTCGATTGCCCGATGCAGTTGCAGCGTGCCGCCCCAGAAATCCTGATCGCCAAATGTATCAAAACGGAAAATGCTTCTGCCTTGCTCCACTGTGGCCTCGACGCTGCGGGCGGGGGTGGATTTAGGCTTTTGTTCAGAATACAGAGATAGAACGCCAATGAATGCCAACGCAATCATTAGGGGGAGTTTGAATTTTTTCACGTGAATTGCCTCTCTTCTTTGGATGCCTGCCTGGAACTCACGAAATAGTCCTCTTTTGTACATGGAGCAACGAGATGCGGTTTGGTTTCAGGCAAAAGCAAAAATAGTTCGTAATACGACTTAAGCTGAGTGGCCGGCCCACTCGCCAAAGCGGGGATGACGACCGAGTTTCTGTGGTAGTAAACTTCCTCGCCTGAGGGGGAATATGCCCACGGCAAAAAAAGCGTCGAAATCCTCTTACGATGTCCATCCCAGTCTGGCCATGTATCAGAGCTCCCTTGCCGCTTTGAAACAACAAACTGGACGCACGCTGGAGGAATGGATCGGGTTCGTAGAAAAAGAAGGTCCGGCAACTGAAAAGGAACGCCGTGAATGGCTTAAGGACAAACACGGCCTGGGAAGAAACTATGCCTGGTGGGTCGCGGAACAATCCGTGGGCAAAGGCGCTGACGGAACTCCGGAAACCTACCTCAAGCAGGCCGATGAGTACGTAGAAAAGATGTATGCCGGCGCAAAAGAACCTCTGCGGCCAATTTTCTTGGAACTGCTGGCGCTGGGACGCAACCTGGGCAAAGACGTAAAAGTCTGCCCCTGCCAGACCATCGTGCCGCTCTACCGAAAACACGTCTTTGCTCAGATCAAGCCCACCACACGCACGCGCATCGACCTTGGGCTCGCGCTTAAAGACACCAAAGTCCCAAAACGGCTCATCGATACCGGCGGTCTAGCCAAAAAAGACCGCATTACACATCGCATCGAGATCACGTCGATCAGTGATATCGATGCCGAAGTGAAAAAATGGATCAAGGTCGCGTATGAGATGGATAAGTGAGCGCGAAGATTACCAAAATCGCCGGAATTGCCAAAATTTGGCAATTGAAAACCAATCGGAACATGAGTAGGTTGTCGCGTAGGAACAAAATTTAAGTGAGGGCGAGCCCGCCGCAACAAGCGCATCCGCGCTCTCGGTCGGGCGTAACCCTCAAGCGGTGTGGAGCGAAAGCGCAGCGGAGCGACAAAATTGAAGCCGACCATGTGGCGCCGAGCGGCTCGCATCAGGAGCACAAGAGAACCACACCAGAACGAAACAGTTACGCGGTGTGGAGCGAAACCGACAAATTTTGTCCACGAGCCATGCCGCGAGGCCCGTGTGGCGCCGAGCGGCACGTATCAGGAGCACGAGAGAAACCACACCAAAACGAAACAGTTGAGCGGTATGGAGCGAAGCTGCGAGCGGAGAGACAAATTTTGTCCACGAGCCAATGCCGCGAGGCCCGTGTGGCGCCGAGCGGCGCGCATCAGGAGCACGAGAGAACCAGACCAGAACGAAACAGTTGCGCGGTGTGGAGCGAAGCGTGAGCGGAGCGACAAAAACAAATGAAAAGGCCGTCCGGCAACAGGACGGCCTTCTCTTTCAAGGGAGAATAGTTCCAACGGAGTTCAAAAAAGACCATCAGAACTTTCTGGCGAAATCTTATTGGGCAGCGAAAGGCAGTGTCAAGGAATTTTTAGAGAATAAATGCATTTGTTTTCAATAACTTAATAATGTTATCAACATTCACTTGCAAATGACAAAAAATGTCATTCGGGTGGCCTTACTCCCAATAAATAGCTTACTTTTCAGTCACTTATAGGATCACTTCAGATTCAGACGGATGATCTCAACCGACTTCGTCCTGCTGAAAACCTTGTCGGGGAAGAACCGATTGGCCAGGAGCCTGATCCCTCCGAATGCAAAGCCAAAGACCAAGGCAGCCAGCACGGTAATCACACACAACATCACCAGCGCAAAGACGAAACCGGCGCGGTCCTCTGCGGGTTTGGGCTTGGTTGGCTGGAGTAACGTCACATCGGCGTCATAATTGACGGAGGCAAGCAAAGATTGCGCTTCGTCCGCGGGAATGCTGCCGCTGACGACCACAACGTACGGACCGCTCCGCTTGAAGTAGAACGGACCGCCCGAAAGTGACGCGGCTTGCATGGCATCCATTCGCTCTCTGGCGATTTGCGGCGTGGGATAGCCAACCAGAGTCACTGACGCTTCCCCCTGCGAGGTGCGATATTTGCCGATCGCCACTTCCGGACTCTTGCCAAAGTCCACCAACGGCGCGGGAATAGGCACACCCAGACGAGTCAGCGCTTCCGGTCCGACGATATAACGGCTGGTGTTCCGCAACAGCGATTGTGAGGGAAGATTGCCGGCCAGCGCGGGTAACTTGCCGGTGTTGTCTTTCGGGCGTGGCAGCGCATCGGCCAGGGCGCGCAGGTCAGCCCCGGACATCGCACTCAAGTGTTCTACGGCAACGTCGACCAGGATATTGCCCTTGTAAAACAGGATGCGCGAATTACTGGAAGCGCCGCTGTCACCGATCTTTTCCACCTGCATTTGCGGCTGAACGTAATAGGTAAAGGCTCCGAAGGCGCCGGTGGCGTCATTGAAGCGGGCCGCCTTGATCTGCATTTTGCGGCCGCCGCGGGTGTAGATGGCGCTTTCCAGGTCAACAAAACCGTACTCTTTCAGCACTGGTGCGTCTGCCGGATCGGCCATGGCCGGGTCGGCCGTGGTTTTTACGCTCGGTGAGTCGAGATGCCATCCGCTGAACGACGGAGGCAGCACACGGGCAGGGCCTTTGACCTGCCCGAAAGCAACACCGGCAAGGGCAACCAACACAAGGGCGAATCGCTGACGCACGGACTTAAAAAGGGCACAAAACATCACTGTAATTAGACACCAAAAGCTCTCAGGGAGATTCTAAACGCTTTGCGGCGGCCCGTGATCTGAAACAATACAAAGGTGGCGAGTCTTTTTACGCACGCATTTGTCGGGGCTGCTCTGGGGCAAGCGGCAGACCCCGACAGGAGGAAGAATTGGCGCTTCTGGTGCCTGGTGGTAGCGTGCTCCATCTTGCCCGATATCGATTCCATCGGCTTTCACATGGGGATTCCCTATGGCGCATTGTGGGGACACCGCGGCATAACGCATTCGCTGTTGTTTGCCGCAATCCTTGCCGCCTGCCTGTCCGCCAGGTTCGGAGAACTGTTCCGGCGTCGATGGCAGCTGGCAGGCTTGTTGTTTGTAATTACGGCGTCTCATGGCCTGCTCGATGCCATGACAGACGGCGGCCTGGGGATCGCTTTTTTCTCGCCTCTCGACCTGCATCGTTACTTCTTGCCTTGGCGTCCGATTCCGGTTTCACCCATAGGGCTAGGCGGCTTCTTCACCACGCGCGGGTTGCATATCATGTGGAGCGAGATTCTTTGGATCTGGTGTCCCACCCTGGCTCTGCTCGCTGCGATAAAAATCGCGAACTCGGTACGAAGATTACGTGGCAACCTGAGCGAGGCGGGGCGCACTCGATCAGCCGCGTCAGACGCCCGTGGCCCCGAGTAGAGGCCCTCTGGTAACTACTCCTGGACCTGAGCTAACCGGTGAAATCGGGTAAACTAGAGAGAATGGCATCCATTCAGCGCAGGAAGAGCGTTACAGCGACGATCGGCAATGTGCGCGTGGGCAGTGACGCGCCCGTCATAGTGCAATCCATGACAAATACCGACACGGCTGATGTTCCGTCAACCGTGCAGCAGGTGGCGCAGCTGGCGCGCGCGGGCTCTGAACTGGTGCGCGTAACGGTGAACAATGACGCTGCGGCGCAGGCCGTGCCGGCAATCGTTGCGGAGTTGGAAAAGCAGAACATAAAGGTGCCTATCATTGGCGACTTCCACTATAACGGCCATCTTCTGCTGACGAAATATCCCGCGTGCGCCCGGGCGCTGGCGAAGTATCGCATCAATCCCGGGAACGTAAGCGTGGGCCGCAAGAACGACGACAATTTCCGCGCCATGATTGAAGTGGCCGTCCAGAATGACAAGCCGGTGCGCATCGGGGTGAACTGGGGCTCCCTGGACCAGCAGCTGCTCACCCGCCTGATGGATGAGAACTCCCGCAGCGCCGCGCCGAAAGATGCCCGCGAAGTCACTATGGACGCGATGGTGGAGAGCGCGTTGCGTTCGGCACAACTGGCGGAGGAGTTCGGCCTCCCACATGACTACATCATTCTCAGCGCCAAGGTTAGCGGCGTGCAGGACCTGATCGACGTGTACCGCATGCTGGCCGCGCGTTGCGACTATCCGCTGCATCTTGGGCTGACGGAAGCCGGCATGGGGGCCAAAGGCATTGTCGGCAGCGCGGCCGGGCTGGCGGTGCTGTTGCAGGAAGGGATCGGCGATACCATCCGCGTATCGCTCACGCCGGCGCCGAACGGCAACCGCGCGGAAGAAGTTTTCGTCGGCCAGCAGATCCTGCAATCGATGGGTATTCGCAGCTTCGCGCCCCAGGTGACGGCGTGTCCCGGATGCGGGCGCACCACCAGCACTTTCTTCCAGGAAATGGCGGAGCAGATCCAATCCTATCTCCGCACCAACATGCCTGTGTGGAAAGGTAAGTATCCCGGGGTGGAAGAACTCAAAGTCGCCGTGATGGGTTGCGTGGTCAACGGTCCCGGCGAATCCAAGCATGCCAACATCGGCATCTCTCTGCCCGGGACCTTTGAAGAACCCAAAGCTCCGGTGTTCGTTGATGGACGGCTGATGACTACGCTGAAGGGCGATCGCATTGTCGCCGAGTTCATTGACATACTGAACGAGTACCTGGATACACGTTATGGTTCAGGAAAAACAGCGGAAGTAGCCCGGGTCTGAATCAGGTCATTTCACCCGCCAGCGTGCGGAACAACCCAGGCGGAGTTGAAATACTTCTCGCAACCCCGCCCTTCTATGCCGCCAGCAAGCTGTAGCCGATGGCCAGCCACGCGCCGAAACCCACGACCACCATTGCAATTCGCACCATGGTGTTGTCCACGATATTGTTCCATTTCGCATCCATAAAATGGCCTCCAAGATTCGATCTGTTCTTGCTGCACTCTTTGACGCAGTTTGCAGCTCTTGGTTAGTAATACGTTGCCCGTGAAATTAGGTTCCACCATGTAAAACTTTTTTTACAATTTATTTATTTGCTTTTTGATAACTCCCGGCATGTTTGCGCCGTCTTATGAGTATTCATTCTTTTCTCTCTCACCCTGATGGGAGCGAAACGGAATTGAGGGACCGGCCGTACAGTGCAAAGCTCCTTTTTGCAACCACAAAAAAAGAACGGCTAAGCAAAGTACATCGGGCCCTGCAAGTTCTGCTCGCTCCCCCAGGGTGACAAAAATCCTTCAGCTCTGGCCAGCAGTTTCCCTTCTTCATCACATTTCATCCAATTTCCCAGCAAGCCGGTCTTGGGAACGATTCGGAGCAAGGGGATGCCTCTGCACATATTTCAAAGAGAGAATGAACAGCGCGCAGCTGCGACCAAAGAACGCGTATCTCCCTGGAAGCTGGGTGGGCTGACGCCGTGGCAATTGCTGAAGCGCGTCTATTACGGGATTGACGAGGATGAGGTGCTCACGCGTTCAGCGGCTCTGGCGTACTATTTCGTTTTCGCGCTGTTCCCCATGATCTTTTTCCTGATGGCGGTGCTGGGCTTTTTTGCCCGGAGCCACGATCTGCAATCCAGTTTGCTGAACTACACTGCCCGATTCATGCCGGGAGAGGCTTCCGGCCTGGTCCAGAAAACGCTGCAGGAAATCGCGACCTATAGTTCTGGACTCAAGCTTGCACTGGGACTGGCGCTGGCCCTCTGGTCTGCTTCAGGCGGAGTAAGTTCCATCATGGATGCCTTGAACCGCTGCTACCAAGTAAAAGATTCCCGCCCCTGGTGGGAGCGAAGGCTGATCTCGATCGGCCTGACGGTGGCAATTTCCGCTCTCACCATCCTCGCTCTGGGAATCGTTCTTTATGGGAGCGAGATCACTGACTACGTAGGCTCGCGTGTTGGCTTGAGCGCCGTTGCCATGGAGGCATGGCATGTTGTGCAATGGCCTGTCGCGCTGTGCTTCGTGGCTGTGTCGTTCGCGCTTCTCTATTACTGGGGGCCTGACGTCGACCAGAAATGGCAGTGGATCACCCCCGGCTCGCTGGTCGGCGTCCTGCTATGGGTCGGCGTTTCCCTGTTGTTCCGTGTGTATCTGCACTTCTTCAACAGCTATAGCAAGACGTATGGATCGCTGGGCGCGGTCATTGTGCTGCTCTTCTGGCTGTACATTTCCGGGCTGGCGCTATTGCTGGGAGGAGAGATCAACGCGGAGATCGAAAATGCCGCTGCCCGCCGCGGCCATCCCGAGGCCAAGGCGCCGGGAGAGAAGGCCGCTTGACCGGCCCTGACGTGTTGTTGCCCGAAGCCGACCTCAGGCCCTCCGCTTCGTGCTATCGTTTACGAATCAACATGATGGAGGCTGCCAATGATAGCTGCCGGCAAGCTCGTAGGGTTCGTTCCCACCAAAGATTCCAATCGCTCCCGGGATTTTTATGAGGGGAAACTTGGCTTGCAATTTGTAAGCGATGATCAATACGCGCTGGTCATGCGGTCCGGGGAAAACATGATACGCATTGCCAAAGGCGCAAACTTCCAGCCGGCCCAATATACCGTGATGGGCTGGGAAGTACAGGATGCCGAAGCGGTCGTAAAGTGGCTCAACGGTCGAGGAGTCCAGTTCGAGAAGTACCCTTTTGTCGAGGACAAGGTGCTGGGAATCTGGACCACGCCCAACGGAGACAAGATCGCATGGTTCAAAGACCCTGACGGTAATGTGCTCTCCCTGAGCCAGCACAAGCGCTGAACCCGGCAGCTCGCAGCGGATTGAGCAACTGTCCATTCGCGCAGACATCAGGAGTGCGGCAAAAACTTCCCGAATCTCACCTGCTGTAATTTTTGCCAGTTCAAACGGCTGCATGCCATGTGTAATCTGAAGTTGCCTCGGTTGCGCGTCACTGTAGAACAACAAATCACCCCACGCAAACAGGATTGCGGTTGTCGTCGCTGTGCCGCCGTGATGGCATGCTGGCGGGAACAGGAAAAGGATTCAGGGAGAAAGACCATGAGCAAAGCCATATCGTGCATGACATTATGTTGCCTTATTCTTTTTGCATGTGTTGCCGGCGCACAACAGCAGCAGGCATCACCTAAGGTTGAAGTTCCAATACTGCCAAAGTCGCGCGCCATGTCCCCGGCGCCGCCTGCGGACGCGAGACACAAAGCCCAGAAAAATACGATCGGAGAGGGCCGGGTCGCGGTAACTACGTCCGAACCATCCAGTTATTGGGAAGAGCATGACGCGATGGGGCAGATGATCCAGGGCGTGGTCACCACAGCGTTTCTGTACGATCAGAAGGCCGGCATCCTATACGCCTACCGGAATGGCGATTTCGCCTGCAACAATAGCAATATGAGCGGTAATGTCCTCGAAGCGGTCTATGCCCAGGGAAATCCCGCAGGCCAGCCGGTGGGCTCTGGTTGGTATATCGCGGAGCTGAATGCGGGCCAATGTGGCGCCAAAGCAGACGGGGTATTTGGTTGCAAGTTCAACGCAGAGGGCCAGCACACGGCGTGTGGCATCGCAACAAAGAACCCTCAGACCGGCGAGGTCGATTTCGCGGAGGTAAGCGAAAGCAAGTAACCAGGCACGTCATCAGGGCGATCTTCAGGGCGATCTTCAATGCACCGGGCAGAGGCGATGCATGGCCGGGGCTGTGGAACATTCTGGGTTGCAATACCGTTGATTTATGCCGCCCGGTTCACGAGACGGGCATCTTCTCCACTTTCGGCTGGACCGCGGCGGGCGCCGGAGAAACCGGAAGCTCAATGGTAACCAGCAAACCGTCATCCACATTTTCCGCGCGGATGGAGCCGTTATGAAGTTTTACGGTGCGTTCGGCGATGGAGAGTCCCAGCCCCACGCCCCCGCTGGAGCGCTCGCGTGCCTCGCCCACGCGATAGAAAGGCTCAAAGATGTGCGCCAGCTCACCTTCGGGAACGCCCGGGCCATGATCACGCACTGTCAACACCGCGGTGTCAAGCCTGCCGCCAAGAGAGACCTCGACGGCCGTGCCTTCGGCCGTGTAGCGAATGGCGTTGCGGACAACATTTTCGATTCCGCTGCGTAAAAGTTCCGATGAGCCGCGAACGCGGCAGGGCGCGAGCCGGAGCAACTTGACCTCTTTGTGCTGCGGCTTGGCTTCGTAGTTGGCATCATCGATGACCTGTTGCACCAGGTCCTCCAGCGCCACCATCTCCGGCGGGACACTCTCGGCGCCGCTTTCCAGACGGGTAAGCGCCAGCAGCTGGCCCACAAGGCTATTGACGCGCTCCGATTCCATTTCAATCCTGTCCAGCGCGGCAATTCCCTTGCCCGAGGTGTTCTTGCGCGCCAGTTCCAGGGCCACCGTCAGGCGGGCAAGCGGAGAGCGCAGCTCATGGGAAATGTCGGCCAGCAGACGGGTCTGCGAAGAAATAAGCGCGGCGATGCGCTCGGCCATGTGATCGAATTCCCGGCCCAGGTCGGCCAGTTCGTCATGCCGGCTGCCCAACTGCGGGGTTACGCGCGCATCCAGGTTGCCTTCAGCAAAAGACTGGACCACGGATTTGAGCTTTTTTACCGGCGAGGTCAGGTAAAGCGCCAGGAGGTAGGAAATGACTCCCGCAGCCAGAATGCTGAGCGCGATTCCCCACGGCGGTAGCCCCCGGAACACATAAGGCTGGCGCAAACGGGTGACAAAGATATAACTGAAGCCGCTGGGCGCCACCACCGACCTTCCCCACGTTATTCTTCCCAAAGCCGTCACATGGGAAATGTGTTGTCCCGTCCGTTTTATCTCAGCAGCCACATCGGACGCTTCTCCCGGAGTTGGCGCGGTAAGGGTCTTTCCATCCCCGTCAAATAACTCTATTTCGGTGCCGGCTTCCTTGAGCGAGCGATTGACGTATTGTTCAAAAGCCTGCGGACCTTCGCTGTCATAGACCTGCACAGCCGACTCGGCATACAGATTGAGCGCCTCACCCAGAGCGCCGCGTCTGCGCTCCGGATTGGGATCCTGGGCGAAGGAGAACCAGAGCATCAGGTTCAACGCTCCGATCATGGCCGCGGCCGCAAGCCAGAAGCAGAAAAATATCTTGAGAAAAAGACTGCGGTATTTCACGACTGCTCTCCCGGAAGCAGATAGACGTAACCACTGCCACGGATGGCCTTGATACGCTCCTGCTCGCCATCATAAGGACCGAGCTTGCGCCGCAGGTTGCTCACATGGACATCGATGCTGCGGTCCATGGGAGACATCGGCCTGCCCAGAGCGGCCTGCGTCAGGTCTTCCCGGCTGATGATTTTTCCCGGGTTACGCAGGAAAGCATAGAGCAGATCGAACTCCGCGCCGGTGAGGCTTACCGGCTTGCCGTTGCAGGTCACGCTGCGCGACTCAGGATGCAGGTCAACGCCCGCTAGATGGACCGGCTGAGAAGTGGCGGACGGCGCGCCGTTGGAAGCACGGCGCAGGATCGCGCGCAGCCGGGCCACCAGTTCGCGCGGGTTGAAAGGCTTGGGCAGATAGTCATCCGCGCCCAGCTCCAACCCCAGGATTCGATCCAGTTCGCTGCCTCGCGCCGTCAGCATAAGCACCGGCACTGAACTCTTCTGCCGGAGCTGCTTGAGCACGTCAAGGCCGCTCATGCCGGGAAGCATCACGTCCAGGATCACAGCCGCATAGTGATTGGCCAGGGCTTTCTCGAGGCCGCCGGGGCCGTCATGCGCGGCGTGAAGTTCGAACTGCTCGCTCTGGAGGTACTCCTCCAGCAGCTTGCTTAACTCTGTATCGTCGTCGATGAGCAGGACTGAAACCATTACTTGCCACCTTAAACCCTCGCTGTATCCGGGCGGGGTTAAGAAATGTGAAGGCATGATAACCGAATTAACAACTCATAACGTCATTTCTTTGCGCGTTGGGTTAACACTAATGGCAGCCTTTGCCGGGGTGCCCGGAGAGCGCGTTGTGCCGGGGTAATGCTGCTGCCGTTTTGGATTGTAAAAGGAGTAGGTTCATGCACAAGAAATTTATCATTGTTACCGCGATTCTGATGGCCGTGGCAGCAGGCCTGGCAACATCCGCGTTAGCGCAACGTCCCGGCATGGGTTTTGGCCGCCACAGTGGTTGGATGCTCAAACACATGGCCAAAGAGTTGAACCTGACCGACGCTCAGCAAACCCAGATCAAGGGCATCATGGCCGATGAGAAAAGCAGAATGATGCCCCTGATGCAGCAGCTCCGCCAGAACAAGCAGGCGGAGAACGCAAACATCAATGGAACATTCAACGAGACCCAGGCCCGCGCCTTCGCCTCCAAACAAGCCCAGATCATGACGGACTTGATGGTGGAAAAGCAGCGCACCAGGTCGCAAGTCTATGCCGTGCTCACTCCGGAGCAACGGCAGAAGGCGCAACAACTCATGCAGGAGCGCCAGCAACGGCGGCAGGAGCGCATGAAGAAACACACAGAGCCAATGCAGCAAACACCAGGCAAGTAGATCTCCTTCTTCTCCCTCCAGAGGTTGCGGGCGGCAGCGATGCCGCCCTTTTTTTGCGGATGAGCCACATCAACGATTCCACAAAGATTTTTCTTGGACATTGTGATCGACGAACGCGATCGCCGAGCCTTACCAGGGGTGTGAGCACGGCAGCTCAGGAATGCCGGTACAGGCCGGGCGGATTCCTGACAGAATAGACTAGGAGATTCCTGACATTTTGGATCGGGGCACATCCGTGTTGTGTCAGGTAAAAAGAGTCTCTTTCAGGGGAGACGCAATCGGATACTGGGATGGGATTTGACTTTGATTCCGAGACACGCCGCCAGCTTGGCTACAGGCTGATCGATCGCATCGATGAATACTTCTCCAGCCTGGCGGACCGCCCGGTACAGCTCCCTGAGGAGCTGCGCTCTTTCGCCGATCTCGGCGAGCCGCTGCCCGAATTCGGCAACGACGCCCAAAAAGTTCTGGACCATCTGTGTTCGGAAATGGTGGTTCAGGGCTTTCATGTCCCCAGCGCCAACTATTTTGGCCTGATGAACCCAACGCCGGCGTATATGGCGGTGCTGGCCGAAGCGCTGGTGGCGGCGCTGAATCCTCAGCTGGCCAGCCTGGCGCGCGGGCAGCTTGCCGCGCGAATCGAACGTGAGACCGTGCGCTGGGTCGGCGAGCGCGTTGGCTGGGATAAGCCGTTTGACGGCACCTTCACCAGCGGCGGCAATGAAGCCAACTTCAGCGCGCTGGCCATGGCGCTGGCGACGCACTTTCCCCAGACGGTGGAAGACGGTCTGGCGGCAGCCGCAGCCAGGCCTGTGCTCTACACGTCAGAGGAGGCACACCATTCGCTGGACAAGTCTGCCGGGCTGCTGGGGCTAGGCCGCAAAGCGCTGCGCCGCATTCCGGTGAATGCCAACGTCCAGATGGACTCGCGGCAGCTTGAAGCGGAAATTGCCCGCGACAAAGCCTCGGGCTTTGCGCCATTCTGCGTGGCCGCTACGGCCGGCACCACGAATTCGGGGACGATCGACGATCTGGCCACCTTGGCACAGATATGCAAACGCCACCAGCTCTGGCTGCACGTGGACGGCGCGTACGGAGCGGCCGCCATCTTCTCTGACCAGCACCGCGATCTGCTCCGCGGAATTGAGCTGGCCGATTCCGTCACCATCGATCCCCACAAGTGGCTGGCCATGCCCTTTGCCGCCGGCGTGGTGCTCACCTCGCATCCCCAGGCGCTGCAACAGGCGTTTGCCACCAGCACGCCCTACATGCCCAAGAAATCCGGCGCCGCGCCCCTGCTGGACAACTTTCAGGTAAGCACGCAGTGGTCGCGGCGGATGAATTCTCTCAAACTTTGGCTGACCCTCCAGGTACACGGACGCCAGGCTTATGAAGAGCTGATCGACCGGCAGATGAAGCTGGCCGCGTTCTTCGCCAACTGCATACGGAGTTCAGAGTTGTTTGAGCTAGCCGCTCCGCAGATGCTTCCTATCGTCAACTTTCGCGTGAAGCTGCCGGGAATAACAGAAGAAGAGCGCCGCGCGGCCCATGAGTCGATTGTGCATGAGGTCACGTGCGACGGCCGGATCTGGATCTCAACCACGCTGGTCAATGGACAGTCAGTCATACGGATGATGGTGATCAGCTATCTCACCGGGCACCGCCACCTGGAAGATTTACTGATCGCCGTGACTGAAGCCGCAAAGAAACATGCTCGCGTCGCCGGCAAGCGCCCGGCTGGCAAGCCTGTTCCTTGAGGATAAACCGCCTCTTACGGTTCACTGGTTGCGGTTCTTCCTGCAACGTCAGGCAAACACCATTCCAACTTTGCTGGACGGGCTGATTCTGTGTTGCTTGAGGCGGCCTGGAATGGGCCGCCCTGGCAGCAACACACTTTTAGCCCACTACCACCTCCTGCGGAAGCTTGGCTCCCAGAACCTCATGTTTTTCTATGGAAGGCGGCACGGCCAATAGATCTGGGGCCTTGGCAAAGAGTGCTTTGGCAATGGGCCCGTTGAGGTGGGCTTGCCTTCCCGACTCATCGGCAAACGCATCGAATACGCCGAACGTGGATGGGCCCAGGCGCAGCGCGAACCACAGCGGAGTGGTCGCTTCCTGATTTGCCAGTTGAAGACCTTGTTTCAGGAAGGCGGCGACCTCTTTTTCCTTCCCGGGTTTTGCCTCGAGTCGTACAAACAATCCAAGTGAAAGCATTTTCAATTCTCCTTAGGCCGAGTGCGGCCTGTTCCGAGACTACGTCTCGGTGCGTTTTTATGCTAGAGGCAAGAATGCCTTATTTGATATCATTATTGCCATGCGCGTAAATGTGCTTGTACTCGACGGCGTCTTTGATTTGGGCCTCTCGGCTGTGCTCGATGCATTCCAGACCGCGAACGAATTGATTGAGGCCGCCGGTCTTGCGGTGCCACGATTTGATCTGAAAATTGTGGGGGTGCGAAAGGCAATTAAAACATCGCAAGGGCTCAGCGTTCCAGTTGACGCTATTGACGCGCGGACGCCAGACTGCGTCGTGGTCCCCGCAATTGGATTCAAGATGCCCGGTCCTTTGGAAAATGCCCTGGCCCGGCCAGACATCCGGGATGCCAGTGCCGCGCTGCAACGGTGGTCCCGCCGCGGTGCAACCATGACGGCCGCTTGCATCGGAACCTTTGTCATGGCTGAGTCCGGTCTGCTCGATCATCAGCGCGCAACTACAACCTGGTGGTTGGCGCCGCTGTTTCGCAAACGATACCCGAACGTGTTGCTCGAAGAATCGAATATGATCGTCAGATCGGGCCGCTTCGTGACTGCGGGGGCGGCGCTGAGCCATATGGATCTTGCCCTATGGCTGATTCGGGGGATCAGTCCGCAGCTGGCTTCTCTCACCGCGAAATATCTTATCGTTGATTCCCGTCCGTCGCAGTCTGCGTATGCCCTGACCGACCACCTGATCCACGCGGACCCCCTGGTCCAACGCTTCGAAGGTTGGGCCCGGGCAAGATTGAGCAAGGGGTTTTCGCTCGATGATGCGGCCAAAGCCACTGGGTCCAGCAAGCGGACACTCGCGCGCCACATGCAGAGCGTGCTCGGAAAGTCACCGCTGTCTTATTTCCAGAGCTTGCGGGTGGAACGCGCGGTGCATCTCTTGAAAACGGGCAACGCGAGCGTGGACGAAGTTGCCACTCGCGTGGGATACGCAGACGGCGCGACCCTGCGAGCGCTGCTGCGCCGGCGGCTTAACGTTGGCATTAAGGAGATCAGGAGAACCGCCTGAGGAGCGCAACGGCATAACCCTGGTGTTATGGTGGTGAAGGGTTGCGCACTTCGTCAAGGTTAACCTCGATTTCTAGTCCATCCGCGCCTAACGTCGATCTCGGTTTTCTCCTGCTCCACTGTCGCCGCTCTCGAGGCACAAGCCGTCCCAGTTTTGTGCGGCTGAGGCTGCTACCTCGATCTGCTCCTCGTTCCGCGGCGCAACTTCTTCACTGGGCACTACTCGGTCGCGATGGCGGCGTCCCACGCCAGCTACCTGGATGAAGTCGCCAAGTTTTTTCTGGTCCACTTTTACCTGCAGCACCACGGCCTCATTCGGCTCAAGATTTATGACCAGTACCCTTAGGTCCTTGCCCAGGTCCTGCGCGTAGATATAGGTCTTCTCTCCCGTATGGCGGTCCCAGCTCTGCACCATGGGCTGCCAGCCGGAATCCATGGCAGCGCGAACAACTTCATCGAACCTGGTATCAGATGCGGCATTGACGAATGGCTGGTTTTCGAAGATGGCGCCCTTCAGGCTCTTGACACCGGCAAAATGCCAGAACTTCACCACGAACCCAGCCATCCCCATGGCGAACCGATGCTGGCGGCGCACGTGGTACTGAGTTTCAATGTGATGGACGATCTTGCCGAAGTCGTCGTTGGCGGAAGCCTTCTGCGGCGCGGAAAAGGCAGCGGCCGCCAGCCCGATCACGAACAGGAAACGCCCCTTATTCCTCGTCATGGTTGCTCTCCTTCTTCTGCTTGTTTTTGCCTGGTTCTTTTTCTCCGGGCGCAAAGTGCCGCTCCAAGGCTGCGATTTTGTCCACGGGAATGTCACCCACAATGTTCACCACGGTAAGCTCTTTGGCTTCTGCCACCAGAATCACCACGCCGCCAACCCGCTCGCCGACCTTGAGCAGATAAATCTCGTCGTGCTCGTTATGGCGCTTATCGATGCTCTGGACGATCTTCGTCCAGCGCGGCGAGGTCAACTGCGAACGGATGGCCTCAACGTCAGTCTTGGAGTATTGGCTGGCCTCATCGAACTCAAAGCTCTTGATGTAGATTCCTTTGAGGTTCTTGACGATGGACTTGAGCTGTCTGACGTCCTCGTCGTTCTCCTCGGCTTTTTCGATGATCTTAATGGCGAACTCAAGCAGGGAGCCATCCAGTGTTACATCGGTCACCCGGGCGGCTTTTTCACTCAACTTGTCCAGATTGCCGAGTTGCAGCTTGGCATCCTGTGCCTGGCCGCGCGCAGCCAGGCAGCACAAAACCAGCCCCACAAGGGTTCGTATCAGCATTTTGCTTGCACGGTTCATAAACGTTGTCTCCTGATCTTGTCATCGGTTGCCGCGGGGAGTTGAGCACGCTGCAGGACATGGTTCAACTTGGAGCGGGCAATCTCCAGCGCCAAGATTGCCTGGTCCCTGGCCCTTTCGGCCTCGCGCAACTGCCTTTCGTTTTCCTGGGCGATTCTTGCGTCTTCGCGGTGGCGATACTCGGCGTACTGGTAACCCGTCCACGCGAATCCGAGAAACAAGACGGACGCAACCGCGATGATCCATGCCGGACGCAGTTTCCACCATGTCCAGAAAGACCCATTGGTCTTCTTTGTTTCCAGCCCGGTCTTGCCCTCAGCCTGGGCCTGGTTCACTCTTGCCATCACGCGCTGGGTGAAACCCTCTCCGGGGTCTTTGCGTTTCAGCGCTTCACGAAGCTCGTCTTCAGAAAAATGCATATCGTACCTCTCGAATCTTGCGCGTGAGCCCCTTGCGCAGGTCGGCCAGCGAGCGATGCAGCGTGCTCTTCACTGTGTTCACCGGCATCTCCAGCACTTCCGCGATCTCGGCCGGGCCCAGTCCTTCTTGAAATCTCATGATCACCACCAGGCGCTGCTTCTCCGGCAAAACCGCCAGGCTCTGCTGCAGCCGCTCCAGCAGCATCGGGTCTGCCACGGGCGACGGCGTTGCCGGTTCCGGCGCTTCTTCCAGCGCGAGTTCACGACGGCGCTGCTTTTTTCGTCCCTGGTCAATGCAGCGATTGGCCGTGACCCGCCGTAGCCAATACGTGAGGTGCGCCGGAGACTGTATGCGGTCGAGGCTCTGGTACAGCTCCAGAAAAACCTCCTGTGCCAGGTCTTCCGCCAGGGCGCGGTCCTGCAGGAAGTGATAGGCAATGCTGAACACCATGCCCTGATGCTCCTGGACCAGTTCGGCGAAGGCCAGGCCGTCACCCTGGACGGACCGCGTCAGCGCCAGATCCAGCCGATTGTCCTCAAATCCTGCTGTCTGCTCCAAAATGCCTCTCTTGAACAGTTATACGTACCAGGGGCATTTTCGGGTGCAAGTTTCTTGTTAAGCTAGGCAAATCAGGAGGTTTCGACCATGGCCGACGAGGGCGGCTTTGCCGCGACTTACTATGACGAGGTCCGCCGCAGCTTTCGCGGCTATAAACGCATGGCTGACGGCGCCATGGCCCAACTCAACGACCAGGAGTTTTTCCATACGCCTGACGCCGAGTCCAACAGCACCGCTGTGGTGGTGAAGCACCTTGCCGGCAACCTGCGTTCGCGCTGGAAAGACTTTCTGACCACGGACGGCGAAAAGCCGGACCGCGACCGCGACCAGGAGTTTGTGCTGACAGCGGCCGACACCCGCACGGACCTGATGCGCCGCTGGGAAGAGGGGTTCCAGATCCTGTTCGATGCCATCGCCTCTCTCACGCCGGAAGATTTCAGCCGTACGGTAACCATCCGCGACGCGCCGCATACCATTCTGCAGGCGATGAACCGCAGCCTGATGCATACGGCATATCATGTGGGGCAGATTCTCTACCTGGGCAAGCACCTGCGCGGAGCCGAGTGGCAAACGCTGAGTATTCCCCGGGGCAAGTCGGCGGAGTTCAATGCCATGAAGCCGGAGGACCGCAAGGTGAGAGCGCCCAATCGTTAGTTGTCGCTTCGCTCCACTCCCTGAGGCATTTTTGATCAATCCCGGCCATCCTAGCGGACCAGGGGCGCCAGCACGTTATCGCTGATTTTGGTGTTTTGCTTTAAAAGCTCGGTCAAGGGTTTGCGGACCGGCTCCAGCATGCCATCCGCGGAGTAAATTGCCCCTCCGCCCGCCGCAATACCGATTGCCCGCGCAT